>NZ_KB893324.1:0-117500 GCF_000374045.1 Segetibacter koreensis DSM 18137 | reverse complement strand
AGTCTGAATAAGGCGATTTAGTCAGTGGGGGTAGACGCGAAACTTTGTGATCTATCCATGAGCAGGTTGAAGGTGTGGTAACACACACTGGAGGACCGAACCCATTAACGTTGAAAAGTTATGGGATGACTTGTGGATAGGGGTGAAAGGCCAATCAAACTGAGAGATAGCTCGTTCTCCCCGAAATGTTTTTAGGAACAGCGTTGCATATAGAAGTTTACCAGAGGTAGAGCTACTGATTGGGCTA
Source organism: Segetibacter koreensis DSM 18137 (assembly GCF_000374045.1). Classification (GTDB taxonomy): domain Bacteria; phylum Bacteroidota; class Bacteroidia; order Chitinophagales; family Chitinophagaceae; genus Segetibacter; species Segetibacter koreensis. The sequence continues at coordinate 117,253 of NZ_KB893324.1, read as the reverse complement.
GGGGGCTTCACCGCCTGCCAAACCCTGACAAACTCCGAATGCTGGTAAATATCTGCAGCAGTGAGGCTGTGGGCGCTAAGGTCCATGGCCGAGAGGGAAATAACCCAGAATAGCAGCTAAGGTCCCTAATACATGGTTAAGTTGATCAAACGAGGTGGAGTTTCTATAACAGCCAGGATGTTGGCTTGGAAGCAGCCATTCATTTAAAGAGTGCGTAACAGCTCACTGGTCGAGAGACTCTGCACGGAAAATAATCGGGCATCAAACCATGAACCGAAGCTCTATGATACATACTAGGTATGTTATCGGTAGGGGAGCATTCTAATCTGCGTTGAAGGTTTATCGTGAGGTATGCTGGAGCGATTAGAAAAGAAAATGTAGGCATAAGTAACGATAAATAATGTGAAAAACATTATCGCCGTAAGACTAAGGGTTCCTGATCAACGTTAATCGGATCAGGGTTAGTCGGGTCCTTAGGCAAACCCGAAAGGGGTAGTTGATGGAAAACTGGTTAATATTCCAGTACCCGCATTAGTTTCGATGGAGAGACGGGGTAGTGAAAGGACTGCGTGACCACGGATGTTCACGTTAAAGGGTGTAGTTATATTTTTTGCAGGTAAATCCGCAAGAGATGGCGAACCTGATAGTACCACAAAGCTTCGGCAGCGTGGATAATGTCCCTAATCAGACCTCCGAGAAAAACTTCTAAGGTATGGCTAATGCGGCCCGTACCGTAAACCGACACAGGTAGTCGAGATGAGTATTCTAAGGCGCTCGGGTGAGCCGCGGAGAAGGAACTAGGCAAATTGACGCTGTAACTTCGGGATAAAGCGTACCACAGTGATGTGGTCTCAGTAAAATGGTTCAACCAACTGTTTAACAAAAACACAGGGCCCTGCAAAATCGAAAGATGACGTATAGAGCCTGATACCTGCCCGGTGCTGGAAGGTTAAGGAAGGGTGTTCGGGGGTAACCCCAAAGCTCCTGACTGAAGCCCCAGTAAACGGCGGCCGTAACTATAACGGTCCTAAGGTAGCGAAATTCCTTGTCGGGTAAGTTCCGACCTGCACGAATGGTCTAATGAGTTGAACACTGTCTCCTCCGCGAGCCCGGTGAAATTGTAGTATCGGTGAAGATGCCGGTTACCCGTCACGGGACGGAAAGACCCCATGAACCTTCACTACAACTTTGCATTGATTTTGAGTAACCGATGTGTAGCATAGTTGGGACGCTATGAAGCGGTGGCGCCAGCCATCGTGGAGCGGTCGTTGAAATACCAACCTTCGTTTACTTAGAGTCTAATCCCTATCCGGGAGACATTGCATGGTGGGTAGTTTGACTGGGGTGGTCGCCTCCTAAAAAGTAACGGAGGCTTGCAAAGGTACCCTCAGTACGGTTGGTAATCGTACGCAGAGCGCATTAGTAAAAGGGTGCTTGACTGTGAGGCAGACAAGCCGAGCAGGGTCGAAAGACGGCTAAAGTGATCCGGTGGTTCTGAATGGAAGGGCCATCGCTCAAAGGATAAAAGGTACTCTGGGGATAACAGGCTGATCTCACCCAAGAGCTCATATCGACGGTGAGGTTTGGCACCTCGATGTCGGTTCGTCACATCCTGGGGCTGGAGAAGGTCCCAAGGGTTCGGCTGTTCGCCGATTAAAGTGGCACGTGAACTGGGTTCAGAACGTCGCAAGACAGTTCGGTCCCTATCTGTGATGGGCGCTAGTAAATTGAGAGGACATGACCTTAGTACGAGAGGACCGGGTCGTATGTACCGCTGGTGTATCGGTTGTGCCGCCAGGTGCAATGCCGAGTAGCTATGTACAGACAGGATAAACGCTGAAAGCATCTAAGCGTGAAACCTACCTCAAGATGAGTTTACTTTTAAGGGCCGTCAGAGACTATGACGTTGATAGGCTGCAGGTGTAAAGGTGGTAACATCAAAGCCAAGCAGTACTAATTGCCCGTAAGCTTTAATTTTTTTTTTACTTCTGTTATTACGACTTCCCAATATGTACATTATTAGAGCGTTGAGTGATAAGTATTAAGTTTTAAGTTTAAAACAGCTTACAATTTATACCCTGAAACTGACAACTCAAATGTCTTATGGTGGTTTTGCCGGGGGTGTTCACCTCTTCCCATACCGAACAGAGAAGTTAAGTCCCCCATGGCCGATGGTACTGGTACACCAACCGGGAGAGTAGGTAGCCGCCATATTTATTATTCTTTAGACCCTTACAGTTTTTAAACGTAAGGGTCTTTTGATTCTAACTCAAACGTAAATCCTTGATGTTGATCCAGCTTTTCATCGCTTCCTGTTCATCTTCATTTTGATAGATAAAACGGAAAATTATCTTCACTTTTTTAGTGCTATCAACCATATTTCGCGCAACTCCTGGATCGTCGAAAGTTTCAGATAAGATTTCAAATTGTTTTAAGTTGATTTTATCAAGAATATAGTGTCGTGGTTGTCTATCTTTTATTGGGCCATCCCATAATTTATGTGGTAAACCCACAACTTTTATTTCCCTGTTTTCATTAATATAAATCATATAAGGCTTGATTTTCCGCCAATCTTTACCCCCCTTTTGACTTTCAAAGTAAAAAGATATTAAATGCTTTTGCCTTATCGCATCGCATATAATTTCAATCAGTTCTATTTTAGTTTGTTCCATAAAAATTAATTATCTGTCTGTTTGTTATTTTGCTCTCGCTATCTTTATAAAAAAAATTGGGTGCCATTGAATATCGGGTAACACGTTCTTGAGATTCATCCACATATGTCTAATAAATTGGGCTAGCCTCACTAATGGAAGTTGTAATAATATCTGCTACGGAGAACGAAGTACTATTGATAAAGCGAATTATTAATCCGGATGATTTAGGTAATGATGCAAAATTTAAAATTTCCTTTCTTGTGACAGGAGTAGGGATGTTACCTTCATGTTTTTGCGTATCAAAATTAATATTTGAACGTAAGCCTGATTTGATTATTCAGGCAGGAATAGCTGGAACATTTAATAGCGCTGTAAAACTCGGAGAAGTGGTAATAGTGAAAGAGGATATTCTTGCAGACACTGGCGTTGAAGAAGATGGCAGTTTTAAGGATGTATTTGACCTAAACCTCGCACAACCGGATAGCTTTCCGTTTTTTAAGAAAAGGCTACTAAATCCAGAGATTGAAAAACTGAATTTTCTGGGATTGAAAGAAGTAACAGGTATTACTATAAATGAAATAACAACACGCCTACAAAGAATAATACAATACAAGGCTAAATATAATCCGGATATTGAGTCAATGGAAGGGGCGTCTCTTCATTATTGCTGCCTTCAAACTTCTACTTCATTTATTCAATTAAGAGCTATTAGCAATTATATTGGAGAAAGAGATAAAAGCAAGTGGAATTTTGAAGACTCCTTTAAAAATTTGTCGGAGACAATAAAGCAGTACATAGACCATTTATACAAAACGAATCAATATAAAAAGAAGTAGAATGAAATTTACAATAGGTTTTAGTCCATGTCCCAACGATACTTTTATATTTGATGCCTTAGTAAACAAAAAAATTGATACCGAAGATTTTGATTTTGAAGTGTTGCTTGAAGATGTACAGACGTTAAATTTATGGGCAATTAATGGGAAGTTAGATGTAAGTAAAATAAGCTATGGTGTTTTGCCACTAGTTTTAGAAAAGTATAGTTTACTACGTAGCGGAGGTGCTTTAGGCAAAGGTGTTGGACCCCTATTAATTTCAAAGGATCAAAACACACTTTCGTCGATCGAAGGAAGTACAATTGCAATACCTGGGATAAATACTACTGCTCATATGTTGTTTTCTTATGCCTTTCCCAAAGCAAATAAAAAACAATTCTTGGTATTTAATGAAATTGAGGATGCGGTACTAACAGGTAAAGCAGACGCTGGTGTAATAATACATGAAAACAGGTTTACTTACCAGGATAGGAGATTGGTTAAATTAATGGATTTGGGAGAACTTTGGGAGCAGAGAACGAAAGCTCCCATACCCTTGGGTGGAATAATTGTACGAAAGGAATTTGACGGAGAGGTTAAACAAAAGCTTGAAAGGTTAATCCGAAGGAGCCTCGAATATTCTTTGAAAAATTATCCGGTTATCTCGGATTTCGTGAGTAGACATTCACAGGAAATGAGTGAAGATATAATGCGAAAACATATTGATTTGTATGTAAATGATTTTTCTATTGATATTGGAGAAAAAGGTAAACGAGCAATTAAAAAGCTTTTAGAAGTTTACGCTAGTATGCACGCAAATACCAAAGCTTTTGATGAAAGTGAAACATTCGCATAGCTTTCTGTTTGAAAAGGCTTGGGTGGTTTATTTTATTTAAACTGATTTTTTTAATTTCCTATATAAATTTAAAAGAGACTAGCCCACATTGAGATAGTCTCTTTTACAAAGTGTTACTTCATTATTCAGCTACCACTTCAAATTCAACTTCGGTATTGTTACCGCTGCCGAAATCGATAGTTGCTTTATGTGTACCTAGTTCTTTCACTTCTTCATTAATGGTAATTCTCTTACGATCTATCTCGTAACCTTTCTGATCGCGTATTGCACGACTGAGTTGTAACGATGTGACGCTACCAAAGATTTTACCACTTGTGCCGGTTTTTGCACCGATTCTTAAAGGCGATTCTTTTAAAACAGCAATTACACTATTTATTTCAGAAAGGAGTTTAGCCTCTTTTTTTGCCTTTTGTTTTTGCTTTTCTTCCATCTGCTTAAGGTTAGAAGTATTAGCTTCTACAGCCTTTTTCTGAGGAATTAAAAAGTTGCGGGCATACCCGTTTTTTACAGATACCAACTCGTTGGCACCTCCCAGGTTATCTACGTCTTGTATTAATATTACTTGCATGATGGCCTCCTACTTTAAAAGATCAGTTACGTAAGGTAATAAAGCCATTTGACGGGCTTTTTTTACTGCTGCGGAAACCTTGCGTTGGTATTTCAAAGAATTACCAGTCAATCGGCGAGGTAACAATTTCCCTTGTTCATTTAAAAACTTTTTAAGGAACTCGGCGTCTTTGTAGTCGATGTACTTGATACCATATTTTTCAAAACGGCTAAACTTTTTTGCACGTTTTTCCTGTTTTATGGCTGTCAGGTACTTAATCTCATTTGCTTTTGCCATGATAAATTATACCTCCGCTGCTTTTTCGTTTCCTGTTGGTACGCCACTTCTCTTTCTTTGATTGTACTCGACGGCGTATTTATCGAGTTTGGTCACCATGTAACGAAGTACTTGCTCGTCTCTCAGGAGCTGAATTTTCAGCTTCTCATTGAAGTCGGGTTGCCCTTTAAATTCCGTTACCCAGTAGATTGCTGTTGTTTTCTTCTGGATGGGATAGGCAAGTGATTTTAATCCCCATGGATTGGTACTAACAATCTCACCGCCATTGTCGGTGATGATGTCTATGAATTTTTTCTGAGCCGCTTTAAATTCGTCTTCAGAAAGTACCGGGGTAAAAATCACCATCAATTCATAATTGTTCATTAATCCCTGATTTTGATTTAAAAATTGTTTTTATTTTTTCTTTATTGAATTTGTTCAATACAATAAATCCCCGATTTTTATTTAATCGGGCTGCAAAAGTAAGGTATTATAGTGAAATTTTATAAGATAAATAAGTTTTAATAAGATTTTTTGAAAATAAACTTCGACGAATTAAATCGACTTCTTATTTTATTTATAACAAAAAAATCATTTATACACAGCAGTGGAGTTATAAGTAAAGGCAAAACCAGGCTTTTATATCTAACTATTGCTCCGGTAAATGGTATGGTGTATCCCGAAATTAACAGTATAGAAATAGGGAAAATAAACAAAACTAAAATTACTGGTTGTGTTTGTTGAGTTGTATATAAATATATTGGTGAAATTAAGAATAAAAGCAGTAAAAGTATATTTTCAACAAATGCAGGTATGTAACTAATATTTCTTATTTCGTTTGTATGTGGGCGGAGAAAAGCCATATCTAAAGCATCAGGTAGAAATGAGATAAAATTTATAAATGTGGGTTTTAACTGTGGTACATCAACTTTAGAACCCCCTTCTAAAAGTAAAAACTCATGTTGCTTATTTACTATAAAGGAAAGAAAATTAAAAGACGGGACAATTGAAGAAATAATAAGTGCGGAAATGGCCATTAATAGGTAAACAGCAATAAAAATCTTAAGGTTGTTTCCTGGGTATTTTTGGCATAACCACCAAGATAACAGTGCAGGAAGCAAGGTAAATAATACATAGTTTCTTAAAGCAAACACAACTAAAATACCAAAACAAATAATACTTATTTTAGTAAATGAGATCCTCTTATTGATACAACTATAAAACGTATAAATAATGATTCCTGTAGCAGAAAGAATAAGTCCGTCTTTATGAATGCCGCTACACCAGAATAGGGTGGAAGGCAAAAGAAAAATACCGGCGATGATAAGAAACTTTCTATCTGCAAATATTTGATGAAAAAGTTTAAATAGCGCCACGAGACCAAATAAAAACAAAAAATTAAAAAAAATAATATTAGAATAATAGCTATTGTTGGTAAAAACATTAATAACAGCTAGTAGTTTGACTATGAAATTACTTTTTAAATCATTCCAATAAGTATTTTGACCGCTAAAAATATTTCCAGGCGTGTTATAACCGTATGTAAAAAGGTCTTTAACAAATGCTAAGGGGTGGTGTAAAAGATTTTTGGTTTCAGCTAAACTTAACCTGTAAAATCTCCAGGTGTCTGACCCTTCATAGTATTTTGGTAAAGTATAAAATTTAGCATAAATAACACCTGCCGTTATTTTAATCCAGAAGAGAACTATCAACGTCCATTTTCCAATTCCGGACGTTTTGAAAAAATGAATTTTAGAAATAAAAAAAGAGAAAAGGACGAGGTAAAATATAAAGATGGCTATTTGCAAGCAACAGTTTTAGAAGTAAAAATCAATCTATTAAATAATTTTTGACGGCAAAAAAAACCAGACCTGCAGTGTTTTTCAATCCAAATCTTTCCATTAATCTTTCTTTAATGCTTTCGACGGTTCTTGCACTGATTCCCATTTTTTCACCTATTTCCATACTGGTAAACTCTAAACATATATATTGAATTACTTCTTTTTCTTTATCACTTATTTCCACTTCTTTTTTAAGAGATGGAATGATTCTGTTTTTGTTTTGTGATTTTTTTATCAGTATTCTGTTGACGAAGTTATTCAGATAATATCCTTTCTCGACAACATCGGTAATTGCTTTTTTAATTTCTGCTGGATCGGTGCTTTTCAAAAGGTAACCATTCGCACCGTTTTCCATAAGGTGAACTACAAAACGTTCATCCTCGTGCATTGTAAGCACCAAAACAGCAATATCAGGATAGTGTTGGCTTATATATTTTGTAGTTTCAATTCCATCTTTTACAGGCATCCTCAAATCCATTAATATAACGTCTGGTTTTGTTATTGTAAGTCCATTAAGAAGCTCCTGGCCATTTTCGGCTTCTAAAACAAATTTTATATTACTATAATGCCGTAAAGAAATAATTACTCCTTTTCTGAAGATTTTATGATCATCGGCAATGGCCACTTTTATTTCACTCATGTTTTAAAGATAAAAAACAAAATGAAATGGTGAAAATGTAAGTGAAATAAAAGTTTATTTTTCTTCAGGTTCTTTCGGCACTTCAATGGTTACTTTATAATAAAATTCATTATTTTCCTGCTCAAAATAAATATTTCCAAAAATAACTTTTAGCCGGCTTTGTATATTTTTTAATCCCAGGCCCACACTGCTTTTTGACTTTTGTATAAAGTCTTCCTGGGTCAGGCCCTTGCCGTCATGTAGCAATGTTATAATAATTTTGTCAGCTTCATTGTCTTCGGTAAGATGTATAAAGCTTGAGTTGCTATGTTTAAAAATATTATTAATTAACTCTTGTATAACTCTGAAGATAATTAATTCTTTTTCTGCTTTTAACCTCGTTGTATAGTCATTGAAACAACATTTAACATTAATAGAACCTGATGCATTAATTTTTTGAAAAAAATCGTTTACTGCGCTTTCGAGTCCAAAATCTTTTAATGTTGGAGGCATCAGGCTATGAGAAATATTTCGGATAAGCTGAATGGCATCATCTATTATTTCCTTGATGCTAAAAATAGTTTGAAGCTGCGACGGTTTATCAAGGTTTACCATATTTTCTGAAAGATACAACCTTGCTGTAGCCAGTAAAGGCCCGGCATCGTCATGTAGGTCTGCAGCAATCCTTCTGCGTTCTTCTTCCTGTAGTTCTATTGACGCGCGAAGGAGAACTTTTTGTTGCTCAGCTTCCATTTGTTGCATTTTTAGCTGGTATAAGATTACCCTTCTCTGGTGAAAAATGATAAAAACAATAAGGGTAATTGCTAACAACAGCATTCCAATAGTGCCTAATAACAACGTAGAAAATAATCCTGTAATTAATATAATCATTGATGACCTTGTCTTTATATCAAATTATTTCTATCAATTTTATTAGAACCGGGTTTTACAAATAAGGCAACACAAATAAGAAGTGTCCTTATAATAGTGAAAATGTAATTAAGTACATAATACTGTTCCTGTTCTGCATTGTTTAATGAAGGCATATATAAATAAAGAAAAAAAGTACCTGCGATGTAAATAAAATAGGCCGTTACTATCCAAAACGTTGCTTCTGCATATATAAAAGCTGAGTTTATTATTATTATTTGTTCATAATAATAATAAATGATAAGGGCAAGAATAGTCATGTTTTCAAGATTTGTGCAACCCGAATAATAACTTTTATTGCCAAATTTAAAAAACGACAGTGCCCAGAGAATACAATACAGAATACTTAAGAATAAAATTGCTTTTTTTATAGAGACATTTTTGACAATCAGGTAAAAAAAATAATAGAGCGATATCGTTTCTGTTAATTGATAAACATTATAAAACAAAAAGTTAGGCTTATGTTGGTGTAGTAAGTAAAGCGAATAAACATCATTTATAAAAGACAGGGTTAACAGAAAAAAAATTACCGATAACCTTTTTAGTGGCCCCCTTTCTTTTGAAAGTAAAAAAAAGATTACTGGTAAGATTTCTGTATAAACAGAAACACTTCTTATGGTTTCTGAAATATTAATTTAGAAGAGTTTTGGTTCAAATATAATTACTTTTTGAACCAAACTCTGTCGCCAGATTTATTAATACCATGACCCTGTACCATTCGGATTATCGCTACCATCGCAATACGGTGGGCAACATCTGACACCACCAGCAACAATACCTTTATTCTTTATGATTTCTCCATTGTCAGATACAGTACTATAACTTAAAATATTTTTTCCTTTCTCATCAGCTCCTACCAAAACCAACTGGCGTAGCCCTAATTCATTTACTGCATGAAACATACGAATACCGGCAACACCAGGCTGAGCAAGAATAGCCTCTATAATATCTCTACCCATAAAGTGAGCTAAAACGTCATCTGGGCTTTGATCAAAATTAGTTTTGATCATTTTGGCGCCTTTTTCGTAACCAATATCTTCACCTACCTGTGTAGAATAACCTTTTTTTTGCTCGAATACTTTTCCTTTTACTACATAAAGCTCTGTGTTAGTCATAGATGAAATTTTTTGAAGGTTTATTAAATAAAAAACTATAAAGCAAATTTCCTATTCTGCTATTCGTGTACAAGAGGAGATATTCTCAAAAAAAGGTAAGCTGTTTTACAACTTGTTGATAAGTAGGTAGTTGAATGGATGAAGAAAACTGAGCAAAATGCCATTTTTAGTAAAATTACTTTCAATTACAGTAAAAATACTGTCTCGGCGATAGTAAAATTCGCACCTCGATTAAGGGAATTACTTATAATATTGTGCTATGGTTTACGAGAAGTTTGTATTATCTTATCCTAACTGTTTAGAAATATTTTAAACCAAGTACCAACTTATGGAGAGGCTGATTCAACTGGCATTGGCAGATGAGATTAAAATCTTCAGAGATGGGATTAGGATGGCCATGAAAAACCGGGATTATATCAGCATAATTTGGGAAGCCGAAGACAGTAAAGAGCTTACAAAAAAGCTGAAACTTAAAACGCCCGATGTGTTATTGATGGATATAAGAGACCCTGGTGCCAATGCAATTAAGGATCTGCAGTTAATAAAAAAAGAATATCCGGATTTAAAGATCATAATTTTCAGCATGTACGATGACTATGAAATTATAAGGGAAATGATGGAATATGGAGCAAATGCCTATCTTACGAAACGTACTGACGGAGATGAAATTTATAAGGCTATTCTTGCATGTATGAATGATGATTTTTATTTCAACGAACTGGTAAATACGGCGGTGTTATTTAAATTACAAGAAAAAAAATCAGTAAAAAGGTATTATCCCCACCCTGTTAAGCTCAACGACAAAGAACTTAAAATTTTAAAACTTATAAGTGAGGATAAGACAACAGAAGAAATTTCTGAAGAAATTTTTTTAAGTCCCAGAACGGTCGAAACTATCCGCCAAAATATGAAAACAAAAGTTGGTGCAAAAACTATTGCAGGACTATTAATGTATGGTATCAGAAACAAACTTCTCCACCCCTAGTGGCGAAGATGCTGTTAAAAAAAGCGGCCTACTAAAAGTAGGCCGGTTCTTTAATTGGAGTTTTTAAGATTGGAAATATGGCTTTTCTTAAATTATTGGATCGTAAACAGGGCCTTGCTTTTCTTGTTAAAATTTTAGAAACAGGTAATTTATTTTCTATACACTTTCAAAATGCGAACTCTTAATTTTTTACTGTTATCTTAATCAAAAGTAACTACTTATCACGCGTTAATTACGCGCAAAATTGCTCGATTTTACATCTTCAAATAATACTTATTTAACCGTATTCATACTAAAAATTGGCATAGTATTTTTACGAAGTGGCTCAATTTTAAAAGGAATGGTTGATACATTATTGAAAAGAAATAAATACCTTTCAGTACTTCTAACAACTTAACAAAAAAGAATATATTTATTGCAGAATGAATAAAGATACTAGCAGTAAAATAAAAGTTTTAATTACAGATGATCATGCTGTATTTCGAACTGGTGTTAAAACCTCTTTGTCCTATTATAAAGATATAGAGGTTATTGGTGAAGCTGAAAATGGAGTGCATTTGCTTAAACTTCTGCGGTTTCTTCAGCCCGATATTATTCTTCTTGATATACAAATGCCGGTTATGGATGGTATAACAACTTTGCCTGAGGTGAAAAAGTTATTGCCAAATGCGAAAGTGATTATGCTCACCATGAATGATGATATAGGAATGATAAGCAAGCTGATGGAAATCGGGGCCAACAGCTATCTTACAAAAAACAGCGATAGCGAAACCATTTATGAAGCTATTAAAACGGTGTATACAAAAGAATTTTTCTTTAATGATTATACAAATAAGGCAATGTTATCCGGACTTAGAAACAGGAAACCCGTTGAGCCGCATTTACCCGATGATGCTGAATTGAGTAATAAAGAGATTCACGTTTTAAAATTAATGTGCGATGAAAAAAGCACCAAAGAAATTGCTGATATTGTTGAAATAAGTCCTCGCACAGTCGAAGCAATAAGAGATCGCCTTAAAATTAAAACAGGGGCAAAAAGTACAGCGGGTTTAATTTTATATGCAGTAAAACACGGAATTGCAGAGTGACAAAAAATAGTATTTTTTAATACCGGCTGTTATTCTCATAGCATCATTATTGTGCAAAATCCTTTAATAAGCTTTCTTGCCATTTTTCGCTTTCAAAAATCAGAACTTCTCATTTCTCAACTATTTGCCATGAAAATTGTTGGTAAATAGAAAGAATGAAAGCCGAGGTAAATATTTTTTGGTTTAGAAGAGATCTGCGCCTTCACGACAACGCCGCCTTATTTTATGCTTTAAAAGAAGGTAAGCCTGTAGTACCTGTATTTATATTTGACAGAAATATTTTAGGTCAGTTAGAAGATAAAGCTGACAGGCGGGTAGCATTTATTCATGCCGCCATCGTGGAACTGCATCAACAGTTACTTGCGCTTGGCAGCACACTGGAAGTGTTTTATGGTTTTCCCGATCAAATATTTAAAGGACTTGCAGATAGTTATCAGATCGAAAAGGTCTTTGCTAATCGCGATTATGAACCCTGCGCAAAGAGGAGGGATGGCGATATAGCGAACATTCTGCAAGAGAAAAAAATATCTTTTCATACATTTAAAGACCAGGTAATATTTGAAAAAAATGAAATTGTAAAAGATAATAATAGCCCTTATACTGTTTTTACTCCTTATAGCAGAAGATGGAAAGACAAGCTCAACAACTTTTTTCTTTCATCTTATCCGACAGAAAAATTTTTCAAAAACTTTTTTATCCAGCCACCGAATCAAATACCATCATTGGAAAGTATGGGCTTTCGAGGAGTTAATTATTCATTTCCCTCGAAGGAGCTAAAAGATGAGATAATAAAAAAGTATGGTGAAACCAGGGATTTTCCCGGTGTTGAAAATGGTACATCCAGGCTAGGGGTGCATTTACGTTTTGGGACAGTAAGTATCAGGGAGATTGCAAGGCTTGCCAAGGGGTTAAACGATACTTATTTAAATGAATTAATCTGGCGGGAATTTTACCAGATGATATTATGGCATTTTCCGAAAGTGGGTGAAGGACACGCTTTTAGACCTGAATTTGAGAAAATAGAATGGCGTAATAATGAGGAAGAATTTACAAAGTGGTGTGCAGGAATGACAGGTTTTCCGATTGTAGATGCAGGCATGAGAGAGCTAAATGCCACAGGCTTTATGCACAACCGGGTAAGAATGGTTGTTGCCTCATTTCTAACTAAACATCTTCTAATAGATTGGCGATGGGGTGAAGCATATTTTGCTCAAAAGCTGTTGGATTATGAACTTGCTTCTAACAATGGGGGATGGCAATGGGCAGCGGGAAGTGGCTGCGATGCCGCACCTTTCTTTCGCATATTTAATCCGCATTTGCAAACCACCAAATTTGATAAAGATCTTGCTTATATAAAAAAATGGGTACCCGAACTAAATGAGCTTACTTATCCTATGCCAATGGTTGACCATGATTTTGCACGTAAAAGAGCACTAGAGGTATTTGGAAAGGCTTTACGATAAGCAAAATCTCCAGGAATTATAATAAACGTTTAGGGAGAACCTTATGATTTGTAAGCAGCTCAAGGCTTATTAAAAACGTGGTTTTGTTTTTTTACTTTGCTGCCTCAAGCGTAAACCCAATGGTTGTACCTATATCAGGCTTGCTACGCGCGTGCAGGGTTTGGCCATGCGCCTCAATAATGTGTTTGCATATGGCAAGGCCAAGACCGGTGCCGCCAACATCTCTGCTGCGGCCGGCATCAGTGCGATAAAATCTTTCAAAAATCCTTGGAAGATGTTCTTCAGAAATACCAATTCCATCGTCACTTATCTCTACCAACACATGTTTTCCATCTGTTTTGTAAATGCTTGCTACAATATGTCCGTTTTCTTTACCATACTTTATAGAGTTACTGACAATATTTATAATGACCTGCCTTATTTTTTCCTTATCCGCAAACACCGATACTGGTTGTTCGCAACCTTTTTTTATACTGCCTTTTATGTTTTTATCTGATGCTTTTATTGAGAGTGAGTCGTAGGCCTCTTTAATAAGATCCTGGATTATAAAATTCTCTTTATGTAAAGGTTGTTCACCGCTTTCAAGTTTTGTTATCTCATCCAGATCACTTACAAGTGTCACCATCCGGGCAATGTTACGAGCTGCGTTTTCTAAGAATTTTTTGCTTACTGCAGGGTTTTCCAAAGCGCCGTCCAGCAGTGTATCTACATACCCCTGTACAGCAAAAATGGGTGTTTTAAATTCGTGAGCAAGGTTTTGAAGAAACTCTTTCCTGTAAGCTTCGTTGGTTTTAAGCACTTCAATTTCTTCCTTTTGCTGCGCTGCCCATTTTTCTACATCTTCCCGTACTTCATCAATACTTTTTTGTGGAAGTAAATATTTATAATATGTCTCTTCACGTTTTGAAGCTTTAGTCTGGTAAATAAATTTGTAAATCAATTTTATTTTTCGATAGATAAAACGCTCGAGTGTAAACTGAATTAGAAGAAAACTTCCGATAAAAATAATGATAAGCACAAGAAGTGCCACCCACCATATTGGATGCATTAAATAATAACCGAGCGTAATAGGAACGGAAAGTATAGTGGCTGTATATAAGGATAGCTGTTGGGGTGAAAGATTTTTAGTTGCAAGCATTACACGAATTTACGAAAGGATAACAGTTTTTTCTAACCCTTGTTTATATTTTTAGTCCTGCATTTCAAACTTATATCCAACACCTTTTACGGTAGTTACACAATCAATTCCCAACTTCTGCCTTATTTTTCTAATGTGAACATCAATGGTGCGGTCTCCGACAATAACCTCGGCGCCCCAGACCTGGCTTAAAATTTCGTTTCTCAAAAAAACTCTTCCCGGTTTGGATGCAAGTAAGTACAACAACTCAAATTCTTTTTTCGCAAGTACAATATCATTTCCGTTTAAAGTGACCATAAATCTTTCCGGGTCAATAACCATATTTCCCAGTTTTAGGGTTTTTCCTTCTTCTTTGTTTAAACGCCGGAAAATTGCATTTACACGACTTACCAGTACTTTAGGACTTATTGGTTTACTTATGTAGTCATCGGCACCTGTTTCAAGACCTTTTATTTGCGAGGATTCATCGTTAAGAGCGGTGAGGAAAATAATAAGTGTATCGTTATAATCAGGTTTGGAGCGAAGAATCTTACAAACTTCAACACCATTCATTTTGGGCATCATTATATCGAGAATGACAAGATCGGGTTTAAAAGGACCTATTTTTTCTAAAGCTTCAAGGCCGTTTTTTGCAGTCAGTATTTCATATCCTTCTTTAACCAGGTTGTAAGAAATTATTTCCAGTATATCAGCTTCATCATCAACAATTAATACTTTCTTCAAATTAGATTCCATTAACAATATATTTACACAAAAATAATTTTAAGGCATCGGGAAAGAGTATAACTGCTATTATATAATTGTTAACTCCTGCTTTTAAAGGTAATAAAATGAAATCTTAAAAGAAAAAACATTAAATTGTTGCATAAGCTTTGGTAGTATTTTTGTATGATGATGTCTCATATGCTAAAATATTTACTGTTTTTACTGCCTTTTGCTTTTTCCGCTAAATTATATTCTCAGCCTGCACCAGTTGTTCCTTTAATACGGAAGGTATTTCACGACAATATCGATAAGAATCAAAAAGAAATAGACTTACTTGATAAAAAGGAAGATAGGTCTTTAAATGTTGGTAACGACCAGGAAGTGAACTTGCAGGTGGGCTACACGCTTTACAATAAAATTGATGGCATTCAGGATAGCATTGAACTAGACAAAGATCTTGACGCAAATCAAAAAGTCAGATTTCTACGAGGTTTAAATGAAATCTTAAGTTCTTATATAGCAGGGTACAAAGCAAAAGAATTAAAGGCAGACCAGTTGCCGGTTCTTGTTGATGCTTTTCAGAATGCTATGGATCTTGAATTAAAGCAAGCTGCTATTACACCGGTAATAAAAGATGTAGAACCAGAGATAGGAAGTATTTTATTGAAAGTTTTTCCTTTTCAGAAAAATGCCGGGTTAGCTGAAAGCAAAGAAATAGTTCTCTTAAAGATTTGTCAGAAAGACCCGGAAAGAATTTTGCCAATTCTGCGATCAAATCCAAATGTTAGTTTTGCTGACAGCCTTTTGAAAATAGTTGCGCACACCCACCAGGAAGATATCTACACATATGCTCAATCGACTACTCCGCTAGGTAGAAGAATTCAAAAAATAGATGATTCTTTAGTCCGTACAATCACTAAGCTGGCAAATATAAATGAAGGCCGTATGTATTTTCCTTTTCTTGATAATCTTTCAAAAGGAAAAATTACTATGGAGGAAATTGGTAAGGCTAAAGAAAGTGCATACAAATATTATAGCCTGCTTGTTAATACTGAGATTGATTATACCGCGAGATTGCGTAGACGCGATACCCCAATGGCTATGAATGCCTTAACGGGTATGTTGAAACAAAAGGCTGTTGAGGAGTTCATAAATGAAATTAATGGGCTACATGATGAACCTGATAATATAAGAATGAAGAAAGTGGAGCCATTAAATGCACAGGAGCTATATTATTTATGCGTGATGGCCGAAACTGAAATATATACGAGCAGCTATTTAAAGGTTTACGAGCGTATTTTTCAGAGAATGAAAAGTCCAAACAGCGATACCTTGCTGATGAGCGTAAATTTCGATCGTTTTAAGAAGTTTATAAAAATGGCCGCTAATTATAATACGCTCGATGATTTTTTGAAACGGATGGAAAAGGGTAATGCAGAAATTCTAATGCGGGCTTTTGCAAGCGGGTTGGACCGAACGAACAGCCTGGAGGATGCGGTGGACGTTGCTGACAGTTATGCAAGCATTTCCGACGATAATTTACGGAGGCTTATTTTAAATGAGGTTCAGACAAATATAAATAAGCAAACAAATGAGGATAACAAAAGAGGACGAACTATTTATGATCTTCTAAACACTATTTTTCTTAGTCTTGATTCTGCTGGTAAGGTAGATATATCTGCAAAATTTGGTATTCCACCTATTTATACAGTTTCAAATAAGTCTCTTAGAGATAAAGGTGGCAAAATAATTATACAACAGTTTTTTTATGGCGATAAAGACGGATTAACCTTCTTTAACCTGTTTAAGTCCGCTTATAATATACCCGGTTGGAAAATAGTAAATAAAAAGGAATGGGTAGAAGTGAGTTCTACAAAAGGAGTACCCGTGGTTATTTATGCTAACAGGCCACTCGACGAAAAAGAAGGGCTAGATGAAAAGGCACAAGACGATTTAGATTCTTATCTTACAGATAATGATATCAATCCGACAATTGTTATTCACAGGGGTCACAGCTATCATGTGTCTTCTACCATAGCTCAATTGTTTCCTACTTCTAAAGTTATTTTTCTAGGAAGTTGTGGAGGGTATCAGAATGTTAACCGGGTCTTAAGTATTAGCCCTTATGCCCATATTATTGCTAGTAAACAAGTAGGCAGTGGTACTGTAAACGGTCCTATGATAATGAGTATTACAGAAACTCTTCGCCAGGGAAAAGATCTGAACTGGCCGGAAATGTGGAAGAGCTTTGGTAAAAAATTAAAGAATAATAATCTTTTTGAAGATTATGTACCGCCTTATAAAAATCTTGGTGCTCTTTTTCTAATGGCCTATAATAAAGTGATGGAAGGGTAATATTTAAAAAAAGTAATGACAAAAAGAGAGCGACTGAACAGCGGCTCTCTTTTTTCTTTTAGCAGTTTATAACGTTAATGATATTTTTGCAGTGTTATGTCAGATGAAGTGAAAAAAAAGGTATTTGATTTCTCTCTTTTAAATAGGGTTTTTCAATTTGTTAGGCCATATAATACATACCTGGTCCTCAGTATCGTACTTTCTATACTGCTGGCAGTGTTTGCCCCTGTACGCCCATACCTTATTAACCTTACTGTAGATGTTGCGACTGGTAAAGCTTTACACATGCCTGGCTGGCTAAAATTTTTTCTTTTCAATGCTAATGTATCTGATGCCACGAGGTTTATTATTGCGGTCACTTTTTTTCAGATAATATTTCTTTTTATTGAAACCACTTTCAGATTTGTGTTTTCTTTTCTTACTTCCTGGCTTGGCCAGAGCGTGGTAAAAGACATGCGGGTTGTTGTATATAAAAAAATAATGAATTTAAACCTTTCTCAGTTTGATAAAACACCTATTGGCACCCTAACTACACGCACAATAAATGATATTGAAAGTATCAATGATATTTTTTCCGATGGGTTAATACCGATTATTTCTGATCTGCTGTCGATCATATTTACGTTGGCCATTATGTTTTATATGGATTGGAAACTCACCCTTATTAGTCTTATTCCTTTCCCAATATTAATCATCGCGACCTATTACTTTAAAGAAAGTGTGAACCGCTCCTTTATGAAGGTGAGAAATGCCGTCGCTGCATTGAATGCATTTGTACAGGAGCATATAACAGGTATGCAGATAGTACAGGCATTTGCTGCTGAGGAAAGAGAGTTTACAAAATTTAAAAAAATAAATAAAGAACACCGCGACGCAAATATTCGTGCCATTTTTGCTTATTCTATATTTTTTCCTGTGGTAGAAGTGGTCCTTGCAGTAAGTATGGGCTTACTTGTCTGGTGGATAGCGGGCAACCAACTCGATGCAGGTTTGCTTGTTGCATTCATCCTTTATCTCAACCAGATTTTCCGGCCATTAAGGGTTATTGCTGACAAGTTTAACGTTATTCAAATGGGAATGGTGGCCAGTGAAAGAGTGTTTAAGGTACTTGATAATCTAGACGTTGTGCAATCTGAAGGAACTTTTGCACCCGATGTAATTAAGGGTAAAGTGGAATTTAAAAAGGTTTGGTTTGCATACGTGAAAGAACAATACGTATTAAAGAATATCTCCTTTACTGCTGCCCCTGGCGAAACGATAGCGCTTGTAGGTCATACCGGAAGCGGAAAAACATCCATTATCAGCTTGCTCAATCGTCTTTATCATATACAAAAAGGCGAAATCAGGATAGATGATATAAAAGTGGAAGATTACAAGCTGGATATACTTCGAAGCCGGATAGGAGTAGTATTGCAGGATGTATTTCTTTTCTCCGGAAGTATTCTTGAGAATATTACTCTTAGAAATCCTGAAATATTAAAAGAACATGTAGTTGAAGCTGCAAAAATGATAGGAGTTCATGATTTTATAATGAGCTTGCCCGAAGGTTACGATTACAATGTTATGGAAAGAGGCAGCACATTAAGCCTCGGTCAGCGTCAGCTGCTCAGTTTTATACGAGCACTACTTTATAATCCGTCTATCCTTATTTTAGATGAGGCTACTTCTTCTATCGATACAGAAAGTGAGGGTCTGATTCAGCATGCTATTGATAAGCTTATTGCCGGCCGTACGTCCATCATCATTGCCCATCGGTTGTCAACGATCAGAAAAGCTGACAAAATCATAGTTATGGACAAAGGTGAACTGAAAGAAATAGGTACTCACACAGAGCTATTGGCAAAAGGTGGCTTTTATGCTAATTTGTATAACATGCAGTTAGAAAAACAAAAAGCTTTTGCATAATAAGGAACTACAGGTTAATGTAGCGGTAAAACTTTTCTCCAATCACTTATAAATCCGTTTCAATATAACAGTCGCACCTTTTTAGAAACAAGACAGATATTATGTGTTTGGAAAGATGGAGGATTTATACAGGGACGTAGGTAATTCTTTTCTCACATTTTCATTTTTCAGGTGCTTTTTTCCCTTTTCAAGATGTATATTTGCGCCAAAATTGAGAGCAGGTATGACAATAAAGTGGACCAAATCTTTTGTGGTAGCGGTTTTCAGCATATTTATGATGTTATTATCTAATGTTACGTTTGCTCAACATGAGGTCAATAACGGAGCTGAGATAACTGAAAATGGTACAACTGTACCACGCGAAGAAAAAATTGATGCGGCTAAACTGATAATGGAGCACGTCATGGATAACCATGAGTTTCATTTTGGTGAACACAATGGTCATCCGGTATCTATTCCCTTACCAGTCATTTTATTTTCTCCCCAGAGAGGATTTGACGCTTTTATGTCTTCAAGTTTTCAACATGGACATGCTGCTTACAAAGGCTATAAGATGGAACATGATAAAGTGAAGGCGGTGAATGAGGAAGGTAATGTAGATGAGAGTGTAAAAGTATATGATTTCTCACTGACCCGTAATGTAGTGCAAATGTTCATTGCTGTATTACTATTGATATTGCTAATGACTAACATTGCCGGAAAATATAAAGCACATGGCACAAAAAAGGCGCCCTCTGGCTTTCAAAATGCTGTAGAACCTGTTATTACTTTCGTACGGGATGAAGTAGGTAAACCAAACCTGGGTCATAATTATGAAAAATACATGCCCTACCTGTTAACGGTTTTCTTTTTCATTTTAATAAACAATCTCGTCGGATTGATACCTGGTTCGGCAAATGTTACCGGCAACATTTCATTTACCCTGGTACTGGCATTTATTTCAATGCTTGTTATTTTGTTTAGTACGAATGGTCATTTTTGGGGCCATATATTCTGGCCTCCCGGGGTTCCGTTGTTTGTAAAAGTTATTTTAATACCTGTAGAGTTTGCCGGAGTGTTTATTAAGCCAATGGCTTTAATGATACGTCTTTTTGCAAACATGATAGCTGGGCATATTGTCATCATTTGTTTCATTTCCCTTATTTTTATTTTTGGTGCAATGAGCAAAGTAGCAGGCGTTGGATTTTCGCCCTTATCGCTTGCATTCACAATATTTATATATTTTATTGAAATATTGGTTGCATTCATTCAGGCATTCATTTTTACCAATCTTACCGCTGTATTTATTGGACAAGCGTTCGAGACCGGGCATGTAGATCATGGGCAGGCGCCGCATGATCCTCATCCTACACGCGATCACAGAGAAAAGGAATTCGCTTTATAAATTTTTTATCATAACAAAAACAAACAGTATGTCTTTAATGAGCATTATGTTGCAGGTTACTAATGATGCTGCTACCAATTTTTCAATGTCTCACTTAGGTGGTGCAATTGGCGCTGGTCTCGCAGCAATTGGTGCAGGTATTGGTATTGGCCAGATTGGTCGTGGTGCTGTAGAGTCTATAGCTCGTCAGCCTGAAGCTGCAAATGACATCCGTGCTAACATGATCCTGACTGCTGCATTCGTAGAGGGTGTTGCCCTTTTTGCAGTTATCGCAGGTATCCTAGCTGTACTGAAGTAATTACTTTAGTAGTAGCAGCACTAAAATTATTACTGCATCTAAAGCACAGGGCGGCGGATGCAGTAATTAAATTTCAAATAAAGTTCAAATTTTTATAAATATCGGTAGCATTTTAAAATACGTTAACTTTCAAATTATATGGAACTCTTATTACCAGGGATAGGTTTAATTTTTTGGACATTAATCGCTTTTATTGTTGTTTTAGTCATTCTTCGAAAGTTTGCCTGGAAGCCAATTCTAAGCTCTTTGAAAGAAAGAGAAACTAGTATTGCATCTGCTATTGCCTCTGCTGAGAAGATGAAGGAGGAGATGGCTTTAATGAAAAGCCAGAACGAAGCATTATTAGCCGAAGCTCGTGACGAAAGAGCGAAAATGATTAAAGAAGCAAAAGATACAACTAATAAGATGATTAGCGACGCTAAGGACAAAGCCAGAAATGAATATGACCGCATAGTATCAGAAGCACAGGTGGCAATTCAACAGCAAAAAAATGCAGCTCTTACAGATGTAAAGAACCAAGTGGGTAAATTGGTTATTGAGGTAAGTGAAAAAATATTACGTCGCGAATTGGCAAATCGTAACGAACACGAAAATTTTATTAAACAACAAGCTGAAATAGTAACTCTTAATTAATTTGATAATTTGAAGATTTGAAATTGGTGCGGTTGAATTACTAAAAAATTTCAAATAGACCTATAAATTTAACTATGCTTAATCCCCGATTAGCAGGCCGATATGCGAAGAGTTTAATAGACCTGTCGGTTGAAAGAAACGAACTTGAGAGTGTTTATAGAGATATGCAATATTTGCAGGCGGTTTGCAAAGCGAGTCGTGAATTTGTTAGTCTGCTAAAAAGTCCTGTTGTTTCTATTGATAAGAAATCTGGTGCCATAGCAGCCGTTACTTCAGGAAAAATTTCTGATGTGACATCTACTTTCAATATGCTTCTTATACGTAAAAACAGGGAGTTTTATTTACCTGAAATTGTTGATGCCTTTATTAATCAGTACAATGAAATTAAAGGAATACACAAAGTAAAACTTACAACGGCTACTCCTATAAGTGATGAAGTAAAAAAATCTATTGTAAGTAAAATAATAAGGGAAACTTCGTTGCAAGAGATTGAACTGGAGGCTGTGGTTAAAGAAGAAATAATCGGCGGTTTTATACTTGAATATGATAATAATCTTGTTGATGTAAGTATTCAGCGTGACTTAAGGGATTTGAAGGCGCAATTTGACAAGAACATTTACGTTCAGCAGATTAGATAGGAGTTCGATATCGAGATGATTATTGTAATGTACAGTCTAATCAACTTCAGTCTATAGAAATAGATATTTATATAAAAGAAGGCATAATAAATAAAAACAAAATAAATTTTTTAATATTCCCTTTGGATCACCTAAGTAGGGGATAAGGGATAAAACATAGTAATATGGTTGATATAAAGCCAGATGAAATATCCGCAATATTAAGACAACAGCTAAGCAATTTTAATGCTTCTGCTGATCTTGAAGAAGTCGGTACAGTCTTACAGGTGGGTGATGGTATTGCCCGTATTTATGGGTTGAATAATGTTCGTAGCGGTGAGCTGGTTGAGTTCGAAAATGGAGTGAAAGCGATTGCGCTTAACCTTGAAGAAGATAATGTGGGTGTGGTTTTAATGGGCGACCAGGAAGCAATCAAAGAAGGATCAACAGTACGACGTACCGGAAACATTGCATCTATAAGAGTAGGAGATGGCATGTCGGGT
This sequence comes from Segetibacter koreensis DSM 18137, assembly GCF_000374045.1. Lineage (GTDB taxonomy): Bacteria > Bacteroidota > Bacteroidia > Chitinophagales > Chitinophagaceae > Segetibacter > Segetibacter koreensis. The sequence goes on along the minus strand of NZ_KB893324.1, from coordinate 94,526 downwards.
CGTGTGATAAATATGTTAGGTGAACCAATTGATGGTAAAGGTCCGATTACAGGTCAACTGTATGAGATGCCGTTGGAGCGTAAAGCGCCGGGCGTAATCTTTCGTGAGCCGGTTAAGGAACCACTTCAAACAGGTGTTAAAGCCATTGATGCGATGATACCTATCGGTCGTGGTCAGCGTGAACTGGTTATTGGAGACCGCCAGACAGGAAAGTCTGCTATTTGTATTGATACTATCATTAATCAAAAAGAGTTTTACGATGCAGGTAAACCTGTATATTGTATATATGTTGCAATAGGCCAGAAAGCAAGTACCATTGCAGGTGTAATGAAAACGCTGGAAGAAAATGGTGCTATGGCTTATACAACAATTGTTGCGGCCTCTGCCAGCGACCCTGCTCCACAACAGTTCTACGCTCCATTTGCGGGTGCCGCTCTGGGAGAGTTTTTTAGAGATACAGGTCGTCCTGCTTTAATCATTTATGATGATCTTTCAAAACAAGCTGTGGCATATCGTGAGGTTTCTTTGTTATTAAGAAGACCTCCGGGACGTGAAGCGTATCCTGGAGACGTATTCTATCTGCACAGTCGTTTATTAGAGAGAGCAGCAAAAGTTATTTCAAAAGATGAAATTGCCCGCAAAATGAACGATTTGCCTGAAAGCATACGTCATTTAGTAAAAGGTGGCGGTTCCCTTACTGCATTGCCAATAATAGAAACACAGGCCGGTGACGTATCTGCATACATTCCTACCAATGTAATTTCCATTACTGACGGACAAATTTTCCTCGAGGGTAATCTGTTCAATGCTGGTATTCGTCCGGCAATTAACGTAGGTATATCCGTAAGCCGCGTAGGGGGAAATGCACAGATCAAGTCGATGAAAAAAGTTGCCGGTACTTTAAAACTAGACCAGGCTCTATATCGTGAGATGGAAGCATTCTCAAAGTTTGGGGGAGACCTTGACCCGGCTACAAAAGCGGTGTTGGACAAGGGTGCCCGTAACGTAGAAATTTTGAAGCAGGCCCAGTATTCACCAATGCCAGTCGAAAAGCAGGTGGCTATTATTTACCTTGGTACTCAAGGTTTGTTGAGAGAAGTTCCTGTAAGGAGGGTTAAGGAATTTGAAGAGCATTTTTTAACGGAGTTGGAAAATAAAATGCCTGAGTTGTTGACAGAGTTTAAGAATGGTAATCTTCCTGCTGATGCAATTTCTAAAATGGTTGAGCTTGCAAAAAGTTTAGCAGGAAACTATAAATAAGAGAAGACATTAAATTTTATAAAATGAATAGCAAGCAGCCCCTTAATGGGGCTGTTTTGATGTAAGATTGATTTTGGTTAATAAGGTTTGAAGTAAAACAAGCAAGAAAGAATTGTAATAAAGCTAAAAAGAGCTATAAAAAACTTATAAGAATTTCTAGATAATGATGTGAAAGCGGAACAAAGAATAAAAGATATTACTTCTAAAAATAGTTCTGCTTTTCTTGCAAAAGGTTTTGTTGTACTATTGTACTATGACAATTATCCCTCCTTATTTATCAAAAGGTGATACCATAGGTATTGTATGTCCGGGTGGTTATATGCCAAAAGAGAAAGCTGAGACGTGCATGGAGGTTTTGGTGCAGTGGGGATTTAAAGTAAAAGCAGGAACAACTCTTGGGAATCAATTTAATTATTTTTCAGGTACTGACGAGCAAAGACTGGAAGATTTTCAGCAGATGCTGGATGACGATTCAGTAAAAGCTATTTTATGTGGGCGGGGCGGCTATGGAGTAGGGAGAATCATTGACAGAATAAATTTTAAAAAGTTTAAAAAAAATCCAAAATGGATCATTGGATACAGTGATATTACAGTATTACATTCTCACATTTACAGCCGTTTCAAAATTGCGTCGCTTCACTCTCCTATGGCTGCAGCTTTTAACGACAATGAATATAACAATGAATATATACAGTCCTTGCACCTGATGCTTACCGGTAACAAACTTACATATATCTGTGAAGTAGAGACATATAATAATACGGGAACAGCTGAGGGCGTTTTAGTGGGAGGTAATTTGTCGTTATTAGCTCATTTAAGTGGCACTCCCTCAGATATAAATACAAAAGGCAAAATATTGTTTATTGAAGACGTAGGAGAATATGTATATAACATTGACAGAATGTTGTACCAATTGAAGCGAAGTGGAAAGTTTGATGAGTTAGAGGGATTGATTATCGGTGGATTTACAGAGATGAAAGACACGGTGATACCTTTTGGTAAAGATGTGTACGAAATTATTTATGATGCAATAAAGGAATATGACTACCCTGTTTGCTTCAAATTTCCGGTCGGCCATACACGTGAAAATTATGTATTGAAAGTTGGCGCTCAATATAAATTGCACGTTGGAAAGAAAGTTGTCTCATTAAAAGAGATTTGACATTACTTTTTGATAGACCCAGAGGTGTCTAATTTTTGTGACTATACTTTTTCTAAAAAGTATAGTCACAAAAATGCTGTAAGTAATTGTTCGGTGTACAGTCCTAAAGTTTTTTCACTTTCTTTGCCGGATGAAGCTTTTCCTTATTCGTTTTTCTAAATCACTATTCATAAAACTGCAACTACACAGGGTATTTGCTGCATTTGAGAGTTTGTTTCTAAACCTGGTTTATATGACCCGCCTGTCCAAGTGGGTACACGACAATAAGCAAATTCAATACAACGATTTTTGGAGCAAGTGGGATTACGATAAGCGGTATAAGTTGTACAAATGGGTTATCGAAAATGAACAGCTAACCGGGCCTTTAAATTATCTTGAATTTGGTGTTGCAAGCGGGAAGTCTTTTGATTGGTTTATGACCCAAAATTCACATAACGATAGTCGTTTTTATGGCTTCGATACCTTTGACGGTTTGCCGGAAGATTGGGGACCTTTTAAAAAAGGTGCATTTAGCAACAATGATGAAATGCCTCTTATAAAAGATTTCAGGGGAAAGTTTCTGAAAGGTTTGTTTCAACAGACCTTACCTGCATTTTTACCTGAACTGGATAACAGTCGCAGAACTGTATTGATGATGGATGCTGATTTATGGTCGGCTACTTTGTATGTACTGACTTCTTTTGCGCCTTTTTTAAAAAAGGGAGATATTATTTTCTTTGATGAGTTTGTTGTTCCTACCCATGAATTTAAAGCTTTTCTTGATTTTACTCAGTCGTTTTATCTCAACCTTCAATTAGTGGCTGCTGCAAACAATTATTATTTTGTAGCTTTTAAAGTTGTTTAAGGCGTTTTAAACTGATAAAAATGTGAACTTAATTTATACAACTATCTTTCTGTCTTAGACGTAAACTATACTACTTACATATTCATCAGAAAAAATACAAACAATAAGAAAGGCTCAATAAAAGCTTGTTATTAAAGTTTGCCTCCCATAGTGTTGAAATGATTCCTACAGTTGGTACAAAAAAGTATTTTAAATAAATTAAAAGGTCCAGTTCTGTATACCACCTGCTAAATTAATAAGGTTAGCAAAATTAAATTTTTGCTCTAATCTTTGAATAGCGATTTGACTTCGAACGCCTTTCTGGCAATACACTATTACAGGTTTTTCCATTGGTATCTCTACAGCTTTTCGTATAATCTGGTCTAGTGGAATTAATTTACCCCCTATATTAAATTCTTCATGTTCGGATTTTTCTCTTACATCTAACAGAAAAAAATCTTCCCCTTCTGCAAGTTTTTTCTGTAATTGTTTTGCTGAAATCTGTTGCATCTTTACCCTCTTACACTTCTTCGTATTGGTTGTGAATTCGTTTTAGCTTGATGCTGGAAACAGGAGCAACAATTAATGGGAATTTTTCAACAATAACATTGCTGGGGTCAAGACCAAAACCCCTTTCTTCAGTAAGGCTTATTTCTTTTATAAAGAAGTACGCTTTCATAATTAATTTCTCGATGAAGGGAAGCTCATTATCCTGGCTGAGGTATTTTTCCATAACAACAAACTGAAAATCTCCGGCAACATTGTTTCTTTCGAGGCTTTCATACCGGCTGGTAATATTTACTTCTTTGTTGGCAACAAGGTCTGCTACCACATTACGAAACATCAGGTTCATTCTTTGCGCTACTCTAAAGCCCAGTCGAAATTCTACCCTGATAATATCGTTCGGAATAATGTGAGAAACAGTGTACTCTGATGTATACGGGTCATCTAAAACGTCTACATGTACAAACCAATATATATCTGCACGTTTTGGTTTTCTGTTTAATATCGAGTAAATGATTTTATGTTCAATTTCTTTTGGATTATTGGCACTTGTCATATAAACAAGGTGAGTAGCAAATTTTGGAACAGTTTTATCATTACTCAGTTCCTGTATCTGTGGTATATAATGCTCGAGCCGCACAAATTCAATATAACGATTTTTGATGCGGCGACTGCGAAACCATACATACATAACTGCAAATAATCCTCCTCCAACTATCAGTGTTACGAAACCACCGTGCGGAAACTTTTCAAGGTTTGCTATTAAAAATGAAATTTCAATAGATAAATAAACGGCGAGGTATACATAAATCAATACCGGTAATGTCCGCCTGCTTATTAAAAAATTAGCAAAAAGAATAGAGGTGCTAATCATGCAAAGCGTAATGGCTAAGCCATAAGCCGCCTCCATGTTGCTCGATTTCTGAAAGTAGAGAGTAATACCACAGCAACCAACAAATAACAACAGGTTTATGCCGGGAATGTATAATTGCCCTTTTTCTTCTGTCGGATAATTGATCTTCATTTTTGGCCATAAATTCAGCCGCATAGACTCACTTATTAACGTGAAAGAACCGGATATGAGAGCCTGGCTTGCTATAATAGCTGCTGCAGTTGCGATAAAAATGCCTGGTAATAAGAACCAGTGCGGCATTAATCCGTAAAAAGGATTAATACTTCCCTCGAGACTTGAATCTATTCTTACATGATTATAATTGTTGAGCAGCCAGGCGCCTTGACCAAAGTAGTTTAGTATCAATGCAGACTTTACGTAAATCCATGAAATTCTGATGTTGCCACGGCCACAATGTCCCATGTCACTATAAAGTGCCTCTGCCCCAGTCGTGCAAAGGAAAACAGCGCCCAGTATCCAGAAACCTTTAGGGTAAAGGGTTAGTAATTTAATAGCATAGTGAGGGCTAAGAGCTTTTAAAATTCCAACATCGTCAGATATATGATAACTTCCTAAAACAGCCAACATCGCAAACCACACAAACATGATAGGACCAAACATTTTACCAATAGTTAAAGTTCCAAATTGTTGCATAAAAAACAACATGCTGAGTATAGCAAGTACAATTACTACAATTGTAAAAGTTTCAATGCCACCAAGTCCTGGTATTTGTTTTAGGCCTTCTACCGCGGATGTAACAGAAACTGGCGGGGTTATAATACCATCTGCAAGTAACGACGCTCCACCAATTGTGGCAGGCATTACCAACCATTTTCGTCGTCGCCGTACCAGGGCATACAAACTAAAAATACCGCCTTCTCCATTGTTATCTGCTTTTAACGTAAGGATTACATATTTTACTGTAGTTTGTAAAGTAAGCGTCCAAATAATACAGGAGAGAGAGCCAAGTATCAGCTCTTCATTTATTACACGCCCATTTATAATGGCATTAAAAACATATAGAGGAGAAGTACCGATATCGCCATATATAATGCCTAATGCAATTAATAACCCAGCTGTCGTAACCTTGTTAATATTCTTGGACACGGTCAAAAAGTTAATAAAGAAATAGTAGCAAATGTATATGTAAAAAGTTTTTTTACTAAGTAATTTCTATAATCCTTTTATCAAAATTAAACATTTGGTTAATTCTTCCTACTTGCGTTTTTAATTTATAAGAAATGCCTGACGTTAGGATTTTATTGGATAAATTCATAAATTCAAAGCTTACATTTGTTAGCATATAAATCATTACAGACCGTATGAAAAGAATTGTGGCTGGTTTAGTGTTTTTGTTAACTTTTTGTGTTGCAAATGCTCAGCATGTAATTTATAGCGAACCCGACAGAAATGACTACAGGCAAACGGATTTTGAAATAATTGGAAAGATCGGCAGTAATATTCTTATTTATAAAAATCTGAGGAGCTCTTATGTTATCAGTGTTTACGATATGGATATGAAGCAAAAAGAAAGAGTGAAACTTGATTTTTTACCTGACAGGATTATCAATGCCGATTTTTTGGCTTATCCTGATTTTTGCTACATGTTTTACCAATATCAAAAACGGAACGTTGTTTATTCTATGGCTGCCAGGCTTGATGCTAATGCAAAAATTCAGGGAAAACCTGTTACAATGGATACTACTGAAATAAGTTTTCTGGCTAGCAATAAAATCTATTCTGTCATAAATAGTGATGATAAACAATATATCGGTCTATTTAAAATCAACAGTAAAAATGACGATAATTATGTAGTTACAACCGTTTTGTACAATAAAGATCTTGAGAAAAAAGAAAAGCAGTTTGTGAATGTTTCTATGCCTGGCAAACACGATTACCTAACCGAGTTCTCACTAGATAATGAAGGTGATTTTTCATTTTTAAGAGCAGTTCAGGGGCAGGAAAATGATAAGGTTCAAAAATTATATTTGCTTACAAAGAAGTATGGAACTGCACAGGTTAAAGACAACCAGATAAATCTAAACAACCAGAGTCTGGATGACGTAAGGCTAAAGGTGGATAATTTCAACAAGCGTTATATTATTTCTTCTTTTTACAGTAAATCGCGACGCGGAAACATTGAAGGGCTTTTTACCTGTATCTGGGATAAATTTTCAGATTCTGTAAAGACAACATCTGTTGTGCAATTTGATGAAAATTTGCGAAACGATGCAAAAGGAGATAATAGTGTAAAGACAGCCTTCAACGACTTTTTTATCAGAAACATGATCGTAAGAAAAGACGGTGGTTTTTTGCTTTCTGCAGAATCTTTTTTTAGTACCGGAAGGGGCGGAGCTTACAACCGCTACGATTATTTGTATGGTTCTCCTTTTTTACGTCCAATGGATTATTATATGTTTAGTCCTTACGGATACGGTTATCCCTGGTACCGGTATAATAGCTTTGGGCAGAGTGTTCGCTACAATGCTCAGAATATTGCTGTTTTTTCATTTGACAGCAGTGGAAAGATCAGCTGGAGTAATGTCTTAAATAAAAACCAGTATGATGATGAAACCGACGCCTTTATTGGCTATTCTCTTGTAAATACAGGTGACCAGCTGCATTTTTTATTTAATCAACAGGAAAGAAGGACTCAGTTATTATCAGATCAAAGTATCTCACCTGCAGGACAAATAACACGTAACCCGACATTGAAAAATCTTGACCAAGGTTACGACTTTATGGCCCGATACGGAAAACAAATTGGCAGCCGGCAAATAATTTTCCCGTGTTTGTACCGAAATTACCTTTGTTTTGCACGGTTAGATTTATAGAAGAAAAACCTGTCAGAATAAAGCGTGGTTATCCTATTTAAAGACCGGTCTCCGGCTACAATTTTTTGGCTTATTGTATTGAGCATTGTCGTTCATAGTCATTTCTTTGTTGATACTCCCATTGTATATGCAAAGAATGACGATGGCCTGCTTTCAACTTTTTTAAATAATTATGTTGTTCAACTAGCGCCGTCTATCCTTGTTTTTATTTACCATGCCTTTATTATATTACCTGCATTAAGACTAAATCATCTTTTTACTGACCACCGAATGTTTAGCAAGGTTAACTATTTGCCAGCCATGGTTTACATTTTGCTTTCCGGAGTTTTTAAAGAATGGAGCGCCGTTACTCCTGCACTTATTATTAACCCGATTTTAATATGGTTTTTTGCAAAGACAGTTAGATTATACAACAGTCCTAATCCTAAAACCTTATTGTTCGATATTGGTCTTCTTACAGGCATAAGCATCCTATTATATCATCCATCGGCCTTACTTATACCGGTAGCTTTTTTTGCAGTCATGGTGCTTCGACCTTTTATAATTGCTGAATTTGTTGTATTGCTAATGGGTGTTGTTTTTCCATTTTACCTGCTTGTTTCATATCTCTATTTAACCGACAACCTGCTCTCTATAAAAAAATACATTCCACTATGGCAGTTTAATCTTCCTGATATTCAAAATAAAATCATGTTTTTTATTACTGTCGGATTAATAATAATTATTTTATTAATAGGCTTGTTTTATTGGCAACAGGAAAAACGGAGATTACTTATACAGGTAAGAAAAAATTGGGTAGTATTACTTGCTATGCTTTTTGTATTGCTGCCAATACCTTTTATAAATAAAAATGCCGGTATTGAAAGTTTAATTTTATGCATAGTTCCTGCAAGCCCCCTAATTGCCAAAGGTTTTCTTACGCCTAAAAGAAATACGATCCCTGCTCTTTTATTTTGGGGCTTGATTTGTTTAGCTATTGTAAAAAACTGGCAGTTAATTAAATAAAAACGACTGGTTATAGCTGAATGATTATAACTTTTCTCTCATCCTGGCTTTTCAAATATTAAAAGACTATTTAGATTTCGATATTTACCTTTGCTTTTTATAATTATAAAAGTTATTATGAAATTTGGAATTGTTGTTTTTCCAGGCTCTAATTGCGACAGGGATATGAAAGATGCATTGCAGGACGAGCTGGGGAAAGAGGTGATAATGCTTTGGCATAAAGACAAAGACATTAGTATGTTTTCTACAGACGATTGCATTGTCTTGCCCGGAGGTTTCTCTTATGGTGATTACTTGCGATGCGGTGCTATCGCCCGTTTTAGTCCCATGATGCAAAGCGTTATAGAGTTTGCAAACAAAGGAGGTAAAGTTTTAGGGGTATGCAACGGGTTCCAGATTTTATGTGAAAGTGGCCTATTACCCGGTGTTCTTTTGCAAAACGCGCAGCAACAATTTGTATGTAAAAATGTTTATATGATCGGTAGCGATCAAACTCCTTTAAAGATCCCCGTCGCTCACGGTGAAGGAAGATATTACGCCGAAGACGATGTGCTTGATGAATTAGAATCAAATCAACAGGTTGTTTTTCGCTACTGTGATGAAAAGGGCAATATAGAACCTTTGAGTAATCCCAATGGAGCTTTACGAAATATTGCCGGTATAAGCAATAAACAAAAAAACGTTGTTGGACTAATGCCACATCCTGAAAGAGCAATATCTACTGCTTTAGGTAATAAAGATGGAATTCATGTTTTTAAGCTCTTAGGTTTGAATTAACAAAAAACGGTGTGCTAATTGTAATTGTAGCATAGATAAATAAAGAGAAAGTTATGCGTAAAATTATATGCTTTATTGTTGGTGCCTTGTTCGTTTTCAATGCAATGGCTCAATTAAAGGATCCTGTCAAATGGACTGCTACAAGCCGGAAAAAGGCAAACGGATATGAAGTAGTGTTAACAGCTACATTACCTAAACCGTGGCATATCTATTCCCAAAATACTGGCGAGGGCGGGCCGGTGGCCACTAGTTTTAAATTTACTAAAAATCCATTGCTGACTTTTGACGGTGCTGTTAAGGAAATAGGAAAGCTTAAGGAGAATTATGACAAGCTTTTTGAGACCAAAGTAAAATATTATGGAGATAAAGTTGATTTTGTGCAGGCTGTGAAAGTAAGAGGTAATGTAAAAACCAACGTAAATGTAACGGTTGAATATATGACTTGTGACGACAGTCAATGCCTGCCACCAACAAAGAAATCATTTAATGTTTCTTTGTAATACCAATAACTGCAGCAATGACAAATTTTTTTAAGGCATTTTTTCTTATAACAGTTTTTTTAATTTCACTTACAACGACTGCACAGGTAACTAAGCCTGTGCAGTTTAGTTTTTCATCTCAGCGTGATGACTCAGGCCGGGCTTTTATTTCTATAAAAGCAAAAGTTCAACCTAATGTCGAGGTATATTCTGCAAAGAGAAAATTACCTGATGAAGTATTCTTAACATCAGTTGATTTTGACAGTACAGCAAAAAAATTTCTTCGCGACAGCTTAACGGAGCAAGGAAATGTAAAGACGTCTAAAGATTCGGCAACAGGCGGAATGACGGTAAGATTCTTTACGGACAGTGTAGAATGGAAACAGCCATTGCAACTTGGAAAACAGGATAGCGCAGTAATCAAAGGTACAGTGACATGGCTGGCAAGGCAGGCTGATGCTTTTCCCGGAGGCGAAGAAAGCTTTTCTATAAAAGTGAAGGCGGCTCCACCACTGACTTTTTCTTCAACTATTGTTGCAAATAATTCTCTTTGGTCAAATTTTTTGCTTTGCCTGCTTACCGGTCTTTTAGCTGTATTAACACCTTGTGTTTTTCCTCTTGTCCCGGTTACAGTTAGTTTCTTCTTAAAAAGAAGTAAGTCAAGATCTGAAGGTTTAAGAAATGCGATTTGGTATTCTTTGTCTATCATTTTGATATATACCATCCCAACTCTAATCCTTACTTTGATTTTTGGCGACAAGACTTTATATAATATTTCAACACACCCTGTAAGTAACCTGCTGTTTTTTGCCATCTTTATTGTTTTTGCTATTTCTTTTTTTGGAGCATTTGATATTTCACTGCCTAACAGTTGGGCTAATAAGTCTGATGAAAAGGCAAGTAGAGGCGGATTTTCTGGAATTTTCTTTATGGCACTTACACTCGTTATTGTTAGCTTTAGTTGTACCGGTCCCATTGTAGGTACGTTATTAGGGCAGACATCAACACAGGGAGTTAGTGCTGCCCCAATATTAGGAATGCTGGGCTTTGGGCTAGGTCTGGCATTGCCGTTTTCTTTGTTTGCATTTTTTCCGTCCATGCTCAAATCGTTGCCCAAAAGTGGGGGGTGGCTAAATACGGTTAAGGTAAGTTTTGGGTTTATAGAACTGGCATTGGCAATGAAGTTTCTATCTAATGTGGACCTCGCTTATCACTGGCGGTTGCTCGACCGGGATATTTTTCTTGTTATCTGGATTGTAATTTTTAGCTTACTCGGCTTGTATTTACTTGGTAAATTAAAGTTTAGTCACGATAGCGATATGCCTTACTTAAGTGTACCAAGATTTTTTCTGGCTATTGCATCTTTTTGTTTTGCCCTGTATTTATTTCCCGGTCTTTGGGGCGCGCCGCTAAAAGGAATTGGTGGCTGGCTGCCACATCCCAGTACCCAGGATTTTAATTTGCATGAGATTAAATACCAGTTAGACGATTTGAAAAAAGCAGGAATCTCTTCCGGTAGCACAGCTAGTGCGGCTCAACCTCCTAAAAAGTACACCGATAAATTACATGCTCCTTTTGGGTTGACGGCTTATTTTGATCTTGATGAAGGAATGGCTGCTGCTAAGGCGTTAAATAAACCGGTAATGCTTGATTTTACGGGTCACAGTTGTGCCAACTGCAGAAAAATGGAAGCCGAAGTTTGGGACGATCCGCAAGTGATGAAAAGAATACAGGATAATTTTGTATTAGTAAGTCTTTATGTAGATGAATCTTCTGAACTTCCTGAAAACGAACAATACACTAATAAAAATGGAGAAAAGATCACAACCCTTGGTCAAAAAAATCTCGATTACGAAGTCACAAAGTTTGGATTTAATGCGCAGCCTTTGTATATGTTTCTTGACCTTACCGGCAAGCCGCTAAGCGATATAAAGTATGGTTATGATTCTGATATTAAAAAGTTCACCGACCACCTGGAAACAGTAAGAAAAACGTTTGAAAGCAGGTAAGAAGTAGTTATTTGATGCTGGATAGTGTTTGAATACGACGAAATGTATTTCTTCATGTTAACTTTTAATGCATTGCCTCTTCTATTTGTTCTAAAAATCAATAAGGAGTTTCTTTTTTAAATCTCCTCTATATCTATAAAGCCACCTGCTTCTCGGCAAGAATTCTGCGCATGTTAGTAAGGGCATAACGCATGCGGCCTAAAGCGGTATTTATACTGCAATTAGTCATTTCTGCAATTTCTTTGAAGCTAAGATCCGCAAAGTGTCGTAATACTATTACTTCTCTCTGGTCTTCAGGCAGCATATCAAGCAGTTGCCTTACGAGATCGCTTGTTTGTACCCTGATGATATTTTTATCAACAGCATCTTCAGAAGAATTAAAAATCTCAAAATACTCATTCTGATCTCCTGTATTTACAATTTGTACTCTTTTTACTTTTCTAAAATGATCTACACAAAGATTATGAGCAATTCGTATGGCATATGATAAAAACTTTCCTTCTTCAGTATAATTGTCGTTGCGTATGGTATCAATTATTTTTATAAAAGTATCCTGAAAAAGGTCTTCCGCGAGGTATTTGTCTTTTACAAGGAAAAGGATAGATGAAAAAATTTTTTCTTTGTATCTCCATGCTAAAATTTCAAGTGCTTTATTGTTGCCGTATTTAAATTCCTGTATCAGTTGTGTGTCAGGGGCAAGTAATAATGTTTTCATATAGATATTGATTTTAAAGGATTTGGATAACACTTTTTTAATTAGAATTAATAGGACCTTTCTAATAACTTCTGTTTATATAACCATGTATTTTTAATCTTATTTCTTTACATTGTTATTAAATCAGTGATGTAAAATAAGAGTATAGTTAAGAGACTAAACTATTGAAGAAGATAAAAGGATGCCCTAAAAAGTCACACTTTTACAATAATTATTGTTAATGGGTTCGCTATCTTATTCCTTTTAAAGCTTAAAACACTAGGTGTCAATCATTTATCCATCCTTTTGTTACAAGCTTCCTATTCTGACACTTCCGTAAAAGACTTTCTCTTAATTGGAACAATACATTTAATTACTGTTTTTACTAATATTTTATCTGAAAATGTTAGTTAATTAATCCTTTATACTTCCTGCTTTGTTTATTATTGACGTTATAACCATTTTATTGTTTTTATTTTTGTAGTTATGGCTAAGAACAATGCAGGCATAGTAAAAGTTGCTAAAGAAAAAGTTGCCAATAAAATCAACGATAACATACTTATAAAAGGTGCGAGAACTCATAATTTAAAAAATGTAACAGTTGAATTTCCAAGAAATAAATTTATTGTAGTTACAGGTGTTTCCGGATCGGGCAAATCTTCCTTAACGATTGATACATTATTTGCTGAGGGTCAAAGAAGGTATGCAGAGAGCCTGAGTGCGTATGCGCGGCAGTTTATGGCGAGAATGAATAAGCCTGATGTAGATTTTATAAAAGGTTTATGCCCTGCTATCGCTATAGAGCAAAAAGTGAGTACTCGTACACCAAGAAGTACAGTAGGAAGCATGACAGAAATTTACGATTACCTGCGTTTGTTATATGCACGTGCCGGTCACACCATATCTCCTGTCAGTGGTCGTGAAGTAAAAAAAGATGATGTAAAAGATGTTATAGAAGCTATACAACAATTGCCTGAAGGCAGCCGGGTACTGATGATAGCAGTTTTTAAACAACATGCCAACCGTCAAGTACGAGAAGAATTAAATATTTTGCTTCAAAAAGGTTTTAGCAGAATGTTTATAACAAAAACAGAGAGCCAGGGTGATAGCGCAGGAGAAGTTATTCGGATTGAAGATTTGATTGAAATGAATGATGAGGATTTACAAAAGAAAATAACTTCTCCCACAAATACTAACCCTCAGTCTTCAACTTATATTCTCGTAGATCGCATAGTAAAAAAGCAGTTTGACGAAGATGATACGCACAGGTTGAGCGATAGTATAGGAACGGCTTTTTACGAGGGGGAGGGAGAAATGTACCTGTACGTAGATGAAAAGTTTATACCATTCAGCAATAAGTTTGAACTTGATGGTATACAGTTTGAAGAGCCGGTTCCTAACCTTTTTTCTTTTAATAATCCCTTTGGGGCATGCCCGGTTTGTGAAGGTTTTGGAATGGTGTTAGGAATAGATCCCGATCTTGTTATACCCGACAAAAGATTAAGTATATATGAAGGTGCTGTTGCCCCCTGGAAAGGTGAAAAGATGGGTCTTTGGCGCGAAAGCTTCGTTCGTGCTGCGGCTAATTTTAACTTTCCTGTTCATACCCCGGTTGCAGATCTCACTAAAGAACAATACGAGATTTTATGGAAAGGCAACAGGTATGCAAACGGTATTGATGATTTTTTTAAAGAAGTAGAGCAGAATTTATATAAAGTTCAATACCGTGTTATGCTAAGCCGCTATCGTGGGAGGACAAGTTGCCACGAATGTGATGCTTATCGCTTGCGCAAAGAGGCTTTGTATGTAAAAGTAAACGGCCTTCATATCGGCGAACTTTGCAATATGCCGGTTAAAGATTTATACCAATGGTTTAGTGATCTTAAGTTGAGCGATTATGATTTGCAGGTAGCAAAACGAATATTGCTCGAAGTAAAAAATCGACTTAAAACATTGCTAGATGTTGGGTTGGGATATTTGTCACTCAACCGGCTGGCTAACAGTCTAAGTGGCGGTGAAAGCCAGCGTATTCAATTAACCCGCAGCCTTGGCAGCAATCTTACCAATTCATTATACATTTTAGATGAACCCTCTATTGGTCTGCATAGCCGCGATACTAAAAGATTAATACAGGTTTTGAAAGAACTAAGAAATTTAGGCAATACAGTGGTAGTGGTAGAGCATGATGAAATGATGATGCGCGAAGCTGATCATATTATAGATATGGGACCTTTGGCCAGTCATCTCGGTGGAGAAGTAATTGCTGAAGGGAGATATGAAGGAATTATTTCTAATCCTGAAAGTCTTACAGGAAAATATTTAAAAGGAGAATTGAAAATTGAACCACCTCAAAATGTAAGAACTTCCAGCCATAGTATTACTGTACATAATGCACGTCATAACAACTTAAAAGATATTACTGTGCAGTTTCCTTTAGATGTATTTTGTGTGATAACAGGAGTAAGCGGCAGTGGAAAAACAACACTTATAAAACAGGTTCTGGCACCGGCATTAAAAAAGCTAAAAGGTGAATTCGCAGAAAAAGTCGGTTTTCATAAAGCGATTACAGGTGATGTCGAATATATTTCGCAGGTAGAAATGATTGATCAAAATCCTATTGGTAAATCTTCTCGCAGCAATCCTGTAACTTATATTAAAGCTTATGATGAAATAAGAGATGTATTTGCTAAGCAGCCAATGGCAAAGATGAGAGGTTTTCAGCCAAAACATTATTCTTTTAATGTAGATGGGGGACGATGTGATGCATGTAAAGGCGAAGGAGAGCAGGTCGTAGAAATGCAGTTTCTGGCAGATGTACACCTTGTTTGTGATGTTTGCCATGGTAAAAGGTTTAAGGAGGAAGTGTTGGAGGTGACTTATAAGATGAAGAACATTTACGATGTTTTAAACATGAGCGTCGATGAAGCAATCGACTTTTTTAAGGATGAAAAAAATATAGCTAAAGCGATTCAGCCATTGCAGGATGTAGGGCTTGGGTATATAAAACTGGGTCAAAGCAGTGACACGCTGAGTGGCGGAGAGGCACAAAGAGTAAAGCTTGCAAGTTTTCTCGGTAAGGGAAAAGGGATAGGACATGTATTATTTATTTTTGATGAACCTACAACCGGCCTTCACTTTCATGACATAAAAAAACTTTTGGCGTCCTTTAGTGCACTTATAGAGCAGGGGCACTCTATCCTGGTTATTGAGCATAATACCGACGTTATACGAAGTGCAGACTGGGTAATAGATCTTGGACCAGAAGCCGGTGATGAAGGCGGAAATCTTGTATATAGCGGAGTGCCTTCAGAACTTAAAAATGTAGAAGCAAGTTATACAGGAAGGTTTATGTAATAATTATAACTTTAAAGAAACGTTCTTTATTTATCTCTTGCATACATCTGGAATTTTCTTGGAATTGCCATTTAATTAACCACTTTACCTAATGCTATCAACATCTTACATCTGCACTACTTGCGGTATTCAATATGAGGCAAGTGCATTGCCTCCGGGGCGTTGCATAATATGTGAAGATGATCGCCAATATGTAAATTCAAACGGGCAAAGCTGGACTACTCTTGACAGGCTGAATCAGCAGTATAAGAATATAATAGAATTAGTTGCCCCAAATGTGTATGCCATTTACACAACTCCTTCTTTTGCTATAGGTCAAAGGGCACATTTATTAATAACGCCTCATGGTAATATTTTGTGGGATTGTATTACCAATCTAGACCTTACTACTATAGATCTGATAAACAGGTTAGGAGGTGTTAAGGCTATTGCAATATCACATCCTCATTATTTTTCAACCATTGTTGAATGGAGTCGTGCTTTCGGCGGAGTTCCAATATACATTAATGGCCTTGATGAAAAATGGTTAGTTAGAAAAGATACTGCTATACAATTGTGGAATGAGCAGGAATTTGATTTATGGGATAAGGTAACATTAATCAGGTGTGGAGGCCATTTCCCTGGCGCTTCAGTTATGTATAATCCCGCAGGTAAAGGAGCACTTTTTGTCGGAGATACCATACAGGTTGCTCCTGATTTAAAAACTGTTTCATTTATGTACAGTTATCCTAACCTTATCCCTCTTCCTAAAAAAGATATTCTCCAAATTGAAAAAGCTGTAAAAAATATAGATTATGATGGTATGTATGGCGCTTTTGGCCGTTACATTAAGAGGGATGCTAAGGCCGCTATGGCATTTTCGGTTGAAAGATACCTTCAAATATTTGAGTAAAACTTTTTGAAATATATTCGTGATACAGTACGTAATGCTTTATTGAAACGAAACAATAAGATTATTCCTGCACTTTCTCTGCTATATTTTTTGCGACTTTTATGTACTCGTCATAACTTGAAGGTTTAGTCAAATAATCCAGTGCACCGAGTTGCTTATACCTTTCTATTTCGCTTGCAGACTTATTGCTCGATAAAACAATAACATGAATATGTGTATACTTTTCCATTTTTTTTAGATCCGTTAAAAATTCTGCACCTGTAATTCCCGGCAGATAGAGATCTGTTACAATAAGCTTTGGTAGATCTTGTTTATTTTCTATTGACTCTAAGTAGATAAATGCTTGCATTGCCGAGTGAGTGTAATACACACTTTCCACTCCGCTTTGGGAAAATGCCTCTGACAATATTTCTACATCGTCAGTGTCGTCATCAATTATTAAAATTTTATGGCCGGGCATATGTTAAGCTTTTCAAAAAGGCTAATGTTTATCGAAATTATATACTTTTAAAAAAGTTTCTCAAGGAATAATTTTATCGAAAGGTTATCAATTGATGTTGAAAGTAGCAAATTGAAGATCAATAATTTCAATAGTGAAGTTGTGTTGAAAAAATTGCATTTACGTGCAGCAATACGAAAAAAGTCTCATCTTACTTGTTCTCCAATTGTTTGCATTTTTTCTTAAACGTGCTAATTATAAAGAAATTCTACGCTGTATTAGGATTTTTTGAGATTTTCCAATATTCAATGATCGTCTTTAGCATTTGTTTTAATTCTGACAGTGATGAACTTTTTTCAAAAAAACCTTGAACAATCATTTCAGTAAAAGCCTTATTAACAGCATCGCGACTTGCAGAAGTGGTTAAAAAAACAAAAGGGATTGATTTCTGTCTCAGGTAACTGTCATTATCTATTTGTTTTTTAAATTCCAACCCATTTATTCCCGGAAGGTTAACATCACAAATAATTAAAAACGGTTGCTCATTTGTTGTTTTTAAATATTTTAAGCCGTCTGAACCGTTAGTAAAAAATATAATATTGTTAGGAACTTCTAACTCTTTTAAGATGTCATGAATAATCTCCTGGTCATCATAATCATCTTCTATAATAATAATAGGTCCAGATCTAGCCATAATTTATAATTAAGAAGCACTTTTAATTTGCGAAAGTACGTTGTAATATTTAATTATTATAAATGCTCAGTTTTACTATTGCCAATGCAGCCACTCTCAGATGTGGCTCGCATTGGCCAAACTGTTCTTGTTTCTTTACCTCAATTTCTTTGTGCTGCAATTCCTAAGTGTACTTGTTTACAGATCATACCAGGGAACATCCTAATTATAATTCATTGATTAATTAATTATAATTAGCAATTACTGGTATCCCATGGCTTGCAACTTAAACAGCTCGGCATACCTGCCCTCTTTTTCTAATAACTCTTTATGACTTCCCAATTCAATTAGCTGCCCTTTTTCCAGCACTAATATTCTATCTGCCATTCTAACTGTTGAAAATCTATGTGATATTAATACTGCCGATTTTTCTCGAGTCAGTTCAGCAAAACGTTGAAATACTTCATATTCAGCTCGCGCATCTAAAGCTGCTGTAGGCTCATCTAATATCAGCAATTGAGCATCTTTCATATAGGCTCTTGCCAGAGCAATTTTCTGCCACTCACCGCCTGACAGATCAACTCCATTATTAAAACGCCTGCCAAGCATCTGTTCATACTTATTTGGTAATCTATCAATCAGTGGATGAGCAAGACTTTGTATAGATGAGTTTTTTATAAGTTCAGCATTGTTAACTTCATTTATGTTGCCCACTGCAATGTTTTGGCTGGCACTCATCTGGTATCTTATAAAGTCTTGGAAAATGACACCTATCTGAATCCTTAATTCATTGAGGTCATACTGGCGAAGATCAACACCATCCAGCAAAATACGTCCTTCAGTAGGATCATACAAACGCGCAAGCAATTTTACAAGTGTTGTTTTGCCTGCCCCGTTTTCACCAACCAGTGCAATCTTTTCTCCTAAACTAAGTGTAAAACTTATATGACGGTTAGCCCAACGTTCTGAGTTAGAATATTTAAACCCTACATTTTCAAATCTGAAACCTTGCTTAATTGGGCGTGGAAAAGGCAATGGATTAGGTGACAAAACAATACGGGGACGTATTTCGAAAAACTCAAAAAAATCCTGCAGGTACACAGCGCCTTGCGACACGCTTGTAAACCGGATTAAAATTCCTTCCAGTAAACTTCTCAATTGCCTAAAAGAGCCTGCAAGAAAAGTGAGGTCGCCAATAGATATTTTTCCATTTACAGCCTCAATTATCATAAATATGTAAGCACTATAATACCCTGCGCTTCCTACCATAGTTAGCGATGTGCCCCAAATTGTACGCTTAATAGCTAACCGCTTATTATCAATGTAAAACCGGTTGGAAAGTTGGCGAAAGCGATTGATGATAAAACCAGATAAATTAAAAATTTTCACTTCTTTAGCTGTCTCATCACTTGCACCTAAAAAACGAACATAGTCAAGTTCTCTTTTTTCCGGCGTTTGTCTTCTGCTAAGGGCGTAGGTTTTATCGTTAAAATAGGCTTCACCTAAAAACGCAGGTATAATGGCTACTAATAACAGAATGATCAGCCATGGGTTAAATGCTAACAGGCCAGCTGCAAGAAAAGCCATTGTTATTAAGTCCTGCACCTGGCTCAACACCTGCGAAAGTAATATGGTTCGGCCAATCGTTTGCTGCCTTGCTCGTTCCAGCTTATCATAAAAGGTAGAATCTTCGAACTGGTCAAGATCAAGAGTAGCAGCATGACTCATGATCTTTATGGAAGTATGGTTGGAAAACAAATCTCCAAGTAAGCTATCCATAAGAGTAATGGCTCTGCTTAAGCTATCTGACAAAATAGCCAGGCCAAATTCTATAGCAACCAACGTCCAAAGGTAACGGGATGAAAGGCCGGCCTTATTATGGCTTAATATAAGAATCTGGTCAATAATCAATTTGCCGACGTATAAAATAGCGAGTGGAGTGGCAGATTTTATAATTCTCAGGAGTGCATTCACTACTGTCATCCACGGACTGGTTTCCCAAACGAGTTTAAAGAAACGGGGGAGATTACGTAGCGCTGAAAGACGGTCTTTAAAGGAGAGTTGGTTAGTTAGCGATTTAGGACTCTTTTCGCTATTAAACAGTTTTCGCTGAAAAATCATTTGTAAAAATACAATACTAGTGCATGTAGGTGATGCAAAAGAGAACAATACTTGTGAATTACGCCAATTTGCTACTTTTAGCATAGTCACTCATCTTATAGTGACATAGCAATGCACGCAACTCTCTATTCTAAAGCAAACAATGGATGCAACAGCACAATAGGTGTCGCATTAACAATGAACATTTATTATGTGCCTTCAAATTCTTTTACCTTTTCTGCCATTCCTTCACATCAGCCCACAAACATCAAAATCTCTCGCCAGGTTTTAAGAGGTAATTTTAGAGAGGCGGTTAATTGCCCGCTAGCTGTAAATAAGATTGGTTAAACCTAAAAAACGAAGTTTTGCTTTAGGCAGAAAAAATATTAATAGTTCTTAATCGTCTTAGAGCTTATTTCCTTCTTTTGGAAACACAACAGTAGGTTTAAACTTCTTGGCTTCTTCGAAATCCATGGATGCATAAGAAATAACAACTACTGTATCGCCTGCCATTCCTTTACGAGCCGCTGGTCCGTTCAAGCAACAAACTCCGGAACCTCTTTGTCCCTTTATCAAATACGTTTCCAGACGCTCTCCATTATTTGCATTTACTACGGTTATTTTTTCATTCTCAATCATGTTAGCTGCATCCATCAAATCTTCATCTAATGTTAAGCTTCCTACATAATTTAGGTTTGCTTCCGTAACTACAACCCTGTGTACTTTCGATTTTAAAATTTCAATTTGCATACTGTTCAAATAACTCCATTTATAACTTCAACACCATTTCAGGAGAAATTAACCGCAAAGGAACAAAATTTTAAAATATAAGTGTTACGTGTTTATATAAACCGAAGATGGATTAAGATTTCTTTACCAAAATGCAGTATTTATGGATTTGAACGAATCGATATGAGTTAAATGTGAACCAGTTTGTAAACCGCTCCTATAGATCCTGCTTTTGTATTTAGTACGCCCAATACATACAATTCGTTATTTGTATCTTTATCAAAACTGAAAATTGTAAAAGGATAGGTAGGCGGATTTAATACTTTTATTGGGTTGCGAAGCCATTTTTCATTTTCGTTTTTGCCAATTGCAAATAAACTTCCATTAAAATCGGCAAAAACATATTTATTTTTTAAAAAAGGCAATTGATCTCCGTGATAGACACTGCCACCAATAACACAGATACCATCTTTATGCGAATAACTATTAACGGGAGGTATAAAGCCTGAAGTATCAGCAGTCGTATTGGTAACGGCTAAGCTATCAGCTTCTTTTATCGGCCATCCATAATTGCCTCCTTTTTGTATAATATCTATTTCCTCCTCCGTTTTATCACCTATATCAGCACCAAATAATAGGTGTGTGTCAGGATCAAAAGAGAAACGCCATAATCTTCTTAGGCCGTATGACCATATCTCAGGTTTTGCGTTTTTGTTAGTTATAAAAGGATTATCTGAAGGAATGGCATAAGGTGTTTTGTTTACATCAATTCGCAACAATTTTCCTAAGTAGGAATGTAAGTCCTGAGCCTCCCGCTTCTCTAAAGGAGTACCATTGTCGCCAATAGCAATATATAGATAGCCATCCGGGCCAAAGGCGATCTGGCAACCATCTACACCAATTGTACTGCCATCTACTTCAAGCACTTTACGTTCGGTTGAAGCATCTGCAATATCCGCGTTAGTGTTGCTAGCCCTAAACTCCGAAATCATCAATTTACACTTGTCTGCCGTATCACTTGCCGGCGCATTGTAGCATATATAAAACTTTTTGTTTGCTGCAAAATCGGGGTGGAAGGCCATACTAAAAATCGCTCTCATTGCTGCAGTTGTATCTTTTTGTTCCAGTTTGCTGCTTACATCTATAAAAGGTTTTGGCAATAGCTTGCCGTTTTGCATAATAAATATCTTACCGCCAAGATCACTGATAAATAAACGATTTGTATTGTCAGGAGCCGTTACCATTTGAACGGGCGACTTTATTGCGTTTGTGATCAACTGGTATCTGACAGCGTTGGAAGAGGCTGCTGCAGCATCCGATTTTTTATCATCCTTTTTTGAGGGGGTTGTATCGCACGAGATAACACTGATAGAGAGTATTGATAAAACAAAAAAAGCGGTAGAAAGTTTCATTAAGCAAATTTGAAATGAAGATGAAAAGTAAATAAAAATTGTGTAATGACGTGAGATACTTTTAGTTCGTTTTTTCGCTTCATTGTTTACACTAGAGGCCTTGGCCGTTCCCAATTAATAGAGCAGTAAATTGTTTGCTGGAAGCTTCTTTTTTTCTGATACTTCATTAGAGATTGGTGAAGCGGTGTCATTGCATTCGTCGGCCTGGAATTATAATATAAAGGTAAAGTTTTTATTAATTATTCTGTCACTCTTGTCCAGATTTACATGTATAAACTGGACAAGGGTTATGAAAAAGTTGGTGCTTAACGATGGCAACAGGTTTTGTATTGAGAATGTTGCTTATGATGGAAGAAGGAGAGCCTGATGGTGGAGGTGCACTTAGGACAGAAAAGCAAACAACGAAGAAAAGCTGTAAATAGAAATACGAGTAAGGATAAAGTATTATAATAATAAGTTCAAGGTCATGCGGCAGCAGGACCTTGAACAAAAGAAGAAAATGTGACTTTTATATTTTTATATTATAATAACACTATTTTGCCCGCCAAATTCATTTATGTTTTGGCTGTCTGCATGTGGCTCGTTAAGCCATTGAGTTTCATTGACCCGATATTTGAATTCGTGCTGGGAATTTTTGGGTAAAGACACATCACAGGTAAATGTACCGTCTTTCTTTTTGCTCATAACTATTGAGTTTTCCCAATCGCTATTAAGACCAAGTATTTCTACTGTTTCAGCATTTTCAATATTGAAAGTAAACTTTACTTTACAATAATCCTTCGTTTTAAAATAAGTTTTTTGTACCATGTTTTACTTTTTATCTTTTAGGTTAAGGTTAACGATTAATACAAATTATAATAAAAGGTAACCCGTCCTTGTAACAAAATGCAAAAATGGAATTTGAGTTGTAGGAAAAAAAGATGAAGGTTTAAAATTACTTTAGCTCTTTTAGCACCTTGTTTTTTACTTCATCAGTACAATGTTTAATGAATTGACCTGCTATAAGGTCCAGCTGATTATAATCAATTGGTTTAGTGAGAAAACCTGCATTATAGGTTTTAGCAAATTCCTTATCTTTAGTTTGTGAAGAAGTAGTAAATAATATTGAAGGGACTTTCTTAAAACGATTTATTCCGCGAATTATCTTAAGCGCTTCTTTGCCATCCATTCGTGGCATATTTATATCTAAAATAATGAGACATGGAACAGGCTGATGGAGCGGTATATTTTCTAAATATGCTATAGCCTCCAATCCATCTGTGACAGTTATTAATTCTACGTCATTTGAATAAGGCGAAAACGCTTCTTTTATAAGTTGTAAATCATCGATGTCATCGTCAGCATATAGTACAATATTTTTAGGGAACATCTTAGTTAAGACAGGTTTAGGTGGATACAAAAATATAAAATCTATACCCTATTTGCAACTAGAGTTGATAAAAATGTTCAAATTTGATGTAAACCAAAAAAGGACTTTTAAATATATACTCGAAGTAAAGGGTATAGTTTAGTTTTATTGAAAAAAATGCTAAAAGAGTGATATATTATTAATAGTGTAAAACTTTTTAATTAAAGGAACTATTTTTTCATCATTAGCTTTTGTAAAGAACATTTAAAAAGTTACCCCAAAGGTCAGAAATCGTATAAATTATCTATTATCTAAAATGGCAAAGCAGAAAGATGTAAAAAAGAAGCCTTTCACACAATTCTGCTTTGTTTAAATCTTACCTGCCATTAATACGTTGATAATTTAAACATATTGTGGCATTCTAAAAATTAACTGGAATAAGTTCCACCTTCACCAAAACGACTTTCAGCATTTTCAGGTCCTTTTTTAGCAAAAAGATCTTTTAGTTCGGCCGGAGCATACTGATCGTATAGATTTTGTGCTTTTTCTTTGAGATTGTTCACCATGTCTCGTTTTTCTTCTTCGCTCATTTTTGAATACTTGTAATAGGCGAATGCAGCCAAACCTGCTGCAAGCAATGTTCCTGCTCCTCCTGCTATTTTTTTGTTATTATACATACTTTTAGTTTTAATAGTATTTGAAGAATAAAAATCATACCATAAAAAGTTAGCCGGACAACATATTGAGCCTATGAATACAAAATCGGATAAAAGTAATTATTTAGCTACGATAAGTGTTTGCGGAGCTGCTTGCTTCGCACGGGTCAATAGCCAGGAAAGTTGTCTCGTAGTTTGCCTTTCAATTTCCTCGCACATTGCTGTCAGATCTTTATCACGCAGTCCGTCTGATGCCTGCTTTAATATAGTGCAACAGACTTTGACTTCCGTTGTGATAAGATACAGATCATGTAAATCACGTAGTAAGGCAAGACCTCCTTTCCGGGTATCTTTTAATAATGTCTGAGTAAGACGATCCGGTTCTTTGTCGCTCTCTTCTTTATATCGTTTTACTATTGGTTCAAATTCCTCGACCAGCTTTTGTGACCATGAGGCTAAAAGCTGGCATGTCTGGTAAACATCTGGTTCATCACCATGTGCTTTTGCAACTTTTTTAAAAGCTTTAACCAAATCGATTTCAGTTCGGTGAACTAAATCTATGTATTGCCCAATATGCATTTTAAGCCTCCTGTGATTTTAGTTTACTTTTTATAGTATCTGCAGCTTTTTCTATTTTATCAGCAGTGCTTTCGATAATACCTGCATCAGCTTTTGTAATTCGAACTGCAGCATATTTAAAATGAGGTTGTTTACTTACGGGATCCCATTCTGAAAGAGTCAATTCATTTGCTGCTCTGGGCCGGTCCGATTTATCCCAATAACCATAGTGGAAAGGAATAAATACAAGTCCAGGTTCTACACCGCCGATCTTAGCAGGTTCAATCACTTTACCCCGACGGGATTCCACCACTATCATTTCACCTTCTTTAATCCCATACCTTGCGGCATCCTCTTCTGAAATTTGGATAAAGGCATCGGGTGCGGCATCGCTTAATGCTTTAGAACGACCTGTTTTTGTTCGTGTGTGAAAATGGTACACTTGCCGGCCGGTGGTGAGCCATAAAGGATAAAGGTCGTCAGGTATTTCGTATGGCTGCTGGTAATCAGTTCCTTTTAAAAAGGCTTTTCCCTTCGGATCAATAGCCTTGTATTCTTCCGCTGTTACTGCCGCGCCTGTATCTAAATCGTATCCATAAGTTTCACAAATATTAGCAGATGTATTAAAAAGATGAGTCGTATATAAGTGTGGCGTTCCATCAGGAAATTGTTCGTTGCAAGGCCATTGAATTCCTGAACCCTGACTCAATTTTGAATAACTCATACCACTATAGTCACACGGTCTACCCTTACTGCATTGTTTCCATGCTTCGAAGGCTTCTTCTGACGTTTGCCACTTAATTAAAGGATCTCCATCTTTGTCCCTGAAGTCCATTCTTTTTGCATAATCTATAAAAATATCCAAATCAGATCTCGCTTCTCCCGGTGGCTCAATCGCTTTATGAGAAATATGCACCGTACGATCAACGTTTGTAAAACAGCCTGTTTTCTCACCCCATATCGCTGCTGGTAATACTACATCGGCTCTCTCTGCCGTTTCGGTCATAAATGGGTCCTGTACAATTACAAACAAGTCTTCTTTATCAAGAATATTTCTTATTCGTTGCAATTCAGGCATTGATACAGCAGGATTAGTGCCGCTAATCCATAGTAAACTTATAAGGCCTTGTTCGGCATAGCGCCATATTTGCATAGCATGTGTAGGAGGTGACCAGTGCGGAATAATGTCAGGATCAACATTCCATAAAGTAGCAAGTTCGGCTATATGCTCCTTGTTTCCCCAATTTCTAAACCCGGGCAGATCGCCATCCGCACCACATTCCCTGTTGTTTTGCGCAGTAGGTTGTCCGTTCATCTGGTAAATGCCACAACCGGGACGGCCAATTAAACCCCTGATCAAATGAAGATTGTTTACCTGTACTGCCGCTGCTGTAGCTTGCATTGATTGGTAAACACCTTGCAGTGCTGTTGAAACCAAGGTGCTTGCTGAACCAAGAATTTCCGCTGCTTCTCGAAGTTTTGCCGCTGGGACGCCACTTACTTCTTCCACTCTTTCCGGAGGCCATTTAGCAACAATTTGTTTTAATTCTTCAAACCCTACTGTATGATTTTCTATAAATTCTTTATTGATTCTTCCTGAATCAATTATTAAATTCAATAATCCGTTCATTACCGGAATATTTGTTCCTGTAATAGGGGCTAGGTGAACTGTTGCCTTTTCTGCAGTAAAGGTTTTTCGTGGATCGATAACAACTAGCTTGGGCGGGTTTTCACCTTCAAGTCTGTCTAGTATACGCATCCAAAGCACCGTTTGTTGTGATGCCACATTGTGTCCTACATGTAAGATAGCTTCAGTAGTATCAATATCTGTATATGAACCCGGCTGGCCATCAGAGCCAAAAGAAACTTTTAGTGCGGCTGCAGCCGTGGCAGTGCAAAGTCGGGTATTACCATCCATATGTGGCGTTCCCAATCCGGCTTTTCCTATAACAGCTAACGTATAATATTCTTCTAAAAATAGTTGGCCGCTGGTATAAAAACCAATTCCAAGACTTGTTTGTTTTTCAATAACCTCTTTAGACTTTTTTACAATCAATTCCATAGCTTCGTCCCAGCTACTTTCTTCCAATTTGCCGTTTTTTCGAATTAGTGGTCTTTTTAACCTGTCAGCACTGTTATTGGCTACCCAACCATTTAATCCTTTAGGGCCAAGCCTTCCGTGATTTACAATATCTACAGCTCGACCTCGCACACCTACGATTTTTCCATCCTTTACCCCAATGTCCATTCCACAACCATTTGAGCAAAGTACACAAGCAGATTGAACCCATTTGTCTGGTTCTTCTTCTATTTGCTCATCTACTCTTACAGGCCAGTCTCCCTTATAAGGAGACCGCTTACCCCAAATGTCTTTAATGCTATCGCGTGTTTGCTGCATGGCTTTCAATTTTGAAACAATTATCAAAATCAGGTTTTGCAGTTACATCTGTTCGTAAAACTCTTTTACTACTTGAGAAGGTTTGCTGCAAGCAATCGTATTTTGAAGATAAATTTTTTTAATAATAAGCACTGCAATTTATTGGCCGTTTACATTTCAAGGATCAATAGAGTGTATAAACAAATAATAGGGGAAATTTTTGTACTGTCAATTAAATAGTAAATCCATCTGTTCAAAAAATCACTGGTATCGTTTTAGGAGGAAACTATTTCTGCAACATCCATTTTAGCTGGCATTTAAGCTTGTCAAGTGGCTGAAAAAGAGTTAAGAAAAGAAAATGAAATCTAGCCTTTTTATAAAAGAAAAAATCAAAAGTTTTTCCCCCGCTTATTTTGCTTTGGTAATGGCAACCGGAATTGTATCGATAGCCGCTCATTTATTACAATTTGAATTTATCAGCAATATATTGTTTTGGCTTAATAACCTAGAATTTGTAATACTGTTGGCGATTTTTCTTTTGCGGCTCATATTATTTTCTTCTCAATTTGCAAATGATTTATCTGCTCATGCCAAAGGCGCCGGTTACCTTACCCTGGTTGCAGGCTCATGCATATTGGGAATACAATATGTATTGATAAGACAAAATTTTACCCCTGCTGTTGTTCTTTGGTTTTTTGCCGGTGTCGTTTGGTTGGTTGTTCTTTACGGATTTTTAACTTCTGTAGTTATAAAAGAGAAAAAGCCATCTTTGGAAGAAGGTATGAATGGACTGTGGTTACTCATAGCGGTTTCGACACAATCACTTTCTATTTTAGCGACTTCTTTAAATGCTCATTTGCCTTTTCCTGTCGACCTAACAATGCTCGTTGCCCTTGGTCTGTATGTGTTAGGGTTTATGTTTTACAATATACTTATAGTGATAATTTTTTACCGGCTCACTTTTTATAAAGTTACTGCTAAAGAAGTTACTCCACCTTACTGGATAGATATGGGCGCTGCCGCTATCACTACGTTATCAGGTGCTACACTTATTACCAGTATAAATAATTTTCCAGGCATTTATGATTATATTCCTTTTTTAAGAGGATTTGTTGTACTTACCTGGATTACCGGAACGTGGTGGATACCTTTAATTGTAATTTTGGACATATGGAGAAATTTCTATAAAAAAATAGAGTTCACTTACCAGCCTGCCAATTGGAGTCTTGTTTTTTCTTTTGGTATGTACACAGTTTGTTCTATACGTCTTTCGCAGGCTTTGCATTCTCCTTATTTTGAAATGATAGCTAAAGGTTTTATCTATATTGCCTTAGCAGCGTGGTTGATTACTTTTACTGGTATGCTTTATAGTTCGTTGAAATCTTTTACAACGATAAAAGCTAAACCTGCATAGCAAGAATTGATGTAGTAAAGTTTTAGACTTCTTTATGTTACAAATAAAAAAACCAGTGAAAATACCTATTCTCACTGGTTATCTCAATTCTTTTCTTGTAAACTTCTTAAATATTCAAAAATCTATTGAATCAATTATCAATACTTCCTTAAAAAGGTTGCGGTTCGCATACTTCTTTGGCGATTCCAAAGATCTACAAGGCCAAATGATTTTTGTTTAGAAACTATTGTGTTTGTATCAATATCAGTTGCCAAAGTTTCTTTTACTTCTTCTACAAGTTTTTTTAAATTTTCCTTTTCTATTTGTACAATAGAAGGCATTACATTACTGTTCATTATGTTCAATTTTTACTATTATTGCAAGGCAGTGCAAAAAAGCGAAGCGCTAGAGAGGGATAGTTATTAGAGTAGTACTACAACAAATAATCTTCCTTATTTGATAATGCAAATTTACTTAGGGGATATTTTAGAACAAGCGTTAGTATAAACAATATTAACAATCGTATTCAAAATTGTATATAACATTAAATTTAAATACTGTTTATGTTGGTAAAATGTCTTTTCGTTTTTTTAAATAAGATTACTATTATAAGGTTTGGTGTTAACAATTGGAGTAAATAAGTGAAAAAAACTTTAATGACATATATATAATTAATAATAATAAATGAATGTTTTTAACAGAAATTAGTTGATCCTACTTTATTTTTCTCTTGTAACAGATAAGAATTATATTAATAGAAAAGGCATTTGTCGATATTTGCACAATTATCCTTGTGCTAAAAACTACAAACGATAGCAATAAAATTGATTATAAAAAAGAGTATTTAAATTTTTAGTAGGAGATTATTTTACTTTAACCACACTTTATATGCGTTTTTCCTGTACAAAAACAATTCAGTTTTTGATTTCACTGCTTTGCTCACAAGTCTTATTAGCTCAAAATAGTATAGATAAAAAACTTTCTATTCACTGGCAGGCTACTCTTATTCCCCAATATCATTTTAAATTCACTTCTCCATACCAGGGAGCCAATAGCTTAATACCTGACGAGGCAGTAAAGACTTCATTGACTACCACTTTTTTTATCAACTATCATCCCTTTAAATATACTTATATAGTTTTTAATCCGGAAGCTGCAGGGGGTAAAGGGCTAAGCAAAACGCTGGGTATTGCAGGATTTCCAAACGGAGAAATTTACCGGGTAGGTAATCCTTCACCTCAGCCATATATCGCTCGTTTATATATTGAACAACGCTTTCCTTTGCCTGGTAATAAAAAGGTGATAACGACAGATAAGGATAGTGCAAAAAAAACGCTTCTTTTTAATTATGTATCCGTTTTGGCAGGAAAATTTAGTATTACAGATTTCTTTGATGGTTCAGATGTGAGTCATGACCCACGCTTGCAGTTTCTTAACTGGAGTTTGATGGCGAGTGGCGCCTGGGATTATCCGGCAAATGTTCGTGGTTACACAATGGGGGTTGTTGCGCAGGCCTTTTATAATGATTGGAAAATCCGCTCTGCTGTTACAGGCGTTCCTATGGAAGCAAATGGCAAGGAATTGCAGTTTAAAGGGGGAGATGCAGTGGGAACGGCAATAGAATTAGAAAAAGATAATGTTATAAAAAAGGGTGAAAATCTTTTTACCAATGTGCGTCTTGGCGTTTTTTATAACAGGGCAAGAATGGGCAATTATGAAACTGCCTTAAAAAAATCTTTGAACTCTCCTGATGTAATTGCAACAAGGATATACGGAAGAAGCAAAAAGGGTATATATGGAATAATAGATAATCATTTTGGTAATATACTCCACTTTGTTAGAGCCAGTTATAACGACGGTAACAATGAAACGTGGGCTTTTACAGAAATAGACAGAAGCGTGGCAACAGGCTTTTCTTTTAAAGGCAATATCTGGAAAAGAGAAAATGATATGTTTGGGATTGCAACAGTTGTAAATGGTTTATCAGGTGAACACAGAAATTATCTTGCTGCCGGAGGCTATGGTTTTTTGATTGGAGATGGAAAATTAAATTATGGCACAGAGAATATTGTCGAAAGTTATTACTCGTTCAATGCATTCAAAAGCTTGTATATTTCGCCGGATTATCAATTTGTTATTCATCCCGGGTATAATAAAGACAGGGGACCGGTACATATTGTAGCAATAAGGTTTCACTATCAATTATAACATAGGCCGACTTTGAAACCCTATTGCAAACAAATTTATAAATTAAATCATTTATTCCTGTTTCCTGTCTTGTCCCTGCCGATCCAACATCCATCCGGGATACTCGGGTTGCAGCTTGCTTACATCATTTAGTTTTTCCAGTTCTTCAGTGGTAAGCTTTACATCTATAGCTTTTAGATTGTCTTCAAGTTGTTCTGTTTTTTTTGCACCTATAATTACGCTCGTCACAGCAGGCTGATGCAGTAACCAAGCTAATGCCAGTTGAGCAACAGAGATACCTTTTTGTTGCGCTATTGGTTGCATAACATCAATAATGTCAAAAGCTTTTTCTTTGTCTACAGGAGGAAAATCAAAATTAATACGGCGGCTATCTTCAGGACCTTGCATGTTTCGTCCATATTTTCCACTAAGTAACCCGCCCGCTAAAGGACTCCACACCATTAAACCTACTTTTTGGTCGTTTAACAATGGTATCAGCTCTCTTTCCAGGTCCCGACCGGCAATGGTATAATAAGCCTGCAACGAAACAAACTTTGATATGTCTTTGTACGTAGAGTAGGAGAGTGCTTTCATAAGTTGCCAGGCTGCAAGATTACTGCAGCCGATATATCTGACCTTGCCACTTGTTACCAGCTCATCGAGTGCACGAAGCGTTTCTTCAAGGGGAGTAAGCGGGTCGTAACCATGTATTTGGTATAAATCTATATAATCAACATTAAGACGACGAAGGCTTTCTTCTGCATTATGTGTTTACGGGTAAGACCAGAACCCATTAGGTCCTTCACTCATCTTTCCTCTTACTTTTGTGGCAATAACAAGATCGTCTCTTTTAAGGCCAAGATTTCGAATAGCTTTTCCCGTCATTTCCTCAGATAACCCTTCTGAGTACACATTCGCCGTATCGATGAAATTTATTCCTGCATCTACCGAACGTTTAACTAATTCGTCTACTGGTTCCTGTGGCAACTGTCCTATCGCTGTCCAATAACCTTTGCCGCCAAAAGTCATTGTGCCAAGGCATAGCTCAGAAACTTTAAGTCCTGTATTCCCTAAAATTTTGTATTTCATAAAATGTTTGTTGAAAATATTTAAAGGATAAAAGTAAGACAACAAACCGCAAGCAAAAAGGTTGGAGATTTTTTATTCAGCTATAGGCCACATCTTCCACTGCATTAAAAACATCATCTGAAGCATTGTCCTTCAAATTTTCATATTCGCAATCAACCTTAATTTTCTATTGTAAAAAACGAGTTTAGATTAAAGTAGCTGTATTGTGCTATTTTTGCTACACATATGGCAACAATTGCCATTAAAAATTGATTTGCAGTATAATTTTTTATAAAATTGACGTTTTATTTAATAAGTTTTTCTGAAACTTCGCAATATTTTAAAAGCAGCAAAGAAACATCTTAAACTATTTAAAAATGAGCAACACTCCTACCACATTGTTTGATAAAGTGTGGGATGCACACGTGATTCGAAAAATCGAAGACGGCCCGGATGTATTTTTTATTGACAGGCATTTTATACACGAAGTTACCAGCCCTGTAGCTTTTCTTGGTCTTGAAAACAGGGGCGTTAATGTTATGTTTCCTGACCGTACTTATGCTACTGCCGATCATAACACACCTACTGTAAATCAACACCTTCCGGTGCAAGATCCGCTTTCAGCAAATCAGCTAAAAGCATTGGAGACAAATTCATCGAAGTATGGTATTTCTCATTGGGGTCTTGGTAATCCTAAAAATGGTATTGTACATGTAGTTGGTCCGGAAAATGGTATTACGCTTCCTGGCATGACTATCGTTTGCGGAGACTCTCACACTTCAACTCACGGAGCTTTTGGAGCGATTGCTTTTGGTATTGGCACGTCTGAAGTTGAGATGGTACTTTCGTCTCAGTGTATTATGCAGCCTAAACCTAAGAAAATGCGCATTAATGTTAATGGCAATCTTAGCAAAGGCGTTACTCCAAAAGATGTTATTCTATATATCATTTCTAAACTAACTACCGCCGGTGCTACAGGCTATTTTGTAGAATATGCAGGGGATGTTTTTGAAAACATGAGCATGGAAGGTCGTATGACGGTTTGTAACATGAGCATTGAAATGGGTGCCCGTGGGGGTATGATTGCTCCTGACCAAACTACTTTTAATTATATAAACGGTCGCGAAAAAGCTCCAAAAGGTGAAGCATGGGATAAAGCGCTGGCTTATTGGAAGACCTTAAAAACTGAAGAAGGAGCAACATTTGATAAAGAATATAATTTTGATGCTGCTGATATTGAGCCAATGATTACTTATGGTACCAACCCCGGTATGGGCATTGGCATAAGCAATCATATTCCTTTAGCTGAAGAAGTTGGCGGTGGTAAGAGTACTTACGAAAAGTCTCTTAACTATATGGGCTTTCACGAAGGTGAGGAAATGAAAGGCAAAAAAATTGATTATGTATTTATAGGTAGCTGTACCAACGGCCGTATTGAGGATTTTAGAGCTTTTGCATCTGTAATAAAAGGTCGCAAAAAGGCAGAGAATGTAACCGCGTGGATAGTTCCAGGCTCACACGTAGTTGAACAACAAATTAAAGACGAAGGTATTTTGGATATTTTGACTGAAGCGGGTTTCCAACTGCGTCAGCCGGGATGCTCTGCATGTCTAGCAATGAACGATGATAAAATTCCTGCTGGTAAATATGCGGTAAGTACGAGCAACAGAAATTTTGAAGGTCGTCAAGGCCCCGGAGCCCGGACTTTGTTAGCTAGTCCATTAGTTGCTGCTGCTGCTGCTGTTACAGGCGTTGTAACAGATCCGAGAGAATTATTAGAAGAGGCTGCTGTGTAACAGCGGCCTCCTTCTTTACCGCCTTAAAATATTATTTAATTTACAATTGACTATTCACTATCATGGCTTACGATAAATTTACTGTTCTTACAAGCTCTGCTGTTCCTTTACCGATCGAAAACGTAGATACTGATCAAATTATACCAGCCCGCTTTTTGAAAGCGACCAAACGCGAAGGTTTCGGAGAAAACCTTTTTAGAGACTGGCGATATAATAATGATAATTCTCCTAAAGAAGATTTCGTTTTAAACAACCCCATTTATTCGGGTAAAATATTAGTCGGAGGTAAAAACTTTGGCAGTGGAAGCAGTCGCGAGCACGCTGCATGGGCTATTTACGATTACGGTTTCCGTTGTGTCGTTTCCAGTTTCTTTGCTGATATTTTTAAAGGCAACGCCATTAACGTTGGTATTCTTCCTGTCCAGGTTAGTCCTGAGTTTTTAGATAAAATTTTTACCGCTATTGAAGCAGACCCAAAAACTCAACTGGAAGTAAACTTACCGGAGCAAACAATTACCATTCTGGCTACCAAAGAGAAAGAAAAGTTTGATATCAATGGTTATAAAAAACATAACCTGCTGAATGGATTCGACGATATAGATTATTTGCAGGCCATGAAAAGTGAAATAAACACATTTGCGGAAAGTAGTGTTTATTAAAACATTCGGCCAAAAAATAACTGCAAGTTTTTTATTTGAAATTCGATTCAATTATGCAAGTAGCAATAGAGCCTAAAGGTAAGCCAGTTAAGTCTTCAGCAACATCGACAATGCTCCCCCAGAGACATATTGAGATAATGGACACTACTCTTCGCGATGGTGAACAAACGAGTGGAGTCAGTTTTTCTTCTTCAGAAAAGCTAACTATTGCTCAACTTCTTTTAACTGAATTAAAGGTTGACAGAATTGAAATTGCTTCTGCGAGAGTGTCCGAAGGGGAGTTTGAAGCGGTTAAAAAAATTACTGAATGGGCAAATGCCACAGGTTATATTGACCAGGTAGAAGTTCTGACTTTTGTGGATGGAGATACATCAGTAAACTGGATGCTGAAGGCAGGTGCTAAAGTAATGAACCTCCTTACAAAAGGGTCATTAAACCACTTAACGCATCAACTGAAGAAAACGCCCAAACAACATTTTGCAGACATAGCTGACGTAATTGCTCTTGCAAAATCAAAAGGTCTTGAATGCAATGTTTACCTTGAAGATTGGAGCAATGGCATGCGCAATTCGAAAGAGTATGTGTTACAATTCATTGATTTCCTACAAACTCAACCTATTAAACGTGTATTGCTTCCTGATACTTTAGGTGTACTTATTCCATCTGAGGTTTATGCTTTTATAGATGAGCTGGTGCATCGGTATCCGGATCTTCATTTCGATTTTCACGCACACAATGATTATGATCTAGGTACTGCAAACGTACTAGAAGCTGTAAAAGCCGGCGTTCATGGACTTCATCTTACCGTAAATGGTATGGGTGAACGTGCAGGCAATGCGCCGCTTGCAAGTGCTGTAGCAGTCTTAAATGATTATGTGAAAAGTGTAAATACCTCTGTAGATGAAAAAGCACTTTATTCTGTAAGTAAACTTGTTGAAACTTTTTCTGGTTTCAGAATACCTGATAATAAACCTGTGGTAGGGGAAAATGTTTTTACCCAAACTGCCGGCATACATGCTGATGGTGACAAAAAGAATAAACTTTACTTCAACGATTTAATGCCTGAACGTTTTGGTCGTGAGCGTAAATATGCTTTGGGCAAAACAAGTGGTAAGGCGAATATCGAAAACAATTTGAATCAGCTTGGTATTCAACTTTCTGATGAAGACCTCAAGAAGGTTACACAGCGTATAATTGAATTAGGTGATTTAAAAGAAGTAGTTACGCAGGCGGATCTTCCGTACATTATTTCTGATATATTAGATAGTAAAACAATAAAAGAGAAGGTGAGTGTAGAAAATTATGTTTTAACTCACTCAAAAAATCTGCGCCCCTCTGTTACTTTAAAAATAACTATTGAAGGCGAAAGCTTTGAAGAACACGCTCAAGGTGATGGACAATATGATGCCTTTATGAATGCTTTAAAGCTGGTCTATCAAAAGAAAAAGTTAGAGCTTCCCCAATTGACGGATTACACTGTACGCATTCCGCCAGGGGGAAAATCTGATGCGCTTTGCGAAACTATCATTACCTGGTGTCTTAATCATAAAGAATTTAAAACTAGGGGGCTTGACAGCGATCAAACTGTTGCGGCAATAAAAGCTACTCAAAAAATGTTGAATTTAATTTAAGAGAAAGCCCATGATCAACTGTTTAAAGTGCAATATGGCGTGTAAGTAGTGTTGCAGAAGACTGCGGAATAAATACGTTAGACCATACAGATCAATTTGTTTTTTAAACAAATCGATTAGATAAAATGCTATTATCATTAATAAGAAAAATAAATTAACTAACTAAAACTAAACAATAGGCCAGAAGCCGTGTTGCTTCAATGCCTTTGTGCCTTTTAAAATGAAAAAACACATACTGGTGGTTCCGGGTGATGGAATAGGACAGGAAGTAACGGCTGTAGGAAAAAAAGTATTAGACAAAATAGCTGCAAAGTTTGGACATGAATTTACTTATGATGAGGCATTGATTGGTCATGTGGCGATTGAAGCTACTGGTAATCCCTTGCCTGACGAGACACTGGAAAAAATGAAAACTTCAGACGCTGTCTTGTTTGGTGCAGTAGGTCATCCTAAATACGACAATGATCCCAGTGCTAAGGTGCGTCCGGAACAAGGGTTATTAAAAATGCGTAAAGAACTTGGACTATACGCAAACCTTCGTCCTATTAAATTATTTGACGAATTGCTAGACGCTTCAAGCATAAAGCCTGAAATTTTAAAAGGGGCTGATATTCTTTTTTTTCGCGAACTGACAGGTGACATTTATTTTGGTGAAAAAGGTCGTAAGAACAATGGCGATACAGCCTATGATGTAGCAGAATACAGCCGGTTTGAGGTTGAGCGAATAGCCCGTAAAGCTTTTGAAGCAGCAAGAACCCGACGAAAGAAGCTTTGCTCAGTAGATAAAGCAAACGTTATTGAAACCAGCAGGCTTTGGAGAGAAGTGGTTCAAAAGATTGCTTTAGAATATCCTGATGTGGAAGTAGAACATCAATTTGTTGATGCAACAGCCATGTTATTAATAAAAGATCCACGTCGTTTTGATGTTGTTGTTACAGCTAACCTGTTTGGAGATATACTTACCGATGAAGCATCACAAATTGCAGGTTCTATGGGTATGCTTGCTTCTGCGTCCATAGGTGATGGTACAGGAGTATATGAACCTATTCATGGTTCTGCACATGATATAACTGGTAAAGGTGTTGCAAATCCTCTTGCTTCTATTCTTTCTGCTGCATTATTGTTAGATATTTCTTTTAATATGAAGGAAGAATCTGAGGCTGTAATCAATGCAGTTGACAAGGTTTTAAAAGAAGGGTACCGCACACGCGATATTGCGGATGCTCAGACTGCTACAAATAAAATACTTGGTACGGATGCCATGGGTGAGCAAGTATTGAAGTTTATTTAGATTTTGTAATGATTTAATAAGTTGCATTTGTAAAATAACAAAGACTAACAAGTTAAAGATAAACGACTTGAACCAGGCAAAGTTACAATGTGTGATGGCTCTTTAAAAAAGAGCCATTTTTAGTATTTATCGTTAGCCTTACGGCATTAAACAATTCATAAGTTTTTAAAATACCGGTACGACAAACTGAGGTACTGGATTCCTAGTCCAACCTTTAAATCAACAATTTGCTTGGCCTTTTTAACGTTGGTTTTGCAGAAATTCATGTGTTAAACCCTTGCATTTGTAACATTGCTTATTTTGCTGCTTCTCACCTTTAGCCTCTGAACCACCACACCATATTTGAAGTCTGCACAGTATGGTTTCTGATGTAATGCGGTCTCTTTCCAGTTTCTTTACCGGCATATCAGCAGCTCAGTGTTGTCTGGTCTGTTATTGGAAGAAAGAGCCATTGTATCCACGACTTTTTAGAGAATGAGGTTAGTTGGGCAAGTATGAGAAGAATCTATGCCTTGTAACAATCACGCAAAAATAGATGTATGAGTCAATCTGCTAAAGACATATTTGATAGACTAAAATCAGGAGAACTTATCGACTTGGATGACCCTGAATACCCCAAAGTATGGGAGGTTGTATTTATCACATCGGCGACCCTTTAGGATTAGCTGCCGCTTTGGGTTCACAAAATGTAACAATCACGTTAGAATTGGAATAAATGTAAATCAATTGACAATAATGGCAGTCGTCTGAGTGATGTTAAGACAGGCTCGCGCTAGGTGTTTGGTTGTGGAAACACAGCTATATCACAAGAATGTAACACTACAGCAAACTGTCAAACTATAACAGCAGGTAAAAATGAAATCTTTGTAGAATTAAGTAAATAAAAAAAGCAGTTAAAATAAAAGGCAGTACGGTTATTGGAGAGATTTACAGTGCAAGCATTAATGATTTGAAATTGTCTTTTTACATCAAACAACAAAAACCTTTTATATGGAAGCAGTAAGAACAACCGCAGAAGGAGTAATTACCCTTAAAACAAAAAAAGTAAACGCATTTGGCACAGAAGCAGCCGACGCACTATTGGAACAGTTACATATTCAAAGAAGAACACCTAAGTCTCACGACGTAGAAATTGAAATATTGTACTGCGGTGTTTGTCACTCAGACCTGCACACAGTACGAAACGAGTGGCATGGTACAATCTATCCTTGCGTACCGGGTCACGAAATCGTTGGACGAGTTATAAGTGTTGGCAATTATGTTTCAAAATTTAAAGCAGGTGATTTGGCGGCAGTAGGTTGCATGGTTGATAGCTGCCGCGAATGCGATTATTGCAAAGAAGGCCTCGAGCAATATTGCGAAGAAGGAAACACCGGAACGTATAATTCGCCTGATAAACACTTGGGCACACAAACTTATGGCGGTTATTCAGAAAGCATAGTTGTGGATGAAAGCTTTGTTTTACGCGTACCTGAAAATCTTGATTTGGCAGCTACTGCACCGCTGTTGTGCGCAGGCATCACAACTTATTCACCGCTTAAGCATTGGAATGTTGGTCCCGGCAAAAAAGTAGGTATTGTTGGTATCGGTGGTTTAGGACACATGGGTGTAAAACTTGCTAAAGCTATGGGCGCAGAAGTAATTGTATTTACTACATCAAGTTCAAAATTTGAAGATGCAAGGCGTTTGGGTGCTGATGATGTGGTGCTCTCAAAAGATGAAGACCAAATGAGCCGTTATGCAGGCAAGCTTCACTTTGTTCTCGATGCTGTTTCTGCACAACATGACATCAATGCTTACCTAAGCCTACTAAGAGTAGATGGTTCACTGGCACTGGTAGGTGCACCTGAGCATCCGCTTCCTGTTGCAGCATTCAGTCTCATTCCTTACCGTAGAAGTTTCGCAGGTTCAATGATTGGAGGCATTGCTGAAACGCAGGAAATGCTTGATTTCTGCGGCAAGCATAATATCGTGTCAGACATAGAGATGATCAACATTCAACAGATTAATGGAGCATACGAACGTTTGCTGAAAGGTGACGTGAAATATCGCTTTGTAATTGATATGGCATCTCTAAAAAAACAGGCTTAGACAATATATGGCAAGAATATTTATCACTGGATCGGCAGATGGACTTGGTCAGTTGGCAGCAAGGGAATTAGTTAAGTTGGGGCACCAGGTTGTGCTTCATGCGCGCAATGCAGAGAGGGCAAAGCAGGCATTAGATAAAGTACCTGGCGCTGAAGATGTATTGACGGCTGATCTTTCCAGTATTGAGGAGACAAAAGCATTGGCTTCAAAAGCCAATGCGTCAGGAAAGTTTGATGCGGTTATTCATAACGCAGGGGTTTATATCGTACCCAAAAATAGTGTGAGTAAAGACGGTTTGCCATTAGTATTTGCTGTAAACAGTCTTGCGCCCTATATCTTAACCTGTCTTATAGTAAAGCCGAAACGTCTTATTTACATG
Organism: Segetibacter koreensis DSM 18137; assembly: GCF_000374045.1. Taxonomy (GTDB): domain Bacteria; phylum Bacteroidota; class Bacteroidia; order Chitinophagales; family Chitinophagaceae; genus Segetibacter; species Segetibacter koreensis. Next base: position 55,054 of record NZ_KB893324.1, on the reverse strand, counting down.
AGTTCCGGAATGCATCGGGGAGGTAATTCAAACCTTAACAATTTACCGGTTAGTGCAAATGATGGAAATCATCATGTAAGTTATTCTGACACGAAACTTCATGACGTGATCCTGGCTATGGCTGTAGCACGTAAGTGGACGGATGTGTATTCCAATGCAATTGATCCTGGCTGGGTACCAACAAAGATGGGCGGTGCCGGTGCTCCCGACAATCTTGAAAAAGGTTTTCAAACACAGGTATGGCTGGCTGTAAGCAATGATGCTGAAGCCAAAGTAAGTGCTTGTTATTTCCACCATAAAAAACAAGACCGGTACTTGACAGCAGCTTCAGATGCTGTGGTACAGGATAAATTTCTTGCACTATGTCAACAGATTACGGGAGTTAGCTTTAATAATATTCATTAAGCTACATCCACCAACCCCGAATTCTAAACTTTCAAAAAAATTACTAATTATATTTCATCAAGTCCATCTTTTCCATTAAAAGATGAGGACAAAGCAATAAACAATGCAAATAACAAGAATGGGCTCAAAGCCTTCAGCTAAAGGACCGGAGGATTGGTTCACCGGAGCAGTACGTGTAGATATGTTATTCGAAGCAAATGATGCAAGACGAGGTGCTGCAGCAAGCGTTACATTTGAACCGGGGGCAAGAACCGCATGGCATACACATCCGCTTGGACAAACATTAATTGTGACATCAGGTTGCGGGTGGACGCAACGTGAGGGTGGAGCAATCGAAGAAATTCACCCAGGCGATATTGTTTGGTTTGAACCAAATGAAAAGCACTGGCATGGTGCTACAGCAACAAATGGCATGACACATATAGCCATACAGGAAAATCTAAATGGTAAAATGGTAGAATGGATGGAAAAGGTTACAGATGAAGAGTATAAGCCGTAAATAAGAATTTGCCACAGGTGTAAACTTAATAAGCCGTTATGCCGAAAGCCCAAGACAACTGGGCCAGAAAGGTTTCCGGTTATAGTTACGAAATAAGGAACAAGTGTAGCACACCGCTCACAACGGAAACGCCTGAACTAGCAGCTGTTCGACTTCTGTTAGCATGACAAAAACAATTTAAACGTAAATTTTTAAGAAGGGCATCTTTGTAAAAAGATTAAAAAAGATGCATAATAAATAAATTATTCAGACTGTAAAAAGGTTGATCCATATCAGCTGCGTTTCTTTTTTAGAGTACAACAACAAAGCCGATATTATTCTTAACCTAAAAGGTACCGTTTTAATAATTCTGTATTTTACACTATTAATTTCAATATTAAAAAACGTAGTAAAAAACTTTTATTACTACTTGAAAGTTTCTTTATTTATCTGTTTCATTTGCCGGAACAGTAAAATTCAATATTACAAAAACTTTCGCGGACAGTTTGATTTACCGTTTCAGATGAATTTACTAGTGATTTGATGTTTATATATTAAAGGGTTTAAAAAAACTAAAAAAATGAATTTGATCAAAAGAAGGCAATTTTTAGCTGTTCGCGCTTGTATGTAGAGAACCTTAAACACTAAGACAACTTAAAATAGCCCTCGTCTAACGCGTTTCATTAAGGTATGATTTTTAACGGGGTACTATATGCGATATGGATATGCAGCAATTAACCTGACACTTGGCGCCCAGAAAATTGTGGTAAACCGTTCGATGATGAAGGCAACATTCACAGCGAAAGGGATAGCTTATGCATCAGAACTTGCGCTAGCTAACTTCATTGATCTTGAAAAGTTTATTGATTGGAATATACAGAATAACATCCTCTTTTACAGGATGAGCTCGGATATGATTCCCTGGATGAGCGAGTATGAAATCAGTGACCTGCCGGACTATGAAGCCATCAAAATTATTCTTACCCGTTGCGGGGAAAAAGCAGCGGAAGCTTGCCTCAGGCTCACCTTTCACCCAGGCCCATTTAATGTTTTAGCAACCAATACGCCAACTGTTTTAACCAAAACAATTAAAGAGCTGCGGCAACATGCTGAGATCATGGATCTGCTTAACCTTCCTGTTTCACCCTTTGCTAAAATAAATATACATGTTGGCGGAGCGTTTGGCGATAAGGTTTCTGCCCGGGCAAGGTTTGCTGAAAGTTATGTCCGCTTACCCGCAACTACAAAACAAAGGCTTACTGTCGAAAACGATGATAAGGCAAATATGTTTGCCATTAGTGATCTTCTGTGGCTGTATGAACAAACAGGTATTCCTGTTGTTTTTGATTATTTTCATCATGAGTTTTGTACAGGTGGACTAACTGAACAGGGAGCATTGTTTGCAGCAATTGGTACCTGGCCGGCTGGTATAACACCGGTAGTGCATTTCTCAAGTTCTAAGAAAAAGTATGAGGATCCATCTTCGTCGCCAACGTCTCATGCAGATTATGTATACGATGAGGTAAAAACGTATGAGCAGGATATTGATATTATGTTTGAAGCTAAAGCAAAAGAAATGGCAGTGATAAAGTATATGGAAATGCACAGGATGTTGAATGAAGTCTGACTTCTCATCAGTCCGGAAATTGCGAGGAACGAAGCAATCTGCTTTTTGCTCTTTATGCTTTTAAATGAATAATAAAGCTATTGCCGTTGTTGATCATCTTTTCTTTTTTGCTTGTCCAAAAAAGAAACAAAAAAAGACCCCGGAATACGATAAGAGCCCGTTTCCGGTTGGTATTTGAATGTAGCTTTTGTACTACTGTGGTGAAGGACACTCCTCCTGATGACCAATAGATTTCCAGATGCTGGTTACAAAAAATAAATTACAAACAAGATATTGTCCCTATGCAAGATAAACGCCTCTTCCTTTTCGACGTGATGCCCTTATTATACCGGGCGCATTTTGCGACTATGGGTAAAACGTTTGGCACGACCACGGGTATTGACACACGAACAACGCTAGTGTTCTACAATTATATTTTCCAGGTATTAACCGAGGAAAAACCTGATGCTGTTGGTGCGGCGCTTGATTCAAAACCGAAAGGTAGGGTAGAGGTATCTTCCACTTATAAAGCAAACCGTGAAAAGATGCCGTCAGAGATCTATAATGCATTTCCTTACGCAATGCAGCTTTTAGATGCCCTGCAAATACCCGTATTAAAAGAAGAAGGACTTGAAGCGGACGATATAATTGCTTCACTTGCAAAAAAGGACGCAGCCTTGGGTTACACGGTTTTTATTGTAAGTCCGGATAAGGATTTTGCACAACTGGTAAACGACAACATTTTTCTTTTCCGTCCTGCTTATAAGGGAGCGACAATGGAGACCCTCGACGTTGAGGGCGTGAAAAATAAATATGGCGTAGCACCCCACCAGATTGCCGATTACCTTGCCCTGAGAGGTGACAGCGTAGATAATATTATTGGCGTAAAGGGGATTGGCGACAAAACTGCTGCACAGCTTTTGTCACAATATCAATCTGTTGAAGAACTGATCGGGCAACTAGAATCTATAAAGCAACCGAAGATTAAAGAGTCGATATCAGCCTACAAAGACCAGTTGTTAGAAAATAAGCAGCTTGCAATTTTAACCGATGATGTGGATGTTGCCGTTGATTGGGAGGACATCAAAGTAAAAAAGCCAGACGAAGGCAAGTTGCTGCCGTTGTTGGAAGAATTACAATTCGTAAAGATCAGGGAGCGGTTGGCGAAGCTGAATTTTATTAATGCTGTAGAGAATGTAAATGCTGCATCTGAAACATCGGACGTAGCTGTTGAGCCAGTAAGTTTGGAGGCATTTAAAAAAGTGGCCGCATCAAAAGACATGGCAGTCGGGTTTTTAGAACAGCATGCTGTTCGTTTGTTTGTAATGCAAGCCAGCAATAAAACAATTCATGAATTGGTTGTCGCCGATGATGCAACATGGAAGGAGCTTATCCAATTTCTAGACCAGCCCCATTTTACAAAAGTTGGCTGGCAGCTAAAGCCCTTATTGAAAGTTATCAGCCGCTTAGGTATCCACTTAAAAACGCATTGGATCGACCTGACACTTGCTGCTTACCTGCTCGAACCTGACTTGAAGATAGAGTGATCGTTTATTAAAGACAAGTACCAGTTACCCGCATTTACTGTTGCCGCACCACATACTGATTTAGCTTATTTGCCTTCATTAATTGAAGCACATGAAAAGATAATAAGGAGGATCAATGAGATAGAGCTCTCCAAATTACTCTTCGAAATTGAACTGCCTCTACAGTCGGTCTTAGCTGATATGGAACTATATGGAATAAGGATTGACTTAAATGCATTGATCGAGATTGACAAAGTACTTTCGGTACAATTGAAAGACCTGGAGAATACATTGTATGAAATGGCAGGAATGAAGTTTAACATTAATTCTCCATCGAAGACAGCGGAGATTCTTCAAACGATTTGTGATTCTTCAGAACTTAAAAAGACAAAAACAGGACAGGTGTCCACTGCTGAACCGCACGTTGCAGACCTTGCTCCAAAGTATCCTTTTGTAGCCTATTTGCACAATTACAGGAAACTCAATAAGATCATTACCACGTATGTTTATTCGTTGCCAAAATATGTTGATGCCCGCACCAATAAAATTCATCCAACCTTTTCACAGCTTATTTCAGGTACGGGCAGATTAAACTGTACAGAACCAAATCTTCAAAATCTTCCCATACGCAGTGATGCTGGCCGGGAAGTTCGCAGAGCCATCGTTCCTTCGGCTGCTGGTTACAGTATTTTGAGTGTAGATTATAACCAGATCGAACTTCGCCTGCTTGCCGCCTTAAGCGAAGATAGAGTGATGGTGGAGACCTTTAGAAGCGGAAAAGATATTCACACAACCACAGCCAGCCGCGTTTTTCATGTTGACGAAAGCGCAGTTACAAAAGATATGCGGGCCAAGGCAAAGGGCGTAAACTTTGGTATCGCTTATGGCATTATACCCTGGGGACTTGCCACACAAATACGTATCTCCCAAAAGGAAGCAAAGCAAATCATCGACGCTTATTTCGAAGAGTTTTCCTCTGTAAAGAAATACCTTGAGAGATCCATCAATGAAAGCCGTGAAAGAGGCTTTACCAAAACGAAGTATGGACGCATCAGGTATATCGAAGGCATCGATTCGAAAAATGGCACGACTCGTAAGATCGCCGAACGTGTGGCGGTGAATGCGCCTATACAAGGCCTCGCTGCCGACATTATAAAAGAAGCTATGGTGTCTATTCACCGGTACATAGTCGATCACAACTTACAATCGCGTTTAATTCTGCAGGTGCATGATGAATTGGTGTTTGATGCTGCCGATGATGAACTCCATCTGCTTGCTCGAGAGGTTATCAAAATCATGGAAATGAAGTCAGACTTATTGGTACCACTAAAAGTGAACGTAACGGTTGGTAAAAACTGGTTGGAGCAGACGGAGTATGAATTGTGAATTATAAATATGAATTATAAGTGATGTTATTCACTTTCCCCCATAGTCCGTTGCCGTGGTTTGCTTTGTTTTTATGTAACTAACAGGAGAGTCTTAATTCAGCATCGCGCGAGGTCCCGCGCTTGTACTGTAGCAGTTGTTGGCATCGAATAAATTTCAAAAAAGCAGGATTGGTTTTTCAAATGCGAGACAAAATCTGCATTTCATTTGCCTCCGTAGGCGTCTTGTGGAATACAACGGATGGGCGGCTACAATTTAGGTTTTATCGGCATAGTTGATCACTAAAATATGTTTTGTACTTTAGTTATTCGGTTTCAGTGGTCGGCTGACGTAACCGGAATGCTGCTATGGCAGTGATCCCTGTTAGTTGTCTTTCATTGGGAGCATTCTAACAGTCTAAGGACAAGCAACTAAATTGATTTTAAAATAAACAGTAAATGGAATTCGATCCAAACAACCACGTAATAAAACTGTGTGTTCAAGGCATGGGCATGGAAGAAAAAGGCAAACCCGATGAAGCGAGCAGACTATTTCTTCAAGCCTGGAACGAAGCGACAAATGACTTTGAAAAGTTTACTGCTGCTTATTTTGTGGCTCGACATCAAATGAATGTTTACGGCCAATTAAAATGGCTCGAAACATCTATGCAGTTTGCATTAAAAATAAATGATGTCACTGTTAAGGCGGCTTTTCCTTCCCTTTATTTAAACATTGCGAAATGTTATGAGGACTTAAACGACCTTGCCAACGCAAAAAAGAATCACGAGTTAGCAAATTCATTCACTGATAATCCAGCTGACAATGGTCCCTTTTATCACGGAACGAGAGCAGATTTGCAGGTGGGCACTTTGCTCACGGCAGGGTCCAAGTCTAACTACAATTCAAAAATTATAATGAATCACATTTATTTCACAGCCCTGATGAATGGGGCGGGGCTTGCCGCAGCATTAGCTAAAGGTGATGGACGTGAACGTGTTTATATCGTTAAGCCCATGGGAAGTTTTGAAAATGACCCAAACGTTACCAACAAAAAATTTCCGGGCAATCCAACTCGTTCCTACCGCAGCAAAGCACCATTGAAAATCGTTGGCGAAGTCGCCGACTGGGTAAGACAAACACAAGAGCAACTTCAACAATGGCGCGAAAAGTTGGCCAATAACAAAGGAGAGATCATTAATTGATTTGACTTAACAGTCGGCAAAAAATTGGTTGGAGCAGGTGGAGTATGAGGGAACGATGAGTAATAAATGATGTGTTTTTTATGTAGCAGACAGAAGAGATGCAATTAGACATCGTTGCCATAAAAACAATTTCTGATAACCAAAAAAGAAAAAAACACCTTTTACCGGTTCAACGCATTCATAAACATTTCGTGATAACGCTGCCTGATACAATGCCTGCCAGCATAATGCCTTCGATACTTTGTGGGACGTTTAGCGATAAGATGACATTTATCGCGGTCGCTTTTCAGGTAAGAACTTCCAATACCTTTTGGGCATGTGCTGTACGTGGAGTTTTATATTTTTCCCGGCGGCAATGTTAACACTTGTAAAGTATTGTCGCCGCAACTTTTGATAGAGCTTTTCTTTTTTATCGGCAATAACGGCGCTGTTTTTTCCATTATTGGTTTGCTCGTCAAATGACAACTGTATTGTTTCAACCTTAGTAAGATCGTAGTAAATGCCATACTTCCTTTGGCTGTCGCAAATCAGCCAACGCTGGTCGGCGAACCTGTTTTTAAAATGTTTTTCAATAAGGGCAAAACATTAAAATCGGGTTGACAAATGGCATACTAAAAATTATCTCAAGTAAGTTGAAACCTGATGAAAACTTCCATCAGGTGCTTTTCTCGGTTCTCTTTTTTGCAGTCTGAACTAATTGTAACTGCTTATAGCAACAGAGTGACAACCGTTTAATTGTCAAGACTTTTTAGTATCCGCCTCAACCGACAGATTTCTTCCTTTTCTTAAATTTGACTTCAATTAATCCAGTAAACTTACACAGCCGTCTTTTATTGTAGCATGGTCAACTGTTAATTCCCAGGTTGATAATGATTCTTCTCACTTCAATAGCTGAAGCTACATCATAATTCAGAAGGTACAGCTTAAAGAATAATGTCTTTAGGAAAACAATCACCCTTAAACTTCCCAATATTTAGACCGAAGACTAACAAGATCAATTGCTCATTCTGCCGGTCACTTATTCTCCTTCAACGTAGATAAAAAACTTACCACGTCTCTGATTTCTTTTTTGGTAAGTATATATCTCATCTCGGGCATGCTGGAGGCAGCATTGGTCCTTTTCTCAACCTGACCTTTCGCTACAGCTATATTTTGCCGGTCACCTGCTTTAAGTATAAGGCTGTCTTTGGTCTCCGTTTGAAGCACGCCAGACGTTGTTTTTCCGTCTTTAAGTTTGAGCGTTACAACGCCAAAGCCAGGTGCAAGCCGGGCACTTGGATTGATTAACGCTTCGAGTATTTGAGCTCGCGTTATTCTTGATGCAACACCGTTTAAACGTGGGCCTGCATTACCCCCCATGTCGTCATAAGAATGACACCTCATACATTGCGCAGACTCGTGGCCAAAGAAAATTCTTTTTCCACGTTCAGGATCACCGCCAAATAAACTTCCTGCATACGCGGCAGTTAAATCATCTTTAGAAAGTTTAGAACTGATCTGTTTAAAACGGCTAATCAATTCAGGCGAGCGTGTACTATCAATTGCATCGGCCAATTCCAAATAGACATCCGAAGAAAGTTTTCCATTATCCATTTGTTGCAGTAAGTTTTGAAAAACTTTTCCGGAATTTTCAACCGGTAACCTACCAAGTGTTAGCAGCGCTGCTTGTTTTTCTTCCGGTGTTTTTGTATTTATCACATTCGACAATAAAGAAACCATCAGGTCTTTTGGTATGTTCAATTTTTCTATAAGGTCTACACCCGCAATCCGAACAGCTTTGTCCTTATCGGTGAGTGCTCGCTTTATGGCTTCACTTATATGTTCATCCTGCATAGACGCTAAAGCTTTAAGCGCTTCTACCCGAACAGTAGCCTTTGGGTCATTTTTCAAAAGTGCAAGTAAAGCGGGAGAAGCTTCGCTTATATGAAGCCTGTTAATTGATTTAACAGCACTTACCCGTACACTTGAATCCTTATCGTTTAACAACCGAGCAAGCACATTACCGGCTTTGTTTTTTAAAGGTGCAGCATCTCTTTGGATAACGCCCCTGTATCTCCCGTCTACTCTATCTACAACAGAAGGCTTTGACCAGGTGCTTAAAGCATCTACCGCTTCCGCACGCATCTTTGCCGGGTTGCCGGATGCCGATGCATAGCTAACCAGGTTTTGCATTGCTTCCTCACTTCCTACCCTTAAGTTAGCATTGATGGCGCGTCTGATGAGCGCCTCGTTCGTAAACCTGGTATTTTTAAGTAAATTTCCTAATGCCGGAATGGCATCTTTAATGGAAAGATCATCGTTGATAGCACGAGCAGCTTCGGTAACAATGTATTCGTCCTTATCATTCAGGAACGTGGAAACACCGGGATGGCTCATCCTTCTGAGGGCTACGACAGCTGCAATGCGCACCTCCCGGTATGGGTTGTTTGCTAGGGCAATGATGGGATCAGCTTTTCCTATTCGCGCAAGCGCTAAACTTCCTGCATGCCGCAAATAAGTATCAACATCATTATTTTCTTTTAGCATTTCAATAATGGGATTGATGGCAGGTTCAAACGCTATTCTACCCAAAGCTTCTGCAGCAAAAAAGCGGGCACGGCTAGATGTATCTTTTAATAAAGGAATTAAATTGCTGGCGGCTTTCTTATAGCGAATATCGCCCAGCCATTTAGCAGCCTGTGCCCTTATTTCCGGATCGTTATCCCTAAAAAGGGGTAATAACAAATCTGCATACTTTTCTTCCTGCCTTGCTAACTGGCTGATGCCCCAGATGGCATGAACTCTTGCCAATTGGTTGTTTGTTTGTGCTAAGGCTTTCTGAAATGTGGTTGCTCCGTCCGTACCACGTTTTACCAATTCAAATTGTGCTTTAAGCCGAACGCGCATATCCTCATTCATCAATAATGAACCAAGGTCATCTTCCTTACGCTTACTAAAGTCAGCAGCTAGTAAAGCTTTCGTTTGCGTGCGTTGGGGCAGTGCTGCTCCCCTCTTATCGTCCATTTTCCAGATACGTCCATAACTTTTTGTACCCCACCCGTCAATCCAGTCAGCTACATATAGTGTTCCATCCGGAGCAAAATCCATTCCCGTAGGTAAAATGCCGCCAAGAACTTTTTTGTTTTCGCCCAACTCAAAAGTGGCTCCCTTAGGATTTAATTTAAAACCATATACACCTGATTGAGCCGGGTTGCCGACAAACTCAGCAACAAAAAAAGTATTTTTATATTTAGGGCTTAACGCAGTACCAGGATTATATACGAACCCCGCCGGACCGCTAACATAATTGGCGATGCAGGGCGTGATATAAGCCGCCTGTCCTTCAAACCTCGGCATCCACATTTTTTCATCCATCCATACTTTGTATTTGTTATTGTCCGGGTCCCTGTATTTGCCGTATTGCCAATTGCTACGCCAACCTGCATCTGATCCGTTTACAACATATACGAGCCTTTCCTTTTCGCCAGGGTGGTCGCCATCGTTGTCTTCGCTGATCAGGTTGCCATATTCGTCAAAAGCAAACTCATGTACGTTTCGAAGCCCCGAAGCAAATATTTCAAAATCACTTCCGTCCGGATTTGACCGCGCAACAACGCCGCTGTTGGGATATTCCCATTTTTTGCCGTTCTTATCTGTACCATTAAATCCAATGTCGCCGATTTGCCAATAGATCCTACCATCAGGTCCCATTTCAACGCCGGACATTCCGTGACCGGAAAATCCAATGTGCACACCATACCCATGAGAAAGTGAGGTTTTCTCGTCTTCTATACCATCACCATTTTTATCTTTCATTCGCCATAAGTCTGGACCTACCGCTACAAACAGGTTATCGTCATGTGCAAGAACGCCACCGGCAACATCCGTTACCTCATCGTGAAAGTCATCTACTACTAACTGCGACTGGTCAGCTACGCCATCGCCATTGATGTCTTCTAAACGATAGACATTTTCTTTTTCCACCGTCATATCCCGCCAGTCGTGCGAACTATCTCCGTTAAGATCTTTCAGCCAGGTATTTTTTTTACTGTTTTCGGGCGATAGTTCCTTATGCAAAAATGCCCGTTTGTCTTCTACTGTCTGCAGTTGTATAGAAGGTATCTCCCAATCAGGATGAGCGCGGATATCAAACTCAGAATTCTTTTGCCGGTTTGTAGTAGTATAATAAAGTCTTCCTAGGTCATCTATATCAATAGCGATTGGAGAAACAACAAGTGAATCTATACCCCATAAGCGCAAAGTAAGGCTGTCGGCAAGTTCAGGTTTGACAAGGGACTCAATGGATGTAGCCAACTGTGCAGTCCGGACTGTATCCATCTGTTTTAGCTTTTTATCAGGCGCTTCTTCTTGTTTGCACGAAGGCAAGGTTGCGGAAACCGCCACCACGATAAGAACGAGGAAATTGAGGAGGTTTTTCTTTGCAGCAATGTTATTTATCATTGTCGATCTTTTAACGAACGTTTTTATAAAAATAGGTTCAAAACTTATAGCTGGCTCACGTTTAGCAAAATAATTCAAAGAAAAGATCAATTGAAGCGATCGCTTATTCATGAGGGATAAAAATGCGGGTTTACTGCCTCCTGGTTCGATTTCGTTAAATCCAATCATCTTGTATGGCTTTTTGAAAAAAAGCTTGTTCCCGGTTGCATAGCTCTTGGTGGTTAGGTTCGTCACAAAAATTAGTCCTCGGATCCTGCTCATAGACTGATCGTTCTTATTTAAATCCGCATGTTGGAATCTTAGGATATTTTCTTTGTATGAGATTCGACCTGGCTTTCCCGGCGAAATCATTCATCCTTAATCTCTTTTTTCAGGTCGTCTATTGCAAGGTAGTTCTCCTTTTAAATTGTCTGTTATAGCCTCGGAAAGATAGTTTTTGAAAATCAAGGAGTAAAAGTAAGGCTGAGTAAAAATAAATAAGGATCACATTTCTGTAATCCTTATTTCAGAGGTCCCGAGCGGACTTGAACGTTTGTTAGTTTCGTTTAGTTAGAGTTACTTATAAATATTCTAATTCCTTAAAATACAAACCTTTATATAAAAACTATATCTACAAGCCCTATCCTGACTAAAGATAAATTTGCTACCTTTTTTGCTACCCTTTTTCTGAAAACTTGTAACTTTAATGTTAAACAATAGTGCTAATGAGAACGATACATTATGTGCTTTGCGCTGATAAGCCATTAAAGAATGGCACTTCTCCAATTGATTTAATTTACCAAGTATCCAGCCAGAGAAGATATTATCGAACAAATATTCGGTTATATCCACAGTCATGGGACTCTGATGCGCAAAAAACAATTTATTTCGATAAAAAGCAGGCAAAGAAGCTGCGGCCCGAAGTGCACTATGATTCTTTTCCGACCTATAAATAAGTTGAAGTTATTGAAGCGACGATGAAAGCATTTTCTTTAAAAATAGCTGAAATTGAAAAACGTTTTGAGCTGGATAAAATACCATACTCATCACAAATGGTAGTTGATAAGCTAAAAGAACAAACTAAGGTTGCCACCAAAAAAGAAGTAGTGTCAAACTTGCTTTTTGATTTTATGGACAACTTTATTGAGGAAAATAAAAGTTCCCGCGAAAGGGGGAGTCTTTCTGTTTAAAAATCTGTAAAAAAACATTTAGAAAATTATCGTAGCTTAACCGGTAAAAAAATAGATTTCGGCGATATCGATTATTTTTTCTCCAGTCCTTTCAGAGTTTTCTTATTGATGTTGAAAAACTGAATAATACAACTACTGCAAAACCACTTAGTACCCTAAAAACGTATCTTAATTATGCTCGGAAAGCAGGGCATGTAGTTTCTGAAAAGCATAAAGACTTTAAAATAAGGCGTGAAACTTTAGAAGTAATTGCACCTACTAACGAAGAATTTGAATGTCTATATAATCTTGACCTTTCTAATAATAAAAGACTTGCACAAATTAGAGATGTTTTTTGTTTTGCCTGTGTTACCGGGCTTAGATATTCAGATTTAAATCTATTGAAACGAGAACATATAAAAAAGGATGAAATAAAGATTACTGTTAAGAAAACAAAAGATTTGCTTACAATACCATTAAATCATTATTCTAAAGCAATATTGTCAAGATATGCAGGGATGCTTAGGCCTTTACCCGTTATATCCAATCAAAATATGAACTATGCTGTAAAAGACGTATGTAAGTTAGCCGGCATCGGTGAACCAACGGAAATAGTTCGTTTCAGAGGAACAAAGCGCGAAGCGATTACTTATCCAAAATATCAATTAATTGGTGTACATACTGCCAGAAAAACGTTTTGTACATTATCGTTAGAAAAGGGGATGTCAGCAGAAGAGGTAATGTCAATATCGGGACATTCTGATTATAAAAGCTTCAAGCGATATGTAAAAATCACCGAGCAGCGTAAAAAAGTGGTTATGGTTAAAGCGTGGGGAGGATTAAATGAAGAACATCGTTTATGCCGCTAAAAAAGGTTGGAAAGTCGACGCATTTGATTTTAGCCCGGTTGCACAACAAAAGGCTTTGCTGAGGGCAAAACAGGAAAAGGTACATATCGATTACATGGTAATGAATATTGAAGCGTTTAAAGCCGCAAAACAGTATGATGCGGTCGCCCTCATTTATGTTCATCTTGAGCCCAACCTGAGAAAAAATTTTCATGCTGAAATTGCCCGGTCGCTTTCACCTGCCGGCTATTTAATTTTTGAAGCTTTCGCTAAAGAACAAAAAGACAAGACATCCGGCGGACCAAAAGAAGAGGCTTTATTATATGATGCTCCCTCTATTTGTAATGACTTTCAATATTTACACATTTTATCGTGCGGACAGAAAGAAGTTGAATTAAATGAAGGAGCCTTCCATCAAGGAAAAGCGCATGTACTGAGATTAATAGCTCAAAAAATATAAATGGAAATGGATTGGGGAAACTTCCCCCTCTTCTGTATTCATGATCATGCAAGGTTGATATCTCTCAGTGCACTTGCTAATTTATATCATAACATTTTCCTGGTACAGATGATAACTTCATTTTAATAAAAGCTTAAATAGATGGAAATAAAGAAAATCTTAATAGCCATCGATGAAGGCCCTACTTCTGAAAAAGTAATGTCGGATGGTTTTCAATTAGGCCAGTCACTTAAAGCCTCCATGGCTTTATTAAGTGTTGTGGATAATACTCTGGTTTTTACTGATGGAGGAGTAACGCCTCAGGAAATGATTGCGCTTACAAAAAATGACTTCAAAGAACGCCAAAAGAAGCTTATAAAGGAGATCTGTGACGGTGAAAATATCTGGACATTTGTGGAAGAAGGGAAGCCTTACGAGGTTATTCTTAAAGTAGCTGATGAATGGGATGCGGACCTGATTGTATTAGGTACGCACGGTCGTACCGGAGCTTCTCATTTATTGGTGGGCAGCGTAGCTGAAAAAGTAATACGTCATTCTCCAAAGCCAATTTTAGTTATTCCTACGCGGTAATAGTTTGCAGGTGATTATGTGCACCTTTCTATCAGCAATGGGGGACGTATTTTAAAGCCGATAAAAGATGGAAAAGCTTTCTCCGCAAATACATTATTCAGAAGAAAAACTTTCCAGAACGATTGTAAAGACAGTAACCTACCGGCTTTTCATTTTACTTCTTGACTTTACGACCATATTCCTGTTAACACATAAAACTAAAGTTGCACTTGGTTTTATGATAGTTAGTAATATTTATACAACGATTGGCTATTTTTTACACGAGCGGACTTGGGATAAAATAAAATGGGGAAAAATGATATATAGAAAGAAGTAATGAACAATCAGTTATAAGCAAAAGAACCAGGGGATAAAGTCACGTTTGTTCATCCTCAATAGTTCTTTTGCATGTTTATTAAAGACGCTCGATTACCATTTTCAATTTTCCACTCACTTCTGCCGCTATTGATTGCAGGTTTGCATTATTTACTGCACCCATCGATTCTAAGGGATTAATGGCAGATACTTCAACCCCGCCCGTTTCATGTTCCTGCACGAGGATGTTGCATGGCAACATGGTTCCTATTTTATCTTCCTGCTCAATGGCTTTATAAGCAAGAGCAGGATTGCATGCACCCAAAATTTTATAGTTCCTGAAATCGACATTCAGCTTTTCTTTGAACTTATCCTTTAAGTCAATTTCACTGATGATTTCAAAGCCTTCTTTTTTCAATTCTTCTGTTACTTTTTTGATGACTTCATCAAAAGTACCGTCCATTTTTTTACTGATATTATAGCTCATAAAAATAATTTTAATTTTAGTGATTTAAAATAAGATACACACTTCAAAATACTATTACTATTTGTTTATTCGCAATTTTTTTAATTATGCAGTTCCTTTCAATATTTTGTTCCAATATAATAGGGCAATACTTTAGTCTTACTAACCAAAATCATTCGAAGGGATAAATTTTGTCAGTGTTTTTCGTATCCCCGCATTTTACATTTATAATGTAAAAACCTATAGGTATGAAAAAGCAAATGACAATTATTGGATTTTGTATCATAGTTTCTATCTTCTCTTGCAAAGAATCCGGCAACAAAAAAACGATGGAAACTGCCGGAAGCAACACAAAGGCAGATGACTCTTTATTAAATTCAGCCCACAATTTTTTTAAACCATTACCACCCGTCGCAGATAATAGCAATAATAAAGTCACTGAGTCAAAAGTGAAACTTGGCAAGTTACTTTATTATGACAACCGCCTTTCGAAAACCGGAAACAACAGTTGTAATTCCTGCCATAACCTTGCGAATTTTGGAGTAGATAATAAAGCAACTTCCACAGGAGATGCAGGAAAACAAGGTAATCGTAATTCACCAACTGTTTTTAATGCTGCGCTACACAATATGCAATTTTGGGATGGACGTGCAAAAGATGTAGAAGAACAAGCAGGAATGCCAATTCTCAATTCTGACGAAATGGCTATTCCTCATAAAGGATTTTTAATTGATAGATTAAGTACAACCAAGCCGTATCCTGATATGTTTAAAGCTGCTTTTCCAGAGGATCCCAAGCCGCTTACTTATGATAATTTACAAAAAGCCATTGCAGCTTTTGAACGCACTTTGCTAACCCCATCAAAATTCGACAAATTTATGCAGGGTGACAGGAATGCGATTACACAAGAGGAAAAACAAGGTCTTAAAGTATTTATTGCATCAGGCTGCGTTAGTTGTCATAATGGAGTAGGTATCGGAGGAGGAACTATGCAGAAGTTTGGTATAGTAACAGATTACCGTACACTGACCCGCAGTACAACTAACGATGAAGGCAGGAAAGCTGTAACTAAAAACAAAGGCGATAAAGATGTCTTTAAAGTACCAGGATTGCGAAATGCGCAAGGAACGTTTCCATATTTTCACGATGGAAGTATTGCAAATCTCGATTCCGCAGTAATAATTATGGGAAAGGCTCAGTTAAACAAAACTCTATCTGCCATACAAGTAAAACAAATTGTTGCATTTCTAAATTCAATAACAGGAGATGTAAATCCCGATGCAAAAACATTTCCCCCGGAACTGGTAAAAAAATAAGTTGCTGTCATTTTCATTTTTGATCTATTTACCAGCGAACTCTCGCCCTCTCATTTATTTATATAAAAGAAAAACCAGCACATTTGACCTGGCAAGGCGATATTAAGGTATGTGATTATGAATTGCAATTTTATGTTATTGACTTAAGCGTTCGTTACCCGGAAAGGGTAGAATTTGAATAGCCGCCTGGTGAAACCTGCGGTAAATAACCGTCTGATTGCAAACAACGCTAAAAGGGTTGGACAAAGCAATGCCAGGCAGTCTACAAACAAATTTAACCCATTCAGGGTTGAATTCATGAGACGCACTATTCCACCTGTTTCACAGTCGGCTATTCATATTTAAGCCCTCCAGGCTTAAGTAAATGACATTGAACTGCGATTAGAGAATAGATCAAACGTAACGTTTATCAGTTTAGGTATAGTTTGAGAACAAGTAATTATTTCCTATAACGCCGGCAGAACCATGAATACGTTTTGTAATAGATAGAGCTTCACAAACTTTTTCTTTATCAATAGGTCATAAGCTACTGATAGTATTGACAACAGTAGTCTACTCAAACCCCCAGGAATTCAAATGAAATCGCTAGCTTTCATAACGTAACTCAGCAAATAATGTAAGGCTGGAATTAAATTCAGACAAATAAAATATGTGATGTTACATATCCATTCAGATGCGGATAAAAAAACTTGGTTTAACTGAACGCGGATTTTTTAATTATGCAGTTCCTTTCAATATTTTGTTCCAGTATAACCAAGGCAACACTTTTGTTTTAAGCTGGTACATACTCCATCGCTCTTTACTCTGGTCGATCGGGAAGGTTTCCATTCGCTTGTTATTGTAGTCAAACTCGGCCAAAACCAATTTGCCATAACCTGTAACCAAAGGGCAGGATGTATAACCTGAATATTTAGCCCTTAATGGTTTATTATCCATTAAGGCAAGTAAATTATGTACTAGAACCGGGGCTTGTTTTCTTATGGCCGCTCCGGTCTTTGAAGTTGGTAATGAGGATGCATCACCGAGCGAAAAAATATTATTATAACGATTGTGTTGCAAGGTGTCTTTATTTACGTCAACCCATCCGACAGCGTTGGCAAGGGGACTGCTTTTGATGAAATCGGGAGCACTTTGCGGTGGCGTTACGTGTATCATATCAAAGTCTACCCATTGTTCCTGGTCTTTATTCTTTTCTCCAAAACCTACAAATTTTGCTCTTTTGTTTGGTCCGTCAATCTCATCGAGTCGGTAAAAGAAATTGAGTTTTATGTTTCCCCGCCTTACTACATTTAATAGAGTCTTTTCGTAATCCTCCACAGCAAAAAGCCGGGTGCCGCCTGACCAATATTGAATATTTGCTTTATCTAACACCCCATGTTTTCTAAAATAATCCGCAGCTAAATACATGATCTTATGAGGAGCACCACCACATTTAACAGGTGTATTCGGGTTTGTAAATAGCGCATTACCACCTTTGAAGTTCTTTATACACTCAAAAGTATACGGCGCATACTTAAAGCTATAATTAGAGCAAACATTGTTTTTGCCTAAAGTGTCTTCCAGCCCTTTTATTTCTTTCCAATTCAGTTGTATGCCGGGTGCGACTACGAGGTACTGGTAGTTTACTGTTTCATTACTGTCGAGAACAATATTATTTTGTTCCGGACGAAAGCTCACTACCTTTTGTTTTATCCAGGTAACACCTTTAGGCATCACTTCTGCTTCAGTTCGTTCTGTTTTCTTTATATCAAAAACACCTCCACCGACTAGCGTCCACGCTGGTTGATAATAATGTTTATCGGCAGGATCAATCACAGCAATATCAAGTTTCTTATTTTTCAACAGCAATTTAGCTGCTACTGAAATACCTGCATTGCCTCCTCCCACAATTACAATTTGATAAGTATGTGACATCGTATTTAATTTTAGTCAAAACTATTTTATTCCAAGACTAAAAAAGGTGACATTAATCACACATCCGATCTTTTATAATAAAAAAATTTAGATTTTTCTGTAAAGACCATATTTATTACTACTTCAGCAATTGAACATACTCATTTGTATTATAATCCTCTGCACCGATGTTCGCTTTAATCAATTCACCTTTTTCATTAAAGATGAATGTGGCCGGAATGCCATCTGTTTTAAAAATACCAGGAAGGCCTTCAGCAGGATAAAATACTGGCAATTGAAGTTTATTTTTTAGGGCAAATTGCTTTGGAAGGTTAATATTTTCGTCCAACGACAACATAACAAAAGCAACTTTTTGTTTATCCAGTTTGCTGCTTAGCGCTTCGATAGATGGGATCTCTGCCCTGCAAGGCGGACACCAGGTCGCCCAAAGATTTACAAACACTTTTTTGCCTTTTAGGTCAGCCAGGTTCACAGTGCTGCCATCCATTGCCATTACTTTAAATGTTGGCAACGTTGGAGTTACAGCCTTTGTCTCTGCTTGGTTAATAGCTGTTTGTGCAACTTCTGCTGCTGTTGCTTGTTCTGAATTTTGTTTTGAGGTATCTTTTTCTTTTGCAGTGTTAGAACATGCTGCAAATGTTGCCATTGTTAATCCAACGATTGCCATTAATTTAATTTTCATATTATTTGTTTTGATGTTTTCTGTTTGTTTTATTAATCAAATCTTTTGTTTTGTCTATAACAGTTCTTTCAACTGTCTTATAAATTCATCGGTATTATAACCTGCCATTCCGGTGTGTTGTAATACTATTTTTCCTTCTTTATTAAGTACAATGGTGGTGGGTAGCGTGCCGCTAAAAATTTCAGTGGGAACATATCCTGAACGGCTAAATAAAGGAATATTAAAGCGGTTTTTATCGAGGTATTGTTTGGCTTTCATCTTATCGTCATCTTCGTTCATGAACAGGAAAAAGAAGCGGTTATCATCTTTTAACTTCTTGTACAACTCGTTTAATGACGGCATTTCTGCACGACATGGAGGGCACCACGATGCCCAAAAGTTGACGAACACAACCTTGCCTTTTAAAGAAGCTGTAGAAGCTTCGACGCCTTGAGCATTTGTAAAACTGAATGTAGTATTGGAAGATGCATTGGCCATGCCTTCCTTCTTTATGTCGGCATTAAACACTCCGGTTGACAGCAGTTGCTGCATAACCCACGACTTAGCCGATGGACTAACAATCAAGACTACCAGCAATAACATCATCAAAAACGTAAGCCAGTTTTTTCGAAGCCATGTTTTTATTTTCTGTAAAAGCATATTATTTAAATTTTTACACGTTCTATGGTGAATGCTGATTATAGCGATAACTGTACAAGTGAGTGACACAACGATGTTGCGCAATGATACAATGTTAGCTACCAAAAAGAACTTCACTTATTCTGCAGGTTTAATTTGAATTCCTTCCTTGATCTCTTCGCTTCCTTTTTGAAGTATTTTATCCTGTGCCTGCAAGTCACCAAATACTTCGGTCAGTGTATCTTTAACTACGCCGGTTTGTACCGGAATGCGCCTGGTAATATTGTTTTCTACTTTAATAAGAAATACCCCGGATTGCGCCTGTACTATACTTGTTGTGGGCACCCATAAGGTAGGCTGCAACCGCATCAATTGAATATTTACTTTAGCATATTGGCCTGCTCTTAATTCGGTTCCTGCGTTATCTATATCGAATTCAGCAATAACAGAACGTGAAGCTACATCCAAAGCGCCGCTGTTTCTCGATAAGGTTGCATTAAACTTTTTACCTGGGTAATCAACTACTGAAAAAGTTGCTTTTGTTTTTGGCAATAACGCCTGCGCCTGTTTTTCGGGCACGGCAACGGTAAGCCGCAACCTGTTTTGCTGCGCCAATTGAAACAACGGCTCATGACTTGCATTGTCTCCAACCAATGCGCCTTCCGATATAAACCTGCCTGTAATTACGCCGCTGAATGGTGCGGTTATTCTTAAGTATTTATTCATTTGTCCTGATGCTGATGCTTCTGACCTGCTGCTTTTATAGGTGGCGCTGTCGCCTAACAATTGCGCATAAGCTCTTTCCAATTCTATCGTAGCCACTGCACCATTTTTCTTTGATGCTTCTTTTAACCGGTTATACGATTGTTTGCTGAACAAATATTTTTGATAAGCTGTGCCTGATGCTGACTGTCTTGCCGAGTATTGTTCGCCAATTTCAGGCGCCTCCAATTGTGCAAGTACTTGTCCTTTGTGTACATAACTTCCCCGGTCAACATAAATCTTTTTTATAAAACCCTTTATCTTCGGATAGATGCTTACCTCCTCGTAGGGCTTCAGTTCCCCAGGCAATACAACGGTAAATGCAGGCTTGTCAGATACCACTGTTGCTACCTTAAATGTCGGTGTGGCTGTTTGCTTTTCTTCAGTTTCATGTGCAGGTTTCTCTTGTTTGCCGCCGCAACTTTGCAGTACAACAAGGCTTACAACTATTGCAGAATATATAAACGAACGCATTGTTTTTATGTTTTTATTTAATGGAGATACTATTATTTTTTCTTTTTTTATTGGACCAGCTATATTTCATTATTCGACATCGTTGTGTCACTCACTTGTACTATTGATTCATTATTCAACATGGACTAACCGTTCTCTAACTACCAATTCTTCTGTATGATAACGGCTCGATGGATCATCGGGATCAAGCGAAACACCTTGCAACGTTGCCTTCTTACGAACAACAGTAAACAGATGCGGCAACACCAAAAGAGAGGTAAGTGTTGACATGATTAATCCCCCAATTACTGCCTGTCCTAATGGAGCTACCTGCCCGCCTCCTTCGCCCATTCCTGCTGCCATTGGTATCATTCCCGCTATCATGGCGAGGGTGGTCATCACAATAGGTCGAAGCCTTGAAGAAGCCGAGAGAATGGCGGATACTTTTACATCAATCCTGTTGGTGAACCGGCTCTTTTCAGCATAATCCACCATTAAAAAAGCATTCGATACTGATACTCCGACCGACATGATCATTCCCATATATGATTGAAGATTTAAGGTGCTGCCAAAAGCGAGCAACATCATTAAACTACCTGCTATCACAGCCGGAACAACCGCTAATATCATAGCCGATAATGCGAACGATTGATAGTAAGCAGCCAGCATTAAAAAGATAACCACTATGGCTATTACCAAGCCTGTTTGTAAACCATTCAATGTATCTGCTAACAATTGCAATTGACCTTGTATAGAAACGATTATTCCTTTAGGTTTTTCGCCGGCTTCTGCAATCGCCTTCGATACTGCTTTAGATGCGGCACCTAAATCTTTTTTGTGAATGTTGGCAGCAATGGTAACATAACGGTTTGCACCCTGCCTGTTCACCTGTCCCGGTTCTTCGCCTAGTGTAAGCTTTGCTACATCGTCTAAAATGGGTCTTGCCTGTCCCGCTTTTAAGGGCAGCATTTTTAAATCATCCAACGCCTGCATACTTGCTTCAGGCACCTGCACTTGTACCTGGAACACTAGACCAGATTTTGGATCGCGCCATAACGTTTTATTTACAAACCTTGTTGACGAGGTTGCCATTGTAATTACCTGTGTTACATCCTGCATGTTCAATCCAAACGGTGATGCCCGTTCACGGTCAACATCAATTTGAACGGTAGGATAGTGCAGTGGTTCCTCTATTCGTATATCACGCAAAAAATCAGTTTTCTGTAAACCGGCTTCAATCTTTTTAGCATAGTTTTCTGCTTGTGGCAACTGCCCTGCAGCTACTCTTATCTGAACAGGAGTATTGGTTCCCTGGCTCATGATTTTTTCAACCAGTTCAATGGGCTCGAATGATATTTGCAATTCAGGAAATTGCTGCTTTACTTTTTTACGGATATTCTCTTTCAGGTCTTCTATAGAAGTGGTAAGCTCCTCTTTGTTAAGCGAAATCTGCAACACTGCTTCGTGTGAACCACTCGTAAAAAGAAAGATAGGATTGATGGCTGTTCCCGAAGGCTGCGTACCTACATAAGCCGACGAAATGGTTATCCCTTTTTCGCTGGTTTCTTTTCTAATAACATCTGTAACACCATGCAGGTATTGTTCTGTTTTCTCAATCCTTGTTCCTTGTGGCGCATCAATTCTAACCTGTAAATCCCCTGACCCGCTCGACGGCAAAATATCGGTACCGATCAAAGAAAAGCCAATCGCAACCATTACGATAACAACTGCTGCATAAACCGACAGCACCACTGCAGGTCGTTGTTGCAATTTGCGTGTAATAATTAAATAGCGCTTTTTAAATTTTTCAAAACGGGTAAGTTTATGTTGACCCTTACTGTTGAAATGAGGTGTATGCTTTTTCAATTTCATCAGCCAGTTTGCAACAACGGGGACAAACGTTTGCGAAAAAATGAACGAAGCGATCATTGAAAAACCTACCGCCAATGACAATGGCAGGAACATATCCTTGGGTATTCCCGTCATAATAAATGAAGGAATTAACACCGAAAGAATACATAGTAATATCAATAATTTAGGAATGGAAATTTCAAGCAACGCATCTAAGATGGCTCGTGACTTTTGCTTCCCTTTTTCAAAGTGCTGGTGAATGTTTTCAATGGTAACGGTTGCCTCATCTACCAGTATTCCAATCGCCAAAGCAAGCCCGCTTAAAGTCATCATGTTAATGGTTTGACCAAACGCATAGAGCAACAGCACTGCCGATAAAATGGAGATAGGAATGGTGAGCACCACAATCAAAGCACCTCGTTTATCACCTAAGAAAAGCAACACCATTAAACCGGTTAATATCGCCCCTAATATCCCTTCGTGTACCAGGTTTTTGATAGACCTTTCGATATAAATGGACTGGTCAAAAACATAATCAACTTTCACATCATCAGGCAGTGTTTCCTTCAGCATGGGAAGCGCTTCCTTTAAATTGTCAACTACTTTTAACGTAGATGCATCCGCTTTTTTAATAACTGGTAAATACACTGATCGCTTCCCATTTACAACGGCATAACCGGTTGTCACATCTGCGCCGTCTTCCACGGTAGCAATATCTTTTATAAAAACAGTAGAGCCATCATTCACTCTAACCGGTAGGTTTAAAAATTCTTCAGGTCCTTTTGCCAAAGAGTTTACAGGGCTCATGTAATTTTTATCTCCCATGCGAATATTACCTGCGGGCGATGGCAGGTTATTTTTTGCAACCGCCGTCATTACTTCTTCCTCCGACAAACCAAACGACTGCATTAAGTCAGGATTGACCTTTATAACAATGGAACGGATATTTCCGCCAAAAGGCGCAGGAGCAGTAATGCCCAGAATGGTGACAAACATGGGACGTATCCTCGTCATTACCAGGTTTTGAATTTCACTGATGGAACGTTTGTTACTTTCAAAAACCAGTTGACCAATGGGTAACGAACTTCCGTCAAAACGTACTACCTGTGGCGGTACAGAACCCGGCGGTAAAAATCCCATTGCACGGGATACTTGCGTTGACACTTCTCCCGCAGATTGCGCCATGTCTGTTCCTGCATAAAAGCTAAGTTTAATAAGCGTAAAGCCCTGGATACTTTTAAATTCAATGTCCTTTACGCCGCTTACGAAAATCAATACTTTTTGAAATTCATTCGCCATAAAACCATCCATGTATGAGGGCGTTAATCCACCATAAGGCATGGCAATGTAAATGGCAGGACTTTCAATTTCAGGGAATATATCTACATTGATTTTTTTAACCGTTAAAAAAGAAAAGTAACCAACGGCCATCACTACCACCATTATGGCAATTGGTTTTCTAAGTGCGAAACGAATAATATTCATTCAGGTTAGTTTTAGAATTAAGGATTGATTTGAGATAGCAGCATCGACAGGCTACCTGTGCTTTCGCTTTGGTTGATTAACTCATTCCAATAAGCAGCAGTGGCAGTTACGTAATTATTTTCAGCATCCTGTAGAGTCTTTTGCAACTGCAATAATTCTATGAGGTTGATTAACCCGCTTTCATATCTTGTTACATATAATTCGCAAGCTTGTTTTGATGCGTTCAATGCTGTGTGCGCATCCATTACCCTTTCTCTTTGTTGTTTCCACCTGCTTATTGCAGCAGCATAAGATGTTTTTACTTGCAGGTTTGCATCTTCATAGTTTGCGTTCGCAGCCTGGATTTCTTTTTCTGCAATCCGTTGCCTGGTCTTGTTTTGATATAACCAAGACAGTTTCCATGTAACGCCAACACCTACCAGGTAACCGGCTGTATTGTTTTTCCACGGTTCCGCAAAGCCGTTGTTTGCTTCCCCTACATTATTGATACCCGAACCTCTTAACCCGGCGCCCGCTAACAAACCAACCGACGGATAAGGCAGTCGTTTAACTGCCGCCAACGATGCATTTGCATACTGAATATTTGCTTTTAAATACTGCAGGTAAGGATGATTGCCAAGGCTATCATCCAGTGGCAATTCAAAAGCAATGTTGTTGGCATTATACACCGACGTATCTATTGAAAAACTGGAAGTATCTTCTCCAAGCAGCGACGACAACTGCAACATAGCTGTTTCAAACAAAGCCTGTTGTTGATTCACCTGACCTCTAATTTGATAGTAATTTGATTTGATTAACAATGTATCCGCGCCTGGTCGCAAGCCTGCATCCGCCTGTGCTTTTGATAATTCAAACAGTTCTTTTAAACGCTGTACATCGGCTTTTGCAGTCAATAAAAAGGCAGTGCTTTGCAACACGTTGAAGTATTGTTCCGCAGCAATGGATTGCAATCGCAATTCCTCCTGCGACAAAGCCGAGGTGCTTACCTTGATGGCAGCGTCTGCAACCTGCAGTTTCGATTTTATTCTTCCGAACTGCAAAAAGTCCCATTGCAAAACAGCAGAAGTGTATGCGTTTGAAACAGAAGAAGATTGCCCGTTCACGCCCTTGTTGTTGCCACTTGTATTGTATATCCCGGCGAGTGGGAAAAACGCTCCTGAAACCCCCTGGTATGAACCATAGCTTTGTTGCGCCTGGAAATTCACATCGGGTAACTGCTCCTTTTTTACAAGTTCTTTTCGTAATTGCTGCTGTTCAATATCATATTTTTTTGATGACAGCGAAGGGTATTGCTCAACGGTTTTTTGCAACACTTCCCGTAACGAGTAGACTTTCTTTTGAGCAAGTATTTGGTTTTGCAAAAGGCATAATGCTATTGCCAGCATAAATAATTTATGTATCATTTTTCTTTCCGTAGTTGATTAGGTGAAAGCCCGGAAAGCACGAAAGAATGTAAGAGATAAAAAGTGTGGTGATTGTTTTTTTGAGCCCGGCAATATTGCTACTATGAAGCTTTACTTGCGTCGCACTCTTGTACAGTAGCAACTATATTCAGCAACAACCAAAAACACCCAATATCCTTATAAGCCATGCTTAAGGCATTGAGATAAGAATCTTAAAAAAGAAAGAAAAATCAAATAAGCAACCGTAGATGTTGCAGGTAGATAGGAAGTGAAGAAGTGTTAAATGAAACTACATAAGCAGGCTCATCTTTAATTCTGCTTAATGAAAATGTATGTCAAAGCCTCTTTCAGTAAAAAGGTTTGAAACGTACAAGGGAGATGAAAGTTTTACCTTTTGAACAAGGTTTGTTTCTGCGAAAACAGTCCTTTTCTTTAAAGCACAACAATTTTCAACAGAGGCTCGCTGAGTTGAAGAACTACTGCTAATATTCGTTTGATTAGTCCTCGTTGTTGTTGCAGTACTAACTATATCATTGTTCTGCAGCAATCGTTTTAACGGACACGAAACAACCAGCAAAATAACAGCAAGCGCAAACAGCAAAGCAAGCGACAGCTTGGCTTTTCCGGTTGAATAAATCTTGTTTGTGCTTGTGTTCATTGTGGCAAAAGTAAGGGTTGCAATCTAAAGACAGCAACCCTATTATACAATTTGTGGTTAAGAAAATTTACTTCTCAAGTTAAATGAGAAATTAGTGCGGCAGCTTTTCCCGGAAGTAGCCATACGTCCTGCCTGCAATAGCGCTTAGGATAATAACGGCAACTACAAACGCACCTGTACCTATTTGAGCGAACAATGGTCCCGGGCAAGCGCCTGTTAAAGCCCATCCCAAGCCAAAGATTATACCGCCTATAATCTGCCCTTTGTTGAACTTTTTAGGTTGAAAAACGATAGGTTCACTATAAATCGTTTTGACCTTAAACTTTTTAATTAATGCAACTGAAATCATTCCAACTATGACGGCAGTACCTATTACACCAAACATGTGAAAACTCTGTAACCGGAACATTTCCTGTATTCTAAACCATGAAATCACTTCAGCCTTTACGAATACAATACCAAATATAACGCCTACTGCAGCGTATTTTAAATTATACCACCAGGGGTGTTGCTTTTGAGATTCATTCACACACATCGTGTCCAAAGAACGCACTTCAAAATCTGTATTCGCAACACCCGCTGCTGTCTTTACGACAGTTGTAGTATAATCGGGGGATTTCTTATTTATTATTTTTTCCATTTTTTTTATTGTAGTTTATAAGCTTAGGATGAATGGCAACAACAGGTTAGCCATAATAAAACCTCCTACCATAAAGCTGATAGTCGCTATTAATGAGGGTACTTGTAAATCGCTCAATCCCATTATTGAATGCCCGCTGGTGCAACCGCCGGCATATCGTGAGCCGAAGCCAACTAAAAAGCCACCACCGACTAACATGGTAAAACCTCTTAACGTAAACAGCGATGCAAAAGAAAATAGTTGCTTTGGAACCATGTTGCTGTAATCATTAATTCCGTAACGAGAAAGTTCTGCCACCAGCTTTGGATTTACATGAATAGGAGCAGGATTGTTCAGCAGCGTGACTGCTATTAAAGCACCTATTAGTATGCCAGCTACAAAGAAGAAATTCCATATTTCTTTTTTCCATTCGTATTTAAAGAATTTAATATCAGCCGGGAAACAGGCGGCGCACGCATGTCGCAGGTTGGCAGAAATACCAAAGTGTTTGTTACCTATTATCAGTAAAGCGGGTACTATCAAGCCTATTATACCACCGGCTACATACCACGACCAGGGCTGTTTTAATAATTCTAACATAGTTGTTTTAATTTAATGCAAATTTCTATTTATTGTAAATGTCCAAGTGTGACAAATGTTACCTAAATCATTTTTCTGCTACTTCTTTTTGTTAATTATACCTAAATAGTGATTTAAAACCCATAATTTAATATTAGGCTGAACGATGACATGTTTACCTTATTAATGATGAAAGATTTGTTAAGTGCTGCACCCTTACTGCCTTTATAAACATATAACAACTGTAGGTCTAATCCTTTTAACATACCTTGAGGCTTATACCTCACGTCCGCATACACCTGGTTGTATGAAGGCATC
The DNA here is from genome assembly GCF_000374045.1 of Segetibacter koreensis DSM 18137. Classification (GTDB taxonomy): domain Bacteria; phylum Bacteroidota; class Bacteroidia; order Chitinophagales; family Chitinophagaceae; genus Segetibacter; species Segetibacter koreensis. The sequence goes on along the minus strand of NZ_KB893324.1, from coordinate 27,588 downwards.
CCGTACTTATTTAATGCATAATTATTTACATCAGGTAGAATGTAATGACCAAAGCCGAGTGTGGTAATTAGTCGATTGCTCAAAAAATTATAACTGCCTTTTGCTACGACTGCATGAACATCTCCTAAGCCTTCGTTTCTTTCTCTTGGTAATTGAGTAAATAATGGTTCTATTCCCCATTCCCTTGGCATTTGAAACCGCCCGTCTTTTGTTATACGATTGTAATTGATCGTAGATTCAAACTTTGTATTTCTAATTCCTATCTTGGCACCGAACGAAAGCGATTTACTTCCCTGATTAAAATATGTTTTTACGGCATCCTCATTGCCTCCGTCTTTTAAAGCCGTTTGTTTTATAACCTGTACCGCTGAAAATATTTTTAATTTGGAATCACCAGGGTGCACATAATCTAATTGTACCAGGGCAGTGTTAAAGATATTCTCTACATATTGATCCCATACCTGCAGTTTCATTGCTCGATTTGGATTGTAAGAAATGCCGGCCAAAGCAATGCCGGCACTTTGCAAATTGCCCGCATATTGCGCTTTTTGGCCTTGCGTATTTACCCCTGAAGAATATACGCCGATTGACCTGCTTATGGAATACCACCTGGTGGTACTCCGGGGCGACAGACCATTAAAAAAACCAGCATTTATTTTTACATTTTTTACCCCGTTTAACTCTGCCCAAATTCCCTGAACTTCTGTCGCTAATATTCGGCTATCCTGGCTATTAATAAAGGGAGTATTTATATTCTGTTTTCCTACAGTTATATGAGATCGCCCTATATTATACTTCAGGTATAACTCATCCAGCCTCTTTATGTTATTTTTATTTGAAACGTCGTCAACGTCAAATAAAGACAGCTCATACCGGCTGAGTTGTTTGGTTGTTTTATCTGGTTTGGATAACTCAGATGAAATAACATTAAAAACAAAGGAACCGCTAACACCTAACTGAAAATTTTTAAAAGGAGCCGTCTTTATTTCAATTTTACCACCTATTGCGTTGGCGTAAAAGTCTGAGAAGGGGGGTGCATTGTTGGTAAATGCCGCAAAATTGCGGAAGTGTCCGTGCACCTGTGCCTTCTTGAATGCACTTATCAAGGATGCAGTATCTAAAGGGTCATCTTTAACTTCTGTCAAAAGCTTTTGTCTCTGCGCTACTGCATGGAACATGGTTAGAAGAAGTCCCAGGAATACCAAGACTATTTTTCTTCTCATAGGGAAATATTTAAATAAAAAGGTAGAGTTTAATTAAGCCAGTTGCAACGCAACCGGTCTGAAAACAACATAGTTGATTGTGAAGAAGATGGGCAAGGCAAAGACTTAGTACAGCTGCATTAATAATACAGTTACATCTTTTTCTTACGGAAGGAGAACAAAAGTTAAAGACTGGCTTTAGAGTTGCTTTATATCAAAAGAAGATATACAATAGTCCTGCACTTAGTATTGCCCAGTCGATCTTTTAAGGCTTATGTTATGCTTCTAAAACTTTAATTCCTTAATCGAGGTTTGCACCTTGGCATTGTGTAAAATTTAATCTACATACGGTTTGTTTTACTAATTTTTAGATATAGCATTTAGTCAACCAGGTTAGTTAAAACCGACTGCAATTGTTTTGCGCCAACCACCCCGGACTGCCTCCATTTTACTTGACCACTTTTAAAAACGATAAGTGTAGGCACGCCCTGTACCTGGTATGCTGCCGCAGCTTGTGGGTTCTTGTCAACATCAATCTTTAGGATGGTAACGTCGTCGCCCATTTGCTTTTTCAAATCCTGCAGTATGGGCGCCATCATTTTACACGGTCCGCACCATTCGGCAAAAAAATCAACCAGTACAGGCTTGTCGCTATTAATCGCTTCCGCAAAACTTTTATTAGTTGTTTGAGTTTCCATATTTATTTTCTTTTTTAAATGAACCAATAATTAATGCGCCCAACACAGCAAAGTAAATTGTACTTCTGAACGGGTTAGATGTAATCGCACAAGTGCCGGTTAAACAGCCCACATATTTCCAATAAAGAAAGCCGCCAAGAGCTCCTATGGTCGCTCCTATAAAGTAGCGCTTATTTGTTAGAAACCACTTCTTCATATTCGATGTCTTGTGTTTTATTGTTACTGTTACGTGGATTAACTGCGCATCCACCGGTACCGCAACAGCCTATGTTTGCCATTGCCATTCCACCGAATACGACCCCTAAAACGATCGTAACCGTATCTCTTGCTACAATGCCTTGTACTAAAATACCGATGGCTAATACCAATCGTAGTATTCGCTTAAAGTTCCATCCCTGTAATATCGCTTTCATACTATGTCAGTTGTCTTTTTAAATTAGTCCACGCACCACCGTTATAAGCTACTATTCCTGCTGATGAGAGGATGGACTTTGCCATTGCGCTACGATTGCCACTACGGCATACGGTAACGAATGGCTTGTTTAATTTCTTCAATTTTTCGACTTCGTTTTTAACTGTGTCGAGCGGTATATTTTTAGAGCCTTCAATATGACCAGCCTGGAATTCGCCTGTGGTGCGTACATCAACTATCACCGCACCTTCTTTCACCAGTTTAGCAAAATCGGCTGACGGCTTAAAGAGGTTTTTTAAAAATGTAAACATCTTTTTTTATTTGGCTTTTAGTAAGAGGTCATCTAATCCGCCGGCATTTACAGCATCGGTTATTCCGGCTTGCTTGAGCATAGAAACAGCCATGCCGCTTCTGTTACCACTTCTGCAATACGCTATAATTGGCTTTGGCATTTCTTTAAATTCATTTACTTTTTGTTGTACCTGTTCCAATGGAACATTGATTGCATTTGGAAAATGTTCACCTGCAAACTCCTGTGGTGACCTTACATCTACCACTGTTCCTTTATTGATTAAATCTTTCATTTTTTTATATTTTTTGGAAGCGGCTCCGGCAATATTTACCATCCATCGAATCATCCGCATCTATTGCCAGGCCTTTCCGGTTTTTTTACTTTTTATTGAGTGTTGTCGGACAAACAAAATCGGTTGTTTTAATCTGCCCGTTTTCTTTAATGGCTTTAAATCCTCCATTGATGTCGGCCAGGTTATCGAAGCCTCTTGCTTTTAAAACAGAGTTGTAAATCATTGAACGATAACCGCTGGCACAATGCACGTAATAGGTTTTGTTCTTATCCAAGGCTGTCATACTATCGTTGAGGTTATCAAGCGGAAGATTGGTTGCGCCATCCACGTGTTCGCTTTGGTACTCGCTTTCTTTTCTTACGTCAATAATGTTTGCCTCGCCCTTATTTATTGCCTCGCCAATGTCTTTTGCACTAACTGACTTTATGATATCTATTTCTTTACCGCTACTTTTCCATGCTTCAAAACCACCTTTTAAATAACCGATGGTATAATCATATCCAACCCGGGCTAACCTTGTAATTACTTCTTCCTCCCTGTCTTCATCGGCTATGATTAAAAGCTTTTGTTTTATATCCGGTATCAGAGCGCCTACCCATGGAGCAAAGCTGCCATCGATACCAATGTTTATTGAGTTAGGAACAAAGCCTTTGGCAAATACTTCCGGTGCTCTTGTGTCAAGCATTAACGCATCGGTTTCGTTTGCTGCGGCTTCAAAGGCTTCGGGTGAAAGGGCGTGATTGCCACGTTCCAGCACTTCATCAATGCTTTCATATCCTTCTTTATTCATCATCACATTCAACGGAAAGTAAGCAGGTGGCTGCGCTAAACCCGTTGTTACTTCTTTAATGAATTCCTCTTTGGTCATGCTGGCTCTTAACGCATAATTGGTTTGCTTCTGGTGGCCTAATGTATCTGTTGTTTCCTTACTCATGTTCTTACCACATGCACTACCGGCTCCGTGAGCAGGGTACACAATGATGTCATCAGACAATGGCATTATCTTGTTTCTTAAGCTCTCATACAACGTGCCTGCAAGGTCTTCCTTTGTCATAACCCCTGCTTTCTGTGCAAGGTCAGGACGACCAACGTCGCCAATGAACAAGGTGTCGCCACTAAACAATGCCACCTCTTTTCCTGTTTCATCTTTCAACAAATAACTGGTACTTTCCATCGTATGGCCTGGGGTATGCAGTACCTTAAAAGTTACTTTGCCCACTTTAAATTCCTGGCCGTCTTTTGCCACAATCGCTTCGAACGAAGTGACTGCATTAGGACCATAAACAATAGGTGCGCCGGTCTTTTTAGAAAGGTCAATATGACCAGAAACGAAGTCGGCATGAAAGTGTGTTTCGAGCACATACTTAATTTTTGCATTGTCTTTCTCTGCCTTGTCAATGTAAGGATACACTTCACGAAGCGGGTCAATCACCACTGCTTCACCATCGCTTTCAATGTAGTAAGCGCCTTGCGCCAAACAACCTGTATATATCTGTTCAATTTTCATTTTATTTAATTTTGTAGTGTAAATTTCGGTTAGATAACTTGCTTACTTGGTGACATTTGTCACGTTACCCGCATGCTGTTTATAGTTTTAGTATTCATTAATATTTTGTGTTTTTTTATGATTCCAGCATTCGTTTTTCATAGTATCATCCTCGCGTCGCAATCACTTCACCCGTAAACCTTTTGGCATCTTCAGCTTCCATTTTAAAACGTGTCGTTTTATCTTCTTAGCTAAAAAATATTTCTTTAGTAAGAATGTATATGCCCATAATTAATACAAACCAACCGAAGCCTTTTTTTAATTTATTTCCTGATATTTTCTTCGCAATTAGTCCACCTACAAAGGTGCCTGCAATAGCGATGGTGGTTATCTTAATAAGGAAAAACCAGTTCATGGTAAAGTGTCCCAGATCACCTGTAAAGCCTATTAAAGAATTTAAAGCAATGATGAACAGGGAAGTTCCTACGGCTTCTTTCATGGGAAGTTTTACAAGTAACACCAGTGTTGGTATCAACAAAAATCCTCCGCCTGCACCTAAAAGACCTGTTGCAATACCAATAGCAACGCCGTACATCAGTAGTTTGGGGAGATTGATTTTTTCGGGGGCACCAATTGCGTTTTCATTGTCGTTTTTTGCTGCGGCGGCTGCCTTTTGTTTGCTGCTCTTAATCATCGATAAAGAGGCCGCAACCATTAATATGGCAAAGAGGACCATGGTAACAATTGGCTCGGTAATATTGAAACCGCCAATAGTAGCAATGTGATTAGGAATAAAGGGGATTAGAAACTTTCGTGTAATAAATACTGTAGTGATAGACGATATGCCAAACAGCAAGGCTGTTTTTATGCGAACCAGTCCTTTCAGGTAATTGCTGAAAGCACCTACGAGGCTGGTAGAGCCTACTACAAACAATGAGTATGATGTGGAAAGGATCGGGTTAATTCCAAACAAATAAACCAGTACAGGTACGGTTAAAATAGAACCGCCGCCACCGATTAATCCAAGTGAAATGCCTATAAATAACGCTGCTATATATCCCATGATTTCCATAATTATACTGCAAATTTGAAGCGATTGCAGAAGGAATATGGTGATATATGTCACACAGCTACATCAATCTTTTTTACTCCATCCTATAAAATTTTTATTAATGATTAACCAGCTTTTATCCTTCATTTCATTAATATCAACTTTTTTATTTTCAATCATCATGAGTTTGCAGCTTGAAGGAATTTGAATGCCATCGAATACGCAGGGTACAAATTCATGTTTTGTTTTATCGTGATTGGCCGCTGTCGAGAAGAATTGAATATTTACATCTTCTTTCAATATTTGCGTTAATTGCTATGACAGCAGTCGTCATGATTGTTTGTTTTTTTAATCGGAACCTAAAAAATTTGTGCTGGCTGCAGACACTTTCATCATCTTATTCCTGTATGACGTGCTAATGATGGTGCTGTATAATTTAATATACTTTCTAAGTCAAATTCTGCTCAATAATGAAATCACCTACCATTCACATGGGAGAAATTTTCGAACTGCTCATTCAATGGATAAGTTGTCCTACTACTGAACAAAAACAACTGGAATAAGGGCGAATTGATTACTGGAAAAAAAAGAAGAAAGTTTTCTGGCGCTATGTTGAAGTAAGATGCCCAGATTTCGACAAAGATTTAAGTCAACAATTTTATAAGCTATGAAACAGGCTCGCTTAGGGCAATTAATTCCAAAACCTGTACGTAAAGATCTGTAACGAAAAGCACATTTGGGAGGTGCGCAAATAGTACCTACCATAATAGAAGCATAGCTCACCAGGAGAAGTAAACTGAGCTCATAAGTTTGTTTAATTTAAAAGCAAGTAGTAACAATGACTGCGCGAAAGTGATTAATATAGGACTATTATTTGCTGACTTTATTTGAGGAAGTGCCTGATGTAAAAAAATTACTTGCTACCGACTCTATTCTCCGCAACATCGCAAAGAATAAAACTGATGATTTAAAAGAATCTCTGAAAAGCTCCGATAAAACTGCTCTGTGTTATACTTCTAAAATGCTGTTTACACTTAGTGAAATAAATGAAGTAAGAAATCGCCTTAGAGTTTTATTTAAGCCAGGAAATGCATTAGATAAGCTGGTTCAAAATGATTTAGTGCCGTCGGGAAATTATATTTTGTATCAACATTTAGACGCTAAAGAATTTTTGGTAAAAGCCTGGGAACAGGATGCCAATGGTATCAATTATACACTTGGTGTTTATGCAGAAGGAAATAAGGCTAATTACCCCAACATAGATTCAATAAGCTTCAGAAGAAAAGACCCGCTAGACAGCACCATTTATTTGCCGGGCTATTTGAATTTGCTTTACAATTCAGCTGCTGTAGTCGCTGCAGAAAGCGAGCAAAATAACTTGTTTTTTCATCCGTCTCTTACTGCTGCTTTGCTGTTTGTTGAGATGAATGAAAGAGAACAGGCAGCAGACTTCGAGCCAATGCTAAAAGGTGAAAATAAAGCATCCTTTGAAAAAATAAAGTCTGTTAATTGGAATAATTATAAGTACTCCGTAATTCTTGTTCCAGGCGCAGGGCCGGAAGAAAGAGATGTGCCATTAAGTGCAGAAGGAATGCTTCGTTGCCGGTTAGCTGCTATGCAATATGCAAAAGGTATGGCTCCCTTTATTGTTACTTCCGGAGGAAAGGTGCATCCCTACAAAACAAAATTTTGTGAAGCGATTGAGATGAAAAAGTATTTGATGGATAAACTTCATATTCCTGCAAATGCGATCATTGTCGAACCTCATGCGAGGCATACAACAACCAACATGCGCAACACAGTCCGTTTAATCTTTCGCTATGGTATTCCTTTCAATAAAGCGGGTATTACTTGGACAACAAAGGGTCAAAGCACCTATATAACCACCACTTTGATTGACAGGTGTAAGAAAGAACTAAACGAAGTCCCTTATAAAAATGGAGAGCGATTATCCGAGACAGAAGTTGAATTCTATCCTTTAATCGAAGCGCTCCAAATTAATCCCTTCGAGCCGCTTGACCCCTAAAGAATTTTGTTTTTAATCTGACAGTTATGAAAATATTTACTGCTTTTTTTATTGGACTATTTGTTTTGTCGACTTCATTTACTTCAGAGGTCTCCATGAGAATTAACCATTCATTCACCCTTGACTCGTTAGGTGCTTGCCAGGGAGTTTCTTATCAAAATGGAAAAGTTTTTTTGTACGGTGACAGGGAAGTAGGCGTGATAAGAGAATATAAGACAGAAGGTGACAGTCTGATTTACCAAAACAGAGAAATGAAATTGACGGTGGATGATACTGATGTCATAAATCATCCGACAGGCATCGCTTACCATGCTAATAATCCTGTATTTATCGGCAACAGTATTAGGTTAAATAAGGAAGGCACCCTATGGACAGCAATGATTTATTGCATTGACTGGAAAGGACTGCAACGAACGGGGACGCTTGAGGGAAACCTGATAAATACTATCGAAGATGACGCATGCATTCAGGGTACAAGACCAGAATACGTAGAATATAAAAAGAAATGGTTTGTTGCCACTGCAGATTACGGTGATAAACGAAATGAAGTGAGGTTGTACGACCCTACGGTTTTGAAAAATGCAAAGAGGACTTCCGACAAAAAGGTTGTTTACAAAACATTTACCTGTACACCCTGGTTCAAAACCTTCACTGGGTAGCAGACAAAGGCATATTGGTGTTGATACAAAATCAAATCGAGGGCAGAAAATGGCGATTTACTTATGTTGATTTAGCCAAATCTATCCAGACAGGCAAACAGCAAGTTTTGAAGTCGATCGACATTGATAGGGATGACGAACTGGAGGGATTGGCGTTGGTGAGTAAGTCTAAGGGTATTGCTGTGACCTCCTCCAAAAAAAATAATGTAAATGTGATGAATATTAATTGGTAACAGGATCCGAATGAAAGACAGACATAAAATTGAAAATTATGAAACAAAAAACTCTACAAGCTTTCTCTACAAAAAAGCTAAAGTTGATTAAAAGCATTGTTATTGCTTTCTTTTTATTTTCCATGTTGACGCCTTCTGTTAATTATGCAGGTATTGCGGCTTCAAGCTGTTTGGATTGGCTAACCGATGTTTCACTACTATTTATTGAAAAGCTTTCCCTGTCCTGCATCGTTTTTCCAATTCTATCTGAAAGGGTTTTCGCTGTTGTTCCGGTTACCTGCCAGAGATAACGTTTCCAGTAATATTCATTATTACTTCTGCCTGTTCCTTTCCATAATGAAAAATCAATTGGCTTGCATCCTGCACAGCAATAGTGGTGGCCACTTTATTGGATCTTGCTGTAGCTATCAGGTTATCAATACCGTTAAAATAAATCGTTGCAAATTCATCGAAAACAAGACTGCATTTAAGATGTCCTTTCCTGTTTATCAACCTTGTAAGCGCTGCAATATATAGTGATATAACTGCTCCATACACCTGTGTTTTTTGCGGATTATTTCCCATGCATACTATCTTGGGATCTGGCGAGTTATTAATGTCCAGAGTAAAATCATTTCCCGAAAGGGTATAATACAAATGCGGTGAAGACAGCCTTGCCAGGCTAATCTTTGCACTTGCAATTGAGCAACTCTTTGGTAGGAATATTAAGTGCTTTTGCAACTTCCCAGAGATAATAAGCTGTTGGATTCATGCCTCCTTTTTCCAGGCGTTGAATACTTTGCCTGTCTTTATCGCACTTCTCAGCAAGCTGAGTTTGGTTTAACCCTGCTTCTTTTCGCTATTTATTAGAGAAAAGATAGATAGAAACAAAAGCACTTGGTGTTGTTGTGCTTTACAAATTCGACGTTTTTGTACTCACGAACCTGCCTTTTAGAGTTTACGGCAAATACGTAAGCATTTAAAATATAATTGACAAACAAATGTTTATAAAAATTGACGTAAAATTTTAGAATTGCCAATTGCTATTTTTTTATCACACACCTTTTCAAACAGGTCTCCCTTTTGCTCAAGCCTTTTAAAAATTGTATTTATATCAAAAGCCGATGCATTCAGTTTGTCATTTATCTCTTTCCACTGTAAAGGTGTAGAAACCGAAGGGTGATGATACGGACGAACTGAATAAGGGGCAGCAACTGTATCTGCTTCGTCATTTTGGTTTGGATCAATATACAATTTGTTGCCACGCTTAGAAATTGTTACGTCTGTTGTCGTTATATGTGGCACCAGTAAATGAACTTCTTCGCAAATATGTTCAGCTATTTTTCGCGCTTCAGGAAAGGAAAAGCCTTCACATGGAACATATAAATGAATACCTGTTTTACCAGAAGTTTTAGGGAAGGCTTTTAACTTGTACGCATCGAAGAATTGTTTTGCTGCATTTGCCGTATCAATTGCTTTTTTAAAGTCTTCATCCGATGGGTCGAGGTCAATGATCACAAAGTCTGGTTGTTGATAATTGCCGGTTCGGGAAGTCCATGGGTTGATATCAATACAACCAAGGTTTACCATGTATAATAAAGTTGCTTCATTATTGCAAACAAGATAATCAATCTCACTTCTTTTGCCTTTCTTCCTATGCTTCCTTGCGGTGGTAAATATATCTGCCCATTCAGGTTGCCTTCCTTCCATGTCTTTTATATAAAGTCCCGGAGCGCCTGCATTGATGTTTTTTATATGAAGTGACTGTGGCCGGTCTTTTAAATAAGGCAGAATATAAGGTGCAATATTGTGATAGTAAATGATGAGGTCACTTTTGGTGACATTGCTCCAAAGTTGTTTTTCAATATTAGTGATTGTAATGTCCTTCCCTTCAATATTAAATACCTCTTTGCTGGTGATTGCTTCATTTTCTATAATCGGCCAATTGCTATCTTCCGCGGTTTCTATAATTTTCCGCTTTGCCAGAGTTTGCGATGTTGTTTTTTCTTTTTCTAAATTCGATTGCGGCTTTTCATTTATCACCTTCTCTTCATCTTTAGCAGATATGGGCACTTCGCGCACTACTTCTTTCGGATCCTTATCGTCCCTGAAACCTAAAAAAATAGCGGGTTTTCTTATTTTACCACTTGCTGTCAAGTCGGAAACTTAAAAATGCCTACTAATTTCGGTTCAATCCAATGAGGAGGTGTGTCATGATCGACTTCATCAACAAACGGTTTCTTTTTTATTTCTAACAGTTTCAGCCTTTCCATCACTTCATTCATTACTTTGTCCTGGAAACCGCTGCCCGAATGACCAACAAACTTTAATTCTCCATTATCATAAGCGCCGAACACTATTGACCGGAATGGCCGCCCTTCAAAATCTTTATAATCGTACGGATGATCTTCGGTTATCATTGCTAAACGTTTTTCATCGGGGTTTAGTGAAGGGCCTTTAGGAACTGCCCAACTTTTCAAAACACCTTTCAGCTCAAGCCTGAAGTCGTAATGCAGATGGGATGCAGCATGCTTTTGGACAACAAAATGAAGTTTGTTATCAGTAATTTCCCCGCCCGTGGGCTCAGGTGTTTTATCAAATCTTCTTTTCTTTTTGTATTCTTCAAGAGGCATAAAAACATTAATTCTAATCTTATGCCAGCAGGTATAAAATTTGAATGGCTTGTTTCCCTACCTTGCTTGCATTTAGCATAAACCTTCTTTTCTTTTTTTTCCTATATAGGTGAACGGAAGTATAAATAAACAGGATGGAAAACAGCATAAAATAGATTTGATTTTGTCATAGAAATCAAGGGCAAAAGGCAAACGGCCTTAATCATCTTCTTGATAGGTTTATTAACTTACATTTGGCGTTTCTAACTAACCTCTGAATGTCACTTACTTGATTATGTGGAAAATTACTGCTTTAGTAGTGTCTTTTTTAATTGTATCAGTAGCCAATGCTCAAAATGAAGTTGCCGGAAAATTAAAAGTCTATATCGACTGCCGGGTAGGATGCGACTTTAATTATTTTAAATCTGAAATAAATATTGTTGATTTTGTTTTAGACCCGACTACTGCTGATGTTCATGTTCTGTTGACTGCACAGGCCGCTGGCAGCGGGGGAGCCCAATATCAAATGAATTTTTATGGCCAAAACCAGTACGAGAATTATTCAGATACCCTTCTATTCAACACACTTCCTAATGCCACACCTTCAGATGTTCGAAAAACTATACTACGGTATCTGATGTTCGGCTTTTCTCCACTAATAGCTAAAACACCTTTTGCATCACAAGTGAAAATGGTGATGAAAGAAGATTCTTTAAATGCCCGGCCCCCTTATGAAAACGATCCACGGGACAAATGGAATTTTTGGGTATTTAGAGTGGCTGCAAGCGGACAATATAATGCGGAAAGGGTGTACAAAAACAATGTGATTAGCTCAGCAATATCGGCAAACAGAACAACCAACAAGCTGAAAGTAGAATTTTACTTGAATGCGAACCTTCGCAATTCTGTTTATACTTACGAGGACAGCGCTACCACTACTCAATACAAGGTAAAAAATACTGATTACAGGCTTTACCATAATTTGGTAAGATCATTCAGCGATCATTGGAGCTACGGGTATCAGACTAATTTGTCAAATAGCACGTTTGATAATATCAAAAGAAAAATATTTTTTAGCCCTGCTATTGAGTATAATGTATACGATTATAAAGAAGTGAACAACAGGTTTTTTGTTTTGAGATATGGACTAGATATAAGCAACAACAATTATTACGATACTACGATTTATTATAAAATAAGAGAGACTGTATATGGTCACCGGTTTTCAGCAGCTATTACCCTAAACAAAAAATGGGGAACTTTTAATGGGGGTATCTACTACCGTAATTATTTTCAGGATTGGGCATTAAATGCGATGGGGCTAAGTGCTAACGCCGACGTAAGAATAGGCGGCGGCTTGTCTTTTTTTGTACATGCGAGCGGCAGTGTATTTCACAACCAGATCAACCTTGTGAAGGGTGGTGTGACAGAGCAGGAAGTACTTACCCGCAAACGCCAGCTTGCCTCCAGTTTTAATTATTACACTTCGTTTGGACTTGCTTTTAGGTTTGGCAGCATTCTAAACAATTTTGTTAACCCCCGTTTCGACGGATATGCTGGTTTTTAATATGCGGGGCGACTGACCTTAATCAATTATTGTATTAACCCTTATAGGCATATCTTTGTTTACTTATAGCCTGGCTGTACAAGTGCCGCTTCTGAAAGGATAACATTGAAGAACGGGAAGAAATACTTTGCAGCCATAAACAAATTTTCACTAACCTTAAAATGAATTGTATGTCAAAAAAGACAGCTCATCCTAAAAAGAATAAGCCTACCAAAAAGAAAAGCTCAGCCCAGAGGAAACCGGGTAGAAAGAAATAAGTACGGTAAGGTCAAAACGCAGAGAGCCCGGTTCACAGAGCCGGGCTTCTTTTTACGCCATTGTCGATATTTTGGTTAAAGACGACTTCTAGCATCAGGTTTTCCTCACCAACAACTTGTCCTATCAGTCTCGCTTCGCTAAGACTTTGAACACCCAAGCGTACGACGGAACACTTAGGGAGAACAGTCTGGCTGCGCTAAGACCTTGAACAACTTTTACTTATTTGGGAACACCTAGGGAGAACAGCAGGATATTGATACTTGCTTATAGGGCGCATTGCCGACCGTATAGACAAGTTTACTTTATATGCTATTGCATCCGCATGGATGATGATCGTAGTGGTTTTTTATACCGATATGTCAGTAACACCGCTGTGGTTAGTAATGATCGTAAATGTATTGATGATGATGGGAATACTAAGTCGCATGGTTCCTGCCGTTGCATTAACAACAGCCATACCCGACCTCGCAGACCGTGGGGCATTCATGAGTATCAATTCATCATTACAACAAATAGCCGGTGGCGTAGCTGCTGCCGCTGCAGGAATGATCGTACAACAAAAAACTGATTTCAGTCCGCTCGAACACTACAATACGGTTGGCTATGTAATGGTGTGTATTTCCCTTTTGAGCGTGTTGCTTCTTTATCGTGTGAGTTTGATGGTAAAGAGAAAACTGGGGGAGAAGAAGGTATAGAATTTCTTTTGTTGGACCGGCTTTAGTTCCTTGATTTTACATCGTGGAGTTTACCCTAAGGAATCGAAGGGTTACTCACTTGTACTGATAGTAGTTGATTCGGCAGGCTTAGCAGCATTCCAAGGCTCTGCTTCAGTTGCTGGTGACAAAAATATGCAACGGCACTGCTATAAGGAACATTAATAAAGGGTAAGTGTGCCTTGTTTCAACTTGTACACGCCCACTTACCCTCAAGAATTAATTTCTTACTCTTCTTCGCTTCCATGAATATGTGGTAAATCTATTCCAACTCTATAACCGTAACTAAATGCTTCATTCGAAATTCTTTGAGCATAGTTTTCCTTTAGTGATGTGATATATGTTAGATTGTAGCTTTCATCAGCATAAGAAAGAGCAATCTTATCAATGGTTGCTGCAATGCTTGTTCCCGTTGATGTCGGAGCACCTCTGGCGGGAAACTTTCAATTGGCCCATATTGGTTTAACAGCCTGGCAGCGCCTGTTTTGCCAATACCGGAGATACCCGGATAACCATCGGCACTATCACCAACAAGGGCAAGATAATCAGGGATCAGTATTGGAGTAACACCAAACTTTTTGATGATTGCGTCTTCATCTCTGATCGCTTTCGCCCGGCTGTCGATTTGCACTACCAGATCTTCCCGTACGCACTGGGCCAGGTCTTTGTCCGGGCTCCAGATACATACTTTCTCAACCTCCCGCTTCAATGCAGCCAGTTTTGCCGCAGATGCCAGTGCATCATCCGCTTCCAGCTCAATCATTGGCCACACTGCAACACCCATCAATGCCAGCGCTTCTTCCAACGGATGAAATTGCGCAAATAGCACCGGCTCTATGCCTTCCCCGGTTTTGTATTCCTGCCGGAGTTGATTACGAAACGATTCAATTACGTGCAAGTTTAATTTTCACTACGCTGATAAGAGCTTTGAAACAGACGAAACTTTTCTCTTTTTTGCCAATCCTCATACACCTTATTCCTGTGAGGTTATTTCCTCTGTTCACAGTGGCTACACTTGTTTATTTAGCGAGGAGTTTTTACAGCCTTCAGACCGTTCTGAAAGTGTTCTTCAATCACCATTATTTAAGATAGGAGGTACACCCATTTTTAAGGTTTCAGGGGAACAAAAAGAGGCTCTTACCGCTATATTTCAAAAGATGATTGCAGAGCAGGACAGCAGCTACACGTATAAAGATGATTTAATTCGCAGCTATATCAATCTCATTATTAATGAGGCACTGAAAATGCAGCCTTCGGAAAACTATTCCCAACAGAAGAACGCAGCAGTACGGATTACCTCTGTTTTTCTGGAACTCTTAGAGAGGCAGTTTCCAATAGAAAGCGTACAACGTTCCCTGGAGCTAAAGACTGCCCAAGACTTTGCCAAGCAACTATCCGTACACGTTAACTATCTAAATAGTGCCGTAAAGGAAATCACCGGCAAGACTACGACCGCCCACCTTAGCGATCGGATTATAATAGAAGCAAAGGCACTTTTGCAGCACACGGCTGGAATATTGCTGACATTGCTTATGCCCTTGGTTTTGAATATCCTACCTACTTCAACAACTTCTTTAAAAAGAAAACTGGCTATATCGCCAAATCAGAGAGAGCAGTTCATCTTTGAAATTTATACTTTTTCATTTGTTTTTCATTATTTCTGCTTATTGTCTAAGGTGACCTTTGCATTCTAAAGGTAAGATCATGAATAAGAAAGTTTGGTTCATCACGGGTGCCGGACGTGGCATGGGTGTAGATATTACAAAGGCAGCTTTGAAAGCAGGTCATAAAGTGGTGGCAACAGGTCGAAACACTGAGAGTGTTGCAAAAGCATTGAACGAGAATGAAAACCTTTTGATTGTAAAGCTGGATGTTACGAAGCAGGCTGATGCGAATGCGGCTGTTGATGCAGCAGTTGAAAAGTTTGGCCGTATTGATGTATGGTAAACAATGCCGCCAACTTTATCGCAGGCTTCTTTGAATAGTTAACGCAACAAGAGATTGAGCAACAGCTACAGACAAGTTTATACGGTCCAATGATTGTGACACGAAGCGTCGTGCCTTTGATGAGAAAGCAAGGTTCAGGTCATATCATTTCAATTTCTTCAACTGCCGGTCTTGCCAGCTATAGTTCTGTAGTGCCTATTCTGCTTCTAAATTCGGAATCGAAGGATGGATGCAAGCATTGCAGGTTGAAGTAGCACCGTTTGGTATTCATACAACAATTGTAAACCCTGGTTTCTTTCGGACAGAATTACTAACAGAGCAATCTACAAAATATGCAAACAATCCAATCGAAGACTACAATGAGCGGAGAGAACAGCAAATGATATTCTGGAAAGGTGCAAATGGTCAGCAATCAGGTGACCCGGCGAGATTGGCAAAAGCATTGGTGACAATTGCGGCTGAAGAAAAGCTACCCCTACGTTTCCTTGCAGGTGCTGGTGCAGTCGCCACAGCAGAACAAGTTTCTTCAACACTTCACGAACAAGCGAATGCATACCGGGAATTATCGAGTTCCATGACATTTGAATAATGAAAGCAAAAGATTAATGGATGAAAGCTACTTCGGTAGCTTTTTTTATGTAACCAGTAGTATAGTTTCAATTAAAGCATCGTTGATGTTTGGAAGTATCTTAAATTTTATCTTTTTCGAAGAGGGATGGCTGTTTGGTGGTCATGTGCTGCGGGTGTAATAGAAACAATTTCTAAAAACTTAGACCATTTATTTACAAGGTAGTCCCTGTTATAAAATACTTGTGAGGCTGGATCTGCAAATATTGAAAAATAGGCATAATTGTGAGTTGCAACGTCAGCTTTTTGGTAGAAGTCGCCAACTGCAGTTACGAAATCGTAAAACAAAGGATCGTCTTTATACTTAGTAAATATAAGCTCAACAGTTTGTTGGTCGTGAATTGTAATGTATGCATAGCCCCCTTTGCGGATAATGCGCCTTATTTCCAGCAGCCAGGCATCGGCGGTATCAGTGATATGAGTGAAAACTGATCCACAATAAACAAGGTCTAATGTATTATCTTCAAAGGGTAGGTGAGGACTGGTAGAATTAGTAAAAAAGTAAAAAGGCAGATCAAAATTTTGCTGGCACCAGATCATATATTTTGAATTGATATCACATCCCCACAGTTCCGACTTCCCTGGTACTTGTGGATAGTGCCTAAGCATTCTTCCGGCGGCACAGCCCAAGTCCAAAACCTTTGTCAATGTTTCAGCTGATTCGTTAGCATTGCTTAGAATATTAAGTATTGTTCCAATATCTTTTTTACCACATTCAATATAATTCTCCTCTGTTTCTGCGTAACCTTCCCAGTATTCGATGGGAGGTACCGGAATGTTACCTCCTGGGACTTTTTCACTACCCTGATACTCTACTATGTAATCGGTAGTATCCATATTATAAGGAAATAGTTTACCGGAAGTAAAGGGGTTGTTAAGAATTTTATCATGAGTTGTACTTTCGTCTATCATTGGTTCTACAACATGAATTATCTTCTTTCGTATGTAACTTTTAGCCCAGTTTAACATAAACGAATAGAGTTGACTTTCTCAAACCTAAACAAAAAAGTTTAATTTGAATAGAAACACAACCTATTTTTTTATAATTAAAAGAAACTTAAGAATATAAGCAAAGTGTTATACTTAAAACTGCAAGCAGTCCAACGTCCTGGTTTTGACTTATATTTAAGAGCTTTTAAGTCAGGATTAACTTTTTTCAATTGCTACTCCTTCTTCTAGAAACGTATAAGTGAGTGACACAACCATGCTTTATAGTACCACAAAAGCTAAGTGCAAAAACCTCCTAAGTCCTCAATTCGCAACTGCAATTTCATGGAGCCCACTTACTGCTTTGAAAATTGGGAAAAATGATTTGTGTCCTTCAAGTCGGTTCATGAGCAATTTCGCTGACTGCTTACTGTATTGCAATATTTTCTCTTTGGCAATATGAATCAACTTTACTCGTATATGCTCTAGCACTGGTTGGGCGGTTTCTTTCTTAATTAAGTCGCCAAAAAATTTGCTGAAAGATGAAGTTTAGCAGGAAACCAGGCAACAGAAGGAATGCATTGGTTGGGCGCTTTTTTGATTGTAGATACACATTTAATAAGGTTCAAGCTTTTCTACTACACCTGGATTTTGATATACTTGCGATGATAAACTATCGGTCGTAAAAATGTCTAAATATTCCTCTGCACTCATTTAAACTGCCGTAACCATTTTTCTACTTTGGGTTTATCGTTTCTCTTTCCGTCAAAGCCTGCTGCACGTATTAAAAACTGTTCACCGTACTGATGCTTAATGCTATCTATCGCCTTGTAAAGGCTAACCGTTTCCTCTGTATCATCAAATAGAGTATCTGGTAGTTGCCGGGAACAAGATGGCTGAAACGAACACCTATTAGCCTTACAAGTTGCCGCCTTTTGTACAGTTTAGTAAAAAGTTCTTTTGCTTTGGCTAACAACACATGATCTGCTGCAGTATATGGTATTGTTGCCTGTATTGTTTCTGTTTGAAAATCACTATAACGAAGCTTAACTGTTATGCATCCTGTAAGTTTGTTGGTGTCACGGAGCTCAAATGCGATCTTTTCAGTCATTCGCACCAATTCCTTGTGTAGAAAATTGATATCAATGGTATCACTTTCAAAGGTGTTTTCAGTGCCAATGCTTTTTTGTTCATGATAAGGGACGATGGGTGTTTCATCTACACTTCTTTTGCCCTTCTCCATAATTCTATGCCTTTTTTGCCTAACAGGTTTGTCATCATCTTAATTGGTATCTGGTTTAGAATTCGAATGGTCTCGACACCCATTTGTCTTAGTAATTCACTTGTTTTGGTTCCTGCCATTGGGATTTTATCCACCGGCAAAGGAGCTAAGTATTCTTTTTCTTCTCCAAACGGTATTTCAATCTGTCCATGAGGCTTTACCTCGTTGGTCGCCACTTTACTTATTAGCTTGTTAGACTAAAGCCCGTAAGAGATACTTAAAACACTTTCTTTTTCAATTGTATTTCTTAATTGAACAGTGTATTTGGATCAGCCAAAAAACTTGTCCATTCCACTCATATCTATGTAGAACTCATCAATAGAGGACTTTTCGAAAAGCGGGACTTGGGCTGCAACAATATCAGTAACGAGCCTTGAATACTTCGAATAGCTATCCATATCGCCGCGAACAATAAAAAGCTCTGGACAAAGTCTTTTAGCCAGTCTGACAGGCATAGCACTTTTTACTCCAAACTTTCTGGCTTCATAATTGCACGATGCAATTACCCCCCGATCACTGTGTTCACCCACTGCGATAGGTTTTCCTTTGAGTTTGCTGTTTTTTTAAACACTCAACTGAAACTAAAAAGCTGTCCAGGTCGAAATGAGCAATATGGCGGATGGACGATTTAATAGCGGTAGTTTTAAAAAGTAAAATTACTAAATATTTTAGCAATTCTTCTGTCATAACTTTTCCCCATTTTACTTAGGAGTCAAAAGAATGGAGCTTTTATTAATTTTACTTATGGCAGAACCAAAAACTACAAAGGATTTTTTGGAGGAAGGAAAGGAAGCCGAAGGCGCACAGAAATTAGAGCTGGATATTGAAGGATGACAGCTTAAACGGTAACTGAATCCCCTACTCACCCACAGTAATATCCTGCTGCTTTTTTAAATGCAACTCTGTTTTTGATGTTGCAACAAGCTTGATATTTTTTCCAAGTACATCACCTTGTAAATGATTATTTGAAACTTCGACCTTTTTACAATATTCAAATGTAAACATGTATTTTCTGTAATGAAAACGTTTATAGCGTGTTGAACGTATGATGTTGTTGTTATTGAAATACAAACCTTCGACTGATTTTGCATACAATACAGAATAATCAAAAGGATGAAATACGTTGTTGTCAATATGGATGTTCCTGTGAAAAGGCTTGTTTATGTCAGGTCTTGGTATTTCAGGATATATACTGATAATGCCATCGCAAAACTGGTAAAGCGAAGTAAGGCAGGGATCATTAAAAATATTGTTACGGATGGTTACATCTTTTACAGCGCCTGATTCGTACCAGCCGTTGGCATCGCCAGGAATTAAGATGGCCGAGCCACTCGATTCAAATACATTATTTTCTATCACTACTTTGCCTGGCGTTGAAATTAAAATACCCCTTGCACGGTTGCTTCCAAAAAAACTGTTTTTAATTAATACATCAGGTGTGCAAGTTAGATTTTCCAATGCATCGCCTTCTGTAATAGTTGTAGGTACTGGTTTTGAAAAGCTGATCTCAAATTCTTCCGGGCTATTAAATTGTATTGATTCGGTCTTACGGGTATCAACCGTATTCATCGCTTCATTTTCAATAAAGCCGATTGTTTCGCCTTGCCTTGCCCAAACAAAACCAATGCTTTGCTCATGCATAAACCGGCATAACAATTTTGTATCACTTAACTTTTTAATGATGCGAACAGATGTTCCATGAACGTTTACTGGATCATCCATCAACGATAAAAAACGACAGCTATCAATGGTTATCTGGCCGCTGCAATTTGAAAAATGCGTACCATCATCATGGCCTGAAAGAATCCTGTTTTTTGCAGCATTGGGAACGACATTCACCTTTTTAAAATGAAGATCTCCGGAATACTGTGATAGTATGCCTAGGCCTGCACAGTGATACATGTTCATGTTTTCAATAACAATATTACGGCTGTTAATGATAAATGTTCCGGCATGATCCCTTGCACTGTGCCGCAACACCAGCCAATTGCCTTTAAGCGGTTTATGCTTACCTGTATATTGCAGGCGCACAACGCCTTTCTTTAATTCTATGGCTTTATAATTTTTGAAGTTATCCCCCATGCAGCCCGCATCCCCTGTTTGTGGTGAAACCTGTTTTGTATTCTTATCAAACTCCATAGCGCCCCACCACTCGCTTTTCCATCCTTCACCAACAAAAAAGAGTTTAGTTTTTTCAATAATGTAAGGTGATTCATACGCATTGATGGAAAGATCGATATAATCATCACTAACATTAGCTATTTCGGCCTGTGCTGTTAAAGGTATATCCCAGTCAATATTTACGTTCCGGATCGTTATATTTTTACTGCTATCAATCGTAAAGGGTTGCATCCTGTCGTGAAAAATGAAATCAGCGTTATTACAGTTTATTTCAAGCTTATTAAAGCCTTCGATTAGTATAGGACATCTTCTCAACGGGATCACATCAGTATTGCTTTCATAGTATAACTTTTCAGTTACATATTGTGGCCAGAAATCATAACGTCCCTTGGGAAAGACAAGAACAGCGGCCTTTTTTGTTTTGCAATCGTTCAGCGCCTTTAAAACATAAGGTACCACATTGACCCTCGAGCCTGCTACATATCCATAGTCGGTTATGCGGACCGTATCTTGAGAGAAGCATATCGTTTCAAGCGACATGGCCAAAAACAGGAAAAGCACCTTGTACTTAATTACAACTCTATTCATCAACAAAAATGGTTTTATATGAGTGAGGTTCGGTGATCGTTGTGAATTTATAGGAAAATACGAGGTTACAACAAGCGAAAGATAAACAAATAAGAAGAAGCCTTTTCATAATATCTATCGATGTATAAGGTTTGTAAAACTATTTTAGCTTGACGGTTATTGGTTTAAGCCCCTCCCATACAAAATGCTGCACCGGTCCTTTATCCTGCCGAATGGTAATCTGATACTGTTTGTTTATCTTTTCTATATAAATGTCAAAGTTATCCTGTAGAGCACGTATATGTCTCAACGACATCTTCTTCCAGCCTTTAGGCAAAAAAGGCTGGAATTGAAATTTATTAAAACTGGTAATCTTTATCCCAAACAATCCTTCAGTTATAACACGGCAATACAATCCACTTTCAGCAGCAAGATGGCGCTGGTTACCTTCGGGCCATGCTTCTATAGCATAAGGAACATGTTCACCAAGCAATCTTTTACGAGAATATTCCTGCAGGTATTTTGTTGCACTGTCGGTAGCGCCTGCATAAAAAGTACCACGTAAATCATAAAGTAAAGCGCGGTCCCAATAAGTTTTTGAACCAGCTTCTGTGAGCATTCCACTTTTAGTCCATAAATAAGGGGAATATAATGCTTTTAATGTTCCTTCTTTACGCTCGAAAATACCCATGGTCAAAGGCAGCCCTATCCAGGAACGCAGCTTATCATTGCCATCATAATACCTGTAAGTGTTGTATCCCTGCACGGTGCTGCCAAAATACTTTTCAATATTTTTTCTTAATTCTGCAGCTTCCCTCAGCAAGCTTGCTCCAGTAACTGAATCTTTCAAAGCGATAGCCAAGTCCCCAGCACTTGTCATTGCTCCGTAAGCCAAAGTGTTAGTTGATAAATTAATTTTTCCAGCAGGAAAACGTCCTTCAAGTTCATCAGCATCTGATTGAATGACGCCTTCATCTGTTTTCCTTCTTCTTAAATATTCAAAGCACCATTCAATTAAGGGCCACAACTGTTTTGCTACGAATCGATCCGCGTAAGCTAATGCAAATCTTGATGCACCATAAGCAATCATGGCCTGATCACCCCGATCACCAGCACCGTTCCATATATCTGTTCCTTCAGCAATAATTGAACTCGGTATCGGCTTGTAATCCTTATTCATATATTTTGCAAAAAGCCTGAAACTATTTATTGCCGATTCGTTGCCTTCTGCATTACCAAGAAAAGGGAAAAAAGGGTTTGCATATTCGGCCTGGTCGTTGGCCCAAATTGCTGCGTAGTATGAACCACCACCAGGCCCATGCATTAACCCGTTTTTTGTATCATAAATACTTTCTGTTACCCTCAATTTAGCAAAATCAAACATTTTATTAATTATTGGATCTGGCGTTTCCAATACAAGATTTTGCGCTATGCTGCTAACCAACTCAGCACGCTTCTGATATTCGTATGATGCGGAATAAAAATATGGCTGATCGCATAATTTACGCCCGGAGTAGACGACGGCATAATTGACATTATCACCAGGCTTTAGTTCAAACGTTCCTGCACCATAAGTAGTTGTAGTTAAAAGATAGCTTCCATAACCACCTTTTTCAGCGCTTGTAGTGTCAACATGATTCAAATATGGGATACGTATGGTTACTGTTTCAGTCCCTTTATTTACAACTCGGCATTCATCCATCAGCGCTGCCTTTTCTGTGGAAGGGAATATGGCATGTATTACTTTAATATCTTTTGCAACAGTTGAAGTTATACTCAATATGCCAGTCAGCTTAAATGATGCGACCTTTTCAGTTACTGGCTTATCGTTAATATATAAAAAGGAATCTTTTTGTTGATTTATATTCCATTGAAGGCTTGCATGTGTATTGTTCGGAATAGTTCGCAGCATCGGGAACACAAGATGCTTTTTTAAAACAAGTTGTTGTTGGCTTCCGGCACCATAAGTAATAATAGCTGACACCTGTTTGCCGCTCATCTCAATATGATCAGCATGGGGTGTATCACTACCGTTAATCTTCCATTCAATACCCTCTTTCCCGATAATATTCCATCTTGACGGCTGACCTGCACAGATAAGTGCCATCCAGCAGCAAAATGAAAGCATTAAAAATTTCATTTCCATAGTTATTTCTCTTTACTTAATAACCCCTACTTAGCGCTGACAAAGCTATTTTTGTCAGCGCTGATTTCTTATAATATTAATCAAATACAATAAATCAACAACTGAATTCCTACCACCCAGGACTCTGTGCAAGATTTGAATTCTTTCGGATTTCATTTTCAGGATTAGGCGGTAAAACCACCTTTTCCTAAAGGAGCTATGTCACGCTCCATATCGTTTTCCCTCTCAACGAAGAGATTCCCATTGGTATATTCGGCAAAGATAATTTCCCCGTTGCGAAGTTTTTATTAACTATAAAATAAAAGACCTACGAAAATGTACGGAGGAAGTTAGAATATTATTTGGGTTATGCTATCAATCCCATCTGTTCCAGTTTAGACGACCCTACAAATTCCACCAATACGTCCATTTTAAAACCAGAGAACGGTTTCAGACAGAAAACGGACTTGGCAGATAGTTGTCAGTATAGACGAAGAATATGTCAGAAGCTGGTTTATATCTCCATTGAAAACGTGTATTGAAATTGATATTATTTTGCTGATTGTTGTACTGCACAAAGGTGGTAAAAAACAATTTATTGGTCATCGTAACATCTATGCGTGGACCTATCAGCCAAAAGGTGCGGTTGCCCCACGGCTGTCGTAAATTAATTTTATTGTAACTGGTACTAAGTGCAAGACTTACGTAAGGTTGAAACCTGTAGCCGAGATCTGAAGTAAGGCTGAGGCGAGTACCCTTTTCATAATAGCCTCCATATAGGGTGGAAAATCCATAAGTAAAAACACTCTGAGGCTTTGAAACAAAATTGGTTCCCCATGCTTTCCACCGGTGTTCGCTGCCACGGGGCAAAGTGTCCTTGGTGAAATTGGTAGGATCGAAGGGTCGCAGCAACTGGACGTAGTCGTAGGTCGCGAATACAGTGAGTGTGCTCTGTGTCCTGAACGTAAATAAATAATTGAGCGATGCCTCGTCATCGGTTTTATGTAACGCAGTGTTGAAATAAGCAACATAATTCAGCAACGGACCATGACTTAATACCGGCCCCCCACCAGGGAAGAAATTGTACCCTACTTGCGGATTCACCTTTAGATATCCCTGCCTCGGTACATAGCCAACTTCAGCATTATAGTTTTTCCCCACGTATTCGTGCTGCCAATATAGTAGCGTTTTGCGCCCCGCGTATTTCAGGTGCCCCGCCTGCACAAAGTCACCGCCAGCCTTACCAGGAGTAAAAGACTTTAGGTACATCATTTTACCATTCCATAGGTTATTTTGGGAGGCAAGGTTATATTCAAACCCCAGGTTGCGGTTGTATTGGGAATAAGTAGGCTTTAACGAATCTAATGCGGGATGATAATTTGTAGATTCTTTATTGATAAAAATGAAGGCGATATTTGAACGCGCGAAAACCCTTCTCTGGACCGACGCAACCGTAAAGTTCTGAGCTGGCAACCCGCTATTATCCACGCCACCGGTTTGCATATTCATTGCGCCTATTCTCCAATCCTTGTTGAGCTTTCCACTTAGTCGTGCACCAAAACGAATAGGTACCCCCAGCCCGATCCTCCTGGAGAAAAAAGGCCGGATAGAAGCGTATCCAAAATTGGCAAAAAGGTCAGCGTTCTCTAAGAAGAACTCCCTTTTTTCAGGGAAAAATAATTCAAAACGGCTGAGGTTGGTTATTTGCTTGTCTACCTCTACCTGGGAGAAATCAGGGTTAACGGTAAGATCCAGGTTAAGGGAGGAGGTTAGCGCAACTTTAGCATCCATACCGATGTCTTTACGGTATTTAGAAGGCAAATTGCTTTCATAGTTTTTTATAACGCCGCCAAGTCCGTAAGGAATCAATGAAACGTTTGCACCGACAGCAGGAGGAGGCTGATCCCACACAACCATGCCCGAGAAGGCAAGAGAAGCTGTAGCGAATTGGCGCGGAACAGGTGCCCATGTACTCTTTTCCGTTGTCTTTAGATCAAGCCTGACAAAATTAAGTCCCCACCTGGTAATGTCTTTTTTATACCTGATACTTTTAAATGGAATGGAAAGTTCAATTGTCCATCTGTCGCTATGCTTCTTCACGGCAGAGGTCCATTTATTATCCCAGTTTAAATCAACTGTAGTACCCCCGAAGATCATTCCGTCCCATTGAGCCCCGGAAGAGTTAGTGCCGAAAGCGAAACCGCTTGTTTGGTCGTCAAAAGGATCAATAAGAATGAGAAAGTTGTCATTTTTGGTAAAGCTCCAGTCATTTCTTAAAGACTCAACGTAATTTGGTCCTGCAACCACCTCAAAACATTCAGCCACCATGTAAATATTATGCTCATCGTACGCGAGCCGTACTTCACTACGCGCCTTGGCGAAACTAGTGTCCATAGGAAGCACTGAAAAAAAGTCTTTGGCGACTTGAACCCCTTTCCATGCGGCATCGTCTGGTATTCCATCTATCTTTATTGCAGACGAGGCTTTATGAATATGATACTGGTACGCTTCATTTTTTTTCTGACCTATTGAAGATTCGTGAACTATACCTATAAGGAATAACGCAGAAGCAATTTTAACTAAGAGTCTCTTGTAACACTGTTTCACAACGATCGAAGATTTTTTTGCAAAGTACTTTAATAAAGATGACTAAATTTTCAGATTGGAATAACACTTTTTTGAAAAGCGGTTTCTGTCCCCTGCTCTCGGTAGGGGTTTATCACGAATGAAAAAAATAGATAGTTCTTTTCATTGCTAAATAAAAGATGATGGTAGGTCTATCAGTAGCGGCATGCAGACGCAGGTACTAAACCACCTGAACGTGCTATATTCCCCTGGCTCTGCGGAGTGTTTTGGAGAACAACTACCGAGGCAAATGAAAACCGAGACTGCGTCTGGTATTTGAAAAGCAAATGTGGCTTATCAGAAAATTTTGAATTTTGACACAAACATCTGGACGCAAATGAGAGACGATGGATACAAAATAAGAGACCAGTGTGCAGTACATTTTATAACATTTTCTGTTGTGGAACTGGAGGTAAAATATTAAATGGCTTAATAATTCAGCTTCGTCAACTTGAAGCAAATAATATTTCAAAATATTCATATAATGGAACAATTGAAATTCGCTATTTAAATGGAGCAATTAAACTAATTTCTGAAGTTAAAAATGGCTATATAGGTGCTCTTAACACCGATCCTTTAGCTCGGCCTCTTGTAGTTCCGCAGGCAAAGGAAGAATACCCTCAGATAATTGTTGATTGGTATTATGGTGGTACACCCTACATAAATTCATCTGGTTTTTTTGGATTTAATTCAGGAAGTCGTTCTGTTAATTATAGCTCAATTGCCGCTAGTGAAAATAATGAAGGGGATCAAGGCTCCCGTTCAAATAGTCAAAATAATAATGAGGATGATGAAGAGCTCGTTGATTTTGAATTTATTGATAATTTAACTCCAATTGATATATCCAAATACCTTAAATGCTTTTCAACTATTCCCGATTATGGCGCCACTTGTTCTATTGCAATTCTAGTAAATATTCCTGTAGATGACAATCCAAATTCGATTTTTGATTTTAAGCAAGGAGCAACCGGTCATACTTTTTTGCAAATTACAAAAACAAATGGTGGGCAAACGGTCACTCAAAATATTGACGGGGAAGCGTGGCGAGGATTTTTCCTTTTATACTTATTGTTAGGGTTACCTTACGGTGCTATTCATTCAGTTCTTGCACTTGTTGCAATTATCATATTAATACTAAACCTTCACAAATACAGAAGAAGAGAAACTATTAAAGCGTGCCTATTGGAAATTTTGGGAGTTCTGTTACTATTACTCTCTCTGTTCCTGTTTTTCTATAATGATACAACACATTATAATTATGGAACATTTTATTTTCTGGTACCCGTAATTACCTTGGGCCTTTTTACAATACTTGCAGTTTCTTCCTTAATTATGAATATTGTAGCTATTTATAAAATATCTACAAAGGAGCATTTTCATAATCTCAATTCCTGAATATTAATCAAAAGGTGGCTTAAAGCATCCAGCAAAAGAAAGATGACACCTGCTTCACTTGATTAAATATTACTTATATCGAGAAATCTAAAGGGAAGCTTTTGAAAGAACAATTATTAAAAGAAGAATAAAAATTCCACGCCTTTTATATAGTTTTTATTTGTGCATCTTCCACTTATTAAGTATTGAAATTATGGTAGTTGCTACTTGAGCACGCCTATAAAATACGTTTTTTCTCTAATAATAAAAAGGTATCATTTGATACCTTTTTTCTAAAATATTGTATATTAATTTTGATACATGATGATGGAGTTGCGTGCATACTCCTAAAATGAACGAGTTATGGAAGCAATACTAAGATTGGTTGACTCCATTCAACCGGCATCCGACGAGGTCAAATTTCAACTAAGAAACGCTCTTAAAGAAAAAACGGTTGGAAAAAATGAATCTATTTTAAAAGCGGGACAGGTATCGAAATATATATACTTTATT
>NZ_KB893323.1 GCF_000374045.1 Segetibacter koreensis DSM 18137 | reverse complement strand
CGGCAGTTGCAGACTGTTTGTCTTTGCACTTATTACAACGCCGTATATGCTCCAGACCTGTCTTACTCCAGGATGTATTGCCACACTTTAAGCAAGTAAATTCCTTTTGCCATTTTAAACAACTCAGATATTTTAAACACTTTTCCTTGGTATCAAAATGCCTTGCAAACTCCAAAATGTCAGTACCTTTAAACATAATTAACTATAAATTTTAGCTAAGTTACTGATATTGCTAATATTATTAGTTTTAGTATTGGAGTATTTAAAGGCCTATTTCTATAATGTTAATAAATAATAATTTAATAAAAACTAACGGATATAGGGGGCAAAGAGGATTTTGTGTATTAGGGGGCTTTTTAATTTCTAAAAATACCTCCAAAAAGAACAAATAAAGACTGTTAAAGCTGTGGGTTAATCTTCACGTTCTTAAAGTTTTTTGTTCAGTTTTTATTAAATAAAAGCATCATGGGCAATTTTACATAAGTTAAATATTAGACTTTCAAATTTTTATTAGAGACTTTTTAAAATATCTGTAACTAATTTTACCGCTGTAACAAATATTGTTTTGCTAAACTTATCATTCAGCTGGTAAAAATTCTTTATCAGCTTTAAAAAAAACCTCTAAACGTATCAAAAATTTTGTCATTTGAAGTATTGCTGTAATATTGCATCCATTTGAAATGAGTGTTTGAACAATAGTTAGAGGTATACATGTCCAATCAACTCTTGTAAAGAGTGCTCCCCCAAAACACATAGTTGGGATGATGCAAGTTGGTGATATCAGTAATCCAAAAACCCTTTTAAAAGCCATTGAATGAGTAAAAATTTATTAATAGTTGAGTCGCCCGCGAAAGCGAAGACTATAGAAAAAATATTAGGGAAGGACTTTGAGGTAAAGAGTTGCTATGGCCATATCCGTGACCTTGAGAAAGATGATATGGGTATCGATTTGAATAATAATTACCAGCCACGCTACAAAGTGCCGGAGGATAAACAAAAGGTAGTGAATGAGCTGAAGCAACTTTCTAAAAAAGCCAAAGAGGTCTGGCTTGCATCGGATGAGGACCGTGAAGGAGAAAGTATTAGCTGGCACCTTGCAGAAGAATTGGGTCTCGACCCAAAGCAAACCAAACGCATTGTTTTTCATGAGATAACGGCTCCTGCTATAAGAAAAGCGGTTGAAAACCCACGTCTCATAAATATGGACCTGGTAAACGCTCAACAAGCGCGGCGCGTTTTGGACAGGTTGGTTGGTTTTGAACTGAGCCCGGTTTTATGGAGAAAAATAGGTATGCAACGAAGCCTCAGCGCAGGGCGTGTACAGAGTGTTGCAGTAAGACTTGTTGTGGAAAGGGAAAGAGAAATCAACAATTTTACATCCGTAAGCAGCTATAAAATTGAAGCTTTGTTTTCTGCTAATGATGTCAATAACAAGCCCGTTGTATTTAAAGCTGACGGTCCTGATAAAATTGCCGCACTGGAAACTGCAGAAAATTTTCTGGATAGTTGTAAAGGTGCAAAATATACAGTTACAGATGTGACAGTCAGGCCTGCTAAACGAACTCCTGCTGCTCCGTTTACTACATCTACCTTACAGCAGGAAGCCAGCCGAAAGCTTGGCTACAGCGTAAGTAAAACAATGTTGATCGCTCAGCGTCTTTACGAAAGTGGAAAGATAACCTACATGCGTACCGATAGTATTAACCTTAGTGAAACGGCGATGCAGGATATAGAGAAAGAGGTTAAAAACAGCTACGGCAACAGATACTACCAGACCCGTAAATTCAAAAATAAAAACGAGTCAGCGCAGGAAGCGCACGAAGCTATTCGCCCTACCTATATGGAAAATCATACGGTAGATGATGAAGAGGGACGCAGGCTGTATGATTTGATATGGAAACGCACTATTGCATCCCAAATGAGTGATGCAGAATTTGAAAAGACAACAGCAAAAATCCGGATATCTACAAACAATGAAAACCTCACTGCAACAGGTGAAGTGATGAAGTTTGACGGCTTTTTGAAAGTGTATAATGAAGGAAGAGATGATGAAGATGAAGAGGATACTGAAGGTATTCTTCCGCCATTAAGAATATCACAGTTATTGGATTTCAGAGAGATGAGAGCAACCCAAAAATTTACTCGTCCTGCACCAAGATATACGGAAGCGTCATTGGTAAAAAAACTCGAAGAGTTGGGAATAGGCCGTCCATCTACCTATGCACCTACCATTACTACTATTATGAAACGCAACTATGTAGAAAAGCGTGATAAAGAAGGCATAAAAAGAGAGGTTAACATTTTAAGGCTTAAAGATGACCAGGTAAAAAAAGAAGTTGTTGCCGAAAACACAGGAGCTGAAAAAGGAAAATTATTTCCAACTGACCTGGGAATGGTAGTAACAGATTTTTTGAAGCAACATTTTAAAAAGGTAATGGATTACAGCTTCACTGCATTGATTGAAGAAGAATTTGATGAAATAGCAGAAGGAAAAATGCAGTGGAACAACATGATCGATGATTTTTATAAACCTTTTCATAGCACAATAGAAGTAACACTAGAAACCGCTGAGCGTGCAAAAGGAGAAAGGGAATTAGGCATCGATCCTGAAAGCGGTAAAAAAGTAATTGCTAGAATGGGACGCTTTGGCCCAATGGTGCAAATAGGTGACACCAGCAATGAAGAAGAAAAACCCCGTTTTGCTAAGCTAAAGGCTAATCAAAGCATTGAAACCATAACTTTAGATGAAGCGATGGAGTTATTTAGGCTACCCTTGGCTCTCGGTGAATACCAAGGTAAAGAAGTGGCTGTAAGTATGGGAAGGTTTGGGCCGTACGTTCGTTGGGGTGAAGACTTTGTGTCGCTGCCCAAAGGAGAAGATCCACTTCTAGTAGACCTTGACCGTGCTATTGAGTTAATAAGTGAAAAACAAACTGCCGACGCTCCTATAGCCACTTATGAAGATCAACCTGTAACGAAAGGAAAAGGAAGATTTGGTCCTTTTATAAAATGGAATGATTTGTTTATCAATGTTCCGCGAGCGTATAATTTTGAAAATCTCACACAAAGAGATGTGGAAGAACTCATAGAAAAAAAGCTGCATAAAGAAGCGAACCGCTACATACAGCAATGGCCATCTGAAAAGATATCTATTGAAAACGGCCGATGGGGCCCATTTATACGATTTGGTAAAAAAATGCTGAAAGTAGTAGGGAAAGGTGAAAAAGGAAAATACACGCCGGAGGAACTAGCTCACATTTCTCTGGATGAAGTAAAGAAAATGATTGAAACACAGGTGCCCGACGCTTTTGTAAAAAAAGCTGCAGCAAAAAAAGTTGCTGCAAAAAAAACTCCGGCGAAAAAAGCTGTTCAAAAAAGTAAAGCTTAAAAAAGAGATTTTTTCTAATGAAGGCCCGGAACACAACCCGGGCTTTTTTTTGCTTGATTGCAGTAGAATCTTCGTTTTAATTAATGACTTTTTTTTAAAATAATGTAAAATAATGCGTCAGTGCGGCAACATTGGTCACTATTTTATTGTCTTTCTATTAAGCAAGTTTGTCTATTTAGATTCTTTCAATAAAAGAAATTAACATCTATAGAATAACTTGTAGTTGATATTATCATAAAAAATGACTTAGTTTGATGAGTAATTTTTTGAATAAGTTTTGTAAAATAAAAAAGTATCAAACAGCTTCGTAAGAAGCGTAATATATGCAGGAGACCCGCGAAATATCAGCTTTATTTTCCCTGATTGATGATCCGGACCAGGAAGTTTTTTCAACTGTTTCGAGCCGGATTGTTCACTATGGTCGCGGCATTATTCCTAACCTCGAGAATTTGTGGGAAAACACGTTAAGCGAAGAAGTGCAGGAGCGGATTGAATTGTTGATACACAAATTGCATTTTAATGATCTGACACGAGATTTTACTGACTGGAAAAACAATCCTTATCACGATCTGTTATTTGGTTCGTTGCTGGTTGCCAAATTTCAATATCCAGAGCTGGCAACAGCACCGGTTTTACAAGAGCTTGAAAGAATACGTCGAAATGTATGGCTCGAACTTAATAGCTTTCTTACTTCTTTAGAGCAGGCAAATGTTATATCGAGCATCGTGTACAATTATTATAACCTGAAGGGTGTTGAGATGGGGTATAATAATCCGGATGATTTTTTCATTCACAAAGTTATAGAAAGTAAGAAAGGCAATGCCTTAAGCAATGGTGTGCTATACCTCTTGCTTTGTGAAATGCTTGACCTTAATGTGAAAGCAATTAATATTCCGCGGCAGTTTATACTGGCTTATTTCCACCACGATTATGATCAGTTGGCAGACACTAATCCACAGCAAAAAATCTACTTTTATATAGATGCTATAAGCGGTCAAATATTTTCACACAAAGATATGGAAGCTTATTTCAAACGGGTTTCGGTACCTATAACCCCATTTTATTTTAAACCACTTTCTCACAAAAGAATTATACAAATACAAATTGAAGAACTCGCGAAATGTTTTAAGAATTTAAAATACGAATATAAATACAGCGAGTTAATGATCTTAAGTGATTTGCTGGAAGATTAGATTGTTCCTTTTTTTCCTAATAATTATTATTCTTTGCCGTCGCGAATTACTGATGTTGTATAAAAACCATGATTAGTAAAGAGCAATTACCAAATTTGTTATGCTTTTAAATAGTAAACATTCAATGCTCTTTTACCTTATTTTCTCAACTCGCTATATAAATGCTGCACAAGTCCATCAACCAATCCTATCTTCGGAACCAAAATTTCATCGGCATCTGCCCAGCGCATCACATTTATGTAAATAAGTAACGCGGGTACAATAACATCTGCACGGTCTTCCCGAAACTTATATAAACGAATACGGTCTTTTATGGAAAAGCTTGAAAATTCTTTATAGTAATCTCTGAGTAAATTTAATTCTAAAGGCTTACCATCTTTTTTCTTACTTATCGAAAAAATTTTATTAATGTTTCCACCCGTTCCTATAGCTATAATTTTTTTGAATCCTTTTGTTTTTGCTTTTATAGTATCTTTCATTTCATCCCAGACCTTATCGTCTACCAGATTTTTTAACAGCCTTATGGTTCCGATATTGAACGATTTTTTGAAAACAAGCTTTCCTTCTGCAAATAGATTTATTTCCGTGCTACCTCCACCCACATCTATGTATAAATAACTGTTGTTCACACTCATATTTTCTGCAACATGAGTTTCATATATGATGGACGCCTCGAGGTCACCACTAATGATTTCAATTTCAATTCCTGTTTCCTCTTTTACTTTTTTTATTATTTCCTCACCGTTCTTTGCATCGCGCATGGCGCTTGTCGCACAAGCTTTTAAACTATTTACACCATAAACTTTTAGCAAATGACTATAAGCATTCATGGTATCAAGTATCATCGTTTCTCTTTGTTCTGAAATCACACCGTTTTCAAATACATCAAAACCTAACCGCAGGGGAACTCTTATTAAGTCGATCTTAATAAATTCCGGCGGGTGTCCAATGCCTTCAATTACGTTTGTAATTAACAACCTTGCAGCATTGCTACCGATATCAATCGCGGCTAATCTCAAATTGATTAAGTTTTAATAAAGTAAATAAAAACCTGAAACGAATTATTTCCAATAAAGCAAAGATATTTTTTGCTTGGTATGATAAGCATATAAATTTTTCCCCAAAAGAATCTGTTGGGAAGCTTTTTCCGATGTAAAAGAGATCTAAAATTTTCTATCAGCTGAAAAGTGCCTGGTAAATATTAGCCGGAAGGTGAAGTGGTTGCAGTTTCAATATCTGTATTTGAATTAGGAGCGCTGGCTTATTTTTTGCATAATGTTTAATATAATTAGTTCTTCACTTAAAATTAAAGGATATGGATTACGATTTTGAACAAACCACCTTTTCCAAATGTCTGCTTGCTGGGCTTGCTACAGGTATAACAATAATACCAATAAGTCTTGTATATAATTTCATATACCGACACGTTACCAACTTCACGATCTCATGGATAATTAATGTAACCTTAATAATTTTTGCTTCGTTTATAGTGTGTATTCTTGCTGGTCTTATATATTATTTTATTGTTCCTTATTTAAAAAAGAGTGCAAATATTTACACGTTGTTATTCATCATTATAACAATAGTGGTTATTTACCTGGGATTTCAAATTCAACGCTCAGATAGTGCTCTTATTACAAAGCAATTTAGAGGGCTTTATTTAGGCGATGTGATAATTACCGGGTTAGCAACAGCATTTATAATACCTTGGCTGGCAAAGCATAAGAATGCATTTTTTTAGGAATTTGTGAAAGATTTTAAACGGGATTAAAAATTTTAAAAGGAATTATTAAAAAGTTTTTTAAATCAGTTTGAAGGCTTTTTGTAATCCTTAATCGATGCGTTGCACTACGTTTGTTCAACGCATTTTTTATGTCACCTCTTACCCGGTCAATAAAATAAGGTTTATGTACAGGAAGAAATGCATAGTATTACAGGTGTTAAAAAGGCGAGGTTTTTAGAATAAGTATAATTAGTAATGATTTAATATTTGGGTTTTGCCGGTTGCGTAATCAATGTTTTTAATAGTCTTTCTTTATGCTGATATTTCAGCTAATTCCTCTTCAGGTCTTATAAGTATGGCCAGGGCTTGTATGTCTCTCTGTAGTTCATTTCGGGCGTTTTCAAAAGCTGTATCCTTTGCTTTTTGAGCTTCTGCGTATAATGATTCCTGAATATTATCTCTTATTGAGTTTATATCAGTATAATACACCGACGTAGCTCGTTTGTAACTATCATTGTAACTATTAACAAAGTCGAGAATTTTTGTATATTTTTCAAGAATGCGATTTAATTCAGAAAAACTTTTTGAAGAAGTAGATGAAGTTAAGGTCTCCAAAAGGTTATGGAGATGCTGCAATTGCTCTTTCATAAGGGTAAAATGAATAATGAATTAATATGTTAAAGGTAACTCTCATATTAAAAAAACGACCAATTTTTAATTAAAACTTCAAAAATGAACCATATGTGGATCGTCAAAAAGTAATAGGAAATTTAATGAATGAATGAATTTTTAAAGGTGAAATCTCGGAAATGGTTGGAACAGCTTTTAATACCTGGTTTACTGCTTATAATAATATTGCTTAAACTATTACATCAAATTAATTGGTATTGAAACAGTTATTAAAAAATTATGATAATGATAAGAATTAATTGACTATTTTGTTTTAAAATTTGCAGTTTTTATAGGTGCTACATCAAAAAAATTTTCCGCACAGTAAGTATAATAGTTTAACCAGAAATGATCATAAGACAAGGCGACGAATCATTAGAAATGTCATGGAGTAATGCATGGACGTCAATTAACTACAAAACTAAAATCGGCATAGCTTCTTTATTATTTACGATAGTTCTTTTATATTATCCTTATTTTTTTGCACTTATTCAAAAGAGGCCAGGAGTTGCTTTACATGATCCGATACTAAATCTTTTGCCTTCTGTTGATGTTTCTGTCTATATATTTCTACTAATTTATCTTACAGTAGGCTTAGGCATTTTTCGCGCTGCTCAGTCTCCTGCTCTTTTTTTACTTTTTCTTTGTAGTTGCCTGTTTCTCAGTTTATCGCGTATTATAACAATGTCTCTCGTCTCTCTTAATCCTCCCGCAGGTCTGATGCCTCTTTCTGACCCTATTTTAGCACCTTTTTACGGGCATAATCATATTACGAAAGACTTGTTTTTTTCGGGCCATACAAGTTCTGTTTTTCTTATTTATTTTATTGTGAGAAAAAAATGGGAAAAAATATTGGCTTTGGTTGCTACAATTTTGGTTGGAGTACTTTTGCTGATACAACATATACATTATACTATAGATGTTGTGGCTGCTCCGCTTTTTGTGTATATTATTTTTATTCTTGCCAGAAGAGTTACAGCATTATTCTGAAAGGATGCAAAAGAAATAGTACCGGTTAGAAGTAAAATCAACTATTCAACTTAGCAAATTTTTTAGAAAAATAGGAACGTTTTCACTAATATAGTTACTACAGTTTTTTTTCCACAGTTATTAGAACCTTTTTTTCCAGTTCTCTATTTCTTGTGTGAGGATTTAAAAAGGCTGGAGTTAACATACTGATATGAAAATCAGAAAACTCGTGTAATATGTGGTATTGAAAGCCTTGTAGCTTCAATTCATCGAGCATATTTAGTGAAGTATAAACCGGGCTTTTAGGGTCTTTTTGTAAAAACCTATTAAGATCGTCAATTGTTTCTAATCTTTCAACATAACCCGGCGCATAAAATTCAAATGAGTAAGACCATGAATTGAACATGGCGGGAGTTTTAAATTCTTTATTTTTTACTAACCATTTCCCAGCCATCATTCCCGATTGATAAGTAAGCAGGTTTGGGTAAAAAAAGTTATGAAGAAATAAAAATAAAACAAATGAAAAAGCAATTCCCGGAATTATTGTTCTATTAATGCCCTCAGGTTTAAAAAAATTAAAATTTAAAATAACTATTGTGGCAGAAATAATTGCTAAAAAAACAACATTACCAAAATGAGAATAAAAAGCCAGTGCACAAACGAATAAAGTAGCAATAATGAGTACAGTATTTTGAAATACAGCAATTTTCTTAAAACTCGCATCTGTTTGCAAAGACGTAAGGTAAGCTGCCGCTATAATTGAAAAATGGGGAAAGAGGATGACAATATAAAAAGGTAATTGAAAACCTGAAAACGAGAATATTATAAAAGTCAAAGCTGCGCTGCCATAGATTATCCATTTACTCTGATCCTGTTTTTTGCTCTTTTTCCTGAGGAGTTGTATTACTGCGATGTACAAAATAATAGACCAGGGCAAAAAGGCCCATAGGGTGGTGTGCAGGAAGAATGTAGGATCTCCATGGCCTTTGATAGGACCCGTATTAAAAAATCTTCCAAACTGGCTGTCCCAAAAAAAGAAACGCAGTCCTGATACATTTGTCTTTCCAAATACAACTTTTTCAGGATGGAGATCAAACTGCACATACAAGCTATACAATTCTGGAGTAATGAAAAGCAGTATTAACAAAAGCATCAGCCACCACCGATAATTGATAAATTGTTTCCATTGTTTTGTAATTATCCAATAAATAACAAAACCTCCTCCTATAGTAATAAGCGCAAAAATTCCTTTGGTCATTACAGCGCAAGCTGACATCAAAGCGACTAAAATAATATCTGACCATCTGCCGGAAAGAGTTGATTTATAAAAATAATAAATGGCGGCAATGATGAGAGTGGTTAAATAAGGTTCAGCTCTTACGTCAAAATTATTAAGTATGTTATGAAGGGAAAATATATAAATGACAACGGCAACTTTTGCGGTAATAGTATTATAAAGTTCATTTGCAAGTTTAAAAATGAACACAATGCCAGCTAACCAAAAGATAAAAGCTGGAAGTTTGTATGCAAAGGATGTAATGCCAAATAGTTTAAAACTAAAAGCTGCCATCCAAAAAGGAAAATGAGGTTTATCAAGCCAGTCATGGCCATTACCATACAGGTTAAACCATTCACCTGTTAGGGCTATATGTTTTGAAATAGTCGCATACAAAGCCCCATCAGGTTCGAGAATACCATTCAACAAGCCATTTACATTAAGTAATATGCCTGCAATAAGAAAATATGGAAATAATTTTTCAAAAGATTTCATGTAGGGTCAGCAGAAATTTAGATGGTTCTTGTAATGTCTGTATTTAGCCTGGTCATCCAGTTGTTGAAAAGATAACAGGATAATGATCCTATTCCTACACCAAGCAATGCCCCGGCAATGATATCGCCAGGATAATGCACGCCCACGTATACCTGGGAATAACAAACAATGAACGCCCAAAACCAGAGCCAGTACCATGTTCTGTTTAAAGTTTCTTTAATTACATAAAACCAAAAAGTAGCCAGGCCAAAATGATTAGATGCATGAGAGGAAGGCATAGAAAAAAGTCCCCCGCATCCTGATATATTGTTAACGGTAAATGGAAGCGACTGATCGTGACAGGGACGTATTCGACCAATCAACGGTTTCAATATACTCGCGCTTGTAAAATCTGTAAAGGCAAAGGTGACTAAGGAAAGAGCAATAATCGGCAACAAAAATTTTCTGCAGTTAGCATAAAAAAAAAGCAATAGAAATAGGTACAAGGGTACCCAGGTATAGGCCTGGCGTAATAAAAGCATTACATCATCTAAGGAGCTAACAGAAAGTTTTGTATTGATAAGATAAAATACTTTACGGTCTGCATTGCGTAACCACATGACAAAATTCATTATTTACAATTATTGCTCAAAGATAAGCCCCGCTTACATTTGCAAAAGATGTAATAATAAACAAAGTACAGTAGATGTAGTTGTTAGAAAAGTGATTGAAAAAGGGGTAATGAATGAAATAACAGGTTTAATGTTCCAACATTGGGTAAAAACAGCCCCACTTTTTCACTTTCGTTTAACAAGTTCTCCTTGAAAAAACTTTGGTACAATTCTTAATCATATTAATGCATAGAAAAGTTTTAAAATATCGTAGAATCAATTATATGAAACAGAATTTTGTAAAAACAATTCAAGGTCATCAGTTAGAGTTTAACAAGCAGGTAAGTAGAGGAAGCTATAACGTGTCGCCAAAAAACGTTGAATTTAAAGGTGTACTATCATTGCAAAAAGATGAAAAAGGTATGTGGAATGTTGATGAATCACAACTATTGCCCCCATGGTTCAATGAAATAAGCATATATGTGCATTGTGCAATAGAAGAGAATGAACATAGAGAAAATAATAACAAAGAAAACAACAATTCTGATTTCCTTCAGTTTGCTTATTTGTTCTAATCATTATTATTAATTTAGTCTGTAATTATTGCTACTTATTTTACTTTCAATTGACTTCAACCATTTGACGGTTTAGTTTAAATAGTAGTTGTATTATTCGCTTTTCTATTAACGGTGTAAGCAAGCTTTTCAAATAATCCTCTTTGGTTCTTGTTTATAGTTATTTCAAAAATGCTTTTGTGCACTTTTCAGCTATATAATAATTTTTACAAGCAGGGTAAAGATTGTTTATTTGAAATTTCTAGAATCGTCTGAGATATGTATGAGATGGCTATCTTAAGCTATGATAAAAGTTTATGATGAATAATAATTATTCTCATTATAACCCTTCAAACAGCCGAAAATATTAGGACAGCCTCTAATCAACTTATTTTATATTAGCTTTTAGTTCTTAAAAGCGAAGTCTAATTTCTAAAATTTGGAGTTAGTTTAGACACACTATTTCGCGTCCCACCTGTTATCATCTTTATTTACATCGACTGTGTACGTGCTACCTAATGTTATTCGCAAGACATCTTTTTTAGTATGAAATATAATATTAGTAGTCGCATTTCCTTTTTCCCAAACGGAAATGCTTCTATGTTGCTTTATAACAGAATTATCCTTTAACGTTACAAACAGGTCAACAGGCACAGGCTTCGTTCCTTTAGATTTTATTGTCACCTTGTATTTGTGTCTTCTTTTTTTTACCTTATCAATTGAAAGATCAGGAACACCATTATCAAAAAACCAACTCTTCCAAAACCAATTTAAATTTTTACCTGAACCAACATTGATACAATTGAAAAAGTCGTAGGGCATTGGGTGCTTTCCGTTCCATTGTTGTAGATAATAATGTAACGCTTTTGTAAACAATTCATCACCAAGATAATCTTTGACATACAGATATCCCAGCGCGGGTTTTACATAAGAGTTTAAATACAGAGACATGTCATTGAGTTGTGTTGTAAGTGTTGTTATAGGCACATCACGTTCTTTACCCGCATTTGTTTCATAGGGTTTTATTCCATACTCATCAACAATACTGGAATCTATCATGGGTGAAATAAGCCATTCCGCCATAGTCGCCCATCCCTCATCCATCCAGCCGTATTTTGTTTCATTAATACCCATATAAAAAGGAAACATTGTATGGAAAACTTCGTGGTCAGTAAGTGTAATGGCATCAGTGCTGCCTGCTACCGGGTTATCATTTACCATCATGGGATATTCCATCTGGTCAAGACCATCAAAGACTGTTTCGTGAGAATAAGGAAAAGGCCATTTGAGAAATGAATAACTCATTGCCTTAACTGTTTCCCGGTTGTAGTGTGTGACATCATAAAAGTCAGTGTGTTTTTGATTAAAGACTCCATCAACTCGTGTTCTTCTGCTTGTGGCTGAGTCGACTAACACGCTTGATGACTTCCACAAGTAATGGTTGCTGGTTGCAAAGACAAAGTCCGTTACATTGTCTGCAGTAAAGTGCCACGTATTTGTTTCGTTGTCTGCGGTTATATTTCCCGCCTGCAGGTCAGCAGAGTCGATAATGTTGGTAATGGTATCGGCTTTTTCTGCCTGTTGTATCAATCTGCAATATTTATCTTTAAAAACTTCATTGCAGTTAGTAAGGTCTCCCGTAGCCCATACCACAAAATTTTTTGGAACTGTTACAGATGCTTTGAAATTACAAAAGTCATTGTAAAACTCCTGTGTGCCCAGGTATTGATTTTTGTTCCATCCGTCTATATCGTCATATACAGCTATTCGGGGAAAAAAGTAAGCTACAAAAGCTGCATTCTCTTCTACTTGTCCTGTACGCGTATGCGAGCCTTTGTTAAGGGTATAGTGAAAGCTAATATTAAAAACAATGGTGTCTTTAGGAAGCAAAGGCTCAATGGTAACAGACATATTAGTTCCATCGAGAGAATAAGTAAGAACAGGACTATTGGTAACATTAATCTTGTCTATCATCATTCCCTCGCCAATATCTTCAGGCTCTATCTTAGCTAAACGTTCAGAACCTTTTTTATAAAAGTTAGGATATAACTTAAAAACAATATTATATAAGGTATCAGGACTGTTGTTTATGTAAGTTATTTTTTCAGCACCTTCCAGTAATAGACTGGCTGGGTCAAAGGCAACATGTATGTCATAATTGGCAGTGTTTTGCCAGTACTTATCTCCGGGCTTTCCGTCGTAAGAGCGTGTTTCCTGCTCATACAGCTTCTGTATGTTAACGGGAACAGGTAACGTTTTTTGGGCAAAGGAATGGGTAAGCAGGTGTATAAATAATATTACAGCAAAAACTCGTACAACACTCATTATATTATTAACGTGATTTCTGCAATAATATAATAATGTTCCTTACTAAATTTCAATTACTGTTTTCTTAACAATTTTGATCGCAAATTCCCCTGCTACATATTACTTGTAATTGAAACTATAAATAAACTTTAATCTATTGTTTTTTATAAACTACCTGTTTGTAATTACCTACATTTATGTTTAAGTAAAAGAATTTGTTTCTCATATATCAATTAAAAGAGTCAATGTTATTAAAACATCTTCTGCAATCATCTCTTGTTACACTTTTTTCCATTATTTGTTTTCAAACCACTTATTCACAATTTGATACTACAGCTCTCTCAATAAAATTAAACCAGGCAAAAGAAAAGCTTGGTAAGGATGTAGCTTTCATATTATACAGCAACGGTAAAGTAGCGTATAAAAAAGAAATGGGCAATTTTACTGTAAAAACACAAGTACCTATTGGTGCAAGCAGCCAATGGCTCACAGCAGCATTGGTCATGACGTTTGTACAGGAAGGCAAGCTTTCTCTTGATGATAAAGTCAGCGCATACCTGCCCATTTTCGCGCAACATTATAAAAGTTATATTACGATAAGACAATGTCTCACCAACTATACAGGCATACAATCAGAGCAGGGAGTGGCTAAATTTTTACAAAAAAATAAGTTTAAAACACTTGAAGCAGCTGTTGATAATGTTGCATCGAAAAGAGAAATAGAGACTAACGCAGGCACTGAATTTCGATATAGTAATGTTGGTTACGCTATTGCAGGAAGAGTGCTGGAAGTAATAACAAGAAAGTCTTTTGATAAGCTAATGCAGGATCGTATTACCAGGCCGCTACTTATGAAAAACACTACTTTCACCAGTGAGAATTATAACGATGCAATAGATCCTGCAACCGGCGCACGCTCTACTGCTGCAGACTATATTAATTTTTTGTCTATGCTGCTAAACAAAGGGACTTTTAATAATAAACCAGTATTGACAGAAAGCTCAGCAGACATATTGCATAAACTAAGCGCTGAAGCAAGCTCGATAAAATATGCACCTAAAACGGTTGAAGGATTAAGTTATGGAATGGGAGAGTGGATACTCGAACGAAATGGACAAGGCAAAACAGTAGCAGCTATTGCTCCCTCGCTGCTGGGCACATGGCCAATGATCGATCTTTGCAGGGGATATGCCTATGTTATCGTTGCCAAGGATCCGGAAGGTGAACAAGACAGGAATATTTATATTGATATAAAAGCCACAATAGATAAAGCCATTCCCGGAAATTGTAAGTAGCGTTTGTAAACAGGAGTTGGAAAAACTGACCCAAGGCTTTTGTCTCCCAAAAATCTCGCTAAATCATAATTCGCGCTAATACACGAGTTGATGTGTTTGTTTAATAATCCCCATTACAAACACACTTTGCACATGTCCCATATTTTCAATCTGGCTTAGTTTATTTACGTGAAAATCATAATAAGCATTCATATCTTCACTAACTACTTTCAGCATAAAATCAAATTCGCCTGAAATATTATAGCATTCAATAACTTCATTTAATTCCAGGATTGTTTTAATAAATTTGTCTCCTGCTTCCTTGCTATGTTGCTTCAGCGACACGTAACAAATGACCATCAATCCCTTTTTTACTTTCATATGATCAACAAGGGTTGCATACTGTTTTATTACACCTGACTCTTCCATGCGTTTGATCCGTTCGTGAACCGGAGTCGTGCTTAAGTGTACTTTATCTGATATTTCTTTTACCGTAATTCTTGCATTTTCCTGCAGTAGTCTTAGAATGGACAAGTCCATGCTGTCAAGTGATGATTGAGCCGTAGACGAATCTTCTTTTTTAGTCAAATTTCCCATATTAAACCTGTTGTTTTTTCTGCCGATACTGTCTAAAATGCATATTTATCCCAAAGTTATAGAACATTATAGAAGATTATTCTAAAAAGCTACTTTTGCCTTTCTGAAATAACATTTATTCAGACAAAGCCGGTAGCAGAAGAAAACCGGTAAAAACATTTATAACTATTAATTTATAATTTTTATTTTATGCCTACAGCCACAAACAGTCAGATTGATTTTAGTCTGAAGTACAAGGTAGCGGATATGAGCCTTGCAGCATGGGGACGGAAAGAAATACGCCTCGCCGAGGCCGAAATGCCTGGACTTATGAGCATTCGTGCAGAATACGGGGAAGCTCAGCCATTGAAAGGTGCCAGAATTGCCGGTTGTCTTCACATGACCATTCAAACTGCCGTTCTTATAGAAACTTTGATTGCCCTAGGTGCCGAAGTAAAATGGAGTTCATGCAATATTTTCTCTACACAAGATCATGCTGCCGCTGCAATTGCTGCTGCAGGAATAGGT
The DNA here is from genome assembly GCF_000374045.1 of Segetibacter koreensis DSM 18137. GTDB lineage: Bacteria > Bacteroidota > Bacteroidia > Chitinophagales > Chitinophagaceae > Segetibacter > Segetibacter koreensis. The sequence continues at coordinate 114,788 of NZ_KB893323.1, read as the reverse complement.
GTATTTGCGTGGAAAGGTCAGAGCGTAGAAGAGGCAGAATGGTGTATAGAGCAGACCTTATTTTTTGGTGGCGAAGATCGTCCGTTAAACATGATTCTTGATGACGGTGGGGATCTTACAAACATAGTCTTTGATAAATATCCGGAGTTGATTCAGCATATTAAAGGTCTTAGCGAAGAAACTACAACAGGTGTTCACCGCCTTTACGAACGTATGGCTAATGGCACATTACCAATTCCCGCCATTAACGTAAATGATAGTGTTACAAAATCAAAGTTTGACAATAAATACGGTTGTAAAGAATCTTTGGTAGATGCTATTCGCCGCGCTACTGATGTAATGATGGCCGGTAAGGTGGCAGTTGTTGGTGGTTATGGTGATGTAGGTAAAGGATCTGCAGCTTCATTGGCCGGCGCTGGTTGCCGCGTTATTGTTACAGAGATTGATCCTATTTGTGCTTTGCAGGCAGCTATGGACGGTTTTGAAGTAAAGAGAATGAGTGATGCAGTTAAAGAAGCAGACATTATTGTTACCGCTTCTGGTTGCCGTGACTTGATAACAGGCGAACACTTCAAATTGATGAAGGATAAAGCAATTGTTTGCAACATCGGCCATTTTGATATTGAAATTGATGTTGCATGGTTGAATGATAACTATGGCAAAACAAAAGATACCATTAAGCCCCAGGTTGATATTTATAATGTAGATGGGAAAGACATTATTTTATTGGCGGAGGGACGCCTAGTTAACTTAGGTTGCGCTACAGGTCATCCAAGTTTTGTAATGAGTAACTCCTTCAGCAATCAAACGTTGGCTCAGATTGAACTTTGGACAAATCACGATAAATACGAGAACAAGGTATACGTTTTACCAAAGCATCTTGATGAAAAAGTTGCTCGTTTACACCTTGCAAAAATTGGCGTTCAACTGGATGAACTTACCGATGCTCAGTCAGAATATTTAGGTATAAGCAAAAACGGACCTTTCAAACCTGAAATGTATAGATATTAGTAGTTAAGGTATCTTGAACCTCTTTCAATATCTTCCACCAAAATAAAAACCCGCTTTGTAAAAAGCGGGTTTTTGGCTTATGTAGAAGAACTAAACCTCTTCTAATCTTCATATTTATTGTACAGCTTTCCATTAAAGCATACATGGTAAATCTACTTTTGGTTGACTTCATTCAATAGCCTATTTTAGTTGCTCATGGCAGAGATTTTAAAATCATATTATAAAATCTATTTGACTACCTTTTCGTATTTATGAGAGTATTACTGTCTGTTTTATTTTTGTTATTGTCTTTCTCCATTAATGCACAGTACGCGTTTAATAGTACCTTTTTAAACAATGTGACTGCTACACCTGATTCTAAATACTTACAATATGCTTTACAATCTTCTTCAGCTAGAAAACTATACCAACATAATACGGGGATGATCCTTGGCGTGGAACGGGGTTTAACTTCGGCTATTGAGCTAGGTGTGGAAGCGCATTGGCGAAAAATAAGCCTTCTAAAGCCTCATATTATTGGCGCCACGGCTAACCTCGCATATGATTTTAGTGATCATGTAATAGGGTATAAGGCAGGATTGTGGATGAAAAGAGGTAGGGTAAACCTAACGTATGGCGCTAACGTAAGTTATTATAATAATTTTAAAAAAGGCAGTCGGTTCGGAATTGGCCCGGCAGTAGGATTTAGGTTAATGGGATTTCATTTAATAAACGGTTATAACTTTTTAACTAAATATGAAAGTATAGAAAAAGAAAGGGCACTGCCAGTAAACTCAATGTATATAACCTTGAGGTATTACTTTCCTGTACAAAATAAATTTACCTGGGACAGAAAGACAATGAAGAAAAAAAAGGAAAGAAGAAAAGAACGCGCTAAAAGGAAAAAGGAACGGGAAAACGGTGATAAAAAAGGTTTTCGCAAGCTTTTCAGTTTTTTGTAATTAATAAACTTAAGTAAAAATGGCAAAAGGGAGGGGTATATTGTAAGCAATCCATCCAACCATACATTTAGTAAACGAGACTCCTTATTGCTCAAATCTTATAAGCAATCATAAGCAAGTTTTTTTTATATGTCAGGGTATCTTATCTTGTCCGATAATTTTTAATTTCTATAAACATTATTTATTACTTTAATTGTACAATGAAAAATTTATTCTTTTCTTTTCTCGCGATTGCGGCTTTTCTTGTTGCGTGCACTTCTTCATCTAAAACTACTTCGTCCTCTAAACCTGGGGCTTTGATTCCTTCTGCGACTGCACTTAAGCAGAATGTTTTTTATGAAATGCGTACATACTATGCGGCGCCGGGTAAACTTGATGATCTTAATGCCCGTTTCAGGAATAATACTATGCGAATTTTTGCTAAACATGACATGGTAAATATCGGTTACTGGATACCCCTTGAAAATCCCGACAATAAATTGATTTATGTATTAGCTTACCCAAGCCGCCAGGCGCGTGAAGATTCATGGAAAGCTTTTGGTGCGGATCCAGAATGGCAGGCAGTAGCCAAAGCATCGGAAGCTAATGGTAAACTGGTAAATAAAGTGGAAACTCTTTACCTTGAACCTACGGATTATTCCCCTGGCCTTACTATGGAAACTAAAGGCGAGCCTAGAACTTTTGAATTACGCACTTATACTGCGTCTCCGGGAAATATCGAAAATTTGCATGACCGTTTTCGCAATCATACTATGACGTTATTTGAAAAGCATGGGATCACCAATATTGCCTACTGGAAACCAACAGATACTGACAAAGAATCAAAAAGCAATTTACTTGTGTATTTGATAGCGCATAAGGACAAAACTTCTGGAGAAGCAGCCTGGAAAGCTTTTCGCGAAGATCCGAATTGGGTAGAGGCAAAAAGTGCGTCAGAAGTTAAAGGTGGAGGTTCGCTTACTACTAAAGTAGAGTCAGTGTTTATGCTTCCTGTAGATTACTCACCGATGAAATAATGATATTAGTATATTCAATATATTAAATAGCAGGAAAAAAATTTAGCTGTTTATTGAAACAGTTTAGTCTGGAATCCCTGTAATTTTTTTACGAGTCCTGATTTGCTTTGCAGATCGGGACTTATTTTTTTGATAACTTTCTGATCACAAAAACGGGTATTGTTAGCGAAATATCTTGATGCTTATTTTTCTTTTAGGATTCTCATGTAAAAAGTATTGATAATAAAAAAGGAGTATTGATGATAATAGATATCTTTCTGAGAGAAGTAATAGATGATATTAAATCATATCGCGCTAATACGAGGTGATATTACATAAGGCTTAAGATTACAAGCTGGAGATGTTGTAGACATAGCAGCTAATAGGTATCTTAATAAGCCACTTATCATAATTAAGAAAGGTAGAATTTTTAGAAAAAACAGATCCATTTATATTTCTTTAGCGCCAATTATTTTATTAAACTTAAAAATTTAAAGTACATTTAAGTCATGGAATCAAGTTATCAGACTCTATCAGCTATCTATGACATTGTAAAATCAGACCCTTCGCCACATACCTATTTATGTACCCCGCAAGCAATAATACTAAGGCAAACTCAAGATTGGGCTTCTATTCAAAAAAACCTTGAAATGCTGGCTGCAGAACAACTGATAACTATGAGGCAGTTGGATAAAATGGTTGTTTGTATAACTGCTGAGGGAATTACTAAGGCAAAATCAATAAGAAACAATTTTGTCAATATGAATTTCTCATTTTCTGAAGAAGAAAATACTGAATTAATTCAGAAGAGTTTGAATCCTCTTTAGACTATATATGGCCTGTAAATGAATTCTAGCCCGCCTCAAACTCAATAATACTGTTAATTCAGCGAATACAAAACTTGCTATTAATATTTTAAAGGACGAATTTTCTTAATTCTTCTATACTTCATATTCGCAAGAATGCTGGTCATTCTTCACACGAATAATTATTGGTAATAGCTGATCTGAACAGGAAATTTAGGATCTATAATCCCCAAATAAGAAGCAGCAGCATTGCTGATACGCAACAGTAATCCATTATTTTCTTTCATTTCAGGCATACTTCCCAATACTTTTGCATATACCACCTTATTTTCCGATGAGGATATTTTTAAAATTGTTCCTGGAGCAACGTCGCTCATTAGTACATAATATTTTTTGTCTTGCCAACCGCTGGTAGATTTAAAAGTTGCAGCTTCGCCGCTTTTTGTATTTAGAGATTTTTGAGAACCGGTTTGGTCGAAAAGATTTGCAAAAAAGCCATCCGTTGTATTACCTGTTTCGCTTGTTACCGAACCTGATCTTTTAATGTTAACGGTTTTAGTTGAAGGACTTTCTGCTTGTTTTACAGGTTCTTCTTTTACTGCGGGATCTGCAGTACTAGTCGTTTGTTGTGTTTCTTCAGGTATTACAGCAAGTGCTGTATCCTTTTTTGAAATGGAAGTAGTTGAACTGGCAGGAGTTTCACCCGCCGATGCTGAAGAACCATCTTGTTTTACTTCATTTGTCGCCTGTTTTGCTTCTGTGTTCTCTACAGGTTTTTCCGATGCACGCGCAATGTTATTTGTTGCGGCAGAATTACTGGTTGCTACAGACGTAGAAGCCTGGCCTGTAGTCATTTTCAAATGTCCTATTACCAGCGGAGTTCCGGGGGCAATGTTATCAGACGAAAGACTATTCCATTTTCTTATTTGCTCAGCAGTTATATTATTGTCATGCGCTATTTTAAAAAGCGTTTCACTCTTTGCCACTATATGTGTAAGCGGAATACCTGCTGTTGTGTTGTCAGCGGCATCAAAGTTTTGAGCATTAAGTGGAATTTTAATGTGTTGGCCAATCGTCAGCCCTTTTTCCATTGTTATCTTATTTAAAGCAGCAATAGTTTTAGGGGCCTGATTATATAATCTTCCGATGCTATAAAAATTTTCTTTAGGTGCAACAATATGGGTTACGTATAAATCAGGTGCAGTGCCCTCAACAGTAAGATTTTGACCTTTAGCTATTAAAATACTATTTAGAAATAATACAACTACCAGCAACTTCCTCATAACAATAAACAGGTTTCAGAATTATTAATTTTTATCAAAAAGGTATCGCGAAGTTAAGGTTTTAAAATTCTCCAGTTGGTGGGGTAATAGTTATTAACACGATTGGGTAAAACTTTTATCCACCCCAGATTGATATGCTCATACCTACAAATAGTCCAACCTTTTCTTACCTGATCCACCCTTATTTCCTGCCTTTTTAAATACAGTAAGGCATCATCTTTAGTAAGATTAACCTGTGGAATATCAGCTGATAACAAATGCGACAAAGCCAACTCATGATGCGGAATAAAATCTCTGCCTTTTACAGTTCCAACTGCAACACCAGACTTTCTTACACTCAGAGTATTTGTAACGGCAGCAATTTCTTTTTCCCATTTTTTTAAAGAAGCTATAACAATTTCTTTTTGATCGCTTAGTATATATTCTTCTGCATTTTTAAGAAAAGGCACTGCAAGTAGTGCGACCTGCTTACCCGCCGGCTTAAGTTTATTGTGATAACTATTGTATTCATCAACAATGTTTGTCTGTCGAAAACATGCGATAAAAAAACCTTCACCTTTTAGTTTATCAGGATAAAAACGAAAACCAGGAGCATGGTGTTTTTTAGAAACTGTTTCAACAATTCCCCATGAAGGGTCCACGGAAATTTTTACAGAATGCAAAGAAAATTGATCAACGATCCAGTCGCAAATCTCTTCATCTTCCTGCACGCTATAACTGCAGGTACTGTATAGCAGATATCCATCCTCACTCAACGACTCTATTGCATCAGTTAATATTCTTTGTTGGCGGTGGCTGCACATTTCTACATTTGCTTCACTCCATTCTTCTATCGCTTTCGCATCTTTTCTAAAAAGACCACTGCCACTGCATGGAGCATCCACTACCATCAGGTCAAAGAAGCCAGGCAATTTTTTAAAATCTTTGGGATCGTTATTCGTAACAATCACATTATCGTTTCCCCATTTACTGATATTTTCTGCAAGAATACTTACACGTGTTTTTATTACTTCGTTAGAAACAATAAAACTGTCTGGAAGTGCCGCAGCCAACAAAGTGCTTTTGCCACCGGGCGCAGCACAAAGATCTACCACGCGCTTGGGGAAAGATTTTTCTTTATAAATCTTTTTGATAAGATAATTAAGAAACATGCTGCTTGCTTCCTGAACATAATAGGCGCCGCCGTGAAAAACGGGGTCTAATGTGAATGAAGGTCTTTTTTGCAGATATTTTCCTTCGGCACACCACGGTACAATACTTTCACCTTCAACGAACAAGTCTTTTATTGCAGGCGAAGGCTTCAGGGGATTTAGACGAATGGAAGTTACCTGTTGTACATTTTCATGAACACTTATAAATGCATCCCTATCAAACCCTTGTATTCCATTCAATGAATCAATAAAATTTTGTGGCAATACTTGTGACAATAGTGGCGAAATTTGTTAATGTAGAATAAAGCAAATATCCGTATAAGCGAGGAAACATGAAATGATTACAAAAAACCGAAAATGGCGTTTTATTATTTTTAATGTTTTAAGTGGAGTTAGTAAAATCAATAAGTGTAGAATTACATTCTTTTCATTATTTTTAGAATTAATTATTGATAATTCTATAACCTTAATTAACTTATGAAAAAAACAATATTTGTTGCAGTTATAGTATGCTTTATTGCTACCTCTTATGCCTTTATGCGCGATGAGACTCCAAAGTACGAAAATTTAAAAGTTTTACCCAAAAACACCAACAAGCATGAGCTGGACAGTATTATGAAACATTTTTCCAGGGCATTAGGTGTAAAATGCAGTCACTGCCACGTCCGTAGTACTGAGGGAAAAAAAGATTTTATCTTTGCAAGTGATGAAAATAAAAACAAGCTTATCGCCCGCAGCATGTTTAAAATGATGAATAAGTTGAATAAAAAATATTTTAAAGAAGATAATGAGGAACACAAAAATAAAGGCGAACTGACTCCAACCATTTCGTGCTTTTCATGCCATCACGGACAGGAGCATCCTGAAAATACGCCTCCTGCTCCTCCTGACCACAAAGGATAATTTTTTTTGAAACTTGATTGAGATGTTATGAAGTTGAATGTAGGTTTCTGGTACGAATAATAAATAATTTTTGAAAAGGCTTGTTGAAACAGGCCTTTTTTAATTTGGTAAAACTGAGGCGCCAAATCGGGTAAGAAGTAGGTGGCATATCGTTTGAACAAATTCATTTAACAAAAATTATTCTATGGAGAAAAGCTCATTCTTTACCGAATTTTTTTACAAAGACAAGTTGATTTTAGCGGAGGTAAAGCCTTGCTGCCAGGAAAACAATGCTTTTTATTACGATATAGCCATAAAAAATCAATATCAGTTTACTATATCTCCAACATTTAAAGATGAAGGAATAACGTGGAAAGTTTCTTTTAAAAATGCTGATAAACAAGTCGATGCTGCGCTGATTGACATAATAGGCAATGAGATAGAAAAGCACATTCTTCAATTAAATTAATTTTTAGAGCAATTTTTCCGTCTCTTTAAATAGATTGGCAATTTATTTATAACTGCCTTTATTTTCCCTCTTAGAAATAAGCTACCAACTTTTTATTCATTTCGGTCTCTAAAATGGTAGTAAAAAAGTTTTATCTAAAAAAAATACAGGCAGAATAAAGCTTACTATTTATTCTTTTTATTCTTTGCTTGTAAATTCAGTTTTCTTAGGTTTGCTTTATCATTGATTTTAATAAATATTGTTATGCCATACCCTCATCAGATTAAAAGTTTTGAAGAATATAAAGCAGCGTATAAAAAAAGTGTAGAAGCTCCGGAAGAATTTTGGGCAGAGATAGCCGAAAATTTTACCTGGAAAAAAAAGTGGGACACCGTTTTAAACTGGAATTTTGAAGAACCTAAAATCGAATGGTTTAAGGGTGGAAAATTAAATATAACTGAAAACTGTCTTGACAGGCATTTGGAAACAAAGGGAGATCAGCCTGCAATTATTTGGGAGGCGAATGACCCCGAAGAGCATCACCGCATTTTAACCTACAAAAGGCTGCATGAGAAAGTATGCATGTTTGCGCATGTATTAAAAAATAATGGTGTAAAAAAGGGAGACAGGGTTTGTATTTACATGGGTATGATACCAGAGCTTGCCATTGCTGTTTTGGCATGTGCAAGACTTGGTGCAATACATAGCGTGATATTTGGTGGTTTTAGTGCACAGAGCATTGCGGACAGACTAATAGACGCACAGGCAGAATATATAATAACATGTGACGGGGCTTTTAGAGGTGCAAAAGATATACCGCTAAAAAGTGTGATTGATGATGCTTTAATTGGAATAAGGTTTGTAAAAAAAGTAATTGTTTACACCCGTACACATACTCCTGTCAGCATGATCAAAGGGCGCGATGTGTGGTGGGATGATGAAATTAAAAAAGTAGAGACATTAGGCCTTCATGATTTTCCTGCTGAGGAAATGGATGCTGAAGATCCTCTTTTTATATTGTACACTTCCGGCAGCACGGGTAAACCAAAAGGAGTGGTACATACCTGTGGTGGTTATATGATTTTTACCAATTACACATTTGTAAATGTTTTTCAATATCAACCTAAAGATGTACATTTTTGTACAGCCGATATTGGCTGGATAACAGGTCATAGTTATATTGTTTACGGTCCTTTAAGTGCCGGCGCAAGTTCTCTCATTTTTGAAGGTATACCTACTTACCCTGATGCATCGAGGTTTTGGAAAATTATAGAAAAGTTTAAAGTAAATGTATTTTATACAGCGCCTACAGCTATAAGAAGTTTAATGGGACATGGAGATGCTCCTTTGGAAAATGCAGATGTAAGTAGCCTCAAAGTGTTAGGAACGGTTGGAGAACCGATAAACGAAGAAGCATGGCACTGGTACGATCAAAAAGTTGGTAAAGGAAAATGCCCTGTAGTAGATACATGGTGGCAAACTGAAACGGGTGGTATTCTGATCTCGAACATGGCAGGTGTAACACCTTCAAGGCCAGGGTGGGCGACTTTGCCGTTACCAGGTATACAGCCGGTACTTTTAGATGAAAAGGGAAATGAAATTCCGGAAACAGCGGGTGAATTAACCACCGGAAACCTTTGTATTAAATTTCCATGGCCTGGAATTTTAAGAACCACTTATGGTGACCATGAAAGATGCAGGTTAACGTATTTTTCTGCATATCCCGGTTTGTATTTTACCGGAGATGGTGCATTTAGAGATAAAGAAGGATTTTTCCGTATCACTGGCAGGGTCGATGATGTACTGAATGTAAGCGGACATCGTATAGGTACTGCAGAAGTTGAAAACGCCATAAACATGCATGCGGGTGTAGTTGAGAGTGCTGTTGTTGGCTTTCCGCATGAAATTAAGGGACAGGGAATCTATGCCTACGTTATTTACAATGGTCGGGAAGACACGGATGATCGCAATCGAAAAGATATACTTGCCACAGTTACGCGGATTATTGGAGCAATTGCCAAGCCGGATAAAATTCAATTTGTGAAAAATCTACCTAAAACAAGAAGTGGTAAAATTATGCGCAGAATATTGAGAAAGATGGCAGAAGGTGACACTCAAAATCTAGGCGATACTTCCACTCTTTTAGATCCGGCAGTGGTGGATGAGATTAAAGACGGCAGGCTGTAGGTATAATAGTATCAGTCAAGGCGAGTTTTAGTAAATGTTCCTGATCCTTTGCAAATACCAAAAAATGTAGTTGTAACTATATTTTTTAATTCGAAAACCTGTTTATAAACGAAGGAAAAAATAACCTGGGTGAGATAAAAATAAATTGATAAATAACCAAGTCGGAAATAGTAAAATAAACTTCTCTAAATAAAACAGGCGTTTTACTAACTCTTTCTACTGGCCCGAAAATGGTAATAAAATATCAGGAATAAAATTCCCGCTAACATTTTAATTGGCGGGAGTTTTATTCCTGATATTTTGAAAAGCGGCCATGCATTGGAAAAGGAAAATCAAGAAATATTTTTTCCTGTTTATTTTTATTGATGGCACAGCATGAGTAAAATTAAAAGGAAGAAGTGCTTTATGTTATAATGAAGTGATAAAACGAGTGCAGTAAATGGATACGACAGCAGCATTGAAATTTAATTATCAAAAAGTAGTAACGTTTATTCGTAAGCTTCATTGGAAAGAACTGCTTGGACTTGTTTTTCTCCTGGTGGCATTTTATTTTTTCAGGCAGCAGAGAAAAGAATTAGTATCACTAAACTCTTCTTTGAAAAATACCAACTTGTTTTGGCTGCTTTCCGGTATAGCTTTTACCGGTGTATATATTTTACTGCAGGCTGGTCTTTATGTTTATAGTTTTTTGTCAATCCGGGGAAAGATATCCTGGATAAACGCTATTGAACTCTTTTTAAAAAGAAATGTAATTTCTGTATTTCTTCCTGCAGGTGGTATTACGGCATTAGCTTATTTGCCTGCCAATATTAGAAAGAGCCAGGTACAGAAACAGCAGGTTCACCAAGCTTCTGTCATCTACGGATTTATTGGTATTTTCTCTGTTTTCATTGTTGCAGTTCCTGTTCTGATGTATCTTTCTGTAACAAACGCAGCAGTGCCGGGCGCTACTGCTGGCCTTTTCACTATAGTTGCGATGTTAGTTGCGATGGCGCTTTTAGCAAGATCAATACAAACGAAGGGCAAACTATATATGTGGGTAATAAAAGGAAGACCAAAGCTTGAAAATCTTCTTACCGAGGTTTTTTCATTCGATCTCTCATGGAAGCAATTTGTGAATGCTACACTCGCCTCTGTTTTTATTGAGATTGTTGGTATCATTCATTTATACATTGCGATGCTTGCTGCAGGCGTTACACCATCTCTTGAAGCGGCTATTACAGGCTATATTGTAGCTACTATTTTTTTGATTATATCTCCTTTTTTGCGTGGAATGGGCGCAATCGAATTGTCTCTCACGGTTATATTAGGCAGGTATGGCTTTACAACTCTTCAGGCGCTGGAAATAACTTTATTATTCAGGCTTTTCGAATTTTGGTTGCCGCTGGTTGCAGGCTTGTTATCCTATGCAGCAAAAGGCCGGTATTTATTTCTTCGTTTGCTGCCACCTGTTCTTATTTTCTTCCTTGGGCTGGTAAATGTATTTTCCGTTCTTACTCCACCGGTCATGTCGCGTTTAAGGCTTTTGCGCACCTTTGTTCCAATAGCATCCATACAGGCTTCTAACTTTCTTATAATAGTTATAGGCTTAACACTCATTATTACTGCCGCATTTCTTATAAAAGGGCTGCGAAGTGCTTGGTTACTTGCCTTTAGTCTCTCTGTTATTTCATGTTTTGGCCATATTAGTAAATCTCTTAGTTATGAAGAATCGGTATTGTCGTTACTTGTAAGCATTGTATTAATAGCTACAAGAAAGCAATACAGGTTAAAGAGTAATCCTAAGTTGATGAATATAGGCATTGTGACGGGACTTGCCACCTTTGCTGCAGTACTCATTTTTGGTAGCATCGGATTTTATTATCTTGATAAAAACCATTTCCAACAAGATTTCACCTGGAAGGAATCAATATATTATGCCTTTGGAGAATTTGTTTTGGTTGGTAGCAGTGATTTAAAACCTTTAACTCATTTTGGTCATGATTTTATCTTTTTTATCAATGCATTAGGAGTAGGAGCGTGGGCGTTTCTGCTATACTGCCTGGTAAGACCACAAATTTATAAAGCATCAAGGCCCGAGGTAAAAAAGGAAGAGGTAGATTATTTGTTAACCCAATTTGGAGATTCTCCTTTAGACTACTTCAAAGTAAGCAATGATAAACTCCTGTATATTTCAGACGCACATCACGGGTTTGTAAGTTATAGAATAACAGGTGGCTTTGCTGTAGTCTTGGAAGAGCCGGTATGTGCTGAAAATAATAAAGTTGTATTAATTGAGGAATTTGAAACATACTGTAATAATAATGGCTTAAAGGTTGTTTATTATCGTGTTGACGAAGACAGTCTGTATCATTTTAATAGGTTTAAAAAGAAAAGAATTTTTATTGGGCAGGAAGCAATTTTAGATATTCCACTTTTTAAGCTAGAGGGAAAAGACAGAAAGTCATTGCGAAATGCTTTAAACAGCTTAAGTAAAAAAGGATACACCACTCAAATACACAAAGCACCAATAACCGGTTTTTTAATCCAGGCATTGGAGCAGGTATCAAACGAGTGGCTTGACACCTTTGAGATGGAAGAGATGATCTTTTCACAAGGTATGTTTGACCGCATTGAGCTTAAGAAACAGGACATAATAACATTGTCAGATAATGAAGGCAGGATTGTTGCTTTTCTTAATATTATTCCTGATTATTCTCCTGACGAATGCACTTATGACATGATAAGAAAGGCAGCAGACGCACCGGGAGGTGCGATGGATGCTTTAATAGTAAGGTTAATTGAATATGCAAGAGAAAAAGGGTACCTGTTTTTAAATATGGGAATGGTGCCTATGGCAGGGATCGAGAAGCCGGAAAACACGGCAGAGCAGGTTGTTAAATTTGCTTATGAGCGGCTAAAGCGTTTTCGCAACTACCAGGGGTTGCGCGATTTTAAGGAAAAATATGCAACAAGGTGGTTGAACAAATACCTGGTTTATGAAGATGATTTTGACCTCGTTCAGTTGCCGGCGGTATTAAATAAGGTTATGCAACCAGTGTAAATTTTTTGATGGATGAAAAGATTGATAATAATATTACTCATGGTTTTTTCTGCTATTGCAAAAGGGCAGAATATTTCATCGTTGCCTGTCGTTCCTTATAATATAAAAAACTATAATGCTCAAAAAGCCATGGTTTTATATATATCAGGTGATGGAGGCGAAAATTCGTTTTCCAAATCATTGATGGAACAGGTGAACGGTAAGGGATATCCTGCCGTTCTTTTTAATTCTCAAAAATACTTTTGGTCAAAAAAAACACCAGAACAAACTGCGGCGGATGTAGAAAAAGTTATTCATTATTATCAAATACAGTGGAGGGTAAAGAACGTGATAATTATCGGATATTCTTTTGGTGCAGATGTAGCGCCTTTTGTTGTTACAAGATTGTCTAAAGATACTTATGATGCTGTAAAAAATATTGTTCTGATGTCTCCGTCACAGGCAACTGATTTTGAAGTGCATGTTGCCCAACTATTTGGATCAGGAAAAAGTACCGGAAGTAGTGTTACGGCAGAAATAAACAAAATAAAACAAAAGCCGTTGCTGATAATTCAGGGATTGAAAGAGTCTGAGAAAATTGAGTCGACTTCACTTAAAGTAAGTTATAAACTTATAGGACTTAAAGGCGGACACAAGTATGACTCAGACACCTCAGAAGTTGCAAATACTATTTTTAAAAATTTACAATAAAGAAATTTATTGGAGAACAAGTTTGTTTTAGTAAAAATCTTAGAAGTTATTTCTAATTCAATATAAATTACCCAGCAAACATCTCCTGACCTTTATTTAATATCTTTTACATAATCAGTAGTTTCATCTGTATCGATCGCAACTTGTTTTTTCATTGCTGTTTTGTATAGCATCCACGCCATCAGCCCAAAGAATACAACTCCCAAAATATCATAACCTGCTTTGCCTAAAAGGCTGTTTAACCCATTTTCTGCACTTAAGGCTTCCAGCTTTTTGGCTATGTTATCGCTTCCTGCCGTCAAAAGGGCTACCGCAACTCCTGCCAGTGCTCCACCTGCTACAAGGCCTGTAGCAAATAAGCTTCCCCGGCCTAAATCATCGTCTTCCATTACTCCTTCTCTTTTAATTTTTTTCAGGTCTACAAGACCGCGTATGGCACCGCCCGCAAAAATGGGAAGCGTTGTTGAAAGGGGTAGGTAAGCACCAACAGCAAAGCTTAAAGATTTTATGCCGCAAAGTTCCATTGTTACGGACAAGGCAACACCCACAAATACAAATTGCCAATCCAGGTTAAATGATAATATTCCTTTTATCAATGTTGCCATCAGAGTCGCCTGTGGAGCAGGAAATTTATCACTTCCGATCGCATGGGTAATACCTTGTCTTGCCATTTCAATAGTAGGTGAATCAAGAATTTTTACTGTTAAGCCAATAACAATAGAAGAAAAAATGGCGCCTATAAACAAAGCAATTTGTTGATATTTAGGAGTAGCCCCGATAATATAACCTGTTTTTAAATCCTGTGAAGTTGCGCCGGCATTTGCCGCTGCAATGCATATCATTCCTCCTACCACAAGTACCATAGGCTCGTATGCTTTTCCACTCCATCCGATGCCTATAAAAACAAGACACGTCGCCATTACCGTGGCTATTGTCATTCCGCTGATCGGGTTGTTGCTAGAGCCTATAATTCCTACAATTCTTGACGAAACAGTAACAAAAAAGGCCCCGAATATGACAACTAATATTCCTAACAATAATTTACTTAAAATACTGTCTCCTGGTATCATAGGAATAAAAGCCATTAAAAGTATCAAAGCTATGCTTCCGAAGAGTACAACTTTAATACTCAAATCTCTTTCTGTACGCAATACGTTACCTGATGCCCGGGTATCTTTTAATGAGCCTACACTTTCCTTAAAAGAAGAAATTATAGTGGGAATCGTTTTTAATAATGTTATAAAACCTCCTGCTGCTACAGCTCCTGCACCTACCTGCCTTATATAAGCACGGTATAGGGCTGATGCAGTATCTGCGAACGTGTGTGTGACAGGGTCCCAGCTTCCCGACCCTCCGGGAGTAGTTATATCTTTTAAATAACCCAGCTTTACTAGTTGATGGGCTATAACTGTCTGGTCCTGTATCAATGTAGCTAATAACGGGTTAAATACCATCCAGCTTAGTACACCTCCCGCAACCAAAACTCCGGCAATCTTGGGTCCTATTATATATCCCACACCAAGATACTCCGGCGTTATTTCGCCGCTTATATGAGCCGCCGGAAAATATTTATTTCTTAAACTTGTGGCATAACCCGGCACTTCACTTATTACATGAAAAATTCTTTGCAGAAAAGCATATGTCAAAGCTACACCTACGCCCATAAAAGCTGTCTTTGACACCTCTCCACCTTTTTCGCCTGCTTTTAAAACAGCTGCACAGGCAGTTCCTTCGGGATAGGGCAGTGTATCATGTTCCTTTACAATTAATGATCTTCTTAAAGGTATCATCATCAATGTTCCTAAAAGACCACCAAATATTGCCAACACCAGAATGGTGATATAATTGAAGTACTGGGAGCCCACACTTTTACCATCTGCTGCTACTGATAAAAATAAAAAACCCGGCAACGTAAATGCTACTCCTGCCGCTATGCTTTCACTTGCTGAGCCAGCTGTTTGAATGATGTTGTTTTCAAGAATAGTTGTTCGAAAAAATTTTCGGCCCAACGTAATGGCAATTACAGCAATTGGAATAGAAGCACTGACAGTCAAACCAGCTTTTAAAGCGAGATATACGGTCGCTGCACCAAAAAGGCAACCCATAATACATCCCATTACAACCGCCTTTACGGTAAATTCCTTCATTTTTGTATCCGCCGAAACAAATGGTTTGAATGTTTTCTTTTCCTGCATGTTATATTATAATTGTTATAATTCTAATCTTTATCACATCGTTTTGTGTCAGGTAGCTAGTTACTGATCATAAACTTAATGGAAAGCTTTCTCATTACGGAATTACGCTTATATTCTACTGATAAGTTTGAAAACTGGTAAACCCTTTTTCAATAAACATTTATTCATCTGCCTGCGTTGCTTCGACAACTATTTTATTTAATCGCTTGGTTAGTGGGAACAATAAAATTCCGGCAACAATGGCTGCAATGGCGCTAATGGCAAAAAACACGGCTTTATTATCAAATGTATCCCAAAAACCAGCTAGTATGCCTGAAATTTTACCGCCAAGTGAAGTGGTAATAAACCACCCGCCCATAAGCAATGCTGTAAATCTTCGAGGCGCAACTTTAGATACAAGAGATAAACCCACCGGACTTACAAATAATTCACTTATAGTAAATACTCCATAGCTGCTAATGATCCACCAGCTTGAGACTTTATTTAAGTAAATATTAGTTGAGAGACACGCAACCACCATAACAACGGATGATAGACCTGCGATAATAGTGCCCCATGCAAATTTTCCAGGCGTTGAAAGTTCCCTGTTTCTCGCTTTCATCCAACCGAAAAAAGCAACAACTATCGGTGTGAGAACAATTATCCAGAAGGGATTAACTGATTGGTATATTTCAGTCGAAATTAATTTTAAATTTTGCCCCGGCGCCGGATATTTTTGTTTTTGCAGGTTCTGAAAATATAAATCACTTCCCTGCTTTGTCAATACTTTCCCACTTGAATCCAATCGCGCCCGGAACTGTTCGTCAACAACTGGCACTTCCGTCGGTTTTGTATTCACGGTCTGCAAAAAACCAAAAGGTGTTAGTATTGGCTGAACAGCTTTTGGAGCTTCACGATCAGTATAAGTTTCTGCCCAGATTGTTAATGCAGTAGAATTTTGATTATAAATGTTCCAAAAAATAATTGCGACACCAAAAAGAATTAATAAAGTGCCCACACGTTTCCTGTCAAAGCCTCGGGCACGATACCAAATGCTAAAATAAAAAATGATAATAGGTACACACGCAAAAATGAAAGCATCGTTGGAATCCGAGCCAATTAAATTTCCCGGTATAAACCAACCAATAGCTCCTGCAACAATAGCCGGAACAAAAACATATAGAAGGATTTTTCCAATAGACAGATCTTCTGGTTTTTTCGGTTTTATTACATCTGCATGCTTGACATGTTTTAAACCAAAAGCAAGCCAGATCATGCTTAAAACCATGCCTACTCCGGCCGCATCAAAAGCTGCGCCCCATGTTATATTATTGCGTAGATAAGCGGCAACGAAATTGCATACAAACGCTCCTATATTTATACCCATGTAGAAGATATTATAAGCAATGTCTTTTTTAGGTTTTAGATCTTTACGGTTATAAATGTTGCCCAGCAAAGTGCTGATGTTTGGCTTGAAAAATCCGTTCCCGATTATAGCAGTCAGCAATCCCGTATACATCACAGCATCACTGCCATTAATGCCAATTAAAAAATAACCAAGAGCCAACAAACATCCACCTAAAAAAATAGACTTGGTATATCCTAAGACACGATCAGCAATCAGACCTCCTATAAAAGGCGTTAAATAAATTAAAGCTACATAGCTGCCTACAATATCCACAGCATTCGCCGTATCTAAACCACGTCCTCCATTTTTCGTTGTATCGGTCAGATACAGAAAAAAAATTCCTATCATCAGATAATATCCAAAACGCTCCCACATTTCAGTAAAAAAAAGCACATATAAACCTCGTGGATGTTTTACTTTTATAGCCGGTGTTTGATCCATTTATCGATTAATATTAATTACGATGAAAATAAGCAGAAATTTCAATAAACGACTTTCAAAAAATTTCATACCGTAAATAGTTTCTACTTTCGCTCTCATTTAGTTGCTTATTAACTTTTACTATGAACATACTTATACTAGGCGCAGGTGGACGCGAACATACTTTTGCATGGAAAATAAAACAAAGTTCACATTGTTCTCAGTTATTTACCGCTCCGGGAAATGCCGGAACGGCCTTATGTGGGGAGAATATAAATGTATCGGTAACGGACTTTGATGCAGTAAAAGAAATTTGTTTGAGCCGGAAAATTGACATGGTTGTCGTAGGGCCCGAAGATCCACTGGTAATGGGCATATATGATTATTTTAAAGAAGATGAATCCCTGAAGAATATAATACTTATTGGTCCATCTGCAGCTGCAGCTCAACTGGAAGGAAGTAAAGCTTTTTCTAAACATTTTATGCAGCGTCATAATATACCCACAGCATCTTATGCAGAGTTTACGGATGCTAATTTTGAAGAAGGTCTTCAATATTTACAGCAACATAGCCAGCCAATTGTTTTAAAAGCTGATGGTCTCGCGGCCGGCAAAGGGGTGGTTATTTGCGAAACGGTTGCTGAGGCACAAAAAGTTTTTACGTCAATGATTAAAGAAAGGCAGTTTGGGGAAGCAAGTGCCAAAGTTGTGATTGAAGAATTCCTGCAGGGAATAGAGGTAAGTGTTTTTGTATTGACAGATGGAAAGGACTATAAAATTATTGGTCATGCAAAGGACTATAAGCGAATAGGAGTGGGAGATACCGGATTGAATACAGGTGGAATGGGTTGCGTTAGTCCTGTTCCGTTTGTTAATGATGTTTTTATGAATAAAGTTGAAAAAACGATTATTGCTCCTACGATTAAAGGAATACATGAAGAAAAGCTTGATTATAAAGGTTTTGTATTTTTTGGGTTGATAAATGTAAACAATGAGCCATTTGTAATAGAATATAATTGCCGGATGGGAGACCCCGAAACAGAAGTGGTACTGCCAAAACTAAAAAATGACTTTGTTGAGTTGCTTAAGGCCGTTGATAAAGGTGGCTTGCAAACATGTACAATTGAAACCGATGAAAGAGCATGTTGCACAGTAATGGCGGTAAGTGGTGGATACCCGGGAAATTACAAAAAGGATATTAAAATAACCGGATTGGAAAATGTGAAAAAAGAAAATGATATTTTAATTTTTCATGCAGGCACAAAGCAAAATAATGGTGATATCCTTACGAATGGGGGGCGGGTGTTAGCAGTTTCTTCATTTGGAAAAAATATAAAAGAGGCAGTGGATAAATCAACGGAAGTTTTAAATGAAATTTCTTTCGAAGGAATGTATTTCAGAAAGGATATTGGCTACGAGTTTTAAGAAAAGTAGCAGGAAGAAGATCAGGAAAATGTTTAAATATAAAAAGAACTATTACTAAAAAAGTATCAGAATATAAAAGATTGGCTTGTTTTCTCAGCTGGTAAACTCCACACATTTTATTTCCGGAGGCTGGCACAAAACTTATCTTTATCACATTAATGTAAAATTCATAATTATGACAAAAATTGCTGTAGCCAAAGGGGATGGAATAGGACCGGAAATCATGGAAGCAGTACTTCATATTTTCAGGGCGGCCAATGTGCCGCTAGAGTATGAATATGTAGATATGGGTAAATGGGTTTTTGATAAAGGGTATAGCAATGGCATGACGCCGCGGGCGCAACAAACAATAGAAAACTTAGGCATTTTGTTTAAGGGACCTATGGAGACTCCTAAAGGGAAAGGAGTGAAAAGTGTTAACGTAACTGCACGCAAAACATGGAATACCTATGCTAACAAACGCGTTTTTCAGACGCTGCATGGAGTAGATACCGTTTTTTCGAAAGCAGGAATTCCCATTGATATTACAATTGTCCGTGAAAATATTGAAGATACTTATGGAGGCATTGAACATATGCTTACCCATGATGTCGCGCTTAGTCGCAGGTTTATAACTCATCCCGGCAGTTTGCAGGTTATAAAATATGCTTTCGAGATGGCTAAAAAGAAAGGTACGAGGAGGATAACCTGCGGACACAAAGCCAACATCATGAAGCTTACAGACGGGCTGTTCCTTCAAACTTTTTATGAGGTTGCAAAAGAATACCCGGAGTTAAAGGCGGATGATATAATAGTCGATGACCTTTGTATGAAATTGGTCACTCGGCCAGATGCATTTGACGTGGTAGTTTTAACAAACCTGCAGGGAGACATTGTTTCTGACCTTTGCGCGGGGCTTGTCGGCGGCCTTGGTTTTGCTCCTTCTGCAAACATTGGCGATCATATTTCTATTTTTGAGGCAGTTCATGGTACCGCTCCTGATATAATGGGGAAAAATATTGCAAACCCTACCGCATTATTGCTTAGTGGTATAGCATTGTTAAGGCATGTGGGACTAATGCGCAGTGCTGCTACTATCGAAAACGCTTTATTGTACACATTAGAGCAAGGTGACCATACCGGCGATTTCGGAGATAAGTCAGTCCCCGCTCTCAACACTACTCAATTTGCAGATGCCATTATAAGTAACTTTGGCAAGGTTCCCGCCAACAATCCGAAGCCTTTGCTCGAGAATATGCCGGTTACTCCAACTGTCTTTAAGCTCGATAAAAATCCAATGCTGGAAAATCGGGAAAATACCAATGAAACTATTATCGGTGTAGATTTTTTTATAGAAAGCAATGAACAGCCTTCTGTTGTCGCAGCCAAATGCCTTGCCCATACATTTGGATTATTTAAACTCGTTACTATCAGTAATCGAGGTACACAGGTCTGGCCAACCGGCAGTATGTTTACCAACCTGGTTAACACTTATGCCTGCCGTTTTGAAAGTGTTGGTGAAGTTTCCATTACACAAACTGATGTTATAGAGCTTTACCGTCACCTTGCTCAGGAGTTTAAAGTATGCTCAACAGAGCTTCTAAATGTTTGGGACGGCAAAAAAGCCTATTCCCTGGCTGCAGGACAATAAATTGCGAACCAAATCTGAGCGTGATCTTATTTTGTTAGCCAGCTTTATAATCACATTGAAGCTTTGATTTGATCTTCAATACAAATAGTAAAATAACAACAAATTTGAAAGTTTGTTGCTTATAAAAAGGATTGTTAGCATTAATACTAACAATCCTTTTTATTTTAATTTTGGAGCAAAATTGAGGCAGTTATTATAAAAGAAATAGTAACAATTAATAGATTATGGCAGAACCAAAAGAAAAACTACGAATAGATAAATATTTATGGTCTATACGGATCTTTAAAACCAGGAGCCTTGCAGCCGAAGCTTGCGAAAAAGGCAAAATAAAATTGCACGGAGATTCGGTAAAAGCTTCCAAACCTGTTAACGTCGGCGATGAATATGAAGTGAAGACTGAAGCAAAAAAATGGATAATAAAAGTGACGGGGTTACTTGCAAACAGGGTGCAATATAGCGAAGCAATAAAACATTATATCGACTTAACCCCCGAAGAAGATCCTGACCTTATAAAAACCCAGGCAGCATCTTTTCATACCGGTAAAAGATTAAGTAAAATTGGACGCCCTACAAAAAAAGAAAGAAGAGATTTAGATGATTTTGTTGAAGACGTATAAAATTTAAAATATCTAAAAATCTGTTAGGATCCAATATTACTAAATTTGCTTAATGAAAATTGACATTCTTAGTGTGGTTCCTGCTTTGCTTGATAGCCCTTTTTCACATTCGATTTTAAAAAGAGCAAAAGAAAAGGGTTTATTTGAAGTGAATGTTATTAACCTGCGCGATTACAGTACTCACAAACAGAAACAGGTAGACGACTACCAGTTTGGTGGCGGAGCCGGAATGGTAATGATGTGCCAGCCGCTGGCGGACGCCATAGAAAAATTGCAGGAGAATTGTAAATACGATGAGATTATTTATATGACTCCCGATGGCAGCCGTTTTGATCAAAAAACTGCTAACCGCTTATCTTTAAAGCAAAATCTTCTTATTATTTGTGGTCATTATAAAGGAATAGATGAACGGATAAGGCAACATTACGTGACAATGGAAATTTCGATAGGAGATTATGTGTTGAGCGGAGGTGAACTTGCGGCGGCAGTAGTAGTGGATGCAATCGGCAGGCTGATACCTGGAGTTTTAAGTAATGAAACGTCTGCCCTTTTTGACTCTTTCCAGGATGATTTACTGGCTCCGCCCGTATATACACGTCCTGCTGACTTTAAAGGGTGGAAAGTACCTGAAGTACTCATTCAGGGAGACCCTAAAAAAGTAGATGAATGGCGGACAGAACAATCAGTAGAGCGAACAAAACAAAGAAGGCCTGACTTATTAAGTGATTAATAAAATCGAATTTTTCTTAAGTTATGTCCGATTGGGGCATTTCAAAACCTTACTGAACTTTAAGATGTAAGAATAAAGGGCATAACTTTGAATCATCAAATACGAAGTACCCTTGATATTTGATATGGCCCCGTTTTATCCAATTTCCGAAGAACCAAAGAAATCCAAAAGAATCCTGAAAGCCAGGAGACAACAATTTTCCTATTACCTTGAAAAACCATGAGGTTAACGGAAAAACAAAAAAGCTGACCCCGCAAAAAAAAGGCGGGGTTAATTGTTTTAGGTTTAATACAGTCTTTTAAATTAATTTAAATAATGTCTTTATGGAGCATTATTTTACCTTCTATAGATAACGCCTTTCAAATTAATTGAGATATTTGCACAAGAACAAGTGGTCGTTACTAACCTATTGAAGTGAATTTGTATTTTCTAAAAGATTTTTAAATTGTAAAAATCTTCTAAAAAGTCTTCTTACCGGAAGACTTTTTTAGTTTTACTACTCCCACAAACAAATTTCTTTTTACCATATGGGTTCTCTCTGCCACGAACTTTATTGGTGGCAATAGTTTCAGACAAGGCTTAAATAGGTTAATTTTAATTATTTATAACTTCATTTACAGTAATTGGCAAAATAATCCTTGTATTTTCTATTTAAATAATTTGAGTATGGTTAATGAATTTACATTTTCTGTAAAAGGCAATCTTGTTGATATACCAAATGAAACAATATATGCTGCGACGATTGAAATTGAAAACGGAATAATAAAAACCATCTCAAAGCTGGAAAATGAAACAGTGAAAGGTTTTATACTGCCAGGATTCATTGATAGTCACGTGCATATAGAAAGCAGTATGTTAGTACCTGTTGAGTTTGCACGGCTTGCCGTTGTGCATGGCACCGTTGCAACAATAAGTGATCCACACGAAATTGCGAACGTATGTGGTTTAAAAGGGGTTGAGTTTATGATCAACAACGGCAGACAGGCACCGTTTAAATTTAATTTTGGTGCTCCAAGTTGTGTACCTGCCACCATTCACGAAACAGCCGGAGCTAAATTAAATGCAAATGACGTAGAAAATTTGCTTGAACGGAATGATATTAGATACCTGAGTGAAATGATGAATTTTCCCGGCGTGTTGTTTAAAGATGAAGAAGTAATAAAAAAAATAGCATCAGCACATAAACTAAATAAGCCTGTAGACGGTCATGCTCCGGGCTTGCGCGGAGAACAGGCAAAGCAATATATTGAAGCCGGTATAAGTACTGACCATGAATGTTTTACAGCAGAGGAAGCTCTCGATAAACTTCATTATGGAATGAAAATTCTTATCAGGGAAGGTAGTGCAGCTAAAAATTTTGAAGTGCTGGCAGATTTACTTCATGAAAATGCAAATAATATAATGTTTTGCAGCGATGACAAGCATCCCGACAGCCTGGTGGAAGGACACATAAATACATTATGTGCAAGGGCTGTAGCAAAAGGCATTGATGTTTATAAAGTTTTACGGGCAGCATGCATAAACCCTGTATTGCATTATAAACTCGACGTTGGGATGCTTCGTCCCGGCGATCCTGCTGATTTTATTATAGCTGAAGACCTTGTAAAATTTAATATTTTACAAACATATATCAATGGAAAACTTGTCGCGGAAAACGGGGTAACAAGAATATTGTCTGTTGCTGCAGAAAGTATAAACCACTTTGATTGTGCACTTAAAGTAGTTGCAGATTTTGCAGTACCTGCAAAGCACAATGCAGATGATGAAATTTTTGTTATAGAAGCATTGGACGGCCAGCTTATTACAAACAAATTAGCCGTGCCTGCCTCAAGGCTTACCAAAGCTAGTGGTTTTTTATACAGTAACATTGATGAAGACATATTGAAAATAGTCGTTATTAACAGGTATAAAAATGCGCCTGTTTCTATTGGCTGGATTAAAAATTTTGGTTTTAAAGAAGGAGCAATAGCATCAACCGTCGCACATGACAGTCATAATATTATTGCCGTAGGGGTAGATGATGAAAGCATTGCTACAGCAGTAAATCTTGTAATAAAAGAAAAAGGTGGAGTAAGTTGCGTCAGCAAAAATGCTACAACGGTCTTAGGCCTGCTAGTCGCAGGTTTAATGAGCGATAAAGATGGTTACCTCGTGGCAAAAAAATATACTGAGATTGACAAGATGGCTGCAAGCCTTGGTACAAAATTATCCTCTCCATTTATGACGCTTTCTTTTATGGCGCTTCTGGTTATACCTCATTTGAAGCTAAGTGATAAAGGATTGTTCGACGGTGACAATTTCGTTCTTATAACACACTAGTATTAACCCTGTGTAAAGTTTCATAAGAATTTGGATGAAAAAGCAATATAATTTTTTATTATCCGCAATAGTGTCTAATAGTGCTTGTAGCACAAAAATATGAAAATGGAATTTTTATACAGCAACAACAGCACTCTATTGCTAATAGATATTACATAGCTCTTGTATATCACTACCTGCCGTATTTTTACGAAGTGAATATCCTATACCATATATAATTCCTTAAGTTATCTTCGGCACATGAGATTTATGAAGCGATCTGAAATACAAGTCCCTTTTTCTTTTATGGTAATGAGCATTGTCTGGATAATTTTCAGTGATAAGTTTTTCTTACATCGTCAAACAAATATCTCTTCATTTCAAATAACGCATATACAAACTATTAAGGGCTGTTTTTTTGTTTGTGCTGTTACCGTTTTTTTGCATCTCATGATTAAATCTTCTAATAAGCAACTTCGGCAATCGCAGGCAGAATACAAAGATTTGTTTTACAATACTCCCACACCGATGTTGTTATATAATTTGGAGACAAAAAAGTTTACCAATGTAAATAAGGCGGCTTTAGAAAAATATGGGTACACAACAGAGGAACTTGCACAAATGTCAATTGATCAATTACGCCTAACAACCGATAAAATAGATGGAAAATGTAATATTCATAAACATCAAAAGAAAAACAAAGAAGTAATTATTTGCCAGGAAACAACAAGAGAAATTGCATTAAAAAATGCACAATCAATACTCTTGTCAGCATATGAAATTACAGAACTGGAAAATGCTAAAGCTGAATTAATCCGGAGAGAAAAACAACTAAGACTTATTCTTAATAGTATTACAGATGGTTTTTTTATACTTGGTTATGACCTGACAATACAAAAAGCCAATGAATTGTTTAAAAGCATGGTAGAAGTGTCGGTAGAAAAAGTTGAAGGTCATAAGTTATTCAATCTTTTTCCGAGTATGAAAGAGAAATTTTTATACAAGCAATATTCATTGGAGTTACAAAAAAGCCGGACACTGCACTTTGAAACATATTATGAAAGAACAAAGGCCTGGTATCGTATATCGGCATATCCTTTTGAGAAGGGAGGATTTTGTGTTTTTTTTAGAGACATTACCAGGCAAAAAGAGGATGAACTAAGGATTTATCAAAACGAGCAAAACCTTTCTGCTTTGATAAACAATACGCAAGATCTTATCTGGTCAATTGATTGTGACTTCAGGTACTTTACTTTTAATGAGCCCTTTAGAAAATGGTATAAACATTATTTTAGCGAAGAAGTATGGATCGGGAAAGTCGCGTTTTGTAATGACAAAGAAAATGCGTTTGATACCAAATGGAAAAGTCTGTATGAAAGAGCTTTGAAGGGTGAAAAATTTTCTGTTGATATGGACTTCGAAATTGATAATAAATGTCGGCATACGAGACTTAGATTTAATCCTATTTACAATGCATCTGGAAAAATTTTTGGTGTAGGTTGTTTTTTGCAAAACATAACAGAAAGTAAACTGCATCAAAGAAAAATTGAACAGCAAAATGCGCAGCTAAAGGAAATAGCCTTTATCACTTCGCACAAAGTAAGAGTTCCGTTGGCGAATATACTGGGACTAACAGAAATTCTGGATATTGAAGACCCGGTCAGTTCATCCAACGTTAAAATAATTGAATACATAAAAACCTCTGCGAAAGAACTTGATAAAAGCATCATAAACATGGTGCAACAAACAATGAAAGCCAATAATTAAAGTTGAACTTCATTAAGAATATTATGAATGGTTTTATAAGTTTTTACCCCAATTATTTACTGAAACTATTGGCTGTCATAATTTTTGTTACTCACTAATTTCCAATTTTTTACTGTTTTTAAAGAAAATCTCTTCTGCTTTCAGCTTTAAGATTAGCGATTTACCTTCGCTCCATGAAATTTTTGATTATTCGCTTTTCTTCTATTGGTGATATTGTTCTTACTACCCCTGTTGTCCGTTGTCTTAAACAACAAGTTGAGGGTGCCGAGATACATTACTTAACAAAAAGAAGTTTTAAAGAAATTATTGAAAGCAATCCTTATATCAGTAAGGTTCATTTACTTGCCGATAATTTAAACGGATTAATCGATGATTTAAAAAAAGAGAATTTCGATTATATTATTGACCTTCATAACAACCTACGCACGCTAAAAGTAAAACGGGCTTTAAAAGGTATTCCTTCTTTTTCGTTCAATAAGTTGAATATAGAAAAGTGGCTGTTGACTGCGGTAAAAATAAATGTGATGCCTAAGGTGCATATAGTTGATAGGTACCTGGCTACCGTAAAAACTTTTGGCGTAAAAAATGATGGAAAAGGTCTTGATTATTTTATCCTGGAAAAAGATATTGTTCCTGATAATGATATACCAGCAGCACAGTCGTTAGGATATATAGGTATTGTAATAGGAGCAGCACTTAATACCAAAAAACTTCCCATACATAAATTGAAAGAGCTGTGTAAAAAAGTAGATCATCCTATTATTTTGTTAGGAGGACCAGAAGATCAAGAGGCTGGTAATGAAATAGCTTCAGTTGACCCTGTGAAAATATATAATTCCTGCGGTAAATTCAGCTTAAACGAAAGTGCTGACCTGGTGCGAAGGGCAAAGCTGATAATAACACACGACACTGGTCTAATGCATATAGCCGCCGCATTTAAAAAGCCTGTTTTAAGTATTTGGGGAAATACCGTCCCTTCTTTTGGTATGACCCCTTACTACGGTAAAATAATGGTTGCAAATGATTTATTTGAAATTAATGGATTGTGGTGTCGGCCATGTAGCAAAATCGGCTACAATAAATGCCCGTTAGGACATTTTAAATGCATGGAAAATCAGAATATTTCAGAGATAGCAAAAACTGTTGAGGAAAGTATTAAATGATGATAACATCTTATTTATTCATTACTGATAAATGTCTTATAAATTGTAAAAATGTCTTTCTTTCTATCATTCTTGCTCCCAGGCTCTCGAGATGCTCTGTATAAACCTGGCAATCTATTAATTGCACACCCTCTTTTTTCAACATACTTACATATTTTATAAATGCATACTTGCTCGCGTTGCTAACATGGCTAAACATACTCTCACCAAAGAAAATATTGCCCATTTTAATTCCGTATAAACCACCCGCCAACTCCTCATTTAGCCATACTTCTGCGCTATGTGCATATCCGGATGTATGTAGTTGTATGTATGCTGATTCTACGTCATCTGTTATCCATGTTCCAGGTTGCCCGATGCGTTGTTTTTCTTTGCACGCTTTTATGACTTCGGTAAAAGCTTTGTTGACAGTAAATTCAAATGCATTCCTTTTTAAAAGAACTTTCATGCTTTTGCTTACTTTCAGTTCATCAGGAAATAGAACAAACCTGGGGTCAGGACTCCACCACATAGGCACATCTCCATCGAACCATGGAAAGATGCCCTGCCGGTAGGCCAGTAATAATCTCTCTACCGACAGGTCTCCCCCAATAGCAAGTAAGCCATCAGGCAAAGCCTCCGTGACAGGGGGAAACCAAAGATTTTTATCAACAACGTACAAAGGCATACAACATGTTTGGTTTTAAAGATTAGAAGGAATATAATTTACAATAACTCGGCCTAAGAAAGCAAAAATCTTTTATAAAAATAGAAAACGTGATTTATAGAATATTCCAATAAAAAAAACGATAGCGAGGTGGCGCTATCGTTTAAAAATTATATCGAACATTAATTATACAATCATCATTTCCTTTTCCTCCTCATATTTCTTTCGTCCGTAGCCCGGTATCACGTGCTTCTCGCTGTGGTATGAAGAACGAACAAGCGGCCCACTTTCTACGTAATCGAAGCCTAATTCGTATCCTATTTCTCTTAATTCAGCGAATTCAGTTGGATGAACAAATCTTTCAACAGGCAGATGCTTTTTTGTTGGCTGAAGATATTGACCAAGTGTCAGTACATCTACGCCTGCGGCTACAAGGTCTTCCATACTTTGAATGACTTCTTCTTTTTTTTCGCCTAGGCCAAGCATTATTCCGGTTTTTGTTCTCATTCCACCTTCCTTCAACATGCGAAGTACTTCCAGGCTTCTGCGGTATTTTGCCTGTATACGAACCTGCCGGCTTAGCCTTTCAACTGTTTCCATATTATGGCTTACCACATCTGGCGCTGCATCTATTATTCGCTGCACCTGGTCTGCGTAGCCTTTAAAATCAGGAATTAGAGTTTCTAAAGTTGTACCAGGATTTAAAGCTCTCACTGCTTTAATAGTATTGTACCATATAATTGAACCGCCATCTTTCAGTTCATCACGATCAACACTTGTTAAAACTGCATGTTTCACTTTCATCAGATGAATCGCTTCTGCGACCCTTTGAGGTTCATCCCAATCAACAGGGTCAGGCCGACCCGTAGCAACGGCACAAAAGCCGCAGCTACGGGTACAGGTATTTCCCAAAATCATAAAAGTTGCAGTACCTTCTCCCCAACATTCACCCATGTTAGGGCAATTGCCACTTTCACAAATGGTATGAAGTTTATGCGTATCTACAAGTCCACGAACATGTTTATAGCTTTCACCAATGGGTAATTTTACCCTAAGCCAATCCGGCTTTTTTATTTTTGAGGTTGTTGTGTCTATTTTAGCTACTACTGGTAATTCTTGCATGGAATACCTATAAAATTAAAAATGAATTAAAATTATTATCGAGCGGTATACTTCTGCCCACTCAATAAATGAATAACAAAGGTCTTACATTTAAATATAAAAAGCTCAAAGTGTGACAAGCGAAATGAACTTTAGCAGATTAGTTTATAACAACAGTTACGAGCATTTACAGAGGAAAAAGAAGAATTCACTAAAAAAAGAATATCTAAAAAATTATATTTATGCAATTTAATTTCCATTCAAACATTTCCTTTTCTTTAACTTCAAACTCCGGCCCCTCCTTATTAACTAATCCAACAATGCACTTATTTTCTTCTTCCAAAGGCAATAGCTGCATAAGCATTAAAAAATAATTGCTTGTCTTTATTCAACAACATCATCGGAATTTTTTTTGAATAAACTTCTACATGCAGGCCCACTTCAATTGCGCTTACGAGTTCATTATAGCGTCCGTAGTCAAAGCGCATAGCAGTTTTTACAAAGGCGCCTGGCGTAAATTTCATTTCACCAAAACCTTTTCCAAAACCTGCAGCGCCTAAAACTAAATTCTGGTTATCTAAAAAAACATCATCATTATTATTGTATTTCACATCTGTGACTTCGTTACTATTAGGATCAGCAACTTTTAGGTAATATGGCTTTAATAAAGCTGCACTAAAGCCTCCACCATAAATTGCCGAGACAGCTACACCATTTTTATTTCCTTTATTTCCAATTAAACGCTGCTGCGCATATCCCAATTTAGCATAGTAAAAGTTGTTAATCTTTCCGAAAATATAGGGATTACTCAAGTAGCCCCCCTGCGCTGATGTGATTTTTTCCTCTTTAGAACTTTTTCTTTCTCCCAGCTCTAAACTAAATAAGTTTGATTTTCGTGCAGTTTTAAAGCGTGCAAACTCTAAAAAAGCTCCATAACCATCTGTATTAAGCTTAACTCCAAAAATAGTCTGCTTTTGATAGATGATGGCCCCCTGCTCTTCCTGCATCATCATCTCCCTTAACTTTTCTTTTTTTTCTTCCTTTTTCTGCTGGCGTATATCTTTGCCCTGGCTGTAACCTAAAGTTATCACCATTGTGCACAATAATGCAAAAACTATCTTCTTCACTTTTATGTAATTAGTTACGTGTAAATTTAATGCAAAATTACTATCAATGACATCACAGATATTATACGAAGGAAATTTAAGAACAGTTGCTACACACCTGCAAAGCGGAACCGTAATTGAAACAGATGCACCGGTTGACAACCAGGGTAAAGGTGAACGGTTTTCACCAACAGATATGGTAGCTACAGCGCTCGGGACATGTATGTTGACGATAATGGGGATAAAAGCAAGAGACATGGGTGTACGGCTGGAGGGAACCAAAGTAGATATTACTAAAATAATGTCTGCTAACCCAAGAAAAATTGGAGAAATTAAAGTTGTGATAAAATTTCCTGAAGATGTACAGACAGATGAAAAACAAAGGACAATTTTAGAAAGAGCAGCGATGACTTGTCCTGTTTTTGAAAGCCTGCATCCTGATATTAAAAAGGATGTAGAGTTTAAGTGGAATAATTAGGGCACAAATTATCGCACGAAAGTTGGAACGGGAGTAAGAATGTAGATTTTTAAATTACTAATTGAGAATTTAAGCACAATAATGGCAGAAAGTAATATACATCCCTCCGTTACCGGAATGAAGACTACTTTAATAGGCATAGCAATAAGTATAATTCTTGTTTTTGTAAAGGGTATAGCAGGACATTTAGGACACTCCTACGCACTTATTGCAGATGCTACGGAGACAGGTGCAGATATTTTTAGTTCTGCACTTTTGTGGATAGGGCTTCGTATTGCTTTAAAAAGTCCCGATGAAGAACATCCATATGGGCATGGCAAAGCCGAGCCTTTAGCCGCAGTAGTAATTGCACTTTTTTTAATAGGTGCTGCTTTATGGATAGCCTATAATTCACTTCAATTTATAACTACCCCTCATGAGTTGCCAGAAAAGTTTACTTTATACATACTTATTATTGTAATCATTATTAAAGAGACAATGTTTAGGTATGTTTTAAACGTTGGAAAAAAAATTAAAAGCCAGGCCGTAAAAGCAGATGCTTATCACCATCGCAGCGACGCGATTACTTCGGTTGCCGCCTTTATAGGCATCAGCATTGCTTTAATCGGTGGCAGAGGTTTCGAAGGTGCAGACGATTGGGCCGCCCTTATTGCCGCAGGATTAATTATATACAATGCGATAGGTTTGCTGAGACCAGCCCTCGCCGAAATAATGGATGCTGCTCCTTCAAATGAAATTGTTATGAAGGTAAGAAGACTTGCAGGAGCAGTACCTCATGTAATCGGTATAGAAAAATGTTACGTCAGAAAAATGGGTTTCGATTATTATGTTGATCTGCATATTGAAGTAGATGGAGAATTTAGCGTTACCGAAGGTCACCGGATATCGCACCTGGTAAAAGACGCACTGTTAAAAAGTGATCTAAGAGTTACGAATGTACTGGTGCATGTAGAGCCATATGAAGAAAGTAATGAGTAAATAATTGAATAAATAACCTGTTTCTGTTTAGATTTTTTTAGAATAAATAATCGTTTAAATCATTCTCCGGGTTTTACTGAAAAAAACCGTTTTGCGACTTCGCTTTATACAATCACAATTTTAATGATGAAGTGGCGTTTTATAGGAAATCTATAAAAATGTATAAAAAAAGGAGCTTCCTATTTTCGGCTTTTTCGGTATTGACTGCTTTAGCTTTATTTTCTGCTTGTAAGAAAAGTAATGAAGCAAATACTCAATTAAGCGTAAAACTTACTGATGCACCTTACAACGCACAGGAAGTAAATGTAGACATCAAAGAAGTACGGGTAAATTTTGCCAAAGATACTTCCGCCTGGGTTTCTCTGAATACCAACGCTAAAGTGTATAATTTACTTAAGTTTCAAAATGGCGTGGATACTGTGCTTGCAACCGGATCATTTCCTGGCGGTACCGTACAGGAAGTCCGGTTTATATTAGGGAATGCCAATTCAATAAAAATTGACAATATTGTTTATCCATTATCTGTGGCAAGCGGAGATGAAACCGGCCTTAAAATTAAAGTAGCTAAGAATTTAAATGCTACGCTTGATAATATTATTATTGACTTTGATGCAGACGTATCAATTATTAAAACAGGATCGGGAAGTTATAAATTAAAGCCGGTTCTAAGGGTGAAATAAAAGAATTTTTTAGATTAAAAAAGCATGAAATGGGGTAAAAGCCTTTCATGCTTTTTTGTATTAAAACTGTATTTCAAATATTCTGCTAATTATAAAATTAATAGTAAAGTTTTTATTATCTTGTATAATCAGAATTGAGTGGCGATACAGTGTTGGAGTTGAATGACAGGCATTTGCCCTACGGGCATGATTATGATAGTAATGTTCATTTAATGTCTGATACAAATCTTTCTCAAACTAATGCCTGCCAATATTTTAGTAAAATCAGTTATTGTATTTTTGGGAGTTTCTGGTGTGGTCCTTTCTGCATGGGGACAACAAGTGAAGCCACAGACAACTATGGACCTTATTGAGGATACAACAAGGCAGATTGACATTATAGATATAGTGAAATCTAATTTTCAACTTAGTCCGAAAAAACTTAAAAGAAGCCCTGGAAAAAAAGTTTACTTTTCATTATTACCTGTCTCGTCGCCCATACCAGGTGGAGGTAAAGCATTAATTACGTCTACTTCTGCCGGTTTTTACCTGGGCAACCGGCGAAATACTTTTCTGTCAAACGTTTCTTTTTCTCCTTATCTCAACTTTAAAGGACGTTATTCATTGGCCTTTCGTTCAAATATCTATACCAATAAAAATACCTGGAATATACAAGGTGATACAAGGTTTTCTTTATATCCTGAATATATATACGGCACTAAAAATAATGTTTATAAAAATGACAAATTATTAGTCAATTATAAATATATCCGGTTTTATCAAACAGTATTGAGACGGGTAAAGCCATTTTTTCTTGTTGGCCTTGGGTACGATCTTGATTATCATATTAACATCAATACTGTTAATGACACGATAGGTTTAGCAAAATTTACGGGCTATAATTACGGCACCGGTGCCAATGAAAATTCTTTATCTTCCGGTATTACGTTTAACCTTTTGTACGATTCACGTGGCAATCCTATTAACCCTTTGCCTGGTGCGTACGCAAATTTTATTTACCGTACAAATCCATACTTTTTAGGAAATGGAGTCCATACCTGGAACTCTCTTTATGTCGACGTAAGAAAGTATATATCAATACCAGACAGAAAAAGAAAAGTTGTGGCCCTGTGGTCCTACATCTGGACTGCCCTTAATAACAACGTACCCTACCTTGATTTACCAGGTATCGGATGGGATTCTTACCAGCGCTCAGGACGAGGAATAGAGCAAAACCGTTACCGGGGAAAATCAATGTGGTATGTAGAAGGTGAATACAGAAGAGATATTACTATTAATGGATTATTAGGCTATGTTGCTTTTGCCAACTTTAATACTATTACAGACCCTGCTACCAAACGACTTCGGGGACCGCATCCGGCAATAGGTGGAGGATTGCGACTTAAATTCAACAAAAGGTCAAATACTAATATTGCTATTGATTATGCCCTTAGTAAAGGTTACTCAAGTATTTATCTTAATTTGGGTGAAGTTTTTTGAAGCTGAAATTAAAATTTTTGACATTCTTCATGTAATATTAGACGCTGTTTCATTTTGTATTATTATTTTTATGCACGCTATCGCTCGCCGGTAAGAATGCTTTATAACTTAATCGTAAAAAGAAAACAACGGTTGCTCAATAAGATACCCAAATACAGCTTTCAAATATTACTTCTATTATTATTTGCATCTTTTCCTTACGCATGTGCGTTTACCCAGTCTTCATCCTCCGCTAATGACAGCGTATTTATGTTTTGTTATTTTAAAAACAATGGAGAGGACGGTCTTCATTTTGCCTCAAGTAAAGATGGTTATAATTGGAATGCTTTGTTTAACGATAGCTGGGTTTTAAAACCTTTGGTGAGTAAAGACAAACTTATGCGCGATCCTTGTATTATCAGGGGCAAGGATGGCAGGTTTCACATGGTTTGGACTGTAAGTTGGAATGATAAAGGCATTGGATATACTTCATCTGCTGATTTGCTTCACTGGTCACCCCAGCGATTTTTACCTGTTATGCAAAACGAGCCGGCAACGAAAAATACATGGGCGCCTGAAATATCGTACGATGATAAAAAAGGTTTTTACATTATTTACTGGGCATCTACTATTACAAATCGTTATCCTCAAAAAGATACTGCTGCAGAAGGCAAATACAATCATCGCATTTATTATACAACTACCAAAGACTTTAAAAATTTCAGCCAAACCAGACTGCTATACGACCCATCATTTAGTGTTATAGACGCCACCATTCAGAAGGATAACGGGCGTTATGTGATGTTCCTGAAAAATGAAACGAGGCACCCTGTCGAGAAAAATTTACATGTTGCTTTTGCTAAAAACATTACGGGACCATACAGCCAGCCGGGAAAATCAATAACGGGCGATTATTGGGCGGAAGGGCCTACGGCGATAAAATCGGGAAATGAATGGATTGTTTATTTTGATAAATATACTTTGCACCAGTATGGTGCAGTGTCTTCAACAGACCTTGTCCGTTGGAAAGATATTTCAGACGAAGTTCATTTTCCGGAAGGCACAAGGCACGGAACAGTTTTTAAAATATCGGGTGAAGAATTTCAAAAACTTAAAAATGGGAAGGCCGCAGAATGATCGTCACTAGGCGAAAGTAAGGAAACAGGTAACTATGTAACAGTTAGTAACTTTTAAAATTTATAATAAAAAAACTGCCAATGTTTAAGTTAGACGGGAAAATAGCTGCCGTTACAGGTGGAGGAAGTGGGATAGGAAGAGCTGTTGCAAAGGTTTTTGCAAAGCAGGGAGCGACTGTTCATATTATAGATCTTTCAGCAGAAAATGCACAACAGGTTTTAGGCGAAATAGAAGCGGCTGCAGGAAAAGGTTTTACTCATGCCTGCGATGTCAGTAACCAGCAGCAGGTAAATGAAATATTTCAGAAGATTGGGAAAATCGATATTTTAGTAAATAACGCAGGCATTTCACATATAGGAAATGTTGAAAATACAACTGAAGAAGATTTCGAAAAAGTATTCAGGGTAAATGTAAAAGGTGTTTACAATTCTCTGCACGCTGTTGTGCCCATTATGAAAGCCAATGGAGGTGGTGTAATTGTAAACCTTTCTTCGATTGCCGCGCTGGTAGGGCTAAGTGATCGTTTTGCTTATAGCATGAGCAAGGGTGCTGTTCACGCCATGAGCCTATCTGTTGCCAGGGATTATCTGCATGCAAATATTCGCAGCAATACTATTTCTCCGGCCAGGGTGCACACTCCTTTTGTTGACGGCTTTATCGCAAAAAATTATGCTGGTAAAGAACAGGAAATGTTTGAAAAACTTTCAAAGTCGCAACCTATCGGAAGAATGGGAAATGTAGAGGAAATAGCAAATCTTATTTTATTTCTTTCTTCTGACGAAGCCTCGTTTATAACAGGTAATGACTATTCTATAGATGGTGGTTTTGTTAAGTTGAATACCTGACACTATTTCAATTAAACGAAAAGGGAAGCATTTTTCGCCACCATCATTTACTTAGCAATGCATCGCCCGTTGTGTCATTCACTTGTACTGTATCTTTTTTCGGAGAACTATTATAAAAATAATATTGCTAACAGATTGGTATTTTAAAAAAGATGGTGTGAAAAGGTTCAATAGAATAACCAAAAGTTGAACTGAGCGTAGCAACGATGCCGACCCTAGCCGAAATGCCTGTAACAAAAAAATTCTGTATTTAAATAAAAAAACCAATGAAATTAATTCGATTTAGAGAAGACGGCAAAGTAAAACCTGGAGTTATTATATACGATGCTTTTTATGATGCATCAGCTTTTGGAGAAGATTATAACGAACAGTTTTTTGAAAATGACGGTTTAAACCGTTTAAAGAAATTCGTTGAAGAAAACCAGGATCAATTAAAACCTCTGCCACATAATGTAAGTCTTGACAGCCCGGTTGCACGTCCTTCAAAAATTATTTGTATTGGTCTCAACTATGCAGATCATGCAAAGGAAACAAATGCAAACGTACCAACTGAACCTATCATTTTTTTTAAATCAACTTCGGCTATCGTTGGTCCTTTTGATGATGTTGTTATACCAAAGGACTCTGTAAAGTCTGATTGGGAAGTTGAGTTGGCGGTAATAATAGGAAAAAAAGCTTCTTATGTAAATGAAGCTGATGCTATGGACTATATAGCGGGTTACTGCCTGCATAATGATCTTAGCGAACGAGCTTTTCAACTGGAAAGAGGTGGTCAGTGGGTGAAAGGAAAAAGCTGTGACACTTTTGCTCCCTTAGGCCCATTTTTGGCAACCAAAGATGAAATTAAAGATATAGATAATCTTCGGTTGTGGTTAAAGCTGAATGATAAAATCATGCAGGATGGCACAACAGCTAACCTTATTTTTAAAATTCCTTTTTTGGTTTCTTATTTAAGCCAGTTTATGACATTGCTTCCCGGCGATATTATTTCTACCGGTACCCCAGCAGGAGTAGGCCTGGGAATGAACCCGCAGGTTTATTTAAAAGCAGGCGACGTGATGGAGTTGGGAATTGTAGGTTTAGGTTCGTCAAAGCAAAGAGTAGTTGCTTACGGTGCATAGCGGTCAAGGGTTAAGCAGTTTGAAATCACGTCATTTGAAAAATTATATTAATGATTAAAATCCATGTAAGGGTTATTTTCTTTTTTTTATTCATTTCCTGTTCCTTTAACGTGGCCTATTGCCAAAATGATAGTAAGCAGGAAGATTGGGTGTCGTTGTTTAATGGTAAAAACCTTGAGGGATGGAACATAAAAATTGCAGGTCAAAAGCTAAATGATAATTATAAAAATACATTCCGAGTAGAAGACAGTATGCTTCGCATTGTCTACGATGATTATAAAACTTTTGATGACAAATACGGGCATCTTTATTATAAGAAACCTTATTCATACTATATTTTGCGTTATCAATACCGTTTTAGAGGTGACCAAACACCAGGTGGAGAAACATGGAATGTACGGAACAGCGGTGTTATGATACACTCCCAATCAGCTAAAAGCCTTACTATTAACCAGAACTTTCCTGTTTCTCTTGAGGTGCAACTGCTTGGCGGACTCGGCAAAGGTGAGAGACACACAGGCAATTTATGTACTCCCGGAACACAGGTACATGTAGATGGAAAAATCAGTGAAGCCCATTGTATTGATTCAAAATCAAAAACCTACGATGGAGACCAATGGGTGAGTATGACTGTGGTTGTGCTGGGTGACTCCGTTATAAAGCACATTGTAGAAGGAGATACCGTTCTTACATATGAGAAGCCTGAAGTTGGAGGTGGATTTGTTGGAAAGGATGCAGATTGGAAATGGGGGCATGTAGACAATTATCAATATTGGGAAAGCCGCCAGAATACTCCATTGAAAGAAGGTTACATAGCTTTACAGGCTGAAAGTCATCCAATAGATTTTAGAAGAATAGAAATTTTAAATTTAGAAGGATGTACAGACCGAAAAGCAAAGAACTACAAAGATTACTATATAAAATCAGATAACAGGAAGTGTCTATATTAGTATGACACTTTTTAAGTGATTTTTCAAAAATGATGAACCGTAAGCGATTTTCATCAAACGTTTGCGTAATAAGTCAATCAAACCGATACCTACATTTGGTAATACCAGTAATAAAACCCACTAATCATGAACTCTTCATATGATCGTCGAAAGTTTATAAAAGACTCAGCTATGGCGGGCATTGGCGCATCGTTGTTACATACTCCTGCACAGTTATTTGCAAATGAAAACAAATCTGTTGTTCGTGTCGGGATGATCGCAGTCGGGTTACGTGGCCAAACCCATTTGAATGAAATGCTCAAAAGAAACGATGTTCAGGTAATAGCAATGGCTGATCCTGATAAGAAAATGATGGGGATGGCTCAGAAAGTTGTTCAGAAGTATAATAAAAAAGTCCCGGTTGAATATACAAATGGACCACATGATTACAAAAATTTACTAAAGCGGAACGACATAGATGCTGTTATCATTGCTTCTCCCTGGGAATGGCACATGCCTCAAAGCGTAGATGCAATGAAAGCTGGTAAAATAGTAGGAGTGGAAGTTTGCGGCGCCATTAAACTGCAGGACTGCTGGGAGTTTGTTGACACGCATGAAAAAACAAAAGTTCCGATAATGGTTCTTGAAAATGTTTGTTACAGGCGTGATCTGATGGCCGTACACAACATGGTAAAAAAAGGGATGTTCGGAGAAATACTCCATTTAAGAGGTGGCTACCAGCATGACTTGCGTGGGGTTTTATTTAATGATGGCATAGCAAATAATCCAGGGGTTGAGTTTGGAGACAAAGGTTTTAGTGAAGCAAAATGGCGCACTCAACACTACATTGATCGCAATGGAGATAATTATCCTACCCATGGCCTTGGCCCCATTGCGACTATCATAGATTTAAATCGTGGTAACAGGTTAACCACTTTATCATCCATTTCTACCAAAGCCAGGGGACTGCATCGCTACATTGTTAATCATCCAAAGGGTGGGCCTAATCATCCTAATGCGAAAATAAAATTTAAGCAGGGTGATATCGTAACTACCCAAATGCAGACTGCTAATGGTGAAACAATAATATTGACCTTGGATACAAGTTCACCAAGAGCTTACAATTTAGGATTTAGGGTACAGGGAACGGATGGATTGTGGCAGGAACATCATGACGGGGACTTTAAAGAGGGAAGGATTTACCTGGAAGGTAAGAGCCCGAATGACCAGTGGGAGAACCCCGAAAAAATGTTGTCAGAATATGATCATCCATTGTGGAAACGATATGCAAGTGATGCAGCAGGTTCAGGGCATGGAGGAATGGACTTTTTTGTCGATAATGCTTTTATAGAATCTATTAAAAGAAATGTCCCTTTCCCACTTGATGTGTATGATCTTGCTACCTGGTATGCAATTACTCCTTTGAGTGAAAAGTCAATTGCTGAAGGTGGTCAATTGCAGCAAATACCGGATTTTACAAGAGGAAAATGGCAAACAGCTAAGCCTGTATTCGGGCTAAGTGAAGAGTTTTAAAGAAGATTTAATAAAAAATAGAAACAGCGTACAGTTAGAGAATTAACTCTGGCAGTACGCTGTTTTTTTGCCGAGGTCATTCCTTAAACACTTTTTTAAGACGATACGAACGTCACGCGTGCTCTAGTTCTTTATTAAACAATTCTATGACTTCTTTCCAGGTGTTGATGCGTGTGTGCCTTTCAATGCCCATATTGTGACCGGCCGTAAATAAAATGCAATTTCCGCTGTACCCGTCCAGGTTTTTGACATGGTCGTCTATCATATAGTCAGTACCAATTATACTCTTGTCTCCACAAAAAATAATGTTTTTCCATGATATAAAGGGAAAGTTTTCCTGTAGCCATTCATATTTCTCAGCCAAAGACTGCGGAAATTCCACAGCTGCAGAAACAATATAAACATCGAAGTTTTTCGTAAGTTCCAACACAGCTTCTTTTGCTCCCTCCATCACCGGAATGGTTCGAAAAAATCCCGGCATATACACAAACTTTCTAACTGCCCCATTAGGAAGTCCTTCGCTTTCAGGTACACCATGAAAAGCTTCTTTTTCTATGCGTTCTCCAAATTCTCTTTCATACCAAATAATAAATTGCGCAACTGTATCGGCAATCACTCCATCCATATCAATTGCTATAGTTTTCCTTCTGCTCATTTTGAAATAATTGTGCACAAAAATAGTTTTCTCTACGATTTTTTATTGCAGAATTTATGATACAAGTAATGAGGAAAGCAGTATTAAAGCAAACAGATTTTTTATGTGCGTTAATTATTTTTTGTTACCGGCTTATTTGGCACGAAAAGCATACTCAAAAATCTTGGTCGATAATGTGGTCGGGTTAAAGGGTTTTAAAACATAATCTGTTAAGCCGAATGTATTAATATGATTGTCAGAATTAAAAAGGGCATCTGCTGTCATTGCTATAATTGGCAAAGTCTTTTTTAATTCTTGTCTTATATATTTAGTCGCTTCATAACCATCCATTTCAGGCATTTGTAGATCCATCAAAATAAGATCATAATCTTCCTTAGATACTTTATCAATGGCTTCTAAACCATTGATGGCAAAATCTGCATTTACTTCCCATTTTTTTAAAAATCTTTCAATCAGAACTTTATTCATTTTGTTGTCTTCTGCCACTAAAACTTTTAAGTTCCGTAATTTACTTTCTTTCCCGGTACCAGATATTGGAGACGAACTATAGGTTGTTTCTGGTTTTACATTTTCAACGGTTAAAATAAAAGAAAAGCAGCTTCCAAGATCCTTAGTCGTGTCCACGCGAATTTGTGAATTCATCAATTCAAGTATCTTTTTAGTTATTGCAAGTCCTAAGCCTGTTCCTCCATAAATTCTGGTTGTATTTGAGTTTGCCTGGAAAAACCTTTCAAAAATATTTGTCAACTTATCTGCTTCTATACCAATACCTGTATCTGTTACTTTAAAAAGCAGCGATAATGTATCAGTATCTTTATTGTATAATTCAACATCTATTTTTACCGATCCCTTTTCTGTAAACTTTATAGCATTGTCTGTTATATTATTTAATACCTGTTTTATTCTTGTCGGATCTCCCATCACCATCGTGGGGAGGCGGGAATCAATAAATGTAGTAAAGTGTATAGCCTTCTGCTTTGCCTTTAATTGATGTATTTTTTCAATTTCGGAGATTACTTCATATATATTAAAGGCAGTTTTTTCAATTTTGAGATTGCCTGACTCTATCTTATTGTAATCTAATATATCGTTGACGATATGCAGAAGGTTTGCTGAGGCAGATTTCAAAAAATCGATATCATGTACTTGATCCGGGCGAGGGGAATTTTGTGAAAGTAAATCAATCATACCAATAACTCCATTTAGAGGCGTTCTTATCTCATGGCTCATGGTAGAGAGAAACTGCTCTTGCGCCTTCGATGCTTTTTCTGCTTTTTCTTTCAAAAGCTGTTGTTCAATTGCCAGCTCCTTTAATAACTTATTTTTTCTTTTCAGTTCCAGTAGTGTTGAAGCATGCCGTGCCAAACTGGAAAGAATATCAATTTGCTCCTTAGTTAATTTTTTTGGTTTAGAATCTGCCACACATATGGTGCCTACTGGAAAATTATTTTCTGATTGAATTGCGGCTCCCGCATAAAACCTGATATGGCCATTACTTACAGAAGGGTTATCAAAAAATCTATCATCTGCCCGGGCATCCTCAATTATAAATACTTCTTTCTCAAGTATTGCATGAGCACAAAAAGAAAATTCTATCGGCGTCTCTGTTTCACTTATGCCTTTTTTTGCTTTAAACCATTGCCGGTGTTTATCAATTAAAGTCATTGACGATATATCGCATTGGCATATATAACTGGCTAATTGTACAAGCTCATCAAAGTCTGTTTCAT
This sequence comes from Segetibacter koreensis DSM 18137, assembly GCF_000374045.1. Lineage (GTDB taxonomy): Bacteria > Bacteroidota > Bacteroidia > Chitinophagales > Chitinophagaceae > Segetibacter > Segetibacter koreensis. Next base: position 73,323 of record NZ_KB893323.1, on the reverse strand, counting down.
TTTCAGTATCTAATATGGCAAGTGAATACAGTTCTTTTAGCCTCATTTCTTCATTAAGAGCCAATGGAGCTTTTTTCATAAAATAGTAAAAAGTTTAAAAAGAAGTTGTTTTTGTTTATATTAAACTCCGTTTTATTGAATTTATTATAAACGGAATGGTGCTTTCGAATAATGTTAATATTGGCGACAATTGTTTTTACTGATTTCAAACTTATAAATAACACTTCCTTTTCTAACTAATAATGCTTTTAAAAAAATAAGGAAAATAACTGCGGAGAGTTAAATAATAAGGATATTAAGAATATAAGTATAAAAAAATATATACGTAAAAAATTACTAAATGCGGTGTTACAACTTTACCTAAAATTTCTGTGTTAATACTAAACCCAGTTAATTGTGCGTTTCTTTATTATAGCTGTTGATTTCTTTTGTAAAAGCACGGCCAAATGAGGCCTGCCAAAAGAATTGTATTAATAGCATTGAGTAGTATATAATTATTTAAAAAGTATCGTGTGAGCAACACAATGTTTTTTAATTATCATTTGAAATGCAATTAAAGAAGTTAAATGAAAACCAGTAAACACTTAATTATATCATTTGTATTGATATTGATTTTCGGTTTATACTTTTCTATTTTATCTTATGAAAATAAGAAGCAGTCAGAGCATCTGAATGATTGGGTTAGTCATTCGCACCAGGTAATTAAAGGGATTACAAATTTAAATACTTTATTTACCGAATTTGAAGCTGAGGATCAAAGTTTTGTAATAGCAAACAAAAAAGATATTACAGAAGTTGCCAAAGAGCGTAAAGTAAAAGCGTCTTTTCAATTTAATAAGTTGAAAAGCTTAACTGCTGATAACGAGGTACAACAAAAAAATCTTGAAGCTTTAAATACAATTATCAATGCAAAAGTTCAATATGTAAATCATGTTTTTGATGTTTTACAAAAGTCTCAGCCGGAGGCATTGTTTTTATTATCAAGGCCAGAGTCAAAAAGATTGTATGCCCAATTAAAAGGCATACTAAGATCTATGCTGCAAGTAGAAAACGAACTACTAAATCAGAGGACTGTCCGCGATCAGGAAGTATCTGATAAAAGATTTATATACTCAAGCGCATTCGAGATTTTAGTATTGATCTTACTTTTAATCGCTTTATATAAAATTTACAGAGAAAGTATAAACAGGAAAATAGCGGAGGAAGAAGCCCACAAGAGTGAGGTGAAATACAAAGGATTAATAGAAAAATCTTCTTTAATAATATTTACTACTGATCTGCACGGACATTTCACTTACATGTCTGATAAGGGTCTCGAGTTTACAGGCTATAAGATGGAAGAATTGATAGGAAAGCATTTTAATATTTTGCTTGCTGACAATCATAAAAATGAAATTGCTAAATTTTATTTGAGCCAATACAAAAATTTTATAAAAGACCTGGTAGAGGAGTTTGAGATCAAGACGAAAGATAACAAGATAAAAGTTATACAACTAAGTACGGTACTGATAGAAGAAAATAATAAGATTGTTGGATTTCAAAGCATAGCAAAAGACATAACTGAGGTTAAATACGTTGAAGGGTTAATTAAAGAATCAAGAATAAGATTACAACAACAACAAGAGGAATACAATCTTCGGATGCAATCAGTTCTTGACAATATTCCTATGATTCTTTATATTAAAGATCTTGAAGGAAAATACTTAATGATTAATAAAAATTTCACCGAGATTTTTGGAATAAGCAGTGAAGCGATTGTCGGCAAAAAAAATAATGACATTGATTTATTGAAAAAAAGAGCTGAATTCTTTGAAACCATTGATCTACGGGTAAAAAACACCGGTAAGCCAATTGAATTTGAAGAAGTCATGGTTACAGGGCAAGGCAGGAAAAACTTCCTGGTTACTAAATTTCCCTTATTTGATAAAAACAATAACATTTTTGCAATCAGCAGCGTTGCTAAAGATATCTCCGATTTGACCTATCAACGGCAACAACTAATAGATGCCCGGTTAAAAGCTGAAAAGGCGGAACAACTGCAGGAATCCTTTTTAGCAAACATGAGCCATGAGATCAGAACGCCAATGAATGGAATAATGGGTATGACCAATATGCTGCTCGATACAGAACTCGACATTGAGCAAAAAGAATATGCTGAGCTAATTAAAAAATCTTCTGATGCTTTGTTAATTCTTATAAATGACATATTAGACTTATCTAAAATAAAGGCGGGCCGAATGGAACTTGAAGCGATAGATTTTAACATTAGAGAAGCGGTGCAAAACGTATTGCAGCCAATGAAGATGAGCCTGAGAAAAAATGTAGTCTTAAATTATTCAATAAATGATGCGGTTCCTGAATGTATAAATGGAGACTCTCACAAATTGTTTCAGATATTAAATAACCTTTTAAGCAACGCAGTCAAATTTACAGAAAAGGGAGAAATCAAAGTCTATATAAATGTTATTGAGAAAAATGATGAAAAAATTTATATCGCGTTTGATGTTTCAGATACGGGCATTGGTATTTCTTCAGAGCATATAAATAATATTTTTGAAAGTTTTACACAGGCGGGCAACGATACTGTAAGAAGGTTTGGCGGAACAGGCCTGGGATTAGCAATTATTAAGAGATTGATTGAGCTTCAAAACGGAACCATATATGTACAGAGCGTGCCAGGAGCCGGAACAACTTTCCACGTACAAATACCTTATCTACCTGCTACCACAAAACAAGCACCTTTACGTAACGATAATAATAACGATATTAATATTTATAGAGACGGAATAGAGAACAAGAAGATATTGATTGTGGAAGATAATGTAGTTAACCAACGAGTACTGACAAGTGTGTTGCAAAAAATGAAAGCTCAGTGGGAGATAGCAAACAATGGAAAAGAAGCAGTTGACGCATTAGAAAGCGGAAAACATTTTGATCTGATCATTATGGATTTACAAATGCCAGTAATGAATGGTTTCCAGGCTACAGAGCATATTAGAAAGCAATTAAAAATTGATACACCTATCATTGCAATGACAGCAAGCACTTTAAGAAATGAGAGAGTGAAATGCTTTAATATTGGTATGAATGGATACCTGGCCAAGCCTTTTTCTCCTAATGATCTTATGAAACACTTATATAATCTTATAGATCCTATACACATAAAAGAAAAACAAATGGAACAGGAACAAATGTCAGCTGAGAAACTATATGACCTAAGCTACTTGCATCAGTTGGAAGACAATGAATACCTAATAGAAATGATAGAGCTGTTTTTTGAAACTACTTCTGAAATGCTTGAGGAGATTAGGGAGAATATAAAAAAGAAAGATTGGGATGCGGTGAGTAAAGCATGTCATAAGCTCAAAAGTAGTCTTGGCCCTTTGCAGATAAGCAAAATGACTGCTATTGCTTCTACAATGGAGGAAAATTCAAAACAGGGAAAGAATTTAGAAGAAATTGTTTATTTAAATAAGGAATTGCTTAATCAGTATAACATAGTTAAACCATTAATTGCATCAGAGTTGGCAAAAGCAAAAAAAATAAGCAACGGATTTGTAGCGCCTGCCGTTATATAGATTACCAAGATCTTTAATGTAGGGTAAATTTAAAAGGTAATAAGTGCTTTTCACTTTATATGTTTTAAATTGATATTCTTATAGTTCAACAAAAATGTAGTTATTGTTATTTTTTCTCATTCAAATTTTATCTTTTATATATTTTCATCAAATGAAATACGAAAAGTCGTATTTTTATAATGGATATATCTCCAGCCGATAACACATGATAAGAGTAAGGAATTCTTCGCCAGCCAAATCAGCTTAAGTTAATAAGTTTATCTTTTTCACGATGGTTTTTGCGACTACTTTAAATCTATTTTTCTAACCAGTGTAATCTGATATGTTATGACAAACCTCGTAGTTATTACCGCGGCGATGCATAAAGTTGCTGATCTCTTTATCAATGTAAAGTATCGGTGTCCGGGAAATGTGATAAAATATGTGCCTGTCAAATTTGAGGTATTCAGGGAAGGCGAATATTTTAAAGCATTACCAGTAGAAACAGCTGAAAGTAACAGACTTACAAATCTTCCAAAGCAATTATTGTTTCAGATTGATTCGGGAAAGGTGTATACTTTTGATAAAGCAGACAAAGAAGACGTGGTGGAGGATATTGCGAACAACCTGTATAAGATGAATATAGTTGAATGTCCACAAAAACAAGTTACGGAAAAAGTTTTTCCTGTTTCTTCAGATAAATTAAACCAATGGGTGCGAAATTTTAAAAGAGGAGAGGAAAAGCCAGTTTTCTTTGCATAATAATTTATGAACCTATGGCGTCCACTATTTTGAGATTAGCCCGAGCGAGATAAAAGAATCAGACGAAATACGCATATTCATCAAAACAGTTGGCAGATACTCTCACACCCCTTTTTCATTTTACTTATTAAATCTGTACCCTCGGAGAAAATCTTCAATGCCTATCCTTTTTTTTCCTTCCAGTTGAATTTCGGTAGCGTGAATGTAGCCATCTGAAGTGGCAAATTTTAAAAATGTTTTGCCATCAGTTGCAAAGGTTCCTGCAGTATGTTTTGGAGTAGTTTTTTCTTTAGTGCTGCTGTAAATTTTTAAAATTTTGCCTTCTAAGGTAGTAATAGCGCCTGGATAAGGAGATAATCCTCTTATAAGGTTATGTACTTCATCGCATGTTTTATTCCAATTAATAGTACAATCTGTGGTGAATAACTTAGGAGCGTGTTTTAATTCACCGCTAACCTGTTGTACCGCTTCTGATTGAGCCGTTTCCTGTAGAGAACCGTCTTCAATTCCCTTTACTGTTGCCACAAGCAAATTCGCACCAATTTCTTTCATTACATCATGTATGTACCCTGCGGTATCATTTTCACCAATAGGTATTGTTTCCTGTAATAAAATATTGCCTGTATCAATCTCCTGCTGCAGTTTGAAAGTAGTAACCCCTGTTTCTTTTTCACCGTTTATAATTGCCCAGTTTATAGGCGCCGCGCCGCGATATTGAGGAAGAAGTGAACCGTGAAGATTAATAGTTCCATAGAGGGGCATATTCCAAACAATTTCAGGTAGCATACGAAATGCAACAACTACCTGCAAATTGGCTTTTAGTGCTTTTAATTCTGCAAGAAAATCAGGGTTTTTTAATTTTTCCGGTTGTAATATATGTAATCCCTTTTCAACAGCATATTTTTTTACCGCGCTCTCAGTCAGTTTCAATCCTCGGCCAGCAGGCTTATCGGGTGCAGTAATAACTCCTACAATATTAAAACCTGCTTCTACCAGCGCACTTAAAGACGCAACGGCAAACTCCGGTGTTCCCATAAATACTATTCGTAGCGCAGGAGTTTGGGATAGAGGAGAGCTGAAATTTTCCGACATATATCAAAAGTAAAAGATTATTTCTAACCTGTTCAAAACGACTGCCTACTTTAATATTGATGCGTATCCTGGTACAATAGATACTTTTTCCTTATTTTTTTAAATGCTGATAACTTTGGTTCCCAACTTTTCCTGATCTCTGCTTCACTTTTTCCATCGATAATTTGTTGCATCAACTCAGCATTACCTGCAAGTTTGTTAAAAAAATAATCAGTGGGTTTGGCGTTAGCTTTCCGGGCTTTTATAAAAAAATTTTCTTTGTCAGGAAAAAGTTTATAAGCCTCAAGCAAGTACTTTATCTGGATGTGATTATTGATCTCTTTTAGTATTTGTTCATTACTACCAGAAATGTTCCATCCGTAGCACAACTGGTTTTTAAGTTTTGGGTCACTTGCACCGGCATTGGCAACAGGGGTAAAGGAATATAAATTTTGGGGTAAAGAAGGATGACCGAAAATTTGAAAAGGTTTATCCGTTCCCCGACCTTCACTTAAAACAGTTCCTTCAAAGAAGCAGATGGACGGATACCAGTAGACCGACCCGGCGTCAGGAAGATTGGGCGAAGGCTTGTCGGGTAACACATATTTACTACTGTGAGTATAGTTACGACATTTTATAACTGTCATATTTAGGCCCTTGTTTTTTTTTGTAGAACCTACTGTAGAAGTTGTATCCCTGTTGAGCAAATTTTCTCCAACAAGAAACTTGGCATATTCTCCAATGGTCATACCATAAACAACAGGAACGGGTTGCATTCCAACAAAGCTTCTGAAAGCGGTATCAAGCACGGGACCATCAACATAAAAACCATTAGGGTTTGGCCTGTCTAAAATAATAAGAGGCTTACTATATTGCAGCGAACTTTCAATAAATTCTTGTAGAGAAGATATGTAAGTATAAAACCGAACTCCTACATCCTGTATGTCAAACAGCAATACATCTACATTTGACAGGTCTTCTTTTGAAGGTTTCCTTTTTTTGCCATATAAAGAAACTACTGGTATGCCTGTTTGTGAGTCGGTATAACTATCTACTTTCTCTCCTGCATTTGCTGTACCGCGAAAACCATGTTCCGGACCAAATATTTTTGTAATATTTACTCCCAGTTTTTGAAGTGAATCGACCAAATGAGTTTTACCAATCATCGCCGTATTATTTGCAAACACGCCGACACGTTTTCCTTGTAGAAGCGGTAAATATTCTTTTGTCTGGTATGCGCCCGGCAAAATTTTTCCGTCTTGAGTGTGGGAATGAATATTTTTCAAGGCAACTTTATTTGCAGTATGGACCGGCTTTTGCGCAATAATAAACGCAATGGGCAAAAAGAAAATAAAAATCAAAAGCCAAGTTTTTCTCATTTTTTGTAATAGTTCAGGGGAGTGCATAACGCAAATTTAATTTGCCATTTCTTTATTAATCATTTTATTTTGTTGTCTTTTGACAGAAATTGTATTGTAAAAAATACTTATTGTGGCAAGTGTTTTGTGTTTTGTATAGTAGTTTTAAGTTGTTTTTAGGGTATAAAATAGAGAATTATAAGGCACAATCTGTACATTTAATCCAGTTTTAATTTAAACCAACAAATATGCAACAAGTAAAAAGTGGTGATACCGTTAAGGTTCACTATCATGGAAAATTAACCGACGGCACAACTTTCGATAGTAGTGAAGGGCGTGAACCACTTGAATTTGAAGTGGGAAGCGGAAGTGTGATTGCCGGTTTTGACAGCGGTGTTACAGGTATGACTGTGGGAGAAAAGAAAACTATAAATATTCCTGTAGATGAAGCGTACGGGCAAAAACAGGAAGACCTTTTTATGGAATTTCCCCGCGATCGTTTCCCTGAAGACGTAACACCTGAAGTGGGTATGCAGTTGAATATGAGTAATGGCTCGGGACAAAATTTCCCGGTAATTATAAGAGAGGTTAAAGAGGATGCGGTAATACTTGACGCAAACCACCCTTTAGCAGGTGAAGACCTGACTTTTGACCTGGAGCTGGTAGAGATCATAGGAGGAAAGAGTCCGCTGATTATAATGCCATAATCATTTATAAGCAATCTATTAATAACTAATAACAGGTTGGTGGTTTACGCTGCCAGCCTGTTCTGTTTATGTGCTTAGCAGCGGCAACCTACTCAACATTCTTGTGTCACTCACTTGTACAGTTTTTTCTCAATTCAACATGTTAATTATGCAGGCTCTTTTACAGAAGGTTTTATATTCTGGTTAACCCTGAATAAATTATCGGGATCATACTTACTCTTGATCTTCACTAACTTTTCATAGTTATCACCATACGTTGCTTTTATCCGGTCTTCACCCTCATCATCCATTAAAAAGTTAACGTAAGCCCCCCTGGTAGAATAAGGATGCACTGCTTCCCAATAATCTTTAGTCCAGGACGTTATTTTCTCTTTGTTAGCCGGGTCAGCATCGACGCCAACCATAACCATTGCCCATGTAGCATCGCGGTTACTCCATGCCGTCTCATTATTGCCTACGCGAGATGCGGCTCCATTGATGGGATACATATGCATGGTTGAATGCATAGAAGGAAGTGTCTCGGCAAAACGAAGATGTTCTTCAATAGCATTATCAGTTAAGTCCTTAACAAAATCAGCCCTCCAGTACCATTGCAATCCGGGGGGATAAAGTGCATCAAACATGCTTTGCAAAGCAGGGTGTGGTATTGGACCAACGAAGTCAAGAGCAGGAGTTTTAAATGCCCTTATAGGTTTAAATGTTTCTTCAGCTTTATCCATAGGTCCTGTATAGGTCCACACTATACCACACATTTTTTTTAGATGAAGATGCTGGGGAAACGGAGGTGCCGGAGGAACAGTGAGAAAAGCAAAAAAGCCGTTTAAATCATCCGGTGCTGTTTTTATCAGTTTATCGTACCACTTCATCACCTCTCTTGCTTCACTTAGTTCCCACAACATTGGCCCTGCATAGACAGTGTCAATTGGGTGAAGCTTGAATTTGAAATCTGTAATTACTCCAAAGTTTCCGCCTCCGCCTCTTACAGCCCAGAACAGGTCATTGTTTTGTTCCTGGTTTGCTGTAACAAAACTTCCGTCAGCCAGTACCATATCTACGGACAAAAGGTTATCAATGGTAAGGCCGCACTTGCGGGTTAGGTACCCAATGCCACCACCTGAAGTCAATCCTCCAACACCCGTAGTCGAAATAATGCCGCTGGGTGTAGCCAAGCCAAATGCATGGGTTGCATGGTCAATATCTCCCCAAGTGCATCCTCCACCTGCAACTACTGTTCTGGCTTTTGGATCAATTAGCGTATACTTCATGAGAGAAAGGTCAATTACCAGTCCCTCATCACAAATGCCTAACCCACCCGCGTTATGGCCTCCGCTGCGAATGGAAAGAAGAATATTATTTTTTCTTGCAAAATTTACTGCCTGTATTACATCTCCGACATCTGCACAAAGTGCAATTAAAGCGGGATTTTTACTAATCATTGCATTGTACACTTGCCGGGCATTCTCATAATTTTGGTCTTGAGGTTCTATTAACCGGCCTCTTAAATTTGCCCTGAATTCCTGAATAGAAGTTTCATTGAGCATAGTACTTTTTTTAAGGGTGAGAGATACTAAATACATTAACCCATTGGCAAGGCGAATAGTGTGAAGATGTGAGATGCCTGCCTGAACCAAAAACGTCAGCCAAGTTAATCAAGAAAAATATAAAATGCAATAGGCAGAGATAAATAAAGCGTTTTTTGTGCTTTTTGAAGAAGAAGTTTTAAACAATTTGTAATGAATAAAAGGCTTTTTTTTCATTACAAGACCTTTAATTAAAAGTCTGTCCATATCGTTTTGTAAAAAAGAATGAAAAAGTTAAAACGGCAACAATAAATAATAAAGGGCACAGCAATGAACCTTCGAAACCAAAAGGCCCACCAGTCAAGGCTTCAGGTCCGGATATAGATTGTTGCAACAGGCTCGTAAGTTTTAATCCGCTTACTTCGTATCCTAATACCGGTCCCTGAAAATAGTTCCAGGCAAAATGGAAGAAAATGCCAAACCAAAGATTCTTTGTGAAAATATAATTTATGCCTAATAAAATTCCGGCTAAAAAAATGTTTATAACAGCAAACAGAGAGATATCTGGGTTAGAGCCATGAAACAATGAAAACAAAGCTGCAGTGATACTCAGTGCTCCCCACTTATTCACTGATTGCATTAAATTGTTTAGTAAATATCCTCTGAACAACAATTCTTCTACAAAAGCAACTACAAGCATAATAACAATTCCTATCAACAAGCCGCCTGCATCAAAATTTACTGAAATGAAAGAAAGGTAACCTGTTACAATTAATATAACAGAGCCGACACCTAGCAAGGCAAGCGCAGAAAAAAAACCGAGCCCGGCTTCATTAGAATAACCTTTCCAGGAAAAGCCAAGGGAGGAAAAAGTTTTTCTATCTATAAATTTTCTTGATAGCCATGTATAAAGGAAAATCAGTAACCCCATTAGAGAATACAGTATTCCAAACTGCAGTACATTTTCGTCTCCTTTTTCCGTACCTGCTTCAAATTGGCTTATAATATTACTGCCGAAATTTGAAAAAACATACACTATTGTAGATATCGCTGCAAAATAAATAAGAGCACGGAGCCAGCCTTGTTTTATAAGTGCTTTTTGTTTCATTTCCATTTTATGACTTTAAAATACTGTATTTATCTTTGGCTAAGATCAGCAATCGTTGCTTATGCAGAATAAAGATATAAAAGTACAAGAGTGCGACGCAACAGAAGCGCAATAGTAGTAAATAGCAAGGATCATAAAAAAATCTTCGGATGCAGGCTTACGATAAACAGAAACGGTTACCCTTTAACATTTGTACTTCAGTTTTTTTCCATCAGTCCTAATAACTAATTTGCCTAAAATTAGTAAAGATGTTTGATAGTTATAAGTTTACATGCGTTGAAAGATTTTTGAGATATGTGCAGGTTGATACACAAAGTAATCCGCAAAGCAATGCTTCGCCCTCTACTGAGAAGCAGAAGAATTTGAGTAATATACTTGTAGAAGAATTATTGTCGATGGGAGTAAGCGATGCGCATGTAGATGAGTTTGGATATGTATATGCAACAATTCCTTCAAACACCACTAAAGAGGTTCCGGTTATTTGTTTTTGCAGCCACGTAGATACTGCCCCTGATTGCAGCGGTACTAATGTAAAGCCTATTCTTCATGAAAAATATGATGGAAAGGATATTGCTCTTCCCGATGATACTACCCAGATTTTGAGTGTGAAAGAATTTAAATATCTGAAAGAACATATAGGAGAAAGTATTATAACTGCAAGCGGCACTACCTTGCTGGGAGCAGATGATAAAGCAGGAGTGGCAGAAATAATGGATATGGCAAATTTTTTAATGACTCATCCTCATGTAAGCCATGGAACGATAAGGATATTGTTTACCCCGGATGAGGAAATAGGAAAAGGAACCGCTAGGTTAGATATGAATAAATTGGCTGCTGATTTTGGGTACACACTAGATGGCGGTGAATTAGGTACTCTCGAAGATGAAACATTTAGTGCAGATGCAGTTACGATAACGGTTCATGGCGTGATTGCACATCCCGGTTATGCGAAAGGTCGGCTGGTAAATGCATTGAAGATCGCAGGTGAAATTTTAGCTGCCCTTCCTAAAAAAGAATTTAGCCCGGAAACAACTAAAAAGCGCGAAGGTTTTGTTCACCCCGTGCGTGTGGAGGGCTTGGCAGAGAAAGCAACCATTGAATTTATTGTGCGTGATTTTACGAGGGAAGGTTTACAGCATAACACAGAGCGGTTGAAAAAAATTGCAGAAAACGTTCTGCACAAACATGCCAAAGCTAAAATGGAGTTTACCATCGTCGAGCAATACCGTAATATGAAAGAAGTGCTGGAAAAATATCCGCAGGTGGTTGAGTATGCAAAAGAAGCTTACAAAAAAAGTAAGCTGAAGGTGCACAGGCATAGCATACGTGGTGGTACCGATGGAAGCAGGCTTAGTTTTATGGGTTTACCATGTCCTAATTTATTCACAGGTATGCAAGGCATACACAGCAAAAAAGAATGGATTGGAGTAAGAGATATGAAAAAGGCTGTAGAGGTCATGGTTAATCTTGTACAGGTATGGCAGGAGAGGGGTTAAGTGGAGTTCGAGAAATATTAAAACAATAGTTAGCGTAATTATACACAATTTGACAAAGGTAATTTAACCATGGTCTGCTGCATGAAAAGCTTAGAGGTTCACCTCATATGGTTATAGGTAGTCAGCTTTATTTTGTGGTCTCGTGTGTGAAAGCCGACTACCTATACCTATTAATGATGATACTTTTAATTTAAATCAATTCTTTTTCCTATTGTTTTAATAGTATTATAGAGGAGTAAGGTTTTATAACGATGCTTTTTGAATATGAATTATTGTTAACGTCTTTATAATTGCCTGCTAAAGATACCGTTTTGTCTGCCGCTGTTCCGTTGTATTCGAAACGAACGTAGTCATCAGGATTTATATTTCTTCTGCCTTGCATTGAAAGTATGTGTGAAGAAGGATCTTTTCCCCGAAGAGTCTTCCAATCATTTAAAGAAAGCGCTTCAGATACCTTTTTACCTTCAACGTTTTTATAAGTTTGTTTAAATACCCTGTCATTACCCAAAGGACGTCCATAATAATTATTGTCTATAGTTCCTAGTACATTATCTACATCATTACCATTGGTGAATATTTCAAAAGGTTGCTGGGTAGGAAGTTTCGAAAAGAAAGTGTTGTTAACTATCGTGTTGTTTCCTAGGTGACCCGCATGCTGCATATAGCATGCCGTTTGATTATTGAATGAAGTGTTATCTTTTACTATTATGTTAAAAGCGTTGTTCACAAAAATTCCCCGAAAAGTATTTGCAACTGTATTGCCGGTAATTTCAACTCCATTTGCGCCATCCATATAAATACCGTTGGCTGCAGAGTTTGGGGAGTTTGTACCAGCCTGTGCACCTGTGCCATTTAATACAATGTTTCCAATCACCTTTCTATTAGAAAAAATAGTATTTGCGTTCCCGGCCCATGTATAAATTCCGCCACCGTCGTCTTTTACAAATCCAAATGTGTTAATTACATTATTCTTTATGGTTTGATTATTACCATTAAAATTAATACCTATGTAACCAGAGCTATCAATCTCATTGTTTTCTATTACGTCATCTGATCCACCAAATTCTAAACCTTTATACGGTGCGCTATCGCTTTCTCCCATACCTGCTATAGCACCTGAATTTCGAATAACATTATTTTTAACAATTGAACCTGTAGTATTTCCGAGTTTCATTCCCCAGCTATTTGAGTAAGCTACGGTGCAATTTTGTATGTTAAGGTTTGATGAACTTGTTCCGAAGGATATACCTGTATTTCCTGAAAAAAGGATATCGCAATTTTGTATGGATACATTAGTACAATTATTAATTCTAAAGCCATAAGCATCAGCTCCCTGAATAGACAGATTGTCGAAAACTAAATTGCTGTTATTATTTGAATAAATCAAAGCCGCAATTGTTGATGCCTTTACCGAATACGAAGATGGAGGTTTTTGGCCAAAGTAAACATACATCTTCTTAGAAGAAGGGTCGTAATACCATTCTCCAAATTGATCGAGAGTCTTTACATCATTTTGAATAAAATAACCATAATTATCTGTTGGTGTTGATTTTGAAAAAGCTTTATAAGTAATAGTATTTCCTTCATGTGAAATAATTTGTTCTTTGTCTAGTTTCCACCTCGCCATACGGATAACAAGTTGCGCTCCTGTCCAGTTTGGAGTAGGGGGCAGTTCGTTATCGGTAATAGAAATATTGCTATTATGAGATTTGATAGTGAGGTATCCTTTATTTGGAGCGTCAGCATTGGGATAGCGGCCTAACTGCTGTAAAACATTGTTTACTAAAAGAATACTAACGCTTTTGCCTAAAGAAGCGTCAGAACTTTCGTATACGCCTTTATAACCGGCAGTTGGAGTCCAGTTAGTAAGATTTACCAAACTGGTTATAACAGGTTTTTCCCCGGTGCCATAAGTAGAAAATACAATAGGCATATCTGGTGTACCTGATTTTTTTAGTGTTATTGATCCGTAAAAGGTTTCACCTCTTTTGAATAATATGTGATCTCCCGGCTGGAGGTCGCCGGAAAAAGAATTTAATTTATTAAGTGTTTTCCATGGAGTAGAAGGGCTTTGAGCTTCTTTAGCCGTTCTGTCATCATTTCCAGAATTATTAGAGAAATAATAATTTGTCGCTTTTGCATTACTTATAAAAAATAGAGATGCTAATAGAAACAATAAGGTTTTCATTTGGTGATTTATTAGGTATGTGTTTTTGGGGAATTTAAAACGAAACTTCTAAACGTCATCTTGTTACGATTTCAAGCGAACTATTTTTTAGCTAAGTTATTCTTGAAATAGTTAAGCTATTGTTTATTTTAAAGCTTCTGATAATTTTAAACACTTCGTTTTGTCTGGCGAGGAACTTAAAAGTCAAATTATAAAAAAAGCTGTCCTTTTTAGACAGCTTTTTAGTGTAAGTCCGATAGTAATTTATGACTTTAAAAAGACCGTATAGGACGTGCGCCTTGTACGGTAGCTTTATTTACCGAGGTTGTAGTACCGGAGGCATCAAAAGTGTGAGACCAGGCGGTATTTGCATCTGTTTGTGACGAACTCCAACGTGGTGCATTATTAAAACCAATTAGATCACGATACTTAAACATTTCAGCTAATTCATCTCTTGATGGTAAATACCAATCAGTAAATCCATACCATTTTGAATCGTCGCATAGTTTAGCAACATTCACCGTATTTCCGCAGGCATCCAAAATAGCTTTGGTATTAGCTTTTCCGCTACCTATTTCTGTTTTTGTACCCGGTACATCGACAGCACATCCCCATACGCCTGAAATATCGTTACCGGCTTTCGCTGCAATCAATCCATGGCGGCCTGTTGCATCAAGGTAAAAAACAATTCCTCCTTTAAACTCGTCTCCTATTTTAACTGGAGGAATAGAAAAAGTGATTTCGTTGCTATAGCTTGTGCCTGAACTGTTAGTTGCGTAAGCACGCACATAATATTTTGTATTAGGACCAAGGCCGTTTAGCTTTAGTGAAAACGCTCCCATTGTTGCGCTATCTGACTTTACCACCATTTTTGAAACTGTAGGACTGGGTAAAGTATCATAGCACACCCCACGTTCTGTTAATTGAGACGCTCCGGTTGAAGTTACATTCGCTTTAATTACAGCATTAGGGGTAGTTGTTCCTATTATAGTAACAGAAGTATCAGCAACAAGAGTTGGAAGTTTGCTTTGATCCCCCTTGAGATCTTTGCTGCAACTAACTAAAAAGATTGAAAAAAAGGCAATAACAATAACTGTGTACATCTTAATTATACTCATCATTTGAATTTTTATTTTTTAGAATACTGGTGACATGATTATTATAAGCGAATTATAAAAGGAAGGCAAGTTAACTTAACGAAATCTTTAAAAAGATTATTGTTCATATATATTAAATTTTATTTTTTGCCTAGTTATAGTTTTTAAAATGCTGATGCTATTGTAAATGTTACATTTCCAAATCCCTAAAGGTTGTACTCCTTTTTCAAATTTATAGCCACACCTTGTTAATGACTTGCAAAAATTTCTCCGTGTTTTTGTTAATAAGTTGTAAAAATATTTTTCAGATTAAACTTTTAATGGCATGGATTTTGGTAGTTGCAGGTTTCTTTAAATTATTTAATAAATATGGGTATTTATTTCCATATTTCTTTTTTAAACATGCTAAATTCTACTTTATGAAGGCATCATTAACTTTACTTTTAGTTTTTTTTCTACACTCTGCATGGGCCACAACTTATTATTTCTCGACTTCTTCAGGAAATGATTCCAGAAGTTCATCTGAGGCTCAAAATCCTTCTACTCCATGGAAAACAATCAATAAACTTAATTCCTTTTTTAGTAGTCTTAATCCCGGTGACGCTGTACTTTTTAAACGGGGCGAAACATTTTACGGATCAATTACGATAAATAAATCCGGTACTTCCGGTTCGCCTATTCTTATTGGTGCCTACGGAACTGGAAACAGGCCGGTGATCACTTCCCTGGTTACCCTTTCAGGATGGACAGCAAATTCTTCATACAAAGGTGTTTATGAATGCAGCGCTAACTCAGCCTTTGGCGCGGCTGTTAACGTTGTGCTGCTAAATGATGTTGAAAAAGGCATGGGGAGATATCCTAATGCTGACGCGACAAATAAAGGATATTTAACGTTGGAGTCTCATGGAACTAATACGATCACTGATAATGAATTATCGTCATCTCCAAACTGGACAGGAGCTGAATTGGTTATAAGACCTTGTCACTGGAAGCTGGATAGATATAAAATCAACTCTCATTCCGGACACACTATAAATTATGCTGGAAATGATGCTCAAAATAATTATGGCTATTTTATACAAAATAGTATTAAAACTCTTGATCAGTTAGGAGAGTGGTACTACAATCCATCGACAAAAAAACTGAGCATGTATTTTGGCTCTAATTCTCCATCTTCTTATACTGTAAAAGCATCTGCCCTTGATTATTTAATTTATTCAAAAAGCAGAAGTTATGTTATATTTGATAATTTGACATTTAAGGGAGCAAATCAAGACGGTATTGATATTAATAGCGGCAACAACATTCAAATTAAAAACTGCGATGTTCTTTTTTCAGGAAAAGATGGGGTAAGTCTTTCTAATCATTCTTATTTTACGATTGAAAATTGTACCGTATCAAACTCATATAACAATGGCATTTCGGCCGGTAGTTCAAATCCGCATGCAATTGTTAGAAACAATATTGTGAAAAATTCATACTCTGTTGCCGGAATGGGCCAAAGTGGTGATGGACAGGGTGCCGGAATCAGAATAAATGAAAATGGTCTAGCGGAGTATAACCAGATTACTAATTCAGGCTTTTTGGGGATAGCTATGGGGGGTAATTATTGTGTAGTAAAAAATAATTATATTGATACTTTTTGTTTTGTAAAAGACGATGGTGGTGGAATCTATGCATATAATGCTTCTAACTCTGTTAATAATACCGGTAGAAAAGTAACAGGTAATATTATATTAAATGGTATAGGAGCACACGAAGGTACTAGTGTAACTTTCTCCTCTGCTGACGGTCTTTATTTTGATGGTTTCATAAACGGTGTAGAAATTTCTGGTAATACAATCGCCAACTCTAACCGTGGTATCTATCTTCATAATAATAGAGACATTACTGTAACCAATAATACTTCTTATAATAATGGTTGGGGACAGCTGCATATGAAACATGATGCAAGCGGAGGTTTTAGAAACCAAACTATTACCAATAACATTTTCTTTTCTAAAACTTCTGATCAGCCGGTTACGGCTGTACTAAGCAGATTTGATAATGCTGATATCAAGTCAGCCGGAAATATGGATTATAATTTTTATGCAAGACCTATTAATCCATCTGCGCTGATTAATGCAACTATTTATCTTTATCAATCTAACCAGAAAAAAACCATGGCAGACTTGCCTGTCTGGAAATCCACCTATTCAAAAGATGCTAACTCCAAATTAAGTGAAAAAACATTTAAACAATATCCGGACGATAATATCAAATTTGTATATAATGCAACCAAAGCGGATAAAACTGTTTCTTTAAATACCACTTATGTTGATGCCAGAAACCAAAAGTATTCGAATAGTATAACCTTAAAGCCTTTTACATCTGCGGTTTTAATAAAAGACGGAACAGTAACTACAGGAAATACTGCTCCTAATGTAAGTATTACAAGTCCTGCTACTAATTCAAGTTTTACTGCACCGGCTACAGTTAACATAAGTGCCTCTGCATCTGATAATGATGGAACAGTAAGTAAAGTTGATTTTTATAAAGGTAGTACCCTGATAAAAACAGAGACCAGCGCTCCATATAATTGTTCATTAGGCAATTTACCTGCCGGAACTTATACTTTAACTGCTAAAGCTACGGACAATGATGGCGCAGTTACTACCTCGTCAAGTGTTACAGTGTATGTTGGAAGTTCAACCGGAAATAAAGCGCCAAGTGTAAGTCTTACCAATCCAACAAACAATGCAAGTTATAGCAGTGGATCGACTATAAATATGCTTGCTACAGCAACAGATCCTGATGGCTCTATAAGTAAGGTTGAATTTTACAGCGGAACTAAATTACTACATACTGAGTATAATGGCACCTATAGTTACTCATGGAGTAACGTACCTGCCGGTACTTATACAATTACCGCAAAAGCAACAGACAATAAAGGTCTGACCACGACATCCTCAACTGCCAAGATATATGTAGGAACGTCAACAGGAAATAAAGCCCCTACTGTAAGTCTTTCCAGCCCAACCAATAATGCGAGTTATAAAACCGGCTCAACGATTTATATGCTTGCTAAAGCAACCGATGCCGATGGTAGTATAAGCAAAGTGGAATTTTTTAGCGGAAGTAAACTTCTTCATACAGAGTACAATGGTACATACAGTTACTCCTGGAGTAATGTACCCGGAGGTACTTATACAATTACCGCTAAAGCTACAGACAACAAAGGTCTTAGCACCACATCGTCGAGCGTAAAAATATATGTGACCTCAAGCAGGTCAAATAATAATCAATCTTCCACTACTATAAATAATGATAGCACTGACTTAATTCAAAAGATTGCAGGCAATAATGCTTCTAAAACAATTAATTTTAAATTGTTCCCTAACCCTGCAACTGATGTAATTAATTTAAGTTTTGATGAAATTCAAAGTCAGCAGCAAGCTACATTGACAATTCAAAATATAGGCGGAAGTATATTAAAAAGCTACCCTGTAGTTGTTTCAGGTAAAACTTTGCAAGTTGATATTTCTTCACTAAATACTGGTATGTTTATAATAACCCTTAAAGGTGAAGGCTTTAGCACTAATAAAAGTTTTATTAAAGGCAAAACGAACTAGCAACGGTGTTATAAATGTATAAAGCTAACACTAAAAAAGGGGCATCATTAAGATGCTCCTTTTTAGTGTTAACTAAGGATGGTATTTGATTAAAAAATGTAAATAGGTATTATTCTTATATTTGGAGCTTATTTATGACTGTAAAAAGTGTTTATTTTTATTGTGTGCCTTATACTTCTCCAGATAAGGCCGCCTTTCAACATAGTGCTATTACCTTAGCCGAAGGTTTATCTGCTATTGGGATAAAATGTTATTCCAACATTAATTACTGGAAGTATGAAGGAAATTCTTTTTTATTTCAAACTTCCAAAGATGTTATCCCTGATGATTGTTCTGCCGTAGTTTTAAATAATGGCTGGTTTTCTTACGGTCATGAACTTCCACCAAATTTGTTTAAGAAGAACCGAAAATACTTAACTGTTTACTTAGACCATGCTGATGGAATTAGAACAGAAAGTTTTAAAAAAGAATTTAGAAACTTCGACGTTATATTAAAAGCACATTATAATAGTTTTTGTGTCTATCCGGGTAATATATATCCTACTGTTTTTGGACTATCGAACCGAATCATAGGAGCGTGTGAAGGAGTTGATTCTTTCGAAAGTAGAAATAATAGCATACTATTCAACTTTAGAGTTAAACATTCATTACGGGGAGTAATGGTTAAAGAATTCAGACCACTTATTAGTGAAGTTTTGGATATTGATGAATCTACCAATAAATTTGACGAGAAAGATCTTTTAGCAGAATCTTACGACAAGTTGATGTGGGAGCAGACTGGAAGGAGGCATTATCCTACTTATTATCAAAAGTTGAAATCAGTTAAAGCGTGTGCGTGCTTTGGCGGATATTTTTTATCTCCTTTTCCTAAAAATCAAAGTAGTATTCTTGGTTATCTAGTCTCCAAAACTTTTGAAAAGCTTAATATATCTGTTCCAGGACGAATTAATCAGTGGGACAGTTGGCGTTTTTGGGAAACATTAGCTTCGGGAGCAGTGGCTTTTCATATAGATTTTGAAAAGTATGGAATATGCTTGCCGGAGCAGCCAGGCAATTTTAAACATTATGTAGGAGTAGATCTAGACAATTATAAATCAACTATTGATAGGCTTAAAGATGAGCCCAATATTTTAAAGGAGATATCTACTCAAGGACGACAGTGGGCACTTGAATTTTATTCCCCTACTGCTATTGCCGGCCGTTTTGTAAGATTGGCAGAAAGATTTTGAGGATTATTAATTTGAGTAATATTAATCAAACTTTCCTCTTGGTTTAATTGCTAGTTTAAATAATCTATTTCTGTCAGGTAAATCGGAAATCGCTAAAAGCCTTCGTTTCGTTTACCTTAAGAGATCTCGTCATTGTATATTTAGTGTTAAGGCCCGAATACACCTGTTTTTTCAGAAACTCCCCCTCTACTAAAATCCATACCAATTTTTAGATCTAACGTGTGGAAAAATATTATTATTCGGTACTATTTTTTTATTAATTTAATTTGTCATATATATTTTGTTAACTATAAGGTCCAACGTGTTAATTGACTTCTTTTATTCTCTAAAAAAATTACCAAACTTTTCTCTTAAATTTTAAACAGCAATTTTATTCTTTAATTGGTACAGATTTTGTTTTAGTCGGAGAAGAGATTAAATTAAGTCGTAAATTTTTTAGAATTGTTGAAGTTTATACTCAAGAATTCACTTTGAAGTTTTAATCTACCTGTCTTTTGTAAATTGAATGTTTTAAACCGGCATTTTGCTGGTTTTCTAAATTGTCCACTACAAGAAAGAGTAAGAAACGTCTTCTTGTTACATTCTTATGTACTTACATCTCTAATGACCTTATAACTAGAGTGTTATATATTAAAATGTGGATAACTTTTTCTGCGTTCCTTTTAAACTTATGCGTTTTGGCTTATACCTTCGCTCCGATTGAAAAATGATTGCTCCAGTTTTTTTAATATCCTTTATAAAAATCAGTGTTTGCTTGTATAACAAGAGACAGCGTTTTATTAACTTTTTAAGCACACATTGCAATTTATTATGAGAACACTCTTATTTGTACTATCTCTATGTTTTTTGCAGCATGTTTTTGCTACCAAACATGCTAACGGAAATAACAAACATGCTAACGGTAAAAACAAACATTCAGGCGGGAATAACAAAAAGGCCGGCGGAAACAACAAAAACTCTGGTGGAAACAATAATAATAATCAGGGTGGAAACAATAATGGCAAGCCGGTAACTTATTACTTTTCTAATAATTCCGGAAATGATTTAAGGTCTTCAGATCAGGCACAAAACCCTTCTACGCCTTGGAAAACTTTGAATAAACTCAACTCTATTTTCCCCAGTCTTCACCCTGGTGATGCAGTTTTATTAAAAAGAGGAGAAACTTTTTATGGATCAATTACTGTAAGTCAGTCTGGTACCGCAAAGTCTCCTATTACTATCGGTTCTTATGGTACTGGTAGTAAACCTGTTATAACTTCTTTGGTTACCTTGTCAGGTTGGAAACAAAATCCTTCTTACAAAGGAGTTTATGATTGCAGTCCTAATGCTTTATTAGGTTTGGAAGTGAATATAGTTCTTTTGAATGATGCACTAAAAGCGATGGGACGTTTTCCTAATCTTGACGCTCCTAATAAGGGATATTTAATATTAGAATCGCATGCAGGTAATAAAAAGATTATTGATAGGGAATTAAAATCAAGTCCAAACTGGACGGGAGCGGAATTAGTTTTGCGTCAGGCGCATTGGAAAATAGATAGGTGTAAAATTACCTCTCATTCAGGAACGACCATAAACTACATAGGACAGACTGCGCAAAATGATTATGGATATTTTATTCAGAATAGCATTAAAACTTTAGACCAGTTAGGGGAGTGGTATTACAACCCATCGACTAAGAAGTTAAGCATGTATTTCGGATCAAATTCTCCATCTTCCTATACAGTAAAAGCATCTTCGATTAACAATTTAGTATATTCTATTAAAAAGAGCTACGTAGTTATTGATAACTTGACTTTTAAAGGGGCGAATAAATACGGAATTGATATTAATAGGGGGAATAACATTCAGGTAAAAAATTGCGATGTTCTTTCCTCAGGAATAGATGGAGTAAATGTTGCAGGCCACGCATACTTCAATATTGAAAATTGTACTGTTTCAGATTCTTATAACAATGGTATAGCAGCCGGTCTTTCTAACAATTACGCCGTTGTTAGAAATAATATCGTAAAAAATTCTTATACCGTAGCAGGAATGGGCCAAAGCGGTGAGGGGCAGGGTGCAGGTATCAGAATCAATACTAATGGATTGGTGGAGTACAACGAGGTTATCAATTCTGGGTTCATAGGGATAAATATGAACGGAGATCACGTTACAGTAAAAAACAATTATATTAACACTTTTGCTTTTGTAAAAGACGATGGCGGTGGAATTTATACCTATAATAAATCTAATACTCCAAATTCTGCAAGAAAAATAACAGGGAATATTATACTGAATGGAATAGGAGCTGGGGCGGGTACTAATACACCCAATTCTTCTGCTGACGGTATATATTTGGATGGTTATGTAAACGGCTTAGAAATTTCCAGCAATACAATTGCGAATTCGAACAAGGGCCTTTATCTTCACAACACCCGAGATATTGTTGTAAAGAACAATACTTTATATAATAATGAATGGGGACAGCTTCATATGAAGCATGATGCACATGGAGGCTTCCAAAATCAAACAATTACTAATAATATTTTCTTTTCTAAAACTGAAGATCAGCCGGTTTCTGCCATTCTCAGCAATTTTGATGACAACGACATAAGGAGGATAGGAAAATTAGATGGTAATTATTACGCAAGGCCAATAAATGATCGGGCAATAATTTTTAGCACCATTTTCAAAAATAGCCGGAATGAGACAAGAGCTAACCAGGATCTGGAAGACTGGAAAAAAAAGTATGGAAAAGATGGAACGTCAAGAGTAAGTGCTAAAAAATTAGCGCCGTACAAGGTCAAAAATATTATAGGTCAAAATAAATATTCTTTTGGAAGCTTTAATAGTAGTTCAGACATAAAGGTATTTGGAAATAATTGTAAACTTGTCTGGGATAACTCGAAAGTGCTGGATGGAGGCAATTTAAAAGTGGTGCCTACAAACAAAAGTTCAGCACTTATATTAAATGTAGGAGCTGTTTCTCCTTCTAAAAAATATATTTTAAGATATAGTGTAAAAGGTACCGGAACTATGAGTATAGCGTCATATATCAGAGGTTCTAATTACAAGCCTTTAACATTAAATCAGTATCGCATCATAAGCACAGGTCGCAACAACAACGAAATGATGTTTACTCCTACTGCTGCTGATAACTCAGCGTCGCTTGTCTTTCTGGTAGACGCTAAAAAAACTTATAATATAGACAATATACAGTTTTACGAAGCAGAAGCAGCTATAACAGATCCAAATGATTCTATCAAGTTTGTCATTAATCCAAGTAAAATAGATAAAACGGTTGCATTAGACGGTAATTATGTTGATGCGAAAAATGCCAAATATTCTAATAGTATAACATTGCAGCCTTATACTTCTGCAGTTTTAATAAAAGATGGAGGGTCTCCTCGCCAAAAGACCGGCCCAACGGTAAAAATAAGCACTCCTGTAAATGAGGCTTCTTTTTCCGGACCTTTAACAATTAAAGTTGACGCTATTGCAGTTGAAGGCGACGGTAAAATACAGAAAGTCGAGTTTTATAATGGGGCAACATTATTAGAAACTCAAATGGGTGCTCCCTATACTTTCAATTGGAATAATGTGAAGGCGGGTAGTTACACACTTACCGCTAAGGCAACAGATATTAATGGACTTTCATCTACATCTTCAAAAGTTTACATTACTGTAAACGGGAAAACTAATTCCTCTCCTTCAGTTAAGTTAACTGATCCATATAACAATTCAAAGTTCTTTGGCCCTGCTACAGTAAACGTAACTGCTGAGGCAAGTGATAAAGACGGAACAATAAGTAAAGTTGAATTTTATAATGGTTCACGATTACTATACACTGAACATGCCTATCCATACTCATTCAGATGGAAAAATGTGACCGCGGGTAGATATACACTTACGGCAAAGGCGATAGACAATTCTGGGAAAATCGCAACCTCTGCAGGTGTTTCTTTTACGGTTTTAGCAAAAAAAGATAGTAAACCTCCGGAAGTAAATATCACAGACCCTAATAATAATAGGAAATTTAAAGGACCAACAACAGTACGTTTGGTTGCAAGAGCGAAAGCATATGGGGGAAGGATAAGTAAAGTTGAGTTTTATAACGGAAGAACTTTGTTAAGAACCGAGTACTGGTACCCTTATCGCTATTTTTGGGAGAATGTTCCGGTTGGAAATTATACAATTACTGCTAAAGCCATAGATGACAAAGGAGTTTCCACTACATCTGACGTAGTAAGATTTTCAGTGGAATCGCGAGGTAAATCAGCAAGTAGCAGACCATCTTCAGGAGAAAGTCTAATCGACACAACTGAGGGTGAGCCAAATCCTTTTAACGGGCAGGAGTTGTTGAAATTGAGTCCCAATCCTACCCGTAGTACTTTAAATATCTCGACTGATGGTCTGCCTCAAAACAAAGAATTAACGATATCAATTATAACTGTTTCAGGTGGTGTAATAAAAACGGTACAATCTAATAGTTCAAATCATGTTGCTCAGATAGATGTATCATCTTTAAACAATGGAGTATATATTGTCAAAGTTGTTTGTGAAAATAAAGTTCTGAGTCAACAATTTGTAAAATTGTAAGTGACTATAATAATATAGTCGACCTGGTTACCTTGTTTGAAACATGGCAAAAATCTGATGTAACCTTTACTCGTGATGTTGTAATGCGAGTGCGAATTTTTAAAAGCCCAAAGTATAATCATCTTTGGGCTTTTTTTATGGTAGCTTACCTGGTGTCTCCAGCGATAGCTACTTTCCAGCTGTCATTTTCTGTCGAACTACCCTAAACTTTACTTCTTATAGTTCTACAAAAACAAAAAAGTTTACTGAAGATTAAATTCAGTAAACTTTTTTAAAATCTAACCCAGCCTTAATTAAAGACCAAATAGTAAATTCAATATTCTTATTATTTTATTAACCTGCTACTGCATCTTTAACCGCAGAGCGTTTAGTAAAAGAAGTAAACATTTCCTGTAAAGTTTCTTCTATACCGTATGTATAATTCCAGGAAGGGTAGTGACTTTTGAATTTTGATACATCGCTAATATACCAAATATGATCTCCTATGCGATTATCTTCTGAATACGAATAATCTAGTTTGTTACCCGTAATTTCTTCACAATAATTTATTGCTTCTAGCATCGAACAGTTGGCGAAGCGACCTCCTCCTGCATTATACACCTCTCCACTTTTTGGATTATTATAAAAGTGCCAGAACATGTTTACCAGATCATAACTATGAATGTTATCTCTGACCTGTTTACCCTTGTAACCAAAAATTGTATAGTGCTGATGATTGATAGCACATTTCATCAGGTAAGCAAGGAAGCCATGAAGTTGCGCGCCAGAATGATTAGGACCAGTTAAACAACCTCCCCGAAATACTGCTGTTTTCATTCCAAAATACCGTCCGTATTCCTGAACCATGATATCAGCAGCAACTTTTGAAGCACCAAAAACTGAATGTTTACAATTATCTATGCTCATCGATTCGTCAATCCCTTCTTTATAAAACGGATGCGTTTCTTCGATTTCCCAACGCAATTCTTTTTCGACAAGAGGTAGGAAATTGGGATTATCGCCGTACACTTTGTTTGTAGATGTGAAAACAAAAACGGCCTCTGGGCAATGTAAACGGGTGAGTTCAAGCATATTCACTGTCCCGTTTGCATTTACTGTAAAATCTGTAAGTGGCTCTTTTGCAGCCCAATCGTGACTTGGTTGAGCAGCAGTATGTATAATTAAAGAAATGTCCGTGTTATATTCTTTAAAAATATCACCCAATTTTTCATAATCTCTAATATCTACGTTGTAATGTTTGTAATTCGAGAATTGATTCTGAATTCTTGACACATTCCAGTCAGTTGAAGCAGAGCCTCCAAAAAAGTACGCTCTTAAATTATTATCAATTCCTACGATCAGGTCAAATTTATTTGCGAGAAAGGATACTGATTCACTTCCGATTAAACCACCGGAGCCGGTAATAAGTGCTATTTTCATAAATTGTCAAAATTAATTTTACGAATTCCTAGTTTACATGAAATAAATAAAAAAATAAAATGTGTATTTGTTGTGAGATATCTTTTCCATAATTTATTAGGCTCCTGTACCAAACGATAAAGCCATTCAAAACCTGAATCCTGGATCCATTTAGGAGCGAGAACTATATTGCCCGCTATGAAATCAAACGCGGCCCCTATTGCTAACATGGGAGCATTAATCAATCCTAAATGATTGGCTACCCATTTTTCCTGCCTTGGACATCCTCTTCCCACTAATACTATATCTGCGCCACTTGCATTAATTTTTTGTATATCAGCGATATCCTCTTCAGCAGTTGCTTCTCTAAAACGGTCTGCATGAGTGCCACTAATAATTATTCTTGGATATTTTTGCCTGATTACTTCTATCATTTTCTCTAATGTAGCAGAAGTGCTTCCATATAAATATATTCCTAAAGACTTTTCATTAGCTTTTGCCAATACATGATCAGTTAATATAGGACCAGCGACACGATCTTTGAGTTTTACCTTGTGGAAGTCGTTAAGTGCCCATCTAACAGGCTGCCCATCAGGAACTATCATGTCTAACTTGTTTAGAAGTTGTCTGAAAGGCTTACTTTTAACACTTTCTATTAATCCATGTACAGCTAAAGCAGTAACACCAAAACTTGTATGAGACAAAGCTTTTTCGATAATGAGATTAGAAGCTTCGTCGTAATCGGTAATAGTATAGTTAACCGTAAATAATTGTTTTTTAAAATTCATATTATTTAATAAAATTTGGTGCGTTAAACTTCGAAAAGTAATTTTTTTGCATAGCAAGCAAATAGCATACAAACTTTCATTTTTTTGGTAATATTTTAGAAATTAAACATAATATTCCTAAAAATTTATAAAAATTGCTTATATCTAAGATGGTAATGCCTTTTTTAGAGCATCTGATAAGCAATTTTCGAAATGGTTTAATGTATATTTATTTTGGAAACGCAGTCTTCCTGCCTTCCCCATTTGCAATCTTAATTCCTTGTTTTCAATAAGCAATTCAAGTTTTTCAGCAAGCTCACGTGAATTATTTTGCGGCACTATAAACCCTGTTATTCCGTCAGAAATTATTTCAGCAATTCCTCCTTCATTTGTTGATACTATCGGCAGATTGAATTGCATGGCTTCCAACAGCACTAATGGGAAGCATTCGTTATGATAAAAGGTTGGAAATACAAAAATGTCGGCTGAATTATAAAAGTAAAGCTTTTCATCGTTATATTTTTTTCCATGTGCAAAGATATACTTTGACAGATTATTTTCTGATATTAGTTCGTTGAACATTTCTTCTGTAACACTGGCCCAATCTCCAACAAAATGACATTCAAAGTTCAGGTTCTTTTCTTTTAATAACTTACACGCCTCCAACAATACTAAAACACCTTTTTCAACCACCATATTTGACAGAAACAATAGTTTACACCTATCGTTTGAATCAACGGCCTCTTTTTCAGTCAGAACCTTATTTTCTATTTCAGGAATTCCATTTCCACAAACAAAAATATCTTTTCTGTCTACATACTTTGAAATATCAGTATACAATAATGATGATAAAAGAATACTTTTGGTTGCATTGAATGTAAATTTATAAAGCAAGTTATCTAATGTATTCTGTTGCCTGGTCGAAACTCCCTTATTGTGAAAATGGTATATGATCGTTTTTCTAAATATTTTTAGAATAACGACTATAATGAAATCTTTGTAATATCCAAATCCTTTAGCTGTAAGGGTCATGTAACATAAATCATAATTTACTTTCGATAATGCTCTTATAACTTTTGCTGCCAGTTTACATGTTGAGATTATTTTATTTATCCCACCTTTCCCTACTTCATTAACCGTTGTAGAGGTAGAGAGATTTATATAAGCGGTATCAAAATTCTCATTAATAATATTGCTTCTTTTTATAAATTGTCCTACCATAGCAGCGCCGTGAACAGGAGGGGGAAAATGAAGAATGAAAAGTACTTTAGGTTTCAATTGTTCCGGTATATGAGTATTTTGAATGATAGTATAATAATTAGGTTATTGGAGAACCTATAATTTTTTTAAATAAAATTCTAAAAAAGAAGGGTATGTTTATAGCATACTATTTAAGGGTACCTACGCTAAGATTTTATTTTACTAATTTTTTTACTGTTTTCTTAAGCAAAAAATACACGTACTTATCATACGATATTTTAGGCACTTGAAATACCTTTTTCATATACTTTATAAGCTGTTGCTCGGAGTATATGTGTACGTCAAAATCAATCTTCTTTAAGAAGTAGAACATTTTTTCAAAACCAAATCTTTTTTCGGTAGGAAGATGCCAGATCATATAATTTTCATCCCCTGGTTTTACATTTCTATATGCTGAAAAATCGGTCCACATTCTTTTTATATAGTCATTTGCTTGCCCTCCTTTATACCCGCATTTATAGTACAAATAACTTAGTACATGGGCTTCTTCATGCAAGCGCGGCATATTGTTCCTATGAAAATCTAATAATTTTTCCCAGGTAGGATAAAAAACCGACATTAATTTTTTAATAGATGCTATTGTTGCTCCCAGAAACTCACCTGCATGATAAACAGGAATAACGTCCATTTCGAAACCTTGCAACTTTTCAAAAATAGACTTCATATCACTTCTGCTGTTTCCATTTATTTTATACGTCGAACCATACCAGTCTATGGAGTATGTAATACATTCATTTGTGACAACAGAGGAAAAAAGATTATCGAGGTTTTTTGTGATCAGGCAATCTGAATCAAGTAAAACAAAAGCATCTTCATTGCTAAAGGCAGGGTGATCAGAAATAAACTTAAGAATTGAAAATTCGTAAAACTGATTGCTCCAGGTACCATAATAGCCTTTCGGCGTTTGATACTCAAATGGAGTAGTATAAAATTCTACATTTAATTTTTTGAACAGAATTTTGTAATCAACATTGTTTATCGTGGGAAATTCAGTAACATTTGAAAAAAATACTAACCTCAATGTTGGATTGAACTTTCTTGCGGTATACATAAACACGGCAACGCAACGCCAATAAATTGACTGAACAGAAACATCTGCGGAATTACCTTTTGAAGAAGGGAAGTATGTAGCCTTTTCAGGATCATCTATACATATCCAGGTTGCAAGAACATTTGACATTACTTTTACTTTATCTTTTTATTATTAATGGTGCTATGGTATTAAGGACTTTGTACTTTGCCCTTGTGTACAAAGAAAACTGTACTAGGAAAGCATTCACTATTTTTTTATCGATATACGGATCCCCAAAAATAAAATTCAGCTTTCCGGATTCGTCCAAACTCGTTTCATACCGGTTAAAATAGTCAAATGTGTGGGTAGCTCCATCTCCAAAACCTATGTTTTTTACTTTTGAAACACTAGGGTAAACACTATATAGATTATGCTTAAACTGATGATAACACCATCTTATCGCCCATGAATCCATTTTGCCATCCATCTGTTTTTTCAGCATCGACGACAAATCAGATCCCATTTTATTAAAATCTTTTTGTAGCGTTGAACTTTTTTTAAATTCGTCGTAATCTTTAACTTCCCAATCTACTTTTTCCCATTTCTCTTTCCATGTGCCCCATCCCCAGGAAGAGCCACGTTTTGTAAAATAAATATCTTTTTTATTATCCACTTTTAATTGATAGGAATAACCTGAAATTGAAAAAACCTGCTGATTAGTCTTATAATGCTCCAAGCCTTCATTCATATAAGACAAAAAGTTGGTAGATGTAAGCAAGTCATCTTCTAAAACAATAACCTTTCCATATTTATTTATTACTTGAGTAACCCCTGAGATAATAGAATTAGATAAGCCTTTATTTTTATCGGACTCATATATTTCTATATTTTTAAAACCAGTTATTGTCTT
The DNA here is from genome assembly GCF_000374045.1 of Segetibacter koreensis DSM 18137. Taxonomy (GTDB): domain Bacteria; phylum Bacteroidota; class Bacteroidia; order Chitinophagales; family Chitinophagaceae; genus Segetibacter; species Segetibacter koreensis. Next base: position 43,715 of record NZ_KB893323.1, on the reverse strand, counting down.
TAAAAACTTTCTAACCTCATTTATTTCAGTTACATCGCTAGAGGTTTTAGCGGCATCAGAGAAAACAAATAGTTCACTCTGCTTTGCTAAATAATTTTGTTGTAATGCTGCTACCGTTCTCGTTAACGTATCTAACCGTTTATAAGCAAACAATAAAATGGGTGCGAGGGTTATATTGCTCATTATTCAGTTGTCATCAAAACCGTTGATGGTCTTGACATTTTTTTCTTTTCATAAATTTTAATTGACATTACGTAAAATATCAAAACCCAGAAATCCTGAGAACTTGATAGGGAAGTGGAGAACATACCGAAAACGATCATTTGCAAGTACAAAATAATTAACCATGTAGACGGATGATTATTTTGTATTAGTTTATAAGATTTAGTCACACTTGCAAAGACTAAGACCATAAAAGGCAAACCTCCAACGATACCCGTTCCCATAAAAATTTCAAGAAAAAAGTTGTGCGGGTAAAGCCCCTTTCCCGCTCCATACGGTACTATATAATAGGCACCGAAAACAGGAGACTTAGCAATAATTCCTATTACATTTGTCCATATCTCTTCTCTTCCACTCGATTCCTTGTTTTCAACCATGCTGGTTAGCCTGACCGCGAGATTACTACCCATTGAAGTAAGTAAATCAAGAATGGGATTTAAAAATATAAATACTAATCCTGCGACGACACAAAGTATAATTATTGCATTTAGACTACCTAACCGCGCCATAAAATAAAAACTCATTACCACTACAAGTACCACTACCGGAGACCTTGACCCGGCCTTTGCAATTGAAATCATGCCGATAGCAAACGTCACTAGAAATAAAAGCCGTAACCAGAGCTTTTTATAACTAATTATTCCAAATAGTGAGATGAGTGACAAAGTACATCCCATTTGACCATAGCCTATAGAATTAACGGTTGAATTAGCATCATATCTTACATTGGTAGTATCTAATGTAAGATTTTCAATAGCAAAAAAATAAGATAGTATTAATCCTATTGTTAAGGTGGCAACGAAAAACCAAAACGATTTTTCCGATGCCAAATCGGGGTAATAACGGAATGACAACATGAGGATTATTATTACAGAAAAACCTGCAAAATCCATTAATCCGGTATTTCCTTTACTAACGGCAAGAGGATCTAAAAAGACGTCGATAAATATATTAACCCCATATATCAGATAAACAATGATGATTAAAGTTTCCCATCGGGAAAAACTGAACAAAATTCTTTTAGTCTTTAAAATAACCCATATTGCCAGTAAAACTTTTACCCCCCAATATCCCAATCTTGCTATCATAGGATCAAAATGCAAGATATCAGGAATAAAAGTAATCAGCAGAAATATTGAAAAGAAGTTAACTGAAAAGTGGAATATTTCCTTATATGTTTTTAATGTGAACATCTTCTAATTTAATAAAATCAATTTGCTAAAATTTGCTGCGCTATACTCCTCCATCAGCATTTTACTGTCGTAGGCATATTTTGATGGATTTGACAACACTTGATTTATTGCTTCTTTTATCGCTGCAGGGTTCAATGGGTCTACGACAATTCCTATCTTGTTCTCTTTAACAATTTTTCCTAACAATCCCTTGTTAGGTGCAATTACATTTTTGTTGTAGCTAATAGCGTGCCCTAACACACTGCTTGCGCTATAAAAATTTCTATAGGGCATCAAAACAAGATCACAGCTTTTAAATAATGGTTCTCTTTCTTCTGCATTTACAAACGTGTCATTGTAACTAATGCTTATTTCGTCTTTATATTTTTCGATATGTGGTATGTATTCATCTCGCATTTCAGTACCAATTTTTCCTGCAATGACTAAATGAACTTTTTTCTTTATTTCGGATGGAAGTAGCCTTAAGGCATCTATTATATTAATTAAATTTTTACGATAATCAATACTTCCAAATACCAGCAAATTTTTGTTATTGTTTTTAATGCCGTATTTGTCAATTATATTCTTAAAATTATCAGAAGCGCCGTTGTTGACATTTTCTATAGGATCTGGTAAGTTGTAAAAAACAGGCTTTATTTTCTTGTTCATTATATTCACAGTATTTTTATCATTGAGAATAAAAATTTTGCGAATGTTTGAGTTTAAAAGCACAGCAAATTTTTGCAGGAGAAAATTTTTAAAAACCTTTTTTATATAAAAAGAAAATCCTCCTTTTATTTCCTCAAAATGTACGTACGGCTGAAATAATATTCCTTTAACCGTTAAATTAAATTTTTTGAATTTTGGAGAAGATACGAGTATTAAGTTGCTATCTATATCCATAAAAATTATTTCCCCTATATTTCCTCGCCTGCTAATTATTTGACTTACTATATTCCATTCCCAAAAACTTTTTGAAATGTAATTTCGAGGGTGTTTGTTTATTTCTATAAATTCAACGGAGTAATTTGACGACGAAATTAATTCACCTAATAATGATCTTAATCGTTCATTCAGTATAAATATATATTTTCCGTGCAGATCAGGTCTTGAATTTATAAATCTCATTAAATGAGCAATGTATTCACTCCGATGTCCTGTAAACCAGGTTTCTAATACAACTGACATCTTGTTGTTATTATCCATTTTCATAATTTTCTAGCAGCTCAATAAATTTATTTACCTCAAAAAAATATTTCTCAACACTTTTCAATACCTTTTCGTCTTTATTCCACCATTCTATTTTTTGTAATTTTTCTATAATTTCCGGTTCGAATCGATATTTAATGATCTTTATTGGTGTGCCTACCGCTATTGCATATGGTGGAATATCTTTGCTTACAACTGCTCCTGCACCTATAATTGCACCATTGCCTATGGTAACACCGTCTAATACGGTAACATTAGCTCCTATAAAAACGTCGTTACCTATAGTTATTTTCTTTCGTTCTTCTATTTTGTCATTTTTACTATACGAAAAACCAGCCTGCATTTGTGTAGAATAAAAAACAGGACTGGTAGAAATTCCATTTATAGGATGAATACCATAGCCACAAAAAAAATTCGGTCCAATAGAACAGAATTTACCTATTTCTGTAAAAGAGACTCTTGAATTTGTTGATACATATGTTCCCAATTTAATGGTGGCATGATGTATTTTATATGGTTTAATAATTTTAGTCTTTTTGTCAATCTCACTTTTATCTGCACTTGCAATAAATCCATCTATATAAATTTTTCCGGTAAAACATGCTTTTATTAATCCGATTACTTTATTTAGGAAATACATTTTAATTCGGTGTTGATAGAATATTATTTATCTTTTTATTTTTTTTAAAAATCTAAATTTTAAAACATTAATAAGTTGTTGGGATGGAACTTCTTTTATATCGTATAAAGTTCTTTTTGCCTCTAACTTATTTTTTTTGAGTTTATTGTTAGCAATAGCTTCAGTATCATAAAGGAATATTTCACAACCAGGAATAGAAAATATTATATTTAACTCGTGTGGCCTTAGTTCTAAGGCAAAAGATTTAACTACTTTAAAGTTTTCAACTTCGCAAGTCAGCCAAAATCTTCTTTTTTCTCTATTCTTTTTTTTTCCATACAAGTCGATACATATCTCGCCATCTTCAATACCAGGAAAAGACGCTATATCATTTCGTTCAAAGAAAACGTCGTACTTGCAGGAGGCAGTGTCAAATGCGGGAAGATCGTAATGTGCTTTTCTTCCTGTTAAAAGAGGTACCTGAAAGTTTGTATTTTCACCTTTCAGATGCACACCCAGATCACTGTGATTAGTAGATAATGAAACGTATGGGTAAACAAAATATTTGTGTTGGTCGAAACAATACCAAATATGGTACTTGAGCCAAGACTTATCAGACCAGCTCCTTACATTATCAGGTAAGTTTTTATCAAATTCATCGTTTTTATGCGCTAGATACCATTCCTTAAATTCGGCCCACATTCTTTTAGACCAAACCTGCCCCCACGACTGAGCATTTTGAGAAAAATATACGTCGTAACCGTTCGCCGCGGGAGTAAAAGATCTTGCAGCTATTGAATTCCACTGAAAAGCATATAAAGATATGCCTGCAATATTTTTGTCTTTATCATACATCTCGAGTGTTTGAAGAGCGTAATCGTAAAAGTATGGAGATACAACTATGTCATCTTCTAAAACTATTACGGCCTCATACAACTCTGACCAATCACCGCAGCTTAGCACATGTGCCTTAAGCCCTAAATTTTTTTTATGTTCAATTATTTTCTTACATCCATGTTCCCAATTAAAACCCTCTGCGATCTTTACTACATCTTTATGAAGCAGGGTGTCTTGATAGTCTATGCTAATAATTAATGTTATGTCAGCGCACGTAAAAGTTGAATTAGATAAAAATGTGAGTAATCTACTTAACGAGGCCGGACGATTATATGTAACAACGACAATAGCTGGTTTCAATGCAATAGAATTTAAAAACAGAGGATGTTTATTTATTAGATTTAAACAGTTTACTAATTTCAGTTATTGTGTGTCTGGTAAAGACTTTAATTAAAAAAATAACCGGAAGGTCTAATGCTGTTTCTTTCATGGTTTTCCTGATATATTCAGGTATGATTCCTTTTTCAAAAAACACCTTAGCAATTGTTGAATATCTCAACATGGTTATATAAATAAACATATCTGCGGCCTGGTTCAGTTCTTTTGTAAGTTTTCCTTCTGATTTTAAATATTCTTTTATTTCTGTACGTAAATGAAGGTTGTTATCGAGAATTTCAACAATTCTCTTATCATTTTTGCTATTCGAAATCGAATTTACATTCATATGTATGATTGTTAAAGGCGTTGGGCAAAAGCTAACGCGAGCATTTTTTTTTAACAATCTGAATAACAAATCATATTCCTGGGAAGAACTTTTACTTTCATTCCATCCACCTACCTCCAGTAAATTCTTTTTCTTCCACAGGTTAGCAGATGTTATACCTAGTTTTGATGTTAAAAGTCCTTTCCAAATATTACTGCTTTCAGCAGAGCGAATACTTGTAACTATTTCTCCTTCAACTACTTTATATACATAACTATCTCCAACTACAATATCTGCATTAGACTTTTCTGCAAGTTTTATCTGGCGTTCTATTTTATCGGGCAGAAGTTCGTCATCTGAATCTAAAAATTGAATCCATTCGCCTTTTGCCTCCAATAATCCTTTATTTCTTGCTGCAGGAGCTCCCTTCTTGTGTTCGTGCAATACTTTAATTATTGATGGATAATTTTTTGAATATTCCTGAAGTATACTTAAAGTATTGTCAGAGGAATTATTGTCGACCAAAATTATCTCATACCCTGATCTCGCTTGTCTCATAGCACTCTCAACAGCCCTTCTTACAAATTTTTCACTATTAAAACAAGGTATGATTATAGAAAACATGAATAAGTTTCTTTATATGCAATATTAATTCTTAAGAAAGCAAAAGTTAGGAAAGAGTTTATTAAGGTTTTATTGTTATTGCCAACAGAGTGAATATTTAAATGCTGACAAATAGAATATTTTTTATAATCTTTCTACAAAATCAATTATTTTGTCAACATTGTTTGCTACTTTATCTGTTGAATCAATTCTTAAAAATGGTATATCCATATCTTCCAGGGCATCGTTGACAATTGCACGAATGTTATGATCTAGGTAAGTTATTTTTTCAAGCTGAGAAATTACTAATGATTTATGCATAGGTATTACTTTTTTCCTTTGCATAAGTCGTTTAGTATTTTCCTTTAAATCTGTTTCAATTGATATCACAGCATTTGGTAAAGGCATTATTTGCAATAAGTTTACAATTTCCTCTTTTTCATTTCCTACATACTCTCTGTTATACAGCCTGGTAGTTAGAAAATGAATCAATCCTTCATCTACAACGGCAATTTTATCACTATTTTGTTCTCTTAAGGTTTGAATTTTTTGTATTACTGTATAGATATATGATATTTTTTGAAATCTTAAATCTAAACCATTAAGGTTTTTTTTTTGAGTGCAATTGATGTTGTTCCAACAGGCATCCATATAATCAGGATATGATGCAATAAATCTTTCACCAGCTTCTATCATTGCAGCCATGTCAACTTTGCGCCGTCCTGTTGCTACCTGCCGTAGAAGATTTGAAATTAAGAAACCCCTTTCTTCTATCATTAATCTTTCTCTTGGGTATAAATAATATCCCGGCACCCAATTATATTTTTTATTCCTCCTTGCTCTTGCTTCCATCTCACGGTAAATGGTAGTTTTGCCAGCGCCAGGGGAACCTGTTATTTCAACAATTTTTGCCATTACATTTTATACAATTAATTGCTTGTTACTTATTTAAGATACTAAAGACCCTGTAAGGACACCATTCGTTTAAATTTTTCAGATTTTTCGAGCATAAAATCAAAATCACCTGAAATCGTTACATTTCCTTTATCTAATAAATAAATGGTATCTACATTTCTTATTGTAGATAAACGATGCGCAATTACAATCATTGTATAATGACCATGTAAATTTTCAATATTTTCTTGTATGATATGTTCTGTTTCGGAGTCCAAGGCCGAAGTCGCTTCGTCTAAGATTAATATCTCCACCTTTTTATACATTTCCCTGGCTATAGATATTCTTTGCTTTTGTCCTCCGGAAATTAATATACCATTATCTCCTAAACGCGTATTTTCTTTGTCCGGTTGATTGCTCACAAACTCCTCTAAAGAAGCCATTTTTATAATTTCCCAAAAACGTTGAACGTTTTCAGCTGTTGGCTCTGCCCAAAAGGTGACATTATTATAAATGTTATCATTAAAAATAACCGAATCTTGTGAAATATAACCGATTTTGCTTCTATAACTGTCAAGGTTATACTGTGTAAGGGGAATATTATCAATCAATACTCTTCCTGAGTCAGGAGAAATAAGCCCTATTATAATATTGGCGAGAGTCGTTTTACCCGACCCGCTTGCTCCAACTAAAGCAATTGTATGGTTTTTGGGAATGGTTATATTTACATTATTTAAAACTTTATTATTACCATAAGATAAGTCCGTATTCATTATACGTAGCTCTTTTTGTATGGTCTCAAACGTTTTAGCGCCCTGAACTTCACACTCCGTGGTCATGACTTCAGAAATATCTGCTACGGTACGCATTGCACCAGTGTTTTGAATGAAACTTTGCCACTGTGTCTGAAGGTTGACTAAAAAGCTAAGAGCCCGGTAAAATAGAATCAAACTAAGAATAATTGACCCCATATTTCCACCCATCCAATTTATTTGTATGTAAATCACAAAGACTACAATAAACAGAATCATTGGCTCTCGCAGGCCAGTAGTAATCGCCCCATAGTAGCCGGTTTTCCTATTAAGGTATTCTGTTTTATTAATTACGTCCTCAAGCTTACGCGAATACTTGCCAAGATAATTTGTTGACTTAAGGTATTTATAATAATTAATTGCCTGTATCATATAAGAGTTGAAGTCATGGCCTCTTTTCGAAATTTCAAAAGAAGCATTTTTCATTGCTTTGTAAATACGCCTGTACAGCAAGTTAGTGAGGCCGGCGCTAACTGCGACCAGTATCGCAAATTGATAATTTGCTAATAAAGCAAGTATTACATAAGTGGCGAGCATAAATAAAGATTGGCTATAGCTTAAATAAAACCTTACAGCCTGCGACATTCTTTGCACTTCAGCAATAAAAATATTCTGTATTTTACCTGCATCCAACTTAATAAATCCCTTATAAGAAAGTTTTTCTAATCCATCTACAAGTTTATGACGGACTCTCTTCATGAAAAATTGAATTACTACTGCCTGGTAATTCTGCTCTAAAAATTTAAAAACACCTTTTATAGAAAATAAAAGCACTAAGATTACCAAAACGGTATTTAAAGTTAAGGGGAAGCCCATTTTTGTAATGGCGTCAGTTACATAATGTAATTGGCCCATAGATTCTTTGGTAGAACCTGCATCTCCTGATACTGCCTTTAACAGAGGCATAAACATAGATAATCCCACTCCATCTAATAATGTAACCAGAATACTTAGGGAAATAGCTATTAGCAGTTTTTTACCAACAATACTATAGTAAAACTTGAAATAGCCGATGAAATTATTTTGAAATTTAAGTTGCATTATTTAAAATTGACGAACGATTTAATTAGTATGAAATATATTTAATTTAAGTATTTTTAAAGCACGAAGATAAATAAGATACATTACATGCGTGATGATTGTATTACTCTTTTTAGTTTTCTGTGTATTTAAGAAATTTATTCCTAACCTTTTGGTTTTAAAAAAGTTTCTTTATTGGCTTTTATACAATTTTACTTAACGCTGAAGAACAACTATTAGTATCAAAAGTTTTAGGAAAACGATTTAGGATTTAAATAATGATATTATAAAATTCTAAATCGCACACATGGCGGGCAATGTTAATGGCGGGTAGTTTCTTCTATTGAGTTAACTTATCTTATCTATATTCGACTTATTATTTATTATTTAGGTGCTAAGATTAATATTCTTATTGCTTCGCCCAATAATTTTTTAAAGAATTATTGAATTCTGAAACTTTATTAAATAATCTATTAAATTTTAAATGTTCTTCGTTTAATACCTCTTTCGGAGATATTATTCTCACATTTGACATCTCCACTTCGGCACTTATTACATAACCTAAAGAGGGAAGGCAAATATTTGCTTTCATATTTTTAATTGTAATTAGCGGAGCGTCCTGTTCTGTATCAGCAATATCGGTTAAACTAACAAGGTCAGGTTTGACTGCCGTTTTTTCTATATTTACATTTGTATACTCATTTAGAAAAAGCTTAATAGCCTTTATTTCTACATTTTTAATACAAACTGGTTTACCCATCCAATACACTAAGTTTACTACTCCGTTTATCTTTTTTAGTTCAGGATGTTGTAATTCCGTAGATTTTACGAACACATAACCCTTAAACAAAGGCGCTTCTTTTGTTTTGTCATTTTTGGTCCATTTGCCTGATACATTGTTGAAAGGAACATAATTTTCGATTTTTTTCCTTGTCAAAATATCTGATACTTTTTTTTCTAAACCGGTTTTAGTATAGACTACGTACCATTTCATGTCCATATTAGTTCGTTTTTGGCTTTAAAAATTTTAGTTTTTTCAAGACAAGCAATGACAGCTCAATTAGATGAGTTGCAATTTTTGTTTAATAGAAAATGGTAATAGTGGGCCTAATATAGAATTTGGATTTCTCTTATACTTAAACTTTTGGAATATTCATAAGTTTAATAGTACGCTAGAAAAAGTGTAAAACACAAAAACATATTCATTAAACTTATAATTCAATTGAGTTTCATAAAATTAATTAAATTATGGGTATTTCAAACCTTTAAATTACAGCTTTTTCATATATCTAGTATCTTTAAACTCTTAATTCTTTTTTTAATATTACTATTTCCAGGATAATTTCAGTTGTGCTTCAAACACCTGGTCTTTTTAATTTCTTTATGCATTTACCAATTACTATACCTAATTTCTCCTCAGTCGATTTTATCCAAATATTTTTCTTTATTGTAAAAAAAATATTCGTTTTCGCCGCGTTGATCTATTTTCTTTTGTATAGTACAATCCGCAAGCTTTTCAAAATCTCACCGCCTAAAATCTTTTGACTTTGGCTCACATGCATGGAACAGTAAAAATTGTAAATGCTTCAAATTATAGATGCGGTTAACATCTTAGAGGATGCACGCTACTTAATTTTCTATTACAATTTTGCCAAAAATCTACAAAAAGAGGGAGAAGTTTTGGATCAATTTAAAACATAACGGTGATTTAATGTATGAGCGGTCGAAGCAGTTGATAGATGTTAACCAAAAGTAATTTAACCTCTTTCTTATAGTTAATGTGGGAGATGAATGAATAAGGCGGCTTTAGACCTTCGCAATTGTAAAAGGCAAAAGTGGCATATGAATTTTCCGGATATTTAATTTCAATTTTGAATCCTGGAGAAATGTTATTTCATCAAGCATTCAGCTTTTAACTGTTGATTTTTTTCTTCCTGTGTGAATTTAAGGTTTGCTTTAATGCCCAATACTAGCCTCAATTCGTGCTAACATAAAACCTGCGAAATGGTCGCCACTTCGCAGGTTTTCTACTTAACAGTTAGTTTTTTATAAATTTCAACGCTTGTTTTACATGTCTCGTTTCAATTTGCAAAACGTAGACTCCTGATCGCAAAAGTTCTACATTTATCTCAAAGTCTGTTTTTGATGGACCGCTATATTTGAAAGTATTATGTACAATACCTTTCATGTCAACTATTCTCATCAAAATAAATTCTGCAGGTTTAGAAAGCGTTACTACAAATTTATTATTTACAGGATTCGGAGTGAGTCTTGCATGAGTACGGTCGAAATCTTCTAAACGTTTAGATACTTTTGCCATCGTTATTGTAGCTTCCGTTACCGTAACAGTTATTTCTTCCTCAGAGTATAAAGCCGTAGAGTCATTATTGGTAGATCTTACTTTAAAGGTGTAGACACCTGGCGCAGAAGATTTCCATGTAAACACTCCGGTAGTTGCATCAATTGCTGCTCCCCCTGGAGCATTTATCAATGAAAAGTGCATCGTCGTACCGGTGCCGTTTGAAGCAATAGCTTTGAAGGTAAGTGTGCTATTTTCTGCAATAGATTTATTACCGATAAGAGTAAGTACAGGGGCGGCTACCGCTGGCTTAATCGAAATATTAATTTTTGCAGGAGCTGAAGCCAAACAACCCAGGCTAACAGAAAACATAAATGAATCTTTGCCTGAAAAATTTGCCTTGGGTGTATACGTCCTGCTGGCCCCAGAGCCAGTTAATGTGCCATTCTTTGGAGGTACTGTAATGCTAAAGTTTAATTTAGATGCTCCTGAGCCAGACAACGTAATAATTTTATTAGTGTTTGCATTGATGGTAATATTTTGAGGTTTTGAAACCAATTTATTAACAACTGTAATAATTAAACTCCCAAAAGGATTGCCGCCGTCTGTTGTTATTTTTAGCTGCCTCAGCACGCGATATACTCCGGTTGAAGTCACTTTGAAGATCGTGCCTGCGTTATTGGTTCCTCCCGCACTTGTAAGGCCATAAAAATTACCATCACTGCCTATAAGAAGATTGCCTTTAGGAGCTGTGCCGTCAGGCGCTGGATTCAACTGTTTCAGCACCTTAAAAGAGCCGGTAGAAGACACCTTGAAAATCGTACCGCCGTTAAAACTGCCGCCACTGCTGGTGGTACCATAAAAGTTGCCATCGCTACTTTCTACAAGACTTCCAGACGGAAGACCTCCATCCGTTGTGCTTACAAATGTGTGTAATGATGTAAATGTGCCTGCCGAGGTTATTTTAAAGATGCGTCCACTGTTTTTTGTAAGGCCATAAAAATTACCGTCTTTGCCTTGTATAAGATTTCCCTCAGGATTACCTCCGTCAGTATTTACAGACAAATGCCGCAAAACTTTAAATGTTCCTGTAAGGCTAATTTTGAAAATTGTACCTGCATTCATTGCTCCTCCAATGCTCGTTACTCCATAAAGGGATCCATCTTTACCCTGTACCAGGCTACCCTGTGGAGAACCTCCGTCAGTAGCACTCTTTAAGTTGCGTAAGACCGTGTAAGCTCCTGATGTTTTTATTCTGAAAATTGTACCATTGCCATTAGTTCCACCTGTAGTTGTCATGCCATACAAATTTCCATCGGTAGCTTGTATAAGGCTGCCTTTTGGAGAGCCTCCATCAATGTTTTTATTAAAAGAATACAATACCGTTGTACTACCGCCGCATATTTTTATGATGTTTCCAGAATTATTTTTACCACCGCTGCTGGTAGTGCCATAATAAGCACTGTCTTTCCCCTTTAAAAAGGTTTCAAAAGGAGCTGTGCCCACTGATGCTGCAAAACTTGTTACAACAGAGAATCCACTCCCTGAACTTTTAATTGTAAAAGCTGTACCCTTACCTTGTGAACCACCAGTAGACGTCAAACCCATAAGAACATCCTGCGCTATTGCTGCATTTGATGCTGTAAAAGATGCAGCCATATGAGGAGAATGTGGAATACACCAATATTTATAAACACCAGGTACCGTTACTTTATAGTCAAAAGTGGTATTAAAGGAATTAATAGGAGAATTCCAGGTAGCTGCACCTGCAGGAAGAGAATTTCCGGGTCCCTGGCTGCCTGGGTCACAGGTGGTGGTGTGACTTCCATCGCCCCATACCCACCGCACCGTATCACCAACCAAAACATTACTAATATTAGAAGGGGTAAACGCAAAATTTGCAACAGTTACTACGTGAATAGTTGCATTAGCCAGTACAGAAAATAATAAGAGGCTAAGTGAAAGCACCACGATTTTGTTCAGAAAAAGATGCTTTTGCAATAGGGACAATAGGGATGAAATAAATGCTGAAGGAACAGTTATTAATTTAAATGAGTATTTCATAAAACAGGTTTTAAGGGTTTTGGTATAGAATTACGGAGTGTGCTTTTATTATTTATTTCTTTTATAAGCCGAATAGTTGTTTTTAACCTTCTATAGAATCTGGGAAAAAAGATTTTTACCTCATAGAGTGCGAATCTTTGCATTTAATAAATCTATTGATAAATAAAAAACATGGTGCTTTACATAATAAAAGAAAATGGACGGTTAGTTATAGTTTGTAATCAAAAGTGTATTATAGGGCAGCACTATTATTTCTGCATTTTGAATCTATGTAACCTATTTCGTTACGGAAGTACTTATTATTCTTTTCAATTATATAAAATTATATAATTGGGGCGCATTTTTTATATAAATTTCTTACTACATTTAAAGGTAAATTAAACGAAGCTTGAGATGCAAGGTTGCCTGTAAACAAACTTTTATTTCAACTGCTAGGTAAAAAGTAGTAGGGCAACTGCTTTAGAAATGAAAAAAGAGTTTCAAAACATTTGAAACTCTTTTTTCATTTCTACTATTTCCACTATTTCTATGAAAATAGATTATTTTAAAATCATATCTCATTTCATGGCAAACAATTCAATATCTTTTATTTTCGAAGGAAACCATACCGTCATTTCACCTTTTCCTCTGTGTGCCCACGCATAATAAGGTATTGCTGTAAACGTTTGTTTTGAAGTGCTGAGGCCGTTTCCATTATCAGTAATTTTTATTGCAGGCACTTCCGCTTTTAATTCCATTACACCGTTTAGCAGGTTTGGCTTAAATTCGGTAGTAAATGAAGTACTCGGAGGTATAATTAAATTGCTTGTTTTGCCATTATTGTCTACCCATTCTGCGCAGTAAATAAGGGGGCCTCTCTGCAATGCTACTTTTCCATTGTCAGCTTTTACTTTTTCATTTGCAACCACGGTTCTTACTTCCATAGGTAAGTTTACCACTACTACATCATTCTTTTTCCAAACTCTGTTTATTACTGCGTAACCCTTTTGCATAGTATATTCTACAGGTTTTCCATTTAAAGTAATGGTGGGTTTTTTATCAGAAACAGTACTGAATGAATACAGGTCAGAAGCAATTGCTTCATTTTGCGCCCAACCGGGAATGCGTATCATAAGGTTAAATGCATCTGAGGTCTTCGGATTAATATTAAAAGTTAGACCGCCATCCCACGGGTAATTATTTTGTTGAATAATCTGAACAGGCTTTTTATTAATAGTGACATCTGTACTGCCATTAATAAAAAGATTTACATAAAAATCTGAACCATTTTGTGCATACACATAGCCAGGAACAGATGGAATAAGCCTTACTACATTGGTGGGGCAGCAGGAACAGGGAAACCACCCCGAACGCTCCGGCTCCATACTGTTGTGAGAAAAACTGTTATGTATTTGCATGGCATTTGTATAAAAGAACGATTTACCATCCATACCTACACCGGATATTAGCCCATTATAAAGGGTTTTCTCCAAAACGTCGATATACTTAGCATCTCCATGCAGGTAAAACATACGTGAGTTAAAATATACATTGGCGATAGCTGCACAAGTTTCATTATAAGCTGTGTTATTGGGCAATTCATAATTGTCGCCAAAACGTTCTCCGTCTGGTACAGCGCCGACTCCCCCCTGCACATATATCTTTTTGCTTACTTCATTGTTCCATATTTTATCTATAGCATTTAGTAATTTTTCATCGCCGGTCAGTGCTGCTACATCTGCCATTGCAGAATATAAATACCCCGCGCGAACCGCATGTCCTATTGCCTCATCCTGTTGGGTTACAGGTATATGATCCTGCCAGTAAGAACCATTTTTCCATGGATCTTTACTTGTCGAGTCATAACCATTAAAATGACCTCTTTCTTCTATGAAGAATTTTGCTGTGTTCAAATATTCTTTCTTGCCTGTTATACGGTAAAGCTTTACCAGTCCCATTTCTATCACTTCGTGTCCGGGTGCAACTTTTAGCTTGTCAGGACCAAAAACAGAGCAGACCAAATCAGCATTTTTTAAGGCAATATTTAATAAATTCTTTTTTCCTGTAGCTAAAAAATGAGCGGCAGCTGCTTCATACAAATGACCTGCATTATAAAGCTCATGGCTCTGTTCACGTTCTTTTGACCACCGAACTTTTCCTGACCAGGCATGGGGATGCTGCGGATCGATTGTACGTGCTGTGTATAAATAGCCATCTGGTTCCTGTGCTTTACCAACTTTTTCGATCAATGTATCAATATACTTTTCTAACTTGGGGTCAGGGTAAAGGCTGAGGGAAAAGGAAGCTCCCTCAATAGTCTTATAGATATCTGTATCATCGAAAGGAAAAATGGTACAAAACTTACCTGTATGCACTGCTGCCATTTCGAAATTTTTAACCCGTCCTGTTGATTCACAGCGCGCAAATGACGCAGGAATGGTAACCAGTTGATTGGTTTTTATTCTTGGAAGCCAAAAATTATCCGTCAGTTTTACTTTGGTGAAAGGAACAGCCTGTATAGGATAATCTGTTTTCTGAGCGAACAAACTGCCAGCTATAAAGAGAGAGAAGGAAAGAATCGTTTTTTTCATACTAAAATTGTTTATAGAATATATCAAATGAACCTGTAATTTATCTTATGGTTAAAGCTGCGTTGTCCTTTATTTTCTCAATTACAAAACCACCAACTTTTCCCCCCTGGCCCAAGCCCTCGTCAACTGCGTCCATAAAGTGAATTCCTCCATAAAATCGGGATACACCTGCCTCCAATGCAGCTTGATTAAACGATTGAAAATGACGTGGCGGGATACCAAACCTAAGTTCAGAACTGTCTGTAAAAGAAAAATTATTTCCAAAAAAGTTCTTTAAGATTTCTGCTGAAGCAGCAGAAATAACCGAATGCCCGCTTAAATATTCTGGAAAAGGTGGTGTCTGCAAAAGAGGTGTCCATCCGTGATCAATATATTTACGTATCGCAGTTTCAGGACGAATCCTGTTACTTCGATACTTCTCGTCCCAGCAACATATGAAAGCATCCATTAAGGTGGCGGCAACTACTGTGTGAATAAAAACTGATTTTTCATAAGAGATGTTTTCTCTTTTGCATGCGTTTCCTGTTATCAGCAACCAGTGTGCACCCGGAGAAATCTTTTTTATACCTATTTGCAAATGCCCGTCTTCTTGTACTGCGAAGGGATTGCAATCCCAAAACGAAGCAATTCTCCTTTGCTCGCCTGTTAGTGTATTTCCCGTCTTGTAGACATCATTCATTAGATTGTAAAATGCAGTGCCCTTGTTTTTATTGAACGCCGTAGGCAGCAAAGGTTTGAATCTCGAAATCGAATCTAATATAAAAGGTCGTATTTTATTAAAGTACGGTTCTACTGCGCTAAAAAAAGCGGGTGGGGTAGGGTACCAGCATCCTTCATCTTGCTTTGGGGTATAACGGGGGTAATCACTGATGTTTCTGTAACCGTCTGCTCTTGCATATTTTAAAATTTCGTTACCTACATACGCTCCATATCTGTTTGAGGCATCTATAACTTCAGCCGGTATTCCTTTAGATAAACAGACTTGTCGCAGGTTGTATTTATTGCTGTCTAATAACTTGCCTGATGGCTGCATTTTGCCTGCAACTTCAAGCATTGCAAAAAGTGAAGCTAATTTATAGTCGAAGTTTTTAATACTGTCAGGTTTATCAATTTTTGGATATTGATTAAATATGTTATACATACTTTTTGCCGCTGGATTATTTTCAGAAATTACTTCGTAACCAGCTAGGTAAGTGTAAGCAAAAAAACGGGCAGCAAGAGGTGGATTAGTTATGTCGTGCAACATTAAGTTACACATACTATTGGTGATGTTTATAATGTCGTCAACATTACTCTCGAACTTCACCTTCTTCTTGTTGCATGAAACAAAAAAGCAGAAGAACAGAAATAATGAAAACAATAAACGACAATATTTCATCTACTTATAAATTTAAAAATCTCGCCTTGTTACTGACGCATTAAGATTAGCTTTTGTTAAAGGAAAAAAAAGACTAAAATTTAAAGATGTAATTAAAGTTGCTGGACTGAACCGTCAAATAATAAAATTATTTCATGGTTAATACATTTTTTGGATATATTATTAATTTTTACTACTGTTCATTTTACTTTAACGCCTTCATCTTTAAAAGCTCCTTTTGGTGTTATGCGTAAGACTTCTCGCGTTTTAATATCTTCTCAATTTCATTCCAAATATTATTTGATACCTCGTCTAAAGAAAGATTGCCATTTGTAATAAAAATGTTTTCTTCAAGCTTCAGTTTGTCAAAGGCCTCAAAGTACTTTTCTCTTACATTCTGAAGATTTTCCAAAGTTTCGTACAATTCTATGATGCTTCTATTATTATTTAGTCTTTCCATGGAAGTTTCCGGAAGTACATCTATAAAAATATTTATATCGGGTCTTAAAATTTCTGCACTCATGGCATTTGCATTTATAACCCAATCCATATTCATATGTGTTCCATGGTAGGCATAAGAAGAAAAGTAATAACGGTCGGTAATTACTGTGTAGCCTTCTTCAATTTTCTTCACTATACCATTTACTTCATTTAAAAGGTGATCTAATCTGTCTGCTACAAACAAACCTGCAATTGTTTTATGATCACAATTAATTCTTCCTTTCATTATGTTCCTGATAATAGAACCAATAGGGCTGTCAGTAGGTTCAAAAGTTGTATAGACTTTATGTCCCATGCTTATTAGCCTTTGAGATAAAAGTTTCGCCTGGGTGCTCTTTCCGCTTCCATCAATGCCTTCCAGTGCTATAAATAAGTTTTCACGCATCTATATTAAATATTACTAATAATTTCTCAAATTTAAATCTAAAGTTACTGTTTTCCTTCCTGGAAGATCTTTCGCTTTTGTTTTCAAAATAATTCCGCCGGGTGGTTTTAAAGAAATTAGAAAGACTTTACCATTTTTATAGGAATAATTATCTTCCTCCGGGCGGGCAATGTTCCTGTAAATATTTGGTAAATGACATTGACAAATGAGATCGTGTGCCTTCTCCCTCACTAATACTGTGCGTACGGTTAGGATAGCTTAACATTTCGAAGTACTTATTATATTTTACCAGTTCGTTCACCAGCATTTCTGTGCCCTGGTAGTGGACATTATCGTCTCCTGTGCCATGTATAACCAACAAATTGCCACGGAGATCTTTGGCGTGTGAAAGGGCAGACGCGTTCACATAATCTGCTAAGTTCTCTTCGCGTAAACCCATATAACGTTCCTCGTAAATATTGTCGTATAGCAACCTGTTGGCAACAGGAGCTATAGCTATGCCAGTTTTGTAAATTTCAGGGTATTGAAACAGCAGATTTAACGTAGTTGAACCGCCCCCGCTCCATCCCCAAACTGCTATGCGACTGGTATCCACAAACTGCCAGTCCATAATTTTTTTTGCTGCCATAGCCTGGTCGCGAATATTAATTATACCTACTTTACGATAAATAGCTTTACGCCATTCAGCTCCTTTAGGTGCAGGAGTGCCACGACCATCGAGGCTAATTTGTATATAGCCATCGGCGGCAATGTCCCCTTCGTATAAACGTGTGCCTGCAATACCTGCCGCATCTTTTACTGTTGTACCTGCCGGCTCTGTATAAACATAAAATAAAACAGGATATTTTTTAGTACTGTCAAAATTTGTTGGTTTTATCATCCATCCGTCCATAGTTACATTATCATCGGTGGTTACCTGGAACATTTCCGGAGCCGGCGTTTGTTCATCACCTTTTGTAGACTTGTCTGTTACCCGGATACTTGAATAACCAGGGAGACTAACCCAATCTGATACAAATTCATTTTTTATATTCGAAAAATTGTGACTGGCATATAAACTTCCCGGTGAAATATTATAAGAATGTGATCCCTGTTGTGCCGATGGTGACACCATTTCTAACTCCTGGTTGCCATTAAGAGCAATTTTGTATAAATATTTCTGAGTGGCATTATTTGGTGAAGCCGTAAAATACACCATGCCGTTCTTTTCATCAATTCCATCCACGCTCATAATATCGTAATTACCCTTTGTAATTTTCGTTTCTTTACCATCGCGGGTAACCCGGTAAATGTGGCGCCAGCCATCTTTTTCAGACACCCATAAAAATTCTTTCCCGTTGTTTATCCATTCCCAACCCGTTGGGTCTTCGCTCCAACGTGCTTTTACATCTATCCACGCTTTGTCGTTTTCTGTGTAAATTGCCTTTGATGAGCCGGTAACCGCATTGCATAAAAAGATTTTTGCCTCATTTTGTTTCCTGTTTAACTGTTCAAGTATTATTTCTGTATTGTTGGCCGCCCATTCCATGCGGGGAATATAATGCTGTTGGGGATCGCCAGGAAGATTGACCCAGGTAGTTTTGCCTGTTGATATATTTACAACACCCGCTTTTGCAGGTGATGGGTTTTGACCCACTTTAGGATACTCGACAGGGATGGTAAAGGAGTAGAGAGAGTCTGTATTGTCTATAAGCAGGAAGTTTTTAATTTTCCTAGCATCTACTTGCCAGTACGCGATATTCCTGCTGTTATTACTCCACCTGAAACCATCTCTGCAACTAAACTCTTCTTCATAAGCCCAATCAAAAGTACCATTGATTAGCCTTGATGTGCCGTCTTTTGTTAAGCGTCGAATTTTATCAGTTGCAAGATCTTCCACATAGACATTATGTTCACTTACATAGGCAGCTTTTGTACCATCGGGTGATATTTTGGCAAACATTAGCGAAGATGCCGGCCTTCCTTTGCCCAGTTGCTTTAATGTGTTAGTCGCTGTATTTAGCACCCAGTAATCGCCTCTTGTATCCCGGCGCCACACCTTTTTGCTATTTGTGAAAATCAATATTTTTTTTTCGTTTCCACTAAATGAAAAACTTCTGACTTTAATTGCTTTGTTTTGTCCTTTAGGAATTAATTTAACTGTGTCAAGTACCACTGTTTTTTGAAACGAGGGGAGCTGATATTGTACAATTGCATTGTTTTCGAGCTCATAATAACTATCCCCATTTTTAGACCATTGAATATCTTCTGAAAATTGACATCTTGCTGAAAATGAAACACAAAAAAGAATAACAGTAAAAAGAGAAAATAACTTCATAAAACACATTTATTACTTATAAGGCGTGAAATTTAGACAATACTATTAAAAATTAGAGAATAAGGAAGTGAAAAGGAAAGAGTTTTCGATAGAATGAATTTTTATAACAACAGTTTTGGAAATGGTAAAATAGGATTGCTGATATTCTTTAATTTGAAAGAATGTCAATAAAAAAGATAGATTACATTATACTCATGTTGATCTTTTATTTAGCTATCAGGATTTTAACAGAGAAAAGACAATTGCCGCTATAGCCGCACCTATAAATGGCCCCATAATGGGTACCCATGCGTACTTCCAGTTGCTGCTGCTCTTTTGTTTTATAGGCAACAACGCATGTATAATGCGCGGACCAAAATCTCTTACCGGATTGATGGCATAACCTGTAGTGCCGCCTAATGAAAGGCCGATCGCCCAAACAAGAAATGCGACGGGTATTGCTCCTAATGAGCCCAGGCCGATAGGAGTTTTTGGATTAGATATTTCAGCACCGGTAAAATAAAAAATAACAAAAACTAACACAAAGGTTCCAACAATCTCACTAAGTAAATTAAATAAGAGGTTTTTAATTGCAGGTGAAGTGCTGAACACGGCAAGCAATGTATCAGGGTCTTCTGTGCATCGAAAATGATCGATATATACAAGCCAAACAAGAAACGAACCCAACATAGCGCCAAGAAACTGCGCTAAAACGTAGCCTCCGACTTTTGCCCAACTAAATTTTCCGACCATAGCAAGGGCAATAGTAACAGCGGGATTAAGATGTGCTCCGCTAAAAGGACCTGCAATTACAACTCCTACAAATACAGCCAATGCCCATCCTGTGGTAATTACCATCCAACCGGCGTTGCTGCCTTTTGTTCCTTTTAATACTACGTTTGCTACTACGCCATTGCCCAGTAAAATAACAAACATTGTCCCAATGAGTTCGGCCGAAAATTCGCTCATAAATGTTTTTTGTATTTAATATATTTTAGAATTAAAACTCTCCGTGAAATTGCGGAAATTCTGTTGTAAAACATTTAGAAATATTAAATTAGAAATCAAATGAACGATTTGGTCCAAATAAAGAAGAAAAAAAGTATTTGGCAGAAGTACCGAAGACGGATAAAACTTCTGCCAAACACTTAAAAGCTCTGTGATTCTGTAAGTAATGGTATTTGGAAATGCGAAAGCTGAACATAGGATTGCCGACAAAGTAATTGGCAGGCAACAGTTACCAATGAAAACCGAAGCTGGTATCAGTAATAATTATTTTTGAACTTTTTTTAAAAAGACAAATAATTAGCACAGGTTATTTCAACGCTTTAATGATCGGAACAAATTCGTCAGCAATCAGAGATGAACCGCCCACAAGACCTCCATCTACATCAGGTTTTCCAAATATGTCTTTAGCATTTGATGCCTTTACGCTGCCACCATATAAAATAGATATGCCGTCAGCAACAGCTTCCCCATATTTACGGCCAATCTGTGTGCGTATATGCGCATGCATCTCCTGGGCCTGGTCACTGCTAGCTGTTTTTCCTGTACCTATTGCCCAAATTGGTTCATAAGCAATAATAACTTTTTGAATTTCCTCAGCAGATAAGCTGAAAAGACTTTCTTCTAATTGCCTGGTCACGAAATCATTTTGTTGATTTACTTCTCTCACAGGTAAAGCCTCACCACAGCAAAAAATAGGAGTAATATTTTCTTCAAGACAAATTTTTACTTTATCGGCAAGAAACTGGTTACTCTCATTGAAGTATTCACGTCTTTCGCTATGACCAATGACGGCGTAATTAACATTGATGCTTTTCAGCATTGTTACAGATAGCTCACCAGTAAATGCTCCTGATTTTTTTGAATATACATTTTGTGCTGCTACAAAAACATTAGAAGTGTTGGCTATTTTTTCGTTTGCCACTGTAAGATAGCATGCTGGTACAGCAAAAATAACTTTCCTGTTTTCTCCTATGTTATCAGTCTGCTTCAAAATATTATCCAAAAGTGTTTGGGCTTCCTGGAGCGTCAGGTTCATTTTCCAGTTTGCTGCTGCAATTTGTGTTCTCATGTTAATAGATGTTTCTGCTGTTATTTTATTTGGTATAATTTTCAAAGATATGTTTCAAAATTTTTGTTTCCGGCTCACGCAGAATTTTATTCTTCATCTTTTTCCAGTTTGAAATATCTTTTACTGCTTTTTCAAATTCGTACTGATTTTGTCCATCGGCTCCCCATGAAAAATCGTTGATAAATTTTGGCGTTAGTCCTTCGCCAAATACATTGCAGCAAACGCCTATTACAGTGCCGGTATTTATAGATGTATTGATCGAAGTTCTGGAATAATCTCCCATTATTACACCGCATTTGATTCCAGCGGGCACATAGCTGTTTTCATAATAATTCCACGCATTTACTTCTCCGCCAGTATTCTTAACATTGCTGTTAGATGTGCCGGCGCCGAGGTTACACCATTCACCAATAACACTGTCTCCGAGGTAACCATCATGAGCTTTGTTGCTGTAACCGCTCATTACACTATTTTTTATTTCGCCGCCGGCTGTACAGTAAGGCCCAATAGTAGTAGCTCCATATATTTTTGAACCCATTTTCAACACAGCACCTTCACCTAAAGAAAAAGGGCCGCGAATGAAACAACCTTCCATTATCGTAGTGTCTTTACCAATATAAATGGGCCCTGAAGATGCATTGAGGTTGGTATAACTAATTTGCGCTCCATCTTCAATAAATATTTGAGAGGATCTGGTTACATGAACTGAATCATTAAGATTGTTAGATATTCTTCCTTTTGTAAGTAATTTAAAATCTAACTGAATCATTTCTTCATTCCATTGAAAAATCTGGTAAGGAAACATCAGGCGTTTAACGGCAGTTACAGAAGAAACTTCATTAAAAAGTGCAGATACTCCGTGTATTGATGGAAATGTATCAATTGAAGCTTTGCCGGCTATAAGCCCGTTTTTATCTCTTATACCTTCACCTTCAGGAAGATTATTTATTCTTTGTATTAATTCGTAAGAGGGGATAATGCATGCATCAATAAAAACATAATCATCTGCTGGTATTGCTTCATAAAGAGGCAGAAGATACTCTTCTGTAAGCACAAAAACCCTGGCACCTGTCATCTTTTCCCATCGTTCTTTAATGGTTAAAATCCCCATTCTTATGTCAGCAACCGCTCGTGTTGTGGTAAGAGGAAATAGTCTTCTCCTGGCTTTTGTGTCGTACAAAATGAAATTCATAATGTAGAAGGCAAAGGTGAAAGGTTTATAAAAGGGTTACGGTGAAAGCGCCTTGGCTATTTCGTCTTTCCTGTCTCCACGGCTTACTCCTAATCATATACAGTCGTTTATTGCAGATTGCGTCTTCTTATTTTGCTCACTCTTCTTTTAACTTAAACAGGCTATCAACAAATTCATTTTTGTCAAAAACAAGTAAGTCTTCCATTTTTTCTCCTACGCCGATAAACTTAACCGGAATTTTAAACTGGTTAGCAATAGCGAGTACAACGCCACCTTTTGCAGTGCCATCCAACTTTGTAATGGCAATAGCAGTAACATCTGTTGCAGCAGTAAATTGTTTGGCTTGTTCAACTGCATTTTGCCCGGTTGAACCATCAAGAACTAACATAACTTCGTGCGGCGCATCAGGAATAACTTTTTGGATAACACGTTTTATTTTTCCAAGCTCGTCCATTAAATGTGCTTTGTTATGTAAGCGGCCTGCAGTATCTATTATCACAACATCGCTTCCTCTTGAGACACCACTTTGTACTGTATCAAAAGCTACAGCGCTGGGGTCGCTACCCATAGGCTGCTTTACAATAGGAACATTTGTTCTTTCACTCCAAATCGTTAACTGGTCAACCGCTGCTGCCCGGAAGGTATCAGCCGCGCCAAGCAAAACTTTCTTACCTGCTTTTGTAAAATTGTATGCAAGTTTACCAATAGTAGTCGTTTTTCCTACACCGTTTACACCCACGACTAATATCACATATGGCTTTTTACCAGATGGAGTGGTAAAATCTTTATAACTATTTTCAGGTGAATCAACCAGTACCTCTCTAATTTCAGCGTGTAAAATACTATTTAATTCACTGGTGTTAACATATTTGTCTCTTGCTACCCTGTCTTCTATACGCTTTATAATTTCAATGGTTGTGTCTAATCCTACATCAGCGGTTATCAATGCTTCTTCCAGGGTATCCAGCACTTCTTCATCTACCGTACTTTTGCCTGCAATTGCTTTTGTTATTTTTGTAAAAAAATTTTCATTCGTTTTTTGCAGGCCCTCATCAAGTGTTTCTTTTTCTTTTTTACCAAAAAGTTTTCCAAAAAAGCTCATACTACGTAAGTTTATATAGTTAATAGCGTAGGTATTTGTTCAATAGATTTACTAATGTACAAGTGTGCGACGCAACAAATGATGAATAAAGGTTTGACAGCCAGTAACCAAAATAGTCTTTTTTTTTAAAATCTAAACGGCTGTAAGTTACATAAGTAAAATACAAAAAGCCATCCTGAAAAAGGACAGCTTCAATTATTTATTAGCGTTTAGGATAAACAACTATTTGGAGGACAAGAAATCTTTAACCTTATCCTTGTGTATAATAGCTTCTTTAAAAGTGTAAGCGCCTGTTTTTGGGCTGCGAACCGCTTTAATTACTTTGCTCCAGTTTTTAGCTTCTGCCGCTGCTTTTTGGTCTTTTGTCTTTATCGCTGTTTTAGCTGCTTTTGCCATCTTAGTATTATTTGAGATTTATCTTTTAACTATTATACGATGCCGCATAATAATCAAAAGCTTACTTAATTTCTTTGTGAACAGTAACTTTCTTCATGATAGGATTGAACTTTTTAAGCTCTAACCTTTCAGGAGTATTTTTTTTATTTTTTTCAGTAATGTAGCGACTTGTGCCGGGCAATCCACTATTCTTATGCTCGGTGCACTCCATTATTACCTGAACTCTGCTACCTTTCTTTGCCATTGTATAATAATTTATCGGTTGTTAGATTTTTGTACCGTTTGCTCTCATTTCTTTAATTACAGCAGACAATCCGTTCTTATTGATAGTACGAATAGCTTCTGAAGAAACTTTTAAAGTTATCCAACGATCTTCTTCTACAAAAAAGAAACGCTTTGTTTGCAAATTTGGTAAAAAACGACGCTTGGTTTTAATGTTTGAATGAGAAACAGTATTACCTGTGATAGGCCTCTTACCGGTTACCTGACATACTCTTGCCATGATTTAATTTTTTCGGACGGCGAAGGTCGGATAAAATATGAGAAAAACAAAATAAATGAATGATTTCTTAACTTATTTCTCAATTTTTACTTTTCCCTTTACGGTAAAATTACTTTATTTTTTGTTGAAATCGATATAAAAAGTTCATCTCTTTTGCGGTTTAGATAGATAGCAGTAAATTGCGACAGTAAATAAGTCTTCATGATATTCTTAGCGCTGAACCTCGATTTTTTAGACCATCACTGTTTCTGATTATTGCTGCTTTGTATACTCTTATTTACTTATCTTAATTAATATTTTATGCTTTCAAATATTAGCGGGTCTGAAACTGCCAGGTTTCTGGACCTTGAAGAAAAATATGGTGCTCATAATTATCATCCTTTACCTGTGGTATTAGATCGGGGTGAAGGAGTTTATGTGTGGGATGTCGAAGGAAAACGTTATTACGATTTTCTTAGCGGGTACTCGGCTGTCAACCAGGGACATTGCCATCCTGCTATTATTGCCGCATTAACAGAGCAGGCACAAAAGCTGACTTTAACCAGCAGGGCCTTTCACAATAATGTGTTAGGCGAATATTCGCAATATATAACAAGGTATTTTGGTTACGACAAAGTTTTGCCAATGAATACGGGAGTTGAAGGCGGTGAAACTGCGATTAAACTTGCCAGGCGGTGGGGCTACGTAAAAAAAGGAATAGCTAATAATAAGGCTAAAATCATTTTTGCTGAACATAATTTTTGGGGAAGAACGCTTGCCGCAATTTCATCTTCTACTGATCCCAGCAGTTATGAGGGCTTTGGACCTTATATGCCTGGATTCGAGGTGGTACCCTACAATAACCTCGCTGCACTTGAAAAAGCTTTCCAGGATGTAAATGTCGCAGCATTTATGGTAGAGCCTATACAGGGAGAGGCTGGGGTGGTACTGCCTGATGATGGCTATTTGAAAGGAATAAGAGAACTGTGCAATGAATATAATGTGCTTTTTATAGCCGATGAAATACAAACAGGTCTTTGCCGTACCGGTAAAACGCTTGCATGCGATCATGAAAATGTAAGGCCAGATATATTAATTCTTGGTAAAGCGTTAAGTGGGGGAGTGTTACCTGTTTCTGCAGTGCTTGCTGATGATGACATCATGTTAAATATTCACCCAGGTGAGCATGGATCTACTTATGGAGGCAATCCTTTGGCATGTAAAGTTGCAATGACAGCTTTGCAGGTTTTAAAAGATGAAAACATGGCGCAAAATGCGGAAGAAATGGGAAACCTTCTGCGTAAAGAATTGGAAAATCTTCAATCACCGGTTATAAAAAGTGTACGCGGTAAAGGTCTTTTAAATGCTATTGTTATTAATCATCCTAATCCTGATGCAGCCTGGGTTCTTTGTCTTGAACTCATGAAAAACGGGATGCTCGCAAAACCTACACACGGCGATAAAATTCGTTTTGCTCCGCCATTAATTATTACTGAAGAACAAGTTATTGACTGTGTAAACATTATAAAACGTTCATTACAAGTACTTAAATAAATAAAAAGCCCTCTTTGACGAGGGTTTTTTATTTTGCATGTCAACAGATATTTATTATGGCTGATACTTTGATACATCATCATGATGAACTTCATTCATCGGGCTCTGATCTTTTAAAAGACATTGTTATAGGCATGAGCGATGGGCTTACAGTGCCTTTTGCGTTAGCTGCGGGTTTAAGCGGGGCTGTTGATAATACAAGTCTGATTGTTATAGCCGGCTTAGCAGAAATTGCTGCGGGTTCGATAGCTATGGGCCTTGGCGGCTATCTCGCAGGCCAGACGGAAATGGATCACTACAAAGCGGAGCTTCGGCGTGAGTATGACGAAGTAGAGCGGGTACCCGAAAGGGAAAAAGAAGAAGTAAGAGAATTTTTCGAAGGTCTTGGCCTAAGCACAGAAGTTCAGGCAAAAGCAGTCGAAGAACTAACAAGAGATAAAGACAACTGGGTAAATTTCATGATGAAGCACGAATTAGGACTTGACAAACCCGATGAAAAACGGGCCAGAAAAAGTGCTTTTAATATTGGTATGTCTTATATTGTCGGGGGTCTTGTACCACTGTTTCCTTACTTTTTTCTGTCGGATGCATTTCAGGGCTTAAAAATATCAGCTGTAATAACGCTTATCTGCCTCTTTATATTTGGTTATTTTAAAAGTAAAATGACGGGTGTACCTGCAATAACAGGGGCATTGAAAGTAATGCTGATTGGAGCAGTAGCGGCTGCGGCTGCCTTTTCTATAGCAAAAATGATCGAAGGAATTTAAAAGAAATGCAGCCGTTTTTTTAAAAGAAGGTAGAGGAGATTACACTTCTGTATCAATATTATCTTCTTTTTCGATTGTTTCCTCAACTTTTCTGTTTTTTAGTCTAAAGACAGGAAAACGCATTGGGCTGTGCTTTGGCCGTTCATCTCCAAATAAAACGCCCCATTGCCTAAGATTGTCTGACCTGTCAAAAACAATTTTCAGGATTGCTATTACGGGTAAAGACAGAAACATTCCTGAAATTCCTGCTACTGCCCCACCTACGATTACCCCGACGATACTCGCAAGTGCATTTATTTTAACTTTTGAACCTACAATACGGGGCATCAAAATATTATTATCTAAGAACTGTACAATTGCAATCGTGATCAGTACCGCATATATTGGCCAGATTTCCTGGGATGACGTTAGAGTAAGTAAAACTCCAACAACATTTCCTATTAAGGCTCCTATGTATGGAATAAGGTTTAGAATAGCAAATATTACCCCAATAAGTAGTGCATGTTTAATTCCTATTATCAGGAGCGAGGCGCCTAAAAGAACAGTAATGTAGGTAATTTGTATTAGCAGTCCAACCAGGTAGCTTTTAATAATTGTTTGCGTTTCACGCATACCGTCTTTAACTTTCTCGTGGCTTTCTCTCGGAAACCATAGAAAAATAAACCTAAGCAGCAGGTTTTTATAAAATAATATAAGAAAAACATAAATAGGTATCAGGCCAACAAATACGAAAACAGACGTGACCGACGTAGCCGCTCCGCCTAATATTCCTCCCGCATAATTGAGCAGTTTTTTACTTTGATCATTTATAAACGCTAGCTGCCTCTCAGTGGAAAAATTCGTTTTGCGATTTATCCATTCGCTCAGTGAATTTAAATGTACAGTAACATTATCTTTAATTACCGGAAAATCGTCTATAAGCGCGCTAATCTGGGTTGAGAAAAACCATATTATTCCGCCTACAATTGCAAGTAATAAAATTAACGAGATTGCGATGGATAATGATTCCGGAAATTTTTTTCGTATAAAAAAACTATATACAGGAAAAATAACAATACTAATTAAAAAAGCCATTACAATAGGAGCAATAATTCCATTTCCTTCAACTATTATAAGCCCGCATGTGTACAATCCGATTAGTTCTATAGACCGTCTTACTGAAACTGGTAATTCTTTCATAGTTATGTTTGCTTAAGTTCTTTAAGCTGATCAGTTAAAAGTTCGTGAAGCGTAGTAGGTAAATCAGGGTAGGAGTCTAGAAGTTCGGAATAGATGCTAATTAAACTATTTTCTGATCTTTTAAAATTGTCTTCTAATAAAGAAGCCTCCATATTATCAATATTGGCAAGTGACTTATTCCAAATCTCGTGATATTCATCTTCATGATTTACTTCAGACTGAACAGCATCGCCAAACTGCGAAAGTTCATTTAAAAGTGATTTTACAAATTTCTGACTTTGTGCTGAAACTAATTTCAATTTGTCTCGCATACTACTTGCAGCATTACTTTTCATCATTCTTTCACTGACCTCTTTACGGGTAGTATCAATAGCGATCAATTTTTGAACTATTTCTACCGGAGATTTTTTTTCTTTTGGTTCCATAATAATCTATAATTAATAAGAAACTGGTGACAATTTGTTTTACAATAGCAGAATATCATTTTGTAAAGATTTCTTCAAGACCTTCTTTTAAAATTTCAAACATTTTCTGAATGAACATTTTACTCGGCTTTTTTGGATTCTACCAATAACCACATTCGTTAATTGTTATTTATATAAATCGTGCCATAGAATAATAGTTAAAAATAGAGAAAGCATTTTCTAATTCCTGAGAAATTTCATCACTCTTTTGTATCAATTATTTAAGCCATTATTACTCCTTAACCGGTCAAAACGTAAAGGTTGCTTGAAATTGAGATTTGGACTTTTGTTTGGGTAATTATAATCTTAATTTTTCAGTAAATAACCAGTAAATAAAAAGAGGCTGTTTGATTTCAAACAGCCTCCTCAAGTAATGCTAAATGTGACTTTGCCTATTGTTTTACAAACTTACTTACTGATGTTTGATTGCCATCAGCAGATACAGCTTTAAGTATGTAACTTCCATAAGGAAGGTTATTGATATTTAAAGAGATATTATTTTCACCAGAAGCGAGTTGTCCCGCTTGTTGCATTACCGGCCTGCCGGCAAGGTCTGTTACTATTATGCTCACTTTTGTTGCAGTCGGTGCAGTTATTATAACGTTTACAAAAGATTTCGCCGGGTTTGGATAGAGATTCGACAAAGCGAAATTATTTATTGCCGATCCTTTTAATAAAACAATATTACCTGTTGTAAACCTGCCATCTTTGTCCACCTGTTTTAATCTGTAATAACTGTTTCCGTTACGTGGTTTTGCATCTCTATACTCATATGTGAGCGGTAAAGAACTATTGCCATTAAAAGCTTTAGAACCGATAAATGCAAGGGTGGTGAAATCTTTGCCATTTGCTGAACTTTGCAATTCAAATCCTTTATTGTTTTGCTCGGTGAGAGTTGTCCACGATAAAACATTTTCATACCCATTATGAACTCCTTTAAAGCTTGTAATGGTTACAGGAAGTGTATTTCCCGATGCAGTTAGAGTAAAAGATCCATCTTTTCCTGCATTGCCATATCCGTATACTCTTACATAATAAATTTGTCCTGCTGTAAGATTTGTAAGTGTAAGCGTTTCCGGTTCTCCATCGAAGCCCTGATCTGCACAGGCTAAACTAGTGAGAGAACCGCAAGTACCTGAATAAACATTAATAACAGCATCAAAAATTAAATCAGGTGTAAGCGTTAAGGTGGTACTACCTGATTGTGGAGCAGTGAATGTAAACCAAACATCGTCATTTGCTTCTCCGGTAGTGCCAAAACAAGATTCTGCAGGCATGCTCTGAGTTGCACTTCTGGTAGAACTTTGAACAGATGACGCGTCGTTAAGGTGAATTGCTCCGGCACAATCATCGTTAGCAGGAGCAGGTGGGGCAGGCTGTGTTGTAAATGAATAAACAGGACATCCCACAGCAGATCCTAAAGCATTTTTTGGAACAATACTCCAATAATAAGTCGTATTATAAGCCAGATCAGATCGGTATGTATTGTTGCCAGGTGAAAAACCTACGCTATCGGGAGAACTGGTTGTGCCTAACTTAAAAATATACTGTGAAGCTGTAGAGGCAGAATCCCAGGTAAAAAGCGCCTGCGGTGCAGAAATATTTGTAGCACCATTAGCAGGACCGGTTAAAACTGCACATGGAGGAACTGCGGTTGGAGTGGCTTCTATTTTAATATTGTCAACTACCAAAGCAACACTGTTAGCATCAGAATAGCAGTTAAACCCAAAATAAAAATTTCCCGAAGCTGTGGGAATATAATTGATCGTTCCTTGTGTCCACGATGTTTCATTAGTTAAGCCTGTACCGCCATTATTGTCCCAAAGCACGGTGTTTTGAGCTTGTATGGTGGCATCGTTTCCGACGGTCACTTTCATTTTTTCAGGAAAATCAGTATTAGCCACCCGGTAATAAAAACTAATGGTATAAGAATAACCATTGGTTAAACTGATAGCAGGAGTAATAGCCCACGCTTTAGCATTGGTTGCATCTGCTTCATACACCATAGATCCATAACCTTCTAATGCAGGATATGACTTGCCCGTGCTATTTACATAAGCCAGGTTTGTGTCGCTGTTGCTGGCCCAGTTATAGCCAAGAGGTTCATTGCCATTGATTAACGTCCAGTCTTGTGGTGGAAAAGTTTCCCCTTCAAAATCTTCATCTAATATAGTTTGAGATTGAGCAAGAGATAATGAGGTTAAAAAAAGGAATAGGAGAAAAATTCTTTTCATAGAGTGGTTTTTTTGACTCGTTAAAATAGCCTTTCGTTAGATAACGATAACTTCTACGAAAAATTGTCTCTTTCAACTTTTTTTGATACCTATCTTTTTGGCGTACTCATTCAGATATTTTATCTTCTACATTTATCTTTGGAAATAGTGTCATTACCATCATAAGAAAAGAAAGAAGGATAATTGCATAAATGCCTGCTCTCTTTTCAGGACATTCCCCCATTTGGCATTGAGTAAACAACAAAAAATTTCGTATTGACCAGGCAAAATTAAATGCAACAACAAACACGTTAATGCCTTTTGACCATACTTTAGGTAGCACAAAAAGAATAATTGAAAAAACAGAAAGAAAAATATGGATGATGGCCGGACTACCAAAGGTCGTCTGACCAGTATTTACACCGTTAATAGTTGCGTGGATTGATTCGATATAAACCCAGGGAACAAAACAAAAAATGATCAATGCAAGTGCGGACGCTGCACCAATATAATTAGAATATTTCATTACTTATAAAGAATGTTATTAAGAAGTGGTTTAAATTGTAAATGTAAAAAGGGCAAAAACTTCTTTTGATTTCATGTCAAATATGCAAATAAAGCAATCAAAATCAACAATCGCTGTTTTGTTTCTTTTTATCACTTATCAGGTATAAAAATTTCACCCAGGTAAATGAAAGATGCGGTTTGATAAAAGGCTGGTATTTTATTAGTAGGATTTAATTAAACATAAAAAATATGAAAAAACTATGTGCACTTTCATTGTTAGCATTTGCATTTGCGTGTAATGAACCCATGCAGGTAACAGGAAAACCTGATGCCCATGCTGCTACAGGCGGTACGTTAGGTTCCTCAAATGCAGAAAATCAACTGCCAAATGAAACCCGTGATACCACTACTCGCGTAGACTCTTCAAGCGCAAAAATAAAAAGGGATACTCTTTGATCGCGAGTGCCAAAGCGAAGTTTTGTAACTCTTTGGATTGAGGTCAACAGCAGTGTATTGAAATGAAAGCATAACGGTAATCTTCTATTTCAAATGAAATTTTAATAATTTTCTTAGTTGGATTACTATGGTGGTTTTCTCATCTTAATTTGAGAAAAATCCATTAAAATTAAAAATACTATTGCTTATACAATTTTTTAACCACTCTTACTATAATGATTGTCGTTGAGGTATTTTATGTGAAGATTTGTATATGCAACCAACCACAACTAACGACAGGCTTGTTACAGTCGATGCCCTTCGGGGTTTCGCACTTCTGGGTATTATGTTAGCCCACTTTATCTATTGGTACACGGCAGGGCCACTTCCCGATGAGGTATATGGAAAATATAAAGACGTCGGTAGCCAGGTCGCTGATATATTTAACAACCTTTTTGTTACAGGAAAGTTTTTTGCTTTCTTTTCCTTTCTTTTTGGTCTTAGTTTCTACCTTCAGATGCGCCGTTTACAACATGACCCTAATACTTTCCTTCGCCGGTATTCGTGGCGCCTCATTTTACTTCTAATAATAGGACTTGCTCATCACGCTTTGTGGATGGGTGATATACTCTCCATATATGCTCCTTTAGGATTTGTTCTTTTAATGCTTAGAAAACTAAACAACAAATGGGTACTGATCACAGGTTTGTTGCTTGCTCTTAATCTTCCCGGTAAGATTATTGGCCTGGTGCAGTTACTTAGTCACACTCAGCAAGGCTTTGGAGATTTTGCCGCAATGGCTACGTCTTATAACGCGTTAATTGATCACGGTAGCCTCATGGATATTCTTAAGTATAACTTAAACCACCTAAGTACGAAGTTCGAATTCCAGGTAAATAGCGGCCGATTATTTATAACGCTTGGCTTTTTTCTTTTAGGAATGTTTGTAGGTCGCAAAAAAATGTTTGAAAATGGCATAGAATCAAAACCTCTTTTTAGAAAAATATTTCGTCGAAGCGCCTTAGTTATGGGTATTGCGCTAGCATGTGGTTTGGGCATGTTTGCCGCAGATGCAATATTAAAATTAGGATGGCAGCAAAGCCCGTATGCCGGCTACATTTTCATGATCTTTTATGATGTTTTTAATGCTGCACTGGTGGTATTTTTTGTCACCGGTCTTACTTTACTAATGTTTACTAAAGGTGGCCGCAAGTTCTTCTTTCCAATGGCACCTGTCGGCAAAATGGCCTTAAGCAGCTATATAACACAAACTATATTCGGTTTAATATTATTTTACGGTGTCGGCTTTCATTTGTACACAAAAACAAGTCCCGGGTTAAACTACCTTATTGCAATCACATTTTTTATGTGCCAGATGATATTTAGTAAATGGTGGCTGCAATATTTTAACTATGGTCCTTTGGAGTGGTTATGGAGATCAGGGACTTTGTTGAAATGGCAGCCCATGCTAAAGCAAAAGAAAGAGACTGCCCCTTTAGCTGCTCCTGCAGAAGATGCTGTTATCATGCAATAGCATAACATTGCATGGTAATCTTTCTCTTTAAATAGCACCATTGTTGAAGTGAGGCATTTATTATACGGTTAATCTTTATGTAATTAAAAATGGATGGCCAATAACCAATAGAAGCGATGCTGGTAAAATATTTGATGCTTTGCCATTGTATTTTTTAATTTTTAAAGATTTAATTATGGCAACGTTATCAGGAAAAAAAATCGCTATTTTAACAGAAAAAGGTTTTGAAGAGGTTGAGCTTACCAGCCCTAAAAAAGCGCTTGAAGAAGCAGGAGCCACCGTTGATATAGTTTCGCCTGAACAAAGTGTAAGGGCTATGAAGGAAAAAGACTGGTCGATAGAACTGCCTGTCGATGTAAATGTAAAAGAGGCAAAACAAGAAGATTATGATGGCTTACTAATTCCTGGAGGAGTAATCAACCCTGACCTGATGCGGATAAATGAAGACTGTGTTAAATTTGTCCGTTCTTTTTTTGAGGCCGGCAAGCCAGTAGCGGCTATCTGTCATGGTCCACAATTGCTTATTGAAGCTGGTGTAGTTTCTGGTAAGACACTTACCTCGTATCCATCCATTAAAACAGATTTAAAAAATGCAGGCGCAAACTGGGTAGACAAGGAGGTTGTGGTTGATAATGGATTAATCACAAGCCGGTCACCAAAAGATCTGCCAGCGTTCAACAAAAAAATAGTAGAGGAATTCAGGGAAGGAGTGCATGCAGGAATGCATGCGTAAATAACGTATGGTTTACATAAAAAAGCCACCTGTGCGGGTGGCTTTTTTATGTAAATTTCTAAAAGTAACTATTAGTAAATTTTTTCTGCTAATTATCTCAAGTCGATGCTTTCTTTCCTTCAATTCCAACAAACGGTACTCCTTCAGCCTTTAAAAAATTGGTGATTGGCTTATAAACTTGTTTAGGGTGAGTAACCAAAGAAAAATGATCTCCTGGAACTTCATGAAAAGTCTGCGAAGGATACTTTACAATATGGTCAGCTTTTGCATGAATTCTAACGTCCGGAGCTACGTTAACCGGTATTTTAACAGGATTAAAGATAACCATTAATTGTTTGGCGACAATTTCCTTATCACCTCTTCTTAACCTTTCGAAAATTTCAATAAATATTTCTTTTGATGGCTTATTCTTATAATGTAGCCAAACAAGAATGCGAAGCGCCACAGTATTAAAACCAATTCCTCTTTTTGCCAACCAATACATTAAATGCCGCTCTAACGGCACCTTTATTATTTTACTGCTGTCCGTCCAGGATGCAACCTGAATGAGCCGGCAACCCACCAGGTGCTTGATATACCATCCGATCCATCCGCCCATTGAATGACCAAGTATGACATCTCCTTCCTTAATTTCAAACTGCTCAACCAAATATTTTGCATACACTAAAGCGTTTAGTCCTTTTTCAGGTAAATGCCCTAACCATTTCCAATTATCAATAAACACTTTTTCCTGCGGAAGGGATGCTTGTATTTTATCGAAAATTGACACCTCTTCACCTAAACCAGGAATGAAGATTATACGCATGAGTTATAATAATTTTTATACTTTATTTTCTTTTAGCCTTACTAACGAAGTTTTTATGATATTACCTGCAAAACAAAAACCTGTATTTTCAGATGCTAACCCAAATTGCTGAAGGGTGATTAGAAAGTAGGACAAAGATAAACAAGAGAACCTGGGCAACAGTTAAGAACTTTAAATCACTCCATCTTTTACCACTCATCCCACTTACAGATATAATTTAGTAAAATCATCCACTATTTCAGGCCTTTTTTACTATTTCAGATAACGCGTTAAAACCTTTATCTGCGTTAAGTTTGAGGGGATTTCAATGAGAAAAATGCCGCCGTTTGTCACAATAACTAAGTCAATAAATGCTTTTGGTCCCAATTCAATTGCACAAGCCTTTTAGGGGTTCTACTTTTGAATTGTCAATCAAATAAAACTGACAATTTTTAAAAAAACAATTAAAAAAATAAAAAATGAAAAAGTTATTCATCTCTGGTTTACTAGCAGTTACCGTTGCACTTAGCAGTTTTGCAGCAGAAGGAAACAAAGTAAGTTATACCGTACTCAATAATTTTCAGTCTGAGTTCAAACATGTATCTGATGTGCAGTGGACTGCCGGCGATAACTATACAAAGGCAACATTTGTATTGAACAATGTAAGAACCGAAGCATTATACAGTGCTAACGGAGATTTAATTGGAACCAACCAGGCGATTACGCTGGATGAATTACCAGTGAATGCAAAAAGAACTTTTGCAAAAAAATATAACGGTTACACAGTAAAAGAAGCCATCCGATTTGAAGGTGCGCAGGAAAGTGCTTATTACATTTCTGCAGAAAACGAAAAAGGTTCTGTTGTCCTTAAAGTGGCTGATAATGGTTCTATATCAACAGTAAAAAATTAAATAAAGCAAGTAGTAGTGATTCAGCCTCCACAAATTGTGGAGGCTTTTTTCTGCAAAAATTTTCGTCTATGAAATAAAGTTTCCTGATGAAAGAAGACTACGCCATTTCTAATTGCAAGGCTTTCTTTTCCTGCTCATTTTCTGTCAGCAAATGTTTGTACGATATCTCGATTTTACTTATTAGCTTTTCTTCCAAAATATTAGCGAAAGTTTCAAAATATACAATCACATCTTCACGAACATTTCGCTTTAACCACCGAAACCCTCCTGGTAATGCATTTAGTACTTCCTTATCTTTGAGGTATTCTATATTGTGAATATCAACCGGGTTTAGACCGATCATTTCCAGTTTTTGTATCACAAGATCTATGGGTGTATTGGTATCTCCGCAATATTCTTCTGCAATCTCTGTCCATTCCCCTAAGCCTGATTGTGCATATTTTAAAATCTCTTCTTTAGTTAAAAATGTTACTGATTGCACCAAATTGCCACAATTACAAGCTCCATGATTGCCCCATGCATAATATGCTCCATTTTTTAGCCTGTTAGCTGTTGTACGCAGTGCATCTATCAGTTCTATACTTGGTTTAGCCATTTTATATTGTTTTTATAAAATTACCTTTTTTAAAATTATACCAACAAATGCCTTTTTTGGTTACATTTTTACTAAATTTTCTTTTGTTCCTACAACTTTTTAAATTTTCATAACTACAATTTCTGATGCAGGATACGCTGTGAAAGATGGAATTTGCTACAGCATAAAATTATTCTTCTTCTATTCCTTCAAACACAAGTGACCTGTCATTTCTATCTAGTTCTTCTTTTAATTGCATTGTATCAGAAGGTAAAGCTTCGTCTGGGGGTACTGTAAAATGCGTTGCCACGGGAAGAAAAGTTTTTAAAAAATCTGCAGACGTATCTTCAAGAGTAGAACGCATTGACCCCTGGTATTCATAATACACTTTTCCTTCTTTTCGGTTTTCTTTTAAAAAAACATAAAGCCTGTCTCCGGCTATATCGATATCTGGTTTTAGCTCATGTACATATTGAAGTCTGCCAAAAATGTCTATCGTCATAAGGTGAATATTTTGATTATTGAGGATGTAATAAAGTTATTCTATTTGTTCTTTTTTGTTTAATATTTATTAATTTTCTATGCCTGCTATTTTAAAAAAAAGAAGCATCTTTTTCAATTTTATTTTTTTCTGTTATGAGTAATCATCTCATCATAACAAAGAGGAACTACCGGAAAATCAAATATCACCATGATGCGAGTATGATAAGAAAAAGATATTTAAGCCTGTCGCTGAAGATAACGCGAGTGGCATACAACACATAGGTTTCTTTTGTCTAAAGGCAACGATTACTTCTTTTATATTTGCGCAACAAAAGTTTTCCTTTGACACTTTATCAATTTAAGTTATTGGCTGAAGACCAACAGATGGACCTTGTATGGAATGAAGCAGTATATGTTGGAGATATACAATTGACTTTCACCAGCATTTTACTTTATCAACTAAATTCTTTTTTTATAGAAATAGCATGTTTTAAACCTAACAATAAATATTTTATAGTTCGGTCTTTTAGTAACATAAACGAGTTGAAACCTTATTTAAACCAGATAGAACTTTCAGAGTTTATGATGTAAAACTTTTCATACTTTCAACTGAGTCTGATATCGCTTCTACAATTGAATAAATGGCTTGAAGTTAAATTTACTTGATTTTTAAGGAGGCATTGTTCCCGAAAAGATGTTGTTGTGAGACTCATAAAATCAACTTTGCTTCAGATTTCCTGAATATTTTTACCACTCTAAAAGGTCTTATTGAATATGCATAGAAAATTTACACTCTCTCTCTTTTTATTGTTTTTAGGTTTTTTAGTTCAGGCACAACAACCATCTGCCGGTGGTAATGCAAAGATTACTGGTAAAGTCATAGACTCTGTGTCGCGTAAGCCTATAGAATATGCTACCGTTACTCTTTACGAAGAGGGTAGTAAGAAAGCTTTTAACGGTGCGACTACAGACAGCACCGGCATGTTTGCAATTGCCAATATATCCACTGTCGGTACTTATAATGTTGTAGCAGAATTTATGGGTTACAAGGCGCATACCCTCCGCAAGTTGGCAGTAATTAAAAAAAATGATGTCGTCGACATTGGTAGCATTGCACTGGTTGCAATTGCAACAACACTGCAGGGGGTAACGGTAACTGCACAGGCACGAGTAATAGAAAATAAGATAGATAAGATGGTGTTTAATGCAGAGAAAGACATCACCTCACAAACCGGGGTGGCTACAGACATACTTAGAAAAGTGCCGCAGGTAACAGTAGGTGTAGATGGAAATGTAGAACTTGCGGGCAATGCCAGTATCAGGTTTTTGATAAATGGCAAACCATCATCGGCTTTTGGAAGCAACATTGCAGACGTATTGCAGGCGATACCCGCCAACCAGATTAAAAGCATAGAAGTAATTACTAACCCGGGGGCAAAATACGATGCGCAGGGGTTAGGTGGTATTATCAACATTATCCTTAAAAAGAGCAATGCACAGGGTATTAACGGAAATCTTTCACTTACAGGTGGTACCCGTACCGAAAACGGTTCTTTTAATTTCAATGCCCGGAAGGGTAAATTTGCAGTAAACGCCTTTGTAAGTGGCAATACCCGTTTACGTGCAAATACTCCTTCTTATTCTGACCGGGTAACTAACGATACCGCAGCCAGTACTAACATTTACTTACACCAGGATGGCCTTTCGCGCATTCATCGGCATGGCTTACAGGCAGGAGCAGGATTTGATTGGAGTTATAATGATAAGAACAGCCTAACGGGTGCAATTTCCTTTAACAGTTTTGGAACCGATGGGAGCGGCTATACCAATCAGTTGCAGGATAGTAAAGATGATGGTGGTAATAGCAGTAATATTTCAAAAATTTCTTCTATAAATAATACAGACAACGCTTTTCGTTTTCATAATATAGATGCTAACCTCAATTATAAACGAACTTTTAATAAAGAAGACAAGGAGCTCGACATCGCACTCAATTCATCACTAGGCAACAGCTACAACAGAACCTCGAGCATGCAGTTTTTGCAGCCAGCTCACCAGCTTTACTATGGTAATAACAGTACAAACCCCGGCAATCAGAACGACAACGAATTACTGATAGACTATACCCAGCCTTTGAAGAAAAATGTAATACTTGGAGTAGGAAGCAAAGCAAATTTTATTGATATTGCCAGCAGCTCTGATGTCCTTACGTATAACAACCCAACCGGCCAGTACCAGCCTAATCCTTTTTTGACCAATAACCTTAACTATCATCAAAAAGTCTATGCACTTTATTCTGAGCTAACCTTTCTTGTAGCGAAATTGTTTGATGCCAAAGTAGGGGGGCGATACGAACGAACTGAAATAGAGGCGTTTTACTCCAATGCACAACAGCAACGAAAAGTGCCCGGGTACAATAGCTTCGTTCCATCAATATACCTGTCGAAGAAATTGGGTGAAAACGGCGGAGCTTTAAGGTTAAGTTACTCAAAGAGAATTGGACGCCCCGACTATGGAGATCTTAATCCATTTGTAAATACCAGCGATCCAAAAAACATCTCTACTGGTAACCCTAACCTGGTACCTGAAAGCAGCAAAAGGTATGAGTTTGCCTATAACAAAGACCTTGGCAAGGCCGGCTCTTTCATGGTGAACCTGTTTTACCGCCTCAATATGAACGATATTCAGCCGTTTGTTACTTACTATCCTGAATATACTGTTGGCGATACAACCTATACCCACGTGGCCGTTTCTACCCGTCAAAATATAGGAACGGAAAAAAATATAGGTTTTAACCTCTTTACAGATCTGCGGTTGGTAAAGAAGATGAGCATACGAACCAACATGTTCTTTTTTCACCGTGATATTATAAATGCAATTGATAAAGGATACAATTCCTCTAGTTTTAATTACAGGTTTAACCTCAACAGCAGCTATCAGTTTACTAACACTCTTTTTGGAGAGTTTTTTGGCAACTTCAATTCTGCCCGCAATGAGGCCCAGGGGAAGTACCCTTCTTTTACTAACTACAGTTTTGCAGTACGGAAGCAATTCTGGAACAAGAACGGAAGCTTGGCCCTCACCGCTACCAATCCATTTAAAGATGTGGTAAACATGCGTACTTCTCTTTATGGTCCAAATTTTATTGTTACTAGCCAGCGTAGTATACCTTTCAGATCTTTTGGATTAAACTTCACGTGGAAGTTTGGCAGGTTGGAGTTCAAGAAAGAAAAGGAGCCCAACGAGAATTCGAACCCGGCTTTAGAGTAGTTATTATTGGTCCACACTAGTTGATTAAAAAAGGGCTAGGGTATTTTATTTAAACTCTACTTTTATTGGAAGAAATATTAGGGACCTTAAATGCGCCGTGTAAAAAGTTATGAGCAACGTTAATGTTTACCTGAGGAAATTCTTTTAAATTAAAGTTACGTTTAAGTTACCATTTTCGATGGTTAAGTCCTATCCCGGAATTAGTAGTTGACAGTTGATCGAACCAAAATTGGTAAATAGACCTCTAATATTTAAAATAGGTTTTAAAAAATAAAGTTGAAGTAGAGTATAGGCAGAAACAAAAAAATGAGTTGTAAATTTTAAATTACTACCACTGGTAGATAATAATATGGAAAATAGAATGGAAGAGATAACTAATTCAGTACTTGAAGTGATATTGGCTAGCGATAAGTATATAACCAGTAATGAAATTGCTGTTCTTTTGAGCATTGCAGAAGATAACGTTATTAAAGAAATTAGTCGGATTCGAGGATAAAGGATAGGATTTGTGAGTGGTTTTGCGGCTATCACTTTTATTTTAGGTTCAAGTGCCTCCTTGGCTTCTTGAGTGTTGATAAGAGGCGGTTGAACCGGTACGTTTCCCGGATGAAAAGAAAAAAAGTTTTCTATCTTTTCAATAAGTTGTTCAAAACTGCATTTATAGTATAGAACTCCAAAATCTATAAAGTTTCCACCTTTCCCTGAACCATGATCAAACCATGCATTTAATTTTCGGTTCACCTTAAAAGAGGCTTCTTTTTCATCTCTTAATGGTGACAAGTACCAGTAGTCATTGTTGGTGATTTTTTGTGGCTGGTAACCTAATTTCTCCAGGTACTCTACAATATCTGTTTGCCTCAATTCCTCGTAGGAAAAAAAATGGGTGGCCATATGCTTGATTTTTTGATGATTTTGATGAAACGCACTCTTACTATTTGATTTTTAATTACTTATCACTTCATCTTTTTTTCATCAGGAGGATAAGAGCTTTCATCAAAGTGTTTTTTCTGATGAAATGTTGATGACGTTTCTGATGATCATAACTTATTTAGCTTCAAATACTTATACTCCTGTCATCAAAATCATCAGAAAAATGAAGGTTTATAACCTCTTTTTGTGACAGCTTATAATACCTTCCCTTGTAGTTGTATTCGTATATACTTCCGTCACTACCGAAGCGGTATTGTGTATAGGAATTTGAGTTTTCAGAAGGAACAAGTTTCCAGGTGTCTTGAAGTACTTTTTTGATGCTGTTGCTGTCATAGCATCTAAAACCCTTTTTCTGCAACCACTCCTGCATATCGGATAAACAGAAGCATAGTTCACATAATTCCTTCTGGTCAACAATGGTTAGCAGGATTTGAGCCATCTCTACTTCGAGTTTGTTTCGGTTGTACTTCTTTAGTCGTTTTAAGGCGCTTGTAGCGATTTGCTCAGGTGTGAACCACATCCGGGTAGCGCATTTTGTAGTAAACGGGCGGTTAAGTAAATAATGAATAAAAACAGGAATTTCAGCTTCCAGCTCAGCCAACAGTTTATTGTTAGGTGCTTGCAATGTAGACAGCCTTCTTATCCAATACCTGATTTCCTTTGCATCAATCATGATAAAGTTGTCTTCATTGTTGGAGCATAGGATGAACTTGCCGAAAAATTCAATTTCCTGCCTGTC
Organism: Segetibacter koreensis DSM 18137; assembly: GCF_000374045.1. GTDB lineage: Bacteria > Bacteroidota > Bacteroidia > Chitinophagales > Chitinophagaceae > Segetibacter > Segetibacter koreensis. The sequence goes on along the minus strand of NZ_KB893323.1, from coordinate 1,827 downwards.
CTGGCCCTTGGCTTCTATCTTATAATAACGGGAAGTACTTAGATTTTTGATACGTTCGGAGTCTTCTTTACGGTCAAGGAAAGTTTCATCAACACCAATTATTAGTTTATGTGCCCATTCTGCATTGAAGTTGCTTCTGAAATCCTCATTGCTATTGATGGTCATGTTGGAACCGTAGATAGCTTTTAGAAAATTTAAAAAAGTTGTCTTGCCTGTATTTCGCTCTGTACTTACCAGGCATAGGATAGGAAGTATCTGTACAGGATGCAGCAGTAAAACTTTCAAGTAATCCAAACCCAGATCCAGCTGTTCGCCAAAGATGTGATTTAAAAAAACAAGGGTATGTTTGGGGTAACCCGGACGAGGCTCATGAGGAAAAGGGTAGTACTGGTTATAAAAGTTATCAATTTCCCTTTTGTATTCCAAGTGATTGGGAACAAGGCAAAAACCCTTATAACGCGGAATAGCAGATAAAAAAGCTTTTCCATAGTCCTGCTTAATACATTCTACTGACCATGGCAACAACAACTCTGTAACATCACCTGAAGCTAGTGGTTTTCTTATTTTTCTATAATAGGTTGTACCTATACGTAAGTATTCCTGCTCCTGTTCATTCTCTACAATGCCGTTCATACTTGCTGATTTATTACAATTAAAAAAGTCTTCTGTAGGTATTACAACTTCCGTCGGCTTGTTTTTACATACTCCAGCACTTCTGACCTTTGGAAGTAAACTCTACCGTTTACCTTATGGTTAGGCAAACCTTTCTTCATCCAGTCGTTAAGAGTAACCATGGAGATGCCTAAGAACCGGCCTACATCTTTCCTGCTTATAAGTGGTTACTGCGCCAGATTAGCAGACTTATCATTTTGTGCAACAGATACGCTGAGACTTTCGTTCACCGCTTCCCGGATCCAGCTCTTAATGTCGTTTTCAGTTGGGATAAATAAAGTGTCCATATGTTTTTGTTTTATGGACGTAAATCTGATTAAGAAAACTTAAGAAATCAATGATGGATTGGTAGGGGATTTTTTAGGATTGATTTAGAAGAGGTTAGATTGGCTAAGACGTGTATGTTTGTACTAAAATAAGTAGCGGACAAAGTATTAAGTTGAAGAACTGTAAAGCTCGACTTACTCTATAGGCATCACGACGACATAGATGAGGATTTTGTGGTAGAAGTCTAGTAAAACTCAGTGTTTACTGCCTTTTTTCGTTTTTAGCCTACCAATTTATATCAAGCTTCTTCAAATATTTGTAGTGGTGAGGGTGTGTGAGATGAACATAAATTCAACTGATGATTCAACTTATTATTAGACATTCTTATTCGGCCTTTTCATAATCATGAAAGAACGTTTTCAATGCAAGTGTCATGAAGATCTAGTTTATAAAAGAAGCGCTTTGTTTATTGTATCTTTTTCGATATTTTTCCCTATTCTATCTAATGGGTAGTGAAACGGTAAATGCGGAGAAGTCATGTTCCTGTGTTTGAACTGACAATTCCCCTCCGAGCGCTTTAATAATATCATAACTCAATGATAGTCCCAATCCTGTTCCCTGTCCTGTTGGTTTAGTCGTAAAAAAGGGTTGAAAAATTTTATCAACTACTTTTTGCGGAATGCCTGTTCCGTTGTCTCTTACCCGAATTTGTACTTCTTCACCTGATCTTTTTGTGGTAACTAAAACTAACGGTTCAAACGTTCCATTTAGCTGTTTCTTTTTTTCATTTACCGCATAAAAAGCATTGTTGAATAGGTTTAATAAAATTCTTCCAACATCCTGTGGAACAACCTCTATCTTTCCTATACTTTCATCAAAATGTGTTTC
>NZ_KB893322.1 GCF_000374045.1 Segetibacter koreensis DSM 18137 | reverse complement strand
AGGCTATGAAGTACAACTGGCATCATAAGTACAAGGCCGATTCTTATTGGTGAAACAATCCCGTCGGTGAAATTGGTTTTGCCTGCTTATAAGCACTTAACATTGTACAGCTATAGTACGGGGAAGAAAATTTTTAATCTTTAGCAGGCGCACTTATGATGCTTTATTAGTCAAACTCCAACCCTTACCCTTTCGCTTAACATCAATCCATTACTAAGGTGGCCTGGTGAAGAAAAAGTATTTGCATAACGTATTAAGAATTTTCGGAAGAAAAGAAAAATTACAAGAACGAATGCGAAAGCATGAGAGGAGCCAGCAGTTTTGGTGAAACCAAAACATAGCTGGCACTATTAATTTTACAACATAGTAAAGGTTAGGATTATCTTCATCAAACTGTTGAACGAATAACTGAAGACCAATACTCCTCACATATAATTTTACAATAGTAATCAGCACAATAGATCGCCTCAAACGACTTTTAGCTTACTTTCTCTTTGCATCCATTGTATTTCAAGAAGGTTAGCCTTCTCTTCCGGTGTTGCCCGAATATATTTCCAAAATGATTTTTCTGTTAAGTGGCCGGTTGCTGCCATTATTAAAGATATCGGTGTTCCCTCTTTCAATTCGTTAGTGGCAAAGGTGCGTCTCGCGGTATGGGTTGATAGCTTTTCCCACTTAGCATGCTGCTGATGAATAGTCACCCCTCCGTTTGTTTTCTTGTAGGAGTAATTCTTTTGCAGTTGACCACAAGCTTTGCCAATAGTCTTTAAGGCTAGATTTGTTTTGCTGTTATATTTAACCTCAGGTAAGGAATTTATCTCACGTAAGCGATTAAAATATTTTATTAAAAGAATTTTAGCTTCTTTTTTCACCGGCAGTACTACAAGTTGTCCTGTCTTACCCTGGTTATAACGAATTTTAGTAAAGTCCTCATCAATTTGATCCTTGGTAATGTTTGTATAGTCGGAGTAGCGCATACCTGTGTAGCATCCTATTAAAAATAAATCTCGCACTATTTCCTGGCGCTCATTATCTTTTAAGTCAAGTTGCGATAATTCTTGTAGTTCGTCTGTTGTTAGATAAATAGTGTCTGGCTGTTCTCGCATTACACGAAACCGTTTACTTTCGAAAGCTCTTTTATCAGTTATGCCTCGTTCAAAGGCTTCTCTTAAAATAAGTTTTATGATTTGAATATCCTTACCAATGGCATTAGGGCTTAGGTTTAATTGCTTTGTTACAAACTCAATGTAATCATGGTAAAAATCAAGATCAATAGTGTCAAAATCGAAAAGCTTTTTTCTTTTCTCTGCAAATGCTTTTAAATGTTTTACTGTTGTCTTGTAAGTCTTTAGTGTATTAGGACTTATTGTTTTACCATTAGGTTGAAGACGTGTTCCTTCTTTGGACGAAAGAATAATGCCTTCAAAAAATTGAATAAAAGTTAGTTTTGCTTCTTTTCGTGCACTGCTACGTTCAAATTCGGTATTCAAAATCTCTTTAAAAGTAGTTTTAGACGGAATAGTACCGGTATCATTTCGGTACCTCCTAAAGGCTTCTTCAATCCTATTTTTTGTTCTGCTTAGTGTGCTGTTCAATTCCAAATGTGAAATGCCCTTGGTAGCCCTTGCTTCCCTGGAAAGTTTATTCCAATGCTTGGGTATAATGCTCAACCCTGTACTAAAGTTTACTCTTTCACTTCCAAACCTAATAACGGCAATAATAGCTGTCTCACGAGGGGATGTTTGTCTTGCTAAATGGAAAGAGACTTTCATAATTAGGTCACTTAATTACAAATAAAAGTACAAAAAAATTTCCTTCCTGTTGTACGGTATGTTGTACGGTAATTATGTTTTTTTAACTTTAGCTATGTTTACCTATCTTTCCTGAAACCCTTGCTGGTACTAGGTTACAGAAGAAAAATTAAAAAAAGATAGAAAAAATAAACTCAACTATTCGTAGTGCGCCCCACACCACGTTTAATAGTAGTAGAAGTAGTTAAGCCTCAATTAGTTGAGGCTTTTTTATTTGTTTTAGTTCTCCAGGGCTGCATTAAAAGTTTCATAACTACACAGCTACTCTCTTTTTTATTTCCTATAAATAAAGCTTTTTTTCTTTTTAAGTGTACACTGAACAAATCCGCAAAAACTTTTCTTCAACACTTCTTTATTGTCCACTCATCCATTATTAGAAAAGATCAGCAAATCGCTGTAAGAGGCGGGAAGAACGTTGAAGCAGAAGAATTTTTATAATTTTCACCCGAACTCCTCTTAAAACTTAAATGACAATCCTTTTATCACCCGTTTTGCCTAGGCTTCCCCACTCTTTTCCGGGTTTTGCTAAACTGTTTTTTCACACCATTAATTTTTTAATCTAAATATAGTTGGAAACATATTAAAGTTTTATTAACTTTTCATCTTAAACATTAATATCGATTGCATATGAAAAAGATCTCTATTCTTTGCCTGGCCATGGTATGTTTTCTTTTTGCCCAGTCGCAGATACGTTATTTAAAAGGAAACTTGCAAGGAAGCCAGGAAACACCGGCAAATACCTCAACTGGTTCGGGAGTAGTAATTGTAAAATATAATACAGCTACAAAAGCATTAGAATTATTTGGAGATTACGCAGGTCTTACCAATACTATTACCGGTTCTCATATTCACCGGGGAGAGCCCGGTGTGGCAGGACCAATCGAGCTGGATCTGGTAAATTCCGGTGGCACAACAGGATCTTTATCAGGTAAGGCAACTTTAACCCAGCCGCAGGAAGATTCTTTAATTGCCGGCGAAATGTATGCAAATGTGCATACTTCCACAAATCCGGGAGGTGAATTAAGAGCCCAACTAACGCTAACAACAGACGCGCAAACAACATTTTTATCAGGAAGATTGCAGGGTGCACAAGAAACTCCACCTAATCCTTCACCAGGAACAGGTTCAGTTTATGCGATCATAGATATGGCAACAGATTCGGCTTTTGTGACAGGAAATTATACCGGCCTTACTGCAGCCTCCACAGGCTCTCACGTTCATACGGGTAGTCCTACAGTTGCAGGTGCCATTTTATTTGATCTTATACATAGTTCTGCAACGAGTGGTTCAGTTCATGGTATCACTAAAGTAACTGCAGAAGCTGCCGATTCAATTTCGACTAACGGCACGTACGTAAATATTCACACATCTACATACGCAGGTGGTGAAATAAGAGCGCAACTGGTAAATAACACAACTGTAAGATATTTCGCGGGAGAAATGAATGGTAGTAATGAAGTTCCGTCCAATTCATCGAAGGCAAGGGGAACAGTTATAGTAGTATATAATACTGAGACTAATTTGCTAACATTAGCAGGCGATTATCAACATCTTTCTGATACTGTTAGCGCGGCCCATATCCACATGGGCGCGCCAGGAGTATCAGGAGCTCCTATCATACCTCTTACAACCAGTGGTGATAGCACCGGTACGATTGCCGTTACCGGCGTCACTCTAACCGATGCGCAGGAAATTGATCTGTTAGCAGGAAATATGTATGCAAATGTACACAGTGCAGCGTTCCCTAACGGCGAAATAAGAGCGCAGCTTATTGCTACTACCAGTGGAGAAACCCAGGCTTTCTCACCCAAGTTAGAGGGAACACAGGAAGTGCCTTCAAACACATCAACAGCTACGGGCCAGGCATTGGTAATTGTAGACAAAGCAACAGGGCTGACATATGCGACAGGTTTTTTCAACGGAGTGAACTCAAATGTGTCTAAGGCAGATATATCCAGGGGACAAGTCGGTGTTAACGGTCCGGTTATTCTCGCTCTTAACCCTGCATATAATGGAACAACAAAATCGGGAACTTTCTCGGGGAGTGGAACGCTGTCTTCATCGTTAGTAGACTCAATGATTAACGGCTTCACGTATATTAGTATTAATTCTCAACGCTTTCCTGAGGGGGTGATACGGGGACAACTTGGAGACCTTGTTTTACCCGTTAAACTTACCTATTTAAATGCCTATAAACAGAAAAATCAAATAGAACTGATTTGGGAAACATCTGAAGAGCTAAATCTAAGCAGGTACGAAATAGAGCAATTAAATACGACGACACAACAATGGACTTCAAAAGGGACAGTATTTGCAAAGGGTGGAAGCGGTCCGGCAACTTATAACTTTATAGATAATCCAAATGTATATGGTAATAAGTATATGATATACAGGTTGAAAATGACGGATAAGGATGGTAGAATCACCTATTCTTACATGGTAAAAGTAAACTTTGAAAAATTAAAAGCAGAATTGTTTATTCAGACAAATCCTGTGGCAAACGGAGAATTGAAATATACTATAACAGGGCTAACGAGCGGTAAAAAAGCTGAAGTTTCAATAATTGATTATAACGGAAGATTGATATTAAAAAATGCCGTTTCTTCACTAATGAATAATACTATAAGAATACCTCAGTTAGCTAAAGGCATGTATAAATTAATAGTAAGAATAGATGATACTGTTTTAGAAAAAGGCTTTATTAAATAACATTTATAAAGAAATCTAGTGTAAAAGCTGCCTCCGCAAAAAGGCAGCTTTTTTTATTGCAAAAATTCTAAGAAGAACGCCTTTAAATTGAATACTTTACACTGTCCTATTTCTATAACCTTCTATACGGAATATTTCCATAAATCCGTTTTGTACTTTTACCGTTCATCACATCTTATATTACGGTGGTAAAAATTTTCTACCAATTTTTCAATTGTTTCTGTCGTTTTTTTTACCACTCATCAAAATTGAGCCGCCTTTCATTTCATTTCATCCCAATTTAATACCTAACTTCTTTTCACGTCTCTACATTTGTCTTGTTAACGGCAGCAATTACAACTTAAAAAATAAAAATACTATTATGAGAAAATTATTTACTGCAGTGGTTTTAGCATTAACAATTGCAACAAGCGCATTTGCAGCAGGTGGAAACAAGGTAAATTTCTTTGCACAAAACAGTTTTGAGAGTGAATTTAAAAACGCTTCTAATGTTCAGTGGACTTCTGCACCCGACTTCCTAAAAGCAACGTTTGTGCAAAACAATCAAAAAAAAGAAGCTTTTTACAATTCAGATGGTCAATTAATTGCTACCAGCAGAACTGCTGACCTTAGTGAATTACCTGTAAAAGCAAAAAGAACATTTGCAAAAAAGCTTGAGGGTTACACAGTAAAGGAAGCTATTCGCTTTGAAGGAATAGATGAAAACGCATATTACATTTCTGCAGAAAACGAAAAAGGTTCTGTTATTTTCAAAATTGAAGACAATGGTTTTGTAACAGTTAAAAAAGCATAACAAATTATAAATACAGGCAAGCAGCAATCAAATCGCCTTCGCATTTCGCGGAGGCTTTTTTATTTACACTCTTTCTTCATTTACACTAAATCTTTTGCCATCTTTGTTTTTGTATTAAAACCTCTTGGTCTGTTAAGGAAGTTTTTTTAATAAAAAAGGTAGAATTAATCATATTTATGGCTTTTAACCTGCAAACATTTAAAACCCGGGCTTTAACCGCAGTAATCTTTGTTGTAATAATGCTAGCAGGGCTACTATGGAATCGGTGGAGTTTTTTCGTATTGTTTTCTGTTATTCACTTTGGTTGCTGGATTGAATATCAAAAATTAATAGGTTTAATTGATCCTGAATACAAGCGAATAACTGCCTTACATAGATATGGGATAATAATTGCCGGTTGGGCATTTATGCTTTTTATGACCGGAGATAGCTTCATAGTAGACAATATTCCCTTAACCAAAATAGGAAGACTTCTGCTATTGGTGTCAGGAGTTGTATTACCATTGTTTTTAATAGTACTTACAAGAAAATCTTCGCTGCGGCCATTACTTTATTCATTAGCAGGTTTATTATACATATCATTAAGTTGGGGACTTATGATGAACATTAGGAGTATGGGAATCGTAAACTACGGTTCTTTTGTTTCAGAAGACAAAGGGTGGATAATTCCGGTGATACTTATTGCCTCTATATGGATTAATGATACTATGGCATATATAGTTGGTTCATTTATTGGTAAAACACCTTTTTCCAAAATTTCCCCTAAAAAAACCTGGGAAGGCACCGCCGGAGGAGCACTTTTATGTGTTGCAGTTGTTTCGTTAGCAGGTTACTATCTTTTTCATTTCAAAAACATAACCTCTCTCATTATTATTTCTACAATAGCAGCCATCATTGGCACCGCGGGAGATTTATTTGAGAGTAAATTAAAAAGATTGTCAGGGGTGAAAGACAGTGGCAGTGTTATGCCGGGTCATGGAGGATTTCTCGACAGGTTTGACAGCCTGATACTGGCGACTCCTTTTGTATGGTTATACCTTGTTCTGTTTGTAAAAAATCTGTATGAAACAATGTAAACTTTCATTTTCTTCACTGCCATCCTTCTTTAAGCACTATTTGTTGTGTCGAATTTCGGTCATTGTTTACACTTTACACCAGCTTTTGTAATTTTTAGCTGCTTACCTTGTCTTAGCGGTTTTATTAAATTTTTTAAAACAGGTTTTGGGTCTGCTATATTTGCAAAATAATTTTTCGAGTAATGACTATTCACAAAGAGGGTTACAAAACAATTGGTATTGCTGCATTAATTTTTGGCCTTATAAATATTGCTTCATTTATTTTTATAAGTGACAGTTATCCAAAAACTGCTGCTATTATTTTCATTGCCTCTGTTTTGGTATTTTTATTTATTGTTTCTTTTTTTCGCATTCCATATCGTTCTCTCACGAAGGGTGAGAGAGAAGTAATTTGTCCTGCAGATGGAAAGGTGGTAGTGATTGAAGAAATTATGGAAGAAGAATACTTTAACGATAAAAGATTGCAGGTCAGTATTTTTATGAGTCCTGCAAATGTGCATGTGAACCGAAACCCTGTAAGTGGCGAAGTCGTGTACAACAAATATCATAAAGGAAAATATTTAGTAGCATGGCATCCCAAGTCATCTACTGAGAATGAACGGCACAGTGTGGTAATTAGAAACGATAAAGGGGAGGTGTTGGTTAAACAGATTGCCGGGGCCCTTGCAAAACGCATTGTAAACTATCTGTCCATAGGTCAGGAAGTGCACCAGGGAAATGAATTAGGGTTCATTAAATTTGGCAGCCGGGTAGATGTAATATTGCCTTTAAGTGCAAAAGTAACTGTACAACTAAATCAAATGGTGAAGGGGGGAGTGACTGTTCTGGCAATTTTGTAAACTTATAAACTACATAAAAAAAGCTCCGGAATTTTCGGAGCTTTTTTTATGTTAAGAGTGATGCTTAGGTCTGGCTTTACATCATTAATAGTTTTTAGCAGATAACTTTATTTATGCTCAATAGGAGGAAGCTCTTTTTTATACGTGTGATTCTCGATAATCCCGTTAGAAAGCATACTGTTAGGAATGATAATTAACCGGTTATCGTCTGTTACAATTACAGTTGTAAAAATCTGAACTTCTGACACTACTCCTCTTTTGCCCTGCGCCTCAATAATGTCACCTACTTTAAACGGCTTAAACAGAAGTAGCAAAACACCGCCGGCAAAGTTTGTAAGAGTGCCTTGGAGAGCAAGACCGACTGCCAGGCCTGCCGCACCAAGGAGTGCAATAACAGATGTCGTGTGAAACCCCGCGAAATTTAAAATAGAAATGATTAAAACGGTTTTTAAACCAAAATTTAAAAGATTGCGTATGAATTTTTTAAAAGTCATGTCAAAATTCTTAACATGAAGTGTTCTTTCGGCAATCTTCAATAATTTGTTTATAAGCCAAAAACCTATTAATAATAATATTGTAGCTACTAGCAGTTTAATTGCATAAGAGATACCAACTGATATAAGATCTGCTATTTTTACATTATAATACCTGTCAAACCATTGCTTCATTCTGCACTCCGTTACGTTAAAAAGTATATCTGATTCCTACTCCGCCCCAACTGCCGGCAAACCCACGACCGTCAGCAAATTCAAACGAAGGCTGCCAGTCAACAGATAAATTTAGAGGTGCTCTATTAATTTTTAGATCAAGACCCAAAACTCCGTCAACACCTGCCACTGCTCTATCTCCGTAATATCCTTTGTAATCATAAAAACCCAAATGCGCCCCTGGACCTATATACCACTTTAAGCCTCCGGCTCCCTCTATATTGCCATGTATTTCATACAGACCTGTAATCCTTGAACCATGGCGATCAAAATAGCCAATTACCTCCAAAGCGTTGTTGGGTACGAGAAAAGTTTTAAAAGAAATTCCTCCCCCATCCCAAACTTTTACCCCTAATGCGGTTTTGTACGTTTTGCCCATGCTTTGGGCTTTTAATCCCGCACTTACCACACTGGTGAGCAAAAGCAGTAATAATAGTTTTTTCATAGTTATGTTTTAATATAGGAGAGCATTTAAGGTCAAACCCTCATCGGTGCAAATATCAATAGAAAAAGATAAATTTTTTAGTATAAAGTTAATTACCACAAAAAAAGCTAATTAACATCTTGTGACTCAGGGATATGACGTGGAAATATTTGCCCACCCGTAAAGGGGAAATACACATTTGAAACTTTTAAGTAAACTAAGAAAGAAACCAAAAAAACTGGCTCGCTTTTTTTACTTTAAATTAGTATACCATATTTAATAATATAAGTAAAACCTATTAACATGGAAAATCAAGATGAATTGGTAAGTGTCTTAAATGACCTGATTAGAATAAATAATGACCGTATAGTAGGTTATGAAAGAGCTGCAAAAGAGTCAAAAAATGTAGACATTGATTTAATAGCGACTTTTAATCAAATGGCCGATCAAAGCCGAAAATATAAAGCTGAATTGGCCCAGGAAGTTAAAAGTCTTGGAGGTGATATAGCATCAGATACAACCGTTTCGGGAAAAGTGTATAGAGTATGGATGGATCTTAAAGCTGCAATTACAGGAAAGGATCGCGAGAGCATATTAGGATCGTGCGAATATGGTGAAGATGTAGCGCAAAGGGCATATGAGGCAGCTTTAGAGTCAGATGCATATATGAGTACAGAAATCAGGCAAATGATTACCAGCCAAAAAAGTGATTTAAAGACCTCGCACGATTTAATTAAGAAATATCGTGATTTGCACGAAAAAGTTAGTTAGGTATAGAGTGTTTTATCATTAGAATGAGGCCGGTATTTATACCGGCTTTTCTTTAAGACAAAACTATTTCTGCTTATAACATTGTATTAAATGCTTAATCTGGCAAGAATTTTTATTAATTTTATTTAAATCAAAATGCTATGGAAGAAAATAATGATTTTATGGAAAATAACGACCAAATCCCTCATATGAAATCGTTGGCGTTGTTGACAAACAAAATGGTATTAGATGGTTATGATGACGATTTTAAAATTACCGACAAAGGATTAAAATCTTTGAAAACCGAAAAAGTATATCAGCCTGAACAAATAAACGTAATCAATTTTTTCAGATTTGAAGGCCAGTCTGACCCTAATGATAATACAATAATGTATGTTATCGAAACCGCAGACGGGTTAAAAGGTACACTGGTAGATGCTTATGGAGCATATGCAGACCGCAAACTTTCAGAGTTTATGAACGAGGTTGAAAGCTTTCAGAAAAAGACAGCTAAGTAAGGATTAACTGCCCGGCAGTTGATATAAAAAGCATTGCGTTTTCGCGGTGCTTTTTATATTTTAAGCATCGAAATATCTTTAATTCCTGTAAGCATGGTAGACCAGATGAAGTTAAAGAATGATGAAAACTTTTTATGCTTTACCGTAATTTTTGCCTGACGCATGCCATCACCGGGCTTATTATTGTTTTTAATGATCAAGTTTGCAAAAAAGCTAAACACACTTTTATTCTTGTACTCACTGCCTTTCTTTTTCACGAAAGACAATTTTAAATCTTCGTATAAAAAAACCAAATTTGACTTTGCTAATGTTGTATCTGCTGTCATTTTAAATCTTAAAGAGTTAACCACTCCTTTTTCAATTTTAATCAATGACATCGGTTCCGTTAACTCATTAATGATGGTAACATCAAAACTTTTATTTACAACCGCCGAAACTGAAAACTTTCCTTTTTTCCAGTCGTCAAGATAAAAAGTAAAATTTCCTTTAACAGGAACTTTACCAAGAAACATAGTAGAAAATGCGCAAGTGGTTTTTTCACCCACTTTTACTGAATAGTTGCTAATGTTGTTGAGATACAAAGAGGAGTTAGAAAAACGAACTTTTCCTGCGCTATTTGTTCCTGCATTTTTTTCTTTGTACTCTATATAAGACTTGTTGGCAATAAACCTGTTTATCTTAATCTTTCCGGAGAACTTGTGAATTAGCTGGTGAGGGAAATTTCTTTGAGGACCACCATTAGACGCAGTATCTTTAGGATAAGATAAATCACGAAAGACTTTAACGGAATTACCAACGCTGGTCATAAGGCCAATGTTGATTTCCCCTTTTATCAACTTTGGTATATCAACTTCTTTGCAATTAATATTGCGCATTGCTATATCAAACCTGTCAGTTTGAAAATGTGCTTTTTTTGCAAAATCCCGTTCATTAAATGCTGGTATTATCGCGGCTTCTTTTATAAAAATATTTTTTGTAAGAGAGTTCAATTTTACCCCTCTTAACTGGTATTCATATAACTTATCTGGAGTTATAAAACGCATTTCATCGTTGCTTATAACGATTTCCTCAGCCCTGCTAACGAGATTTTCATCAAGTACTGTCGTACGGTCTATTTTTATGTTTTTTATCGAAAACGAATTATTTTTTATTCTGAATGGTTTGTCGTTTGAACCAGCCTGGCTGCTGACGTAAGCAAAGGATTTTAATTGGAGGCTGTGAAGAGAAAATTTGCTGATCCAGCCGGTAAGTATTTTGGTATTTACCTTAGAAGAATTCTTTTTGTTGCTACTATGATCATCTACTAAAACCAATTCTCCTTTTTGAAAAACTGCCTTGTCTATAGTAAGCTCAGAATTTTCTACCGGTCCGGTCCATGAGATTCCTTGCAACGAAATTCCCTCAATTTTAGTTTTAAAATAACCATTGGTTTTAAAAGTGCCATATTCAAACTTTCCCAGAACCAAAATTTTCGATCTTGTGTCGAACGACGCATTTGCAATTTCTGCTGTTTTCTTTCTATCTCCTAAAGTTACTTGTTGAGATTGCATCCTGATCTCTTTGCAAAAAAATGTGCGGGTAGTATCCTGGTTAAAGGTGCTGTCGATGGCAACATCGGTAAGGCCGATAGTTGTTTTATGAGTGTGAAGCTTTACTTCTTTTGTATAAAAGTCTTCGGCGATAACTTCACTGTTTATTACAGATACGTTTTCTACCCTTATTAGCTGAAGGCTTCCAAGTATTTGTTTATAGATTTCCTGCTGTTGTTTTTTTGTATCTCCTGGTTTTTGTAAGCCCGGGTATAAATAGCAGATGATCTTTGCATTAGAAATAACAACCTGTTTACACCGCAATTCTTTTGAAAGTAAAGCTGCAGTTGTCTTAAAACTTACAACCTTTAATTCGGGGATAAAAATATCGAGAAGAAACTTAGCAGCATTAGTATCTCCCGTATTAATCATCTTCAATTGTCTTGAAGTATCGCCTTTTAAGTGGAAGTTTTTAATGAACAAATTACCTTCAACTTCATTTACTGAAAGAGAATCATACTTTAATTTATATAATTCATTGCTTTTCTCTGCTACAACATTTTTTAATTTGTGGTGAAGGAAATCGTCTCTTTTTATTTTATATATTGTAAAAAAGCCAATAGTAATTACACCAGCAATAATGATGATTGTAGAAAGTTTCTTTTTCGTCTTGTGAAAAGGCATGGCCTCGATATTACAGGCAATAAAAAGCTACAGGTACTAACCTGTAGCATTAAAAAATAATTTCTAATTTTAGAACTTATCAGGCTCTTCTAATAAGGCCTAATATCAAAGCTATAACGGCCAGTACCAACAGTATATGGATTAGACCTGATACACTGTACACAAAGACACCCAATAGCCACCCAATAACTAAAATTACAGCAATAATATACAGCAGACTTCTCATAGTAAAAATTTAATTGTAATAAATATACAAAAAACCTTACCACTTGAAAAGAGTGCTTTAATCATTTATAAATAATTGATTAAAAAGCAAATAGACGAGTAAAAAAATCCACACCACCATTTAGTATAATCCATTGGCATGAACTTACTGTACATATTATAATCGTACACCATGAAATTTTTAAAAAAGTTTTTTCACGTTATAAAAGGAACTGCAAGCGCTTTCAGCCAGGATAACTGTGTGAAGCTTGGTGCATCGTTATCTTATTATACCATTTTTTCTATAGGCCCCCTTTTAATTATTATCATATCATTATCAGCTATTTTTTATGGCCGCGAAGCGGTGCAGGGAAAATTATACGGCCAAATTAGTGGTCTCTTAGGCAGCGATGCGGCGGTGCAGATACAGGATATTATTAAAAAAAGTCATCACGCAAATAAGGGCTTTTTAGGAACAATTATAGGAACCGTCGTATTATTCATTGGTGCGACAGGTATTTTTACAGAGATACAGGATTCAATAAACTACATATGGTCTTTAAGGGCTAAACCTAAGAGAGGAATTATTAAATATTTAATAAACAGGCTTCTTTCTTTTTCTCTTATTGTAAGCCTCGGTTTTTTATTACTGGTTTCATTAGTCGTCAGTGCTTTGTTAGACGTTCTTAGTGATCGCCTTACTCTCTATTTTCCGCATACCACTGTTTACATTTTTTATGTCATTAATCTCACTATCATACTAATAATTATAACCGTTTTATTCGCGATTATTTTCAAAGTTTTACCAGACGGAAGAATTAAATGGAAAGATGCCGCGATTGGGGCAGGATTTACTGCTATTTTATTTATAATTGGTAAGGCAGGAATTGGTTACTATCTCGGCCGGTCTAATCTTGGCGCAACGTACGGCACGGCAGCATCTGTAATCATTATTTTAACCTGGGTCTATTATACTTCTATTATTCTCTACTTTGGCGCTGAATTTACAAAAGTGTATGCCTTAGAGTATGGAGGAGGAATTGTTCCTAACGAAACGGCAGTTTTTATAATAAAAAGGGAAGCAAAAGAAATAGAAACGATTCCGGCTAAACTTGCAGGTAAAAATAATGAAGCAGCTACTGCTTGATAAATCCCGATAATTTTTTTAAAAGGAAATGAATAACAATTGACTCCTTTTTGGTGTTTTTTACTTAGTTAGATTTTTTCATTACAAATATTTAAGATTATGGTACAACAGCATTTAGAAAATCAGGAAGCAGTTAGAAAACTAACCGAACTGGTTGAAGAAGTAAAAATTTGCATGTTTGCAACAGTTCAGGAAGACTACTCTCTTCGTAGCAGGCCCATGCAAACAATACAGGTAGATAGTGACGGAAATTTGTGGTTTTTTACAAATGAATTTTCCGGAAAAGTTGAAGAAGTGTCAAAAGATAATACAGTGTATTTAATGTACTCACACCCCGGTCAAAATACTTATGTACACGTTAAGGGAAAATGTTCAATAATAAATGACAAGGCTAAAATGAAAGAACTTTGGTCTCCTGTTGTCAAGGCCTGGTTTCCAAAAGGCCTGGAAGATCCTGCTTTGGCATTGTTAAAAGTAGATACAAGTGAAGCAAGTTATTGGGATGGCTCTTCTAACAAGTTTGTTGTATTTTTTAATATAGTTAAAGCCATTGCCAAAGGCGAGAAACCAAATGAAGGCGAGTTTGGAAGTCTAAACGTAAAATAAAGTATGAGGTAAAATAAGCTTTTTTGAAGGTGAAAAGGTGTACTTATTGCCTTTTCACTTTTTAAACCAATTTTATTATCGATAGCGTAAGTAGCGGTAGCATGGATTCTACAGAGAATTGAACCTAGGTAATAAAAATCAGTTACCCTTTTAGGAGTGATATTTCAAAATAAATCTGTATGGAATGATAAAGTTCTACACCTTATTACTGAAAAAATTGAAGATTTAAGTGGAGCAATTTTTACTGCGACAGTAACAGTCCACTAAAAATAAATAGCACAGTTCAGTAGACGTAGCTTCTGCCATCTATGATAGAAGGATCATTCACAATTATGGATTTTGAAAATTACACTAGCAACATAACCATTCTATTTTTATTTAAAACTTATAAACGAAGAGGCTATCATTGTTGATAGCCTCTTTTGTGAAATATTATGTGCTGATAATAAAAATATTAGAATAATCAGCTAGCTTTTTTAAAGCCAATAATAAATGATGTACCTGTACCTAATTCAGATTTTACATCTATGTGAGCATTGTGAGATTGTATAATATTTAGCGTAGACGCAAGTCCTAAACCCATACCATTTCTTTTTGAGGTAAAATAAGGTTCGAACAATCGCTGCATATTTTCTTCACTGATCCCACTGCCATTATCTGTTATTTCTACTATATGCTCCTCGTCTGTTGTATGTATTGCAACACTTAGTCTACCCTTGTCTTCTTCCATTGCTTCGATTGCATTTATTATTATATTCAAAAATGCAAGCTTAATCTTTTCTGGATCAAGCAGAGAAAAGCAATCTTTTTTGGGATAGGAGACTTCTAAAGCAATATGTTTTAAAGTCATGCGATCTAAAGCGGCAGCAATAGCAAAATCCATTACCGATTGTAGTGAAGTTCTCTCAAGACTGATTTGAGAAGAAAGTCTTGATGAGTTTAAAAGCTCTGTTATAAGGTCTCCAATTCGTTTTCCATTTCGCTGTACAATGTCCAGGTACAATTTCGAATCTTCGTCATTTGCCTGCTGTATCAGTTGCTCTATTGAAAGATTTATATTGTTAAGAGGGTTTCTTACTTCATGCGCAAGGGTTCGAACCAGGCGACCCGTTGCTGCTAATTTCTCAGCCTGTAAAGAAGTCTTCTCTGCTTTCTTCCTGCTTGTGTTATCATGTATAATTCCCTGAACGTATTTTTCTCCGTTATTGTTTATCTCTACTGATGCAGAAATAATACAATTCTTAATCTCATTATTTTTAGTCAACAAGTCTGCTTCATAATCGTAAAACTCGCCAAACTCATTTAAGAAATCAGTAAAATAAGATTTATCGCCCTGGTTTTTAAAAAGAGAAGTTACGTTTGTTTGCAGAAGCTCGTCCAATTCATAATCCAGCAACTCAGTGGCTGCATAATTTATATCTACAATATTAAAATCATTGGAAGTAATAAATACAATATCTTTTGATTTTTCAAATATGCTTCGGTACCTTCTTTCGTTGGCTTTTAATGCCTTTATAGATGATGCTCTTTCAAGCGAATACCTGATACAGCGTTCTAATTTTTCGGTATTTAGCTCTGATTTAATTAAATAATCGTACGCACCGCTTTCCATAGCTTTCACATCTATTTCCTGGGTGCCTTTACCAGTTAATAAAATTATGGGCGCTTCGCAGCCTTGAGCAATTGCATCGGTCAACAGGTCCATTCCGGTTTTTATACCTAGCCTGTAATCAACAAAATAAACATCATAATCATTAGAAGTGAGCTTATGCAATGCATCTTTGTAGTTGTATGACCAATCGACTGTAAAATTATTTGCAGGAATGTTTTTTATATATTCAGAAGTAATAAAATAATCGTCCTCATCATCATCAACTATTAGTATCCGCTTTCCTATATTTGGTTTATTCATTTAGTCTTTGGTTTTATTCAACAACGCTTTTTCCTCAATTGTTGTTCCATGTTTTATAACAAAAATAAAAAAAGGGCAGGTTTAACCTACCCTTTTATATATTGTAATATGTGAAAATTACGTGCAGCCGGCTTATAAATCGCTATTGAATTGCTTGTATTGTTTCATTTTATTATACAATGTCTTCCGATCTACATTTAATATTTTAGCAGCCTTGCTTTTATTATAATTTGCCTTTCTAAGAGCTTCTACTATCATTTCATACTCCGCATCAATACTTGCCCCTTTCAGACTGTGTTCATTTATTTCTACCTGTTTTGGAAAAGGTTGTTCTGTGGTAGTTGGGGACACATAAGTATTTTCGACTGGCTGGGGTGGAGCTTCGTATTGCTTAGTTTGAATAGTAGAGGGAGCTTCTTCGACAGTTTCGCCAAATTGCAATTTTGTAAAATTACTGATTTCAAAAGGCAATACAGTAGGCATAATGTAGTCGCTGTCACAAAGCAAAGTGGCTCTTTTCACTACATTTTTCAATTCTCTTAAATTGCCTGGCCATACATATGATTTAAATATAGCCTCAACTTCCGGCGTGAACCCTTTAATATTTTTATTCAATTCATCATTCGTCAACTTAAGAAAATGCTTTGCAAAAATCATTATATCATATTTCCTTTCTCGAAGTGGAGGTACTTCGATACTGAACTCATTGAAACGATGATACAAGTCCTCTCTGAATTTCCCTTTACGTGCAGAATCTAACAGACGTTCATTACTGGCAATAATAATACGCACATCAAGATCTATGTCTTTATTACCACCTATTCTGCGCATTTTTCTTTCCTGTACTACTCGCAAAAGCGCAACCTGAACGTCGTAGGTTAAATTAGCAACTTCATCAAGAAAAATGGTACCGCCGTTGGCTATCTCAAAGCTTCCGATTTTTTGATTTAATGCACCGGTAAAAGAGCCCTTTTCGTGGCCAAACAGCTCACTTCCTGCTAATTCTTTAGATAATGCACCGCAGTCTATGGCAACGAAAGGCATATCTTTTCGCTTACTTCGTTTGTGTATTTCCTGCGCTATTGCTTCCTTACCACTTCCGCTTTCTCCATAAATAAGAATGCTGTAGTTAGTAGGTGATACAAGATCTATCTGTTTTAATATATTTTTAAATTCAGGACTATCGCTAAATATATATTGACCTGATGTAATCGTTTTTCCCCGACCATTGCTTTTCTGGTCATCATCGGCTGTTAATATTGTACCGCTTGTGGTCGCAATTTCAGGTTGCGAAGCTGTCTTTTGTAAAGCTGTTTTTATGCTCAGCAATATCTCGTCTGGAAATAAGGGCTTCGTTACATAGTCATAGGCCCCTAATTTCATTACATCTACAGCTACCTTAATATCGCTGTACCCGGTTACTATTATAACAGGCGTTCGTGGATATTTTTCCTTAATCTTTATTAATAGTTCTTTTCCATCAATATCTTCGAGCCTGAAATCGCAAAGCACAAGATCTGGTTCACTTTGCTCAAGTTCTTCCAGTGCTTTTTTTCCATTATGTGCAAGTGTTACTTCATACCCGTTTTTTGTTAAAAATCGCTTCAGGAGCAGACACATATCAACATCATCGTCAATTACTAAAATTTTACTCATTTTGAAATTTAATACACAAATTTAATTCTTTTTAAATTTAAGCCCACATTCTTCTTAATTGTGCAACTGGAATTTGTAGTTGCTCGCGGTATTTGGCGATAGTTCTTCTCGCTACGTTTATTCCCTTATTAGCTAAAATAGAGACGAGTTGCTGGTCGGTATATGGATTTAGTTTATCTTCATTTTCAATTACCCCTTCTATTGCCGACTGTATAACGCGATTGCTGATAACTTCCCCTTCTTTATTTATAATTCCTTCGGTAAATAAATTTTTAAGAAGAATAATACCGAAAGGCGTGTCAACATACTTATTTGAAGTAACCCGTGACACGGTCGAAATATCAACACCTACTTTGTCTGCAATGTTTTTTAAGATCATAGGTTTTAGCAGGCTAACTTCTCCCGTTTTAAAATATTCTCTTTGCAGATCAACTATTGCCTTCATTATCTGCATCATCGTTCCTTCCCGTTGCTTTATGGCATTTACAAACCACTGCGCAGAACTCAGCTTGCTTTTCAGGTATTGAGTTGCAGATTTATCGCGATTAGCACTTGCAAACTGAACAGTCTCCATCAAAGACTGGTTGATGTATAAAGAAGAAGATCGAGACTTATACAGGTTTACTTCTATGTCGCCCCTCTCGTCATCTACTGTTAAGATAAAATCGGGAATGATGTTATTATTAACAGTCGTTCCCTCGAACTCTTCAAGTATTGGTTTAAGCTTAAGCGATGCCAGCAAGCGTAAGATAATCTTCAGTTCTTCCTCATCAATAGAAAGAGATTCCATTATCTTTTCCATATTGCGATGAGAAAGATCTGCATAATGATTTTCGAGCAGTTTAATTGCCATTTTTACATCAGGCCCTTTTTTCGCCATATGATGCAGCTGCAGCAAAAGGCACTCTCTTGTATTTTTTGCGCCTACTCCTACCGGGTCGAGCTGATGAATTATTTGAACGACTTTTTGAAGATCTTCGGTTTCAACAATAACGCCATGTTTAAAAGAAAGATCATCTGCCATATCTTCAAGGTCTTGTAACAAAAAACCGTTGCAGTTAAGGCAATCAATTATATAATCGGCAAGTTGAAGTTCTTTATCAGAAATGCCCATATATCTTACCTGCTCTTTAAGAGATTCTCTAAAGTCACTAAAGGCCTTGATGGGAACGTTTGGAATAGTTTCGCTGTTGAAGTAATTTTCGTATTCCATTTTGTAATCGGGCACGTCATCATATCCGTGTTCTTCCCAATCCTCATAATCCTGTACGCTTTCTTTTGCAAATTTTTCAACTGCCACAGTTTCTTCCTCTTCATTAACCTCAAGCAAAGGATTTTCTTCCAATTCATCCTGTATACGCTGATCTAACTCTAAAACATTTAGGTGGAAAATGTTCAGCATTTGAATTTGCTGAGGCAATATTTTCAACTGCTGTTTTTGGGTTTGAATTTGGGTGAGCATATTGATTATCTGTAGTTTATGTTTCGAAATAATAGAATCCAATACAACACCAAACTTGAAAAATGTGTAAAAAAACCATAAATATTTAGGTTATAGACCGTTGTATATTAAGTAAAGGTATTATTTATAACAAGCACAAAAATAATATTTTAAATAAAAGCACTACTGTAGAAAAGTTTCCACATGAAAAGATATTTTTTTATTTTTCTTTGTAGTAAAGCTCCAACTTTGAAAAACCGCCTTTTATTTATTTATATCGCTTTTGGGTTATCTTTTGCTGTCATTATCACAATTTCTCTCTCTTTACTACAAAAGTTTACTTCTATCATAAAAAGTAATTCATCTGTTGAACATACTTACGAGGTAAAAAACCAGCTATTAAAGGTACAATCAGATTTAATTGAAGCAGAGAACAGCCAACAGGTTTTTTTGCTTACAGAAGATACTTTGTTATTAAAGCCGCTTTCTAAAACTCAAATAACCATCTTTGAAAAGATAGACTCTTTAAGACTACTTACAAAAGACAACCAGGAACAACAAGTTTTAGTAAAGAAGCTAAAGGAAACAGTTTCTTTACGATACCAGATGTTATATGCAACAATCGATTATGCTTCAAATGGCCAGCTTAATTTATTTCTTAAATACCGGGAAAGGGGTAATAAGATAATGCAGCAGTTTATGAAGTTGTCGCAGCAAATGGATAATGTGGAGTCAAACCTGCTGCAGAAAAGAAGGAAACAGAAAAGTATTGTCGAAGTAGCAGCACCTAAAAATCTGGCGCTTATACTTTTGGTTTCGTGCCTGTTCCAGGCAATTTCTTTTTTAGTCATCATTAAAGATTTTAAAAGAAGAAGAATTCATCAAAGAATACTAGAGCAGAAAATAAACCAGCTAAATGTCACAAATGCTGAGTTAGAACAAATCGCTTTTGTAGCGTCTCACGATTTACAGGAGCCGTTAAGAAAAATAAGAACTTTTACTGACAAATTGATAATACAATATAAAGGAGTTTTGCAAGAAGAAGGTCAAATAATTGTAGACAAAATTTCATCTTCCTCGCAAAGAATGCAGGAACTTTTGAACGATCTTTTAAATTACACGCATGTAACAAAAAATGAAGAAGAAGTAACGCTGGTTGATCTTCAAAAATGTTTTGATGAAGTGAGGCAAGAATTAGACGGGGTAATACAACAAAAAAAAGCGACGATAAAAGTGGAAGAATTGCCGGTAGTAAGCGGTCATTTTAAACAACTTTTTGTCCTATTTTACAATTTGCTTGATAATTCTTTAAAATTTTCAAAACCCGGTGTTTCTCCTGTTATAAATGTGATTGCTTCAAAAGTTTCGGGCGAAGAAATTAATTCTTCAAGTTTTTTTACTAAAATAACAGTAAGCGACAACGGAATGGGCTTTGAAAAAGAGTTCAATAAAAAAGTGTTTGTTATATTTAAAAGGCTCCACGCCAATAATTCTTTCCCTGCCGGAAAAGGAATAGGACTGGCGATCTGTAAAAAAGTGATGCTAAATCACAACGGATTTATTACTGCAAAAGGAGAAGCAGGAATCGGTGCTACATTTAATCTTTACTTTCCTGCTGATAGCAGTAGATAAAGACAAATGATAGGTTAATATTATTTAACTCTTTTGTGTTTTCTGATTATTACTCCTATATTTTTACTATAGAAAAGTATAACGTCTTCAAAATGTAATTCTACCCCCGGCAACAGTACACACTGAGTCATACATTCTAACGCATTTTTTAAAAATCTTCCAGATGCTTTCATAGGTATTACTTGTAATATGGCTAATAAATAAAATATTATACCTGATGATACGTGGAAGCAATCTTATTGAGGAATGTAGAAAAGGTTTCACTAACAGTGAGAGAAAATGGTATGATTATTTTACTAATGAGAATGGTAGAAATAACATTTAAAAAACCTAAAAAATTATTTTATGTTACGCTGGACAATCACCTTTTTAATCATCGCCATTATAGCGGCTGTTTTTGGCTTTGGCGGAATTGCTGCCGGCGCTGCAGGCATTGCAAAAGTACTATTCTTTATTTTTATCGTATTGTTTCTTCTTTCTCTTATTTCGGGAAGAAAAACTATAGATTAATAAGTAAAGTAAAAAAGATATATAAAAAAAGTGCAGATTATGCTGCACTTTTTTTATATATCTTGATGGTCTGATACACAGAAAATAAAAAAACCGCTTTCTTTAAAGCAGTTTTTTTATAAGTTTCATCGTTACTGGGACCCTGCACCCGCACCTTGCTTCTTCGCCTTTTCAATTAAATTTTCATTCGCGTAAATAGCAAATTCAACTCTTCTGTTCTGAGCCTTGTTTGCTTCTGTATCATTGGGAAATTTCGGTTGTGTTTCTCCGTACCACGCAGTTTTTATTCTTTCTGCTGCCACATTTTGGGTTTCAAGATAATCGGCAACAGCTTTTGCCCTTTTTTCAGATAATTCCATATTGTGCTCAGCAGAACCAGAAGCATCGGTATGACCTTCAATCAAAATATAAGAATCAGGGTATTTTTTAAAAACTTCAGCAAGATTTTTAATTTTTGATTGCGCAGTTGTGCTGATTGTCGACTGGTCTACATCAAATAAAACTCCTGATTCAAAAGTTACATTAATACCTTCTCCCACACGTTTTACTTCCGCCCCCGGAATTTGGGCTATTTCTGTAGCTTGTTTATCCATTTGTTTACCAATAATGCCGCCGGTAACACCTCCTACTGCAGCGCCTATTATTGCTCCTAAGGCCGTGTTATGTGCAGCTTTACCCACACCTGCACCAACGGCTGCACCACCTGCTGCACCTATAACTGCACCTTTTTGTGTCTTATTCATGCTTTTACAACCTGAGACCAGTAAGCCGGCAAATACAAGAAAAACTATGAAGTGCACTACATTTATCTTTTTCATGATAAGTATATTTATTGAATTAATAAAAATTGCCCCGGTAGGGGCAATACAATTATTTAAAATAGTTTATAATCCGAAGTTTACCCCTACGTTCAATTGTAAGTTTCTGTTATGGTTTTTTATAGAGGCGTCTTTAGTAACATCTGAAAGCCCATGTAAATAATTAATATCGGCAGTAAACCAGCTGTTCTTAACCAACCGATAGTTAAAACCTGCACCGGCGGTTATACCAACGTCTGATGAATTATACAGGCTTTTGACATTTACACCATTTGTCTTTGCAGATGACAAAAAGCCAAATGAAGGACCTGCAAAAATCTTTGGTCTGAATTGATTTCCATAATTATTGAAAAAATATATAGCTTTTAGTGGAAATCTAAAATAATTAAGGTCGAGAGCGTTAGCTGCGCCTGAGCCTGTTTTCACACCTTCATATGAGTACTTCGCATCTAACCCAATACCAAAATGTTCGGTAGCACTATATACCATTGCTACACCCGCATTTGCAGCTAATTTAAATTTTGCGTTGTTAGAATTGGAGACCCATGTATGGCCAAACCCTGCGTTGGGACCCAATGAGAATTTGCTTTGTGCCATAGCTGTAAAACAAAAACTACTGCAAATAATAACTGCTAATAATAACTTTTTCATACTAATTCGATTTTTCAAGTATTAAGCAATATCAATGCCGACTTTATCATTTTATTGTTCCTATTACAATGAAAATCAATATTTTTGAAAGGTTTTACTTGTGTTTTTTCTGTAAAAAGCTTAGAGGAAAGACAGGTTCGTTTTTTACTTTTATTATTAAAAAAACAATTTTTCAAATTCAACTTTGAAAAACTAGTCACGCACACACAATGCGCAGATTGCGTGAATTTTTGTACATATTTTTATTAACTTTTATCCAGCGTTGTGAAATTGTTTCTACAAGTATGATCATTTTTTGAAAATGTTTTCGTAAAACGATTGGCAGTATTTTTTCACTTTAAAATTTATGGGTAAGAAGAAAGTATTAATAATAGATGATGAGGTCGATTTTTGTTTACTAATGCAATTCTATTTATCCAAAAAAAATTGCGATGTTAGTATTTCACACACCCTGCAGGATGGATTACTGCTTGTGCATGATTATTTGCCCGATATAGTGATACTTGACAACAATCTTCCTGACGGTTTAGGTTGGCCTGCTGCTAAAAATATTATCGACGCCGCTCCTGGAGTTCACTTGTTCTTGATAAGTGCTAATAAGATTGGAAATAAACCTGATTATAGCAGTTGTGATACAAAAATTGATGTAGTGGAAAAGCCCATATCTATCTCGCAAATAGATAAGTTTTTGAAATAAGCAGAATTTAAGATGGAGGTATAGTTTTTTAGTTGCATTAATACTATTAATTCTTAAAAATTCTTTATGGAAGAATCATATAACGTAGATACGAATAGTTCAGAAGATACTAAAACTTCTTCAACTGATGGAAAGAGCAATAGCAAAACTACCGGAGATAGCCAGGTACAGGATGGAGAAGGCGTGGTAGAGCATGAAGAAGAAAGACCATACGAAAAAGCAGATGATGAGCAAGAGTACATTGAGGAGGCAAATAATAACACAAAGGTCGCAAATGAAAGCCCTGTACAGAATGGAAAGGGGATGACAATGCTCAACAGCACCATTATGAGTGATGAGGATGATGATGACAGCGATGAAGATGATGACAGTGATGACGACGATCCTTTTACAGAAATTGAGATAGGAGATGATCCAGATGATACAAAGAAGAAAATTCCGGTAATGTAGTTTTGTTTTAGGAGTAAGAGCTGCCTGATTTATATGATCGGGCAGCTTTTTTATTTATGACAAGTGAATGATTTATGTTTAGTCAAAATGGCTGACCGTGAGTTGAACGTATGACCAACGATGATAAAAGAGGAAACGAATGCATGGATTTAAGAAAAAGTGACGTAGAAACTTCTCCACCAAAAAGCTTTTGTACATTTCTTCCCATCCACAATCTTTTGAAAAAATGTCTTTTCCAGGTTTCACTGTAATCTTTTTCCATCTGCCTCCTAGAAATGCTATTTATAAGAAAGAGGTGTATTTTTTCAAAAGCTAATTTTGCTGAATGCATTGCCATACTCATTCCGTTTCCACACAACGGACTTATCATTCCCGCTGCGTCTCCCAGCATTAATACGTGATTTTCAACCTGCAATTTTTTATCAAAACTTATTTGAGAAATGGCAAGAGGCTCTTCGTATAAAAATTCAGCCGAATCAAAAATTTCTTTAAGCAATGGATTTTTATATAAGACCTGACGTTCCATTTCCGAAACAGAGTTTCCACAATTTTTTAGGTTTTGCGCTGTAGTTAGATAGCAAAGACAACTTTTATCTTCTTCAATCTTCGAGATTCCACAGTAGCCCTTATAAAAGTTGTGCAAATAAATATGATCTGTAGGATGGTTATAACGAACGTGGTATTTTATACCGATATAATTATTTAAGGAATTAGGCTTTTGCCTTGTAAAAGTTCTGTTCCATTTAATATCAAGATTACTTCGTTTTCCAAAAGTGCCAGCCGCAACTTTAGCCCTTACTGTTTTTTTTAAGCTGCAAATTGTAAATTCCTCGTTGTTATACTCAATACTATTTACTTTGCTGTTTGTGCAAATCTCGACTCCTTTAGTTAAAGCAATATGATAGAGTAAACTATCCAAAGAAAAGCGGCTGACACCAAATCCCCCAAGCGGAAGATTAAAAGTATAAGCTTCACCCTTAGCGTCTGTTACTTGCAGGGTTTTTATAATAGGTAAATTTAACTCAGGTAATGGAACCCCTAATGTTTGCAGGAAATCCCAGCTTTCAAGGCTTATGTATTCGCCGCATACTTTATGAAAAGGATATTCTTCCTTCTCGAAAAGTATTACGTTATAGTGCTTTTCAACGCATTGAATAGCGAGACATAGGCCGGCAAGTCCACCGCCAATTATGGCAATATCATATCGCTTATGCTCCTTCATGTTCATACATTATAAGGTAACGAAAAGCCCATTTCCACGTCACTGTAGCCTTGCCTGTCCTTGCTTCACTGCATAACCTCTTCAATTCATTCCTCTTAAATCCTCTTGCAACACTTAAAGGTGCATCACTTTTTACAAGATAAGATTTTGAAAAAAGCCGGGTTAACAATTTAATAGAATGATATGCGAGGAAGTTTCGATGCAAATCATTTATAAAAAAGCCGATTTTACTATTCTGTTTCATCCAGTTAATTTGTAATATTAGCTCCTCATCAGCAAAATGATGGCAAAACAAGCTTGAGAATATGATGTCGGGCTTGGTGTCGAAAAGCACTTTTTTATAATCATTTGTTATCCATGTCGTTGAAGAAAGAGTTTTACGGCTTTTTGCATAATCGATACATTCTTCTTTTATATCGATGCCGGTGATTAAAAGTTGAATATGTTTTTTCTGGCACCAATTGTATATTGCTACCAGATTGTCACCTCCTCCACAGCCTATTTCACAAACAGAAATTTCCTTTTTTCCACGGGATAAAAGTTTAAAAGCAGCAACAGTTATGGCATGACCACCGAGCCATGTATTAATAAAATCCAGTTCCTTCATATTCTGCTGAATATCAGCAAATGGAATTTCGTCCTGGTCGAGCAATTCTTTTTGATATGACCTCCGTGAAAAAGTCATTCTTTTGAGGCAATAAAGGTTTCCATTGTTAGCCCCGGACCAAATGCAACACCGAATATTTTAGCGGGTTTTTCTTCCAAACCTTGCATAATTTCCTTCAATACAAATAGTATTGTAGGCGAAGACATGTTGCCATATTCTGAAAGAATTTTCCGGCTGCACGAAAGGTCTTCCATACTTAATGATAGCTGTTGTTTTATCACCTCCAGTATTTTTTTGCCACCGGGATGAAGACACCAGTGAGTAATTTCATCCTTTAGCAAATCACAATGTTTCAAGGCCTTACTTACTAACTCCGATATATCTTCGTGTATCAGTTGAGGAATATAGGAGCTAAGCTTCATTAAAAAACCACTGCTGCTCAACTGCCACGACATATCTTCCTTGCCTTTGTAACAAATCTCGGAATAGAAACTTTTTAGCGTTAACGCATTACCAGAAGTCACTGTATTGGAAACGAGTACTGCAGCGCTTCCATCACCAAACAACAAACTGCTGGAGGCATTGTCCTGTGTGTACTCTTGTTGAAAATGAATGGTGCAAAGTTCAGTACACACAACAACGACATTCGCATTTGGCGAAAAATCACAGATCATCTGCGCCATTTTGAGCGCATGAATGGCAGCATAGCAACCCATAAAATTAACGGACGTACGGAAAAGATTAGATTTAAGCTGCAATGCTTCTGCAATCTGTAAATCAAGACCAGGAGCGCTCATGCCAGTACAACTGACCGTAATTAAGTGAGTAATTTGACCCGGATCTATAAAACCGTTAATTGCATTTTGTATAGCAGCAACAGAAAGCTCAGGCGCATATTGCTGAAACAGTCGCATTCGGTCATCAAGAGAAGGGCTATAATCCGGAATGATAAAATCCCATTCATTTTCCGTCTTTGTAAAATCATTTAAAACAGAGTATCGTTGTTGTATCTCGCTTTGTTTATATAGAAAAGCCAGCTTACGCGCTTCACTTTCACCCAGCACGTACGCCTTTTGCATAAACTTCAAAATCTCGTTTTGCTCATGGCAATACTCAGGTAAAGCTGTTCCTATTGATATTATTTTAGCCAAATTTATGAATAAGGATTATTGTTAAAAATGCAAGACTGGTACATGTACTGGCAATCCAGTTCATCCGCATAGTATGCTGAAAATCCGCCTTGTTTTCGTCTTTCAACACCTGCAAAAACCATTGCATAAAATATACGAGTACCGGTAATAAAAAGATTAATAAAACAATAAACGGCGTATAAAGTTCGCGACCACTGTAGTATAAATATAAAATTAGCATCGCCAGCAAATACATGATTCCGCAAAAAATAAAAGTTCCTTTTTTCCCCATCAGCATGCTTATAGTAGTGACGTTATCTTTTTTATCTGCCTCATGCTGGTAGACCTGGGTAATAGGATAAAAGCCACCGATTAAAAAAGCAGCAGCCAATAAACCCATCCATGACATATGATTTGTAAGGAAAATATCTGAACCATGATATACCATAAAAAAAGTAAGCGCTCCCTGGTTTACGATCACGGTTAAGTATCCTATAATTGGATATTTCTTTAACCTTACACCTCTATAACTGTATAATCGTGAACAGACAATATAAATAAAAATACATGTAGCAAACAATGTGGAAATAAACAACGACAAAGCAATCGCAATAACATCCATAATAACAGACGCCAGAAATAATTGCTTTGTAGGTGTCAGTGGCTTTTTAAGACCACCTATACTGCCTGCATCTCTATCCATAAAACTATTATAACCATTGCTTGAAGGATAAATCAACAGGTGAAGGATAATAAATACGAGTATTGCCCTTGGTAAATATATATTTTCTACAAAACTTAATGCAAACCAGTAAACAGGCATCAAAAACCAGGAAAAATGAAATCGTAGCAGTTGTATTGTGGAGCGATGAACCAAAGGTATTTTTATGGATAAATATAATGCTTAATCTATTAATACCGATAAACAGGTTGATTAAAACAAAAAAGGTGTAGAGCTAGTATTTTTTACTAGCCCTACACTCCATGTTATTATTTATTCTATGACTGGCTCGTGCCTTTTGCAGCGCCTGCAATTATTCCCCCGGTATTGCTGTCTGTGGAGTCGGGCGCTTCATTTGCCCTGTCTTCTACCCGTTCACTATCACGTTGCGCTGTCCCATAACTGGCCGAACTGCCTGCTCCACCTACTTTATCAAGAATTACATTAGGCTGAGGTTTGTTTGCTTCTTCAATTTCCTCTTCTGTAAAGGTTGTACCCTGTACTTTAACCTTATGTTCGCTATTTTGCTTGTCTTCTTCAATATTTCCTAAAGAAGACTTTATATTGTCTTTTTCGTCGAGCCTGTCAAGGCCACTATTATCTTTTATCATAATTGTTATTTTTGCAATGATCTAAAATACTATTTGCTGAAAATTATATGCCATCTTTTACAGAAGTCCGTATAATTCCAGTTGATTAAAGTCACTGTGAAACTTTTTTCCCGCTTAAAAGTTTTACTATTTCTACATTTTTCTGTAGTTAATCATTTAAATTAAAATTATTACCTTAACACGAGCTCCTTAGCAATAACAGAGAAAGAAATAAATGATACGACTTAAAAATGTAAGTAAATTTTATAAAAGCACAAAAGCGGTAGATGATATTTCTTTCGAGGTAAAAGAAGGTGAAACTGTAGTGCTGCTGGGTACAAGCGGATGTGGCAAAACAACTACACTTCGTATGATAAACAGGCTGGTAGAACCATCTTCGGGAAAAATTGTTGTAAACGGGCAAAACATACTCGAACAGCCTGCAGAAAAAATGCGGCGGGGAATAGGTTATGTTTTGCAGCATCATGGGTTGTTTCCGCACTACACAGTTGCCGAGAATATTTCTATTGTTCCTAACTTGTTGAAATGGAGTAAAGACAAAATAATTAACCGGACCAGGGAATTACTGGAAAAATTGCAATTGTCGCAAACATTGGGAGATTTATATCCGTCGCAGCTAAGTGGAGGTCAGCAACAAAGGGTAGGACTTGCCCGGGCGTTGGCGGCATACCCGCCGGTTTTATTAATGGATGAACCTCTGGGAGCGCTTGACCCTGTTACACGTGTAGGCATTCGAAAAGAATTTACAACCCTCGATGAATTGAAACGTAAAACGATCTTAATGGTTACACACGATGTGCAGGAAGCTTTTGAATTAGGTGACCGTGTCTGCCTCATGGATAAAGGTAAGATTGTGCAAATAGGGAAAGCAACAGATTTGTTATTTAATCCTATAAATGATTTTGTACGCTCTTTTATAAAAGAACAACATTTTCAGCTTGAGCTTGAAAATATTTTTATTAATGATATTTGGTCGCTTTTGCCAAAAGCGATTGATGGAACTAATGAAAACAAAATTTCGCCAGAAAATAGTTTATGGCAGGTCTTAGAAACTGTATCAGCCAGACAGCAAGGTTTTGAAAGATTTGTTTCTATTAATAACAATGATAAAAAACAAATTGAAATTGCTTCGTTAATGGCAGCTTATACACAGTATAAAAATTCGTTTAACCATGAATGAGCAACAGCAAACCCTCTGGAACTTTATGGCTCAGCAATCAGATAAATTGCTGCAGCAGACCCTTGCTCATATCGGGTTAACCTTTATTTCATTGTTTTTATCAATATTAATAGGAATCCCTACCGGTATCTGGATAAGCAGAAAAAAGAAATGGAGCGGTCCAGTACTTGGAATTGCCGGGATTTTACAAACCATTCCAAGTATCGCACTGCTTGGTTTCATGATTCCTCTTTTAGGTATCGGGGCAAGGCCTGCTATTGTTGCACTGATGCTGTACGCTTTTTTGCCTATTATCCGAAATACTTATACAGGAATAATTGGAGTAAATGCAGCCGTAACCGATGCAGCAAAAGGAATGGGAATGAGTCCTTCGCAAATTCTTTTTAAAGTAGAACTTCCTCTGGCTATGCCTGTTATTCTTGCAGGAATTAGAACCGCAACGGTTATTAATGTTGGTGTAGCGACGCTCGCCGCCTATATTGCTGCCGGTGGGCTAGGCGAATTTATATTTGGCGGAATTGCATTGAATAACACTAATATGATTTTGGCCGGAGCTATTCCCGCTGCTTTGCTTGCCATCATTTTCGATTTTCTTCTTGCAAAAGCACAACATTTTAATATAAAAAAAGCAAAAACAGCTTTTATAGCTATTCCGATAATTTTAATTGCTCTTTCGTCATTTTACCTGCTTCCTTCAGCTATTGGTAGTAAAATGCTTGCCGGCTTTACACCCGAATTTATGGGCAGAAGCGATGGTTATCTTGGGCTGAAAAATAAGTACGGATTAAACATCAGAACAGTAGTTATTAGTGATGCTGTTATGTACAAAGCAGCTTATGAAAAACAGCTTGATGTTATTAGCGGTTACAGTACAGATGGCAGGTTAAAAGCGTATGATCTTGTTGTGCTTAAGGATGATAAAACAATATTTCCACCGTATTATGCTGCACCTATTGTAAGGGAAGAGGTTCTAGAGAAATATCCTGAGCTTGAACCTGCATTAAATATTCTGTCAGGAAAAATTAACGATTCAATAATGACAGAGCTTAATTATAGAGTAGACTACCTTAAGCAATCACCGGAAAAAGTAGCTAGGGATTTTTTGACTCAACAAAAACTGTATAAAAAACCCCGGAATGGAAAAAAGGGAATAATACAGATGGGGTCAAAAATATTTGGAGAACAATATATTTTATTACAGATATATGCTATTTTGTTGAAAGGAAATACAGATTTAAGTGTAGAAACAAAAACTGGATTAGGGGGAACTAAAATTTGTTTCGATGCTTTAACAAATGACCAGATTGATTTGTATCCTGAATATACCGGAACAGGATTGCTGGTAGTTTTGCAGCCAGACAACCATACTATTCAAAGTATAATTGGAAACAAAGAAAGCGTATTTGATTTTGTGCAAAAAGAGTTTATGAGGAAATACCATATTAAATGGTTGAAACCTATTGGGTTTAATAATGCTTATACATTAATGATGAGAAAAAAGCAGGCTTCGGATTTAAAAATTCGAACCATTTCCGAATTAAAAATGTATATAGATGACAATTGAAAAAATGACTGTTTTAGATAGATATATAGCTGTAAGAAAAAGAACTGAAGACATTTGTGAACCGCTGGAAACTGAAGATTATGTTGTACAGCCTGTAGCCGATGTCAGTCCACCGAAATGGCATATTGGACATACAACATGGTTTTTTGAGACTTTTATTTTAAAAAACTTTTATAACGGATACCAGGAGTTTAATCCTGATTATAATTATGTATTTAATAGTTATTACGAAACAGTTGGTGCAAGAGTAATACGCACCGATAGGGGAAACTTAAGCAGGCCAACAGTTCTGGATGTTAAACGCTATCGCAAATATGTTGACGAAGCCATGATAAAGCTGATAGAATGTGGCTGCAGTGAAGATGTGGAAGAATTATTGGAGCTTGGATTTAATCATGAAGAGCAACACCAGGAGCTTTTGTACACTGATATAAAATATATTCTTGGTAATAATCCATTATTTCCTTCATATAAAAAAGATGCTTCTAAAACTATTAAAAACACTTCTGTCGGAGGCTCGATAATTATTGATGAAGGGATATACGAAATAGGGTATAACGGAAATGGTTTTTGCTTTGATAATGAATTGGGCCGACACAAAGTTTACCTGCCTCAATATCAAATATCAAAGAATCTAATTACCAATGGTGAATTCATTGAATTTATTGAAGCAGGAGAATATAGAGATTTTACACTATGGCATGCAGAAGGTTTAGATTGGGTAAAAAACAATAATATTCAATCTCCTATGTACTGGCATCTGGTGGATGGCAAATGGCATCATTATACTTTAGAGGGATTGATACCTGTTGATGCGGAAGGCATACTTAATCACATCAGTTTTTACGAAGCCTCAGCATTTGCAGCATGGAAAGGAATGCGTTTGCCGACTGAATTTGAATGGGAAGTAGCCGCCGATAAATTTGAATGGGGTAGCCGGTGGGAGTGGACCGAGAGTGCTTATCTGCCTTATCCTGGCTTTAAAAAAGCACCAGGAGCAATTGGTGAATACAACGGCAAATTTATGGTCAATCAAAAAGTACTGCGCGGAGCCTCTGAGGTAACTTCTCCCGGGCATAGCCGCAAAACTTACCGCAACTTTTTTCATCCGCACCTGCGCTGGCAATATACCGGTATCAGGTTGGCACAATAAAAAATCATGAATCAATTCTTAGAGGATGTTTTGAAAGGATTATCTGCAAAAGATAAATTTCTTCAATCAAAATATTTTTATAATGCGGAGGGTGATGCATTGTTTCAAAAGATAATGAAGTGTAAGGAGTATTATCCTACTAAATGTGAAATGGAAATTTTCACAAAGCAAACAGATGAACTGGTATCAATCTTAAGCAGGCATAGCAAAGAATTTGACATAGTAGAACTAGGCGCAGGCGATGCAACAAAGTCAGTTCATTTGCTCAAAGGTCTTTTAGCTAAAAAGGTAAAATTCACATATTTTCCTGTTGATATTTCTGAAAACGTTATCAACCTGCTTCATTCAACCCTTCCTAAAAAACTTGCCGGATTGCAGTTTCATGGCTTAAAAGGCGAGTATTTTGAGATGCTTGAAAAGGCCAAAACATTATCAAATAAAATAAAAGTCGTTTTGTTTCTAGGTGGCAACATAGGAAACGTGCCGATGGATAAAGCAGGAGATTTTTGTAAATTGATGCGACAACATTTAGTACCTGGAGACCTTGTTTTAGTTGGATTTGATTTAAAGAAAGACCCTATAAAAGTTCTTGACGCTTATAATGATAAGTCAGGCTATACAAGACAATTTAATCTTAATCTCTTAAAGAGAATAAATAATGATTTAGGTGGAAATTTTAAAATAAAAAATTTTTATCATTATCCCACTTATGACCCCGCGACAGGAGCATGTAAAAGTTACGTTGTAAGCGCAAAAAATCAAAAAGTAGAGATTGCAGATAACACGTTTAATTTTGCAGAAGGGGAGACGATATTTATGGAAATAGCCCAGAAATATACATTAGAACAAACGGATGAATTAGCAAAGAAAAGTGGCTTTACACCAAAGGCTCATTTTTTTGACGCAAAAAAATGGTTTTTAGATACGATTTGGGAGTGTGTGTGAGGTTCAATTATTATTTAACTGAAAATGAATATTGAATTTTGGTACTGTCAGTTTGATTATTGAGGATACAAAGACATCCAACGGGGGAGTCTTTATAAGTATAATTGGTTCAGCTAACCGAAATTGATATGGAAACAATTATTGAAGAAAAGGACAAGGCGAAAATAATAAAAGAGATTTTGGATAAGATCGACTCGGACTATAGCGTTAGTGTTGGAGATGTTCTTGCGAAGTTTAGGGATCAAAAACAAAATCAAAGTCCGAGGTATGACTTACGTATAACGGCTACATTGATGGAAGGTATATGTTCAAAAATAACTTCCATATATATAGACCAATATCAATACAAAATAATTCCAAGAGGAGAAATTACTCAATGCATCATAACAAAAAATCCAAATTATAAGCTCAAGTCTTGGCATGAAAAATACCCTGTTCGATATGAATGGTTTAAAGGGGTAATTACTGGTATAATCACTTTGGCAGTAGCCATTATAATATGGCTAATAGATAAGCAGAAAGGAGATAAAGAATATAAGGAACTAAAACAGCGATTGGACTCCGTAGTCTACAAAATGGATTCACTTTCTAAATCTTCACTCTCTCAAAAAGCTTATAAAAAACAATAATTTCATGATAATCTGATTCACGTATTTGTGACTGTTTAGGATTTTTACATGGGTAAATTTAAATGGCTCAGCACCACACTATAAAAACTGCCTAATGCCATCAATAAGCAATCCAGGGAGAATCCCTATTCCCAGTAACAATAAAGCCAGCACAACCAGTGCTGTATAAGTGACGAAATTAAAAAAGGGATGAAGGTTTTTCTCTCTCAATCCTGCTGCCGGTGCTTCTGCAAATAGTAAGCTGATAATACGCAAATAGTAATACAAGCCAAGGACACTTGTTACTACTAGTACAATCACAGGGAACCACAACTGTTGTTGAACACCAGAAGTTAATACCATAAATTTTCCCATAAATCCCCCGGTAAGCGGAATACCTGCAAGGGATAACATAACAACAGTAAGAACGGCAGCCAGGATTGGGTTTTGCCAAAATAACCCACGATAAAAATCTGGGCTTTCAGCATCTTTTTCTTTTGTCGATAGCATAGTAATACAACCAAACGCTGCCAATAAAGTAATCGAATAAGCAGAAAGATAAAAAATAGCCGCTTGCACACCTGCCGCATTCCCCGGCAAAAAAGCAACCAGCAAATAACCGAAATGAGCGATTGATGAATAGGCCAACAATCGTTTAATATTCTGCTGTTGCAGGGCAAGTACGTTACCGATAATCATTGATACAATAGCGAGACCCGCAAAAATGTAAAGAGCCGAAGGATATTTTTGTAATTGAACTGCTTGTGCAAAACGCAGCAATACGGCAAAAACACCGATTTTTGATACTGTTGCTATAAATGAAGTAACCGGTGATGGAGCTCCCTGGTACACATCTGCAGCCCATAAATGAAAAGGCACTAATGCAAGTTTAAACCCGATTGCAACAACCATCATTCCCATGCCGGTAATAAATAGGGGAGAATATGAAGTACTAATTGTACGGGCTATTGTGGCAAAATCCATAGTACCGGTTTCCATGTAAATAAGAGCCATACCAAATAAAAGAAAAGCGGATGATAAAGCCGCGAGTACAAGATATTTCATCCCGGCTTCTACAGCATTATTACGGGTACGCAGATAGGCAATAAGTGCATATAAACTCACGCTTAAAATTTCCAATCCTAAGAAGAAAGAAATAAAATGTCTGCTGATAGTAAGGGTGGCAGCACCTAGCGTACTAAGAAAAAGAAGGATGTAATATTCTTTTGGATTTTCTTCCCGTTCTTCAAAATAAATAAAAGAAAGCAGTCCTACGACCAAAACACAAAAAACAATCAAGCCTGTAAATACTGCTGCAAACCCATCAACGACAAATAGCGGCGGCACGTCAACAGGCAGTCTATCTCGAACATACCACATAGAAAAAATGACTAAACACATCATCCCAAAACCTGTCACCTGTATCAGTGTATGACTTTGTTTAAATGCTATCAGCAATATCACAACCACAGAAGCTATGGCAAGTACTATAAAAGGAAGTAATC
Organism: Segetibacter koreensis DSM 18137; assembly: GCF_000374045.1. Classification (GTDB taxonomy): domain Bacteria; phylum Bacteroidota; class Bacteroidia; order Chitinophagales; family Chitinophagaceae; genus Segetibacter; species Segetibacter koreensis. The sequence continues at coordinate 109,639 of NZ_KB893322.1, read as the reverse complement.
CATAAAATTGAAGTGATGTCATAACTTTAAATTAAATAAGTTTAAAGCATTTGTTTTTCTCCCTTTAGGGCCGGGGCTCATCTTCTTACAACGTCATTCACCATAGTCTTCGCCATGTCTATCACCGGTTGCGGATACAACCCTAACAAAACAATGCTTATCGTTAATACTGACATGATAACGATTTCTCTCACACTTAAATCTCGCACAGCTTGTTGAACCGCAACCGGTCCAAGAAATACTTTTTGCATTAGACGCAAGGAGTACAACGCAGAGAAAACTAATCCGAGGGTAGCAATTACCGTTAAAGGCACATTTACTAAAAATGTCCCCATTAATATTAAAAACTCGGCAATAAAATTTCCTAATACCGGCAATCCCAAAGAAGCCATTGTGAATAATAGCGCTACCCCTCCCATTCGCGGCATGGACGTCCACAATCCTCCCATTCTTCCGATGTCCCTTGTATGCAGCCGTTCCTTTAGCATGCCTGCCATCACGAACAGTGCCCCAGTGCTTATTCCGTGGGTAATTATTTGCATCACAACTCCCTGCATCGCCATTTCAGTAAAAGCGAAAATTCCCACTAATACAAACCCCATATGGCTTACTGAAGTATATGCTATCAACCTTTTTATATCTGTTTGTGAAAAAGCCATCATAGCTCCATACACAATGCCGATTACTCCAAACAATATTGCCCACCATGCTATACCTGCTGATGCATCTGGAAACAATGGCAACACAAATCTTATAATTCCATATGCGCCTGTTTTTAGCAGCAATCCGGCAAGTATTAGACTGCCTGCTGTCGGTGCTTCACTGTGTGCGTCAGGCAACCAGTTATGAAAAGGAACCATTGGTAATTTTATCACAAAAGCGATGAGAAAACCAGACATAATCCAACCAGCGGCAGAAGGTGTAAGTTTAGTATTTAACAGGCTTAAATAATCATAAGAATAAGTTCCCGTTTGCGCGCCATGAATAAAGTACAAAGCAAGTATAGCAATCAGCATTAGTAATCCGCCGGCTTGAGTAAAGATGAAAAATTTGTAAGCTGCGTATCTTCGGTTGCTATCTCCCCAAATTCCGATTAAGAAAAACATCGGTATCAGCATAACTTCCCAGAAAAAATAAAACAGGAATAGGTCGAGTGCTACAAAGACGCCACTAATTCCAGCAAGGGTCCATAAAAGGTTGAAATAATAAAATCCTATCCGTTCTTTTATCTCGTTCCATGAACAAAGGACAGCCAAGATTCCAAGGAAAAAAGTAAGCAACAATAAGATGGTACTAAGACCATCTAATGCAAGATGAAAGGTGATACCAAAAGAAGGAATCCAGTTTGCCTGGAAATTGATAAACCACGCATTTGAACCAGTTGATGTTGTTGTTGGATGTTGCGACCAAATATTACTAATTAGAGCAAAATCGATTAATACCGCCAGTAGTGCTATCCATTTGGTAAGTTGAATATTCCACTTTGCTGTTAACCAACAAAGAAGTCCACCAACAAGTAAAATTGATATCATTATTCCCAATATCATAACATAAGTTGTAAGGTTAGGATGAATAGAATTCCTATTAGCACACCTGCCACATACCACCTCAACGAGCCGTTTTGAGAAACTGAAAAGGATTCATTTAGCTTGCGGCTTCCCGACGCAATGCCCTTGTACAACTGGTCAAAAAAGTCTGATTTATTTATAGAGGTGAGGTACACAAAAGGCCTTACAAAAATGAGGTTATTCAACCAATCAAACCCCCATCCTTTATACAGGAAGTTACGTACATCCCTCATTTCCGGCATCTGTCTCCATTGTTCAATTAAACGAGTGTCGCGGTAATACAAAGAATATCCCGTATATATTCCTAAAAGCGTGGTTGCTATTGCTATCAGCTCAAAAATAATTTCGGATGGTCCGGTTTCCTGTACAATCGTTGCAGGTAAAACTTTTTGTACGAGGTCTGAAAAAAGTGTCACGTGCATCATGTTATGTGGCCATTCAACGAACCCGGCTATAACACTCAGAACAGCTAATATAATTAATGGCACTGTCATTACCCTACCGGGTGGATGCCCGATTGGCGTTTTCATTTCTCCCCAGAAAACAATAATCATAAGGCGGGTAGTATAAAAAGCAGTTATGTACGCGCCCAAAAGAGCAACTACCCAAAGGATTGGATGTCCGTTATCGGCTGTCCAGGAATAAAATAATATTTGGTCTTTACTAAAAAAGCCGGCAGTAATGAAAGGCAGGGCAGCCAATGCAGCGGAGCCCGCTAAAAAAGTCCAGAATACAACAGGCATCCTGTTTTTTAATCCACCCATTCTAAAAATATTATGCTCGTGGTGGAGGGATTCAATGACGGCTCCAGCAGCAAGGAATAAAAGGGCTTTAAAAAAAGCATGCGTAAAGAAATGAAAAATAGCCGCACTCCATGCACCTACACCTAATGCAAGAAACATATATCCAATCTGACTAATAGTGGAATAAGCTAAAATTCTTTTGATATCTGTTTGAACCATTGCGCTCGTACCTGCAACGAATAAAGTAACCGCTCCAACAACCGCAGTAATACTCATTGCTAGTGGAGACAATTCGAAAATAGTATGCATTCTTGCTATTAGATACACACCGGCAGTAACCATCGTAGCTGCATGTATCAACGCGCTTACCGGTGATGGACCTGCCATCGCATCTGGTAGCCATGTTTGTAATGGTAATTGTGCTGACTTGCCCATTCCACCTGCCAACAGTAATAAAGCAATAGTTGTTATCCTTGCCGAACCTTGCGTAAAATGTGTGGTGGAATTATTTAAAATATCAGGAATGTTTAGTGTACCTAATTCTTTAAACAGCAAAAAAAGACCAATAGCCATTGCAGTATCTCCGATGCGGGTGATATAAAAAGCCTTGTTTGCTGCCTGTACATTCGCAAGTGTTTCATACCAAAATCCAATTAATAAATAACTACACAAACCCACGCCTTCCCAACCTAAGTACATCAATAAAAGGTTGTCGGCAAGTACCAATATAAGCATTGAGCAGACAAACAGATTCATACTTGCGAAGAACCGCGCATAATCCCTGTCATCATGCATAAAGGCAGTTGAATAAATATGAATAAGTGCGCCAACAAAAGTGATGATAAATACAAATACAAGCGACAAGGCATCCATTCTAAAATTGATAGCACAGGAAAAATTTTCAGTCTTAATCCATTGCCATAAAGTTTGTGTGTAAGCGTTATCAGGAGGGTTTTGCAAAAATTGGATTCCGATAATAATGGTAAGAATAGCTGCTAAACTCACTGTCCCTGCACCAATCCAGGCTATTAATTGTTTAGGCAAACGTCTTCCTGCCAAGGATAAAATAAGGAAACCAATTAGTGGCAAAGCAGGAATAAATGCAATCAAATTATTCATATCATCTGAATTGATAATTGAAAATTGAAAGTTGTCTCGTCACTGCGGGGAACGAAGCAATCCGCTCTTTACATTGAAAACTCTGTTTATCGTCATCAGATTGCTTCGTCGTTCCTCCCTGCAATGACGAACACAAGTTTAAGTAAAGATGTTGTTTCACAACTCACCACTCACAATTGACCACCCTCACAGCTGCCCCTCATCTCTCAACGCTCTCAATTCGTCCACATCCAAGGTTTTATGCTGGTGCTGCACCTGTAGTATCAGGGCAAGACCAATCGAAACTTCTGCGGCGGCCATTGCAAGGATAAAAAGAAACATTACCTGTCCATCAGCCTGTCCCCACCTCGAGCCTGCTGCAACAAATGCGAGTCCCGCCGCATTCAACATAATCTCTATAGATATTAATATAAAAAGCACATTTTTTCTTGTAAGCACACCTACCAATCCCAATACAAAAAGTATTGCAGCAACAGTTAATACAGCATGTGAGTTGAAAGGCATAGTAGTCAATTTAATTAGCACATGTCGTCATTGCGAGGAACGAAGCAATCTGCTCTTCATTGAACGTTTGTTTATTTGTTATTAGATTGCTTCGGCGTTCCTCCAGTGACGAGCATGTAAATTAATTTTTAAACATTTTATCTTCACACAACCGGTTCAGCCAGTTCTTTTTTGTCTTTCTCAATTGGTATTTCGCTCCGGTTATCCGGTAAATCGGCTATTGTCGGTTTCTCTTCCTGTAAAAATCTGTGCAAATGTTTTTTCGTATGCTTTCCAATATGCGCAGCTCCGACCACACCTGCCATCAAAAGAAAACCTGCAAGCTCTACTGCAATTATATATTCCCGGTACAAAGTCAAAGAAACTCTTTTTACTTCTACAGGGGGCATGCTCATGTCTGTATTGCTTCCACGAAAGAGCAATATGATTAATTCAACTAATAAAAGCAAGGTGAGAACCGAAGGGCCAACCCACACTTTTGGCTTCAACCATTGTTTTTCCTGAACGGCCGTTACAGAGCCAAGGTTCAGCATCATAACAACAAAAATGAAAAGGACGATTATGGCCCCGGCATAAAGTATAACCTCCAATACGGCAACAAAAGGCGCACCGACCGATAAGAAAATCATCGATACCGCCATGAAAGAAACAACAAGGTATAAAAGCGCATGAATAGGTTCATACCTTGTAATCACCATTATAGTTGCGATAATGGCGATAGCAGACGATATGTAAAAAAGAACAGGCATATTTATTATTCATTTGGTCAATAAAGCTTTTCGTCATTAGGGCATTGTGTCACACTAAGTCAATAGCATCATTTACTCCCCTTTAGGGGTTGGGGGCGGGCCTCACGGTAACAAACTATGTATATCAACCGGTGCTTCTTCCTGCTCGCCTTCTCCTTTGCCCTTCACACCTGCATTTATTCCTGCGACTTTATAAAAATTGTATCCCGGGTATTTTCCCTCGCTATTAATCAATAAATCCTCTTTTTCGAAAACCAGGTTTTGCCGGTTGTATTCCCCCATCTCAAAATCTGGTATTAATTGAATAGCATATGTCGGACAGGCTTCTTCACAAAAGCCGCAAAAAATGCATCTTGAAAAATTTATTCTAAAAAATTCAGGATAGCGCCGCCCGTTCTCATCTTCTGTAGCCTGCAATGCAATACAATCGACAGGGCATGCGGCCGCACACAGGTAACACCCCACGCAACGTTCTCCACCGTCAGGATCTTTAGTCAATACAATTCTCCCCCGCCATCGCGGATGCAGCTTCACCTTTTCTTCAGGATATTCAATCGTCACCTTTTTCGTGAAAAGGTGTAAAAACGTTAACCAGATTGTTCTAACGTGACTTATCATAATAATTTTTTTAGGTAGCCAACTATTGTCCTTTATTCAACCCCGGTTGTGTCACTCACTTGTACTCTAGGTTCTCTATTGACCGATACCCCACTATTTTGTTGCTTTTTCATTTTTCTCTGTTCATTGTTCATTCTTCTTTCCTCATCCTCTTATCCAAAGCGCAATTGCTCCTGTAATCAATAAATTCAATAAGACAAGTGGCAGTAACAACTTCCAGCCATACTCCATCAACTGGTCGTATCGCGGCCTCGGAAGCGAGGCGCGCAACAGTATAAAAAACATGATAAAAGCAAACGTCTTTATAAAAAACCATAACCACGGCGGAAGAAAAGGACCAAGCCAACCACCAAAAAATATGGTTGTTGTCATGGCTGAAATAAGAGTGATTCCCAAATATTCACCGATAAAAAACATCCCGAACTTCATTCCGGAATATTCCGAATGATATCCTGCAACCAACTCACTTTCCGACTCGGGAATATCAAAAGGGAGGCGGTGAGTTTCTGCAATTCCTGCTATAAAAAAGACAACCAATCCGACCGGCTGTTTTATACAAAACCACATGTCTTTTTGGGCAGCTACAATATCACTTAGCTTAAATGAACCTGTCAGCATTACTACGCCCATTAAACTCAAACCCATAAAAACTTCGTAGGCAATCATTTGGGAGGCGCCACGCATTCCACCCAGCAAAGCGTACTTGTTGTTAGAAGCCCACCCTCCAAGTACAATGCTATAAACAGCTAAAGACGACATTGCAAGAAAAAACAGTAAACCAATGTTTAAATCTGCCACAACAATATTTGGCGCAAACGGAATGATGACAAAGCTTAATAACACAGTACCTACAACTATCGCCGGCGCTGTTATGAAAATCCATTTGTCAGCAAATGGCGGTATCCAGTCTTCTTTAAAAAAAAGCTTTAAAGTGTCCGCCAGAACAATAAGAATTCCAAAAGGTCCGGCACGATTAGGTCCCAGCCTGTCTTGCCAAAGCGCTAACATTCTGCGTTCTACCCATATTAACCCAGCAGCAATATTTAGCAGCACGAACAAGACACCAAGCACAATCCATATATGTTGCATTACTGTCATTGTACTTTCTTTAAATTTATTAAAAGAATTTCAAACAACTGACAACCCCCAACTTACACCTATTCACATCTTGACACCTTTACCCAGGAACCCCAACTCATACCTTCAACTTCACCCAATCCTGCAGAAACAAGCACAACGCCGTTACATAGATTTTTATTAATCGTAACAGCCAGCAAATATTTTTTCGCATCTGCATTTACTTGCAGCATATCGCCGTTCTGTACATTTAACCTGTTCGCATCTTGCTGTGATAATGAAACAGACGGAGAAGGTGTAAGCTCTTCCAATGCTTTTGTATAGATGCTCAGTTCACCTGAACCAAGCACATGATATTGTGGCAATACCAGCCATTTTTCGGGTCTTTCTGCAAAGCTTTCAGGCATGCCTTTAAAAAAAGAAGGTTCACTTCCTTGTCTATCATGGAAAAGCTTTACGCCCGGGTCACCTCCACGCAAGTGGCCTCCTGGTTCTTCCTGATACTTTGTTACAGATTGAACAGAATTCCAGCCGGGTGACCAGAAAAATGGGATGGCTATGGAAGGCTGAATACCTTTAAAGCCTTCCATCGTAAACGAAAGTGGAGAGTCGTTGTCTTGCATGGGCTTTGGTTCACTGACATTTAGGTTAGCCAGCATAGCTGTACGACCGCTATACCGGTGCGGCTCCCTTGGAATACGTTCGCCATGAATGGTGAAATCATGTGGTGGTGTTACTTTTGAAATTCCCTCAAACTGGTGCGACGTGCTCTCCAGCTTTTCCAACAATTCCTCTGGCGGCTGGTTGTGGCCATTGCTGCCCTGCGTTTTGTATAAATTCATTTCTTTCAGCCATTTCCAGCTTTCCCTTATAAATGGATTTGCAGGCATAAAAACCTGGAAGAACCTTTGCGCCCGTCCTTCATAATTAACCATCGTTCCGTCTCCTTCGGCAAAAGTTGCAGCCGGAATTAAAACATTGGCCTTTTCGGTGGTACGATTATGCAAAGAATCAAGGACAATAATATTTGCAGCCTTACTAAAAAAAGTATCCAATACTGAAGAAGATATATCCCGGTAAAGGTCATTTTCTACTATCACTACAGTCATGTCCTGTTCTCTTTGCAGTCTTGTGACTGCATGATCAAATGAAGGAGCATTCATCATTCCAAGACCCATACTGTTACAAGCCGGTAAAGCATAACAAATAGCAGCTTTTCTTTCTGCAGTGTTAAGTGAAGCTGCAATATTAAAAGCTGCTTCGATTACTCCTTCGCTGTAACATGAAATACCGCTGACGATTACAGGTTTTTTAGCTTTCAATAAAACTGCCGCAATTGATTTCGCTTTGTTTATCAAATCGTCATCGACATTTGAAACAACAGGCAACGAAGTATTTAATTCATGAGCAATAGCAAAACCAAGTCGGGCTAAATTATCAGGTGCACCATAAGCTGTATAAGCAGCAATGCCATCGAGAGGCGAACCTGCTACGGTGATATTTGCCAAAAATCCTTTTTCTTCCTGTACAAATTCCTGTATCGCTGCATCGTGCCAAATGGGTAATTTCGATTGTTCAGCGGCATGAGAATAAGCAGTTTTTTTAACTGACTGACGAACAGCTAGCGCCATCATAGGTGCAGTGTTCCAAATATCTTCACCAAGTATTAATACTGCATCAGATTGTTCTATATCTTTTAAAGAAGCACTATGAACTGTCCCGGTCTCCAGTATGCGAACTACTTTGTTCGTTAGGTAAGCTTCATCTTCGCTTATACCTTTATAGAAATTGCCCGGACCAACAAGCTGTTGCAAAGCAAAATTAGTTTCTACAGCTGCCCGCGGAGAACCAATCCCAATTAGTTTGGAATTATACATTGCAGTTTGCAGGTAGGTTGTTAACTCTGGTTCGGTTACAGCTTCACTTGTACGGTTACGTATGACAGGTTGTTTAACGCGGTTTTCATCATTCACAAATTCATATCCGAAACGACCGCGGTCACATAAAAAATACCCATTCACTTCTCCGTTATATCTATTAAGAATAACCCGAAGTTCTCCATAGCGTTCACCTGCTATTGTATTGCATCCAACACTGCAATGCTGACAAACAGACGGTGCCATGGTCAAATCCCATTTCCGCGTATAATGTTCTTTTAATGTTTTATCGGTAAAAACACCTGTTGGACAAACCTCTGCCAAATTCCCGCTAAACGGACTTTCTAAAACACCATCTTTTTCCCGGCCAAAGTATACTTTATTATTTGCCGCAAAAACATTCAAATCTTCGCCACCTGCATAATCTTTATAATATCTAACACATCGGTAGCACTGAATACAGCGGTTCATCTCGTGATGAATAAGCGGTCCCAGGTACTGATTTCGATAGGTGCGTTTTTTAAAATCATAATGCCTGTAGTCATGTCCCGTCATCACAGTCATGTCCTGCAAGTGACAACTTCCGCCTTCATCGCAAACAGGGCAATCATGCGGATGATTTGTCATCAGCCATTCAATGATTTGCTCACGAAAAGCTTTTGCCATTTTATCATTTACAGAAAGCCTCAATCCGTCTCTAACTCCTTCCAGGCAACTCATGACTAAACGGCCCTGTGTATCATTTTCATCTTTAAATAACTTTACAGCACATTGCCTGCACGCACCTACACTGCCCAACGATGGATGCCAACAGAAATAAGGAATATCTACCCCTTGCGCAAGACAAGCTTCAAGCAGATTTTTTCCGGCTTTTACTTCGTATGGCTTGTTATCTATGTATATCGTAGGCATATTTGCTGTTATATTTTTTTATTAACCAGCTTTAGTGCTCTTATCATTACTGTGAAGCGTGCACTGTCCTGATTTGTTTCAGGATTATTTCAGTGTCACTCACTGCATCGTTTTGTAATTCTATTCGCCAAATACCTTAGCTTATTTCATTTCATTTCATTTTTGATTTCTACTTTTTTCACAACTGTTTGTTTATTTTCAATATCCAGCGCTATTGGGTTCTATTTAAACTACCATACTCTTGGAAAATCTCTTGGGTGCTTCTGTTGCTGAGTGATAGGGACATTTACCTTCAATAATGTGTCTTTCAAAATCTTCTCTGAAATATTTTAAGGCACTTTGTAAAGGTTCTACCGCTCCCGGTGCAAGCGCGCAAAAAGTATTACCTGGTCCTAACATTTTTGAATGCATTTCCAATAATTCAATATCTCCTGTTTTGCCACGTCCCTGTTCCATTCTTAGTAAAATTTTTTCAACCCACGGCAGTCCTTCTCGGCAAGGCGTGCACCAGCCACAGCTTTCCTGTGCAAAAAAATGCTGCAGGTTATGCACGAAACCGACCGGACAAGTTGCATCATCCAATACTACCATGGTTCCGGTACCTAAGCGGCTTCCGGCTGCAGCCACAGATTTAAAATCCATTTTAACATCTAAATGGTCAGCGGTTAAAAAGTCTGTTGAAGCACCGCCGGGTAAGGCTCCTCTAAATTGGTAGCCATCAAGCATTCCCCCTGCGTGTTCTTCAAGCAGTTCACGCATAGTAACTCCCATAGGCAGTTCCCATGCTCCCGGTCGTTTTACTTTGCCGCTTACACCATAGATTTTTGTTCCGCCGTCTTCACTTTTACTTAATCCTTTGAACCATTCCACGCCATTATTTAAAATATGAGGAATGCAACAAAAGGTTTCGACATTATTTACAATGGTAGGTTTTCCAAACAGGCCGCTTACTTGCGGAAAAGGTGGTTTTGCCCTTGGTGTCGCACGTTTGCCTTCAAGCGCATTCAGCAAAGCCGTTTCTTCTCCGCATATGTAGCGTCCAACTCCTGTGTGTAAATACATTTCTAAGCTCCATCCGCTACCTAAGATATTTTTTCCCAAGTAACCTGCTTCGTAAGCTTCTGCAAAGCATTTTCGCAATAATTGAGCAGCTTTTCTATAAGCCCAACGCAAAAAAATGTAGGAAATATCTGCCTGTATCGCATACGCTGATAATATCATCCCTTCTATTAGTTGGTGCGGATTGCCTTCTAATAGTAATCTATCCTTAAAAGTGCCCGGCTCCATTTCATCAGCATTTGCAATCAGGTATTTCGGATGCCGTGCATCTGGCCCCATAGGCACAAAACTCCATTTCATGCCTGTATTAAATCCGGCTCCACCGCGACCTTTTAACGTGCTGTCCTGCACCACCTTTTGCACTTCCTGCGGTGTCATCCCCTGTATTACTTTTCTGACAGCCGCATAACCGCCAACCGCTTCATACTCTTTAAGATTGAGTGGCTGAGCTTGGTTAATATTTTTGGTTAAAGGACGTTCCATATGAGTAATAAGTCAAAAGTCAATTGCAGTTGTCATTAGTAATAGTTAACAGATTTTCAGACAATTTTCATTTTCCATAAATCCCACAAATCCCAGTTCAGACATATTTTTTCAAAATCCCTTCTAATTCTTCCACCTTCACATCCCTGTATAAATCTTCACCAATCATCAACGCCGGTGCATGGTCGCAGCAACCAAGACAAGCATTGGGAAGAAGCGTAAAATTTTTGTCAGCAGTCGTTTCTCCAAACTTTACATTCAACTGCTGTTGCAATGCTTCATACAAGGTTTGATAACCCATAACATAACAAGAGATACTATCACACAACAAAATCACATGACGACCAACCGGTCTACGGAAAATGAGGTTATAAAAAGTTGCCACGCTGTCAACCTCTGCAGCACTTATTTCCAGATAATCCGCAATTGCTTCAACACTTTCATCACTAACCCACCCTCGCTCTTGCTGAACAATTTTCAATGCCTCAATCACCGCAGCCTTTTTATACGGTACCAACGATACTTCGTGGTCTATTGCATGTATTTCGGTTTCAGAAAGCATATCAGTTATTTCACCATTTTAATCATAAATCATTGTTCACTCAACCTCTCAGCTAATCATTGTAAATGCCATGTCTTTAACTAATGTTTACTCAAAAACGCTATAGTTCCGTCACTAAGCAATCTGCTATTTAACTTGACAGTCTCATCATTTTGTCATCAGATTGCTTCGTCGTTCCTCCTCGCAATGACGGCACATTCTTCGTGAACGTGCCTCATTATTCAGTGTTTATTCTTGTTTCATTTCCCATAAATCCCACTCATCCCACCATCCCAGTTCAGACATTACCTATCAATATCCGCAAGCACATAATCCACACTCCCCAGTATTGATAATAGATCCGCAACTGTATATCCTTTACTGATATAAGGCACCATCTGCATATGCGGAAACGATGGAGTGCGAATACGTGAACGATAAGGTGAAGTATTACCATCGCTTGTGAGGTAATAACTGTTTGCGCCTTTAGTTGCTTCAATACAACTCATGGCTTCTCCTGGTGGAATCACCGGCCCCCAGCTAACACTCAAAAAGTGAGTTATCAGCGTTTCAATATCCTGCATTGTATGTTTCTTTAAAGGCGGGGTTGTAAGCGGATGGTCTGCTTTATAACTGCCTTCAGGCATATTATTCAAACACTGTTCAACTATTCGCAGGCTCTGACGCATTTCCTCAACACGCACAACTGCGCGGTCAAAACAATCACCGTTTTGTGCTACCGGAATATCAAAATCAAACATGTCGTAACCAGAATAAGGACGTTTTTTTCTAAAATCCCAGTCAAATCCACAAGCTCTTAGACCCGGTCCTGTAACGCCCCATTCGATTGCTTCTTCCAGCGTATAAATGCCGATACCTTTTGTACGGGCTTTAAAGAGGCTGTTACGAAGAACCATGTTGGTATACTCGACTAGTTTTTTGGGAAAATAATTTACAAAGTCCCTGACAAGTCCATCCCAACCGTTCGGAAGGTCCTGTGCTACACCGCCAATCCTAAACCAGTTGGGATGCATTCGACCACCACAGACTGCTTCGATAATATCAAATACTTTTTCCCTGTCGGTAAACATGTAAAATACAGGTGAGAGTTGTCCCAGGTCCTGTGCAAATGTGCCAAACCATACAAGATGACTGTTGATTCGAAAAAGTTCGCAAAGCATTACGCGAATTACTTTTACCCTGTCGGGCACTTCTATGCCTGCGAGTTTTTCTACTGCCAATAAGTAGGCGAGATTGTTCATGACGCCTCCGAGGTAATCAACGCGGTCGGTGTATGGAATGTAGGTATGCCAACTTTGTCGTTCGCCCATCTTTTCCGCTCCGCGGTGATGAAAACCTATCTCGGGTACAGCGTCTACGATGTCTTCGCCATCCAGTTGCAAAACAATTCTTAGCACTCCATGTGTACCCGGATGTTGAGGACCGATATTAAGAAACATAAAATCGGCATCATCGGTTTCTCTTTGCATGCCCCATTCTTCGGGTTTAAATTCCAAAGCGTCTTGTTCGCGGTCCTGCAATTCGTCGTATAATTTAAAAGGACCAATTTCTGTTGCTCTTGCCGGATGTTCTTTTCTCAAAGGATATCCCTTCCATGACAGCGGCATTAAAATACGTTGGAGGTGAGGATGCCCTTCAAAACGAATACCGAACATATCAAACACTTCCCGCTCGTACCAGTTTGCATTTTTAAAAATAGAACAGATAGAAGGCAACGAAGGGTATTCGCCTTCCAGTCCAACTTTTAATCGAATGAAAGCGTTGCGCTCAAAAGAGAATAAATGATAAACTATGGTAAAATCTTTCGAAGGAAGGCCGTTCTTTTTAGCCTTGTCGCGTTCATCTATTCCACAAATGTCGTAGAGAAGATTAAATGGTTGGGATACAGATGACTTCAAGTTATCAATAACGGGAACAACTTTATTTTTTGATAGCCATAAAGTAAGGATATCATCGACCGTATTTTGCAATTGAAAAGTTTCAACGCCAAAGCATTGTTGCAAATCTTGTAATATGAGGTCAGAGGCTGGCATTCATATAAGTTAACAAGTCAATAGTTATCGTTTGATGTTTTATACTTCACCGGCATTATTTGAAATAAATGAGACTTAGTAAATCGATTACGCTACTATGCGCTAGAGTCCACCATATCACATAGTGGTGCTTCACTTGTTATAAATATTATTATTAAAGCTTATCTAGCCTTTCAGGCAATAAATCACAGGTTAGTACTATGTTGGGTGCAAGTTGTCGATTTGTTAGTTTCTAAGTTGTTTGTTATCCCTTTAAATATAGGTTCTCACAATACTTACAATTCTAAAATTATGATTCTGAAAAGTAGCTATTTATTTAAATTTCATCTATTGGTCTGAAGTTTACCATTCCCATTCGCTCTTCTCTTCTTTGCTCTTTCATTGGTTGCATATCTGGTTTAATCACTCCCTGTTCGCCGATTGTCCAGCTTAGTGGTCGCTTTTCCTCGCGGACAGCTTTCGAAAGCAATACCAAGCCTTGCATAAAAGCATCGGGTCGTGGAGGACAGCCAGGTACATATACATCTACCGGCAAAAATTTATCTACTCCCTGTACTACGCTATAAATATCATACATACCACCGCTATTGGCGCAACTACCCATCGAAATTATCCATCTGGGTTCCATCATCTGCTCGTGCAGGCGCTTTATAATTGGTACCATTTTGATAAAGACCGTTCCCGCAATTACCATTACATCTGCTTCACGTGGAGTACCACGTATAACTTCTGCTCCAAACCTTGCTACGTCATATTTGCTTGTTATACTTGTCGCCATCTCAACAAAACAACAACTCAAACCAAAGTGAAAGGGCCACAAAGAATTGCTTCGTCCCCAGGCTAAAAGGCTTTGCATCGAGGTTAGCATTATGCTCTTGCTGACAGCTTCTTCCATAGTGCCTGTGCCTGTGACTTTACCGGTTGCATTATTTGTTTTTGATAACCACCAATTCATGATGTTCCCACCTCCGGGAGAGGAGTTACGGTTTAGGAAAAATAGTGTTATCTCAAAAGGTTAGAGAATTTCGTACTAACTATCTCCAATCTAAAGGGCAATTCCCAAGTGATATTCTTATACTGCTTTGTTTGTTTTCAAGCGATTGTACGCTTTAAAAATTGCACGGGTATCAGGTCCAATATTTAAAGCTCCAATACCCCATTCATATATTAAAACGACGACTAATTGTGCTATAAAAAATGCTGCTCCTATATACCCGGCCCATCCCAGTTCATAAAACCCCAAAGCCCATAACATTATAAATACGGCTTCTACATCAAATATTACAAAAAGCATTGCTACAAGGTAAAACTGGGCAGAAAAACGCAAACGGGCAGAACCTGACTGTTGTATACCCCCTTCATAAGGAAGGCGGGTAGCTCTATCCTGGTGATGTTGCCCTAAAAAGTACGATAAAAGTAGAATGGCTGTGAGCAAAAAAGCAACTATGGCTGCATATAACAGCAGTGGCCATAGGTTGCTCAACGTTTCGTTTCCTGGCATATCTGTTCTTTTTGTACTATCTATAGTTGATCCTTACTTCGTTGTTTTCCTTACTAAAAACAATATCATTAGCTCACTATATAATGTTCAAGATTTTCAATAATAAAATTCTTTTCTTCAATCACATACTTAACAACGTCACCAATAGAAATAACGCCTACCAGTTTGCTATTGTCCAGTACTGGTAGATGACGGATAAATTTATCTGTCATGATTTGCATACAATCGTCGATAGTATTATCAGGGGTTACATATATAGGACGATCCGTCATTATATCTCTAACTAAAGTGTCTTTAGAAGAACGGCCTTTCAAAACTACTTTGCGTGCATAATCACGTTCAGTGAAAATGCCAATGAGGGTTTGGTCCTCTACTACTACCAGCGCTCCTAAATTTTTACTTTCAAGAACTTCAAGTGCATCGTAGACAGAACTGTCGGGGCTAACAGAATGGACAATAGTGCCTTTTTTTTGCAAGAGATTTTTAACGGTTCCCATAACAAAAAAATTAAAAGATCTAAATTGATTATCAAGATAAATTCATTTTTTGAAAAAACAAAGGAAAGGTAAACTATTTTTTTTCCGGTTAAAAAGAATGAATATATAAAATTGAGAACAAAAATAAATTCAGGATAGAAAAAATCAGTATGTGCAAGCAAAACAAAGCCTTGTCAAAAGAGTTATCAAAGTGTAGAAGAAATTGATTTTACAGGAAACTTTTTTGAAATCATATTCTTAAAAATTTGATTATACGCTTATAAACCTTCTTTTTCCATTGTGTAATAAAAGGGCCTTTATGTTTCGATACTTGTATTGCTAAATAGCGCAATGCTCATGATAGTTCTCCAAAACAATTGGTGACCTGTCAATTTCAAATCCCTGATAATACTGTTGCACTTCATCAAGTACGGCTTCAACCTCTTCTAATTCTTTTAATACAACCAGGCGGTTTCTAAATTCTTTAATTCCCGGTAGCCCTTTAAGGTAATTTGAATAATGGCGACGCATTTCGTTTATGCCTACAACAGCTCCTTTCCATTCGACCGACTTTCGCAAATGATTTTTACTTACCGCAATTCTTTCTTCAACAGTCGGTGCAGGTAGCAAATCACCAGTCTTTAAATAATGTTGAATTTCCCTGAAAATCCACGGGTAACCTATTGCAGCGCGGCCTATCATTATGCCATCTACGCCGTAACGGTTTTTATATTCCAGTGTTTTTTGAGGACTGTCAATATCACCGTTACCAAATATGGGAATGTTAATGCGTGGATTATTTTTTACTTTAGCTATAAGTGACCAATCTGCTTCGCCTTTATACATTTGGCTGCGAGTACGTCCGTGTATTGCCAATGCTTTAATTCCCACATCCTGCAGCCGTTCTGCTACTTCCTCTATATTTTTTGTGTTCTCGTCCCAACCTAATCTTGTTTTTACTGTTACAGGCAAACTGGTAGACCTTACTACCGCATCCGTTAGCCTTACCATCAAATCGATATCTTTTAACACACCTGCTCCTGCACCTTTGCAGGCAACTTTTTTTACCGGACATCCAAAATTTATGTCCAATAGATCAGGGTTAGTAACATCTACAATTTTAGCAGCCATGGCAAGACTATCTTCATCGCCCCCGAAAATCTGTATTCCAACAGGTTTCTCATAGTCGAAAATATCAAGCTTTTTCCTGCTTTTAATCGCGTCACGAATTAAACCTTCACTGCTAATAAATTCGGTGTACATAAGATCTGCGCCATTCTCTTTGCAAACTGCTCGAAAGGGCGGATCGCTCACATCTTCCATAGGTGCCAGCAAAAGCGGAAAGCCCGGTAATTGTATATTTCCAATAGTTATCATGGTTCTGTGTTAAATCCTTTAAGGCTTGCAAACATTAGCGACTGCCTCTTGTATATAAGTAACATCCTTGTATCTTGCGCCTCTTTTTAAAAATGCAAACTTACACTGTTATTTTTTCCTGATTTATGAACACTTACTTAAAATATCAGCCTCCTGCCATTCAGTTTTTAGTTTTCCTGGCACTGGCCGGCGGTTTTTTTTTGGTTGATTATGCTATTTCATCTTTTTTCTTTAACGATATTAGCAGTGTGCTACTTGATAAAAATACTATTGTTTCTACCGCTATAATTAATAAATTTAAGTGGGCACAATTAACAGGCTCAATTATATCATTTATTTTTCCTGCCTTATTTTTTGGTTATTATTCTTCTCCCAAAGCTTTGCCATACATAGGGATACAAAAAAGTGTTACACCCGTATTATTTTTTGCATCAGTGGCTTTATTATTCTGCATTCAGCCTTTTATAGGATGGCTGGGAGAAATAAATGCCCACACTAAATTTGGTTCTTTGCAAAAAACACTTGAAGAAATGGAGGCTGTATACAACCGGGCTCTTAAGGTTTTTTTACAAATGAAAACTTTTAAAGATCTGCTGATTAACCTGTTTATTATGGCTTTGTTGCCAGCCATTGGTGAAGAACTGTTTTTCAGAGGTTCATTGCAAAAAGCATTACTTCGTATGAGTCAAAAACCGTGGTTAGCGATTCTTGTATCTTCTTTAGTCTTTGGCTTACTGCATGGAACTTTCTTTAAACTGCTGCCCATTTTTACACTTGGTCTTTTATTAGGAACTGTTTATCATGTGACCCGCAATCTCTGGTACACTATTACTATCCATTTTATAAATAATGCTTTTGCAGTCTTGTCTGTTTATTACGCAGACAGCAGCTCTCTTCTAAAAAGACTTGCCGGTGATGATATTTCTGTTCCCTTGTACGGAGCATTATTGAGTGGTGTGATAGGAGTTGGAATAATCTTTTTTATTAAAAGGAAAAGCGATGAAGATTTTCCTGAAATTGTTACGAATGACGAGAATGATTATATAGCATGACAGAAAAATGGTACCTTTTATATTCTACACGCAACCTGCCAGAAGCCAGCATTATAAAAGGAATGCTGGAAGAAAATAATGTGCCTGTAATGATATTGAATAAACAGGATAGTAGTTATCTAAATTTTGGGGATATTGAATTATATGTTCCTACTCATTTAAAAGATATCGCAAGGCAATTGTTAGAACAGGGCTTATCAAATTAAATGTATTTAGGCGAATATTCTCACTATTAAATAAACAACAAAGCGGTTCAGTTTTATTTAACACAAAAACCTTGAAACAGGATTCAAAGTGATAAACTTTACCAGTAGTTTATTCTATAATTTTTCTATCAATTTTAGCTAAACAAGGAGTGTACTTACCGTTCATCAAGTTTTTGCATCGGATGGATAGGGATTATTTAAAATACTTCCCTTTAAAATATTCTTCTTATTCTCACTCAACCCTTACCGGTCCACGGTTTCAAGTCATTACCTGTAGTTGATTGTTATTGTTGTCAATCCATTATTTTTTTACACACAACGCTCATCACAAATGTATTGTAGCACGTTCGCGATCGCTATAATTTTAACTCTGCAAGAGCAAACATTAAAACAAACACTAACAACCTTTATCATGAAAAAATTATTTATTACTGCATTAATAGCGATTGCAGTTGGTGGTGCAGCTTTCGCGACACCTAAAAAGTTGAGTTCTATAATACTTGCAAATTTTAATGTTGAATTTAAAGGAGCCTCTAACGTAAAATGGGTTGTAACCGATGATTACTCAAAGGCAAGTTTTAAAGAAGGCAATACAAAAAGAGAAATTTTTTACAACTCCAGTGGGGATATTATTGCCAGCAGCAAAAGTATACAGCTGGATGAATTGCCTATAAACGCTAAAAGAACTTTTGCCAAAATGTTCGACGGCTACAATGTAAAAGAAGCTATCCGGTTTGATGGTTTTGATGAGGTTTCCTACTATATTTCAGGCGAAAATGAAAAAGAATCTGTAATTCTTAAAGTAAGTGACTGCAACCAGGTGTCGATGTTTCAAAAAACAAAAAAATAACTTCAGATAAAAACTGATTTAAAGATGTCACCAAGCGATTGGGGCATCTTTTTTCGTCTTTATTAACCTGTCTTTATATTCAATTGAGTTACTTTTGCAGCCAAATTTCAATATATGAATAAAGGGCCTGTTTCTCAATTTATACAACATCATTACCGACACTTTAATGCTGCTGCATTGGTTGACGCAGCAAAAGGATATGAAACTCATCTTCTTGAAGGTGGAAAAATGCTTGTTTCTTTAGCTGGTGCAATGAGTACTGCAGAACTGGGCATTTCGCTGGCGCAAATGATACGCGAGGACAAAATACAAATAATCAGCTGTACAGGTGCAAACCTTGAGGAAGATATTATGAACCTTGTTGCACATACCCATTATAAAAGAGTGCCCAACTATCGTGAACTAAGCCCTAAAGAAGAATGGGAATTGCTCGAGAATGGTTATAACCGCGTAACAGATACTTGTATTCCTGAGGAGGAGGCTTTTAGACGTATTCAAAGGCACATACATAAAATATGGAAAGATGCAGAGGATAAAGGCGAGCGGTATTTTCCACATGAATACATGTACAAGTTGCTTCTGAGCGGGGTCATGAAAGAGAATTATGAGATACCTGAAGAGCATAGCTGGATGATTGCGGCAGCTGAGAAAAACCTTCCTATCATTGTTCCCGGTTGGGAAGACAGTACGATGGGTAACATTTTTGCCAGCTACGTGGTAAAAGGTGAGCTGAAAGCAAGCACTATGAAGAGCGGCATTGAGTATATGGTCTGGCTCAGCGACTGGTATCGCCACAATAGTGCAGGAAAAGGAATCGGTTTTTTCCAGATTGGCGGTGGTATTGCAGGAGACTTTCCCATTTGTGTTGTTCCTATGCTGTACCAGGACCTTGAAATGCACGAAATCCCTTTCTGGAGTTATTTCTGCCAAATTAGCGATAGTACAACGAGTTACGGAAGCTACAGCGGCGCTGTTCCCAATGAAAAGATTACCTGGGGAAAACTAGACATTCATACACCTAAGTTTATCGTAGAAAGTGACGCTACCATAGTAGTTCCACTGATATTTGCCTATATACTAGGATTGTAATTAGAACGAGCTTACTGTTTCCTTTTTAGTTTAAAATCAGGAAATTGCTATTAAAATCTTTGCTACAATCTGTATAATTCATTTCAGGGTTTATACCGCAACTGCTACATATATAAAGAAAGCAGTTGCGGTTATTTTTTAAAGGTATCTTTCACTGTATATTCTGTTTCTGCCGGGAAATATTCTGGTCATATCAAAAAGAGTGTGACCCTTTTAGCCCTGCCAGCTTTTTTATAGCCCTTTGTACAAATTGTAATTCATTTTCATTACTACTTCCACCTGTTGGTTCAAAAGTCTTATTTAAATTTCCTTTTGTTTTTGTACTCTCCCAAATACATTCGAAAAGGATATTTCAAACTTGCGCCAATATTCAGGCATTTATATTAAGCGTAATACATATATAAAGAAGACTTTAAGTAAGATCTCTGGCATAATCCTTGCTGTTCGCCAAACTCATTCTTCTTGAAAAAAAGATTATCCAATACTCTGAAATACTTTAAGAATTTCCGTCTTATTCTATTTCATATGAGAATAAAAAATAGGACTAGGCAGCAATACATATAGGCCCTGTTCTCTGTTGTTCTTCTTTTGTCTTTTGCAAAAGAACAAATCCGTAATAGCTATGAAGACAAGACAAAATGTAGAAATGCAAAAATTATATAGGATAAAAAATGAAATCGGTTCGTTTAGAATTAAATATATAATGGTCGTTATGGGTAAATAAGATCGAAGAATAACTGCATTTCTTTTTTATAATGATTACAATTATTGTAACGCTTTCTACTCTTTCGATAAGAAAGAAGAAGCTTGTATAAGTGCTTTACCTAATTGTGATAAACATAAATTCCGCTAACCTTGAAAGTGACACATTCCCCCGGTGCCCTAGCAAATTTTATTTCTGACAGAGTATATATAAAAGGGAAGTTTTTATACTCCAGAAACAAAAAGATGTATATTAAGGGTGTTACCTACGGTACGTTTAAACCATCAAATGGTACTCAATATCCTGAATTAGCTGTTATAAAAAAGGATTTTGAAATGATGGCTGCAAATGGTATCAATTGCGTACGTACGTATACAGTTCCTCCTTTGTACCTGCTCGATTTAGCTTCCGTCTACAACTTGAAAGTAATGGTGGGGCTGCCGTGGGAACAACACATTACTTTTTTAGACGATCAAACAAATAAAAAAGATATAGTTAGAAGAGTTCAGGAAGGGGTAAAGGATTGCAAAAAACATTCAGCTATTTTATGTTACGCCATAGGTAATGAAATTCCGGCTTCTATTGTACGGTGGTACGGAAAGGCAAAAATAGAAGCATTTTTAAAAGAATTGTATAACGCAGCAAAAGAGGCTGATCCGCAAGGATTAGTAACTTATGTTAATTATCCTACCACAGAGTATCTCAATTTATCGTTCCTCGATTTTGATTGCTTCAACGTATATCTTGAAACACCTGAAAAGCTTAGTAGCTATATTTCGCGTCTGCACAACTTATGTGGAGAGCGCCCTCTTGTTTTAGCGGAAATTGGTTTAGACAGTTTGCGAAACGGAGACGAAAAGCAGGCAGAGGTAATGAATTGGCAAATAAAAACCGTTTTTGGTAAAGGATGTGCCGGAATGTTTGTTTTTGCGTGGACAGATGAATGGTGGCGTGGGGGGTTCGAAATAGAAGACTGGAATTTTGGCTTGGTTGACCGGCAAAGAACTCCAAAGCCCGCATTGTCAGCTGTCATAAATTCCATGCAGGCAATTCCTTTATCAAATCAAAAAAATCTTCCGTTTTTTTCGATCGTCGTATGTTCTTATAACGGTTCTGCAACTATCAAAGACACTTTGGAAGGACTGATGAAACTGCAATATGGGAATTATGAGGTTATTGTGGTTGATGATGGATCAAAAGATGATACAGCAAATATTGTAAGAAGGTATCCTGTTAAACTTATTTCTACTAGAAACAAAGGTTTAAGTAGTGCACGCAATACAGGGATGTATAATGCAAAGGGAGACATTATTGCTTATATAGATGATGATGCTTATCCTGATCCTCACTGGTTACAATACCTCGCCTATACTTATATTAATAGCAATCATGTGGCTGTTGGTGGACCAAATATCATTCCTGCAGAAGATGGTTATATAGCCACTTGTGTAGCCAACGCCCCCGGAGGTCCTGTTCACGTACTAGCTACCGATGAAATTGCAGAACATATTCCGGGATGTAATTTTTCGGTAAGAAAAAATGTTTTAGTACAGGTAGGAGGGTTCGATCCTGTTTACACATCTGCAGGAGATGACGTAGATGTTTGCTGGCGAATACAGGAGGCTGGCTATACGATCGGCTTTCATCCGTCGGCTTTAGTTTGGCATCACCGTCGTAATTCGTTAAAAGCATACTGGAAACAACAAAAGGGATATGGAAAAGCAGAAGCGCTGCTTGAGCGTAAATGGCCTCAAAAGTATAACGCTTTTGGTCATTTAGAGTGGGCAGGAAGAATTTATGGAAATGGATTTACAATACCTATAAAAACAAAAAAAGATAAAATTTTCCATGGAACATGGGGAAGTGCATTATTTCAATCTGTTTATGAACCTGCGGAAGGATTTTCGAAATCGATTCCTTTAATGCCCGAATGGTATTTATTTTCTATCTTTTTTGGTTTCATGGCTTGCCTCGGTTTTTTATGGAAACCCTTATTACTTGTATGGCCTGTTTTTATTGTTTCTATAACCGTTATTATTATCCAGGCAATCATTAGTGCATCAAAAAATTCTTCACTTACCAAGGTGCAGCATACAAGCTGGAAATACAGGCCTTTAATCATTCTCCTACACATCATTCAACCTTTGGCAAGAT
Source organism: Segetibacter koreensis DSM 18137 (assembly GCF_000374045.1). Taxonomy (GTDB): domain Bacteria; phylum Bacteroidota; class Bacteroidia; order Chitinophagales; family Chitinophagaceae; genus Segetibacter; species Segetibacter koreensis. The sequence goes on along the minus strand of NZ_KB893322.1, from coordinate 86,927 downwards.
TAAAAGGAAGAATTACTCATGGTTTGACTCCATGGAGAATGAGAGCTGCAAATGGCAATATGAGTAATTTAACTTTTTTCAGGCCCCGGTTATTAACGCATTGGTCTGAAGGCAACTGGAAAGGTTCTGAAACATGGCTAGAAGAAATTGAACAAAATCTTATTGCATTGCAGGCAAGAGTAAAGAGGGGTGGTGATTTTGACAGGTGGGATATTCAAACCAGGAACGGATTTTTTTCAACAGCCAAAGGGGTTCTTACTATTGAAGAACATGGAGCACAAAAGCAATACCTCAAATTCAGATATTGGGTTAATTATTCTAAAACCGGCATATCTCTTATAATTCTATCAGCACTTATTGCTGTATTCGCAGCTTTAGACCATAGCTGGGTTGTAAGTTTTATTATAGCAGGATTAACAATAGGATTAATTGGTAAGTACGTATTTGATTGTGCCAGCGTAGCAAACTGTTTGATAAAAGGGTTCACTAATTTATCTAAAGAACCAACGAAAACAGGTGAATTAAAATTCATAGACGTAGCAGACCCTAACGAAGTCGAAAACGCTTCATATGTATTACGAAAAGAGGGTGCTCCAAAAGTTTTAAAGCAGCAGGCAAGTAAAATTTAATAAGGGAAACAGAAAGTAAAACAGTTACATGAGTAAAACGCACGTTCTCCTTAGATTAATAAGGTTTACAGCTAATTATAAGAGCAAAATTTTCTTATTGATTTGTTTGGGCTTTTTAAGTGTCGGCTTTGAAGTTCTAAAACCATTGCCCATAAAGTATATTATTGACAATGTTCTTTCCAATCATCCTTTGCCCGCAGGTTTGCAATCTTTTTTTAGAAAATTTGGTCATGTTCCGGACAGCAAAGGATTACTTGTAATTTTTGTAATTGCTTCCGTTTTTATGGTTGTAAGCACTTCTGTTGTATCATTTATATCCTCAAACGTCACAACAAAAGTTTGTCAGCGGTTAGTTTATGATTTTTCTTCTGCATTGTTTGATAAAATGCAAAAGCTGTCTCTTGCTTTTTATTCAAAAAATAATGTAGGAGACCTTATGCAAAGACTTTCAGGAGATACTTACGTTATATACTCTATAGTTGGCGGAATACTCTTACCAACATTGCTTTCAGTAGCTTCACTAGGATCTATGTTTTATGTAATGTATAATATAAATCACAGCCTTGCGTTGCTCGCTATTTCGGTTGTTCCTGTTTTTGTCATCGTATTGTTTGCATTTAATAAACCGATGACAAACTCTACCACTTACCAATACGAAGTTTCAGGTAAACTATGGTCATTTATACAGCAAAGTTTAACCTCTGTTAAAATAATACAGGCATACTCAAGGGAAAATTTCACGAGGGATAAATTCAGGGATCAAAGCCTGGAGTTCAATGAAGCATCTGTTAACTCTACTAACATCTCAATGGTGTATAACACGCTTCTTGCAGTTGTTTCCGGGGTAGCTACTGCAGCAATAGTTGGTATTGGTGCATATAAAGGTTTAACTGGCGTCATTACAACTGGCGAACTATTTCTTTTTATAAGTTATATAGGAGCTTTATTTGGCCCAGTTAGCGCACTGGCAGGTATTGTTGCAGCATCTTTTACCATAACTGCAAGGGCAAAGCGCATCTTTGAGATATTGGACTCGGAAGAAGTAGTACATGAAAAACCGGGTGCAATGGAATTATCAGATATTCAAGGTCATGTAGAGTTAAAAAATGTATTTTTTGGTTATGGGAAAAAAGATGAGGCTACTACCATTCTTAAAGATTTTAACCTTCAGGTGGAAGCCGGAAAAATTGTTGCGATAGTAGGGCCCACGGGAGCTGGAAAAACATCGATGATCTCGTTACTGTTACGTTTTTATGATACATGGGAAGGAGAAGTTTTAATTGACGGTAAAAATGTAAAAGATGTTACACTTAAATCCTTAAGAAACAACATATCGCTTGTACTGCAGGACTCATTTATTTTTCCAATATCAATCGCAGACAACATTGCTTTTGGAAATCCTGGTTCTTCAAGAGATGAAATAATTTCTGCCGCTAAAGCAGCCCAGGCTCATGATTTTATTATGAGGCTTCCAAATGGTTACGACACAATAGCGAGCGAAGGTGGTGTATCGTTGTCAGGTGGAGAAAAACAAAGAATATCATTGGCTCGTGCATTTTTAAGAAATACGCCGATATTAATTCTTGATGAACCAACTTCTGCACTCGATGTACAAACAGAGGCGAAAATTTTTAAATCGTTAGCTGCATATTCCGCAGGACGAACAGTATTTATTATTTCACATAGATTATCAACTATCAGGCATGCAGATATGATCATATCTATTAAAGATGGAAAAATAGCAGAAAAAGGAACCCACGAAAGTTTATTAAAAGAGGATAAGGTATATGCGGAATTGCATAAGTTTCAGCATGTAGCATCGTAACATTAAAAGTCTTAAATCGTCAAGAGCCTTTATTGGCCATTCCTGGTATAGATAAAAGAAGAAAGATTTGAATTATTTATTTAATTATTATGGCTAATACATCATACGAACTATTTCAACAACTGAAGCCCGGAGAGCCTCTAAAAGGTGATTGGTGTAATTTCCCAATTCCAGCAAATATTGAGGTTGGAGAAAATTCTGTAATTGACTCTTCCTCTTGTTTTAAAAAATTCTTTTCTAAACTTCCGGTAGGATTAAAACTAGGTAGTAACATAACATTACAAAGCCCTGCTCTTGCAACGGAAGAAAATGGATATATTGAAATTGGCGACTTTAGCTTTATTTCTGGTGCCTGTATCGCGGCTTACAAAAAAATAATAATTGGAAAACATGTATTTATTGCAGGCGGTGTAACAATTGTTGATACTGACTTTCATCCCCTTGATCCTGCTGCAAGAATAGCTGACACCATTGCAATTTCAACAGTAGGAAATAAGTGCTTAAGGCCAATGTTTGATGCTGCACCGGTAATAATAGAAGATGAAGTATGGATCGGGTTTAATGCCACTATTTTAAAAGGCGTTACAATTGGAAAAGGTTCAATAATTCAGCCAGGTGCTGTTGTTTTAAAAAGTGTTCCTGCCGGAGTCATTGTTTCAGGTAATCCTGCAAAAATCGAATCAATTGAATATGCATAAACACCTTGCACAAAATATTGTTGAAAATACTTCAGGTGAACTCTTTATCGAAGGAGATTGGTATCCAAATCCTTTACCAAAAAATATTTTTCTGGATGAAATGGCTTACCCGGATACTTCCTATTCTTTCACGACCTTTTTTTCTGAAAAGACTGTCGGGCTTTCGTTAGGATATGCCAGCGGAAATTATGGACATGGAATATTTACAACAGGAAAAGACGGTGAAATTAAAATTGGAAAGTTTGTTGTTCTTCAATGCGTCCGGCTTATAAGCAACCTTTCTATAACTATAAAAGATCATTGCATGTTTTCCTGGGGATCGGTTATAACCGATAGTTGGATAACGGCTGAAACTTTATCGCCAGTAGTCAGAAGACTTATGCTAGAAAGAGTTTCACGTTCTGGCAACCGACATCTCGAGTTTACAGATCCCAAACCCGTGGTAATAGAGGAAAATGTGTGGGTAGGTTTTGAAGCAATTATTTTACCGGGAGTGACTATAGGAAGAGGTGCCGTAATTGGTTCAAAAACGATCATATCTGAAGATGTTCCTCCCTATGCTGTGGTTGTTGGCAACCCTGGCAAAATAGTTAAATTCTTAGAAGCTACAGATACACCGGAAAGCAAGCAAAAAGCAATTAAGGAAATTATAAACTGAGCATAGCGAAATATAGTTGAAACGTAAATAGTGTTTAAAAATGGAAAAATTAAAAATAGTTGTTGGTGGATTTATTGGGTTGTTTCCAACCGGCGGTGCCACATGGGATTATCTTCAGTACCCTCTTGGATTAAAACTGCTCGGTCATGATGTGTACTACGTAGAAGATACTATGCTTTATCCTGTATATCAAAGCGTTGGTGAAAAATGGGACGATTGTTCTTTTGGAGTAGCCTATTTAAAAAAAGCTATGGAGGAAGTTGGTTTGGAGAACAAGTGGGCCTATCGGGATGTAGCATCTGGAAAAATATTCGGGATGTCGGAAGCAAAATTTAAAAGTGTATGCGAATCAGCGGATGTATTTATAAACGTTTCATCATCTACTTTTCTGCGAGACGAATATATTAAAATCCCTAATAAGATATTGATTGATACAGATCCTATGTTTACCCAATATCAATACTTTTTAAAGCAGGAAGCAGGGGGCGCAGAAGCTCAGGACGCTACAACTTACATGAAGGCTCATGATCTTTTTTTCACTTTTGGTTTAAATATAGGACAGCACGACTGCCGTATACCTCAATTTGATTTTAAATGGATGACAACAAAAAAACCAATTTGCCTTTCATTTTGGGATCAGCCTTTTTCTAATAAGACAAAATACGGATTTACGTCCATTATGAACTGGACAGAAAGACCCGATTTTAATTATGAGAATGAGACCTGGGGGCAAAAAAATAAAGAATTTAAGAAGTTTTTTGACCTTCCTGCCCGATCAGAAGAGAAATTCGAAATAATAATTAACAGGCCAAAGGATCCGGAAACAGCTAAATCAATGGACTATTTAACTAAATGTGGCTGGAACATTTTAAGCCCGGATAATTTGATTGCTGATAAAGAAAATTATAAAAATTTTGTTCAATCATCTTTTGCTGAATTTTCTGTAACAAAAGAAACTTACATTAAGTCAGGAAGCGGCTGGTTCTCAGGAAGATCAGCTGTTTATTTAGCTTCCGGGAAACCCGTTCTTACCCAGGATACGCAATGGTCCAAGTATATTCCTTCCGGAGAAGGATTATTAGCTATTAGTGATCTGGAAACTGCTGAAGAAGCAGTAAAGGAAGTGGTTGGCAATTACAAGCGCCACTCGCAGGCTGCAAAGGCAATTGCCGATGATTATTTCGATAGTGATAAAATATTATCTGATATATTAAAAAATATATAGCTGAAAAATCAGATTAAGTAAGTCGATCATTTTTACCTCTCTCCACTTTCATATACGATGGCTACAATTATTCTTGGTACATACATGGTTCGTTATCCTCTTGGCGGCAATCTTTCATGGGCTCTTCAATACCTCGTTGGGTTTAAGGAACTTGGCCATGATGTTTATTTCGTTGAAAAATATGTTCATTCAGATTCTTGCTATGATCCTCAAAAGCAAGTTCTAAGCAACGAATGTTCTTATGGGGTTAAAGTCGTAGCAGATTTACTGGCCCGGTATGGATTAGAAGATAAATGGTGTTTTGTTGAGCATGGCGAGATATATCATGGTTTATCTAAGAAAAAGATAAATGATGTTTTTCGACGAGCTGATCTCTACATCGAACATGGCGCCCACGATGCATGGAATGAGGAGTCCTTATCTGCAACTATGCGGGTATATATAGAAACCGATCCTGCATATTCCCAGATCAGGTTTGATTATGCTTCTGTTCACGGTCTTCCATTTCCTGACTTTGATCGTTATTACACCAACGGTTTTAATGTCGGCAAGCCGGGTAATATTATACCAACCGCCGGCATCAATTGGGGATATATTTTCAATCCTGTTAACCCCGGTTTATTCAACCGCACAGATCCTCCCGTAAATGCACCTTATTCTACTATTATGAATTGGAAGTCTTATGAAAGTGTAGAATATAGAGGTGTTACCTATGGGCAGAAAGATGTAGAATTTGAAAAATTTATCTCACTGCCCCAGTTAGTGAATGTGCCTGTAGAGGTGGCAGTTTCTGGTTTACATGATACTAAAGAACAGGAATTGCGCGAAAAAGGGTGGACAATAAACAACGCGCAGAAAGTAACTTTTTCCTTCAATTCTTTCAGGAATTATCTGTCTCATTGCAAAGGCGAATTTAGCGTTTGCAAAAACATGTATACAGCAACTCATTCGGGGTGGTTTAGTGATAAAAGTGCGGCTTATATGGCCAGTGGAAGACCAGTGGTAGTGCAAGACACAGGGTTTAGTGAATACCTTCCGACAGGTGAAGGACTTTTTTCGGTCACCGATGTAAATGAGGCAAAAAATGCCATAGAAATCATTGAAAGTAATTATCAGTTTCACTGTAAAAAAGCATGGGAAATAGCTTGCGAATACCTTGACGCCAAAAATGTTTTAAGAAAGTTTTTAAACGAATTAGGATTTTGAAACCTATTGTACTACAAGCTGGACCACAATTTCCTCTTTTATGTTTAAAAGGGAAAGCAGGATTACCTGCATAAATAAAATTAATTTTTAAAAATTAAAGAATGCAAGAGCAATTTAAAGGCAGAACATCCTTTTCCCAGGAGGGAGAAGATGTTCTTTTGGAAAGAATTCTTGGCGATATTGATTATAACGGATCTTTTGTAGATATAGGTGCTCACCACCCTGTGCGATTTTCTAATACTTATAAGTTTTACCAGGCAGGCTGGAGGGGTATTAATATTGAAGCTACACCTGGAAGCAGTAAAATTTTTAACGAAGTACGTCCCTTAGATATCAATGTTGAAATACCTGTTTCTGATAAAGAAGAAGAGTTAACATTTTACGTATTTAATAACCCGGAGTTAAATACGTTTTCCGAAGAGCATGCTTTGCACTGGCATGGCCGGGGCGACAATAAAATAATAGACAGGGTAAAGCTGAAAACGGCTACGATAGATTCGATTTTGAAAGAGCATGGTCAGCAGAAAAAAAATTTTGATTTTCTATCAATTGATGTTGAAGGACTCGATCTAAGAATATTAAAAACACTTGACTTTAACGAGTACTCCTTCAATTTTATAATTGTAGAAGACTCCACTGAAATGTCAGATATAAATGATGGAGAACTGCATGAGTTTCTGGTCAGTAAAGGCTATAAGTTGCTTTCAAAGTTATTTTATTCCAGTATCTATTATTTAGATTATTCAAGCAAGGATGGCAAAAGGATTTTTGATCAATTAGGTATGAATATTCCTCCTGAACTACTTAACAGAAGCCCCTATGTTAGTCGCATGATTCAATCTGCTGGTGAGATCAAAGGGCTTGTTCCGCAAAATGAAAGTTTTATTTTTATTGATGCCAATCAATTACAGGTATCAGGAGAATTTGCAGGGCGAGCTGCTATCCCTTTTCTTGAGAAAAACGGACTTTACTGGGGTCCTCCGGCTGATGATGCTACTGCCATCCAGGAGATTCAGCGCCAGCAAAAAAAAGGAGTTGCTTTTATCATCTTTGCCTGGCCCGGGTTCTGGTTATTTGATTATTATAAAGGCATGCACGATTATATTAGATCAAACTCAAGGTGCTTATTGCAAAATGACAGGATTATTATCTTCAATTTCATAAAAGCGGAATAATAGTAAAATCAATAGTTTAGGCATAAAGCATAAATATGCCGTGAAAAACATGAGCAAAAATAACCTGGTAAGCATTATAGTTAATAATTACAACTACGGTAGATTCTTGAGGCATGCGATCGATAGTGCGATAAAACAGAAATATTCCAATGTAGAAGTTATTGTTGTTGATGATGGCTCAACGGATGAGTCTGCAGCCATCATAGCTGAATACGGCAATAAAATAATTGCTATATCAAAAGAAAATGGAGGCCAGGCTTCAGCATTTAATGCTGGTTTTGAGGCGAGCCATGGGGAGATCGTTATTTTTTTGGATTCTGATGACATATTACTACCAACAGCAGCTACTAAAGTGGTAGCGTTATTTGAAGATTCTAACGTTTCTAAAGTACATTGGCCGCTGTGGGAAATTAATGAGGTTGGTCAAAAAAAAGGAGGAATGTTTCCACAGGTTACTCTGTGCGAGGGAGATTTACTGGAAGAAATGGCTAAGTATGGGCCCAATGGTTATACCAGTTCCCCCACTTCGGGAAACGCATGGTCAAGAAAATTTCTTGAACAGGTATTGCCAGTGCCTGCGGACTCTTTTAAAATATCTGCTGACAGCTATTTATTTATGTTAGCTCCCCTGTTTGGGTTGGTTAGGCTTATTAAAGAGCCTCAAAGCTTTTATCGTATACATAGTAAGAATAATTATAAAGGCAACACGTTGAAGGAGGAAACACTGGTATCTATAATATCGCAATACGATACCTCCTGCCTTATTCTGAAAAGCTTTTTAGATAGTCTTGCAATTAGCGCCGACACCCGAAGCTGGAAAGATAATTCCTGGTTTTATAAACTTCGTAATGCTGTAAATGACATCAAAAACGTTATTCCTGCGGACAAAACTTTCATTCTTGTTGACGAAGATCAGTGGGAGGCAGCAGGAGAGGTGGCGGGCAGAAAGTCAATTCCTTTTGTAGAGCATGATGGCACGTATTGGGGTCCGCCGGGTGATGACGCAATTGCAATAAGAGAAATTGAACGTCAACAAAATAACGGTGCTTCTTTTATAGTCTTTGCATGGCCTGCTTTCTGGCTACTTAGCTATTATTCACAGATGGACTATTACTTGCATTCTAATTATACTTGTATAATGCGAAACGAAAATGTAATCGTTTTTGATTTAGATACAAACGCTTCAGCAAAACCTGAAAGAGTAAGCGTAAGTGCGAATAATAATTTTAGGGCTCCTAATTACTATTAAATTCCAAATTCGTTGCTTATTTTGTTTTCAAAACATTTTTTACTGACCTGTCTAGCTGGTTATCGAAATCAACTTGTTAATTAGGGAGTTTGAAGATGCTAAGTTTATATTCTTACAAAAAGTATTACCTATGAAAAAAGAGTCACTTCTTATCGCCATCCTCATTATCACCTTTCAGTTTACACAAGCTCAAACCATTGAAAAAGTTGCAAATGGTATCTGGAAAATAACGTATGGTACTCCTGAACATCATTTACCTACCGAATTTAAAAATCCTACTGCCTTTTCGGGGCTCAACAAAATGCCGGCGATACATGTCGCTCCTGTTGATGTAAAAACTATTCATTTTAAACAAATGTCAAAAGGAGTTTTGGCCGAAATGAAAGTAGACACATCAGAAAGGTTTTATGGCTTTGGGTTGCAAACCAACACATTTGACCAGACAGGCATGCGACGAGAAATTCGTACTAACAGTTGGACAGTAGGCAATATTGGTTTTGGTCATGCACCCATGCCTTTTTATATTTCTACTAAAGGCTATGGCGTTCTCGTTAACTCATCAAGGTACGTTACTTTTTATGTTGCTTCTAAGGGCAAGCTCGATGAACGGGTTCGTAATAAAAAAGAAAACCAAAAAGAACAAAAAGTAGTGCTGAATACAGTACAGCTATATGGTAAGGCAGTAACCCCATCAAATGAGGTAAGTATACAGGTAGAGGGCACAAAAGGAATTGAAATATATGTATTCGCCGGCCCGGAAATGCTGCAGGTCATGCAACGGTACAACCTTTTTTCAGGTGGAGGCGGCATTCCACCGATGTGGGGATTGGGTTTTAAATACAGGGGAAAAGCTACTTTTACTGATAAACAAATACAAGAAACAGGACAGTATTTTCGTAATCACCATATTCCCTGCGATATGATTGGACTGGAGCCAGGCTGGCAAACAGCTTCTTACTCCTGTTCATTTGCATGGAACCCTAAAAACTTCCCCAATCCCTCTTCCTTCATTGACAGCATGAACAAAAATGGCTTCAAGCTAAACCTGTGGGAGCACGCTTACACACATCCTACTTCTCCCATCTTCCAAAAGATTGCTCCTTATTCAGCTAATTATACTGTTTGGGGCGGCGCTGTGCCTGATTTTATTTCTGCCGGAGGGCGAAAAGTTTTTGGGGACTACCACGAAAATAATTTTGTAAAAAAAGGTATTGCAGCTTTTAAGCTCGATGAATGTGATGCTGCAGATTATACCAAGGCCGACAGAGAATGGAGTTTTCCTGACATTGCAACTTTTCCTTCCGGGCTGGATGGTGAACAAATGCGGCAATTGTATGGTTTGTTATACCAAAAAACAATGCTTAACCTATACCATAAAAACAACATTCGCACCATGTTTGATGTCAGAGCTTCGCACCTGTTTGCTGCGCCTTACACTTCTGCCTTGTACTCCGATATGTATAGTCATGCTGATTTTGTAAGAATGATTGTTAATTCAGGATTTTCTGGCGTTAACTGGTCACCAGAGCTAAGAGAAACATCTAACGATGCTGAGTTGGTAAGACGGCTACAAACAATTACTATGTCTGCTCACATGGTTGCAAATTGCTGGTACCTGAGCCAGCCGCCGTGGTTGCAGTACAATATCGACAAAAACAATAATAACGAATTGCTTCCAAATTATAAGGTCCTCGAGCAGAAAGCAAAAAAACTGATCGAATTAAGAATGAGTCTCCTGCCTTATTTATATAGTGCATTTGCGAAATATCATTTTGATGGCACACCTCCATTCCGCGCATTGATCATCGATTATCCTACTGACAAAAACACCTGGAAAATAGATGATGAGTACATGATGGGCGAGAGTTTGCTTTGCGCTCCTTTCTTAGACAGTTCCTCAGAAAGAACTGTTTATCTTCCTGCCGGAAACTGGTACGATTATAATACGAACAAAAAGTACGAAGGCGGCAAAGAGTATTCTATCTCTATGACCCTGGATCAAATTCCAATGTTTGTAAAAGACAATACTTTGCTGCCACTCGCCCAACCGGTTGAGTATGTAACACCTTCTACTGTTTTCAATATCTCTTGTAAGGTTTATGGCAACCCTGCGACTGCAGTAAAACTTTTTGAAGACAACAGCAGTAATTTTAACTTCGAAAAGGGACAGTACAACTGGCTCAGCTTATCATGGAAAGGTAATAACGGAAACGCATTACGAACCGGTAATTTTAAACAACAGGTTTATAAGATTATAGATTGGAAGAAGATTGCACAGTAAGCATCTTTTGCATTTCCAATTAATTAATATTTCTCAATCAACAAATATAATTCCCTGCGGATTTATCATTTTATTGTTGAAAGGATCCAATTACAAGTGTATTATGAAAGTTCATTTCGTTGCACAATCGGGATTTATTATCGAATATATGGACCAGAGAATTGCCATAGACGTGTGGTCAGACAATCCTGTTAACCCTGTTTCACTTGATAAAGTGCCAAAAATTGATCATGTCTTTGTTTCTCATGACCATGGAGATCATGATGTAAAATTTGGGATAGAAATTGCAAAAAGGGATAACGCAACTTTTCACTCCAGTTATGAAATTACTTATCGTGCTTTGAAAGATGGGGTACTGAAAATAGAAAGCGCAAACATAGGAGGCCCATATAAAAGCGGGGAAATAGAAGTTGTACTTACTCATGCAGAACATTCAAGTGATACCGGTATTCCCGTAGGTTTTATTATAAAGATTGCTGACAGGACTCTTTATCACATGGGTGATACGGCATACTTCAAAGGTCTGGATTTTTTGGGTGAGCTTTACAAGCCGGATACTCTATTCATTCCAATAGGTTCCCGTTATACAATGGGACCAATAGAAGCATCGTATGCAGTTCGGGATATACATCCTAAATGGGTTGTACCGATGCATTACAATACAACAGAGTCAATTAAACAAGATCCTACTGTTTTTGTTGACCAATGCAAAGAAACTTCTCCTCATTCACATGTCATTATCTTTAACCCCGGTGAAGTGAAGGACATTTAGAAATAAAATCTATTATTTACTGCTGACTGCTTTGAGTGCTCTAAAATTTTAAAATGAGCGGACTTTTTATAAAGACGGGAAAATGTTTCAGGGTCAATGCAGGTATTTTTTTTACTATGGCGTTCTAAGCTTTTCCTGCAACTCATTCTAAAATGATTTACGCATCATTATCGTCTAATCCTATATTTTTATATCTTTAAATTGTTATTCTAATATTACAATAGCTTATGAATACCGTTTATTTTACTATTATTCTTCTTGTCATCACTGTAATCTTTATAGGTTTTTTTGCAGGTATGGAAATAGCCTTTTTAACAGCTAACCGGCTAAGTATTGAATTAAAGAAAAAGCAGGGCAAATTAAGTGGCGTTATACTTTCCAAATTTATGGAAGAACCTTCACGCTTTATTGGTACCTGTATTATAGGCGTAAATTTTTTTCTTGTTATTTATGGTTTACTTTTCACCACCCTAATGAGTCCTATATGGCAAAAGTTTGGCATAAATAATAATTATATTGCTCTTATTGCAGATACTATAATTTTTACTTTGTTGATTCTCTTGTTTGGAGAATTTATACCCAAGGCCATCTTTAGAGCTAAAAACGATGACTTGCTTAGTTTCTTTGCTCCCGTAACTAAATTTTTTCATGGTATATTTTACCCGGTTGCTTCTATTTTAGTAAGTATTGCAGAGTGGATTTTGAAATATATATTTAATGTACGGGTTGTCGACCGTAATGAAGCATTCGGAAAAGGAGACCTCGAACACTTCTTTCATCAAAATAAAGAGGAGGAGGATAGCCAGGAGTTGAACTCAGAATTGTTTGAAAATGCATTGTCTCTCCCAATGGTTAAAATAAGGCAATGCCTCGTGCCACGAACAGAAATAGAAGGTTTTGATATAAAAACACCTATCAAAGAAGTAAGGCAGCATATGATAGATACAAGACTAAGTAAACTAATAATATACAATTATAATATTGATAATATCTTAGGTTATATACATCAGTTAGATCTTTTTAAAAATCCTGCCAACATAGAATCCATTTTACTTCCCATTCCGGCTGTGCCTGAGAGCATGAGTGCAACAGACCTTATAAATAAGTTTACCAAAGAACGCAAAAGTATAGCATGGGTAGTAGACGAATTTGGCGGAACATCAGGTATTGTGACTATGGAAGATGTTTTGGAAGAGATATTTGGAGAAATAAAAGATGAATATGATGTAGAGGAATTTGTAGAAAAACAGTTAGCCGAAGATGAATATATTTTTAGCGGCCGTCTTGAGATTGATTATTTGAACGAAAAATACGATTTTGAATTTGCAGTTACAGAATCAGAAACTTTATCAGGATTTATCATCTCGAAGCATGAAGCAATTCCCCATCAAAAAGAAAGAATAATTATTGATAGGTTCGAATTTGAAATTATGAGTGTAAGTGAAACAAGAATAGATATGGTGAAAATGAAAGTTTTACGGTAATCGTTTATAATCTCTTTTGTGCTATATCTCTTATCAACTTACAATTTGGTTCACTTCTGTACTAGAATAAATCATTCTTTAATTAATAAAATCTTAATTCTCTGTTTTATTTTACATACAACGTTATAAACCTGCCGTTACTGGTGTTATTATTAATTTTACTATCCTTCATTCAGTTAACTTTGCCGCATTTAATTAAAACAAGTATTCAATTTTTTCATGGCTACTAGCATTTTAAAGAAATTAAGGCCGGATAACGATGAGATGACTTTTGTTGACCACCTTGAAGAACTGCGTTGGCATATTGTGCGTTCATTGTTGGCTATAGTAGTTTTTGCGATCATTATTTTTATCAAGATAGATTGGGTGTTTGAGAAAATAATTACCGGACCCCTTCATGATAATTTTGTCAGTTACACAGCCATGTGCCGTTTTGGTCACTGGTTGCATCTTGGTGATGCGCTATGTATGCCATCAATAAACATCAAGCTGCAGACAACTGAGTTTAGCAGCCAGTTTATGAGTAGCATTACAATCGCTTTTGTGGGGGGCTTTATTGCAGCGTTTCCGTACATCTTCTGGGAAATGTGGCGTTTTATAAGACCTGCCTTAAAACCATCAGAGCTTAAAAGTACTCGTGGAAGCATATTTTACGTATCACTTTTCTTTTTTACCGGTGCCGCATTTGGATATTTTTTACTTGGTCCTTTTACGTTCAATTTTCTTGCAAACTATACTCTGGGCATCTCCAAAATTTTAGAAACAAGACCAACTTTAAATGATTATCTCGAAAACCTTGTAGATATCATTATCGGTTGCGGGTTAGCATTTGAATTACCTGTTTTAGCCTACGTACTGACGAAAATTGGATTAATAACCCCCGAATTTTTAAGTGCTTACCGTAAATATGCTATCGTTGTTATATTAGTAATTGCTGCAGTTATAACACCAAGCCCTGACTGGAGCAGCCAGATGCTTGTTTTCATTCCATTGTTTTTGTTGTACCAGCTAAGCATAATTGTTTCTAAACGTGCCTACAAAGAAATGAAGAAGCATGATGAAGAAGAATGGAGCTAAACTTCTCAAAACTGTTTACAGTTATTATTTCTTAAAACATTTATATCGTCTAATTAATGACTATTGAATTTGATCGTTCAAAACCGATTGCTATCGGAGCTGACCATGCAGGTTTTGATTATAAAACCGCTGTTGTTAAACATTTAAATAAAATGGGCTACCAGGTAGCGGACTTTGGTACGTATTCTGAAAATTCTGTCGATTATCCTGACTTTGCTCACCCTACATCTGACAGTGTTGAAAAAAGTGAAACTGCATGTGGGATTTTAATATGTGGCAGTGCTAACGGTGTAGCTATAACTGCGAATAAACACCAGGGTATTCGTGCCGCTTTATGCTGGCAAAAAGAAATTGCAGAGCTAGCCCGTAAGCATAATAATGCAAACGTATTATGTCTGCCTGCACGTTTTATAAGTGTTCAAAACGCTCTTGACATAATCGATACATTTTTAAATACCTCTTTCGAAGGTGGAAGACATGAGGGGAGAGTAAACAAAATAGCCTGTTTATAAAAAACATCAGAAGAATTTTTCATGAAGAAATTATTAGTGCCTACTTTTTTGTTCGCAGTTGCTACAGCTTTTTCACAAAGACAACAAATTGATTTTGCCAATAAATATGCTCAGGATATTACTGCTTCAGGTTTGAAGGAAAAGCTGTCGGTGATTGCAAGTGCAGAGATGGAAGGGAGGGAAACTGCTACACCAGGCCAGCGAAGAGCTGCTGCATATATTGAAAATCACTTTCAAAAGTTAGGCTTACTGCCAGGAACTACGTCAGGATATCAAATGCAGTTTCCCGTATACCAGGATACTTTGATCGAAACAGGTTTGCAGGTAAATGGGAAAATGTATCGATTAGATGACTCCTTTTCATTAGATATTGCCTCTGCTGCAAATGGCTCTTACAATATAAATGAAATTGTTTTTGCTTCTTATGGCATAGTTGATTCTTCACGAAATGATTATAAAGATTTTAATATAAAAGGGAAGTGGGTATTAATTTTTGAGGGAATGCCCGATAACGAGGCTACGCTTGAAAAAAGTAGTAATTATAGTAACTCGATGAAGGTGTTACAGGCAAAAGCACTGGGAGCTAACGGTGTTTTTATTATGGCCCGGGATTTTGTGAAGAAGACAACTGTTAATAAAAAAGGCAGGATGTATTTAAAAAAGATCGCTACTGAAAGTGTTCCGGTTATTACTGTTACGAGCGACCTAGCTCATGAATTATTGGGCCTGAACCCCGCGCGGCTTCTTGAAAGTATAAAAAATGTTCCTACCGGCAGTTATAAATCACGTGTACAATTTTTAATAAATAAAAGAACCCTCACTCTTCAAAGCAGTAATGTTGTTGCTCTTTTGCCCGGAACCGACAAGAAGAATGAATTTGTTCTTATAACAAGTCATTATGACCACCTGGGAGTAAAAGACAAAGAAATTTATTATGGAGCTGATGATGATGGTTCAGGCACTACGGGTGTATTGCAAATTGCACAAGCTTTTGCAAAAGCAAAAAATGAAGGACACGGCCCAAGAAGAAGTATTGTTTTTATGACAGTCTCAGGCGAAGAGAAAGGTTTGCTTGGTTCTGAATTCTATAGCGAGCATCCCGCTTTTCCCCTTACTAAAACAACAGTTGATCTTAATATAGATATGGTAGGGCGTATAGATCCTGATTATAAGGGAGATTCTTCAAATTATCTTTATATTATTGGAGACGATAAGCTAAGCAGCAATCTTCGTCCTGTTACCGATTCGATTAATAAAAGGTATTTGAACCTGCAGCTTGACAGACGTTTTAATGATTTAAATGACTCTAACCGTTACTATTACAGATCTGATCATTATAATTTTGCTAAGAATGGTGTTCCTGTAATTTTTTACTTCAATGGCACTCATGCCGATTATCATCGTCCGACAGACACAGTTGATAAAATAAAGTTTGACCTGATGGCTAAAAGATTGAAGTTGGTATTTTTTACCGCCTGGGAAATGAGTAACAGAAATGAGATGATGACAAGAGATATAACTCTGCAACAATAGTTATAAGATTTGCAATTTTTATTAATAATCTTCACTTATCCATTTTCATTTAATGGAGATTGCACGGTTCCTATTGATTTTGAAGAAAAATCGCAAACGAAAGTTTTCTCATTAAAAAGCTGGAAAGTATAATAGGTAGTACAATCGCTGAACGGAGCGTCGCAACGAAGCTTAACTGAAACACAAAAGCCGGCTACAAAAAACGTGTAGTAATATATTGTAAAGCAGTAAAGTAAAGTAACTTACGATAACTTTTACATTACTATACTTTCTTCTTCAAAATCTATCGATAATTGTTTGGTATTGATGTTGAAACTCATGCGGTGATATTTGCACAACCCATGTGCTTCTATTGCCAGCCGATGTTCTTCCGTTCCGTATCCCTTATTGCTGCTCCAGTTATATAGAGGGTGTTCTGCATGAA
Source organism: Segetibacter koreensis DSM 18137 (assembly GCF_000374045.1). Lineage (GTDB taxonomy): Bacteria > Bacteroidota > Bacteroidia > Chitinophagales > Chitinophagaceae > Segetibacter > Segetibacter koreensis. The sequence goes on along the minus strand of NZ_KB893322.1, from coordinate 70,179 downwards.
GGTTTTTCATGTATTCGTCGCGATATGTTTTTGCCAGAACACTGGCAGCAGCTATTGAGGAATATAATCCATCCCCTTTTATGATACACTTATGCTTTACATCCTGGTATGCTGTAAAACGGTTGCCATCTATTATAAGGTATCTTGGGCGTTTTTTCAAATTATCTAAGGCCAGGTGCATCGCCTTTATTGAAGCTCTTAATATGTTAATACGGTCTATTTCTTCATTATCGACTTTAGCTACACTATAACTTACAGCTTCTTTTTCGATTATTGGCCTTAGTTCATTTCGCTGAGCTTCCGATAGTTGTTTGCTATCATTAAGAAAGGGATGATAAAAATCTTTGCGAAGAATAACCGCAGCAGCGAAGACAGGGCCAGCGTAGCAACCTCTTCCGGCCTCATCACACCCGGCTTCCACATATCTTTTTTGGTAATAGGGCAGTAACATTTCAATACAAAATTGCGGTTTCAGTTTTAAAATAAGTAAAAACCTGCGAAAGATTAATCAAAAAGTTATCACCATTGTTTTACCATTAATTTTGCCAAACTAAATAAAGATGGCAATACAATTTTTAGGCATTGCAAATAAAAGATATGCATCACGATAAATCAACAAAGATTGTAGCGTACTGGATTTTTTTAGGGGTAGGAATGTTAATAGTGCAGGTGTTGCTTGGGGGCATAACACGTTTAACAGGGTCAGGATTATCTATAACCGAATGGAAACCGATAATGGGTGCAATGCCACCGATGGGAGAGGCAGAGTGGCAGCAGGCATTTCATAAATACCAGCAGATAGCCCAGTACAAATACATTAACGAGCATTTTACCTTAAGCAATTTTAAATTTATTTTTTTCTGGGAATGGTTTCACAGGTTGTGGGCAAGGCTGATAGGGGTAGTCTTTCTTATTCCTTTTATTTATTTTTTAGTCAAAAAATATTTTAAAAGCTGGATGGTTTTTCCTTTAGTCATTTTGTTTTTGCTGGGTGCACTGCAAGGCGCAATTGGATGGATAATGGTTAAAAGCGGTCTAAATGACAGTGATGTATATGTAAACCATATACGGCTTGCTACACATTTTATGGCAGCAATGGTTCTAATATGTTATGCCTTGTTGTTTGGGTTAAAACTGGTGATAAACCCACGTAGCCGAATAGCGGAACCAGCGCTGCTACGAGGGGCTATTGTTATTACAGTTCTAGTCTGCATTCAGTTAGTTTTTGGTGCTTTCATGGCTGGTTTAAAAGCGGCAGCAACTGCACCTACCTGGCCTGACATAAATGGAATGATAATACCAGAAGGTCTTTTTTCAAACGGAGGTTTCTTTTACAATATTGCTCACAACAAAATAACTATCCACTTTATTCACCGTACACTTGCATATATTATTGTATTTTTTATCGTTATCTGGTGGTACAACGCAAGGAGCGTGACTTCCTCCGCCGCTTTTAATAAAGCTAAAAACCTTACTTTTTTTCTTGTAATAACACAGGTGTGCCTGGGAATATTTACCGTGCTAAATGGTAACAAAATAGTTGCCGGAAAATTTGGTGCTTTTGAATGGCTGGCAGAACTACATCAATTAACGGGAATGTTACTTCTGCTAAGTCTCATTGCCGTAATATACATGGCTGGTAAAAAGCATAGGACAATTTAAATATAAATGGAGTCGCCCAGATGTAGCAATAGAACAAGCAACTCTTTGATCAAGATACAGCCGCCTCTGGCTGATATAATTTAAAACATTTTCTTATAAGTTGTATTTTGTACTCTTCCTCTGTTTCTGCAGGTTCACCATCTATATGAAACGGTGCATGCTTCAGGTTACGGATTGTTAGAGAAGGTGTTTGAAAATAAAGTATATTTTTCTCCGACATGTCTTCTACAAGTTGTTGCAATTCGTTATCTCCTCTTATTTGTTTCAAGATAGCAAAAGGCAGTTTTGCCTTGTTCATTTTCTGTACAATGACAATATCAAGCAACCCGTCGTCCAGAGAGGCTTTGGGAGCTATCGTAAAATTATTACCAAACTGGTTGCTGTTTGCTACGCTTATAAAAAAAGCATCACTGTAGAACGAAAAATTATCAAGCACTATCTGAAACAGGTACGGGTGTGCCTTAAAATATTGATACAAACTTTGCTGGGTGTACGTTAATAATCCCCTAGATGCTTTATTTGCAAAGTCGTGAGCAACCTGGGCGTCAAAGCCCAAGCCGCTAAGCATACAACTAAATTTATCATTTACGGTAAACGCATCTACATAATTGTAACTGCCATTAAAAATAATTTGTAATGCTTTAATAGGATTCTTAGGAATTCCTGCGCAATAAGCAAGGCCGTTACCGCTTCCTACAGGTATGATTCCAAAATTAACTCCGGTGTCTTGTAATGCTGATACTACGTGATTTACAGTGCCATCACCACCTACTATTACTATGTCTGTTATTTCGTCTCTTTCAATTTTATCCTTTAAATAATCGTAATCGCCTAAGATATTACTATGTTGTATTTCAAATTTAATAGACTGTTCACTGGTTTTTTTTTGAATCAACTTTTCCAGCATTTCTTTTTTACCAGTCCCTGATACCGGATTTACCAGGTAAACTATTTTTCTTTCCATTATTCTTTAATTTAGTTCCGTTTCACTTTGCCCTGGGTCAACTCCTATTACCTGCTTTTAATAAAATCAGCAGCAACATAGAATAATGAATTTTTTCTTTCAACTCCCTTTTGAACAAATAACTAACAGAAAAACCCTCTTTTTGTTGTATTTAAATAACTCATTATCTATTTATTCAATAGTTTTTTCACTGAGTTTTTAAAATTTCCTAATTCATCTACTTATACGGTGCGAACATAAAACAAGCCTTCAAAATAACAAAGTGAACGTCTGATTAAACAGGAAAACTGTATTCTATGGCAACTTTTTTATTGACTTATTTTAACAAAGCAACAAGTTGAAAAATGAAAAAACTAAAAGCTGCAGCTTTATGTTCGCTTTTATTCTAACATTTTTTCTCTAAAAGTTTCAATTCAGCCAGTAAAAAGGTAAGGAACTTCTATTAATAATCCTACAAATATGGCTTCTTTTTAAGATTATTACTTCGGTTTTATTTGCTTGCTTATTTATTCTTATTATTTTTAAATATGGGTTCGCAAGCAGGAAAATTTATAATCTACATAGGGATTGTAGTAACGGTGATTGGTATACTAATTTATTTCTTTCACAATAAATTAAACTGGGTCGGAAGATTACCAGGAGACATACGAATTGAAAGGGAAAATTTTAAATTCTATTTTCCATTGACAACAATGATTCTACTGAGTCTGTTGCTTACTCTTATAATAAATCTTTTAAAAAGGCTATGATTCCCTGTTACTTTTCTTTATGACAACTTCTTTTATTATCCTGCTGTTCCTGTGTTATCGTTCCCTTCACTGGCATCCGGTAATCCAGGGGTGCCACCGGTAGCTCCACCCATATTTGTTGATTTACCTGTACGTTCTTTCGGTTGTTTGGCTTCGCCTTCAACGCCTCCATCGGCAACTGATTTTACAGGACCTGCGCCAACATCAGGAGTTTTACCATCAGTGGCGTTAGTTTCTACTGGCTGTTTTTTTTCAAATTCTTTATCCTGGCTTTACATATATTATCATTTTTATATACATCGCAAAATTTCCATGCCATCTCCTTATTTTTAAAACTTTTAAGTATTATTAAGATTACTATAGTATTAACGACAAGGAAAGCCGGTTGTAAAACCGTACCTTTGCACCCCGTAACCCCGTAATGGGGGAATTTTTTTTAGGGAATTATTCAATTTTTAAAATAAAGTCTGCCAAAAGGTGGATTAGGGTTATGAATATTAGAAACATCGCAATTATTGCACACGTTGACCATGGTAAGACTACATTGGTTGACAGAATACTTCATCAAACTAATGTATTCCGTGCCAACCAGGAGACAGGTGAATTAATTATGGATAGCAATGACCTCGAAAGAGAAAGAGGTATAACTATCTTCAGTAAAAACGCTTCTGTAGTATATAAGGACATTAAAATAAATGTGATAGATACTCCTGGTCACGCTGACTTTGGCGGAGAAGTGGAAAGAGTATTAAAAATGGCAGACGGAGTTTTGTTGCTTGTCGATGCTTTTGAAGGCCCGATGCCACAGACACGTTTTGTGTTGCAGAAAGCATTGCAATTAAATCTGAAGCCAATTGTAGTTATTAATAAAGTAGATAAGCCAAACTGCCGCCCTGATGAAGTGCACGATGCAGTTTTTGAATTGTTTTTTAACTTGGATGCGACAGAAGAACAACTTGATTTTCCTACTTTTTATGGTTCTGGTAAAAATGGTTGGTTTAATAGTAAGAATGAACAGTGTGAAGACATTACACCTTTATTAGATGGTATTTTGCAGTATGTGCCAGAACCTAAAGTTCCCGAAGGAAATCTGCAGTTACAGATAACCTCTTTAGATTATTCGACTTTTCTTGGCCGTGTTGCTATCGGTAAAGTAAATCGTGGAAGCATTAAAGAAGGTCAGCCTTTTAGCCTTGTTACTGCTGACGGTATTAAAAAATCAAAAGTTAAAGAATTATATATTTTCGAATCTCTGGGTAAAAGAAAAGTACCTGAGGTTTTAGCAGGAGATATCTGTGCCGTAGTTGGATTAGAAGATTTTACAATTGGTGATACCATTGCCGATTTCGAAAATCCTGAAGGTTTACCTGTTATCAGTGTAGATGAACCTACAATGAGTATGATGTTCAGCATCAATAACTCACCTTTTTTTGGTAAAGACGGAAAGTTTGTAACATCTCGTCACCTGCGTGACCGCCTGATGAAAGAAACAGAAAAAAATCTTGCCCTAAGAGTAGAAGATACAGACAGTGCTGATAGTTTTCTTGTTTTTGGACGGGGAATTCTCCATTTAGGTGTGTTGGTTGAGACAATGCGCCGCGAGGGTTATGAATTAACCGTTGGTAACCCACAGGTGTTGGTTAAAACAATAGATGGCAAAAAGAATGAGCCGTATGAAGTTTTAGTGGTTGATGTGCCTCAGGAATTGAGCGGGAAAGTAATTGACCTTGTTACACAACGCAAAGGTGAAATGCTTATAATGGAAAGTAAGGGTGAAATGCAACATCTCGAATTTGATATTCCGTCGAGAGGTTTGATCGGTCTGCGGTCTCAAATGCTTACCAACACACAGGGAGAAGCTGTTATGGCTCATCGCTTTAGCGAATACAAGCCATGGAAAGGCTTCATTCCCGGAAGAAATAACGGTGTTTTAATATCAAAGAATACTGAAAAAACTACCGGCTATTCTATCGATAAACTTCAGGACCGCGGAAAGTTTTTTGTTGATCCGGGAGAAGAAGTTTACACAGGACAAATAATAGCTGAGCACATAAAACCAGGAGATTTAGTTGTAAATGCGACCGAGCCTAAAAAACTTACTAACCACCGTGCAAGTGGCAGTGACGACGCCTCACGCATTGCTCCCAAAACAGAAATGACCCTGGAAGAATGCATGGAGTACATTCAGCAGGATGAGTGTATAGAAGTAACACCAAAAAACATTCGCATGCGTAAGGTTATTCTAAATGAAGAAGAAAGAAAGCGTGATTCTAAGAGTACAAAGAGTGAAGCTGTGGCTTAATTCATAAAAAATATAAAATTTAAAAGCTGTTTACAGAAATGTAAGCAGCTTTTTTTATGCATTTTAGTTTATACAAATCTTTTGTTGCTGCGGTCAATATGTCTCTTTGGGTTATTTAACGGCCTTTTACAGACACATCCTCTGTTGGCTACTCCGTTATCTATATACTATAACTTGAAATTATGCGACAATTTGTTTTAATTCTTTTCAATTTTAATTTTTCCCTGCCATTGATGTTTTTAGCAATACTACTATTTGCAATTGCCCTATTTATAAAGTTCAAAATAATCAGAATTAATTTAAATAGGTCTGTTTCCTTCAACCCGCTGCAGATAGTATCCGGTAAATTTCTAGGAGAAGCTAATAGTAAGATAACTGACAACGCTTTGACTGTCTGTTTTTATTCACTTCTTTTTGTAAAGTTGTGTGTTCGCCTTTATTTAGTTTTTATAAACAGCAGATGATAAAGTAAACATTCTTCACATACCAATTATTTTGTTTAAAGTATTTTCTATGAGATAATATCAGACATTAATCTATTGTATAATACTCAGTGAATTTCTATACCCGTTTGTCCTTTACATACTTATTATGAAGAAGTCTATGCTATTACAGGCAGTTTTTCATTACTGATTTTACAAGATTGGTCTATAAGGTTATATCTTTTATATTGTCCCAGTTACCACGAACAGAAAGTTTTGTGTTTATAGGAATTACAATCTCGGGTTGTTTATGAACGCCAAAAAACTTACCCGGGTCCCACTTGCCATTTTTATTTGAATCGTATAGAATTCGTAGATCGTAATCGCCCGGGTTGTACAACTTTCTGTACCATTCAGGTCTTGTAAGAGGGGTAGCTTCTATTATTTTATCGTTTTGTAAAATCTGCAAAACAGGATTTTTAGTTAAGTCGAGATTTTTAAAACGAATGGTGAGACTTCCGTAATCTTCTTCTCTTTTAGTTGTAAATTTAATGGTATCACTTTTGGCTAAAGTAACACCGGCAGAGTCGACAAAGGCACTTTTATCTATGAATAGATTAAAATCTGTATTGGGTGGCCATTGATGAATAATTGAAAAAAGTGTTTTATTAGTATCGGCTACAATGGTGTAATTTTTTACGGGTATAGAATCTTTGCCCGTAAGAATAATTTTAGTGGTGTCAAATGTTTTTATAGGTTGGCTGAAATTCAGCTCAAGGTTACTTAGCAGTCCTTGTGTCCCTGACTCCAGGTTGGTCTGAAACCGCAAAAGTTGCTTCTCTTGCTTTTTTCGATCCTTTGAATTTTGAGGGGCGGCAGTTTTACCAGCGGTATCAGTTTTCGCCAATTGGTAGGCATATAAAGTGACAGGAGTATTCGCTGTGGTTTTAATAGCCGAATCGGCAAAGGCAAAAGGCTTGGTGGTATCATCGTAATGCCGGGAAAAATCATTGGGTATTGCATATAAAGCAAAAGTGCCGGCAGGTAAATTGCGAAAAGCAAAGTTTCCTTGCCCGTCAAGTTTTGCAACATACCTCGGTTTATCTTTTGCAACAGCACTGTCATTTAAATTTCTATGAAGTACAACGATCAATGTAGTATCAATTTTTCCTGTCTCAGCCATTACAACTTTTCCTGAAATTGAATCGTGGTCCAGTTTTCCTCCAGTCGAAAATACATAGGTGAAATTTTTGTAGATATTTCCTTCGTTTATATCTTTTAGCGCATTTCCAAAATTGATAGAATAAGTGGTATTAGGCTCCAAGGTATCCTTCAGCTTTATATTAACATTTCTAAAGTGAAAAGTAATATTAGGTATATTGTTAGGAACAGGTGAGACGAGAACATTTTCAAATGCATTGTCAATTTCTACAAATTCATTAAACTCTAAATTGATACGGTTGCCAGTAAAATTTGTGGTGGAATCTTTTGGAGTAGCAGAAATTAAAACAGGAGGAAGACTGTCTCTTGGTCCACCAGCGGGCGGAATAATATTAGCACAACCGGTAATGCCGATAATAAAGATTGCACCTATAAAAATTATAAATAGAGAAAAATATGCTGACGCTTTTATTTTCATTGCTTTTGCTGTTGCCTGCAAACTTAACAGCAATTATTTATTGCGTAACCGTATTTATATGATTTATAGGATATTTAGGAGTATAACCGCTACGAAAAATTATAAAAAAACATCGAAGCTTTTCGAACCCTGATTTTNAAAAATAAAANCCTGCCGTTAATACTTGCATTACAGTCAGCAAGCGAATATATTTTTTCCTGCAACTTTTACAATCCTTCGTGTACTTCGCCCAAACTCCATACCTCTTCTTCCTCAGAAGGGTCATGTAAAGCAACAGCAAGATTATTGTTTTTTACAAAACTGCACCAATGACAATCTTGTTTACCACAACCTTTATAGAAATCGCGCTTTTGAATTTTTTCCCACACATCTGTTATTTGCCGGCTCACTATTAATATATCATCTGGGCTTATAACTACTTTTTCTTTGCGGTAAACTTTTTTATTATCCGGTTCTATAAAATCAAACTCTGTACTTACCACTTTCCAGTCTTTATTTTCAAGATTATCGACCAATATTTTATAGAACACAGCTTGTCGCCAATAACTTCCTCCATCTGGCTCTTTACCAGGACCTTTTAATTTAGGAAGCGCTTTGTCTATGTCTCCCGTTTTATAATCAACAACAGTAACGAATTTTCCATCAAATTCCAGCTTATCAAGTTTTCCTTTTAATGGAACACCGTTTACCACAACATTTTTTATGCTACGTTCTATTGCTACTATTTTATTAAAACTATTTATATAATTGTCGTAATAATTGCCTAAAACATCGAATCCGTACTCCATGCGCCTGTTAAATTGTTCTTTTGTAAACGACTCACGGTGCCTGTGCATGTACCAACTAAAATCACTGATAAACTCCTGTCTGGAAGGAAAGGTGTTATTGTTCGATTGCATTTTCTCAAACAACATTTGCAGTGAATAGTGTACGGCCGACCCAAATTCAGTAGCTTCTGATTTGCCCGATGGAACACGCACAAGATTATTAAAATAAAAATCAAGCGGGCATTTTAAGTAGTTATTTAGAGCGGTTACGTTCATTACAAACTTATCAAGTAGAGCGCCAATAAAATCTTCCTCAATTTGTTCAATTTCCGGCTTCAACTCTTCGTTAAACTGTAAGGCAGCAAAATCTGCCTGTACGTTTTCATCTATGTATATTTTTTCTACAGGCAATAAATGCTTTTCAAGAATTTCTGCGATAAACATTGATGGCTCTAAATTTTTACCATCGTTTTTGAAGTGGCTGTAGGAAATAAACAAGTGTCTTTGAGCCCTTGTAAGTGCAACGTAAAACAAGCGCCTTAGTTCTTCTTCTTCCTTGCTTTTAGGTACTGACGTAAACATAGTATCGGGGAAAGAATAACCTCCTCCCGGCTTACGTTTCTTTTCCCAATTACTTGCATTTGCTCCCACAATAAACACATATTCATATTCCAGGCCTTTTGAACCATGTGCCGTAAGCAGGTTTATTCCCTTATCACTGCCGGTTACCTGTACAAGCGGAATACTTAGACCTTCCTTTTGCATGAGGTCAAAAATATTTACAAGCTCCTGTAAGGTCAGCAAAGGATTTCTTCGTGTTTCTTCTTTTATAAAATCAAACAAGCCGGTTAAAACCTGCATCAGCCAAAGTTTTTCATCACTTTTCAATACAAAACTTAAAATGCCTGTTTCACGTATAACTTTTTCAACCAGCGTTTGCAGTGTTACATTAGGTACTGCAGCAATAAGCTTTTCAATGACTGCACTTGCTTTCTTCATGCTGTCAGGTACACTCTTTTCAAATAACTGTCCTGATGGTTTATTAGCCTTTTCAAATAATAATCTTCTAAGAGAAGTTTTATCTCCTGTAAACTTTTTTTCTGCAACTTGTACAGATAGTTTTGCTGTTTCTATTGAAGGAATTTCAAGAAAGTCGAAATGTAAAATCTGAAATAGCATTTCGTCTCCGCCGTAAGGAATATCGTGTTCGGCCGCGAGGTAATGCAGTAACAACACAATTTTCCTTGCCAGGGGAAGTTCAAGAATATTTAATCTACGCTTGCTATATACCGGTATGTTCCGTAGCTTGAAATACAACGCGAGTTCTTCCCCATACTTATTTTCTTTAAAAATTATGCTGATATCTTTGGGCGAGACACCTTCCTGTAACAGTCTTTCTACTTGCATGGTCACGTGTATCATCTCTTGCCGCTGCGTTTCATATTCTGTTATTCTAGGGCAGCATTCAGAATCGGCAATACTCTTCCATTTGTCATTACAACTAATCAATTCCTTGCTTAGTCCATCCATTTGAGAAATCAGCCTTTCAAAATTTCTATCTATAAGTGATTTTGAAACATTTAAGATAGGTTGGACTGAGCGATAGTTATTGGTAAGCACAACAGTCAGCAAATCCTTTTTATAGCTTTCTGCAAAAGCAAGCATGTTTTCAACATTCGCTCCCTGGAAACGATAAATACTCTGGTCATCGTCACCTACAACAAAAACATTTGGCTTATCCCAATAGCTGATAAGTAATTGCACAAGTTTGTTTTGCGTACCACTTGTATCCTGGTATTCGTCTACAAGGATGTATAAAAACTGCTCCTGGTAGCGCGAAAGCAAAGCGGGACCGTCTTCAAAAGCCTTAATGACCCAGTTAATCATATCGTCAAAATCATAACGGTTACGGCTTCTCATTAGTTGTTGAAAACGTTCAAATTCATTCACTGCCGCACGAAGTTTTTCAACTTTTTCGGTTGCGTCTGCTATCTTATCTGTTCGTACATCTCCTTTTTTAAAACTGCCTGTTGCTCGTTTACATATAAACTCATCCCTGGTTGCAAGGCTTTTTATATATTCATCTATTTTACCGTTTATAAATTCCGGAGACCATCCTTCCCGCTTCATCGTACTAAAAAGTGATTGAAGATTGTTTATCTCATAATAGACATCGCCTCGATACCTTTTTAAAGGATGATTTTTAGGTAATGTATCAATTAATTTTTTATATAGTTCAATCTTCTCCAACTCAGAAATAGGATCCATAGATGTTTTTTCAAACAGCGAAAGGTTTTCCTGAATGATGTCGTTGCAAAAAGCATGAAAAGTATAGATATTCACTTTATATGCATCAGGACCAATAAAGCTTAAGAGGCGCTTACGCATAGCAACAACGCCGGCATCGGTATAAGTGAGGCAAAGTATATTATCAGGGTTCGTGTCTGTATCTAATAAAATTTTTCCAATCCTCGCACTTAGAATCTGAGTTTTCCCTGTGCCGGGTCCGGCAATGACCATTACCGGTCCTTCTATATTATCGACAGCCTGTTTTTGTTGCGAGTTGAGCCCATTATAGATTTCTTTGTATTTTTCAGCGTAGATTTTTCTTTCAGACATAAGGTAAAGGTAAAAAATAAATTCTAAAATATTTAGCAAAAAATAGTATCAAAGTAGTCTTTTAAAAGAGGAAAAAAAAGATATAAGAACTAATATTATTAGTTATATTTTTATTTAATTTAAAAAGGTAACCTCCAAGTTTTGAGGGAAAAGTTTTTCAAACTCACATGCATCTTAAGCCGGCTTTTTAAAAGTTCGATTAAGTAAAATCAATATTAATAGTTTTACTATCATTTAATTCAATACGATGTTTTTGTCCCCGTTATACGCTTTATTGAAAAAAAATTCTTCCACCTTTCATCAGGTTGTTCCCTTTAATTATAAGGAAGATAAACTGTTGCAGCTTGACTTTACTGCTGCAAATGAGGCGCTTACAGACGAAATGTTATTAAATACAAGTTCTTTTTCTGCATACATACAAAAACTGCTGGATAAAAAATATATGTATGGTATCGGTGGATATAATGAACACCGAACTATTTACTCAAGAAGCCATGTTTTTGATGGTGATGAAGAACCTCGCCGTCTTCATCTTGGAATTGATATTTGGGGTAAAGCCGGCACTCCGGTATTTGCGCCTTTAGACGGTTATGTGCACAGTTTTGCTTTTAATGACCATTATGGAGATTATGGAGCAACTATCATTCTTCATCATCAACTCGATGGAGTTATCTTTAATACTTTATATGGACATGTAAGCAAAAGGGACCTTAAAGGTTTAGAAGAAGGACAATATGTAGCCAAAGGAACTGAATTTGCACATTTTGGCGAGCCGAAAGAAAACGGGCAGTGGCCTCCGCATTTACACTTTCAGATAATCAGCGAGATGAACGGGGAGAAAGGTGATTACCGGGGCGTTTGCAAATATTCTGAAAAGGAAAAATATCTTTTAAATAGCCCTGATCCTGACTTGATTTTGCAGATGATGCAGTATGCGACCAGGGATAAAAATGATTAGTAGAATTTTCGTGAATGAAAGTATTTGAAAACAATGATTAACTTAATAAAAAGTGCAGAATCAGTAGAATAACAATATCAGTGCATGTTCGTAAATAAGGTTAAGAGCTCTTTTTGTGTAGTTATCGTCTTGTCTTTTGAATACCACGAATGAAGTTTTTCAGTTATTTCTTTATAAGGAAGGTTTTGCTCCCGCAATTTGTAAAATTGTTTTTGCAAACGTTCGGGCCTCGGACCCCAGTTAAAAATTTCTTCCAGGTTTTCTGTTCGTGTTACTATTAGTTTTGGTATACTTCTGCTTTTTCCATTGGTTAAATATTGGTCCATAAGTTCTGTATTTTCATCTCGCAAAACCAACTGTAAATTTATCTTGTCATTTAATTTTGATAAAGCATAAAAAACAGGAACAATTTGGGCTGTGTCGCCACACCATCCTTCAGTTATTACAACCCATGTTTGCCCGCTCTTAATTGCACTAATGGCCTTTTGTAAATCAGGGATAATTTCTATTGTTTTATCCACTCTTTTCATTCTTGCAACATTGAGCCTGGCATATTCTGTAAGACTTGCAGATTGATTGCGCCCTGTGGTTTTTCCTTCTAGTAGTAGTGTGTCTATTAATTTTCGATACGTTAGGTAATCCATTGCTTTTTCTAAATGCTTTCGTTCTAGTTTCATCTGCTGTTTATAATTGTAAAACGAATAGAAAACTTAGGCTTTCAGCAATTTAAAAGCATGCATCCATCGGTTGTGCAGGAAACCGGGAATACACCATAAAATACACAGCGGCTCGATTGCTCTTGCGGCCTCAGCAAAACCCATGTCTTCAGTTTCCCATCCGAAACTATCTAAAATTTCAGTCACATTATGTTTTGCGTCAGCATTATTTCCGCAGATGAACATAGTTGGCGTTCCCCCTTTTAATGCAGGTTTATACATTAGAGCGTTTCCTACACTGTTAAATGCTTTTACAACGAACGCTTCTGGTAAAAGGTGTTGAATTTTTTCTAAAAGAGATTCATTTACATCAGTAAAATATTTTAGTACACCATTTACGGGAGGTTCTGGCGCTATGGGATTTGTTGTGTCGATAACTGTTTTTCCTGAAAAATGCTCTATTCCTGCAAGCCTTACTGCATCTTCAGCTACCGCTCCGGCTATAGCCAGTATTACAATTTCTCCAAATTTTGCTGTTTCATCAAAAGTTCCGATGTGTCCTGCGGGGTTTTCCTCTTTCCATTTTGCAACTTCAACTTTTTCAATGTTACGAGTACCAAGCATTACGTCGTAACCTTCTGTAAGAAATGCTTTTCCCAATACCTGGCCCACTAAGCCCGAGCCAATTACGCCGATTTTCATTAGTTTCGGTTTTAAGGTGTGAGAGAATAATTAGTTTTACACTCAAGTTAATACTTACAATGGCCAATTCAAACTTAAATACAGGAAAAGAAAATATTTCGGCCGCAGAGGTCGAATTTGAAAATAATATAAGACCAAAAGAAATTGAAGATTTTGCGGGCCAGCCACAATTGATAGAAAACCTGAGCATTTTTATAAAAGCGGCAAAATTGCGGGGCGAAGCCTTAGACCATGTTTTATTTCATGGCCCTCCGGGACTGGGGAAAACTACATTGAGCCGAATTGTGGCTAACGAACTTGGAGTAAACATAAAAGAAACCAGCGGACCGGTAATAGAAAAGCCGGGAGATTTAGCAGGCCTGCTTACTAACCTGGAAGCAAATGACGTTCTTTTTATAGATGAGATACATCGGCTGAGTAATGTGGTGGAAGAATATTTATATGCCGCAATGGAAGATTTCAGGCTGGATATAATGATCGACACTGGTCCCAATGCGCGAAGCATACAAATAAACTTAAACCCGTTTACGCTCGTTGGCGCCACTACGCGCAGTGGCTTATTGACTGCTCCTTTGCTATCTCGGTTTGGAATAAAATCTAGGCTTGAATATTATAATGCAGACGTTTTAAAGAAAATTGTAGAAAGAAGCGCAGGCATTTTACATACAGAAATTACCAGTGAAGCAGCTTATGAAATTGCTCGGCGTAGCCGTGGAACACCGCGTATAGCAAATGGTTTATTACGAAGGGTGCGTGATTTTGCACAAGTGTTAAGTAACGGGAAAATTGAAATAGCCATTGCTCAACATGCGCTAAAAGCCTTAAATGTGGATGAACATGGACTTGACGAAATGGATAATCGGATACTATTGGCAATAATCGAAAAGTTCAAGGGCGGACCTGTAGGACTTACAACCATTGCTACAGCAGTTGGCGAAGAACCCGGAACACTGGAAGAAGTATATGAACCTTTTTTAATTCAGGAAGGTTTTATGCAGCGTACGCCAAGAGGCCGCGAAGTAACTATAAAAGCTTATGAACACTTAGGAAAACGAACCCAGCAAAAGCCAGGCGAATTACTGTTCTAATAAACTAACCGATAAACCTCTTAGACTCACCCTTCACTTTGAGCAAGGTGAGTCTAAAAGTGCTGTTTTATATTCTTCTTAAAAAACTAAATCTTGCCAAAGTACCTGCCAACTTGTTATTAATAAATCTACGAGCTTTCTTAACAATAAGATACATGATATAATAGCCTGCGACTATTCCTAATAAAATACCGCCTATTATGCCATATAAAGAAACCTGGCTAAAAGAAAGATTAAAATGAAAAGCTGCATTTGAAAGGGCCAGTAAGATCATACCTACGCAAGCACCAAGAATAGAGGAGATCGTAACTATAATTCTTTTTATTAAAAACATGCTGAATTTTTAGAAGTAATCACAAATCCGATACCATATATTCAAATGGAAAAACCCATGCAATAATGTCATGGGTTTTATTTATTTATAATCTTACTAGCGTGTTTTTCGAGTCTTTAGATTAGCGCTTATGGAGCGACGAGCCTAAATCCATTTCCATGAATATTTACAATTTCTATATTAGAATCATCTTTCAGGTATTTGCGAAGCTTCGCAATATACACATCCATACTGCGGCCGTTAAAATAAGTGTCACTACCCCAGATCTTTTTTAATGCCTGCTCTCGGGGAAGCAAATCATTTTTATGCTCTGCAAGCATTTTAAGCAATTCATTTTCTTTTGGTGATAAAGTTTGCATTATTCCATTATGGCTCAATTCACGCAATTTTGGATTAAAATGATAGCTGCCGAGGTCAAACTCAATATTTTCATTCAACCGGTTTTCTTCTTCATTACGTTTTAAAATTGCTTTAATCTTCAGAAGCAGTACTTCGCTGTCAAAAGGCTTTGTAATGTAATCATCAGCACCTAATTTATAACCCGCAATTATATCTTCCTTCATGGTTTTCGCGCTTAAAAAGAACAAAGGCATGTCAGGGTCAACATCACGTATTTCTTCAGCCAATGTAAAGCCATCCATGTTTGGCATCATTACATCAAGGAGGCATATATCAAATTTTTCCCTTTGAAATGCAGCTAACCCCAGTCTTCCGTCTCTTTCCAAAATAACATCATAATCATTAAGCTCAAGGTAGTTTTTCAATACCATTCCTAAATTGGTATCATCCTCGCACAATAATATTTTATATTTTCTGCCTTCCATAGTATTCTTTTTTTTATTTAAAGATAAAACTAAAAGGAAAAGAAATACAACTTGCTGATATATATTTTTTTACAAAAAATATAATAGTGTTAAGTGAATGAATAATGTAAATACCCTTAACAAAACATTTTAAATAAAGAAAACTTCAAGTTGTTTTTACTTTTTGTGTAAAAATTATGCCATTAAAATTTATAAAATAATCATTCTTCACCACAAAATATTCATTTTGATATTTTTATAGAGAGTTGGTTAATTTTGCCGCTAATATCTTATTCTGACTATGATACTAACGCCCGATAATAAGTTGAAGAAGTTAATTGTGATTGGCGACAAAGTATTGATTCGTCTTTCTAAAACTGCAGATCGTACACAAACAGGACTGTTTCTTCCTCCCGGAGTGCAGGAAAAGGAAAAAGTGCAGCAGGGACAAGTTATTAAAACCGGTCCTGGTTATGCAATTCCTCTTCCGGTAGAAGGTGAATCGTGGAAGAGTGAGGAGGAACAGGTCAAGTATATTCCTTTACAAGTACGGGAAGGAGATCTTGCAATCTTTTTATTAAGTGGCGCCATCGAAATAATGTACGAAGGTGAGAAGTATTATATTGTTCCTCAAAGCGCCATTTTAATGCTGGAGCGTGATGATGAATTTTAAAAGGTTCTAATCCTAAAAAGTTTCAATTAAAGTTAATTCAGATTAATTCTACAACTAATTTGTGGCCAAACATTTACATCGGTGGAAGAATCCTCGGAGCGTTGCATAACTTTTGGCTGCAAACCGTACGACCGTGTTAAATGTAAATGTTAATTACAAAAAAATGCCTTTTAAAAAGTCGGTATTGTAACTTTCCAAAAAATTGATTGCATGGCAGATCAGCAAAAATTTATAGATGCGGTTAAATCAGGCTACACCTTTAAAGGAGAAAGCGTAAAAATTGGTACAGCCATGCTTGATGGTGAGGTTATGCCGGGAGCAGACGTTTTTCTTCCGTTAAAGACAATGAACAGGCATGGTTTGATCTCAGGGGCAACGGGTACAGGTAAGACCAAGACTTTGCAAATGATAAGCGAGGCCCTAAGTAATGCAAGTATCCCGGTTTTGCTGATGGATATAAAGGGTGATTTGAGTGGCATCGCCATGCCGGGAACAATCAATGACAACTTAACTGAGCGTTGTAAGAAGATCGGTATTACCTATAGCCCTGAAAAGTTTCCGGTAGAGTTACTTACAATCAGCAACGAAATAGGTGTAAGACTGCGGGCGACTGTAAGTGAATTTGGTCCTGTATTGCTTTCAAAGATTTTAGGTCTTAATGATACACAAGGTGGTTTGGTTTCTATCATTTTTAAGTATTGTGATGATAATAAACTTCCGTTGCTTGACTTAAAAGATTTCGTAAAAGTTCTGCAGTTTACAGGTAATGAAGGAAGAGCGGAGATTGAGAAAAGCTATGGAAAAATTCCTCCAACAACTACAGGAACTATTTTACGAAAAGTGGTAGAACTGCAGCAGCAGGGAGCAGATATTTTCTTTGGAGAGAAAAGTTTTGAAGTTGAAGATTTAATGCGAATTGGAGATGATGGCAAAGGGATGATAAATGTTTTGCGCGTCACTGATTTGCAAAACCGACCCAAGTTATTCTCAACTTTTATGTTACAGATGCTTGCAGAGTTATATGCAATATGCCCTGAAGAAGGTGATTTGGATAAGCCAAAGCTGGTCTTGTTTATAGATGAAGCACACCTTATATTTCAGGAAGCAAGCGATGCATTGATGCAACAGATTGAGACTGTTATAAAACTGATAAGGTCAAAAGGCATTGGAATATTTTTCGTTACACAAAACCCGATGGATGTACCGGCAAGCGTGCTAAGCCAGCTGGGTATGAAAGTGCAACATGCATTACGGGCTTTTACAGCAGCAGACAGAAAAGTTATAAAGCAAACAGCGGAAAATTATCCCGAAACATCTTTTTATAAAACAGATGAACTGATAACACAAATGGGCATTGGGGAAGCAATGGTAACCTTGTTGAATGAAAAGGGAATACCTACTCCGCTTGTACAGTTAATGGTTGCTCCTCCCCGCAGCCGTATGGATATACTAAGTGATGTGGAAATTGATTCTATTGTTGGTGCAAGTAAGCTTGCAACAAAATATAACAGAATTGTAGACAGTGAAAGTGCTTATGAAATATTAAACGCAAAACTGGAAGAAGCCGCAAAAAAAACAGAGGAGCAGGCTGAAGAAAAAAAGGCTGCAAAGGAAACCAAAACGTCTGCGAGAAAAGAAGAAAGTTTTTTAGATAGTCCGATAGTTAAAAGCGTTAGCCGCACAGCAGCAAATATGATAACAAGAAGCTTGCTGGGAGCGCTGGGGCTGGGTGGGAGAAGCAGAAGAACTAAGAGCTGGTTTTAGTGAAATTACAGCAATTTTTATTGGAGATTTTCATAATCCTAATTAACGTTTGACTATGGCCGTTCTATTTTTCCTTCTTTATTCACCGTAACCTTGCCTTCTGATTGAAGATAATCGAGCACTTTCCATATTTTGTCTTTTTTAAAACCATTTAGTTTTTCCAGAAGAATTTTTATGTCTATAGATTCGGCTTTTAGGACATGTAAAATACTTTCAGTTATTCTTGTAAATTCTTCAGATGATAAATCTATATTTTTTCTTTGAAGACAATTATCGCAAATGCCACAACGCTTCATCTCCGTATCGCCAAAATATTTTCCTATATATTGACTTCTGCAATCGGTAGCAAGAGAGATATACTTTTCCATTGCATCTACCCGTAACTGGTATTGCTGTTTTCGTTTCAGAAAATCTGTATGATTAAAAGCCAGGTGTTGGGCGGGAGCCCGGTTTTCAAGAAAAAATATTTGCGGGGTTTCTTTTTGCGGTTTATAATCAATAATTCCAAATGCCTGTAATTCTTTTAATTGATTGGTAAGTTCTTCCGGTGGCAATTTTGTTAACTTCGTTAAAAGCTTTTCGTTTATTGAAACTTCATTATCAAAAATTCCTTCATAACTGCGCAATAAATATTTAATAAGATTGTCAAGGTGAGGATGTGCATTTTCGAAAGCAAGCAGATCATCTTTATCACAGGTGAAACTAATTTTTGAAGGAAGAAAAACCTGTTCATTAAAAGTAAGATGCCCATCCTGCTCCAAAGCTTTAATAGCATTTATAACAAGAAAAATATCAAGCTTAAAATTTCTTACAAATTCATTCAAATTAAAATCATAATAAATGCCTTCGCCTGCACCTACGGGAATTTGAAGATGGTTTGCTAATGCCTGGTAAACCTTTTTGATCTCACTTACAACAGGATACTTTATATCAGGTAATTTTTTTAGTTCCTCCAACTCAATTTGGGTATATAGTAAAACAGCATAAGATTTTTTACCGTCTCTTCCTGCACGGCCTGCTTCCTGGTAATAATTCTCGAGATTGTCAGGTATGTCCACGTGAACAACTGCTCTTACATCGGGTTTGTCTATGCCCATACCAAAAGCGTTGGTACAAACTATTACCCTTGTTTTATTTTGTATCCAATTTTCCTGCTTCTGGCTGCGATCTTGTTGTAACAGCCCGGCGTGGTAAAAATCAGCAGAAATATTATTTAATTTTAGAAGATTTGAAATTTCTTTTGTTCGTTTCCTGTTACGACAATAAACGATTGCCGACCCGTTTACTTTCTGCAGTATTTCGAGAAGTTTATTAAACTTGCTATCAGCTTTAAAGACACTAAACGAAAGATTCGGTTTTTCGAATGATTGACGGAAAATGATGTTTTCCCTGAATAAAAGCTTATCGCAGATATCTTGCTGTACCAAAGGGGTTGCAGACGCAGTTAGCGCCAAAACAGGAACACCAGGAAATTCTTCCCTGATGGTTGCGATGCGGAGATAAGGAGGCCGGAAATCGTAGCCCCACTGCGATATGCAATGCGCTTCATCTACTGCAATAAGATTAAGCTTAAAAGCGGGCAGGTATTCTTTAAAAAGTGGTGTTTCAAGTCTTTCGGGTGATACATATAAAAACTTGTAGGGTCCAAAAGCTGCGTTTTGTAAGGTTTGCTTTACTTCAAAATAACTCATGCCACTGTGAATTGAAAGGGCCATGACATCCCGCTTTTTCAGATTTTCAACCTGGTCTTTCATAAGTGCAATTAGCGGACTTATTACAAGACATAAACCTTCATTTACCAAAGCCGGAATTTGAAAACAGACAGATTTTCCTCCGCCTGTTGGCAGTAATGCCAACACATCTTTACCTTCCATTACAGCAGTAATAATATCAAGCTGCAATGGGCGGAAGGAGTCATGCCCCCAATATTGCTTTAGTATTACTTGTGGTGAAGACAAAAGGTTGAAATGCGGTATGCTTTAAGTTACCTTATAAACAAATATAACTTTTGTCGGCGCTTGCGAGTAATCATTTTAAAACTTTGTCTACTGATGTTCTTAATTTAAACACATTGAAAGTTGATACTTCAGAAGCGAACAGTTGCTATGAAAAGATACTGTACAAGTGAGTGACACAACAAAAGTTCCACAAAGAACTTGTGTTGTGTCACTAAAGATATTTATAAGATTTTTTAATTGTTATAACTTTTTAGAAATGCCTTTTGCTACTTCTCCAAGCCCTGGGTCCTCTAGTTTCGGGGTATGTAAAGAAATCGGTTTTGAAATACTTTTGCGCATTTTCATATTCAGCAATTCTACAGTAAAAGAGAAAGCCATGGCGAAATAGACATAATTTTTAAGATGAAGGCTTTCTGCATCTTCTCCGGCCCACCCTTCTACTAACAGTACAAAACCTACCATTACCAAAAATGACAAAGCCAGCATTTTCAGGGTTGGATGCCTGCCGATAAAATCTGCAATCTTCTGGCTGAACCTAAACATAATTATCATTGCAATTATGACCGCAATAATCATCACTTCTATGTGTTTGGCAATACCAACAGCAGTTATAATACTATCAAAAGAGAAGACCATATCTACAAGAATGATTTGGCCGATAGCGCTGGCAAAAGATGCTGGCTTGGCAGCAGATCCTTGGGCAAGCTCATCTTCCCCTTCGAGTTTGTGATGTATTTCTTTAACTGTCTTATAAATAAGAAATAGCCCGCCTGCAAGCATGACTAAACTGGCAATGTCAAAGCCTTTTCCAAAAACTTCAAACAATGGTTTGCCTTTTTGCTTTATAAGCCATCCTAAAGCAAGTAATAATAATACACGGACAATTATTCCCGCAACCATCCAAACTCTCCGGGCGTTTAGTTGTTGGTTTTTGGGCATTCTTCCCATGATGATAGAAACAAATATTACATTGTCAATGCCTAATACAATCTCTAAGATTGCCAGGGTTATCAGGCTTATCAAGGCATCTACTGAAAACAAATATTCCATATATTAAAATAAATTTAAGTGGCTGATATATAAGAGAGCTACTTGTTGCTACTCTATGCGAGCGAAGATTTCAATAATCACGCCCGCTTTTTAATCTGCCAATTCTTTGCATATACTTTTAACTATGCCCGGGCCTTCATATATAAAACCTGTCCACAACTGTACAAGCGAGGCTCCTGCGGCCAGTTTTTCCCCGGCATCTTTTCCGTTAAAAACTCCTCCGCTTGCTATTAGTGGAATTGAGCCGTTTGTTTGCCGGTTGATATAATGAACCATTTGAGTGGATTTTTCCTTTAGCGGCATGCCGCTTAATCCTCCTGCTCCTATTTTTTCAAGCGTGTCTTTATCTGTAACCAGTCCTTTACGGCTTATGGTAGTGTTAGTGGCAACCAGGCCGCTAAGTTTTATTTCCTGTGCCAATTCTATAATATCGTCTAACTGACCAACGGTAAGATCTGGGGCGATTTTTAGCAACAAAGGTTTTGTATTTATTCTGCCCTGGTTAATATTTTGCAAGTGACTGAGTATTCTGCGTAAAGAAGCTTTTTCCTGCAATTCCCTCAAGCCAGGCGTATTTGGTGAACTTACATTTACCACAAAATAATCAACACAGTCAAATAATTCGTTCAGGCAAATTTCATAATCTTTCCATGCATCTTCGTTGGCCGTCACTTTATTTTTACCAATATTGCCGCCAACAATAATATTTCTTTTTGATGCCCTTAACCTTGCTGCCACCACTTTTACCCCATCGTTGTTAAAACCCATCCTATTTATAATGGCCTTATCCTTTGGGAGACGAAATAATCTTGGTTTTTCATTACCGGGTTGAGGTAATGGAGTAACAGTTCCAATTTCGACAAACCCAAATCCTATTGTTTCAAGCTCTTTTAAATACAGAGCATTTTTGTCAAATCCGGCTCCCAGGCCCACCGGGTTTTTAAAAGGCAGACCAAACACCTGCTTCTCTAAAGAAGCATCTTGATATTGAAAACTTTTTTCAAGTAATTTTTTAAAAATGTTAACTTTTAATACAGTTTTCATTGCGTTCATAGAAAAATAGTGAACGTCTTCAGCATCAAAATTGAAAAGGATGTCTCGCAACACAGCATACATGTTGCGAAGGTAATGTTGGAAATGATTAAATTTGATGAAAGCAACGAATAATGAAAATTGTATTCACTTTTTCTTTTTTATCAAATTTTAATATGTAGATAAAGTGTTTTTTCATTAAAAAAGTGATGAATGTAAAAAGTCGCGTTTCGATAATTGTTGTTCTAAATTTTCAATCATGCAGGAAGCTTACATTGTTGCAGCTTACCGTACGGCGGTTACAAAAAGTAAAAAAGGTGGTTTTCGCTTTACCCGGCCCGATGATTTAGCCATTGAAGTTATCAAAGGTCTTGTGGCATCAGTGCCACAACTGGAAGCGAGAAGGGTAGATGACGTAATTGTAGGAAATGCAGTGCCTGAAGCGGAACAAGGTTTACAGGTAGGGCGCATTATTGCTGCAAGAGCCTTAGGATATGAGGTGCCGGGAATGACAGTTAACCGGTATTGTGCAAGCGGGCTTGAAACAATAGCGATAGCCACAGCAAAAATTCGTATGGGAATGGCTGATTGTATTATTGCAGGCGGTGTAGAAAGTATGAGCATGGTGCCCACAGCAGGATGGAAGACAGTTCCCGCATTTTCAATTGCATCAGATGAGCCGGATTATTATCTGAATATGGGTTTGACAGCAGAAGCTGTTGCAAAAGAATATTCAATTAGCCGTAAAGATCAGGATGAATACAGTTTTCATTCACATGAAAAAGCTATAATGGCTATTGAAAAAGGCTATTTTAAACCAGGTATTTTGCCAATAACGGTAGATCAGGTTTATCTTAATGAAAAAGGAAAAAAACAAAAGAAAAGCTTTATAGTAGATACAGATGAAGGTCCTCGCCAGGATACAAGCCTGGATGCTTTAGCAAAGCTAAAGCCGGTATTTGCTGCTAACGGAGTAGTAACAGCTGGTAACTCATCCCAAACCAGTGATGGAGCGGCGTTTGTAATAGTAATGAGTGAAAAAATGGTAAAAGAATTGGCGTTAAAGCCAATTGGTCGTTTAGTGGCTTGTGCAAGTGCAGGCGTTCATCCAAGAATTATGGGCATTGGACCGGTAGCTGCAGTGCCAAAAGCTTTGCAGGCAGCAAACATGACAACCGGAGAGATTGACTTAATAGAACTAAATGAAGCATTTGCATCGCAGACTTTGGCTGTAATAAGAAAATTAGATTTACCGGCTGAAAAAGTAAATATAAATGGTGGTGCTATTGCACTTGGACATCCACTAGGTTGTACTGGATGTAAATTAACAATTCAGATTCTACATGATTTAAAGCGTCTTAATAAAAAATATGGCTTGGTAACGGCGTGTGTCGGCGGCGGACAAGGAATTGCAGGAGTAATTGAAAATTTATAAATTTCTACCGAATTTCTTCCTTTTGCGCACGCTTTAAATGAATAAGGATGGGAAAAACTGCTATTAGTAGATTTAAAATGAAGAAATTAACTCATGTTTCTTTCTCATCTTAAAAAAACATTAAATAAAATTAATTTTAAATAAAAAATATGATTCTTAAATAATCTTATATATCTTCGTAACTGCCTTAATGATCTTTACAGTTTCACAATAGTTCTCTGGACGTTTCAAGTAAATGTTTCTCTGTATATTGTTCACTGTGTTCATTATGGATTTTTATTTATTTTCTTTAATTTTTTACAAATGAACATTTACGTTGGGAACCTCAGTTGGACTATGACTGAGCAGGATTTAGCCGATTTATTCACTCCATTCGGCGAAGTAGTATCTTCAAAAATTGTTACTGACAAATTTAACGGTAACCGTAGCAAAGGTTTTGGTTTCGTAGAAATGTCTGATGATGAGGCAGGTCGTACTGCTATCAGCCAATTAAACGAAAGCGACATTATGGGTCGTAAAATTGTTGTTAACGAGTCACAACCACGTCCCAAAGACGGATCTGGCGGTGGATTTAAAAAGAGAAGCTTCGGCGAAGGCGGCGGTGGATTTAATCGTGGCGGAAGCGGCGGCGGTGGCGGTTTCAATCGCAATCGTGGCGGCGGAAGCAGCAGCGGTAGCGGTGGTGGTTACAACCGTTATTAATCCTTTAGAGCAAAAAAACTGTAAAGTCTGGCAATTGCCGGACTTTTTGCTTTTTAATAACTGTCTTGAATTTTATACGATAACTTCAAAAGTTTCACAGGAGTAATAATTTCCATTTCAATATATTTTTCACCTTTTTCTTGTAGCACGTACTAAGTTATTAGTCCATCAAACTCTTATTATTCTACAAAACATCAATTCCTAAAAGCTACCATCAATTCACTTTATAAGCTATTTTTTCATTTTTCTAGTATTATTAACGAAATGAATATTAGCTTATAAAACCATTGTATATAATATACTCATATTACCTTTGCACAAAATTTTTAACCAAGCATGGTTTATTTGACAAGATTAGAACATTTTAACGCAGCCCACAAGCTCTATAACCCAGCTTGGAGCAAGGAAAGAAATGAGGAGGTTTTTGGGGTATGTGCAAATGAAAACTGGCATGGGCATAATTTTGAGTTGTATATAACAATCAAGGGAGAAATTAATCCTGAAACAGGATTTCTATACGATGTTAAAAATTTAAGCAAGCTGATCCAGGAAAAGGTAATTAAGAGACTTGACCATAAAAATCTGAATATGGACGTAGATTTTTTGCAGGGGAAAATGTGTAGCACAGAGGTACTTGCTATGGAAATATGGAAACAACTTGACGGAAATTTGCCGGCTCATGTACAGCTACATTGTGTTAAATTGTATGAGACGCCTCGCATTTATGTTGAATATTTTGGGGATTGATTTTTATAGTTAAATATTTCTCTACTTAAAGTATCTTTTTGAAACTTCGCTTTTATGAATAAAAAAGTAGCCGTATATAGGAAAGAACATTTTAATGCTGCTCACCGGCTTCACAACTCCCAATGGGATGAAAACAAAAATAATTCGGTTTTTGGCAAATGTAATAATCCAAATTTTCACGGCCATAATTATGAGTTGATAGTAAAAGTGGTTGGAGAGCCTGATGCAGAAACAGGGTTCGTTATAGATCTTAAAGTGCTTAGTGAGTTGATCGAAGAGAATGTGCTTAGCCGGTTTGATCATAAAAATCTTAACCTCGATATAGCTGAGTTCCGCAATCTAAATCCTACTGCAGAAAATATTGCTATCGTGATATATAACATATTGCGGGAGAAATTGAACTTGGATTTGGAACTGCAGGTAAAGCTGTATGAAACAGAAAGAAATTTTGTAGAATATCCTGTCTATTAAACAAAAGTTGATAAAAATAGTAAAATAAATATGGCATATATAAGAAGGGAAGAGTATGAAGAGGATGTAACACAAGGCCTCATGAATAATTATCGTGAAACTCTTTCTCTTATTGGCGAAAATCCTGACAGAGAGGGTTTACTAAAAACGCCTGAAAGAATAGCAAAGGCAATGCAGTTTATGACGCAGGGATATCAGCAGGATGCTTTTGCAATTTTAAATTCTGCTAAATTTCATGAAGAGGTAAGTGAGATGATTGTAGTAAAAGATATAGAATTATATAGTATGTGCGAGCACCATATGTTACCTTTTTTTGGAAAAGCCCATATTGCATATATACCCAACGGCTGGATAACCGGTCTTAGTAAAATTGCCCGTGTTGTAGATGTTTTTTCAAGACGTCTGCAGGTACAGGAAAGACTAACTACTCAAATTCTGGATGCGATAGTAGAAACGCTTAATCCACTCGGAGCTGCGGTGGTAATAGAGGCTTCACATTTATGCATGATGATGAGAGGAGTGTCAAAACAAAATTCAGTTACAACAACCTCTGCCTTCCATGGGGAATTTGAAAAAAATACGACAAGAAGTGAATTTTTAAAACTGATTTCTTCAAAACTTCATTAACTGGCGCCTGCTTGTTTTAAATCTTTTTATTATTTTCATCATTGTTAAATTAAAAAAAACTGCCTTTGAAACATACTTACATTTTTCCTGGCCAGGGAAGCCAGTATACTGGAATGGGTAAAAGCTTATACGAAAATAGCCCAACAGCTAAAGAACTTTTTGAGCAAGCAAATCAAATATTAGGTTTCAGAATTTCAGACTTGATGTTTAATGGCTCAGAAGAAGATTTAAAGCAAACAAACGTTACACAACCTGCTGTTTTTTTGCATTCTGTAATTTCTTATTCAACTATTGCCAATCCAAAACCAGATATGGTTGCAGGACATTCTTTAGGTGAATTTTCAGCACTGGTAGCAAACAAAACTTTATCGTTTGAGGATGCATTGAAATTAGTAAGTATTCGTGCAAAAGCAATGCAAAGGGCTTGTGAACTTAGTCCTTCTACAATGGCTGCTATCCTTGGTTTAGACGATGCAAAAGTCGTTACAATTTGCACAGAAATACAGGAAGATACGGGAGAAGTTGTTGTTCCGGCTAATTTTAATTGCCCTGGCCAGCTGGTTATTAGCGGTAGTAAAAAAGGAATTGAAATAGCCTGTGAAAAAATGAAAGCTGCAGGAGCAAAGCGTGCATTGGTGCTGCCGGTGGGAGGAGCTTTTCACAGTCCCCTGATGAAGCCGGCGAAAGAAGAACTCGCATCGGCTATTGAGGCAACAAGGTTTGACGAAGCTATTTGTCCTATTTATCAAAATGTGGTGGCAAAAGCTGTAACAAGTTCAATGGAAATTAAAAGCAACCTAATAAATCAATTAACCGGGCCTGTTCGGTGGACGCAATCTGTACAGGCAATGGTAAGTGATGGTGCCACCCACTTTACAGAAGTCGGTCCCGGAAAAGTTTTACAAGGTTTGATAAGTAAGATTTTTAAGGATGCAATAGTAAATGGAGTTAGCTAATTTTATTAACAGTCAGCTACATTTATAAAAAAGTATCATTAGTTTAAGACGTTTCTATAAACCAAAATACTCTGACGGTAATATGGATTGAATAAACGCAGATGCACAAAGTAATTCAATCCATATTAAACATCTACGCTGCAATTGACCCATTCAGCGTCGAAAGATGCTTTTATTTTTTTGTAAAATTTTATTGCAAGTTCATTCCACTCAAGCACTTGCCAGACTATTCCGTTTAGTTGTTTTTCTTTAGCTTCTTTAAATAATTCATTAAACAGCAGTTGGCCAATTCCTTTACCCCGCATTTTTTCTGTTACCAATAGATCTTCAAGGTACATTCTCTGGCCTTTCCAGGTGCTGTAGCGTATGTAATACAACGCAAATGCCTGTACTACTCCTTCAAATTCGGCTACAAAAGCCCACCATACCGGGTTTTCTCCAAATCCGCTTTTTTCAAAGTGCTCAAGTGTTACAGCGACTTCTTCAGGCGCTCTTTCAAATACTGCCAGTTCCCGTATAAGTTCTAATATTCTTGGGCAATCTTCTTTTAAAGCTCGTCTGATTACAACTTCTTCCATGTAAATTTCTTTAGATATTTGTGTTACCAACAGGTAGGGGCTGGCAGGGTTATGCTTATCTTATAAAGTTGTAAATTTCATATAAATAATTGAAATACATTTATCAATATTAAGAGAAAGTTGAAATAAAAAAGCTACTAATGAAACAGGTGTTTGAGCAGTACGCAGCATACAATGTTTGGGCAAATCAAAGAATGATTGATACTATTTTGTCATTGCCTGAAGAAACTGTGAAAAGAACAGTCGAAAGCAGTTTTAGCAGTCTTTATCTTACACTTTTGCATATGTGGAATGCAGAAAGTGTATGGTGGCAGCGATTAAAGTTAGTTGAAACGGTTCAATCGGCAGGCAATACCCACCTCTCAATACAAGAAATCTCGGCTGGGTTAATGGGGCAATCCTCTCAATGGCCAGCCTGGATAGAAAAAAGTCCTTCTGGTGCGTTGGAGCATGAATTCATTTACCGGGACTCAAAAAGGCGCCAGTTTAAACAACCCGTTTATCAGATGCTATTGCATTTATTTAACCACGGTACTTATCATCGTGGCCAGCTTGTAACAATGCTCAGGCAATTAAACATAACAACAATTCCTGCTACTGATTTTATTGTTTTTACCAGGGGCAAATAGTATTGATGCCAAATGGGTAGATCAAACAGGTGAAGGCAATAACTATGATAAAAAAGCCGCAGAGAAGTTGTCTATGCGGCAATCAACATTATCATTATTAAACTTTAAAAATCAATTTTTCAAAAAATGCTAGCTCTTTCCATCATATGCCCATTTAATTAAAGTGGCACCCCAGGTAAAGCCACCGCCAAATGCAGCAAAAACGAGATTATCTCCTTTTTTTAGTTTGCTTTCCCAGTCCCACAGACAAAGTGGGATAGTGCCCGATGTAGTATTTCCATACCTCATTATATTTAGCATAACCTTTTCTGATGGTATTCCCATTCGGTTAGCTGTAGCATCTATTATTCTCTTGTTAGCCTGGTGAGGAACCAGCCAGGAAATGTCATCACCAGAAAGTTTATTTCTCTCCATTAATTCATAAGCGGCGTCAGCCATTCTAACAACAGCAAATTTAAAAACTGCCTGGCCTTCCTGGAAAATGTAATGCTCTTTAGCCACCACAGTTTCAATAGAGGCAGGTCTTTGTGAACCACCAGCTTTCATGTGTAGATATTTTCCACCTATTCCATCTGTTTTCAGGTTGCTGTCGAGAACCCCAAATCCTTCTTCACCCGGTTCTAATAAAACTGCACCTGCTCCGTCCCCAAATAATATGCAAGTGGTTCGGTCGCTGTAATCAGTTATTGCACTCATTTTATCGGCGCCTACTATCACAACCTTTTTATACCTGCCGCACTCAATGAGAGAGGCGCCCATAGTTAAACCAAATAAAAAACCTGAACAGGCAGCCCCTAAGTCGAAACTGAAAGCATTTTTTGCACCTACTTTTTCACTTATAATGTTTGCCGTGGCCGGAAAAAACATATCAGGTGTAACTGTACAGCAAATGATACAATCAATTTCCAGAGGATCTATTCCTCTTTTTTCAAGAAGGTTTTTTACTGCAGGGGCTCCCAGGTCAGAGGTTGCCTTACCTGCTCCCTTTAGAATTCTTCTCTCCTCTACACCTGTTCTTGTTTTTATCCACTCGTCCGTGGTATCCACCATTCGCTCCAGTTCTTTATTTGTTAACCTGTATTCCGGAACGTAGCCTCCAACACCAGTAATTACTGCGCTTATTTTTTTTGCCATCGCTTGCTTTAGAGTTTATTTCGCGCAAATCAAAAAAAATCAATCCTTTATTCTTCAATAATTTGCGGTGCGAAGTTAAGCGTATCTATCGTTTTTGACTTGAGGGTGTTAAAATAATATTTGAAAATACCGATTGATCTTTTATTTTTGATTGACGGCTAAACCTATTTGATGTGATCGCTTTTGTAAAAGGAAAGTTTATTTTTAAAAACCCGGCCCAGGTAATTGTGGATGTAAATGGTGTAGGGTATGAATGCCAGGTTAGTTTGCATACATACTCTGCAATAAGTAATAAAGAAAATGGGCAATTGTTCACTTATCTTCATATAACTGAAAATAACCAGACGTTATATGGTTTTTTTGAATTGTCAGAAAAAGAATTATTCATACAACTTATAAGTGTTTCAGGAGTTGGTGCAGCAACAGCGCGAATGATGTTGTCTGGTATGAAGCCTGATGAAATCATTAAAGCTATTGTACAAAGCAATGCACGGCTACTTGAATCTATAAAAGGAATTGGCAGAAAGACAGGAGAAAGACTGGTTTTAGAGTTAAAAGATAAATTAAGTAAGAACTTACAAGAGACAGTATTAACTGCTTCAGTAACAAATAAAGTAGAAAATGATGCTTTAAATGCATTAATTTCTTTAGGAATCCCCCGGCAAAACGCAGAAAAAGCAATTAAAAACGTTATAGATGTAAATGAGAGTTCTCTTCAATTGGAGGATCTCGTAAAAAAAGCGCTTAAAAATATTTAGCCTATACAGTTAATTGTACATAAACAGCTATAAGTTTTGATCAGTCCTAATTACCATTTTACTGCTGCAATCACGTTTTTATTTGTTTCTGCATTGTGGGCAACACATACTTATGCTCAGGATACTTCCGCAAGAAAAGCAAATGATACTACACGTTATCCTATTACAGACCGAATAGGAGATCCGTTTACCTATAATTCAAATAATCCTTTCGATTTTTCTGATACCTCATACATAAAGCGGGATATACAATATGATCCTAAAACAAAACAATATTACATTATTGAAAAAATAGGCAATTCTTATTATCGAACGCCTACATATTTATCGCTGGATGAAATGATGCGTTTTAAGGCAAGGCAGGCAGAGTCAGATTATTTCAGAAAGAGAGCCAACACACTTAGTATTTTAAACAGAAAAGTTGAAAGACCTAAGTTGTTTACTTATGATAAATTATTTGACCGCATTTTTGGCGTAGGTCCTAATGGATTGAAGGTAGACATTCGCCCACAGGGAAACGTAGACATACTGGCAGGTTACCAGGGACAAAACATTAAAAATCCCACGCTTCCGGAAAGCGCGCGTAAAAATGGTGGTTTCGACTTTGATATGAACTCTAATATCAATGTTATTGCTAATATAGGAGATAAACTTAAACTACCTATCAACTATAATACCCTTGCAAACTTTGATTTTGAAAATCAATTGAAACTGGATTATAAGGGAATGGATGATGAAATAATAAAATCAGTTGAAGCAGGCAATATCTCTTACAATTCTAAAGGAACATTAATTCCAAGTGCTCAAAGTCTTTTTGGAATAAAAACACAATTACAATTTGGTAAATTGTTTCTAACAGGCGTGCTTGCCACCCAAAAAGCACAACGGCAGACACTTGCACTGCAGGGGGGAGCCGCAGCTTCACAGTTTAATAAAAAACTGGATGATTATGAAGAAAACCGACATTTTTTATTAGGTGACTACTTCAGGGCAAATTATAATAAATCAATGCAGAGTTTACCTGTCGTAAACAGCCAGGTACAGATTATGCGCTTAGAGGTATGGGTTACTAACCGCACTGGTGCAACTACCGATACAAGAGATGTAGTGGGATTTATGGACTTGGGTGAAGGTGCCCCCTACAATACTAGTATTCAGGGTAATGGTGCCGGAAGCTTGCCTTCTAATGATGCAAATAATTTATACAGATCGTTAATAAGCAACCCCAGCATTCGCAACCCTGTTCTAATTAATTCTATATTAAGAGCGCGAAACCTGAACCCTGTAGAAGATTATGAAAAAACCTTTGCACGTAAACTAAGCCCGAATGAGTATTTTTTTAATCCTCAAATAGGTTTTGTTTCACTTAACCAGCAACTGCAGCCTGATGAGGTTTTAGGAGTCGCATATCAATATAGTTATAACGGTAAGATCTACCAGGTGGGGGAGTTTTCGCAGGATGTGACGTTAGATTCGACCCAGGGGGTTCAGAAGGTTTTGCTATTGAAATTGTTAAAAGCAACTTCACAGCGACCGCTACTGCCAATATGGAAATGGATGATGAAAAACGTTTATTCTCTTGATGTTCCGGGCATTCAACAGCAGGATTTTAAACTGAATTTATTATACCAGGAACCCAGCGGAGGCCTTAAGCGCTTTTTGCCTGAATCTTCACCTGCCGTGGAAGGAAGAACACTTCTCAGAATTTTAAATCTCGACCGTTTAAATAATCAAAACGACCCCATGCCAGATGGTGTATTTGATTTTGTAGAAGGTTTTACAGTTTTATCGCAACAGGGAAAAATAATTTTTCCTGTGTTAGAACCGTTTGGCCGAGATCTCGATACACTTGCCTTTGCCGGCCAGCCCTTGGCAATTAAAGAAAAATACGTTTACAAGCAGTTATATGACTCTATTAAAGCTATTGCTCAAACCTATGCTAATTTAAATCGTTATGTTATGCAGGGTTCCGGGAAAGGAAGTTCTTCTTCTGAAATATCTTTGGGTGCTTTTAATGTTCCCCCAGGTTCGGTTACTGTAACCTCTGGCGGACAGATTTTAAAAGAAGGCTTCGACTACAGTATTGATTATAACCTGGGAACAGTTAAAATTTTAAATGGGGCTATTTTAAACAGCGGGGTTCCGGTAAGCGTACAATTTGAAAACAATGCGGGATTTGGGACTCAGCAAAGAAGTTTTACAGGTTTACGTGCAGATTACCTTGCAAATAAAAAATTATCATTAGGAGCGAGTATGGTACGTCTTTCTGAAAGGCCCTACTTTACAAAAATGAATTATGGTGAGGACCCTATCAGAAACACAATGTATGGAGTTGACTTTAATTACAGAACCGAATCACAAAGCCTAACTCGTCTTCTTAATAAGCTTCCCTTTTTTAACAGCACCGCTATTTCTACCGTTAATGCTTATGGTGAGGCCGCTCTATTAAAACCCGGTCATCCTTCCCAGATTGGTTCGGGTAACCAGGGGTTGATATATGTTGACGATTTTGAGGGAACACGCAATAGCATTGACCTTCGTTTTCCTTTTATCTCGTGGGCGTTGGCCAGTACGCCACAGGGCAATGATTTGTTTCCCGAAGCAGCTTTAACTGATAGTATTGATTATAATAGAAACAGGGCAAAGCTGGCCTGGTATAATATAGAACCAATATTACAGGATAGAAACAGTGTGAATAATCCTATCAGGAAAAATGTAGCGGAATTAAGCGATCCTCGTGTAAGGGCAGTATTTAACCAGGAACTTTTTCCACAACGGACAAATAATCTTGGCGAGAATCAACTGGTTACTTTTGATCTTTCGTATTACCCTACTGACATCGGACCATATAACTATGACAACAGCCCCGACCAGGTTGATGCAAATGGCAAGCTGAAGAATCCTGCCCAACGTTGGGGAGGTATTATGCGTTCTATTGATCAAACTGATTTTGAAACAAGTAATGTAGAATTTGTAGAATTCTGGGTACAGGATCCCTTCATAAAAAAACCTAACAGCACGGGCGGTAAATTATATTTAAACCTGGGTTCTATAAGTGAAGACATTTTAAAAGACGGAAGACGTTTTTATGAGAATGGATTAAATTCTCCAAATCAGCCATCTGCTGTTGATAATACCTCAACCTGGGGAAAAACTCCTGTTAATCCTATACAGGTTACCCAGGCGTTTAGCAATGACCCCGCCGACAGACCTTACCAGGATGTTGGTCTCGACGGACTTGACAATGCTGGAGAAGCGGTTAAGCGCAGTGACTACCTAAATAAGGTATTAAATAATTTTGGACCGACTTCACCACTTTACGTACGGGCAAAACAAGATCCATCAAACGATGATTACCGCTGGTATCGTGATAATTCTTACGATGCTACAAATACGGGCATCCTTGGGCGGTACAAGAATTACAATAATCCACAGGGGAATTCCCCTATCTCTACGGGCAATTCTCAATTTAGTCCTGCAGCTACTTTGTATCCTGATAATGAAGACTTAAACCGTGATAATACATTAAATGAAACGGAAGAATATTATCAATATGGCATCGACCTAAAACCCGGAATGGATGTTGGCAATACCAAATACATAACGGACAGGCAAAGAATACCCATAAGATATGCAGACGGAAGCTCTGGCTCAGAAAACTGGTACCTGTTTCGTGTCCCTATAAAAGATTATGAGAAGAAAGTAGGAAATATTCCTGATTTTAAATCCATACGCTTTGTTCGTATGTTTCTTACCGGTTTTGAGGATTCTGTCGTTTTAAGGTTCGCACGGTTAGACCTTGTACGCAACCAATGGAGAACATTTGCTTTTAACCTCGACACTACAGGCAATTACGTGCAGGTGCCACCAAGCGGTAACACTACATTCAATGTGCTTGCTGTAAACCTTGAGGAGAATAGTAAGCGCCAGCCTGTTAACTATTTGATTCCTCCGGGCATAGAAAGAGTGCAGCAGTTAAGTAATAACGGTATCAATCTGCTTCAGAATGAACAGGCAATGAGTTATCAAATCCGTAACCTCCAAACAAAGGATATAAGAGCCGCTTTTAAAACAATGAATCTTGATATGCGGCAGTATGGACGATTAAATATGTTTGTGCATGCAGAAAGCGTGGTAGGAAGTCAGCCGATCCGGGATAATCAATTAAATGCCGTAATTCGTATTGGAAATGATTTTTTGAATAATTATTATGAGATAAAAATTCCGTTAAAGGTCACTAAACCTGGTAACTACTCAAATACAGATGCAGATCAGCGAAAAGTGTGGCCGGATAGTAATAACCTTGATTTCGACATACAAGACCTTGTTCAGCTAAAGATGCGCAGAAATAGTAATAGGCCGGATATAAGCAGTTATTACCAGGAAACCATTGGTAACAGGAAGTACGCAATAAAGGGAAATCCCAATCTTGGGGAAGTACAGGCTTTTTTGATCGGGGTTGAAAATACAGAACTTTCTGACGGAGTTCCTGCAGATGCAGAAGTTTGGATTAATGAACTTCGGCTGTCAAAATTAAATGAGAAAGGCGGTTATGCTGCTACCGGAAGAGTAGACGTTGCCCTTGCAGACCTTGGTACAGTTGCATTATCAGCAAATACCTATACTACAGGTTTTGGAACGCTCGAGCAACGGGTAAATGAACGCGCACGCGAAAACTTTATGCAGTACGATGCGGCGGCAAATCTTGAACTAGGAAGATTATTGCCTAAAAAATTCAATATTTCTATTCCGCTTTATGCAAGTATTAACCAGACAATACGTACTCCTGAGTACGACCCATATGATCTTGATATCAGGCTACAAGATAAATTGAAAGGCTTTTCAGGAAAAGAAAGAAGTGCTATCAAAAAAGCTGCTCTTGACAAAACAACTATCAAAACTGTTAATTTCACCAATGTAAGAGTAGCACCTACCGGTAAAACAAGACTTTGGAGCATTAGTAATTTCGATATTAGCTATTCATTTATTAAGTATGAGCAGGTCAGTCCGCTTATTAATAAAAATGATGTAATAAAACATCGTGGAGGCTTTGGCTATACCTACAATAATCAACCTGTTTTTTGGGAACCGTTTAAAAAATTCATTAAATCAAAATCAGCCTGGTATGCTTTAGTCCGTGATTTTAATTTAAATCCACAGCCTTCTTTATTAAGTTTCCGTGCAGATATTAACCGGCAATTTGGTGAGTTTGTACCGCGAATTGTAAACACCTTTGATAATAAGGTGGAAAGAGTAGACACTACTTATGACAAGTTTTTTACTTTTGACAGGTATTATAATTTGCGATGGGATCTGTCCAGATCTTTCAATCTGGATTTCTCTGCGGTAAATAATGCACGTGTTGACGAGCCTGAGGGAAGAATAGATACTAAGGCAAAAAAAGACACAATTATTAGAAATTTCTTTAGTGGAGGAAGAAATACATTGTATCAGCAAAGGGCGATAGCTAGCTATACTCTTCCATTGGCTAAATTGCCACTAACAGATTGGGTAACTGCCCGTTTTAGTTATACCACAACTTACAACTGGATTGGTGCAAGCAGGCTTGCGCTTAATCTTGGCAATACCATAGAAAACAGCCAGGAAAATAATGTAAATGGAGAATTTGATTTTGTACGATTATACGCGAAAAGCCGTTTTTTAAGAGCATTAGACCAGGTTCCTGACAGCACAAACAGAAATGTAAAACCTTCAGCAGACAGTACGGCAAATGCAAAACCCACGTCTTCTCTTCCGTCTAAGGAAGATGTGATAAAAGGATTGTCGGGCAAAGCTAAAAGAGTTGCGCTTCGTAAATGGAGAAAACAGCGTCGGGAAGAACGGCGGGCTGCACGTTTGCTTAGAGCCAATGAGCCGGTGGAAATGTCAGGAATTGCAAGAGCAGGCGGCCGTGTGTTAACCATGGTTAAAAGGGCTTCTGTTAACTATGGCGAAAACTATCGCAGTCGCATTCCTGGTTATACAGACAGTCCCAGGGCTCTCGGGCAAAACTGGAACAGCATGGCCCCCGGTCTTGACTTTGTTTTTGGAAAACAACCCGATACAAACTGGCTAAATGCAAAAGCAGCAAAGGGTTTAATAACACGCGATACTACATTGAATTTCATGTTCCGGCAAAGCATTGATCAAAAACTTAGCTTAACTGCTCAACTTGAGCCCGTCCGGGAATTTACCGTCGACCTAAACCTGGATAAAACTTATACGAAGGATTATAGTGAATTGTTTAAAGTTGTGACTGACAACGGTGATTTTCAACACCTAAGCCCACTGGCTACCGGCGGCTTTAATGTTTCTTATATTTCTTTTAAGACATTATTTACTAAAAATAAACCGACTGAAATTTCTACAACTTTTAGAAAATTTGAAGCCTACCGTCTCATTCTATCCGAACGTTTGGCAAAAAGCAATCCGTATCAAAAGGGAGACAGAAGTCAGGACGGATACTTTGTGGGTTATAACCGATATGCGCAGGATGTTTTAATCCCCGCTTTTATTGCAGCTTATTCCGGTCAGGATCCCAAAACTGTTGGCTTAATTAAACAGTCTAATCCAACTATTAAATCAAATCCTTTTAGTAATATTAAGCCAAAACCCAACTGGAGAGTTACTTATACAGGCTTAACCAGGATTCCTGCTCTTGCAACTACTTTTAGTGCTATCAGCATTACACACGCATATAATGCCAGTCTGGGTATGAATAGTTTCAACAGCGCTTTACTGTATCAGGATCCTTACAGGTATAGTGCTCCCGGCTTTATAGATTCGGTGTCAGGAAACTTTATTCCATATTTCCTTGTTCCAAACATTACCATCCAGGAGGCGTTTAGTCCTTTGATTGGTGTAGATATAACTACAGTAAGTCAGTTGACGGCCAGCTTTCAATATAAAAAGAGCAGGCAATTAAGCTTAAGCCTTATAGACTACCAGCTAAGTGAAGTAAATAGCACAGAGTGGACTTTCGGAGGCGGCCTCAGGAAACGCGGGTTTAACCTACCGTTCAAAGTCCCTTTTACAAAAAAGAAAAAACTCGACAACGATGTGAACTTCCGTCTAGACTTAAGCGTGAGAGACGATGCCACCAGCAATAGCCGGTTAGACCAGGATAATGCGTTTAGCACAGGCGGCCAAAAAGTAGTAAGCATTCAACCTTCAATAGACTATGTCTTAAATAACCGTGTTAATATTAAATTTTATTTTGACCAGCGAAAAGTGGTGCCTTATATATCAACTTCTGCACCTATTACAAATACCAGGGCTGGTGTTCAAATAAGAATTTCTTTAGCGCAATAATCATTTTTCTTTCAACGTACAAGAGCCCGCTTTGCGGGCTCTTGCCTTATGTAAAAATTTGTAAATAAGTTTGTAGATGTTGAAAATGTGGTTCATTTATGTTGTCAGCTTTTAGCCTCTTCAGATATCAGGTTTAGCAAAAGATGCGGTTAAAATTCCTGTTCAGCTAATTTCATTCGGTATTTTTGTTGGCAATTGTTATTTTGTACAAGTGTGCGACGCAAGGATGTTTGGAGGCGCGATAAAGCGTACTTCAAAAAAATAAAAACAGCTGATTAAGAAAGTATGTGTGG
Organism: Segetibacter koreensis DSM 18137; assembly: GCF_000374045.1. Lineage (GTDB taxonomy): Bacteria > Bacteroidota > Bacteroidia > Chitinophagales > Chitinophagaceae > Segetibacter > Segetibacter koreensis. The sequence continues at coordinate 32,396 of NZ_KB893322.1, read as the reverse complement.
GATCGCAGGAATATTATCACCGGATGCAAGAATTGTGAGCAGGGGCCGATTGCAACTAATGACCAATGCAATACAGCACAGGGGTCCTGATGGTGAGGGATTCTGGTTAAATAGTGAAGGAACTGTTGGCTTTGGGCACAGACGTTTATCAATAATTGATTTGAGTGAAGCGGGTGCGCAACCAATGCATTACCTCGATAGGTATACGATTACCTATAATGGCGAAATATACAATTACCTCGAAATAAAGGCCAATTTGATTAAGAAAGGGTTCAGTTTCATTTCTCATAGTGATACTGAAGTCATTCTTGCTGCCTATGCCTGTTATGGCAAAGATTGTTTGCAGTATTTCGACGGCATGTTTGCGTTTGCTATTTGGGATAAGCGGCAGCAGGCATTGTTTTGCGCTCGTGACCGTTTCGGGGAAAAGCCTTTTTATTATCACTATTCTCAAACGAATAATGATTTTGTTTTTGCCAGTGAAATGAAATCTTTGTGGGCGGCCGGAGTACATAAAAAAATGGATAATGAGATGCTGCTGAACTATTTGACGTTGGGCTGGGTTCAAAGTCCTGTCAACAAGCAGCAGACTTTTTTTGAAGACATTGTTTCCCTTCCTCCATCCCATTACCTGTTTTATAAATTAGAAGAAGGCGGAGAGCCATATATAGAATTGAAAAGTTATTGGGATATTGATAAAGAGACTACAATAGAAGATCGTTCTGTTGATTTTATAAAACAAAATTTTATTGATTTATTTACTAATTCAATAAAGTATCGACTAAGAAGTGACGTATCAATTGGTTCAAGTATAAGCGGCGGTCTGGATAGTTCTTCCATTGTTGCTACAGTAAACAAGCTTTTGGGCGTCTCTTCAAAACAGAAAACTTTTTCGGCTGTCTTTCCAGGATTCGAAAAAGATGAATCAAGGCAAATTGAGGAGATAGTTAAACTTTTAAAAATTGAAAACTATAAAGTAACTCCTGCGGCAGATGATTTCATTAAGGATTTCAACAAATTGGTATATCACCAGGAAGAGCCTTTTCAGTCGTCAAGTATCTACGCCCAATATAAAGTGTATGAACTGGCAAAGCAAAAAGGTGTAACGGTTATATTAGATGGGCAGGGAGCAGATGAAACAATGGGCGGTTATTCAAAATATTACCACTGGTACTGGCAGGAAGAAATAGCTGGCGGCAGATGGAAAGAGGCAAAGCAAGAAATTGAAGCAGCAAAACGAAACGGTCAACATGTTAAGTGGGGCTGGAAGAATTATATAGCCGCTTTTCTACCACAGCTTGCGGCCAACCAGTTACGGAATAACTATCGCAAAAAGCAGTCAAACCATCCTGATATTACTTATGATTTCTTTTCATATAATTATGATAAGACAATATTTTTTAGGTCTGCTGTAACCAGCTTGAATGATATTTTATATTTTAATACAATGCAGTTTGGATTGGAAGAGTTATTGCGGTATGCCGACCGAAACTCAATGGCTCACTCGAGGGAAGTAAGGCTTCCATTTCTGAGTCATCAACTGGTTCAGTTTATTTTTAGTGTGCCTTCATTGTTTAAGATCAAAGAGGGTTTTACAAAGCATTTATTAAGGATAAGCATGAATGATTTCTTGCCGGCAACAATAGTGTGGCGAAAAGATAAAATAGGCTTTGAGCCACCGCAAAAACAATGGATGCAACATAAAAAAGTTGAAGAGTTGATTTATGAAAGCCGGAAGAAGTTAGTAAATAAAGGAATTTTGAAGCAAGAGATTTTACAGAAAAAGATTCGCCCTCAATCTGCTCACGAGGCTGATAATTTTGATTGGCGTTATTTATGTGTAGCACAATGTATGTAATTTGTATTGCACTAAATGCTACATCTTTGCAGCCTCTTTATAAAAAAAGTGTAACAATAAATTTTTATGAAACTTGCTACAAAAATTATTCATGCAGGAGCTGAGCCGGACCCTTCTACCGGAGCTATCATGACGCCCATATATCAAACTTCTACTTATGTTCAGGCGGCACCGGGGCAAAATAAAGGATATGAATACGCACGTTCTCAAAACCCAACACGAACAGCATTGGAGACTGCGCTCGCTGTGCTTGAAAATGCAAAATTCGGGTTAAGCTTTAGCAGTGGAGTGGCAGCGACAGATGCAGTTATTAAACTGTTGGCACCGGGTGATGAAGTAATTGCAAGTAATGATTTGTATGGTGGTTCCTATCGGCTATTTTCAAAGATTTTTCAAAAATTTGGTATTAAGTTTCATTATATAAATATGCACGATGCCAATCACGTTAGCGATTATATAAATGAAAATACGAAGCTTATATGGCTCGAAACGCCAACCAACCCTTTGATGAATATAACAGATATTGGGGCAGTTACAGAAATTGCGAAATCTAAAAATATATTGGTTTGTGTTGATAATACTTTTGCCTCGCCATATCTTCAAAATCCATTAGACTTTGGCGCCGATATGGTCATGCATTCAGCCACAAAATATCTTGGCGGTCACAGCGACGTCATTCATGGTTGCCTGATGATGAACGACCAGGAGCTGCGGGATAAGTTATATTTCATTCAAAAAAGCTGTGGAGCAGTACCTGGTCCGCAGGATTGTTTTCTTGTTCTTAGAGGTATAAAAACGTTGCACGTACGCATGCAGCGCCATTGCGAAAATGGCGAAAAAGTTGCTTATTTTCTTCGAAATCATTCAAAGGTCGAAAGAGTATACTGGTGCGGATTTGAAGATTTTCCTAATTACGAAATTGCTAAAAGGCAAATGCGTGGTTTTGGAGGAATGATGAGTTTTACTTTAAAGGACGACAGCACCGAAGCTGCATTTAAGGTATTGACTACAACGAAAATTTTTGCTTTGGCAGAGAGCCTGGGAGGCATAGAATCTCTTATTAATCACCCCGCAAGTATGACTCATGCTTCTATACCTAGGGAAGAAAGAATAAAAAATGGTTTATCAGACTCATTAATCCGGTTAAGTGTTGGTATAGAAGACGCAGATGACCTGATAGAAGACTTAAACCAGGCGATTGGATAATTGCCGAAAAAGAATAATTTGTATTAAAGCCGGTAATATTGCTGGCTTTAATACAGACTTAAAAAGTCTTAAAATAACGATTCACTACTTTTGCCTTTGTGAATGACCAGCTTAAAGACTTCCTCGACAGTAAAGTTGAGCAATATAATACACTAGCTTTTATCAAAGACGATCCAATATGTATTCCTCATCTTTTTACAAAGAAGCAAGACATAGAAATTTCCGCCTTATTTGCATCGATATTTGCCTGGGGCAACCGCACTATCATTATAAAAAAGTGCAAAGAACTTTTGCAAAGAATGGATGATGCGCCTTACGATTTTATACTAAACCATCACGATTCTGATTTAAAAAGATTATTGGGATTTAAACATCGGACTTTTAATGATACTGATCTTTTATACTTTATTCACTTCCTGCATTATCATTATAACTCAAACACATCGTTAGAAACAGCTTTTATAAACGGAATGACACAGGAGGATGAAACAACAGAAAATGCGCTGAATTATTTTTTTAAGTACTTTTTTTCTTTAGAAGATGCGCCGGCAAGAACAAAAAAACACATTGCTACGCCGGCTAAAAAAAGCACTTGTAAAAGATTAAATATGTTTCTGAGATGGATGGTGAGAAGAGACAATAAAGGAGTAGATTTTGGTATTTGGAAAAATGTTTCTCCTTCGCAGCTTGTTTGTCCCATTGATGTACATGTTGCCCGTGTTGCTTACCGTTTTAATCTTCTGCATCGAAATCAGGTTGACTGGTATGCTGGCATCGAACTTACAAATTACCTTCGTAAATTAGATGCTACTGATCCCGTTAAGTATGATTATGCTCTATTTGGCTTAGGTGTTATAGAAAAGTTTTAGTTAGCAAAAGGCTGCAAATGCATAAAAAAGAAATGATGGCAGAAAATGAAATAATTAAAGAAGTGGTGAACGAACTTCAAAAATTTCAATTCGAAATTTCTGCTGAAGTCGTTTCAATGAATGCATTTAAAAAACTGCTTTCTGACCACATTAATTATTTAATTACAAATGATTTTTCACGTCTTATTTCTGTTTTATATCGGCTAGACATTTCAGAAAAAAAATTAAAGGAACTATTAAAAAATTCAATAAATACATCTGCTGGAGATATCATTGCAGAAATGATAATAGAAAGACAGGCAGAAAAAATTAGAGCAAGAAAACTTTTTTCTGGTGATGATGGTGATTGTGATGAGGAAAAGTGGTAAAAAAGTTTTCTATAGCTGAAATATCAAATACAAAACATTTTTTTCTTACCCATTTATGATAGAGTTACCAGGAAACATAAAAAACAGTAGTATACTAACATCGGATATGCTTGAATTGCTATCTGGTATCGAAGAGCTTCCTGTGGTAGATCCTTCTTTTGACGATAATACACTCAAAAATATTTTTCAATATTATTCTCTCACGCCGGAAGAAATGGAAATTGAATTACATAGATATGCGGCAGAATTGTTGAAACAAAGAAAAGTTTATGAAGCATGGCAAGTTCTGCTTTCTTTATAGTAATATTCTTTTGTACTGCTAATCGTTCAACATCTAAAGCTTCTTTACATTGTTAAATCCCTAATTTTGCGCTTCTTCAAAATATTTTAATTATTATGAATCAGCATTTAAGTGAGCAGGAGCTAGTGAGGCGAGAAAAATTAGCAGAATTACAAAAATTAGGAATTGATCCTTATCCTGCCCCTCTGTATCCCGTTAATACTACTTCCGTACATATAAAAGAAAATTATAAGGGAGAAGAAAATAAAGCAGATTTTGCTGATGTGTGTATTGCAGGCCGTTTAATGAGCATACGCGATATGGGTAAAGCTGCTTTTGCCGTTATACAAGATAGCGCAGGCAAAATACAGATATATCTAAAACGCGATGAGATTTGTCCAGATGAAGACAAAACGCTGTACGACCAGGTCTGGAAGAAATTGCTCGATATAGGTGATATTATTGGAGTAAAAGGATACGTATTTACGACAAAGACCGGAGAAACTTCGATACATGTTAAGGAGTTTACTTTGCTAACAAAATCTTTAAAACCACTTCCGGTAGTAAAAGAAGCGGAAGGCCACACTTTTGATGCTGTTACTGACCCTGAATTTCGTTACAGGCAGCGTTACGCTGATTTGATTGTCAATCCTCACGTAAAGGAAGTATTCGTTAAGCGTACAAAACTTATGAATGCCATACGTGCGTTTCTTAATGAAAGAGGCGCCCTTGAAGTTGATACGCCTGTTTTGCAAAGCATTCCTGGTGGTGCGGCTGCCAAGCCTTTTATTACGCATCACAATGCATTGGATGTTCCTTTTTATATGCGTATCGCAAACGAGCTTTATTTAAAGCGTTTAATAGTAGGTGGATTTGATTGGGTATATGAATTTAGCCGCAACTTCAGAAACGAAGGGATGGACAGAACACACAATCCAGAATTTACCGTTTTGGAGTTTTATACTGCTTATAAAGATTACGAGTGGATGATGAATATTACCGAGCAGCTAATGGAAAAGATAGCCGTTGCTGTAAATGGTACTACAAAAGCAATGGTAGGCGATATAGAAATTGACTTTAAGGCGCCCTATCCTCGTGTAAGTATTTACGATGCGATTAAAGAACATACGGGCATTGACGTGAGTGAAATGGATGAAAACGGCTTAAGAGATGTTTGCAGGCAACTGCATATTCACACCGAGCCAAGCATGGGAAAGGGCAAGCTGATTGATGAATTGTTTAGTGAAAAAGGCGAGGAGCATTATAATCAACCTACGTTTATTATAGATTATCCTGTTGAGATGAGCCCGCTTACAAAAAAGCATCGTAGCAAAGCTGGGCTTGTTGAGCGTTTTGAATTATTGGTAAATGGAAAAGAAATTGCCAATGCATATACAGAATTAAATGACCCTATAGACCAGCGAGAACGTTTTGAAGACCAGGTAAAACTGATGGAAAGAGGAGATGATGAAGCAATGTTTATAGATTATGATTTTTTGCGTGCATTAGAGTATGGAATGCCACCAACATCTGGTATTGGTATAGGAATAGACAGGTTATGTATGCTATTGACAAATCAGCCATCAATACAAGATGTCTTGTTGTTCCCTCAAATGCGGCCTGAAAAAATGGATGAAGCAAAAACTGAAGAATAAACTTAAACCAAGTTTTAAAAATTAAGCTAAATCTTTAAAGAAGATTGAAAAAGATAAAATTTTTTCAGTCTTCTTTTTTGAAGCTTAATTTTAAAAAAGGCGTTTTAATAAGGGCTTGAAAACTTGGAATAAATAAAATGTTATTACACAAATAAATCCTGGTAAAGTTTTCCTCCTTCTGTTACAGCATATTTACTTAAATCGGTTATTCCCTCCGAAGCTAAAACTTCTTCATCAATAAAAGTGTTTCCGGTACATTCGGTTGATGGTTTTCTCAAAATGTAATAAGCCGCATCAGCTATTATTTCCGGCTTGCGACTCATTTTTATAAGTGCGTCTCCACCTAAAAGATTTTTAACAGCCGCAGTTGCTATGGTTGTTTTAGGCCACAAAGAATTGGCGGCTATATTGTATTTTTTTAATTCTGCTGCCAGTCCCAACGCTATCATTGTCATGTTGTATTTGCTTATGGTATATGCAACATGAGAGGCAAACCATTTTGGGTTTAGATTAATTGGCGGAGATAAATTTAAGATATGAGAATTTGTTCCTTTTTTTAAATAAGGAATACAAGACTTGCTGACAAAAAAAGTTCCTCTTACATTTATATCGTGCATCAGGTCAAATCGTTTGGTATCTGTTTGCTCCGTTGGTGTTAATGATATAGCTGAGGCATTATTCACTAATATATCAATGCCGCCAAATTTTTCGACCGCCTCATTCACTGCATTTTGTATCTGTATTTCATCGCGTATATCGCATTGCACTGGTAAAGCTTTACCGCCTGCTGCTTCTACTTCAGCAGCGGCAGTATAAATAGTTCCGCCAAGTTTTGGATTTTCTTCTGTGCTTTTTGCCGCAATAACAATGTTAGCACCGTCAGCAGCAAGTCGCAATGCAATAGCTTTTCCAATGCCCCGGCTTGCGCCGGTTATAAAAGCAGTTCTGTTTTGAAAGGACATGGCAAACAATTTATACTGTAATTTAAAGTAACAATTAATGCCTTAAAAAGTTTTAAGTAAATTAGATGAATGAAAACATAAGTAAATCAGCAGGAAAAGGAATGCATGTTGAATAATTTGAACAAATAATCCGATTACTAACAATGGCCAGCAGATTTTTAACCAGGCTTTTAATAACTACTGTTGCTGCACTTTTAGCATCTTACTTACTTTCAGGAGTGCATATAAATAGTATTGGCACTGCTTTCATTCTTGCACTTGTATTAGCTTTTCTTAATAATGTCATTAAGCCTATTCTTATTTTTCTCACTCTTCCCATTACTATTATCACATTAGGTTTATTTCTTATTGTTATAAATGTCCTTATTATAAAATGGGCTTCCGATCTGGTACCCGGATTTCGCGTCGACGGATGGTGGCCGGCACTTTTATTTAGCTTATTAGTTTCAATTGTTACTTCTTTAATTGAAGGTTTGACAGGCGGTGATGGAAAATAATAAAGATTGCACTATGTTTTTTGACCGTAAAAATATTCCACCACAATTGCTGTGGCAATTGTACAAAAATCTATTACTATCAAGACTTATCGAAGAAAAAATGCTGGTGCTGTTACGCCAGGGTAAAATAAGTAAATGGTTTAGCGGCATAGGTCAGGAAGCTATTTCTGTTGGCGCAACCCTTGCGATGCAGAACGACGAATGGATTATGCCCTTGCATAGAAACCTGGGCGTTTTTACTTCGCGCAACATGCCTTTGCACAAATTGTTTATGCAATGGCAAGGCAACAAAAATGGCTATAGTAAAGGCCGGGAAAGAAGTTTTCATTTCGGTTCTAAAGAACATTTTATCTGCGGAATGATATCACATTTAGGTCCACAACTTGCCATTGCAGACGGAGTTGCTTTAGCGTATAAATTGAAAAAAGAAAAAAAGGTATCGCTTGCTTTTACAGGAGATGGCGGCACAAGTGAAGGTGATTTTCATGAGGCATTGAACGTTGCGGCAGTATGGGATCTTCCGGTAATTTTCGTAATAGAAAATAATGGTTATGCGTTAAGTACCCCTGTTCACGAGCAATACAGATGCGACGGTCTGGTAGACAAAGCAAGGAGTTATGGAATGGAAGGTGTAAGAATAGAGGGAAACAATGTTTTGGAGGTCTATGACACTATTCACGGAGTAAGGGAATATTGCATCAGAAAACAAAAGCCCTACCTGGTAGAATGTATGACCTTTAGAATGAGGGGCCACGAGGAAGCAAGTGGAATAAAGTATGTACCTGAAAAACTTTTTGAAGAATGGGCCGAAAAAGACCCGATAAAAAGATATGAAGAATATCTTTTGTCACAACAACTGTTTCTGCCCGATGAGATTGAGAATGTAAAAACGGAAATTAGAAAATATATAGAGAAAGAATTATCAATAGGTTTTCATGCAACAGCAATGGCTGTAGATACCAGCGAGGAGTTACATGATGTATTCTATTCATCTTTACCAAAAAAAACAAAATCTTCTGTTCATAAGCATATTCGCAAATCTGAAACTTCTTCCGGTTCCCATGTTGTACGTGATATTCGTTTTGTGGATGCCATACGCGAAGGTTTGCAGCAATCGATGCGGAACAATGATAACCTTGTCTTGATGGGACAAGATATTGCAGACTATGGAGGAGTTTTTAAAGTAACCGAAGATTTTGTAAATGAATTTGGAAAAGAAAGAGTGCGAAATACACCTTTATGCGAAAGTGCAATTGTTGGTGCAGCATTGGGTCTAAGCCTCGAAGGATTTAAGAGCGTCATGGAAATGCAGTTTGCAGATTTTGTTTCTGTTGGCTTTAACCAGGTAGTAAATAACCTTGCAAAAATTCATTACCGGTGGGGACAAAACGCTGACGTTGTCATTCGAATGCCTACAGGAGGAACTGTAAATGCAGGGCCGTTTCATAGCCAAAGTAATGAGGCGTGGTTTATACATACGCCGGGACTGAAAGTAGTTTATCCTTCAACTCCGGCTGATGCCAAAGGGTTAATAATTGCTGCTATCAATGACCCAAATCCTGTCATATTTTTTGAACATAAGGCGTTATACAGAAAAATAACCGGTGACGTAGATGAAGTATATTTTGAAACCGAAATAGGTAAAGCTCGGCAGGTGTGCGAAGGAAATGATATTTCTATAATCACTTACGGGCTTGGAGTTCATTGGGCTCTTGATTATGCTGCACAACATTCCGAAGTTTCCTTCGATGTTCTTGATCTCAGAACTTTATTACCTCTTGATTACGATGCCATAAAGGCTTCTGTCAACCATACTGGAAAAGTGCTTGTACTGCATGAAGATACATTAACAGGTGGCGTAGGCGGCGAAATAAGTGCATGGATTTGTGAACACTGTTTTGAGCTATTAGATGCTCCGGTAATGCGATGTGCTTCATTAGATACACCTGTTCCTTTTAATGCGGAGTTAGAAAAAAATTTTATGGCCGACAGCCGCTTGCATAGTTACATTCAAAAGCTGTTGAATTATTAAGGAAGATTATTTGCAAAAGTTTTTTTGAAATGAGAAAGGTGAATGTAAAGCCCTGAAATCTAATAGAAATTGAGTTGTTTTTTGAGTGAGCTGCATAAGCTTAAATTATAAATTCAATAAGATTTTACTAAGCTTTTTATTTTTTTACATTTATTCCGAATTTTTTTTTCTTAAAATAGTTTCAGTTTTTGATAAATATTAGTAGGATTCTTTATTGTTAAATTAATAACTTGCCGCATCAATATTTTTTTCTTTATTTAAAATGTAGATATGCCTGCCATTTCTTCACATTACGTTTGCATAACCGATAGTAGTATACATTCTGAAACGAAAAATGTCTTAATCAAAATTGAAATTTACAATAATACTAAGTGCTTTAGAAATATTGTAAAGCGATAATATAAGTTGAATAATTTCCTTTTGATATTTTTTGAAGATAAGTAATTAAAAAAAATCCATTTCTATAGAAATAAGCTATAATTCTTACTCTTCAGTATCCAATACGTTTGATCTTGAAACTGGCAAAAAACTCTCTATAATATTTTAATTATTATGACGCTGAAACAAATGAAGCATGTGGTTAATTTTTTTGAATGCAATTTCAAAACAGTATCTTTTGCAAGATTATCTATTTTGTGTATTATGTGTGCGGTAAGCTTTCAAAAGCTTTTTGCTCAAAATACCTTGCCTCTTGCAGATCTCTCTTTTTTTCAAAGCCCTGGTCCGTCCTGGAAACTTGCTGGCGATGTTACAGGTTCTATTACTCAAAAAGAAGTCTTAAACACTACACCAGGAACAGGTGTTTTGGTAAATCTTCCAAGTAAAAGTAGTCCCGGCAAAGATCTTATTTCAAATCTTCAACATGGAGATATGGATTTGGAATTGGATTATATGATGGCTTTGGGATCTAATTCCGGAATTTATATGCAGGGACGTTACGAAATTCAATTGCTTGATAGCTGGGGAGTTATTAATCCAAAAGCTGGTGATAACGGAGGCATTTACGAGCGGTGGAATGAAAGCAAGCCAGAAGGGCAGAAAGGTTATGAGGGGCATGCGCCCAGGCAAAATGCCAGCCGTGCGCCGGGATTATGGCAACACATAAAAATCTCTTTTCAGGCTCCGCAATTTAATGCACAGGGCAAGAAAACTGATAATGCTAAAATATTACGGGTGGAATTAAATGGAGTTCCCATCCAGGAAAATGTAGAAATGTCAGGACCTACCCGCGGAGCTATGGGTACTGATGAAGTAGCAAAAGGTCCGTTGCGCTTTCAGGGTGATCACGGTCCGGTTGCTTTCAGAAACGTGAAAATAACTACTTACGATAAGCCTCGCCCGGAGCTTTTGAATTTGAAGTATTCGATTTATAAAGGTAAATATGAAGCAGAGCCTGATTACAAAAACTTGCCACCTGAAGCTAAAGGAACATCAGTTATTCTTTCTTCAAATGTAAACAACATTCAGAATGAATTCCTGATACGGTATACAGGTACAATGAGGGTAAAGGAAGCAGGCGAATATAATTTTAACTTAAGTACCCCGGGTGGCAAGGGATTATTAAAAATAAAAGATCAAACGGTAATACCGGTAGGAGGGCAGGGGAGAGCAACCGGTAAGGTTACATTACCAGCCGGAGATTTTCCTTTTGAGTTGTTGTATTCTAAGTTTGTTGATTTTGCTAAACCTGCACTTGGCTTAGCCGTTGCCGGTCCTGGCATCCGCGAATACGTGATAAGTGATGCAAACGTTGCATCAGGAGAAGCAATTGATCCTATTTTAATTAATGCCCCTGTAAATACTATACTGAGAAGTTTTGTTGATATTGATACATTTAAGGTAACACATGCAGTAAATGTAGGCAGTACTCAGCAGGTTCATTATACATATGACATGGATAAAGGAATGATTGTACAGGTTTGGCGTGGAGGCTTTTTAGATGCGACTCCTATGTGGCATTCAAGAGGCGATGGATCAAGTCGCCCGGTAGGAATGGTACAGCGATTTGGTAAACCTTTGCTTGCATTAGAAAAACTTATTTCTTCTAATGCAGCCTGGTCTGCAGATACTTCAGGCACCGGTTACCGTCCAAAAGGCTATGTTTTAGATGATAGCGACAGACCGGCATTTCGTTACATCATTTACAATACAATGGTAAATGATGTAACCCGTGTTTTGCCGAATAGCCAGGGAATCCATCGGGAAATATCACTGCAAACTGCTACGCCTAATCTATACGTGCGTCTCGCAGAAGCAAATAATATTGAAACTGTTTCTGATGGATTGTATCTTTTAAATGACAAGACATATTACATTAGAATTGATGACGGGGGCAATGCAAAGCCGGTCATTCGCAATGCAAACGGGCACAAAGAAATAATTATTCCCATTCAAAATAAAGTAAGTTATTCTATCCTTTTTTAAATTAACAGCAGATATGATTTATTCATTGAAAAATAGTTTTTACAGAAATAGTCTTGCTTTTATGCTGATTACGGTTGCCATAACAGGCTTTACTGTAAAAGGATGGTCGCAGTCAGAGTCAGCAAAAGAAGAAGATTATTTTAAAATAATGAGAGTGCCGGCGCCTGAAGGTGTAATACTGGAAGTTGGCGGACTTTGTACATTACCCAATGGAGACCTGGCTGCAACTACCCGCCGGGGTGATGTGTTTATTGTTGAAAATCCTACCAGCCAGCATCCCTTCTTTAGAAAGTTTGCAACGGGTATGCACGAGGTGCTTGGCGTAGCTTATAAAGACGGAGCATTGTATTGTGCCCAACGCGGAGAACTTACCAAACTGGTAGATTCTAATATGGATGGCAAAGCCGATGTTTATGAAACGGTTTATGCATGGCCTATAACAGGCAACTATCATGAGTACAGCTATGGACCTAAAATAGCTGCTGATGGCTCTTTCTTTGTAACCCTAAATTGTACCTGTCCTCCGGCATGGTGGCATATGCGAAGCCTTGCACCTTGGAGAGGTTGGGCACTGCGTATACAGGAAGATGGAAGCATGGAGCCATGGGCAGCAGGCATGCGTTCACCTTGTGGTATTAGTATGATTGATGACCAATTATTTTACACTGATAACCAGGGAGACTGGGTGGGGTCAGGCAGTGTCATGCCTATAAGAAAAGGAGCCTTTATGGGTCATCCTGCAAGTTTAGTGTGGGCTAATATGCCTAACTCGCCAGTAAAAGTGAGGCAGGAGGACATATTTTCAAAAAATCCTCCTCCGCCAATAGAATTTGATAAGGATGGCCAGGAGATAAAACCGCAGAATAGTGAAACTAAAAAATTTGTAACAGAATTTGAAATGAAAAAAGATGTTCCTGATTTGCAGTTGCCAGCGGTTTGGTTGCCACATGGCATTTTAGGTATTTCTAACTCAGAAATTGTAAAAATACCTGAAGGAACATTCGGACCATTTGCAGGCCAGTTGCTCGTCGGAGATCAGGGACAAAGTATGATTGACCGCGTATTTATGGAAAAAGTGAATGGAGAATATCAAGGCGCTTCCTTTGCATTCAGAAGTGGTTTCCAATCCGGTATTGTCCGTTTAACCTGGGCAAAAGATGGTTCTTTGTTTGCAGGAGAAACTAACCGCGGTTGGGGATCGGCGGGAGAAGCGACAGAGGGTATTCAGAGGTTAGTATGGAACAACCGCATACCGTTTGAAATGAGAGCTGTAAGGGCAATGCCTGATGGTTTTGAAATTGAATTTACAAAGCCGGTTAATGAAAAATATGCCGAAGATTTATCATCCTATTCTGTTGAGAGCTACATATATAAATACCAGGGAGTTTATGGTAGTCCTCCTGTAAATACGCAAAAATGTATTGTAAAAGGAGTGAAGGTGTCAGACGATGGAATGAAAGCCAGGATAATTGTAGATAATCTTCGCAGGTATTACATTCATACCATTACTTTAAACGGAATACAGGATCAGGAAAATTCAAATTCACTTGTGCATCCTGTAGCCTATTATACTTTAAACAATATTCCTGAAGGTGCTAAACTTGCACTGGCACAAGTAAGTACTAAAAACTCAGGCAAGGGAAAAATTTCTGCTACGACATCAAAAAGGGAAGCATCTGCAAAAGGGAATGCAGCTTCGGCAGATGAAGATAAAGCTGACGCCGGTATAAAAAAATCGTCAGCCAAAGCAGCAACACAAGCGAAAGCGCCCACTTACGACGATGTTAAAAACCTGCTTCAAAAAAATACTTGCCTTGCCTGTCATAACGCCAATACAAGACAGGTAGGACCGGCTTATAAAGATGTGGCCAAAAGAAAGTATACAGTTGCACAAATTATTCAGCTAATTCACAATCCAAAACCTGAGCATTGGCCTGATTATTCAACTCCAATGCCTCCAATGCCGCAGGTTCCAAATGAAGAAGCACGTAAAATTGCGGAATGGATAAAATCATTGGAAAAATCAAAATAACTATTTTGCGTATCGTTAACTATCATACCGTTTAAAGGAATTGGAATATTAATAAAAGAGATTACCTAATATTGAATTTTTAAAAATAAAAAGTACATGAGAAAAATTGCGATTTTATCAGTTTCTTTAATCTGCGCTTCATTTATAACTAATGCACAGACACCTGAAAAGATGAGGCCTGAAGAAACTGAATTTTATTTGCCCATTCCTCCGGTAATCACACCGGGTGCCGCGTACGGTGATGCTCCTTCTGATGCGATTGTTTTATTTGATGGTACAAACCTCAATCAATGGATATCCTCTAAAGACTCTACTGCTGCTAAATGGACTGTTGCTGATCATGCAATGACTGTAAATAAAGCAACCGGAGATATTCAGACAAAAAGAACATTTACTGATTATCAACTGCATATCGAATATCGGATACCTGCTAATATAACCGGGTCAGGACAAGCGCGCGGTAACAGTGGGATCTTCCTCGCAGCTCTTCCATGGGGTGCAGGCGGATATGAGTTGCAAGTGCTGGATAATTATAAAAATCCTACTTACGTAAATGGGCAGGCGGGTAGTATTTATAAACAGTCTGTTCCTTTGGTTAACGCATGTCGTAAACCAGGTGAATGGCAGACCTATGATGTTATCTGGACTGCTCCTCAATTTAATTCTCATGGAGTTTTAAAATCCCTTGCACGGGTTACTGTTTTTCACAATGGAATTCTTGTACAAAACAATACTAACGTTTTAGGAGATACTCCATATATCGGGCAACCTTCCTATCGCAAGCATGGACCAGCCCCAATTAAATTACAAGCCCACGGCGATAAAAGCGAGCCTATAAGTTATCGTAACATTTGGGTAAGGCCTTTGTAAAGTAACAGCTGAATTTTTTCTTTTTATGAAGGACGAGCCATGATTGGTTCGTCCATTTTATTTATTATTATTTCGCAATTTCATTTGTGAAATGTATGTATGGAAAACATTGCGGCATGTGCGTGTCATAAACGCCGTGCTTGCTTAGTACCCAGGCCGGATGTGGTTGTACTTCCTGTCCCGAAGGAGTCATTTTTTGGAACCTCCCTAAAAAAATTCGCCATATGTCTCCTTCTTTCGGCGGCAGCGATTTTCCATTGGCCAGCCACTTCATGCTTTTCCACGGTATGGCAATTTCAAGTGTCCATCCTTTATCAACATGCCCCGGATCATTAATTTTTCCATCTACTTTAACTGCTGTTTTTAATCCCGGCATATCATAATCCAGAAAGGCCCATCTTAGTCCTCTTGGATTTCTGCCCCACCAGAAAGATTCACCAGATCGGTCATAATCTCCGCCAAATGTCATTGCCTTTTCTTTAAATACATCAAATTCAGCTACATCAAACCTGCAGCCTTTTTTATAAGCATCTTTCCATATAAAAAATACTTCATAAACGGTGTTTAATGCATTCACTTCAAGTTCGTAGTAACAGTCTCCGCCGTCGATAAAAACTTCAAGGTCATTTTCCAGAAATACAATAGAATCTCTTTCTTTTTGAGTAGCAGCCACAAACGGTTCTTCTGCCCAAAAAGCGATGTACAAGTTTTCATCGTCCCATAAAGCTGCCGACCGTGTATCAAATAAACCTGGTTCACCTGTTACCATATCTACAAATCTCCCAGACTTTTCACAGTTGCTCCATTCTGGTTTATTGAGGTCTCCATTAATTTCAATTCCCTTTTCAATTTTACGACACCAATAGTTCGTAATCCCGTTCTCGTTACCGCTGTTTGGGGTTTTTTCGTTCATCTTTTTATTTTTCTGGCTTGTTTCATTAAAAGTAGCATATCCTTACTAATATCTAAAGTGTTACGGAGACAAATGAAAACAGGATGCTGAAATAATTTAAGTTTCCCTACAGATGATCCGTCACAATTCGTGACACATAACAATATTAATAGCGAATAACTGCAGATTATGCTGATTATTCCATTCGTATTGTTCACGCCTCTTTAGCGGTTTGGGCTTTCCCTGCTATATTTGCATTTTGCAAAAAAGTAGTGTAAATGACAATTAGCTATAATTGGTTAAGCGAATACCTTCCTGAAAGAATTGAACCACAAGAGCTTTCAAAAATTTTAACTTCAATAGGGTTAGAAGTTGAAAGCCTTGAACAATTTGAAAGTATTAAAGGTGGTTTACAAGGCGTAGTTATTGGGCAGGTTGTTGACTGCCAACAACATCCCAATGCGGATAAACTGAAACTTACAAGGGTAAATATTGGTAATGGCGGACCGTTGAAAGTTGTTTGTGGAGCTCCAAATGTTGCTGTGGGACAAAAAGTTTTGGTAGCAACTATTGGTACAACAATTTATCCTGTTGATGGCCAACCGCTTACTATGAAAGCTGCAAAAATAAGAGGTGAAGAAAGCCAGGGGATGATTTGCGCTGAGGATGAAATTGGACTGGGTACAAGTCACGAGGGAATACTGGTTTTACCTGATAATGTTGTGGTCGGTATGAAGGCAGCCGAGTATTTTAAACCATATACAGACTGGATTTTTGAAATTGGATTAACGCCAAACAGAATGGATGCAATGAGTCATTTTGGGGTGGCGAAAGATGTGTGTGCTTACCTCTCCCATCACACATTAAAAGATGTAAAAGCCAAAAGTCCTTTTCCACATAGTTTTAAAGCAGACAATAATAATTACCCAATAAAAGTAATTATTGAAAATAGGGAAGATTGTAAGCGCTACTCAGGGTTAACAATAACGGGGCTGACGGTTAAAGAAAGCCCTAAGTGGTTAAGCGATAAATTAATTGCCATAGGTCAAAGGCCTATTAATAACATTGTAGATATTACCAATTATGTTTTGCATGAGACGGGACAGCCCTTGCATGCATTTGATGCAGACGCTATAAAAGGAGGCGTGGTTATAGTAAAAGACCTGCCGCAGGACGAAATATTTATAACGCTTGATGAAAAGGAAAGAAAGCTGGACAGTACAGATTTAATGATTTGCAATGCAGAAGAAGGCATGTGTATTGCCGGAGTTTTCGGTGGTGCAAAAAGCGGTGTAAAGCAGGAAACAAAAAGTATTTTTCTTGAAAGCGCCTGGTTCAATCCTACAAGCATTCGAAAAACATCTTTCCGGCATGGATTGAGAACCGAAGCGGCTGCAAGATTTGAAAAAGGTGTAGACATTTCAAATGTTGTCGATGTTTTAAAACGTGCGGCCTTACTAATTAAAGAAGTGGCAGGCGGAGAAATTTCGTCTGATGTTATTGATGTTTATCCTTCGCCAGAGGAGAAGACAAAAATTACTATAAGGTACAGTTACCTAAAAAAATTAAGTGGAAAAAATTACCAGGCCGATACTGTAAAAAGGATACTGACAAGTCTTGGTTTTGACATTATAAAGGAAACGCAAGATGAATTAACGGTTGCAGTCCCCTTTAGCAAACATGATATTAGTTTGCCTGCCGACATTGTTGAAGAAATTCTAAGAATAGATGGTCTTGATAATGTAGAGATATCTGGTATGATGACAATATCTCCATCTTCTGATGAAAACATTTTAAAAGAAAATCTGAAGGAGAAAGTCGCAGGCTACCTCACTGGTCTCGGTTTTAGCGAAATTGTTACCAATTCCATCACAAACAGTCAGTATTATAGTGCAGAAACTTTGTCCGGTACGGTAAAAATGATTAACAGCTTAAGTTCTGATTTAGATGTAATGCGTCCGTCAATGATTGAAACCGGATTGGAAACGGTAGCTTATAATTTAAACAGGAAAAACAAGGATCTCGCTTTTTTCGAATTCGGGAAAACTTATCATTCCACCGGAGTGGGCAATTATACTGAGAAGGAGCATCTTGCATTGTATCTTACCGGCGAAAGTAAACCTGCTTCATGGAAATCCAAATCTGCAAACGGTGATTTTTACCTTGCGAAGGGTATTGCTGATGGCTTAATAAAATTGTGTGGATTAGAGTCTCCTCCATTTATAGCAACACACGAAACGGGATTTTTAACTTCGATATCAGCAAAAATTGGAGATAAATCATTAGTAACTGTTGGCGAAATTTCTTCCGATAAACTAAAAATGTTCGATGTAAAGCAGCCTGTGCTTTATATTGATTTTGATTGGATTTTGCTGCTTCAGTCAGTGGCTTCTAAAAAAATTACTTATACAGAAGTATCAAAATTCCCTGCTGTACAGAGAGACCTTGCGATAGTTGTAAATAAAAATATCACTTTTAATGGTTTGGAACAGGTAGTTGAAAAGTTGAAAATATCTAAATTACAGAATGTCCAATTGTTTGACATTTTTGAAAGTGAAAAGTTAGGAACGAATAAAAAGTCGATGGCGCTGAGTTTCACTTTTATAGATGAGGAAAAAACGATGACAGATAAAGAGATTGATGCTATGATGAACCGGCTGATTAAAGGTTTTGAAACAGAGTTAGGTGCCGAGATAAGAAAATAATTCTCTAATTTGATTGCAATGAATGCTATAGATGAGCAAATACAACGAATTGAAGATAAGGTGCTGCTATTGCTGAAAGAATACACGTCTGCTCAAAAAGAGATTCAGCGTCTGCAGAAAGAAAACAACAGGGTAAATGAATTATTGCAATCATACAATAATGAGACTAAAAAGCTCAATCAGAAGGAAGATTTGTTGAAAGTGAGCGTAGAAAATCTTACAGATCAGTCAAAAAAAGACCTCGAAAAAAGAATAGACTCGTATTTAAAGGATATTGACAAATGTCTTGCACTTCTTCATTCTTAAAAAATATGTCACAGCAACTTATTCCCATAAATATAATAGTCGCAGACCGTAGTTACCGGTTAAGAATAGAACCTGAAGACGAGGAGATGGTAAGAAAAACTATTAAAAAGCTCAACGAAAAAATTGTAGATTATAAAACAAACTTTGCGGGAAAAGATATGCAGGATTACGTATCTATGGTTTTGCTATGGTACGCCACCGAACAACAAAAACCTACGCCAACAGAGATTTATAATACCAGCAGTCAGGAAAAGCTAAATAAAATAGAGGAGTTGTTAAATAAGACACTTTCTGCAAAATGAGCTGCTTTTACTAACGTAGTTGCATGTCGAACGAATATTATTCCTTTAGGTAAAACTAAATAAAGAATTTACCACCTTTTTAATTTTTTAATTCCCCGGGATATTTTCCTTGTTATTGAGAATAAATAGTTCATTTGAATTGATCCAAATACTGATCTATTTGGAAAAGCTTCATGCACGGAGAAAACTCCAAATTTTCTAAATTCAATTCACCATTGGGTTACCTACTATAGTCACTACTCTAAACCTGCGTTTATCGTTGATAAATAATTATCTTCGCACACTTATAACTTGTCCACCTATTAATTTGGAGGATTAAAGAATATGAATTAACTTTTAAAAACAAAATAAAGCATGGATTCGATAGTAATTACCATTATAATAGGCATGGTAGGAATAATTGCCGGAATTATAGCGGGAAAGTTCATTTTTGCAAAAGACACTAAAAAACAGATTGAAGACGCAGAGCAACAAGCCCGAAGAATTATTTCTGATGCACAAACGCAAGCTGAAACGCTTAAGAAAGAAAAAATAGTTGAAGCGAAAGAAAAATTCGTTCAATTAAAAGGCGAGCACGACAAAGAAGTATTTGAAAGAAACCGAAAAATAAGTGATGTAGAAAACCGAATAAAACAGAAAGAGGTTTCTTTAAATCAGAAAGAGGTAAATTTAGACAAACAATTAAAAGATAATGAGGCAATAAAAGAAAATTTAAACCGTCAACTGGATGTTGTAAGTCAAAAAAGAACAGAATTAGAAAAACACCAGGAAGAACATATTCGACGGCTTGAAAAAATTGCTGCTCTCACAGCTGATGAAGCAAGAAATCAATTAATCGAGAGCCTTAAGCAGGAAGCCCAAAGCCGCGCATTGAGCCTGCAGCAAGATATAATAGACGATGCTAGGCAAAAAGCTAATAAAGAGGCTCGCAAAATTATTATTCAAACAATTCAACGGACGGCTGCCGAACAGGCTATTGAAAATGCTGTAAGTGTATTCAATCTTGAAACAGATGAAATTAAAGGCCAGATTATCGGGCGTGAAGGAAGAAATATCAGGGCAATAGAGGCTGCCACAGGGGTAGATTTAATAGTAGATGATACTCCCGAAGCAATTGTTCTTTCATCGTTTGATCCGCTACGCAGAGAGATTGCCCGCCTGAGTTTGCAACGTCTTATTTCTGACGGTCGTATTCACCCTGCAAGAATAGAAGAGGTTGTTGAAAAAACCCGCAAACAACTGGAAGAGCAGATTATGGAAATCGGTGAACGTACTGTAATAGAACTGGGTATACATGGTCTGCATAAAGAACTGGTACGCATTGTAGGAAAAATGCGGTTTAGGTCATCTTACGGGCAAAACTTATTGATGCATAGCCGGGAAGTGGCAAATTTGTGCGGGCTAATGGCGAGTGAGTTAGGTTTAAACCCCAAACTTGCCAAGCGTGCAGGATTGTTGCATGACATAGGCAAAGTTCCTGATGAAGAAACTGAACTGAGTCACGCATTGTTGGGAGCTAAACTTGCAGAAAAGTATGGGGAAAATCCGGCGGTGGTAAATGCAATTGGCGCCCACCACGATGAAATGGAAATGCAATATGTTATTTCTCCTGTCATCCAGGCATGTGATGCTATAAGTGGTGCCCGTCCAGGAGCGCGTAGGGAAATAATGCAGCAATACCTTCAAAGAATAAAAGAACTCGAAACCCTAGCACTTACTTACCAGGGGGTTGAAAAAGCGTATGCCGTACAAGCAGGACGTGAGCTGAGAGTAATTGTAGAAGCCGATAAGGTTACAGATATTGATAGTGATAAGTTAAGTTTTGAGATTGCTCAAAAAATTCAAACAGATATGACTTACCCGGGGCAAATAAAAGTGACAGTAATAAGAGAAAAAAGAGCAGTTAACATAGCAAGATAATTATTTTAGAGTTCGTGATGAGACAGCCGCCCTTTTTTGGCGGCTGTTTTATTTAATATTACTGTCCATGCAACCAATTTGCCGGATAAAGGAGTCTTAGATTGTAAGGTTCTTTTTAAAACTATTCCAATTCCTGTAAAAAGCATGTCAATTACCTGATCAACCATTTGTATTTTTTCAAAATCAGAAGCAATTGTTTTATGAAATCATTTGTATCGTACCCGTTGCATTGCCAGAAAAGGTTATTGAATGAAATGGATAATAAGCACCAGAAAAACAGTTCAGGAGCTTCTAATATGCCAGGTAAAAAAGTAGGTACGGTAGAAGGAACAATAGTGAAATGTGGTACTGAGGCAGAAGGTTTTTCGAGGATAGCTATTTTTCGGAAATTAGTAGAAGCTCAATCTAATAAAAAGGTACTGGTTTTTGAAAAAGTTGCAAATGATTCCTGCTCCCACGACAGTAAAAGCAGCTTTATTTTGATGCAGAGGTCGGGAATAAATATCGATTATATTGTCAAGACCCTATTAAAAGGGGTGAATGAAAAAATCAGTTTTGTTGCCGGTAACCTCAATAATTCAATTCCAAAATATCTGATTGATAATCCTGAGCTAAAGATTTCTTTCCTTAATATTGATTTAAATGGTTATGAAGCAACTTTAACCACGCTCCAATTTTTTTATCCCCGTTTAGTTAATGGCGGTATTCTTATTTTTGACAATTATTATAAAAAAAGAGGAAATTATAACGCTTTCAATGATTATTTTGCATCTGCCGGCATCATAATTAATGATTGTTCTGGTAATAATGATTTTGTGATATCATGTGTAGAATAAAAGAAAAGCCTAAAAACTTTTTATATTAAAACTTTCCCCTTACCTTCGCAATCCGAAAAAATATTTGATATGAACGCTGTAGCTTTCGTGCATGAGCAGTTGACTGCTAAAAAAGAGGTCCCTAAATTTAAAGCAGGTGATAACATTACTGTTAATTATAAAATTATAGAAGGTAATAAAGAGAGAATTCAGTCTTTTAAAGGTGATGTAATTAAGAGGCAGGGGCAAGGCGCAACTGCTACTTTTACAGTACGTAAAATTTCTGACGGAGTAGGTGTAGAAAGGCTATTTCCTATAAATTCTCCAAATATTGATTCTATCATTCTCAATAAAGTAGGTAAGGTTCGCAGAGCTAAACTATTCTATCTTCGTGAGAGAAGTGGTAAGAGCGCAAGGATTAAAGAGAAGAGATATTAATTGAGAAATGTAAATAATATTATAATTTATACGGAAACTGGTGGTTTCCGTTTTTTATTTATAGCCTTTTCAAATCTTTACACGTATTTTACAGCTTCATTTTGAATTATACCAATAATATACACTTATTTTTGTAGTCTAAATTACACGCAATGTTTAATAACTTATTCATCGGAATGCCAGGCGGAAGTGAATGGATTTTAATTGTTCTTGCCGTATTAATTTTATTTGGTGGAAGAAAAATTCCAGAATTTATGCGCGGGCTTGGAAAAGGAATCCGTGAGTTTAATGATGCAAAGGATAATGTGAAGAAAGAAATTGAAGAAGGAATGAACGAGAAGGAAGTAAAAAAAGCTTCTGAGACTTCAACTATTCAGCAACCGTAATCTTCTTTTAATCATTAGTAGTTTTGCTTGATTTTCTTTCTGTCAAAGAATACCATACCTCATTAATAAACGGCCAGCACACTTGTGTGGAGGCCGTTTCGTTTTGTCTTGAAAAAATTTCTGCTACAGCTCATCTCAATGCCTGGCTTGAAGTTTTTGAAGCTGAAGCACTTGAAAGAGCAGATGAACTTGATAAAGCAAGACAAAATGGCCAACCTTTGGGCAAACTCCACGGAGTTATTGTAGGCCTTAAAGATGTTATCTGTTTCAAAGATCATAAAGTCTCTGCTTCTTCCCGAATTCTCGAAGGTTTTACTTCCGTGTATCATGCCACCGCAACTAAACGACTTCTTGACGAAGGCGCTATTATCTTGGGCCGACAAAATTGTGACGAGTTTGCAATGGGAAGCAGTAATGAAAATTCTGCTTTTGGTCCGGTAAAAAATGCAATAGACGAAGAAAGAGTACCAGGTGGGTCATCTGGGGGCTCGGCAGTGGCAGTACAGACCGGAAGTTGTATGATAAGCCTTGGCAGTGATACAGGTGGATCAGTGAGGCAGCCTGCTGATTTTTGTGGAATAATTGGTCTAAAACCTTCCTACGGTTGTATTTCGAGGTATGGGCTAATTGCTTATGCTTCGTCTTTTGATCAAATTGGAATTTTTGGAAAAAGTATTGAAGATGTTCGTTTAGTGCTCGATGTAATTGCAGGACCTGATGAATTTGACAGCACTGCATCTCAAAAACCTGCGATTACTGTCGTCGACACATCGAAGGAACAGAAATATAGGATATGTTATTTTAAAAATGCCTTAGAACATCCAAGCCTTGATCCGGTTATTGCAGCATCAATACAAGAACTTTTGCAAACAGCGGCTACGGTTGGGATAGAGATAGAAGGAATTGATTTTGAACTGCTTGATTATATTGTTCCCACTTATTATGTTCTTACTACTGCCGAAGCAAGCAGTAATCTTTCGCGTTATGACGGTATTAAATTTGGCTATAGAAATAAGCAAAAAAATATAGATCTCACAGATCTTTATAAACTTTCACGAAGTGAAGGCTTTGGCCCGGAAGTTAAAAGACGTATTCTTCTTGGAACTTTTGTCTTAAGTGAAGGTTACTATGATGCTTACTTTACTAAGGCCCAGCAAGTAAGAAGATTGCTTGTAGAAAAAACAAAATTAATATTTGAGCAATTTGATGCTATTATTTTACCGACGGTGCCCACTCCTGCTTATAGATTAGGGGAAAAGAAAGATCCGATCGAAATTTTTCTTGCGGACATCTACACGGTTTATGCAAATCTTGCCGGAATTCCTGCAATATCCCTTCCATTATTTAAAAATGAACAGGGCTTACCTTTTGGCGTACAAGTTATGTCTTCTCAACATAATGAAAAGCTCCTGCTCCGCCTATCAGAGTTGCTGATGAAAATAGAAACTCCCGCCGCTACTTCTGTTGATTAACTTTAAAATTCGCACTTTTTATAAAAGCCAGAACAATAGATTTTATCACTGTAAGGCTATAATAGAAATGTTGAACAGGACTCTGTTCAACATTTCTATTTCTTTTGGCCTTTTATGTACCTATGTAGGGATTGTTAAAACAATTACGTCTTAGACTATTCCAATTAATAATCGTCGTCATCTTCACTAAATTTCTTCGATGACGAACCGGAACCGAAAAGATCTCTAAACTCATCGTCCATTTTATAATCGTCGTCACTGTTTTTAGAGTTCTTGCCTAACGAAGATTTTTTAGAGGATTTCGGTAAATCGAATTCGTTAAAGTCCGGATCCCAGTCTTCGTCTTCTTCACCTTTGCTCAGGTTATCGTCATCCTCTTCAATCTCGTCAACAATATCATCGTCGTCAACAGAGCTTTTTGATGCCAATGACTTTCTAGGTGTTTCGTCCGCGTCTGTAAGGTCAAAATCATCTTCCTGAATAGCTTTTTTTGGTTTAGCTGAAGATTTTTTTATTCCCGTAGATTTTGACGAAACTTCTTTTTTAGGAGTATTTTCTTTATTTGATTTAGCGGGCATTTTGTACTAGGTTTTAGTATGTAAAATTTCGAACTGTTTTTTTATAAACCAAAAAATTTTTCATAAAAAAACTTCAACAAATGTTCTTTATAACCTTACAATTTGTTCGCGTCCTGGTCCGTTTGAGATGTACTTAACATCTGCTTTTACAAAGTCGTTGATAAAATGTACATACTCCCTCATCGTAGAAGGAAGATTGCTACTGTCTTTGGCGGAAGTAGTGTCCGTATTCCATCCTTTGAATGATTTCAATACAGGTTCAATCTTAATTTTAGAAATCTGGAAAGGAATTTCTTTCTTCTCTTCCCCGTTTACAAGATAGGAAGTACACATTTTCAATTCCTCAAATGAGTCTAATACATCTGCTTTGGTCATTACCATTTTTGTCACGCCATTTATCATGCAAGCATATTGCAACGCAACAAGGTCGATCCAGCCGCAGCGTCTGGGCCTGCCGGTAGTAGCACCAAATTCATTACCTATTTTACGCAATTCCTCTCCTGTTTCATCAAATAATTCTGTAGGAAAAGGCCCACTGCCAACTCTTGTACAGTATGCTTTGGTTACGCCAATTACTTCATTTATTTTCTGGGGAGCAACTCCTAAACCGGTACATACTCCTGCAGAAATAGTGTTGGATGACGTGACATACGGAAAGGTCCCAAAATCAATATCAAGCATGCTGCCCTGGGCACCTTCTGCAAGTATTTTTTTCCCTTCTGTAATTTTATTATTTAAAAAATATTCTCCATTTACGATATTTAACGAACGAAGAAACTCGATCGCATCAAAAAACTCGTCTTCCCATTCAGAAATATCTTCATTAAAATGAAAATTATCTAAAAGCCGCTGATGCTTTAATCGAAGTTTAATATAATTGGTGGTAAAAGTCTTGTCTAAAATATCGCCGACCCTAATTGCATTCCGGCCTGTTTTATCCATGTATGCCGGACCGATGCCCTTTAGTGTACTGCCTATTTTTTCTGTTCCTTTCGAAGTCTCAGAAGCTTTATCTAAAGCACGGTGGGTAGGAACAATAATGTTTGTTCTCTCAGATATATAAAGATTTTTTTTGACGTCAATACCAAAAGAAGCGACTAAATCACACTCTTTTTTAAGAATAACAGGATCAAGCACCACACCTCCTCCAATAAGGTTAATAGTGTTTTGATGAAAAATGCCAGAAGGAATTTGGTGCAAAACCACCTTTTTATCTTCTACATATAGAGTATGACCTGCATTTGGACCGCCCTGAAAGCGGGCAACAATGTCGTAATCAGGAGCAAAAAAATCAACTATTTTTCCTTTTCCTTCATCACCCCATTGCAAACCAAGAATTACATCAACCATTTTAAAGTTTATTTTTCGTGTTTTGCAAAAATAGTGGAAGTCGTTTATTATCGGGTACTAATTGCAATAATGGCAAAAGAATAATAAAATTGCCTAAAACTGTTTTACCATTGTTTTAGTCTGTGCTTGCCTGTCACACTAGAAGCCATCTATAATTTAATTATTTGCTACGGCATTGCTTGACCATTCCTTTACATTATCACAAGCCTGAAAATCTTTGTCAATCATAATGTAATAATTGGGAATGTGTGATTTGAACCATTTTTCAAGAACAGCATTCTTTTTTTCTTCTAATGCCCGCTGGGCAATTTTACTATAATCATCTTTAAGGCTTTCGCGGTGCGGTTCTGTTCGTGATTGAAGATAAATTAATCGAACTGCTTTTTTGCCTCTTTCATCAGTATATGCTATTGGCTGGGAGTATTCACCAACTTTCAGATTTTTAATAGCTAAAACCATGTCTTTATCCAGTTCATCAATTGTAACAAAGCTAGAACCGTCACGACCTTGTTTTGTTCCCCCGCTAAACTTACTTCCTTCATCTTCGCTGTACCTGTTAACTGCTTCGCCAAAACTGAGCGTACCTGCAAGTAATTTTGATCTTACTGAGTCTAGCTTTTCTAGTGATTCTTTTACCTCCGTATCTGTTACAGGAGGTATTCTGAGAATGTGACGTATTACTGCATCATCACCTGATCTGCTAACCATTTGAATAATGTGCAGACCAAACTTTGTCTTAATAACCTGGGATACCTGTCCTTCTTTTAACTTAAATGCCGCAGAAATAAAAGCAGGATCCCAAAATTTATCGTTACGGTTTATATTGTATTGTCCGCCCGACTCTTTACTCCCGGGATCTTCGGTATAAGATTTAGCTAGTTGTTCAAACTTTTTAGAACCGTCTTCTACCTGCTTTTTCCACTCATTCAATTCACGGGTTACGTAGCTCTCGACCTCACGGTTAGCCTTAGGATACACTACGATTTCACTAATCCCAAGTTCACTTTCGTAAAAAGGAAGACTATCTTTTGGTATCTTATCAAAATAAGCGCGAACCTCGGTAGGAGTCATTTTTACATTTTCTACTATCTTCTTTCTCATCTGGTCTGCTAAACTCCTTTCTCTGAATGGCTGCCTAAAATCTTCTTTTAACTGGTAAACTGATTTACCTGCCACTTCTTCCAAAACTTCTTTTGAACCATACTGCATAACAAAACCCCGTATCTGGTTGTCGAGCGAGGCTTCCAGGTCGTCTTCGTTTACAGGCAAGGAGTCTTTTTCGGCTTGCAAGACCAGCGCCTTTTCAATTAATGCTCTTTCTACCAATACACATTCAGGATTTGGAGGCAAAGGAGTACCTTGGCGCTGTGCATCTTGAATAGAATTATAAATATCTGAACGTAAAATAATTTTGTCACCTACTTGTGCTACAATTTTATCTGCTATTACTTTTTTCGGCTGAGCATAAATTGCGGCACTAAAACCGATTGTACAAGCAAAAAGAAATGATATAATTTTCATATTAATAGTAATGTATCAAAAATAGGTTTTTGTTGATACGGTTGGATTAAGAGACAAAAGTTTTTAACAAACTATTGGTGATAGTCTCAAAATAAAACCAGAGAAATCTCAATTTAAAGTGTAAGATTCTGAAGTTGTATTAAAATAATTCGGCGTAGCTGGGAAAGGAAATAAGGTATTGACAATTAATGGAAGAGAATTGCTTTTCTTTTAAATCTTTATTTTTGTCCGTTACTATTAATGGAAACTGCTGCTGGTATTGCTTACCAAATGTTTTTAGGGCAAGTGTCTCCATACTTATTATTAATAGGAAAGCCAATAATAAGTTCGTGAGTATTTTTTGTATATAATTTTAACCGGGAAGTAGTTGAAGCATCATACGAATAGGCAATATTAAAAGTATTTGACACAAATATTCCAGCCATTGCTGCAAATCCTCCCAGTTCGTCGCTAACTCTGCCACTTGCACCTATCCAAACTTTGTCCTGGAACTGTAGCTTTATATTAACATGTGTTTGCACAGGAAATGGTTTTATAAACTGTAGCATAACAGAAGGTAAAGCGGAGATATCATCACTTAAAAAAAAACGGTATCCTGCTGTTGCAAGAAATTGGGGTTCGTAATAACTTCCGTAATTACTGTTAGCTTTAAACTTGGCTTTACCTGGTATAATATTTAAAACTGAAACACCCGCAAAATAATCTGAAGAGTATAACCATAAGCCTGCACCAACTTCCGGCTTTATTTTTTTTAATTCTGTACTGGTATAACCTATAGCAGGATCATTTGGGTCTAGAGTTGCCCATTCAATTTTACTTCTGTCAAGACTAACCTGGGTCATTCCCGCAAGGAAGCCGGCAGATAAACTTGTTTTAGGTGTTAACCCTTTATGATAAGCTAAAGTTGCATAAGCAGAAAATCTACTGATATAACCTGTTTTGTCATTCATCAGAATTAAGCCCGCGCCATGATGAGCCTCAGGGGCAGTGTAACTTTCCCAATAAGCTTTGCCCCGTGGATTTTCTCCAGGTACCTGAAACGAAGTTGCAGTGGTGCGATAATCTTTTTTACCAATTGGTCCGTGAGCAGAAACATACATAGTAACAGGTGCTCCATTAATTCCTGTCCATTGATTGCGGTAACTCAGTTTTACATCTGTATAATTTTCTATTCCTGTAATGGCAGGATTTAAAATATAGTTATTGAGGATATATTGGGTAAAATATGGTTTTTGTTGTGCGAATGCATGCATCACTCCCGACATCATCAACATCACAAATATTAATTTCATAATATTTTTCTTTTATGCCTTCTACTTTACAACAGTTACGTAGCCTGTGAATGGTCTGCGTCCATTACCAGCCTCAATAACATAATAATATGTACCAAATGGTAATGATTTTCCATTCATAGTTCCATCCCATGGCTTAGCATATCCAAAGCTTTCGAATACTAACTGTCCATACCTGTTAAAAACCTGAACATGGTTTGCAGGATAATTACTCAGATTTGGTATTGACCATGTGTCATTGATTCCATCATTATTAGGGGTAAAAGTGTTTGGTATCTTAAAGGGCTTAAGCACTTTAACAAATACCTGGTCTTCATTTACACATCCGTTTATATCAGTAACTTTTAGTGTATATTGTATATCCTCCACACCTGTTACTAACGGATTTTTTATCATATTATTGTTCAGATATTTGTTAGGGGTCCATAAATATTTAAGATTTGTACCAGTTACATCAGGTTCTAAAGAAGTAGAGTTGGATTCAAGAATATATTGGTCGGGGCCCGCTTTTACAACAGGTGCAGGTGTGATAGTTATAATCATGTTATCAGATACACTTTGGCACTTTCCATTGCCGGTTGTTGTAAGCGCCAGTATTACTTTACCATTTCTTATATCCCTTTCTCCGGGAATATATGTTGTACTTAAATATCTATTAGAAGGACTAAATGTGCCGGTTCCGGAAGTGCTCCAAACTCCTCCGGTAGCAGTGGTTACTTGTCCGTTTAAAGTTACGTTTGCATTATTTGCACAAACACTTTGGTAACCACCAGCGTTGACAGTAGGTGCATTTGTAATTGTAACTACTAATGATGAAAGCGAAACGCGACAGCCATTATTGTTTGTTGAGGTTAAAGTCAGCGTTGCACTTCCGGTTGTAGTATCTAAAGTACCAGGGAGGTAGGTTGAAGATAAACTTGTATCGGACGGCAAGAATTTTCCCGTTCCACTTGTGCTCCAAATTCCTGTGCTACTTCCTCCTGATACTGTTCCTCCTATATGTATCAACGCATTATTCGCACAAACAGTTTGATTATTTCCTGCGCTCGCAGTTGCCAATTGTTTGATGACTGCTATTGTGTTTGCTGAATCACTTGTACAACCTTTTACAGTGGCTGTTACACTGTAAGTTCCTTCGTCAGATTTTGAAACATTACTGATTACCGGATTTTTGGAAGTTGATGTAAAACTGTTAGGACCAGTCCAAAAATATGTTGCCCCGGTAATCGTTGATACGAAAAAATTCAAGTCGGTTGCTTCGCAAACAGGGCCGCTATTAGTTACTGTTGGAGCAGCAGGTGTTTGATTTACAATAACACCAATTGATGAAGAAGTTGTACTTGGACAGCCGGCAGCAGTTATAGAAACCTTGTAAGTGCCACCGTTAGCTAATACAGCATTCGGTATGTTTGGATTTTGTGATGATGAAGTAAATCCATCAGGGCCAGTCCATGAATAATCTGCACCCGTAATTTCTGTTGCTGTTAATTGAATTGCTCCTCCTGAACAAACCGGTGAGTTGCTCGATAATTTAGGAGGTGTAGGATTAGCATTAATAATTACAGTAGCAGAATCAGCCAAACCTGTACAGCCGGCAATAGTTGCTGATACATAATACTTACCTGCGTTAGTAAACGTAGCATTTGCTATTGTTGGATTTTGTGTTGCTGATGTAAAACCATTTGGACCAATCCAGTTATAGGTCGCTTGCGCAATATCAGAAGCTGTTAAGTTTACTGTGCGTCCGTCACAAATCGGCGTGTTGTTTCCTGCAATTGGGGCTTCAGGAACATGTTTAATAGTGGCATTAGTGGATGCGGCAGCACTTGTACAACCGTTTACAGTTACTGTTACACTATATGTTCCCTCCCCTGCTGTTGTAATATTACTGATTACCGGATTTTGGGATGATGATCTGAAACCATTTGGGCCTATCCAATTATAGGTTGCTCCGGCAACAGTTGAAGCGAATAGTCTCAAACTGCTTCCCGCGCAAACAGGTCCGTTATTGCTCGCATTTGCCGCATCGGGTGTTTGGTTTACCGTCACTACAATAGTTCCTGAGCTTATGTTTGAACATCCCACCGAGCTTACAGAAACATTATATGTCCCAGCATTTGCAATGGCAGCACGTTCTATTATTAAATTTTGTACACCTGCTTTAAATCCATTTGGTCCTGTCCAACTATAAGTTGCACCCTTAGTTTCGGATGTTGTTAATAGCAGATCACCTCCTGAGCAAACCGGTGAATTGCTTGATACTATTGGAGTTTTTGGATTTTCATTAACAATAACAGTCGAAGAATCTGCTAATCCTGTACATCCTGCAACTGTCGCTTTTACAAAATATTTGCCTGAATTAATTGATGTAGCAGCAGATATGGTTGGATTTTGTGCGTGGGCTATAAATCCGTTAGGTCCGATCCAGTTGTAACTAGCGCCAGCAATGTTTGAAGCTGTTAATTGTAAGATTCCGCCTTCACATAATGGACCGTTATTAGTAATTTTTGGAGTAGTCGGAGTTGCATTTATTACAACAGTACTTATCCCTGGATCACTTGAACAACCATTAACGGTAACCGTGACTGAATAGGTTCCTGCATGAGCTAAAGTACTATTTGGTATGAAGAGGTTTTGCAAAGTTGAACTAAAACTGTTAGGCCCTGTCCAGCTAAACTTTCCACCTTCTATGGCTGCTGTTGTTAGAGTTAAATCAGTTCCTGTACAGATTGGTGAGTTGCTTTGTATCGAAGGTGTTTTAGGCTTAGGATTTACGGTAACGGTGTAAGAAAACCGAGTTCCCTGACAGCCATTAGCAAAAGGTGTAATGATATAGGTTACTATGATGGGCTCATTCGTAGTATTGATTAATACTTCTGTTATGGGGTTGGTGCTTTGTCCTGTTACTGACGAATTGCTGATGCCTGGTACTGTAGTCCTGCTCCAGTTATAAGTCGTACCGTTTACGCTGCTTGTAATGACATAGTTCTGTCTTGTATCACTGCATACAGTAGCTGCTGCGGGACTTGTAATCGTAGGTGTTGGATTTACGGTAACAGTGTAGGCAAACGGAATTCCCTGACAACCATTGGCAGTCGGTGCAATAGTATAAGTTACTTTAACCGGAACATTGGTGGTATTGGTTAAAAGTTCTGTTATGCGATTATTGCTTTGGCTAGTTATAGCAGTATTGCTGATACCTGTTATAGAAGCCCTGCTCCAGGAGTAGGCAGTACCGCTGACTGCTGAAGTGATGGTATAGTTCTGGGCGGTGTTATTACAGATAGTGGCTGTTGCTGCACTGGTCACGGTAGCGGTAGGGTTCACGGTAATGGTAAAGGTGGTAGGTGTACCCGTACAGGAAGC
>NZ_KB893321.1:14306-150810 GCF_000374045.1 Segetibacter koreensis DSM 18137 | reverse complement strand
ACTGTAGCTGGTGTAATCGCTGAACCTGTATAAGAGAATGGAGAACCAGTGATTGTTATCGCTGTAACAGATGTAGCCTTGCCAATGGTGAAGGTCTTGCTGTCATCAGAACCTGTGTGGTTATCATCTCCTGCAAAAGCATAAGATGCTGTAGCTATGCCTGCATTTATATTGTCTGCATAAGTTGCAGTTGGTGTAAGAGTTAATCCGCCTGCACCTGTTACACTTACTGTAGCCGGTGTTTGTGCAGCACCAGTATAAACATATGGACCTGACGGAACACTTACTACTGTGGTTGAAGTAGCTTTACCGATGACCAGGGTGCTGGTAACATCTGTTGCGTCATAGTTTGCATTATTCAAAGATGCAGTAACTGAATAGCTTCCGGCATCAGTTGGAGAAGCAACACTTATTATTCCTTTCTTGTAGCTTACTGTTACACCGCTTACACCGGTTGGGCTGATTGTATAACCTACAGTTTTACCGCTTCCATTAAATGTAGGAGATAAATCAGCATTTACCAATGTAATTGTAGCTGAAGCCTTGGCTGCCGAAACATTTACTGTTACTTCAGCCGCAGCATTGTAATTCGCATCGCCAGCCTGGTTATATTTCACCACTCCTGTTCCTGTACCGCTTGTCATGCTAAAGGTAGCACCAGAGTTACTTAAAGGTGCAGAACTGCTATAAGTAACTGGTAGCCCAGACGTAGCTGTAGCGGCAACTGTAAAAGAGGTATTATAAGTGGCATTTGACGGAGAAGGGGTAGTTATACTAATCGTTTGATTGGCTTTTGCAACAGAAAGTGTTGCGTTTCCATCACTGGTTGTATTTCCACAACTGTTGGTAACAACACAACGATATTTATAGCCACTCATTGAAACAGTTGGTTTCGTAATATTTAAAGTTGTAGTAGTTGCACCAGAATAAATTCCCCCATTACTGATGTTTGCAAACCCACTTCCTGTGTTTTCCTGCCATTGGTACGTTAAAGTTGCAGTTCCGCCTGCACTTATAGTAAAGGTTGCGTTAGTACCATATGTTATGGATTGACTTGCAGGTTGGCCGCTTGGAGAAGTATTTATAGTTGGTGCCGTACATGGAACAACAACATCGAATGAATTACTTTCTCCCGTTTTGCCGCCACTTGTCACACTAATTTTGCCATTTCCACCACCAGTGATAGTGACACTTTGTGTAAGTTGCCCAGAACCAAAAGATCCAGAAGTTGTTGGAGCTATTGTTCCTACAGTACTACTTATACCTGCAGTACCAGTAAAACTTGTAACAGTATTGTCAAATTTGTCTTTAGCAGTTAAGTCAATATTAAAAGCCGTACCCGAAGTTTTTGTACCTGAAATTGTTCCAATATTAAAATGGTCCAAGGCTCCGACAACTTCTGCAAGTGTCCCATAACTGGGGGTCGTTACATTTGGAATAGTGGCGTAAGAAGAAGTAGACGAACTTGACTTAGTAATATTACCAGAAGCAAGTGGAGTACCAGCAGTAGGTCGCACTCTAATGTTTTGCCAAGTTAAAGTATTGGCATTACCTCCATTCGATTTGACGGAAATTGCGATGGTTAATGTTGAGGCTGTTCGTGTAACTGGAATTGTACTACCAGTTGAAGTATTATTAATATTTTTTGTACTTGTTGCATCACCCGTAACAAGAACTGTAGGAGAAGTTCCTCCTAAGTCAAACTCAAATCCTGAGGGAGCATTAAGAATTATTGTTCCTAATCCGATATCACCTTTTGCAGCTTCAGCCATGATAGGTCCTGTCAAAGTAGTATAGGATGTACCTCCTGCATTATCAGCAGAAATCGAACTGCCGCCTGTAGCAGCAGTAATTGTAACAGAACCATCAGTAAAGGCAGTAGTAGCTCTGTAAGCACTTTGTTTACCATCAGCAAGTACGCTAAAAGCGACACCTAAGTGCCGTAGCTCAATTGGATAATCAATCTGCCACGTTCCATTAGTATTCACCGAAATATCATAAATATGATAATCCGGATAATCAGGAGTTTCCTTAAATTCAACATGGACGCTTTGATCAAGCGTCCAACCAGTACCGGTAATATGAGCAACTTCACCAGGCGCATAATCAAGTTTATCGCTTGATACGGTTGGTGAAGATAAACCGGCATCAGCATAAGCATTTGTAGTCTGCGCATTTACAGCGGAAAGACCTAAAAAGACCGTTGCAAAAATCGTTAGGGCCAGCAAGCCAACGTGAGTAATAAATTTTCTCATTTGTAAATGTTTAGATAGTGCTTATGTAGTGTTGAATTGTTGCGGAATAGGTAAAGAAATTTCCTTTTGCCCCTGACACAGCAGGTGAATTAGCTTGCAAACCAATCGAATACCTTGTTGCAAGGTTATCATGTTCTGCTCCTACAAAACCTGAAGTAGATATTCGACCGTTTGTTTCAGTTGCAGTAGCTGCTTTACAGGCAACAATCGATACTTGCGGTGTAGTTTTACCCTGTAGATTCAGCATGGAAAAACTTCCATACAGGGCAGCAATCAGCAATATGGCGTACACGCCAATGCGAGTAGAGATTTTTCTCATTCAAAAATTTTTTAAATAAAATAATTAAATACTGTTTAGTATTTAAAAGATGTAGGGGTTGGGATAGTTATCTCAGATATTGGAGTAAACTTCAATAAGAAGTTTTTACAAGAAGAAAGGATGCACGTGTTTTTTTCAATTCCGCTGCTAAAATAGATCGTTTGGCTTGAACAGAAAGCATTAAAAAATTTTTTAATCGTATTTTAAGGTCAGATCGTTTTTCTTGCGGCAAAAACGAGAGAGTTAGCTTAAAAAGCGAGTCGTTTTACCCGAATTGGGGAATTTATTCTTCATTTACTTCTTTTTCTCTTTTAATCCTTTGTGCCAAAATTTAAAAAGCTTAAGTTTTGTTTATTCATTCATGTATTGTTGCCTAAAAGAAAAGACACAAAATGTAATAATTTTAAGGGTCTGGATCACGTATAAATATAGAGTAAGTGTAAGGAGGAAAACCGCCTTCTTATACCTTCCAGTTAAGCCTTACACTTATTACTCTAATAATTGCAAACTTTACATTCGAGTATTCCATTTAAATAACTATTATTCCGCTTATCAATTTTAAATATTATATTTAATCAGCGGTTCTTACTTTCACTCTACAAAATCAGTAGGAAAATATTTATTCAACATATTCTTTTATAGTTATTCAACATATTCTTTTGGTACTTGAAAAAGGGGATTTAATGGATAATAAGATAGATTTTTTCTCATGTGCATTATAAGTTTCGGCCCCGGTTTCTACCAGGGCCTTTTCTTACTATATACTTTTTCAATTTTTTTAAGTTTTGCCTTTAAATCCCGCTAACTTTTTTAGCTGTTTTTACTTTAATAATTAGCTTTTTTCCATAGAAATAAAGCCTACGATTGCAATATTTGTCTTGCCAGACGAGAGATTAATTAGGATTCATCAATACTGCTTATCTATTAAAACTTCAAGATGGTCACATAGCCGCCGTGCTGTTTTAACTGTCATCAAACTTCTCTATTTCAATAAAGCTTTCTTTACATATATTTTAATGTGTAGATTTTTTTACACCTGTTAAGGAAACTTTTCAGGCGCATGAGGAGTCAAATAAAAGTTATTGAACCTTTGTTATTAGTAGCCAGATAGAATAATTTTATTGCTAAAAAGATTACCTACTAAAAAAAATGTTATTTTCACACTCTTGTTTTTAAATAAAAGACGGGCTAGTAATACAATATTTTTTGAAAGAATCTGTGTGTAAGATTAGTGGGTGTGGTTTCATCAAAAAAAGGATTTATACATGAAAGCAATTATTCCTGTGGCTGGCGCTGGTGCCAAGTTGAGACCACATACCTATACCCAGCCTAAAGCTTTAATACCTATCGCCGGAAAAACAATTTTAAGTTTTATTGTAGATCAGTTGCATGAGGGAGGCATAAACGAATTCATTTTTGTTATTGGTTACCTGGGAGAGAAAATTCAGGATTATGTAAATTTTGCTTTTCCACATTTAAAATGCCATTTTGTTCAGCAAAATGAACGATGCGGTACAGGCCATGCTATTGAGTTAGCAAAAAGTCTTGTTGGTAACGACGAGGTTTTTGTGGCGTTGGGCGATACAATTTGTGAGTACGATGTAAAAGAAATGATCAACAGCCCGTACAATATGCTCGGGGTGAAAAAAGTAGAAGATCCACGACGGTTTGGCGTAGCAGAAATTGATGAGAATGGATTTATTGAACATGTAGTTGAAAAGCCTTCTATTCCTAAAAGCAATATGGCGCTGGTTGGATTATATAAGATAAGAGAAACGGAGCTTATGTACAGTTGCTTACATCATCTGTTTGTTCAAAATATTACTACCTTGGGTGAGTATAGCCTTACAGATGCGCTGGATTTTATGATTAAGAGGGGAGCATCTTTTAAGGCTTTTAAGGTAAGAAACTGGTTTGACTGCGGTAAGAAGGATACTTTGCTCGAAAGCAATGCAACTCTACTTAAAAAGTCTGGTGGAAATGTAAAGATCAATCATCAGTATAAAGGAACGATTATTATTCCACCGGTTAGTATTGCGCCAAACTGCACTATTAGCGACTCTATTATAGGGCCGCACGTAGCTATTGGTGCAAATACAAATATCAAACAGTCTATTGTACGGGAGAGCATTATTGGTTCCTACACTAACCTGAACGATATAGTGCTCGATAACTCTCTTATAGGCAGTGATGCGTCTGTTAAGGGATTGAGACGTAGTTTAAATATTGGCGATAATACAGAGATTGAATTTGGATAATTAAAAATTATTGGCGGAAGGGGAGAAGCGTTTTTGTTGATGGAAGGCGCAATAATATTAGTGTGAGACCACTAATATTTATTATAATAGATATAATTAGGTAAGATTTTGAAATCTTAACATAAGTACATGAGAAACAAAAAACTATTGCTTTTTGCCTTAATGGCATGCCTGTTTTTTACAGTGTGGAGCCAACAAAATTACCAGGGACTTATTAGTGGTATAGTAAAAGACGCAAAAACAAAATTACCCATACCTGATGCTGTGATCACGGTAAGTTCAAATGCTTTTAAAGGGCAAAAGTTTGCCGTTACAGATACAGGTGGGGTATACAGGATAAATAATTTACCTGCGGGAAATTATACGATAACTTTCGAAATGGAAGGATATCAAAAATTTATTCGTGATAGCCTCCAATTAAAAGACGGAATGTCTGTTGGAGTGGATTACGAAATGGTGAGAGAGCAAAAATAACTTTCGTACAACATGTTGTTAATACCTTTTAATTTCTGTTTAAGAAAAAGCACCGGTGGAGTGCAGGAAGAGCAACAAACAGATAATTTAAACCGCTTTTATCGACATATTAAAATTATCGTTAATAATTTAAATAATTCTATATTTCAAAATTGTTATATACATATTTCACTAACAAGTGTTTAAAAGTTCTTTCTATTCGTAAATTTTAAAAAAATACCGCTTCTAAGTCTTTATTTTCATAGCATTATTCTAACTTTATTTTATTCAGATAAAACACAAACTTTTAGTTATGTAAAAATGTACCCTAAGTTCTTTTATTTATTTATTCACTTAAAACAGAAATGTTATGGACGTAAAAATTCAAACTGTGCATTTTAACGGAGATGAAAAACTTATTGAATTAGTCAGAAAGAAGTTAGAGAAGTTAAACACTTTCCATGACCGAATAACGAAAGTGGATGTTTTCTTAAAACTGGATAATATTGTTCATACTCTTAAAGATAAAATAGTAGAACTTCGTGTTCATGTTCCAAAACATGATTTCTTTGTTAAAGCATCGTCTAAATCATTTGAAGAGTCTTTTGACAGTGCATTTGAGTCTATAGTAAATCAATTAAAACGACAAAAACAAAAACAAGCAGCATAAAAATTTAATATAAATGATAAAAAGGCCTCTATAGAGGCCTTTTTTAGTGCGATTACTTCAACTCCTTCAACAAATTCTGTTAATAATCTAATTATTTTTAATCTTCCAGTATTATAGAGAACACAACCATCCTGGAATGCAATTTATCCAAAACATTACTGAATTTTAAGTTCGCATCGCGACTGTGAATATTAGTCAGCCCATTGCTGATCTTTATCTCCGGAGAAAAAGTTACAAATCGAAAAAAGAAATTAAAGCCTACACCTGCTTCAATTCCAAAATCATTTTTTTTAAGTTTTACAAGATCCTCGGCATTTCGCGCTTGTGAGTTACTGGCCAGATCAATGTCGTATTTTACACCTGCCATCATATACGTACGAAAGTTCGTAATTCTGTCGCTGTTAAATTTTACCTGGAAGGGGAAACTTACTATGTTTGATGGAAGCGTTTTCTTCTCTATTGATTTTTCATCAAAAGTTGGATATTTTAAACTGTAGGTAAAATATTTTGCGCCCCCTATGATCAATTGCGGATTTGCCCTTAGAGAAAAGCGGGGAGACAATTGAAGCGTTCCGACAAGGCCCAAAGCTATTCCTCCACTGCTTCCCGGCTCTACCGCCAGCACACTGTCGTTTTGTAAAAATAACGGGTGTTTGGTAGAGTGCAATGTGGATGAGTTATAACTGACAGACATGCCAAAGTAGTAAGGCCAGTTGTCGTGGTTTGGCCTGTGTTCTTCTTTCTCCTGGCTACGGGCAGCCAATGAAAAAATACAACCTGCAAAGGAAAGTATAAGTGATTTCCGAAAAAAAATTATGAAGCCTGAACGCCCCTTTAAATCTGTCATGTAACTATTTTATTATTCCTGTTATATGTGGGTACAATTCTGCTTATAATTTTATTTTAAGTTTATTAAACAATTTACTACTTTTTTACTCTGTTAATCAACATCTTAATAGAGTAAGAAGGAAACGTAAAAGTCCTCTTTTAATTGCAAACCTTTTACTAAAGTCTGTAACTGCCGTAATAAATTTTATTTAGTTGCCGAATATAAAGAGCATATACCGAAAGTAAGCGTCTCATAATTCGGCGAAGTATATCCTGCTTTATTTAATATGGCAATAAAATCTGTTCCTTCAGGAAATCTTTGTACCGAATCATTCAGGTATTGATACGCGTCTTTGTTTTTTGCAAAAAGCTTACCGACCCTGGGTGTAATGGTATTCATGTACAAATTGTACAACGACTTGAAAAAAAAGTTTTTTGGCCGCGAAAACTCGAGCACTACCAGTTTGCCTCCGGGTTTTAGTACGCGACGCATTTCTGTTAATCCTTTTTCGAGGTTCTGAAAATTTCTTACACCAAAAGCCACTGTAATGGCATCAAAAGAATTATCATCAAAATTTATTGATTCACTGTCGCCCTGTACCAGCTCTATTTTATTTTGTAGACCAAGCTTTTCTAATTTTTTTCTGCCTATTTCCAGCATTCCTTCCGAAATATCAATTCCGGTAATTTTGACCGGGTGTAACATTTTTTCAGCAAGAATAGCAATATCACCCGTGCCGGTGGCTACATCTAAAAGGTACTTTGGTTGCAACGCTTTTAATTGTTTAATTGCCTTTTTTCTCCAGCTAACATCGATACCTGCAGATAAAAACCTGTTTAAAAAATCGTAACGAAACGCAATTTTATCAAACATGGTTGCAACCTGTTCTTTCTTACTCAGCCCGCTGTCT
This sequence comes from Segetibacter koreensis DSM 18137, assembly GCF_000374045.1. Classification (GTDB taxonomy): domain Bacteria; phylum Bacteroidota; class Bacteroidia; order Chitinophagales; family Chitinophagaceae; genus Segetibacter; species Segetibacter koreensis. The sequence goes on along the minus strand of NZ_KB893321.1, from coordinate 143,116 downwards.
TTGAAAGGAACAATTGTATCGTGAGCAAATTTTGACATAGTAGCGAAGATACAGCCAAATCAATCGAATAGTAAACGCATGAGGATAAAAAATGTAAGCTTTCATAATAATTAAAAGAAGAGTATTTCTGCTAATTTGTTCATTTTAAACTTTTCATGTTACGCACCAACAATTGATAATTTTTATGAAATTGTACGCTTGAAGCTTTTTAATTGTTGTTATAAAGATTGGTGGCCAGCCTGTAATATTTCACGGTGCTAAAACAGGATGTATTTGTTTATAAAGCATCTTTGTGCAATGAAGAAGTACGCGATTATTGTAGCCGGAGGTTCAGGTGTAAGAATGGGTGCTGAGATACCTAAGCAGTTTTTATTACTTAAGGGAAAGCCTTTGCTGCAGTACACTCTCCAGTCTTTTTTGTCGGCATACAATGATTTAAATATTATTCTTGTTTTGCCTCAGGCACATATAGAAAAAGGACAGGAAATAATAAAAACGATGAATGCGGGGGAGAGGATACAAATTACTTCCGGAGGCGAAACGCGATTTCAATCCGTTAAAAATGGATTGAGTAATATAACGCATCCATCTGTTGTCTTTGTTCATGATGGGGTAAGGTGTATGGTTAGTCAACAGCTTATTCAAAACTGTTATGACCAGGCAGTTGCAAAAGGTAGTGCTGTTCCCGCGGTGGCTGCAACAGATTCAATACGGATAGATGAAGGAGCTTATCATTATACAATAGATAGAAGTAAAGTTCGTATCATTCAAACTCCGCAGACTTTTCGTTCCGAAATTTTAGCAGAAGCCTTCAACCAGGAATATAATGAAACATTTACTGACGAAGCTACAGTTGTAGAAGCGGCCGGAAACAAAGTTTTTTTAATTGAAGGTGATTATAATAATCTAAAAATTACAAGACCAATAGATTTATGTATTGCTGAAAAACTATTAGAAAGTTTTATTTCTTAAATAGTTTTACAAGTGCAGGAAGGTTGTTATATGTAAGCATATAGTAAGGCTGATTAATAGCTCCGAAATTTTTATAAAAAGCTTTTACACCAGGGAGGTCAGAACCTTCAAAGTCGAACAAAAGTTCGTTGCCTGCGAATTCGCGAAGGATCGCGTCTAACAAAAAATGATTCGCTTCAGCTTGTCTTCCCGCTTCTGTTGTTATGTTCATCAAATTATATAACCGTTTTCCGTCATTTAATATTAACGCCATAGCCAAAAACTCATTCTTATCGCTAAAAACTTCCCTACCGATAAACATCTGGTTATTTAATGAATAACTACATATGTTGCTAAATTTTTTATAATCGTCCTCTTTTACATGAGAGACGCGGTTTGCATAATGCTTTTTAAACAATTCGATTCCTTTATTATAATCATTTGTAGGTCGGTATTTTAACTGAAATCGTTTGCTTCGGTTAAGGTTTTTAATAAGGTCTTTGTGATAATTCACAGCGATCCTATCGTAACCTGCAGAAAGATTAAGAACAAAATTGGTTGCAGGAGTTATGTTAACCGGCGAAGTAATAAAGTTAGTATCGGTTGCATAGTTCCAGTTTATTTCCCAAAATTTGTAGTGCTGTTGTAGCCACTGCAAAATTTCTTTATAGGGAACAACAACGCCAGGCTTTGCAAAAACCCCTGATTGCTGTGTAAAAGGCGGTTGATATAAATAAGAAATACCAAATTTTGTTCTATTTGTAATCGAAAGAACCCATCCATAATTATCTCCGGTTAATGCTTTCCAGCCTGGACAAATATTGTCTAAATAAAAAGACCTTGCATAAATTAATCCGTGTAGAGAGGTATTGATACATTTATCCCACTGCTGTTTATCTATTTGATCATTTTGTAGAAAATGTATGTCGGCAACTTTTAGCATGAATGATACAATATTGGGATTAGAAGTCTATCACGCTGTTGTTTTAGCTTTAAACCGATTTGCCAATCGGTTTAAAGCTATTTTTAGTACTTACGTAGAAACACTTATAACAAAACTTATCCTTCAAAAAAATGATGTGGATGTATTCGGCCTTCTTCCTGTAATTCCGCCAGCTTCTTTTTACTGTAAGCTAACCTTGTAATCAATACAAATAAAACAGGCACAATAAATATGGCTAGAAGGGTAGCGGAAAGCATTCCTCCTAATACCGTCCATCCTATTGTAGCACGGGCAACAGCGCCTGCGCCTGTTGCAAAAGCGAGCGGAAGCACACCAAGAATAAAAGCCAGCGAGGTCATAAGAATGGGGCGCAGACGAATTTTTACAGCAGCAAGGGCTGCGTCTATAATAGGTATGCCTCCATCTACCCGTTCCTTCGCAAATTCAACAATCAGGATAGCATTTTTAGCTGCTAATCCAATCAGCGTTATTAATCCTATTTGGGCATAAATGTTATTGTTTAATCTGGGAATAAGGGTAAGCGTGAGTATGGCGCCAAAAGCACCAATAGGTACGGCAAATAATACGGAGAAAGGAACCGACCAACTCTCGTACAGTGCAGTTAAAAACAGGAACACAAATATGATTGACAGCGCAAAAACATAAGTGGAAGTATTTCCTGCACTAATTTCTTCACGGCTTAAACCTGCAAATTCGTACCCGTAACCGGAAGGTAGAACATCTGCTGCCACCTCCTGCAATGCCTTAATTGCATCCCCGCTACTGTAACCAGGCGCCGGGCCACCATTGATCTCAGCCGAACGGAACAAATTATAATGGGAGATGAGCGGGGCGTTTTCTATTACCCTGTAAGAAATTAATGTACTTAAAGGCAACATTTGCCCCTGCTGGTTGCGCACAAAATATTGCTCAAGGTTTTGTATGTCGTTACGATACATCGTATCAGCCTGGGCAACTACCCGGAAGTTGCGTCCATATAAGGTAAAGTCATTTACATAACGACTACCAAGATAAGTCTGCATGGTGGAATAAACGTCGGAAATAGAAACACCTAATTTTTTACATTTTTCCCTGTCTACATCAACCTGGTAACCCGGCGTTTTTGCAGTAAAAAATGTGAAAGCCCTTGTAATCTCAGGTCGTTTATTTATTGCGCCTACAAATGTTTGCACGACTTTTTCAAAAGTCTTTATATCATCTGTGCTTTCCTGCTGTTCCAGTTGAAAACTAAATCCACCTGTTTGCCCTAGTCCGGGTATAGCCGGCGGACTGATCACCACTACGTTAGCTTCTTTGATAGAGGCAAACTTTCTTTGCAGTGTACCTATTAATGAATCTAATTGTAATTTTTTGTCTGTTCGTTGATCCCATGGTTTCAGTTGGGTGAATACTGTACCGCTGTTTGATTTTGTTGCGAAAGTCACAACATTCAATCCACCAAGACCTGCAAAGTGGGCTATGCCTGGAGTACGTTTTAAAATACTCATGATACTGTCAAGGACTTCAAGGCTCCTTGTTGTAGAGGAAGCCTCAGGAAGTTCATAAGTAATATATACACGACCTTCATCTTCGGTCGGTATAAAACCCGTTGATTTTGTTTTAAATAAGAAAAATGTTCCTACAAAAATGCATATCAATACAACCACAATGTAAGGTGCGCCCTTAATACATCTACGGACAGCATGTGTGTAAGTAGCGGTTGTTCTTGTAAACCATTGGTTAAACTCAAAAAAGAATTTGTTCAAACCTTTTGATTCTTTATTAAGCTTCATAGGCTTCAACATTAGTGAACATAATGCAGGTGTTAGTGATAAAGCCACAAATGCAGATATCAATACAGAGATGGCGATTGTGATAGCAAACTGCTGGTACAATCTTCCGACAATTCCAGGAATAAAACCTACAGGCACAAATACCGCTGCAAGTATTAAGGCAATGGCCACAACCGGCCCTGATATGTCTTTCATTGCTTTTGCAGTAGCTTCTTTAGCCGATATTCCCTCATTATCAATATAATGCTGCACAGCCTCAACAACTACAATAGCATCATCTACCACAATACCAATCGCAAGCACAAAACCAAACATGGTTAAGGTATTAACTGTAAAACCGAGGGGAACAAAAAATGCAAAGGTACCTATAATTGAAACCGGGATGGCAAGAATAGGAATCAAAGTAGCCCTCCAGCTTTGCAGGAAAAGGAACACTACAATCACCACGAGTAGCAACGCTATAACAAGAGTATGAACTACTTCATCAATTGAAACCTTTACTACAGAAACGGATTCGAAAGGAACTACGTAATCAACATCTTTTGGAAAAGATTTTTTCAGCCTTTCCATTCTTTCAGTTATACCCTTTGCTGTTTCCATTGCATTACTTCCCGGTGCCTGGTAACACAATAAATAGGAGGCTCTTTTGCCATCTACAAAAGAGTTATTTGCATAACTAAATTTACCTAATTGTATTCTTGCAACATCCTTTAAATAAACAATCGAACCATCCTGCGGCCTTGAACGAACAATTATATTACTAAACTGATCTTCGGTACTTAAACGGCTGTTAGTAAAAACAGTATATTCAAAAGCAGATAATGAGTTTTGTGGAGGCGCACCGACAGAGCCTGAAGCAAGTTGCAAATTCTGTTCCTGCAGAGAAGAAATAACATCGTTGGCTGTAAGGCCCAGCGCTGCAAGACGATCAGGTTGTAGCCAGATCCTCATACTAAAATCATCGGCTCTTGTAAAAATATCGCCAACGCCTTTAACTCGCAATAAGGCATCTCTTATAAAAATGTTGGTATAGTTATCCAGAAAAGTTACGTTGTGCGTTCCTTTTGGGGAATATAGAGCAACCAGCATTAATATGCTTGGGTTCCTTTTTCTTGTTGTAAGACCGAGGCGTTTTACATCATCCGGCAATTGTGGGGTTGCGATACCTACGCGGTTTTGAATATCCAGGGCGGCAACGTCAACATCAGTTCCCACATTTAATGTAACGTTAATTGTAGTGCGCCCGTCGCTGGTGCTGTTTCCCTGCAGTTGCACCATGCCAGGCGTACCATTAATTTGTGTTTCTATTGGTGTAGTAACAGTCTGCTCCACCGTTTGCGCATCTGCGCCCGTAAAAGCTCCGGTGACCTGAACAACAGGCGGCGTAATATTGGGATATTGACTTATGGGAAGGTTGTATAATGCAAGTAATCCAACAACCACAATTACAATTGAAATTACGATTGCGGTAATCGGCCTTCTTATAAATACGTCTGCGATCATATTAATCTTTTGTGGTTTTTAACCATTAATTTTTTCTTTAGTCTTTTTACTATCTAGCTTACAGAAGCAGTTTTCCTCTTACGGAGGAATATCTCAAGTCCAGTACTAATAAGAACGTAAAAGAGTGGGACGCAACGGATGTTTAATAGACAGCAATACTGCTTCGGTACATAAAAAAACAAATTCAATAAAAAACCAATGAAAGTTATTGATATGTTTTACTATTTCTGCGTACTGTTATTTGCTGTCACAGTTGTACTTCTTGCTTCACCAACTTTTACTTTAGTGCCTTCCTTCAATTTTTGAATACCTTCTGTTGCAATCTGTTCATTTGGCTGCAAACCATCATTTACTATTACTTTTTCATTTACCCGGTTGCCCAAAGTTATTTTTCTCTGGCTGGCAGAATCTGCATTAATAACATACACGAAAAATTCTCCCATTTGTTCTGTCACTGCTTTATAAGGTATTAATATTTTTTCAGCTCCGACATTGTTCTTTACCCGCACATTACAAGTCATTCCGGGCTTGAGCATTTTTTTATCGTTCTTAAATACGAGCCTGGCCTTAATAGTTCCCGTTTGTGGATTAACTGCACGGTCAATAAAACTTATATAACCAGCCTCAGGATAAACTGTACCGTCAGGAAGAACAATCCTGAAGGTTGAGTCATTTTTCCCCTTACCCTTCGCCTGTAATTGTATAAAATGGTTGATCTCTTTTTCATCCACAGCGAAGTCAACAGCCATAGGGTTATCAGACGAAACAGTATTTAAAATACTTTGTCCGGGAGCAACAGCGGCACCTAGTTTGACCTGGGAGATGCCGATGGTTCCCGTAAGCGGAGAAGTAATTGTTGAGTACCTAAGTGTAGATGTCACATTACGAACTGCCGCCTGTGCAGCCGCCACCTCCATTTTAGCAGATTGCAGGTCTGCCTGAGCGTGCTCTAACGTCTGGCGTGCAATCGCATCTTTTGATGCAAGCTCCGCATACCTGTCCGCATCCTGCTGCGCTTTTGCCAGGTTAGATTTGGCAACATTCAGGTTTGCTATTTGCTGGTCTACACCTGCCCTGTATTGCTGTTGATCTATTGAATACAACTTCATTCCTTTTGTTACGTGCTGGCCATCTTTAAAATATATGCCGGTAATATATCCTGAGACCTGGGGCCTTATGTCCACTTCATTCAATGGGGTAATTGTACCAGGGTATTCATCATAGTAAGTCGCATTTTCAGGCTGTACGTCGTAAACCGCGATAGCTACCGGGGGAGGCGCCTGCTGTTGCGGCGGCTTTTTATCACCGCAAGCTGTAAGTATGATCATCACAACAGCTATTGTACCAGTAAAGCGTAAACTATATTTCATAATGTATAATGTAGAAAATGGTTGTGTTTTATTTAATATTGAACAGTACCCAAAGCTCTTTGCATATCCAGTTTGCTTGAAAGTACCTCGTTTAGTGCTGTCAGGTAATTTAATTGAGCCGACCGCAGGTCTGTTTCAGCGATAATGACATCAAGATAAGTTTTAATGCCTGCGGTGTATTGAAGGCGCAATGTGTTATAAACATCTTCAGCCAATGCAAGATTTTCTTTAAGAGCATTATATTCGGCAAGAATACCTTTATAAGCAGAAACTGCCTGCATGTACTCTGATTTTACCTGGTTATTCAAATCTTCCATGCTCCATTGCAAACGCAGTAACTGCAAGTTCGCATTCCTGACATTATACACCCTTTTTCTTCCCTGGAAGATAGGAACAGTTACCTGTAGGCCAATAGCGCTACTTGGATATACATGGTTATACAAATTTGTGAACCTGTCACTTTGAAACGTTGGTATATAATTAGCAAATGCCGAAACTGTTGGAAGGTAGCTCCATTTATTATATTTCACATTAGCCTGCAAAAGACTTTGCTGCGTTTGCAACAGTTGGTACTCAATCCTATTATTGGTTTGTACCTGCTGCAGGGTATCTATAAAAACCTCTCTTTCCATTTGCAAACTATCGTACACAACACTAAATGTATTCTGAATTGGATAGCCAATTAATTGTTTAAGGTTGGAATAGTGGGCTTCCACCTGTTCCCTAGCTCGCTTTCTGTCGGCTCGTGTATTATTTAAAGCAATTTGTGCACGTTTATAATCCGTTTTATCTACAATACCTCCCTGGTATTGGTTATAAGCATCACGCAAACTTCTTTCGAGTCGTACAATATTTTCATCAAGTACTTTCACCTGCTGTTTACTAAGCAACAAGTTGTAATATGCTTTGCTTACCTCAACAACCACGTCAATTTTATTGCTGGTTGTTGATTGCCTTGCCTGTTTTCGAACATCTCCTGCCGTTTTACTGGCTAATAAAAGATCCGGATTAAAAATGCTTTGATTGAGCGTAAACTGAATGTTGGAAGTGTTCTTGACTCCAATTCTTGTTGGACGTTTATTGCCATTAGCATCGGGAAAAAATGAAGTAGGAAGTTGAAGCGCATGTTGGAGATTATAAGTTGCATTTACCTGGGGATACCAATCAGATAACGCTGTTTTTATAGTTGTCTCAGTAATTTCTTCGTCAATTTGTGATTGATGAAGCACAGGCTGGTGCTTCAAGGCATATTGAATGCACTCCTGCAAAGTAGCCTCGTGTAATATCGTATCCTGCGACTTTAATTGGGCATGTATTAATATTGGCGAAATACAATACAAAACTATAGAAAGTAAGCGTAGTTGTGGTTTCATAAAAGAAAATAAAGATACTTATTGCATTCAATAGGATAGCAAGTTCTTCATAGAACAAATAATCGTAAGAAAGGGTTTAGAGGGGTTAAAATCTGGAGATGCAAAAATAATGTCAAAACATTGATTATTAAAAGTTTAAATTTCTGGAGGATAATGCGTCTTTTTTGTATGTCTACTCGCACTAACACGACTGCCCCTGGTGATATTTGTGCCTTAACCCGTTATCCTTTAAACATCTTTAGTGCCTCCTGCCTTTTCCAACTTCATTTTTCTATTACAATATTTATTTTCAGCCCTAAAAATAAAAACTAGTAAAAATAATCTTATCATTTTAGACTTAAATATTACAGCTACAGATATTATACTTTTCTTTGACTAACGATAATCTGAAGATTTATTAATTAAAAATGATTTTTATGGCAGGTAAAGTAAGATGGGCGATCTTGGGTGCAGGAAAAATTGCACATGCATTTGCAAAAGATATTGGTGCAGTTAAAAATGCAGAATTGGTGGCCGTTGCAGCAAGTGATAAAGATCGCGCAGCGATATTTGGAAAAGAATACAACTTACCGCTGGTATACAGTTACGAGGAATTGTATAATAGCAATGAAGTTGATGCAGTTTATATTGCGACTACCCATAATTTTCATTTTGAGCAATGCATGGCCTGCATCAATAATGGCAAACATGTATTATGCGAAAAACCTGTTACTTTAAATGATAGGCAATTTAAAGAATTAGCAAGGTTGTCAAAAGAAAAAGAGGTGTTTTTCATGGAAGCGATGTGGACTTATTTTCTTCCTGCAGTTTTAAAAGCTAAGCAATGGGTGGAAGAAGGAAAAATTGGTGACCTGAAAGTTGTGCAAGCTAATTTCGGTTTTCCTATGGAAAAAAACCTTACCGGCAGAATGTACAATATTCATCTTGCCGGGGGTGCCCTGTTAGACCTGGGTGTGTATCCTGTAGCTTTTTCAACTTACTTTATAGACAAAAAACCTGACTCCATAACAGGTTCCGGAGTGCTGACAGACACAGGTGTAGATGAAAGAACCGGAATTATATTGCAATTCGGCAATGCAACGGCGACCTTATTTTGTTCCATGGTTAACATTATGGATAACAAAGCAATGGTGTACGGTGACAAAGGATATATTGAAATACCGGACTTTTTTAAGGCATCAAATGCTATTTTATATGATGATTTCCACACCGTATTGGAAAGGTTTGAAGATGACCGGACAACAAAAGGATACGATTTTGAAATACAACATGCAACAGATGGGATTTTGCAGGGTAAAACAGAGAGTGATATCATGAAACACTCCACAAGCAGTCAAATACAAGAGATTATGACAGATGTGAGGAGACAAATAGGGTTAGTTTATCCTGGCGAATAAAAAATACTTTGTTAGAAAAACATTAAGATCACAAGTAAATATGCATGACTTCAAAGCTTAAATCATAGTTATAAAGTTTTTTATGGCTTCAACATAACCTTTTCTTCTCAAGGCTGTTCTTATCTTTGCAACTTTATGGAAAAAACCGAATTTCCTGCAATAGAAAATACTGTGGCAGAAGAACAGATAGAAGTTTTTGGTGCACGGGTCCACAATCTCAAAAATATTGACATATCCATCCCGAAAAATAAACTGGTAGTTATTACCGGCGTTAGCGGGAGTGGCAAATCTTCCCTTGCTTTTGATACAATTTATAACGAGGGCCAGCGGCGCTATATGGAAAGTTTTAGCGCTTATGCAAGGCAATTCATAGGAGACATGGAGAGGCCCGATGTTGATAAAATAACCGGGCTTAGTCCTGTAATATCAATTGAACAAAAAACTACCAATAAAAATCCGCGGTCCACTGTTGGAACCATTACTGAAGTGTATGATTTTCTCCGTTTGTTATTTGCGCGAATCGGCGAGGCTTATAGCTACAACACGGGAAAAAAAATGGTAAAATGGAGCGAAGAAGAAATTGTCGAGAATATTTTTTCTAAATACAAGGATAAAAAAATAACATTATTAGCACCACTTATACGGGGTCGCAAGGGACATTATCGCGAACTTTTTGAAGATGTCAGAAAAAAAGGTTTTTTAAAGGTACGAATTGATGGAGAGGTGAAAGACCTTAAAGAAAAAATGCAGGTAGACCGTTATAAAATTCATGATATAGAATTAGTAATTGACCGGCTGCAGGCTACAGACGATATGAAGGTAAGGTTAAGCCAAAGTGTACAAAAGACTTTACAGGTAGGCAAAGATCTTATGTTTCTTCTGATTAATGATGATAACAGTGTTGTGCAATACAGTAAACAGTTAATGTGCGAGGACACAGGATTGAGCTACGAAGAACCTTCACCCAATGCATTTTCTTTCAACTCACCTTATGGCGCCTGTCCCGTTTGTAAAGGGCTTGGCAGTGTTTACCAGGTGAGCATGGAAGCGGTTATTCCTGATTGGAGCAAAAGCATAAAAGAAGGTGCAATAGCGCCGCTGGGCGAAGAAAGAGAAGCATATATATATAAGCAAATTGTACAATTAGGAAAGAAACACAAATTCAGTGTTGATAAACCATTAAAAGATTTACCTAAGCAAGCGCTGAATATTATACTGTATGGCAAAGAAGATGCAGAGGAAGATATGCAAATATCAGGTGATTATGAGGCTTTGCCGGGAGACATGTATCTGACGGAATATGAAGGAATAATTAATATGCTCAAACGCTGGTTTTCCCGCAGCAGCAGCGAATCTTTAAGAGATTGGGTGGAGAAGTTTATGATTTTAAAAAACTGCCCGTCGTGCAATGGAGCGAGGTTGAAGAAAGAAAGTTTATGGTTCAAAGTAAATGAAAAGAACATAGCTGAATTAAGTCAGCAGGATTTGGATAAATTGTTTGAGTGGTTCAAGGAGATAGAAGTAAGGCTGAGTAAAAAGCAAAATTTAATTGCAAAAGATATTTTAAAAGAAATAAGAGAACGTCTTGGTTTTTTGCTCGATGTAGGTCTTACTTATCTCACCTTAAACCGGCCCTCAAAGTCTTTAAGCGGAGGAGAAAGCCAGCGCATAAGATTAGCAACACAAATAGGTTCTCAACTGCAGGGTATTACCTATATTTTAGATGAGCCAAGTATAGGCTTACATCAAAGAGATAATCAGCAACTAATTGTTGCATTAAAAAACCTGAGAGACATTGGTAACAGCGTATTAGTGGTTGAGCATGATAAAGACATTATGCTTGCCTCAGACCATTTAATTGACATTGGTCCAAAAGCGGGCAAGCATGGAGGCCAGGTAGTGGCGCAGGGATTTCCCGGTGACGTTTTAACGTCAGGGTCTCCAACTTCAGCCTATTTAAATGGTGAAAAGTCTATTGAGGTTCCGGAAAAAAGAAGAGCAGGAAATGGTAATGTGCTTGAGCTGAAAGGCGTAAAAGGTAACAACCTGAAAGGTGTTAATGTAAAATTTCCTTTAGGAAAATTTATTTGTGTAACAGGCGTTAGCGGAAGCGGAAAAAGCACTTTGATAACTGAAACGCTTTACCCGATTTTATCAAAACATGCCTACAATAGTAAGATGACGCCGATGGAGCATAAAAGCGTTACCGGATTAGAATTTATCGATAAAGTTATTGAGATAGACCAGAGTCCCATAGGAAGAACGCCAAGAAGTAATCCAGCTACATATTGTGGCTTTTTTACAGAGATAAGAACCTTATTTGCTGCTATTCCCGAAGCAAAGATTCGCGGTTATGCAGCAGGTCGTTTTTCTTTCAATGTAAGAGGAGGAAGATGCGATGTTTGCGAAGGTGGTGGTATGCGTGTTATTGAAATGAATTTTCTGCCAGACGTATACGTGCCGTGCGAAAAGTGTAATGGGAAACGCTATAACAGAGAAACACTCGAAATTCGTTACAAAGGAAAATCAATAAGCGATGTATTAGATATGACTGTTGATGAAGCAGTTGATTTTTTTCAAAATGTACCTTATTTGTATAGAAAGATCAAAGTATTGCAGGAGGTCGGACTTGGGTATATTACGCTTGGTCAATCTGCAGTAACGCTTAGTGGAGGGGAGGCGCAAAGGGTAAAGCTTGCAACTGAGTTGGCAAAAAAAGATACCGGTAAAACTTTTTATATTCTCGATGAACCAACAACGGGTTTACACTTCCAGGATATACAGCACTTGCTTGACGTTTTAAATAAACTTGTCGACCGCGGAAATACTGTATTGGTGATTGAGCATAATCTAGATGTTATAAAGGTTGCAGACCATATAATAGATTTAGGTCCAGAGGGCGGTGATGGAGGTGGAAAAATATTATTTGAAGGAACACCGGAAAATTTAATTAAAGTAAAAGCCAGCCATACCGGAAAATACCTTGCGCTAGAGTTAAAGAAATAAAGAATTGAATATTTACGATTTAAATAAACCGAAAACCTTAAACTTTAGTTCAAATTAATAAATTGTAAATTAAACGGCTTTTATCCTTATATCGTATACAAAATCCTCTACATCAATAATGGAAAATGTGGAACTGTCTTTATGCAGAGGATTTAGTAAAAAATTATGTTCCTCCGGTATAATAGCAGAGGGAATCTTTATTACAGGAAAATTAGCTTTTTTTAATAACTGAGTTCCAAATTCTCTTGTAGATGACGGGGCTGGGGATGCTCTCCAGTCACCGGGAAGCTCTGCAATTGTTAATTCTAAAATACTGCTTTCTGGTATTTGAATTGTACTAATACTCAAGGCTCGAGGAATATCATCAATATTTACATTAACGGTATATTCTAAAACAGCAAGTGCGCGACTTTCGGAGGTATATAGACAGGAAGATAATCTATGGTTCCATCTTCCCCCGTTTAATCTTGCACCCTCTCCAGTTAAATCATTCGCATATTTCGTTCGTCCTATTCTGTAAACAATCATAAATGGCATTTAAGAATAAACACCATAATCAATTCTTCCAATAAGGTTTTTTACTTCTTCGCGCCCATATTGGCTATCTAATAAATCATATGGAGCCTGTCCGCCCAGAGACCTGTTTGTACGAAATATCCAATCATTAAATTTGGTTTCATCTTCAAAAACTTCGTAACCGTATGAATAAATATCAGCTACGCTTACTATTTTCTCACTTAGGTTCATATCAAACCTATCATTTCCTTTTTTATTAATAAGAGTAGCGCGCGCCACAGAAAGCACTTTTGACAACTGGTTATAATCGAAGCCGGCCTTATCTTTTAAATTTTCCAGGTCTTTTTTAGATATTCCCTCTTTTATCATACTTATTTTTTCAAAAGAAGTCATTCGGCTTTCAGGTTTTTTGGCAGCACCATTTAAAATGGTCAGGCTTGGAGAAGTGTACTTTGCGCGATTTGAATAATTAACGGCAATTAAAGGCTCAGCAAGTGTAGGCACATTACTTTCTTCGTCAACGGTATTCCTGATATTTTTACTCGTTTTCAAATCTGTTTCAAGTAAGTTTTTATTCTTTTTGCCTTTGATTTCCTTTACTGGTTTGGCTGCGGCTTTTTCTTTCATAGTACAAATTATTATTTCTGCCAATACAAATTTATACTTTTTCCCAAAGATTTTGAATTGTTATAAGATTTTTTTTAAAAGTTATAAAATCTCCTTTTAAAACTATGTTCATATCTGTTATTAGCCATCCCATTAACTTTGCGATTGAATATGATAACAGTAAGTCATAAAATTTGGATTTTATTAAAAAAGATGCCCTAGCCAGGCCAATGAAATTTAAATGATTAGCATACTTCTTAAGTTTTTTTACTGAAATCAGGATTTCAACTTTTTTAAAATGAGCAATAATTAAAGATTTAAAAGACAAAATGAATAATAATCAGGATAAAAAAAACCTTTCAGATATATCATTATCAGTATTAGACCTCGCGGCGATACTTGCGGGTAAAACACCGGCAGATACTTTTAGAAACAGTGCCGAGTTGGCTCAACAGGTAGAGCAATTGGGTTATAAGCGCTATTGGCTTGCAGAGCATCATAGCATGGAAAGTATTGCAAGTTCCGCTACCTCAGTTCTTATTGGCTTTATAGCAGGAAAGACTTCGACAATAAGGGTCGGTTCAGGAGGTATTATGTTACCAAACCACTCGCCTTTAGTAATTGCCGAACAGTTCGGAACCTTAGAGTCTTTATATCCCGGCAGAATAGATTTGGGCATTGGGCGCGCTCCGGGCTCAGACCAGGTAACAGCAAGAGCTCTAAGACGAAACCTGCAGGAGGGTCCGAATGATTTTCCGGAGAGCCTAATGGAGTTAAGGCAATATTTCTCAGCCGAAAACAGCTCGGCGAAGGTTAGGGCAATACCGGGTGAAGGACTTAAAATTCCAATATGGTTATTAGGCTCAAGTACCTACAGTGCCCAATTGGCTGCTATACTCGGCTTACCTTTTGCCTTTGCAAGTCATTTCGCCCCTACCTATTTACATGCTGCATTGAATATTTACAGAGAAACATTTAAACCATCTGAAGATATAAAAGAACCATATGCGTTGACATGCGTAAACGTTATTGCTGCAAACACAGATGAGGAAGCTGAATATCTTGCAACATCATTGTACCAGCTTGCTATGGGTATTATTCACGGTACTTCCAGGCCTTTACAGCCTCCTGTGAAAAATATGGATGAGATATGGAGTGATCATGAGAAAGCGGCCATACTACAAATGATGCAATATACTTTTATAGGGAAGCCGGAAACTGTAAAAGGAAAATTACAAAGATTTCTTGATGAAACCCAGGCCGATGAAATTATGATTACTTCACATATTTATGACCACAAGGCTAGAATGAATTCTTATGAAATTGTAGCTGAATTATGGAAAGAAAAAGAATTAAAAGACAAAATCGCACACGTTTTTTAATTTATTTCAATTTATCTTTCCAATAAATGTTGCTGTATGAATTTTGAATTGACAGAAGAGCATCAGATGATACAAAAAGCAGCAAGGGATTTTGCACAAAATGAATGTTTGCCAGGGGTGATCGAACGTGATGAACAACAAAAGTTCCCCAAAGAACAAATTAGGAAGCTGGCCGAATTGGGTTTTATGGGCATGATGGTAAGTCCTGCGTACGGAGGCGGAGGTATGGACACTATCAGTTATGTACTTGCTATGGAGGAGATTAGCAAAATAGATGCGAGTGTAAGTGTTTGCATGAGCGTAAACAACAGTCTTATTTGTTGGGGGATAGAGGCATTTGGAACTGAAGAACAAAAGCAAAAATACCTTACGCATTTATCGAGGGGGCTAAAAAATGACGAACTGTATATAGGGGCATTTCTATTAAGTGAACCTGGTGCCGGAAGCGATGCGACTTCACAACAAACTACCGCGCAGGATATGGGTGATTACTATCTTTTAAACGGTACAAAGAATTGGATTACCAATGGCTCAACTGCATCTGTTTATCTCGTTATGGCGCAAACTCATCCCGAGCAAAAAAGCCACGGAATAAATACGTTAATAGTTGAAAAAGGTTGGCCTGGAGTAACCATCGGAACAAAAGAAAACAAAATGGGAATTCGTGGCAGCGATACTACTTCCATAATGTTTACCGATGTGAAAGTGCCTAAGGAAAACCGGGTAGGAGAGGACGGATTTGGATTTAGATTTGCTATGAAAACACTTGCCGGTGGGCGCATTGGCATCGCATCCCAGGCGCTTGGTATTGCAATTGGAGCCTTTGAACTTGCATTGAAATACGCTAAAGAGCGAAAAGCTTTTGGTACAGAAATAATGCATCACCAGGCTATACAGTTTAAGCTTGCAGACATGGCAACAAAAATAGAAGCAGCAAGATTGCTTTGTTTAAAAGCAGCATGGGAAAAAGACCAGAAACAAGATTATACTTACGCTTCATCTATGGCAAAGGTTTACAGCAGTGAAACAGCTATGTGGACAGCAATAGAGGCGGTACAAATACATGGTGGCTACGGTTTTGTAAAAGAATATCACGTAGAACGGTTGATGCGTGACGCAAAAATTACCCAGATATACGAAGGCACAAGTGAAGTGCAACGAATTGTCATTAGTCGGACTTTACTACAGTAGCTTTATGAGCAGATGTTTAGAACTCCATAATTACAAATATGGTTTTACTCTTTTTCCGAAGGCATAGAAATTACAGGTGTATTTTCACCTCATATAAATTCTATCTGATTTCACCTTAATTACAAAACAATTCCAATTTCCTTAAAAAGGAATATTACAAAGGTTCAAGGGATTTTTGTATATATTTCGTAATCTTAAAGCGATAAGAATGGCGGTAAACGAAGAAAAATATAATGAGATAATAAATGAGTTACGACCCAAAAATGTTCAACTGGTGGCTGTAAGCAAACTGCAATCAATTGACGATATAAAAAGGTTGTACGCATTGGGACAACGCGATTTCGGAGAAAATTACGTACAGGAACTCCTCGAAAAACAGCCTCGGCTACCCGCCGATACACATTGGCACTTTATAGGTCATTTGCAAAGCAATAAAGTAAAATATATAGCACCTTTTGTACATTTAATACAAGGGGTTGATAGCCTTAAATTACTTCAGGAAATTAACAAACAAGCAAAAAAAATAAACAAAATAATTAAGTGTCTTTTGCAAGTGCATATAGCCCAGGAAGATACAAAGTTTGGCCTCGACGAAAATGAATTGAAAGAAATAATGGATATAGTAAAAAGCGATCCTGAAAAGTTAGCAAATGTTCATATTGATGGATTAATGGGAATGGCTAGCTTTAGTGATGATTCAAATAAAGTAAGAAACGAAATGAAAGCTTTGACAACTTTATTTGAAAAGTTTACATCTCAGACAACAGCCAACTGTCAATTTTCGACTCTTTCTATGGGTATGAGTGGTGATTATAAAATAGCGATAGAAGAGGGCAGTAATATGGTTAGGATTGGTAGTCTTCTTTTCGGTGCAAGACCAAAATAGTTATCGTACAGCATCTCGTTTAGGGTCTTTTTTTATCAGCATGTAAATAATCACGCCTACACCAATCGCTAATATAACTCCCAATGCCCACCACCAATAGCTAATATGATAGCGATCTTCCACCGGTTGATGAACAGGAATAGATTGGGCAAATAAAGCAGATAAGCCTAAAACGAAAATTGCAGTAAGTAATGATTTCATATAAATGATTTGAATACAAATTTAAATTTAATGCAAACTAGTGAATCAAGAACTGAATATAAATTTAAATGTTTTCAGCTCCTGTCTTAAATTGGATTCTCTGGATATAAGTTTTATAATTGATCCACCTCACCTTTGGAATGAAAATTTATACGCTTTTAGGGTTACCCGGCTGAATTGCGAGTAATAGTGTGATAAAAATAAACATTAAACAGGTCATTTAAAAAAGTGGTTTAAAATGATCAATAACAAATGTCGTAATCGAAATATTTGAACAAAATAGAAATGAGGATAACGTATTTTATTATAGCCGTCTGCACGGTTTTAACTGCATGTGAGG
Source organism: Segetibacter koreensis DSM 18137 (assembly GCF_000374045.1). GTDB lineage: Bacteria > Bacteroidota > Bacteroidia > Chitinophagales > Chitinophagaceae > Segetibacter > Segetibacter koreensis. The sequence goes on along the minus strand of NZ_KB893321.1, from coordinate 125,658 downwards.
GAAAGAAGTATAAAAATCCACATATTGCGATTGAAACAAAAATAGGCAATATAGAAGTTGAATTATATACTGATAAAGCGCCTAAAAGCACTGCCGCCTTTTTGTCGTATATAGATTCCGGATTTTATAAAAATGCTGCATTTTATCGCGTTCTAAACCAGGACAATCAACCAATGGATGCATTTAAAGCAGCACTAATACAGGGAGGAATTTGGAGAACCAATCATAAGCTCTTTACTTCTTTGAAGGGTATTGAGCATGAAACAACAAAACAAACCGGAATTTTGCATAAAGATGGTACAATATCGTTAGCGAGGCAGGAACCAGGTACTGCAACTACGGAATTTTTTATTTGTCTTGGCGACCAGCCCGGATTTGATTATGGTGGCGAAAACAACCCCGATAACCAAGGTTACGCAGCTTTTGGGAAAGTAGTAAAAGGAATGGATATTGTTAGAACGATCTACGACAGGCCGGAGGATGACCAGGCTTTCACTCCCCCGGTGATGATATTTGACATTGTGAGATTATAAAGCTTTGCAATGTTTTAGTTTATACGCTCCTTGCGAATACTTCAAGTTATGCCTGGCCTGTTTTTATTATTTTTAGGCTAAGGACTAACCGTTATCCCGCTACCTGCATTTCAAGTTCCATCACTTTTTCAAAAAGCGTTTCATATTCTTTATTCAAACTCTGCAATTTTTGGTGGGCTTTCTTATAATCATTTTCAACCACTACAAACTTATTTTTATCAGCATAGTTTTCAGGGGCAGCGAGAGCTCGTTCAAGCCTGTCTCTTTCTGAAGAAGCTTTACTTATCTCTTCCTCAAGTTGTATTAACCTTCGCTGTTGTTTTTGTAACTCTCTTTGCAACTCCCGGTTTACAGGTGAATTATTTACCGGCTTTACTTGCACTGTTTGAACGGGTTTAACTTCTTCTTTTTTGACATTTTCCGTTTTTTGCTTGCCATTCTCACTTTTTTTCTCAGCTTCTAATCTTGCCATTCTTTCATTCCATTGTACCCATTCATCATAAGTTCCTTTAAATTCTTTTATCTTGTGGTCGACAATTTCCCAGATTTTATTAGCAGTCTTAGAGATAAAAAACCTGTCATGACTTACCAAGATGTAGCTTCCCTGATATTTATTCAATGCATCAGCTAGTAGTTCAACGCTGTGCATATCCAAGTGGTTGGTAGGCTCATCGAGCAATAAAAAGTTTGCCTTGCTTACAATTGTTTTTGCCAAAGCCACCCTCGCTTTTTCACCACCGCTTAAAACTTTGATTTTCTTTTCCACATCATCTCCGCCAAACAAAAAACCGCCCAACAAAGAACGTAGCTCCATTTCTGTTTTCTGGCTGCCTGCACCTTTCATTTCGTCTAAGATCGTATTGTTCAAATTCAACGCTTCTAACTGATGTTGCGCATAAAAGCTTTCATCGACATTATGTCCCCACACTCTTTTGCCTTCAAAAGGTTCTGTGCCGCCTACTATTCTCAAAACAGTAGATTTTCCCTTACCATTAGCGCCTATCAAAGCGATTTTATCTCCCCGGTCAATTTCTGCAGAGGTGTCATCGACAATAGTAAGATCGCCAAATTTTTTGCTTATATCTTTTAAAGAAACCAATACTCTTCCCGGCGTTTTATCTACCAAAAAGTTTATTCGTATATCCGGCCTTTCTATTTGTACATCTTCTATTACATCCAGCTTGTCAAGTCGCTTTTGTACGCTCTGTGCCTGCGCGGCTTTACTTGCTTTGGCTTTAAAACGCTCTATAAATCTTTCCTGCTGGCGTATATAATCCTGTTGGTTTTCAAAAGCCCGCTGCTGCATTTCAATTCTTATATCTTTCTCCTTTTGGTAATAATCATAATTACCAGAGTAGATATGTAATTGACGCTGATACAGTTCTACAATTTTATTCACCATCCGGTTGAGGAAGAACTTGTCGTGGCTCACAATTACCACGCTTCCTTTATAATTAATCAGGTATTTCTCCAACCACTCAATCGACGGTAAATCCAGGTGGTTTGTCGGCTCATCGAGCAACAAGACATCAGGTGCCTGCAGTATCATTTTCGCTAAGAGAACGCGCATTCGCCAGCCACCGCTAAATTGTTTGTACGGCTTGTTTAAGACCTCGTTGCTAAAGCCGAGCCCATGCAACACTTCCTCGGCTTTGTAGTGAATATTATAGCCATCCAGTACATCCATTTCATGCAGGGCATCGGTATACTTTATAAGTAATTCTTCATTTTCATGATCTTTTTCCAATTGCTTTCCTAATTCTTCAATCTCTTTTTCAAGCTTGCGCACTTTTTCAAAAGCACCTAGTGCTACCTCGGTAATACTTTCATTGGTATCGAAACTCAAAAGGTCCTGGTGCAGGTAGCCGATTGTGGTATCACGGCCTTTTTCTACTGTTCCGGCAGAGGGAGCATATTCTCCCACTAATACTTTTAATAGTGTGGATTTCCCGGTACCATTATACCCAATTAATCCAATTCTGTCACCCGGTTGTATATGCCATGTTGCATCACTTACAATTACCCGTGCACCAAATTCAAACGTAACATTCTGAAGACCTATCAGCATAAAAAACTTTCTTATTAGAAAAACAAAAATCAGTAATTATTAATAAATTAATTATTAAGTACCCTTTAGTCCAAACGCATTCATCTGGATGGGTTTAAGGGGCACAAAAGTAAGCCAATGTGTTTGGATAACAATTTCATTTACTTTTGTACAAATACTTTTAACATGAAATATTTAGCAATAGCATTACTGATTTTTTTTGCGGCATGTGGCGGTGAAGATAAAAAGGCAGAAGAAACTAAAAAAAGTGAACCTCTTGCCCAAAGTGAAAATTCGACTAGTTTCAACAATAAATTTACTGCTTTACTTAACAACTATTATCGTTTAAAAGATGCTTTTGTAGCATCAAACGATACAATGGCGGCTTCGCAGGCAAAAGCACTTATGACAAGTGCAGATAGTTTAAACCTGCAGGAAGTAAAGGCCGACAGCAGTATTATTGAAATGGCTAAGCAGTATCTGGGCTCTATTTCGTCTGAAGCAAAAGCGTTGGTTGCAGAACCAAATCTTGAAGCAAAACGGAAATCTTTTCAGATGATCAGCGACAATATGTACGATCTTGTGAGAACCGTGCATTTTGATAAAGATGTTGTTTATCACCAATTTTGCCCTATGGCTTTTAACGATGCCGGCGCTTACTGGCTAAGCCAGACGACAGATATAAAAAACCCTTATTTTGGTAAAAAGATGCTTACCTGCGGTGAAGTAAAAGACTCGATTGACTTCAGAAAAAAACAATAGGTCTTAATAAAATTATTTAAAAAACCTTCAGCGATTGCTACAAGCTGAAGGTTTTTTAGTATCGGTAAATGAACAAAAGCAATAAACTGTTGTCATTACAATAACCATAAGGGCAGGAGAGGTAAACGGCTGTTACTAACTGCGAATTTTTTTGCAGCCAGTTATATTTCTTCCAGTTTACACTATAATGTCGCATCTTTTATTAATATGATATTTATAAAAATATTTCCTATTTTGTTAGAAGCAATATTATTAATACACGATATATATTAATAAAGGCTTAAAGAGGGTTAGTGATATGCGAATGAACTTCACGTCAATTTCAAAACATTTTTCGTTAGTGACAAAGTTTTGCCCGGTCGCTTTTTGCTTTTTTTTGTTCAATGTTTCTGCTGTCGCCCAACACAAATTCACCATTAATGGTTATATTAAAGATTCTCTTACAGGTGAAACGCTGATTGGTGCAAACCTCAATATTCCTTCGGCTGGAAAAGGTGTAACCACTAATCCATATGGTTATTATTCGATAACACTTTCAAAAGGAACTTATCTTGTATCAATTTCTTTTGTTGGTTACAATACTAAAATAATATCTGTACATCTCGACAGTAATCATCAACGCGATATTTACCTGGTACCTTCCAATATCATAATCGAAAATGTCACGGTTACAGGGCATCGCAGAGATAACAACGTTAAGACAGCGCAAATGGGCAAAATTGATTTAAGCATGGAAAAAGTCAAATCGATGCCAGCGTTGTTTGGAGAAGTTGATATACTAAAGACATTGCAATTATTGCCCGGAGTTCGAAACGCGGGCGAAGGAAACTCAGGTTTTTACGTAAGGGGAGGAGGACCCGATCAAAACCTTATTATACTGGATGACGCAGTAGTGTACAATACTGGTCATTTGTTTGGTTTTTTTTCCATCTTCAATTCAGATGCTATAAAAAATGTATCGCTTATAAAAGGTGGTATGCCAGCTCAGTATGGAGGAAGACTATCATCGGTAGTTGATATAAGTATGAAAGATGGGAATATGAATAAAACGCAGGTCGATGCAGGTATCGGATTAATTGCTTCGCGTTTTTCCATTCAGGGGCCAATCAAAAAGAATAAGGCATCTTATATTGTTTCCGGCCGCCGCACATATATAGACCAGCTTATTAAACCTGCTATCAGCAAATCCAGTTCTTTCTATGGTTCGGGCTATTATTTCTATGATTTAAATGCTAAAGTAAATTATTATATATCAGGAAAAGATCGCATTTATCTTAGTGGTTATCTTGGACGCGATGTTTTTAACTTCAATAACGCCGAGCGTTCATTTAAAGTTACTGTTCCCTGGGGAAATTCAACTGCTACTGCCCGTTGGAACCACATTTTTAACCAAAAGCTTTTTAGTAATACTTCATTAGTATATAATGATTATAAGTTTTCTTTTGCCGCTTCGCAGAATGATTTTTCTATTAAACTTTCTTCAGGTATAAAAGATCTGAATGCTAAAACAGATTTCGATTATTATCCTTTACCTAACCATAAAGTAAAATTCGGAGCTTTATATACCTATCACCGATTTTTGCCCAACATTGTAACTGCCCAGCAGGATACCACCGTTTTTGCGCCTAATAATGCGAATAAGAAATTTGCGAATGAATATGGAGTGTACGTACAGGATGACTGGGATATAAGCAATACTTTCAAAGTGAATATAGGAATGCGATATGGAGCATTTCAGCAAATAGGGCCTTTCAAAAAATATAAAACTGATGTAAATGGCAACAAGCTCGATAGCACCTTATATAAAACGGGCCAGAATATCAAATATTATGGCGGTTTAGAGCCAAGATTTACTGTTCGTTATTCTTTAAATGAAGATGCGTCTGTAAAGGCTGCCGTTACCCGCAATCTCCAATATATTCACCTGGTAAGCAATGCCGGCACTACTTTACCTACAGATCTTTGGGTACCCAGCACTTATATAGTAAAGCCACAGATAAGCTGGCAGTATTCCGCCGGTTATTTTCAAAACTTCAATAACAACACCTATGAAACATCCATAGAGTTATATTACAAACAAATGCAAAACCAGATCGAATACAGAGAAGGGTATACGCCTTCTCTAAAAGATCCCGAAGAAGAATTTGTGTTTGGAAAAGGCTGGAGTTACGGGGCAGAATTTTTTATAAACAAAGTGAAAGGAAGATTATCAGGTTGGATTGGTTACACCCTTAGCTGGACCTGGAGGAAATTTCCGGAGTTAAATGATGGCAAAAAATATCCAACAAAATATGACCGGCGGCATGATCTTTCTGTTGTAGCTACCTACGCGTTGAATAAGAAATGGAAGCTTTCGTCAGTATTTGTATATGGTACGGGTAATGCAGTAACTGTTCCTGAAAGGTTCTATTTTATTAACGGAGTTTTGACACAGGAGAACAGCCGGATGAATGCATATCGGCTGGCTCCTTATCACCGTATTGATTTTTCAGCTACGTTGACCCCCAAACTTAAAAAGAAAAGGAAGTACACTGATAGTTGGGTCTTTAGTATTTACAATGCTTATAGCAGGCAAAATCCTTATTTTATTTATTTTGATCAGACAGGAAGTGCGGCGGATGGAAACCTGAAAGTGGACGCAAGACAAGTTTCTCTATTTCCAATAATTCCTGCAGTCACCTGGAATGTTACTTTTTAGCATCAACAACTTCTTCCAATACAGGCCTTAAAACCTTTGAACTTCTTTGAATTATATTTTTTATTTTTGCACTAATGAAAAGGTTTCTTGTAATAGTATTAATACTTGTTTATAGCTTGTCTTCATCAGGCATGTCGGTAACCTTTCATTATTGCTGTGGCAAGTTTGACAATATCTCGTTTTCTCAAAATGAAAAGAAAGATTGTTTACCTGGTAAGCAAGTTTCAAAGCAAAAGTGTTGCGATAATAAAAAGCTTGAGTTCAAACTGAAAGCCGACCAGGAAAAAACTGTAAAACAGTTGACCCTTAATTGTATTCAACCTGCTTTTGTATCTCCCCGTTACTACGTTAACATTTTACCTGTTAGTGAAAAGCCAGTAAATGAATTACCTACTGGTCCGCCTTTAATAACATCTTCTGTTTCCCTTTGTATTCAAAACTGCGTTTTCAGAATTTGATTAATTGTTTGATATTTTTTAATACTAATCGATTTTTCTCGTATTAGTACCAAAACAATTAAATCATCAATTATTTTATTTTCTGAAAATGAAAAAACTACTACTAGCCATCGCGGCTTTAGTGTTTGTTAACTTAGAATCTTTTGCTCAAGCCAGTAACAATCCTTTACATGACACTACAGTTGCGTTTAAAGTGTATGGCGTATGCGAACAGTGCAAGCATCGAATAGAAAATGCATTAAAAGTAAAAGGAATAACATTAGCCGATTGGAATATTGATACCAAAATTCTTTCATTATCCTTTGACCCTTCCCGCATTTCCTTAGAAAAGATTCAAAACAAAATAACAGCCGCAGGTCACGATACTTATGAAAAAAAGGCGACTGATGTAGCCTACAACCAATTGCCTTCATGCTGCCATTACCGGGAAACGGAAAATATGGATGACCCAGCAATGAATCACGGAGCAGGTGAACAAAAAAGTGCAACACATGCTACTGACTCCGTTACAACCTCATCCATTGCAACACCCGGACAAATAATAAAAGGGGTTGTTTTGGAAGAAGATAAAAAAGGTTCTTTTATACCCTTGGCTGGCGCAAGTATAATGTGGCTCGGAACGAACCAGGGTACTGTAACAGATAATACCGGTTCTTTTGCAATCAAGCATTCAGGGAACCGTCTTATTATCAGTTATTCCGGTTACAAGGCAGATACAATTTTGGTGAATGACGCACAGGATCTTAAAATGATACTGGCAACAAACAACAGGCTAAACGAGGTAAAAGTTACAGCATCCAAACTTTCAAGATATATAAATACTTCTACTGCATTTCGCACCGAAACGATGAGTGAGAAAGAATTGTTTAAAGCTGCCTGTTGTAACCTTAGCGAAAGTTTTGAAACAAATCCTTCAGTCGACGTTTCTTATAACGACGCTGTTACCGGCTCTAAACAGATTCAGCTTTTAGGTTTAGCCGGTATTTATAGTCAACTTACTGTTGAGAACTTACCTGGTCCCCGAGGTTTGGCCACCTTTTTGGGATTAAATTCAATTCCAGGAACCTGGGTAGAAAGTATTCAATTAAGTAAAGGAACAGGTTCGGTAGCAAATGGCTATGAAAGCATTGCAGGCCAGATAAACGTGGAATTAAAGAAGCCTCAGAATAGTGAAAGACTATATGCCAATATGTACATAAATGATTTTGGTAAAACAGACCTTAACCTAAATCTTTCTCAAAAGATCAGTAAAAAATGGTTAACTGCTTTGTTGCTACACCATGATTTTTTAAAGAACAACCGGTTAGATTTCAATAAAGATGGCTTCAGGGATTTGCCCACAGGCAATTTATTCAGTGCAATTAACAGGTGGAGTTATGATAACAATAAGGGGTTAATGTCTCAGTTTGGTATTAAGTTCTTAGATGACAAAAAAACCGGGGGACAGATAAACTATAATCCCTCAACAGATAAATTTACTACTAATAATTATGGTTTAGAAATCAATACAAGAAGGGTAGAGGGATTTGGAAAACTTGGTTACGTGTTTCCTCAAAAGAAATATCAAAGCATAGGGTTGCAACTATCTGCATTTGAGCATAAACAAAACTCGTATTTTGGCCTAACAAAATACAACGCACAGCAACAAAACTTTTATTCAAACCTTATTTATCAGTCTATTATACATACAACAACTCATAAATTCAGGACAGGTTTTAGTTATGTTTACGACAAATACAACGAAGATTTTAAAGCAAATAATTACAAAAGAACTGAAATAGTGCCCGGAGCTTTTTTTGAGTACACCTATACACCTTCTGATAAATTTGATGTTGTTGCAGGTCTGCGTGAAGACTATAATAACTTATATGGATGGTTTACAACTCCCCGATTAAATGCCAGGTATGAGCCAATTAAAGGAACAGTAATAAGGGTAAGTGCAGGAAGAGGGCAGAGAACGGCAAACATTTTTGCAGAAAATAACGGTGTTCTCATCAGTTCGAGACAAGTAAATATAATTGCACCAGGCGCAGGCGGAGCTTACGGCTTGCAGCCTGAAGTAGCATGGAACAAAGGAATAACTGTAGACCAAAAGTTTACACTATTTCATCGTACGGCAACAGTCGGAGTAGATTTTTTCAGGAACGATTTTACTAACCAGGTGGTAGCAGACGTAGAAGACCCACGTGTTATAAAGTTTTACAATCTAAACGGTAAATCATATTCAAACAGTCTACAGGCAGAATTGTCTTTTATACCGGTCAAACGATTTGATGTAAGGCTGGCGTATCGCTTGTTTGATGTAAAAACAATGTATAGCGATCAATTATTGCAAAAACCATTAACTGCACAAAACAGGGCGTTTGCCAACTTAGCTTATGAAACAAATGGATGGAAGTTTGACTATACTGTAAGCTGTAGCGGAAGGAAAAGATTGCCATCAACGAAAAGTAACCCAGAAAGGTATCAACGCCCCGATTATTCGCCCTCATTTGTTGTAATGAATGCACAGGTAAGTAAAACTATAGGAAAGAAAGATCTTATAGATATTTATATAGGCGGTGAAAACCTGACGAACTATTTTCAAAAAAATGCAATTATAGCCCCCGAACAAACTTTCAGTCCTTATTTTGATGCTTCTATGACGTGGGGGCCAATTACGGGAAGAATGTTTTATGGGGGATTTCGGTTCAGGATTAAATAAATTTGGATCTCAGCGATAAAAATAAGCGACTCTATATAAAAATGGACTATTACCTTGGCATTGACATAGGCACAACCTCTTCGAAAGCAATTGCTTTTTCTGTTAAAGGAGAAGTTATTGCAAGCTGTTCCTTCGATTACGAAATGAACCATCCTCAACCTAACCGAAGTGAGCAGAACCCCGACGAAATATTTGAGGCGGTTTTAAAGGGAATTGAAAAGGTTGTAAAGGAAATGTCTCCCGAACTACCTGTATTTATCTCATTTAGCGCAGCCATGCACAGCGTTATAGCTGTAGATGAAAAAGGAAATCTGCTGTCACAATGTATAATTTGGGCAGATAACCGGGCAGATATAATTGCGGAAAAACTAAGAAGCAGTGAAAAAGGACACAAGTTTTATTCAGCAAGCGGAGTGCCTGTTCATTCTATGTCTCCGCTATGCAAGCTGCTGTGGTTTAAGGAAAATCAGCCTGATATTTTTAATATTGCTTATAAATTTATTGGCATCAAGGAATATGTTTTTTATAAGCTTTTCGGAGACTTTGTTGTCGATACCTCAATAGCTTCAGCCACCGGTTTATTAAACACCAAAACGCTGCAGTGGGATGAAGAAATATTAGACTTCATAGGAATTACTTCTTCACTTTTATCGCAGGTTGTTACGACAAAGCATTTAATTTATTATAAAGGTCAAAATCCTACACTCTCAATCCTCAAAAATGTTCCGTTTGTAATTGGTGCCAGTGATGGTGCATTGTCTAACCTTGGCACTGGCGCTACCGGCAAAAATGCTATGGCGATAACCATTGGTACAAGCGGCGCAGCTCGCATGGTTGTTTCTGCCCCTGAAACTGATTCTAAAATGAGAACTTTTTGCTACCATTTAAAAGACAATCTTTATATAGCAGGCGGAGCAAATAACAATGGAGCGGTTGTCTTGCAATGGTTAAAAGAAGCACTCCTGGAAACGGGCGAGAGTTATGAAAAACTGTATGAACAGGCACAAGCAGTTGAAGCAGGCAGCGAAGATTTAATATTTCTCCCGTATATTTTAGGAGAAAGAGCACCGTTATGGAATTCAAATGCTAAAGGAGTATTTTTCGGTTTGCATATCGCACATACTAAAGCGCACTTAATTCGGGCTTCAATGGAAGGAGTAATTTTCAGTTTATACAGTATAGGAAAAATTTTAGCTGAAAATAAAGAGATAACAGAACTTCATGCTTCGGGTGGCTTTGCTAAAAGCACTTTATGGCTTCAGATTCTTGCTGATGTTTTCAACATAAAGGTACTGGTGTCTGAAGCAGTGGAAAGTTCGGCATTAGGTGCGGTAATGCTGGGAGCAGAAGCGGTAGGAATTAATACTGCCTTTCAAAACCACGCTTCGGTTACATATAATCCCATTGCCAGTAATCATCAATTATACATCAACTGCTTCAATAAGTTTGAACGGCTTTATGAGTTGCTTAAGCATGAGATGACACCAGCATCTGCTTCAGAGCTAAATATTAATAAATAAGCTTTACTTTTTATAGATTGTTCATTATTTATTCATGCTATTTATGTTTTTCACAAATAAGCGTAATTTTAGGTAAAAGTAGTTGCAGTCAGCGTCATTAAGTAAATTGCAGCCCGGTATGAAAAACTACACTGACACATATCAATACAAAGGTTTACGCAAACAGTTGGTTGACCAATTGAGAAAAAAAGGAATTACAGACGAAAATGTTTTAACTGCAATAAATAACATTCCAAGGCATTTTTTTCTTGATTCAGCTTTCAGCAAAATTGCATATGAAGACCGGGCGTTTCCGATTGCGGAAGGACAAACAATTTCTCAGCCTTATACGGTTGCTTACCAGACCCAGCTTTTAGAGATTAAGCCTTACGACAAAGTACTTGAAATTGGTACCGGGAGTGTTTACCAGGCATCGGTTTTGGCGGAAATGGGTGCAAAGGTTTTTACAATAGAAAGGCAAAAAAAACTTTTCGAACAAAACAAGCTTTTTATTTTTAAAAGTAAATATCCGAATATCAAATTTTTTTACGGTGATGGTTTTGAAGGCTTGCCAACCTTTGCCCCTTTTGATAAAGTAATCATAACTGCTGCTGCTCCATATGTTCCTCCCAAGCTTATTCAACAATTGAAAACAGGAGGCTATATGGTTATTCCTATTGATTTAGGTCCATTTCAACAAATGCTCAGGCTTACAAAATTAGCCGATGGAACTTATAGTGAAGAAAGATTTGAAAACTTCTCCTTTGTGCCAATGCTTGAGGGCAAAAGCGGCAATTAAAAACTTAAATACTAAGGTCTGAATATAAAAAAAAACGAGTGCTTTACTTATTATAGCGCTCGCTTTTTTATGTTTTGTTGTAATTTTTACTGAACAGGTATAATATCGTTTCCGCCCTGCTCTTCTTTGTTATTTTTCCTTTTAAACAGGTTTACATCAAACTTACCAAAGCGATAAGCAAAGTTAACTCTGAGTATCTGAGGGTCTCTTCTTCTCTCAGAGGTTTGCATCAAAAATGGAGATTCGGAATAGGTACTGTATAATTGTGTTCGTAAGAAATCATTCATGCTAACGGTAAGGGAGGCGCTATTGCCGCCTTTCCATGTCCAGTCTTTTCGTAACGCAATATCAAACGAATAACGTGGATTAATATAGCCCTGAGCGGTAGCAACCGGTCCACCGCCAAAACCACCACGTCCGCCGCCACCTCCTTGTGGTAACACAGTTTTAGCGTAATACTCACCTGATAACTGCAGAGAGATTTTTTTAGGGAACTTAACACTGTTATTCAATTTTGCAAACCAACTGGTCCTTTGGTTGGTAAGGCTGCTTTGTTTAGGATCGCTTAAGTTTATTCTAGAATTAAACAGGTTAAAGTTGGCTGTCATGTCCCACCACCTTGTTACCGGAATTCTGTTGGTTAACTCCAGGCCATAAGTAAAACTGTTGTTTGCATTTAAATAAGTATTGAATAGAACACTGTCACTGGCTGAATAATGGTGAGCAGTATCAGGGTTTGCTCCAAGGTATTGATAACGTGTAATAAGGTTTGTATTATATTTAAAAAAACCGCTAACTAAAAAATTTGCTCCTTTTTTGTAATTATTGTTATAAGATACCTCAAAAGAATTTGTGAACTCAGGCTTTAATTGTGCATTACCAACACTTAAATTATAGGGATCAGAGTAATCGGTGAATGGTATTAACTGCCAGAAGTTGGGGCGGTTAATTCTTCTGGAATAATTCATCTGAAAATCTTCTTTATCAGAAATTTTATAAGTAATAAAAGCGCTGGGAAAAAGCGATAAAGGAAAATCTACCTTAAAACTTGAAAGAGAATCCCGACCCAATATATCTTTTCCTATGATCGATCCATCGTATGATGAACTTTCAACTCTAAGGCCAAACTGGTAACTCCACTTTTTTAATTTTAAACTATAAGTACCATAAGCAGCATATACTTTGTCGGTAAATTTATAGTTGCTGCTTATTCTCTGGGACAGTACATATTTGCTGAGTGCATGATTAAAGAAGTATTGATTATTATTATTTTCAAAATCTCTTATTGCTGCCCTTACACCTGCTTCTATTTTCTGATTGTCAGAAAAAGGGTTTTCATAATCTGATTGAAAAGTATAATTTTTACTATTTCCACCACCCGTTGATTGCTGCATTACCGGTAAACCTTTTACAGTAGATGCAAGATCATAAGTCTGGGTATTAATGAAATTAACGTTATCATTTTTACTTGAATTATAATTAGCGTCTGCAGTAAGTTCGTGGCCGTTTTTAGCAAAGTTGTGTTTATAGCTTAATTGCGATCCCAGGTTTTGAAAATTCCGGTCACTGGTCTGATTAACAGTATTGAATGAAGGGTTGATAATTAATGAAGAATCAACATGTTGATTGTCAGAGGAATTAAAACTTCCTTTATTATAGTTTCCACTTAAAGTAAGGGTATTGCGATTGTCTATCAGATAATCAAAACCTCCCCGAATAAATCCGAAATAACCTGTGCTTATAGGATTGCTTCGCTGGTACACTCTGCTAACAGGCACGCCATTGCTCAGGTTTGTACGATCTGTGGTTGCAGTCGATTTCGACTTGCGTTGGTTGAGATTTCCACTGGCAAAAAAGTTTATTTTATTTTGCCTGAAATTAATATCTCCACCTAGATTTACTCTTCCACGTGTATCGGCACCCACACGTATTCCTCCGTTGTACCCAACTTTCCGGTTTTTCTTCAAAACGATATTTAAAATACCTGCATTACCACCAGAAGCATCAAATTTTGCGGAAGGATTGGTAATCAATTCTACCTTTTCGATTATATCTGCCGGTATCTGGTCCATGGTAAGGGTAGTAGGCCGTCCATCAACAAACAAGGTAGGAGTTGCATTTCTCATTGTCACATTTCCATCTATATCTACACTTAAAGAAGGAATGCTTTTCATTATTTCTGTGGCTGTTTGTCCCTGGCTCGTTAAATTTTTATCTACATTGAAAATCTTTCTGTCTACACCCATTTCAAACAATTCTTTTGTAGAAGTGACTGTCACATTTGCAAGAACTGCTGCGTCTGGTTGCAGTTTTATGTTTCCCAGGTCTTTGTCCATCATGCTCATCATTTGCTCTCTGGCATTTTCTCCCTGGTCTCCACCTTGCGGCATTTTTACCCCAAAAGATATTTTTTGTTCAATAGGTTTATACCCGACTGCTGAAAACTTAAGGATAGAATTTCCCCTTACTGGCAAATTATCAAGATCAAACTCACCTTTTGAATTGGTGATTGCTGCTTTTAAAGTAGAAGATATCATTTGCCCCGAGGTGGAGTCGAAGCGGTTTCCTAATAACTGAAGAGAAGCTCCGTCTATACCTTTCCCCGTCTTACTATCCACCACTTTTCCATATAAATGTCCTACATTAAAATTTTGGTTTTTTCCACCTTTAAATGAACCGCGTCCCTGCGGCATTTGTGCCATTATAGCAACAGAAATAAGTAGTGAAAAAGTGAGTAGTAATTTTTTCATAATATCATTTAATAATTAAAGTTCCTTATAGAGTTGGAACATTGGTTTTTAAAAATGATAAGTGGCAAAATAACCGGATAAGCGGAGTTAATAAAAACAAAAAAAGAAGGCTACATTTAGACCGTTGCCACAGTTATCAATACTTGTATCAACCCTATTATAAAACCCAAAACTGCGCCAATAATTTCTACAAATCGGAATTCTGACGACATGATCTGGTTTAGAATATCCTCCAGTTTATCAGACGAAAATTTCCCTACCTTTTCAATAACTATTTTTTCGAGATTTAGTTCATGCTCCAAAGTAGTCATATACTGTTTCATTAAAACAGGAAACAATTCCTGCAACTCTTTCATAAATACAGCTTTTACCTGCGATATAGTTTTTTCTCCGATTAACATACCGATCATCGGTATTTCTGTAGCAAGTTTTTCTTTTAAAAATATATCTATATGTTTTTCGAGCACGGGCAGTATTTTCTCCACATTTGCCGGATTTGAAATTTTCTCTTCAATTTCTGAAAATGAAAGTAATTCATTACTTACCAGCTTACCGAGTTTCATTGCGAACTGCTGCTGTCTTTTAGGAAAGATGCCATGGAAAGTAATTCCTAGAATTTTTTTCGGTTCCCTGGGGTGAAAAAGCATTTTAATTGCTATCCAGTTTGTAAACCAACCAATAAATGCAGATATAACAGGAATGATAATTAGGATCCAACTCATATGAAATACAGGATTTATTTTAAATAAAAAAACCTTGTTCCTGTTGCAACAAGGTTTTTTTGAGGGAGACCGATGGGTTTCGAACCCACGGCCTTCAGTGCCACAAACTGACGCTCTAACCAACTGAGCTACGATCTCCGTTTTTCAATTCAGTGTGCAAAAATAGAAAAAAAAGCTTTAAAAAATAAATTTATCTGCCTTAGACTTTGCTCTTTTTTTTATTTAAGATTGTGATACACTTTTTGTACATCTTCATCTTGTTCAAGACGATCAACTAGTTCGAGAACCTCTTTTGCCTGTTCCTCGGGCAATTCAACAGTCGTTGTCGGTACGCGGGTAAGTTCTGAGCTAAGAGGTGTAATTCCTTTATCTTCCAGCGCTTTGGCCATTGTTCCAAATTCTTCGTAGGGCGTTCGAATAACTATATTTCCTTCATCGTCTTCACCTATTTCTTCAAGGCCAAAGTCTATGAGTTCCAGTTCCAGTTCTTCTAAGTCCTGTCCTTCTTTTTTTATTTTAAATTCACCTAAATGATTAAATAAAAATGATACTGAGCCGCTATTGCCCAGACTACCTTCACCTTTTCTAAAATGCATTCTTACGTTTGCCACTGTTCGGGTAGGGTTATCTGTAGCCGTCTCAACCAATACGGCAACACCATGAGGGGCATAACCTTCGTACACCATCTCTTCGTAATTGGTCATGTCTTTACCCTGTGCTCTTTTAATCGCCGCTTCCACACGATCTTTCGGCATATTAACGCCCTTTGCATTTGCTATACATCTTCGAAGAGCGGGATTTGTGGCGGGATCAGGACCTGCTGCTTTTACGGCAATGGCTATTTCCTTTCCAATACGTGTAAACTGCTTAGCCATCCTGTCCCAACGGGCGAACATGGTAGACTTTCTGACTTCAAATATGCGACCCATAATAGTTATATAAATAATTAAATAAAAATTCTAAAGCGGATGCAAAAGTAAGTGTTTACATGAAAATCAGAGCTCTACGATCAAACCTTTATATATTGTTGCTGACATTCGTATAAATCCTGCTTTCTATTACAGCTCATACTATTACGGGAATGTTTATATAAAAAGTGTAGGGTAAGGAACCAGATGTACTATTCATCAGTTTTTTGCTGTTCGGCGTTGGTACTTTTCTTTTCCGTATCTTTTTTATCTTTCAATTCTGCTTCGTTTTCTGCAGGAATGTCTACACCTTCGACAGAGTCAGTAGAAATAGCTGTTCCACTTTCATTTAAAATAAATTCTCCTTCCTGCGTGTCAGCTAATCCTTTACTATTTTTTTTCATAAATATCCGTTTTATGTAAGAATTACAATTTTTGCGCCAGTAAGGGAATGTCTGTTTCTGATACAAATTTCAAAGTATAATAAAGAGGCTATAAAAATATAATTTCAAGCTTTATTCATATTCTTTTCAGTACATTCCATATACTTCTTATATTCACGGCCCAGACGAAAGACGTGTTTCATTAGAATGTTAACCTGACGAAAAAGCCGAACGTAATTTAATTCAGGTTTTATTACCATTACTATCAATATTCACTAACGATTCTTAACTTAAAATATGGCTCCAACTGCTAACAACCGTTTTGCTATCATTTTACTTACATCACTGTTTTTTTTATGGGGTTTCGCTCTCAATTTAAACCCTATACTGATTCCTCATTTAAAGAAAGCATGCCAGTTGAGCGATGTGCAGTCTGCATTTATAGACTCTGCCTCGTACATAGCTTATTTTTTGATGGCTATTCCCGCGGGCCAGTTTATGAAAAGGTTTGGATATAAGGGAGGAATTATATTAGGGCTAATGTTATTTGCAACCGGCGCATTTCTTTTTTTTCCTGCTGCGGCCACACGTTCCTATGCTTTTTTCCTCACTGCTTTGTTTATCATTGCCTGTGGACTGGCTTTTTTAGAAACTGCCGCTAACCCATATATCACTGTTTTAGGCGACCCTAAAACAGCGACCCATCGTATAAATTTTGCACAATCTTTTAATGGCCTTGCCGCAACACTTGCCCCATTACTGGGAGGCATGTTCATTTTATCAGGCCATAGCTTTACTAAAGAACAAGAGGCTGCCATGCCTGCTACTCAGTTGAATAGTTACTTGCAAAATGAAGCCAATTCGGTTCAGGTTCCTTTTTTAGTGATAGGATCTGTAGTACTGTTAGTTGCTATTTTTATATGGAAAACACGTTTACCTGATCTGGCAGAAGATGAAGAGGTTCATGTAGAGAAGTCAATATTTAAAGAAAAGAATTTGATGTGGGGAGTTTTAGCGCAGTTTTTTTATGTGGGAGGCCAGGTGTGCGTGAGCAGTTTTTTCATTCGTTTTTCAAAGCGTGTTGCCGGTATCGAAGAAAAGCAGGCGGCCATGTTTTTATCAGCAGCTTTGCTAGGTTTTATGGCAGGCAGGTTTATTGGTACATTTTTAATGCGGTATATAGCTCCGGCAAAATTATTAGCTGGCTACAGTATAATTAATATGTGTTTGCTTTCAGTTGCAGTTTTATCACATGGAAAAATCTCTGTGTACGCCCTCGTTGGCGTTGAGTTTTTTATGTCTATTATGTTTCCTACTATTTTTTCTTTGAGCATTCATGGGTTAGGAGCTAAAACTAAAGAGGGTTCTTCTTTAGTGATAATGGCAATCGCTGGAGGCGCACTCTTTCCGGTACTTATGGGAAGATTATCAGATGCAACTAATATACAAACTGCTTATATAGTACCTGCTATTTGTTTTATTGTAGTATTCTATTTTGCCTTAAGGAATTTAAAAGTGAGGGATATACAGCTATCTGTTGCACACTAATAACTTATCGAGTCAAGTCCACCTGCTAATTTCTTTAAAACTATGTCAGATTTCCGTTTAGATGTTTCATCACAAAGTTTCACGTGATGGAGAATATCTATAGAAAGCTCTGGGATTGACATTCCGGTTCATTTTTTGCGGCTATTTAATTACACCTTAAGTAAATCAGTTCCCTTACTAGTAACCCTTTTTAGAATTGAGAGAAAATTGATTATTTAAAAGAATTTGTAATAGAAAAGCTAATTTGTCGGTATTAATAATGATTAAGAAGGACGTTCGAAAAATATATAAACAAAAAAGGGTTGATTTATCTGCTACCGAAAGGCTTAAGCTGGATGATTTGCTGTTAATACAATTGCAACGACTTTCGTTTGATGACAGTGTACAGCTCGTAATGAGCTTCTGGCCTTTGGAAAATCATGGAGAAATGAACATGCATCTGTATACACGCTACCTCGAACATGCAATACCTGAAATTAAAATTGCTTTCCCGGTTACTGACCCCTCAGCTTGTAAAATGCACGCTATTCTAGTAAGTGATGAAACAGAATTTGTTGAAAATAAATATGGAATTACCGAACCAGCGGAAGGAGAAGAAATTGAACCACAAGACATTGATTTAGTTTTTGTTCCTTTGCTTGCTTTTGATAAAAAAGGTTACAGGGTCGGTTACGGCAAAGGTTATTACGACAGGTTTTTAGAACAGTGCCGTGAAGACGTGATAACGGTAGGTTTTTCGTATTTCGAAGCTATCGACAAAATAGATGATACCCATCAATTTGACGTACCTTTAAATTATTGTATCACGCCCCATAAGATTTATGAATTTTAATTTTTACTTGTTTAAATCTCTTAGAATTCTCCTTTTTCCTTTCTCGTTACTATATGGTCTTATTATTAAAATCAGAAATTACCTTTTCGATAAAAACATAATAAAATCTGCGTCTTTTAACCTGCCAATTATTGCAGTTGGTAATTTATCAGTAGGTGGAACCGGAAAATCACCGATGGTCGAATACCTGCTGGCACTGTTAAAAAACAAGTATAAAGTAGCCACCCTCAGCCGTGGATATAAACGAAAAACAAAAGGCTATGCCCTGGCAAATGCAGAAACGACAGCTCTCGAAATAGGCGATGAGCCGATGCAATTTCATAGAAAGTTCCCAGATGTTGCAGTAGCTGTTGGTGAAGAAAGAATAGTTGCTATACCACAACTTTTACAGGATTGCCCGGAAACCGAAGTAATAATTTTAGATGACGCTTTTCAGCATCGTAGTATCAGGCCCGGTTTCAATATTCTGCTAACTCAGTACGGTGACTTATTTACGCGTGATTTTTTTTTGCCTACCGGCGATTTAAGAGACGAGCCTTCTTCATATAAAAGAGCTGATGTAGTAATCGTTACAAAATGCCCCGGTAATTTATCTCAAGAGGAACGAGATGAAATAAAAAAGGAAATAAAACCTTTTCCTCATCAAAAGATTTTTTTTACAACTATACACTATGGACTCCCTTATCATATCGTAACAGGATCGGAAAAAGCGATAACTTTAAACGATGAAGTATTATTGGTGTGTGGCATTGCAAATCCGGCACCTTTAAAAAATTATCTTTCACAAACGGCTAAAACCTATAACCAACTCTCTTTTTCAGACCACCATATCTTTACTATTGATGATATAAAAGAAATACAGAAGAAATTTAACGACCTTGCTGTAGATCAAAAAATGATAATAACCACCGAAAAAGATGCGGTGCGGTTAATGAAATTTAATGGAGAATTGATAAATATGCCGGTTTTTGTATTGCCCGTTCAACATAAATTTTTATTTGATGGGGGCATACAATTTGATGACATTGTAAATACTTTTATTAAAATGTTTCCCGGAGATAAAAAATAATATGAGCAAAAAAGAAAAGCCTTCACGAGGAAAAAAACACGAAGCAAATTTAGCCAAAGGAATACTGGAAATAACCCGTAGTGGTGTAGGTTATGTAGTGGTTAATGGAGAAGGAGGAGACGTTTTAGTACGACCCAATGATTTTAATACGGCGCTTAACGGTGATACCGTACGCGTTAAAGTATTAAAAGAAAATTTGAGGAGTGGCAAAAAAGAAGGCAAAATAACAGAAGTGGTAAGCCGTAAGCAAAGCGAATTTATCGGCCATTTGCAGCTAAGTTCAAATTATGCCTTTTTTATACCCGATACCGGCAAACCAATGCCTGACCTGTATATTCCTTTAGATAAAATAAATAATGCAAAAGATAAAGACAGGGTTCTGGCAAGGGTTACCAAATGGGATAGCACAAATAAAAAACCAGAAGGTGAAGTAGTGCAGGTATTACTTGCAGAACATGAAAGTGATATTGCTATGAAAGAAATACTGGTGGAAAATGGTTTTCCGCTAGTATTTGAAGATGAAGTGATGGAAGAGGCTATGAGACTCCCTGATGTTATTTGGACTGCCGACATTAAAAAGCGTAAAGACATGAGAGATGTACTTACGTTTACTATTGACCCTGTAGATGCACGCGATTTTGACGATGCTATATCGATTAAAAAAATAAAGACAGACCTATATGAAATTGGTGTACATATAGCAGATGTAAGTCATTATGTCTTGCCTGGCTCTGTTCTGGACAATGATGCTTATCAGCGGGCAACTTCTGTATATCTTCCTGACCGGGTAAACCCAATGCTACCCGAAAGAATATCCAACGAATTGTGCTCGCTAAGACCTAATGAAGATAAACTTACTTTTTCTGCTGTATTTCAAATAAACCAAAAAGGGCACGTAAAGGATTTTTGGTTAGGCAAAACTGTTATTCATAGTAACCACAGGTATAGTTATGAAGAAGTGCAGGAAATAATAGAAAGAAATGAAGGCATCAACCATGAAGAAATTATTTTGTTAAATAATCTTGCCCAAACTTTTAGAGCAGAAAGATTTAAAAAAGGTGCCATTAACTTTTCATCAACAGAAGTGCGTTTTAAACTGGATGAAAAAGGGAAACCCATTGGTATTATTGTAAAAGAAAGCAAAGAAGCCCATCAACTTATCGAGGAGTTTATGCTTCTTGCCAACAAAACCGTTGCAGAATATGTGTCGAAGGTAAAGGTGAACAAAAAAGAAGTTCCCTTTGCATATCGTATTCACGATGTTCCTGATGAACAAAAGCTTACTCCATTTATGGCTTTTGCAGCAAAATATGGTCATAAGTTTGATACGTCTTCACCCGAAAAAATTGCTTCAAGCTTCAATACCATGCTAGGTGATGCAAGGGGCAAACCTGAGCAGCACGTGTTGGAACAGTTAGGTATTCGTACAATGGCAAAGGCTGTTTATTCTGCTGACAATATCGGTCACTACGGCTTGTCTTTTGAGTATTATTGCCATTTTACATCGCCCATTCGTCGTTACCCCGACGTGCTTGTACACCGGGTATTAGAAAGTTGCCTGGAGGGAGCGCCAATTTTTGATAAGAGGATGGAGGAGAAGTGTAAACACTGCAGCGATATGGAACGAAGTGCGATGGATTGTGAAAGAGCAGGTAACAAATACAAGCAGGTAGAATTTCTAAAAGATCATTTGGGAGAGGAATTTTTAGGCGTAATAAGCGGCGTAGCTGGTTTTGGCTTTTGGGTAGAGACTGTTGAGCACAAATGCGAAGGTCTTGTCTCAATCACTACACTTTCTGATTATGATGATTTTCGTTTGATTGAAACTGATTACAGCCTTGTAGGACGGCGCAGCGGGCGTAAGTTTAGGATGGGAGACAAAGTGTATATTAAAGTTGTAGCAGCAAATCTTTCTAAAAGACAACTTGATTTTGAATGGGTGTTAAAGCCTGACATTGAAGATGGGCAAGATGAAGACCGTCCATCAAAACAAAAGGCATTAAATAAAGGAAAAAACAGGGAAAAGAAAAAGAGTAAGATCTGATAAAGTCGTAATATTATTCAGAGGATTTGTAACTGGCGGGAGGATTATAACTGCATCCCACTTCTGCGAGTTTAAAATGGATTCGTTTATTGTTGCTTATCTCACGCTGCAACCCTTTGTAATATCACCTTGCACGGAATACCAGACGTTACCTTAACATAATGACTCTTATAAAGAGGAATTTCAAGAAAATCGCCTGCTTTTAAACTATGAATGTCTTTTTCAATTATAATTTCACAAGTACCCTCTACAATAAGAAATTTTTCAATTTCATTTGTGTGCACTTCAGATGGAGCCATATCCTTAATCCAAACAATAGCAGTTGTCACCTCAGGAGTATAACATATAATTCTTGCATGCACGTCTTCAGTATCAGGTGGCATTATCATGTCGGGCCTCGATAGCCACTCTTTATAATCTGCTATTTTTGATTCTTTCTGCAGCATCGGTGGAAAACTCATCGTTTCGCCTTTCTCCATTCTATCAATGTAATTAATAGTAGCCAAAAACATAGGTTTGATAATCGGATCGGGCGTAATAGCATTGGACAATGCTTCTTGTTCGATCATTTGGCTAAATTCGTCAATTGCTGCAAGTACTTCAGCGTTGCCGGCAGCCATTTCTTCCACCTCCTTTGCTTCCACAGGCGTAGCCACGCCTAATACATAAGCTTCTATTATTCCCGACCGTATATATTCACTAGTTTCTTTCATTCCCTTTTCTATATCCAATATATCGCTTTATTATAACTATTATAGTGTATTAAAGATTTTTAATGTATTCTACTTAATATCTATTTTTATTTGCTAATTAAGCTCGCAATAATGTTCTGCCTATTGTAATTTTTTACAAAAATAAACTTGAAACTCTAATTAATACACTAAAATTGCTTAACGCCAGATTGGATAGGGCAGAAAACATAAACTAAAATCAATTGTTGAGATAAATAAATTGATTCTTTTTCCATTTCACTAAAGAAGTTAAAACAACTATATTTTTGCTGGCATACTTTCAATTAAAAAATTAAACGCAATAAAATGGGATTTGATCAATATCACGAGCCGGCATCGGAACTGTCGCAAGAGACCAGAACATTTGCAAGAATGATAACATCGCTTATAGAAGAAGCGGAGGCAATCGGCTGGTACGAACAACGCATTTCAGTAGAAAAAGATGAAGATGCTAAAGCCATTATGCTGAATGCACAGCAGGAAGAATTTAAACATTTCGGCATGGACCTGGAGTTTTTGTTGCGTAAGAAAGAGAAATGGCGTGTAACTTTAAAATCTATCCTATTTACTGAGGGGGATATCGTAAAGATGGGTGAGAAAGGTGAGCACAAAGCTGAATAAAAGAATTTTAGGAAATCAACTATATAAAGCATAATTACAATAAATAAACAGTTTGGTGTACAAACAATTATTTTAATTGTCTGTTACCCTGTTTATTTTTACCGAAAATATTTTTTTTGAAAACTATTTTAAATGAAACGCAAATTTCTTTAACTATCAAGAGACTTGCGCACCAAATTCTTGAGAATCATTTAGACCTTACCAATACTGTCATTATCGGTCTGCAGCCACGTGGTCTGTATTTAAGTGACAAGATTGTAGAAGAACTTAAAAGAAGTTTGCCAGGAAAAATTGTCAATTATGGTATTCTCGATATCACTTTTTATCGCGACGATGTGAGACGTGAAATAAAAGTTCCCAATAAGACTGATATTAATTTTAGCATTGAAAATAAAAAAGTTGTATTGATTGATGATGTCTTATACACCGGGCGCACAATTCGTGCTGCCCTAGATGCATTACTCGATTTTGGACGACCTGCAAAGGTGGAGTTGTGTGTACTTATAGACCGCCGGTTTAGCCGCCAATTACCCATACAGCCTGATTATACAGGCAAAGTCATTGATGCGCTGATATCCCAAAAAGTAAAAGTGTTATGGAAAGAAAAGGATGCAGCTACAGAAGTAATAATTACCGAATAAATCTTACTGTTTTATTTTCAACTCAGACTATTAACTTTGCTTCCTGAAATGACACTTTCCACTTCGAATCTTTTAGGAATAAAGGACCTTCAGCCAGATGATATTCGTTTAATTCTCGATACTGCCCTGCAGTTCAAAGATGTTTTACAAAGGCCCGTAAAAAAAGTTCCTTCCCTTCGTGATGTTACTATTGTAAATCTTTTTTTCGAAAATTCTACCCGTACACGTATTTCATTTGAGCTCGCCGAAAAGCGCTTGAGTGCCGATGTGCTCAATTTCACTACGAGTGCATCTTCTGTTTCAAAGGGAGAAACCATGCTTGACACAGTCAATAATATTTTGAGCATGAAAGTAGACATGGTAGTCTTGCGACATAGTGCCAGCGGTGCTCCTCATTTTTTGGCAAAACACATTCCGGCTGCCATTGTAAATGCGGGTGATGGTATAAACGAACATCCTACGCAGGCTTTGCTCGATGCCTTATCTATTACAGAAGCAACCGGTGGACTTGAAGGAAAAAAAATTGCTATAATAGGTGATATTATGCACAGCCGTGTTGCATTAAGTAATATTTATTTGCTCAATAAAATGGGAGCAGAAGTTACAGTTGCAGGGCCGCCGACATTAATTCCAAAATACATAAAAGAAGCATTAGGGGTAAATGTTACTTATAATGTAAAGGAAGCATTAGACTGGTGCGATGTGGCTAACGTTTTACGTATACAGCTTGAAAGACAAAATCAGCCTTTATTTTCTTCTTTACGCGAGTACAATCTTGTTTACGGTATCAGCAGAAAGTTGCTTGATAGTCTCAAAAAGCAAATTGTGATTATGCATCCAGGGCCAATTAACCGAGGTGTCGAAATTGACAGTGATGTTGCGAATGGTAATGAAAGTATTATACTTCAACAGGTTGAAAATGGTGTGGCAGTCAGAATGGCCGTATTATACCTTCTGGCAAACCGCGAGGGTTAATTTTTCCAGGTTACATTTCGCTTTCTTATAATTGTTAAGAAGAGATATTTTTGTTTCCGGCAGAATACCTTCATTCAACATCGTTGTGTCACTCCCTTCGACAGCTTGCCTTTGCTTTTGCAATCAAAAAGGATGAATTAAAAAGAATAAGATATTTATTAGCTATTTCTGTATTATTTATTGGAAATAGTTTCCTTATAAATAAATTAATTAAATAAACAATTTTCCTGTTACTTCGCCTCATCTATTATAACTTAAAAGTATGTACCGAATTTGTCTTTTTCCAGGCACTTTTGACCCTGTAACCTTAGGTCACGTTGATATAATTGACCGTTCCTTAAATTTATTTGATAAAGTCATAATTGGCATTGGAAAAAATACAAGTAAAATACCAATGTATTCTGAAGAGAAAAGATTGGAATGGTTAAAAGAAATTTATAAAAATGAGCCCAAGGTCGAAGCGCTGGTTTATGAAGGCCTGACCGCAGAATGTTGCAAAAGGGTAGGAGCAAAATTTATTTTAAGAGGTATTCGTTATGTCAACGATTTTGAATATGAAAAAGCGATCGCAGATATGAACCGAAGTCTCGACTCTTCCATTGAAACAATCTTTCTAACATGCCTTCCCAAATATACTTCTGTCGCGTCTACGCTAGTGAGAGATGTAATTAGAAATGGGGGAGACGTTAGCCAGTTTTTGCCACCGGTTGTAAGAAAATCTATTAAACAAATGAACATTGATCACAGACAACAGACCATACAAAGCACCTGAAAGCTATCAGTTTAGTTCACCTGGTTATGATCATCAAAGTATTTCTCAATTATTTCAATAATGTTGGGAAAAGTGTTTAATAAATATGGTTGCAATTCATTTTCGGCTGCCCATCGCAATTCTAAAATATCTTCTTCTGTTTGCGGAACTAATTGCTGTTCTCCGGAAACTTTCATGGCAAACCAATGGGTTTCCTTATCAATATTCTCGCCTTGCTCTATATAATGATGATTGGTGACCCCAACCAACTCACCTAATTGAATATTTTTTAAACCGGTTTCTTCTTCAACTTCTCTCACAGCACATTCTTCAATTGTTTCGCCTTCATCAAGTTTTCCTTTTGGCAGATCCCATTTTCCTCTGCGATATTGCAGTAATATTTTACCTTCTTCATTCTCCACTATTCCTCCGGCTGCTACAATTTTAACGGGCATACTTTCTATTTTAAGCAAAGAAACAAAACAACGAATGAAAATGCAAAATGGTATTCCGTGAGGTTTAGCGGCAACAAGTTTTTATCACCTTTCCCCTTATCTTCGTAACATGACTGAACAAAAAGGAGTAGCTGAAAAACTATTGCAGAGTGGGGCTGTACAACTGCGTCCAGAGAACCCTTATACATGGGCAAGTGGCTGGAAAAGCCCTATTTATTGTGACAACAGGAAAATTTTATCGTTTCCTTACATTAGGGAATATATCAAAAGCGAGATGTGTAACGTTATATTTGAGAAATATCCGGATGTAGAGCTGATAGCTGGTGTGGCGACAGCAGGAATAGCATGGGGAGCAATGGCTGCAGATCAATTGAAGCTGCCTTTTATATACGTGCGGCCAAAACCTAAAGAACACGGATTGGGTAACCAGATAGAAGGGGCTATTGAACCGGGGCAGAAAACAGTAATTGTGGAAGATCTCATTTCTACAGGTAAAAGCAGTCTGCAGGTTGTAGATGTTTTAAGAAAAGCCGGCCTTGAAATATTAGGTATGGTTTCGATATTTTCTTATGGTTTTGATGAAGCAAATAAAAATTTTTCAGATGCGGGAGTCGAGTACCAGTCGTTAACTGACTATGCAACATTAATTAACATTGGTTTGGAAAAAGGTAAAATACAATCAGCGGCAGAACCATTATTATTGCAATGGAGAAAAGACCCTGCAAACTGGCAAGGGGTATAATATAAAATTGTAAATCAAAAAACATGAAAAAGATTATTTTGCTTGCTATCATTCTAATTGGGTTTTTAGCCGGCAGTTTTGCACAAAATCGTAAGCCTGAATGGGCAACCATAAAAACACCTAATCTTAGATGCTGGGAATGTAAAAAAAGATTAGAAGATTATATGGCGAGGGAGATAGCGCAAACGGAAAGTGGAATAATCAAAATGCAGATAAACCTGCTAAGTGGTACTACCCGTGTCCAATACTGGCCTGACAGGGTTAATTTAAATTATATTCAGACTGCTTTTGCCAATGCCGGTTTCGATGCTGATGGTATTAAGGCTACAGAAGATAGTTATAAAAAGCTGCCGCCCGCATGTAAAAGAGCAGAAGACGGTGGGGGACCGCAAAAAGGCAAACCCTGCCATATGCAACCTTTTTAGAGATAAAACTTGTAATAACTACTTTTTGTAAAAATGGTTGGCAACATCTTTATTTGTTGTCAACCATTTTTTTATTTTCTAAGCATAAAAGCAATCCGAATTGTTTATGCTAGTACTGCTACTTGTTTTACTAATTGTATTTCTGCATTAATCTTCACATCTTCTCCAAGCATAACACCACCTGTTTCCAAGGCTGCGTTATAACTTATGCCAAAGTCTTTACGATTTATTTTTCCTGTTACGGTAAAACCTGCTTTTACATTTCCCCAAGGGTCTTTTGCAAGGCCATTATATTCTACCGAAAGTTTTACGGGTTTGGTAATCTCTCTTATTGTAAGGTCTCCGTAAAGTGTGAATGTGTCACTATCTATTTTTTCAACCTTTGTTGATTTAAACAGCATTTCAGGATGCTTATCCGCTTCAAAAAAATCAGCATTTCTTAGATGCTCATCTCTTTGGGAATTGTTAGTATTGATAGAGGCAACTTCTATGTTTGCTATCACTTTGGCATCGCTAAAATCATCTGAAGTGGTTTCTGTTTGTACGTCAAATTTTGAAAAAGAACCTGAAACGCTCGATATCATCAGGTGCTTAATTTTAAAACCTAATTCACTGTGTGTTGTGTCTAAAGACCATTTTGTTGCTGACATAATTTATGTTGTTTAATAAATTTATATTGTTTAATTATTGAAGTTTTTATTACAAATAGCACAAATAACCATGCTAACTAATTGCATCATTATCTCTTTTTTATCTTTTACCGGGTTTTGCAATGCCTCCTTATTGTGTTACAACAACATAATGCAAGCTTTATCACTTTTGTTCTACTGCTATTGCTTACATTAACTATTTTTTCTAACACTGTTAGTTATCTGTGCAAAAAAATCAACCTTTTATCCCTGCTACGAATCCCTTTATAAAGTCATTTAAAACCATATTGTTAAGTTCTGTCCTTGCATTTTCTTTACCCATAAGGTTGATAGAAATCAAGCCATGAAGCATGGACCAAAACGTATGAAACTTGAGAAAGGCATCTGCTTCGTGGTTTTTGCTATTTTTAATAAGATCTTTTACACATGACAATATTAATTCAGTAAACGTAGCCAACTCTGCTATTTGTTGCACCATTTCACAACCTGGCATTCCTAATCCATACATTACCTTGTAATATTCGACATTATCAAAAGCGAAATGCCAATAAGCAAAAGCCATAGACTCCAACTGTTTGGCCGGATCAGAAAAAGTCGACTTTGCTTTTTCGATTCGCTGGTTAAGAAGTCTGAAACCCTGTCGTGTTAATTCTAAAAGGATTCCTTCCTTATTTTCGAAATGATCATAAATAACAGGGACACTATACTCAATTGCATCTGCAATTTTTCGTATAGACAGCGCTTGCCATCCTTCTTTTTCTACAATCTGCATCGCAGATTTAAGAATAGAAGAACGAACTTCTTCTTTTTGCCTTATTTTTCGTTCTGCAATTCCCATCTAAATAAATCTTATTTCTAACACCGTTAGCAAAACTACTAATAGTATTTAAAATGGGAAAAATTTTTATATACCCTGGGCAAGAATTTATAACAATGTTAACGAAAGTATCATTAGAATGAACGTGACGATTAAGACGCTATTTAGATAGGGGAGACTTAAGAAGTTTTACAAGCAAGGCTAAAAGTTTACTTCAAGTGCCGGAATAATTAGTATTCTAGTACTTATATCTCTTAGCAGTTAATTCTCATTGTGACTTTTTAAGGGATGGTTTATAACACTTCTATATGCAAATTATTTTCAGATGCTTAAGCTGCTCATTCAAAATTTCTTGCATTACTTCCGATATACATTGCGAAAGCTGCTAGTGCTGTATCTTTAAGCAGGTTAACAAACGCCATTTGTTTCATATCTGCATCTCCTGCATTGAGATAATTGGGAAAATGAATGGACAATACAAAAATAATAAGCAATAATGCAAGCAGGTAGCCCGCAAGTTCTACCATTTTATGTAAAATAAATGCGATGCCGGCCAGTATGAATGCTGCACCAACTATATATACCCATATTATACCGCCAGGAATAAAATCAGGTACATAAACCAACAGGTTTTGTGGTTTCATAAAATGATAAAGACCAAAAATAATCATTACAACCCCTAATATTGTCACTGAAATTCGTGAGATGGTATGGTGTGTCATATTTAAGGTTTTTCTAAGATTAAGGTAGGTTGTTTTTTTGGTTTTGGCAAATATTTATCTCTAATTAAGTCTATATTTATTTGCCTGAATTACTACTAATGAAAGGTAGTTATAAAAAATAATATAAGAGTTTTTAATATTTAAGCGGTTAGAATAGATATATGATCTGTATCGGTAATTCTTTCTTTTAGTGCTTAAATTTTCAATTTTTCACTATAATTGGCTGGAGGGGTTGAAAACAATATTTTTATTAATTCCGTTTTTTCAAATAACAATACGATAATTGCGTTTACAAAAAGAAAGATTGGATTACGGGTTCAATAAATGTTAGCAAAGCATGATGCCTTTACTGATGGTATTTTTAACAAAAGGAAATATATCGATATAAAAGATGGAATCAATATTGCATCTTCAAAAGCGTCTTTCGCTTGGTTCTATTTTTCATAACAAGATATTGCTACCTGGGTAGAAAAGATAATAAAACTACTGGAAGACTATTTGGCTTAACCTTGATAAACATTTTGATTAACTGATCAATGATTTATGGTACTACAACATCCCAATTACAGCACTTCTAAAAGTAAAGAAGAGGTATTTGCTGAAGACAATTTTATAAATCCCTTGCCACGGGCAGTTATAAGGTCAAATTCTCCGATATTATTAGATGGAGATTGGAAATTTGCAATAGACAACGAAGACAGGGGAGTGCAGGAAAATTGGTATTTAGGTCACAAATATGATGACACGGCGCACTGGCCCGGGGCTATAGAGGAACATATGGCTGAGGCCAAAGGCCAACAAGTTCCTGCTGCTTGGCAAGATAAAATAGTTGCATGGTACGAGCGGGAGTTTCCACTGCCAGAGAGGGTTAACGGAAACGGTTCTTCACATTCACTTTTGCAACTAACCTTTGGAGCTTGTGGATATGAAACGATGGTATGGGTTAATGGAGTTCTCTTGAAAACTATAGAGGGGGAGGAAGTGCATGTTGGCGAGTATACATCTTTTTCTTATGAATTTCCTGAAGAAGCTTTAAAGCCTGTTAATCGTCTTACTGTACGTATTGCTGATACGATGGATGCCGATATTCCACGTGGCAAGCAGGAATCTCATGTGTACAAGCGCGGTGGAATCTGGTATCAGACCTATACAGGTGCCGTTCGCAGTATTTGGATAGAACCGGTTGAAAGAAACAGGCTCAGATCGCGGGTAGGTGTAGTTTCTATAGTAGAAGACAACATGGTTCGGTTTAACTTTACTACACGTATTCATGACCCTGGTCTTTATACAATAAGGTTGAAGGTTTATAACAAAAAACAGGAAGGAGATGAACCTATTGCCGTTTCTGATTTTCCTTTAGATTTAAAAGAAGGTCAAAAGCAGCAGCGTTTGGTAATCGAAGTGCCAGATGCAAGATTGTGGTCGCCAGAAGATCCATATTTGTATAAACTTGTTGCTCAACTAATAGATGCTAACGAACATGTTTCTGAAATTGAAACGCAGTTTGGACTGCGCAAAATTGAAGCACGTGGTTGCTGTATTTATCTTAATAATAAATCTGTTTATCTCGATGGGGTTCTTTATCAACCCGGCGCAGCTACGTATGAAGAAATTAAACTTCATATGCTTGCTATGAAAGAACTTGGGTGCAATCTTGTGCGAATACATATTGCAGGAGTTGATCCTCGTATTTACAACCTAGCAGATAAAATAGGCATGTTGCTGTGGGTAGAGGTACCAAGTCCTCATCGCTCAAATTATAAAAGCCGCCAAAACCATCGTGATGAGTTACTTCGAATGCTTGCCCTTATCGGAACACACCCATCTGTAGTTATATGGAGCTTGTATAACGAAGACTGGGGGGCGCAGGATATAGCTACGAGTGAAGAAACTCGCAAGTACATCATGGATACCTATCATTATATGCAACTGGCGCATCCTCAATTTTTAGTTGTAGATAATGACGGGTGGCAACACATATCGTTTGAGGGACGCCTTAAATCTGATATATTAACTGCACATCTTTATACGCCAGACATACAGCGTTGGCGACACATGCTCGACCAACTGGTAGCAGGAGAATTGGTAGGCGTTGCTGCTTTCCCACTTGTTGTAGGTGATCCATTTTTTTACCGTCGGCAAGTGCCACTGGTAGTAAGTGAGTGGGGCGGTTTTGGATTCATCGAATATGGTGGACCAAAAGACGACGAAGAACGTGCAGAACAGATAAAAATTTTTAAGGAAGAATTGCGGAAACGTCCCATAGCAGGTGATGTATACACGCAAGCGACAAATATTGAGGATGAAAGAAACGGCTTAATTGACGCAGAAACAGGTGAATTAAAAGTGCCCGCTGGCTTGCTGAAGAGCAACCCTCCAGTTAAATCAAAAGTTTCTGATAATGCTGTTACTCCATCATAATTATAAATTCAAAGCTTTTTAAAATGGATGCTGAAGTCCCGCTTAATTAATTGGGACTTTTTGCATAATCATTTTACCGCCACCAAGAGGATGACTTCAAAAATAGTAAGGGGATAACATTCCACAAGACGCTCTATTCTTCGATTACGGTTACTTAACATAATATTAATTATAGGAAAAAATAACTTTTAATATGGGTGAGAAATAATACTCCTTAAAATAATATTCTTTGGCCAATTCATTTTCCAACGTTTAAAGTAAATAAGATTACTATTGATAACTTTGCCTCATCGTCCAAGAATATAAAAACAATAAGTAGTTTTTAGCGTTATGTTATAAGAAAAAAAATTGCTGTTAGTGTTTTTAATACTAAAAATTTAATTAATAAAAATGGAATATAATAAATTAACGCCTGAAGAAGAAAGAGTAATTGTTTACAAAGGAACTGAAAGACCATACACAGGCGAATATAACAACAATAAGGAAAGCGGCACTTATGTTTGCAGACGATGCAACGCGCCATTATATCGATCAGAAGATAAGTTTGATTCTCACTGTGGGTGGCCAAGCTTCGACGATGAAATACCAGGTGCAGTAAAACACTTGGCCGATGCAGATGGTTCGCGCACAGAAATTGTTTGTGCTAACTGCGATGCTCATCTTGGCCACGTTTTTATAGGTGAACGTTTTACAAAGAAAAATACAAGACATTGCGTCAATTCAATTTCGATGAAATTTATTCCTTCAAATAAATAAGTATAGATGAATACAGAGACGGCAATATTTGCTTCAGGATGTTTTTGGGGAACACAGTTTTATTTTCAAAAAGCACCGGGAGTAATTTCAACTACAGTTGGGTATATTGGTGGAACTAAAGAAAATCCAACGTATCAAGAAGTTTGTACAGGAAAAACCGGTCATGCTGAGGCCACTGAGATCACTTACGATCCTTCAGAGACATCTTACGAAAATCTTGTGAAGTTGTTTTATGAAACACACGATCCCGGCCAAATGAACAGACAAGGTCCTGATATCGGCACACAGTATCGTTCCGCCATTTTTTACCAAAATGACGAACAAAAAGAAATAGCGGAAAAAATAACTGAACAATTGAAAGCCAAGGGTCATACGGTTGTAACCGAGATTACAAAGGCAGGGCCCTTTTACAAAGCGGAAAATTATCACCAGCAGTATTATACTAAAGGTGGCGGCACCCCCTATTGCCACAGTTATACAAAAAAGTTCTAATAATACTCAATTAAGTTCCTAAATAAGCTTAACAAAACGACTTCTACTATGTTAGAAAAAATTAAGTAATTTAACAGTTGATTATACAAACTTTCGAAGTTTAAAAAATCTGTCAAAGCAAATGCGGCGTAAATGCAATAAATTATCTTTCAATGAAAAGTGTTTTTTATTCCTGCCTGCTTGCAATAGTAATGGCTTCGTGCTCACAGGCTCAGGAACAGGCTAAAAAATTTGCTGTAACAAAAACTGATGCAGAATGGAAAAAACAACTTACTGACGAGCAATACTATGTTACGCGTAAGGAAGGAACTGAACCGCCTTTTAATAATGCATTTTGCAACAATCATGAAAAAGGTGTCTATAGATGTATTGGCTGCAGCCAACTATTATTTACAAGCGATACAAAATTTGAGAGTGGTACTGGGTGGCCCAGTTTCTACAAACCCGCGAACAATAAAGCTGTAGAAGAAAAAACCGACCGTGCTTTTGGAATGGTAAGACGGGAAGTACATTGCAGCCGGTGCGGAAGCCATTTAGGACATGTGTTTGAAGATGGGCCAAAACCAACGGGTTTAAGATATTGTATGAACTCTGCTTCACTGCAGTTTGTTAAGAATTGAAAATAATTTATTACAAAACCAATTGCTTACGTTTTAGTTATGAAGAAAATTGTTCATAAACATCCGCTTGCGATCAGGTGGTTTCATTGGTTCAACTTCCCCGTTTTGACCTGTATGATCTGGAGTGGTTTACTAATCTACTGGGCCAATGACGTGTACAAGATTGGTTGGAATAATAAAACCTTAATTAAATTTTTTCCCGAAGATTTTTATAAAGCCCTGCATATTCCGTATCATTTGGCTGAAGGTATGAGCTGGCATTTTGCTTTTATGTGGCTGTTTGCAATTAACGGGTTGCTCTATATTTTATTTACTATTTTTTCGGGTCAATGGAGATTTTTGCTTCCAAATAAAAAATCATTCAGAGAAGCCTGGATGGTTCTTCTTCATGATCTGCATCTTTCAAAATATACTCCTCCACAACTGAAATACAACGCTGCGCAACGAATTGCCTACACGGCTATTGTCATCATGGGAATCGGTTCATTACTTACCGGATTGGCTATATATAAACCTGTTCAATTCAGTCGTATAGCATGGCTCTGCGGCGGGTATGCAGCAGCAAGGGCAGAGCATTTTATACTTACTATCGGCTATGTTCTCTTTTTTCTCATTCATATAGTGCAGGTTATAAAAACTGGCTGGAACAATTTTCAGGCAATGATCACTGGTTTTGAAATAATTAAACCAACAGTACAAAAAGCGTCTCATGAGTAGGTCTTCATCTTCTTTACCCGAAGAGTCCATTTCTAATAAAGGATTTGTAGCAAAAACTTTTATTGCTTTTTTGGTATTTGGTGCGCTAATGATAGTTGGCTGGAGTACATTTAAATGGATAAATATGCAGCCACAGGAAGCAGGCGCTTTAAAACCATTAAGGAAGACTCTTGACTTTAATGAAAAAGTTTTTTCGGGAATTTTCAATGCCAATCATCTTGTAAAAGAATACCCTGTAAGCCAGGCAGTAAAACGTGTACGGGTAAACGGAATGGACGGATTAAGAGATAGCGTAAATGAAGCAAGCTGGCGCCTGAAAGTTGTGAGAGCTGCAGGAGACACTTTGCAACTAACGTTAAACGATATTAAACAATTACCAAAAAAAGATATTGTTTTTGATTTTAAATGCATAGAAGGTTGGGACCAGGTTACACATTGGGGTGGCGTTCCTTTAAAAACTTTTATGGAACATTATCATCTCGACAAGCAATCAAAAATGAATTACCTAGGTTTAGTAACACCGGACAAAGGTTATTATGTAGGAATAGACATGCCAAGCGCTCTGCACCCACAAACCCTGTTGTGTTATGAAATGAATGGGAAACCTTTGCCTGTTAACCAGGGTTTTCCTCTTCGCCTGATTATACCTGTCAAATATGGTATCAAACATCTAAAACGTATCGGCACTATGTTTTTCAGTAATAATAAACCTGCTGATTATTGGGCTGAAAGAGGTTATGATTATTATGCAGGGCATTAACCGTGGAATTAAAATTTGAGCAAGAACTTTTTTAATTTTTAATTTTCTTTAATTTCAGTTTACATTCTTTTATCCCCCTCCCCGTTCTGTATCAAATTTAAAACACACTGTTCGTTTTCGAACACTTTTACTTCATCAAAACAGACACAACTTATTAGTAGTCAGTACATTATACTTTGGCATTTCGATTGGAATTATACATGTAGAAAAAATTAATCTTTATGTACCAGGTAATTCCAGAAAATATAGCACAAATTCTTTTTAAGAGACTGCTCATATTTATTTGCCTTTTCGTTGCGGCAATGATAATTATTTATCTGCATCAGTCCGTTGCCTCCTACCCTTCTTTCAAGGCACATGATGAACTAATTAAAACTGATTTAATTTTTACAGCAATAAACTTATAAAGCCTTCAAGGAATTTAAAATAACGTACCTGTAACAACAGGGATACTAATAAACAGAGGTTATCTCAGAGATTTGAGATAACCTCTTCTTTTTAGATCTTACTCAGGCATACTCCTTCACTTGCCAACGTTCTTTAATTTCTTCCTTCAATTTATTAATAATATCATCCAGGCCCTCGTACCAATCAAGGTGAGGACTTGTTTTATCACACCCCCCTGCATATGCAATACATTGCGTCTCCTCCCAAACTTTACCGCAATCAGGACACCGTCCCCCGGTGCTAAATGTATCCCAAACGCATCCACAACTGCATTGCCAATAAGGTTGTCCGTCAGGTTCCCATTTGCATTTAGGGCAACGAATATGAATATTATCCATGGTACGTTTTGAATTTTATGTAAGTAAAATTTTATTTATAAGTGGTACAACAATCAGTAACAGTAAATACTAATTTACAATCTCTTTTGATATAAAAAATCGTTTTCCAAATACAGGCTTAAAAACTATTCCATTAAATTTTCCGCTTTCAAACTTCTTGTCCGAAATCGAACACTTTTTAAAATCAAATTTCACCTAATTGGATGTCATTCAATTACTTACGTTTGGCATCTCGCTTGGAATTAATAATACCAAATAAGAACAAATGGATAAGAACATTACACAGGAAGTTATCAAAAAAAAGAAAAGAAAAAGCTCTTTAATTGTTCTTGTAATTATTGTAGTGCTGGTTGCTTCGGTTCTAATGCTACGCGCTTCCTTTTCATCAACGATAAAAAGACAAAACATAACAACAGCGGTCGTTGAAATTGGCAATATCGAAAACACCATTTCAGCTTCGGGTGAAATACTTCCGGAATTTGAGCAGGTAATTACAAGCCCCATAAATGCTTCCATAAAAAGTGTAGCAATGGATGCCGGAAGTTCAGTAAAAACCGGACAATCAATTTTATCTCTCGACAAGCAAACAACAGAGATGGAATATGAAAAACTAAAATTTCAATTGGAAGCCAAAAAGAACAGTATACAAAAGCTAAAACTGGAATTGAACAAAAGCTTTTATGACATACAATCTAACAACAATATAAAAGAGTTGAAGATAAACAGTTTGCAAGCTGCCGTTGACAATGCCAAGCGGTTATATAAAGCCGGCGGCGGCACGAGAGAAGCAATTGAACAGGCAGAGCTCGATTTAAAAGTGGCAATGCTGGAAAAGAAACAACTTGAAAACGAAATAAAGAGCAAGCAGCAGACAATGAAAGTGGATATCAGGGAATCTGAAATCGCTGCACAAATACAACAAACAGATCTTACAGAACTTCAAAGAAAACTGCAACAAGCTAACATAATAGCAAATCGTGCAGGCGTAGTTACCTGGGTAAATAAAAACATTGGAGCAACAGTACAGGAAGGTGAAATACTTGCACGAATTGCTGATCTTGGGAGTTATAAAGTTTCCGGGACTATTTCTGATAGTTACCTAAATGACCTTCGAACTGGTCTTCCCGCAATAATTCGTATAAATGATTCTTCTGTCAGGGGTAAGGTTACCAACATCCATCCTACCATTCAAAACGGTATCGTTTCATTTGATGTGCAGTTAGATGAACGATATAGCAAACTGTACCGGCCCAACATGAAAGTAGATGTTTTTGTAGTAACAAGCAGCAAAAACGATGCAATGCGGGTGGCAAATGGACCTGCATTTAAAGGAAGCAATGTCCAGGACATTTTTGTAGTATCTAACGGTAAGGCGCAGCGAAGAACAGCAAATATAGGTTTAAGCAACTTTGATTATGTAGAGATAAAAGACCAGGTAAAACCAGGAGATGTAGTCATTACATCGGATATGAGCGATTATAAAAATTCACAAGAAATAACTATTAATAACTAAAGAGCAATGCAACCAAAACTGCTGATTACAATACCCACGCTCCTGCTCTTTTGGCTAAAAGTTGAATGTCAAACGACAGATGATACCTTAAGACTGACACTGCAACAGGTAGTTGAAATGGCTAAAGGCAAGTCAATAGCAGCAAAGCAAGCTGTTACATTAAAAGAAAATAAATATTGGCAATGGCGCACCTTCAAAAGCAATTACCAGCCGCAATTATCTTTAAACGGCACGTTACCTGCTTACATCAACTCCTTCCAGGAAGTTGTACAGCCAGATGGAACTATAGAGTTTCAACCGGTAAAATATAACAATTCATCTTTAAATCTTGCGTTGAGTCAAAGCATAGCGCAAACAGGCGGAACGATTTTCGGAACAACGCAATTGCAACGGTATGACGACTTTGACAGAAAGTATAAATTGTATAATGGAGTTCCATATGGCATTGGTTATAGCCAGCCTTTGGCAAGGTTCAATCAACTGAAATGGGATCAAAAGATCGAACCTCTAAAATTCAACGAAAGCAAACAAGCTTATATCGAGTCAATGGAACAAATTGCAATAAAGGCTACCGGCTACTTTTTCGATTTACTGCTTGCACAGGTCAATTTACAAATTGCTGAAACAAATTATGACAACACAAAAAATATTCTTCGTATTGCAAAAGAAAAATTTGATCTCGGTAAAGTATCAAGAAATGAAATTTTGCAACTGGAACTGGAACAACTTAAATCGCAAAAAGCTGTGGGTATAGCAAAACGTGATATGGAAATATCTGCACTAAATCTAAAAACATATACAGGTCTTACCAATACTGAGAAAATATCGTTGATATTACCAAAAGAAACAAGATCAACGGATATAAATGCTGAGAAAATTTTATCAGAAGCCCTGGAAAACCGTTCAGATGCAATTGCCTTCATGCGCCGTATTGCCGAAGCCAAAAGAGACGTGGCTAAAGCAAAGGGAGATAATGGTATAAATGCAACGTTAACGGCAAGATTAGGCTATTCTAAAAGCGCGTCTAATATCAGTAAAGTGTACCAGGCGCCAAGAAGTCAGCAACTGGTGCAGTTGGAGTTTGATATTCCCATTTTAGACTGGGGACGTTCAAAATCGAGATTAAAAACAGCAGAAGCAAACAAGCAATTTACAGAATACGCTGTTGAGCAGGATAAACAAACATTTACGCAGGAAATATACACGCAGGTTACGCTGTATCAAATGATGAAAGAACAGCTAGTGCTGAATGCCAAAGCGGACAGCATTGCGTCAGAAAAATACCAGATTGCAAAAGAAAGATATGTGCTTGGGAACTTAAGCATTACAGACCTTAGTATTGCTTTTCAAGAGAATGACCAGGCAAAAAGAGACTTTGTCCTGGGACTTAGAGACTTCTGGAGCGCTTACTACCAACTTAGATACTTAAGTCTTTACGACTTTGAGAAAAAACAAAAAATTATTTATAATTAAAATTAAAACAACGCTTATGATACCTGCAGAAACTTCAGAAAATGTTTTACAAAATAGCCACATCATCAATCATCAAAATGTAATGATCAGCTTAAAAAATATAGAGAAAGTATATCGAACAGATACAGTTGAAACCCTCGCTTTAAATAATATTTCATTAAATATAAATAAGGGTGAATTCCTGTCAATCATGGGGCCTTCCGGTTGCGGCAAAAGTACTTTACTTAATATAATGGGATTACTCGATGCTCCTACCAGGGGCGAAGTTTCAATAGATAAACACGATACAACACAACTTAATGATAAAAAACTTGCTGCTTTCAGAAACCGCAAGCTGGGTTTCATCTTTCAAAGCTATCATTTGATAAACGATTTACAGGTTTTGGATAATGTTGAGCTACCCTTACTGTATAGGAACTCATCAGCTAAAGAAAGAAGACAACTGTCAATAGAAGCATTGGAAAAAGTTGGATTAAGCAACCGTATGAAACACTTTCCAACACAATTATCAGGTGGACAAAAGCAGCGTGTAGCTATTGCAAGAGCAATTGTGGGTCAACCCGAAATTATACTTGCAGACGAGCCGACAGGCAACCTGGACAGTGCAATGGGGAGCGAAATCATGGACATACTGCTTCAATTAAACGAAAGAGATGGAACGACCATAGTAATGGTTACACACGATGAAAATATGGCTCGTAAAACACACCGGTTAGTGAGACTATTCGATGGAACACAAGTGCAATAGAACCATTGTTATTGTTTGAAGGAACGGCAAATATTATCGCTATATTAAGAGGAATGTGCTATTCCCTTGCAACCGTCGCAACAAAATCTTCTGTACAAGTGAGTGACACAACGATGCTGAGCAAAGAACAAATGTCAGCATCCAAAATCAACTCACTCGCAATTTAAAAACTAGAACTTATAACTTAAAAACAATGCTTAAAAATTATTTTAAAATAGCAATCGCTGTATTGAAGCGAAGAAAGTTCTTCACCTTCATCAGTTTGTTTGGTATAAGCTTTACGCTTACCATTTTAATTGTTATGACTGCGTTTGTCGATAATATTACAGGTGCCAATTACCCCGAAGTTAACAGGGAACGTTCATTATACATTACCACACTTCAACAAAAGAATGTAAAATATTTTAGCCAGCAAAATGGTCCTGCCAGTTTTTATTATCTCGACCATTATGTCCGCACTTTAAAAACCCCGGCCAAAGTTGCCATTTCATCTCTTTTTTCGCCTACCAATACTTATATTAACAATAAGAAACTGGTGATCAATCTAAAGTATACCAACGATGCTTATTGGGATGTGATGGAATACAAATTCATTGAAGGCAAACCTTACACTTTGCAACAAATTAATAATGGAGAACGGATTGCAGTCATTTCTGAAGATACCAAGAAAAATTATTTTGGAGATGTGCCAAACGTGGTAGGCAAATACATTGAAGCTGATAACGTGCAATATCGTGTAGCCGGTGTGGTAAAAAGTGTGCCCGCCACCATGTTTGTCTCTTATGCTGATTTATATGTGCCTTATACCGTTTCAAAAACTGATTACAAACACAAATCATTAATGGGCAATTATACTGCTATCTTACTGGGAAACTCAAAAGAAGATTTGCCAAAAATAAAAGCCGAATATGCAAGCGTTGTTTCTAAAATAAAGCCCGATGGCGGTTTTGATGTCTTTGTAAGTGGTGCTGACCCATATCTTGGAAGCTTTTTAAGAGCTACACCATTAGGCGATTCTCGGAATGGCGGAATTAGCAAACTCATTTTTATTGGTAGCATTTTCGTGCTCCTTTTTATGCTACTGCCAACGCTTAATTTAATAAATATCAATATCAGCAGAATAATGGAGAGGTCTTCAGAAATCGGCGTTCGAAAAGCATTTGGTGCCTCGGGAATGACTTTAGTTGGGCAGTTTATAGTTGAAAATATTATCCTTACTTTTTTTGGCTGCATTATAGGTATTGCCCTTTCATTTCTCATTTTACAGGTACTTAACAACAGCAACCTTATTGCTAACATGCATCTTACCGTCAACCTTACCGTATTGTTTTTTAGTCTTGTTGCCTGTGTTGTTTTCGGTCTGCTTTCCGGTGTTTACCCCGCATGGCGAATGTCGAGATTGCAGGTTGTAACAGCATTAAAAGCACAATAATTATCATTTTTCAAAACTCATTATATGTTTAGCCATTTATTTAAACTAATCTGGAACAAAAAAAAGCAAAACGCCCTGCTTATCATAGAAATGTTCATTTCTTTCATCGTCATGTTTGCAGTTTTTACACTCGTTGTTTTTTCATATAATAATTATAAGCAACCAATGGGCTTTGATTATAACAATGTGTGGGTGATTAATTTTTTTCCTCCTGAAAATATTACCAGAAATGATTCTGTTTCCATGTTTCATGATGAATTAAAAAAGACAATGTTAGCTATGCGTCAAATAGAGGAAATAAGCTTTACAGGAAATAATGTGCCGTTTTCTATGAGTACTTCTAATAGCAGCATCAATTACGGCAGCCATAAAAATGTCATGGCTAATATGTACCAGGCAGAAGAAACTTTCAACAAAGTAATGAAGATGCAAATGATCGAAGGAAGATGGTTTACAAAAGCCGACGACGCATCTAAGTATACTCCTGTTGTTATAAACAGAAAGCTTAAAGAAGAATTATTTGGTAGTGAGAATGCTGTAGGCAAGGTGCTTGGCGAACAAATTATTGAAAAAGGAACAGCAGAGAACAGGTTTAGAGTTATGGGAGTAACAGAGAATGTAAAAGATAAAGGCAGTTACCAGGCCATTGAAAATGGAATGTATATAAAAATGGACTCCGGATGGGCTCGATGGTCAGGCACCATGATCTTAAAAGTAAAACCGGGCACAGACGCAGCATTTGAAAGCAAGCTGTTTAAAACACTTTCAAATGCTATAGGCACCAATATAGAAATCGAGCATCTGGATAAAAAGCTGGTAAGTAAAAACAAGGTAATGTTGGTTCCAATGATTATTGCATTTGTTGTTGCAGGTTTCCTCATTATAAATGTTGCCCTTGGTCTTTTTGGCGTGCTTTGGTACAACATCAATAAGCGCAGAGGGGAAATTGGTTTGCGTAGAGCGGTTGGCGCAACAGGAGATTCGGTTTCAAAACAATTGGTCGGCGAAGTACTGGTACTATCAACAATTTCTTTAGTTATTGGTTGTTTTTTCGCATTTCAGTTCCCGCTTTTAAATGTGTTCGATCTGTCGGCAGGCATTTACCTGGCAGCGATTGCATTATCCATTATTTTTATTTACGCACTTGTTACTTTGTGTGCTTTTTATCCCGGAAAACAGGCTGCCGCTATTTATCCTGCTGTTGCCTTGCACGAGGAGTAAGGGAAGTGATGATGAATAGTGATAAGTGTCGAAAAATGAGCTTTTTTGGTAGCAGGTTAAGACCGACTTTCAAGATTTTTGCGTCGGTCTCCTGTACTTTTGTTCATCTTGCAGCAATGAAAAAGGTCCGCAAAAAGATCAAATTCGGCAAAGGCTGTCTTCCCTTGGGAGACTATCTGCAGGAGCAAAATAAATTGTAAATTGAACTATATTTCACTTCAACAATGATATTAATAATAGATGACGATATTGCGGTAAGAACTTCACTTCAGCTGCTTCTCGAAAACGAAAGCTACCAGACTTCTACTGCTGACGGCCCGGTACGGGCGCTTGCTTTTCTCAAAACAAATACTCCTGAACTTATTATTCTCGACCTTAATTTCTCCATCGATACTTCAGGAAAAGAAGGAATGAATTTATTGCAACAGATAAAAAAGATTAACGAAACAATTCCAATAATTTTAATAACGGGATGGGGTTCAATAGAGCTTGCAGTACAGGGAATGAAGCTTGGAGCAAATGACTTTCTCAATAAACCCTGGAGCAATGATTATGTGCTGCAATCTGTTAAAACATTACTGGATTTACAGGAAAAAAAGAAACAGAAAAACAGCCGCAAGCAGTTGGATAGCCTGTACAAATTTCACCAGATAATTGGTGAAGATGATAACATGCTTGATATACTTGAAACTATTGGCAGGGTTTCTTCGACTGATGCCCCAGTCTTAATAATGGGTGAAAGCGGTACCGGGAAAGAGTTGATAGCAGAAGCGATACACCACAACAGCCAACGGGCAAACAAGCCTTTTATAAAAGTAAATCTTGGCGGCATTTCAACATCGTTATTTGAAAGCGAAATGTTTGGCCATGTCAGGGGCGCTTTTACTGATGCTCGTTTTGACAGAGTCGGCCGGTTTGAATTAGCAAATAAAGGAACTATATTTTTAGACGAAATCGGCGACCTCGATGCTGGAAGCCAGGTAAAGCTATTGCGTGTATTGCAAGACCGAACGTACGAAGTTTTAGGCAGCAGCCGAACAAAAAATGTAGACGTAAGAGTGGTTTGTGCAACAAACAGAAACCTTGAAGAAATGGTATCTATGGGAACCTTCAGGGAAGATTTGTTATACCGTATTAACCTCATAACAGTAAGATTACCGGCTTTAAGAGAAAGACCAAAGGATATTCCATTATTAATTGAATTTTTTATTAATAACCTCAAAGAGATTTATAATCGTCCTAATCTAAAAGTTAGTCGTGATGCGATGAAATGGATGCAACAATTGCCACTGCCGGGAAATATTCGCCAATTAAAAAACATTGTGGAAAGGTCTGTTTTGGTCAGCAGAAAGGATGTACTGGAAGTGGAAGACTTCAAATCTCAACTCGAACAGTCCCCGGGTAAAAAAGGTTCAATGCACTTGCCGCAGGTAGGAACAATAACTCTAGACGAACTGGAAATGCAAATGATAAAAAAAGCTATGGATTTTCATAAGAATAAAGTATCAAAAGCTGCTTCGGCGCTTGGTATTACACGCAGCTCATTATACCGAAGGCTCGAGAAATTCAACATTCCTTACGATGAGACTGCGGACTAAGTATCTTCTGTTTGTTATTACACTGCACCTTCTAACGCTGGTGCTTTCGTATTTTATATTCAAGGATAATAAACTTTTATTTATTGGCTCAGAAGTATTAATTCTTCTCTCCGCTCTGCTTGCGTTGCAGTTATACCGGGAGTTAATAAAGCCATTAAAAACTTTAATGACGGGAGTTGAAGCGATTAAAGAGAGAGATTTCACAACAAAGTTTGTTACAACAGGCAAACACGAAATGGATGAACTCATCTCAGTTTATAACCAAATGATCGATGTTCTGAGAGCCGAAAGAACAAAACAGGAGCAACAACATTTCTTTCTTGAAAAGCTTATTCAAACCTCCCCTACCGGAATTATTATTTTAGATTATGATAATAAAGTACATCAACTCAACGCAAAAGCAATCGAATTTTTAGGTATAGATGCAAAATCAATCATTAATAAACAGGTTACAGAAATACCGCACCCTGTTATGATGCAAATAAGTGAACTGCAATCAGGAGAATCAAAAACAATTTCTTTAAACGGATTAACAACATATAAGCTACAAAAATCACATTTTATAGACAGGGGATTTCCAAGGGTTTTTGTAATGATGG
Source organism: Segetibacter koreensis DSM 18137 (assembly GCF_000374045.1). GTDB lineage: Bacteria > Bacteroidota > Bacteroidia > Chitinophagales > Chitinophagaceae > Segetibacter > Segetibacter koreensis. Next base: position 81,237 of record NZ_KB893321.1, on the reverse strand, counting down.
AAGAACTTACTGCGGAAATTCTTGAGGCGGAAAAGAAAGCTTATGGAAAAGTGATAAGAATGATGGCGCATGAAGTGAACAATACAATAGGCCCTGTTAACAGTATTCTTGAATCAACATTAAAAAACGGACAATTACTAAATGAACAAAATGCTACATTAAAAAATGCACTACACGTGGCCGTAGAACGAAATCATAACCTCAACGTTTTTATGAGAAATTTTGCAGATATTGTTCGCCTGCCGCCCCCAAACAAAAAGAAGATCGATATATACAAATTGATTTCAAATGTTTCTACTTTAATGTCTTTAAAGGCAGGAGAAAAAGAAATTAAGTTTCACTACAATTTATCAGGTGAACCTTTGACCATATTCGCAGACGAACAGCAAATGGAACAGGCACTGATAAACATTGTTAAAAATGCAATTGAAGCTATCGAACACAAAGGAACGGTAACATTTACAACTACAGATCATCCAATGCAACTAATTATTTCAGATACCGGAAAAGGCATTGATTCCTCGTTAAAAGAGCAAATATTTTCTCCTTTTTTTAGTACGAAAAAAGATGGTCAGGGCGTGGGGCTTATGCTTACCAGGGAAATTCTTATTAATCATCATTATAAATTTTCTTTACATACAATTGAAGCAGGTAAAACTAATTTTACTATTTTCTTTGAATCATAATGTCCATGTTTCGTAGCTTTAAGAAAACGGGAACTGATGATAATTAAAGAACTAACATTATGTACAAACCATCTGGATGCCTCTGAAGAATTTTACACGAAAAAACTTGAATTTCCCCTTTTACATAAATCAGCAGACCGCATATCTTTTTCTATCGGACATACCATTTTATCCTTTAAATTGGTCAAAAATGAGAATCCGAATTATCATTTTGCTTTTAGTATTCCTTCCAATAAAATTGCTGAGGCTCAGTCGTACATTGCTCAACGAACAAATATTCTTCCCTACAATTCTGAAACAACCATTGCAGATTTTAGCAACTGGAACGCCCATGCTTTTTATTTTCATGACAACCAGAATAATATACTTGAATGTATTGCCCACCACGACCTTCCTAATGCATCAAATCAATCCTTTACATCTTCCTCCATCATAGGTATTTGTGAAATAGGCGTTCCCGTAGAGGATGTTACAGATGCATGCAAAAATATCAATGAAGAATTTGAAGTGCCTTATTTTAAAAAAGGGCCAAGGCTACCAGTTTTTTCAGTTATGGGAGATGAACATGGGTTATTTATTGTAACCACAATTGGAAGAGGATGGTTACCAATACAACAACCGGCAGAGAGACATTTTGCAGAAATTATATTTGAAGAAACGGGTAAAGAAAGAAATTATGTTATTAGGAAACAATAAAATAGCGTAATTAAATATTTGAGTGCAAAAAAAGAGGCTCGGGAGAACGTACAAGCAATAGTAAAAAATGAAAACGGCCCGATATCAGCAGGCCGTTTTTGTTTATATCATGTCAGGATAATTAGTTATACCTGAACAATAATTCGCTATGAAGGATATCTGTTGTGTTCTCTATCGCAACAGGAGACTCGCTAATTTGATCGCGATTTAATGAAATCTTTTTCTCAAATATGCTGCTACTTTGCAGATCGCGTACACTTTTGGGTACGGTAAGCAAAAGTACTAAGCCAAAGAAGATGATGTAATGGAATATAGATATAAAGCTCAGTTTCATGATAGTTAGTTTGATAATGTAAAAATACATTCCTTCTCAAGCGGTATCAATAGCATAAACGGGTGATTATTTAGAGAGAAATGTACATTTTATAAGAATAAGTGACCTCAGTTAGTTATTGATTTTAAAGTGTTTATAAAACAATTATTAATTATAGACAAGGTTTTTATGTCAAAAATCATTTGCATGTAAGTCCCTTAATACATGCTGCAAATAAAAAAACGGGCTGAAGTTTCGGCCCGTTTATATCTGGTAAATATTATTAAAATTTAAACAATAGTTCACTGTGTAATATTTCTTCTGTATTTTCCCTTGCAATAGAAATATCTTGTTTTTTTTCAATTTTAATTTCATTCATCCTTTCAGTAAAACGAATAGATTTTGGAGGTGTAAGCAAAAAAAACATACTGAAAAAAATCAAATAATGATAAGCGAAGTCGAGAGTGGGTTTCATAGCTGTTGTTTTGGTGGTGCAAATTTACTATTGCTAACAGCCTGTTACAATCACGTAAAAGGGTGATTATGAATGGAAATCAATAGTTTCTATTACATAATATGGGATTATTGATGATTTTAATTACTTATTAGAATTACTGTAAGTGAAAGTGCGATTAGTAAAATTCTAAAAGCTTCTCAAAAATGTTCATTCTTTAATTTACTATTAATACTGGTATCCGTAACTGATGACGCACTTTATCAACTGTTTCTCCGTATAAAAAATCCATTATTCCTGTATGCATGTGGGCTCCCATCACCAGCATATCTGCATTTGCTGCCTTTACAATTCTTACAATTTCCTTTGTTCTGCTACGGTATCCTAACTTGCCTTCCACTGTATAACCTTTTGTCTGCAACTGATGAACATACGACTGCAAATGCTGCTTATCATTTCTCGTTTCGAAATCATCAGAAACCTCTCCCAACGCTCTTGCGGAAGCGCTTTCAACAATATGCAGTAGCACATACTTTGTATTTTTATCGCCTTGAGACAAAGCATGAGCGATAAGCTTTTCGTCATTTTTACTGAAATCAAGAGCCACTGCGATACAATTCACTTGCGGAATAGTAAACTTTTGTAAAACAGCAGCGTTTGCATGCAGTCTTGCCGTTTCTGTTTTTCTTCTTGTTTTTATTAATGGCAAAGCTGTCATTAATAAAAACAATGCTATAAAAAACACTACTGATACTATTATCAGCATTAGCCAACCAATATTAATATCAGAAGAAAAAGCTTTATTGATCTCGTTTACCACCATTCTGACATTTAGGTAGATAAGAACGCCGGCTATCAACCACGAAAGGAGTTTTATTGGCCATTTTATTACAAATTCACCCATGGTCTTTTTGTCACTCACAAAATGGATAAGCGGAATAATTGCAAAACCTAATTGCAAGCTCAAAACTACCTGGCTTAAAACCAACAACCTATCAACCTTGTCTTCGCCCAATATAAGAATGCATAAAACTGCAGGAATAATAGCAAGTGCACGTGTTATTAATCTTCTTACTAAAGGATTTATACGAAGGTTAAGGTAACCTTCCATAACTATTTGGCCTGCCAATGTACCAGTAATTGTAGAGCTTTGGCCTGCAGCTATCAACGCTATGGCAAATAAGGCGGGAGCAAGGCTGTTTCCTAACAATGGTGATAAAAGCCGGTGTGCTTCCTTAAGTTCTGCAACCTGTGTGTTACCGGATTTAAAAAAAACAGAAGCCGCAAGAATAAGAATGGCAGCGTTTACAAAAAAAGCAGCATTAAGCGCAATCGCGCTATCAACCCTATTGAACTTAAGTGCCTGTTTTATCGCAGCCTTTGTATTGGCTATTTTTCTGGTTTGCACCAATGCGGAATGCAGATACAGATTGTGAGGCATAACGGTAGCACCAATAATTCCAATTGCAATGTATAATGCTTCGCTATTAGGTATTGAGGGGATAAAACCGTGAATGAGTTCACCCAATTGTGGCTTTGCGAACACCATTTGAACTAGAAATGAAAAGGCTATAATTGCTACAAGGCCAATTATGAATCCCTCCATCTTACGCATACCTAGCTTTTGTAAATAAAAAAGCAGAAAAGTATCGAGAACAGTTATAGAAACACCCCAGATCAGAGGTAAGCCGGTAAGTAATTGTATGCCTATAGCCATACCGAGAACTTCTGCGAGATCACATGCCGCAATAGCGAGTTCAGCCAAAAGGTACAAAGCAAAATTTATAAACGACGGATACACTTCGCGGTTGGCCTGTGCAAGATCCATTCGTCTTACGATGCCCAAACGTGCACTGAGACCTTGTAATAGCAGTGCCATAAGATTGCTCATCAGCAAAACCCATATAAGGGTATAGCCAAATTGTGCCCCGCCTGCTAAATCTGTCGCCCAATTTCCCGGATCCATATAGCCCACACTAACCAGGTAAGCCGGACCCAAATATGCTAATAATCTTTTCCACCCTTTTTTTTCTTTTGTTACATCTATACTTTCGTGAACTTCACTTAGTGATGCTTCCGTCTGTTGCTGATACATATAAAGGTTTTACAAATAAAGTTTGTGCCAATTGGTGACTGATAGAAAACGGAGGATTTTTTTTAATCACAATCTCAATAGAATTATCGAAAGTAAATTTCCTGATTACTTCCAGTACCGTTCCGATACCTATATTTTTATGCCTTAACAATTCAAGTAGCTCACTTGACTGACTGCCTACGGCGCTCACTTCTGCCTTAGCGTTAAGTTCCAGGTCGGTAAGATTTATCTGCTTTGTTGTTTCCATTTTACCATTTATGTCAGGTATTGGGTCTCCATGCGGGTCAAATTTTGGATAACTTAAATAGGCGTCTAGCTTTTCTATGAGCACAGGGCTATGTATATGTTCCAGTTCTTCTGCTATTGAGTGTACCTCGTCCCAGCCAAATTCGAGTTTGTTTACAAGAAAATATTCCCACAGGCGGTGCTTGCGCACAATACCTAAAGCAACTTTTTTTCCTTCATTACTTAATGTAAAGCCCTGGTAGGGCTCATAATGAAGCATTTTTTTTGTTTTAAGTTTTTTCAACATATCTGTAACAGAAGCCGCCTTGGTGTTTAGCTCAGTCGCCAATTCATTAGTAGTAACTAAATTATTTGCCTGTTGAAGGTGATAAATTGCTTTAATATAATTTTCCTCACTTGTTGAGAAATTCATCAGCGTTTAAATTTATTTTTAGGCAAATCTAAAAACTATTTTTAGAATATTTATTCTTTCGCCAATTAATTTCGTTTGTTCATTTATTTTATTAATGATTAATTTTATTTTTTCTTAAAATAAAATTAAATGAGGAAGTACCTGGTAACGGTAATCATATTAATAGGTGTTGCTGCTTGCAAAAACAACAAAAGCAGTAACGTTGATAAGGTTAATAAAGTGGAGACAGGTTCTGATTCTAGCCAATTCATTAATGCTTTTAAAGAACTAAAATTACCCTTTTCAGTTACGGATACTAATATGACTGATTTAGCAAAAACTGACACCATTGGCTACGCCCTTTTCACCCAATTTGTTCCGGATACCATTTTTAATAATCCATTCGGCAAAAGCCGTAAACTATCTATTTACCCTATTGGTAAAATAGGGCAGAAAGGAAAGGAAACTTATTTCGCCACGTTTGTGAAAGATAAAAATCAGTCTGTAGTGTACTTATTTGTGTACGATAAGAAAAAGTTTACCGCATCCATTCCTCTGGTTATCAGTAACAAAGATGATATTCTTAACACCGCATCTATAGACAAAAAACTATCGGTGGTTATAAATAAAGAATGGACATTAAAAAACGATATTTTTTATAAAAGAACAATTTACGCTTATAACAATGCCGGCGTTTTTACTACAGTTCTTACCGAAACAAATGAAGACCGCACAGAAAAAGGTGGAGTTATAAACCCTTTGGACACCTTTCCAAAAAAATACAAATATAGCGGTGACTACACGAAAGGCAAGAAAAATGTATTATTTATAAGAGACGGTAAAGTGGCAGGTGAATACCTGTTTTTTGTTCATTTTGAAGGTGAAAGTAAAGATGAACCCTGTGGAGGCGAATTGAAAGGCTCTTTACATATGGTGTCTGAAAAAGAAGCGGCATACAGCGGAAGTGGAGATCCTTGTGCTCTTAGTTTTACATTTAAAAGCAATGAAGTAAAAGTGAAAGAAAACGGTAGTTGTGGCAACTATCGAGGAATAAAGTGTTTTTTTAATGATACTTATATAAAAAAGAAAGAGCCAAAAACATCGGTAAAAAAGAAATAATTAAAAGCAACTTTTTTTATATAATTACGTCTGTTTATAAAACAACAGGCAATGAGATTCTACTTATCGACGTAATTATTTTAAGTATTTTCCCTCCAAAATCATTTCAATTATTACACCTCTTTAGATCTTGCATAAATATTGTTGAAAATAGTGAAAAAATAAACTTAAATATTTTCCGTTAATATTGCACACTTTTCTGAAAGAAAAAAAACATTATGAACTTTAGAAATTACTCTGTTCCTTACCAGGTTGATGAACGCTATGCAAAACGTGTAGCTTACTTTTCAATGGAGTTTGCGATTCATCAGCCATTAAAAATATACAGTGGTGGTCTTGGCTTTTTAGCCGGCTCACATTTACGCAGTGCTTATGAGTTACGTCAAAATCTCATTGGAATCGGGATCTTATGGAAATATGGATACTATGACCAGGCCCGCAACCAGGACCAGACACTGCAGGTAACATGGATGGAAAAAATAAACAGCTACCTGGAAGACACCGGAATAAAATACCAGATTTTAATTCATGATGCACCGGTATGGGTTAAAGCTTATTATCTTCCCCCTACTGTCTTTAACAGTGCTCCCCTATTCCTATTATCTACCGACCTTCCTGAAAACGACTATATTTCTCAAACAATTTGTCATAGGCTGTATGATGGAAATGTATCGACAAAACTTGCGCAATTTATTTTGCTTGGTGTTGGCGGTGCAAAATTGATAGATGAACTTAATTTCAACCCAAGCAAATACCATTTAAATGAAGCACATGGAGTATCTGCAGCTTTCTACCTCCTTAATAAGTTTAAAAGCGTAGAAAAAGTTAGAGAACACCTGGTCTTTACCACTCATACTCCTGAAGAAGCAGGTAATGAGAAACATGATATTTACCTGTGCAACAATATGAGTTACTTCTGCGGTTTAAGCCTTGATGAAGTACGAAGAGTAACAGGTATAACAGATGAGACTTTTAACCATTCGCTGGTAGCTTTGCGATTGGCAAAAATAGCAAACGGAGTTTCTGAACTTCACGGGCACGTGAGCCGCGCTATGTGGAAACACTACGAAAATATTTGTCCCATTATATCTATTACAAATGCTCAGAACTGGAAGTATTGGGCCGATAAGCAATTGTATAACTATATGGAGCAGGGCAATGATGTGCTTTTTGATGACAGGAAAAAACACCTGAAAAGAAGAGCATTTGAAATTGTTGCTGATCAAACCGGAAAACTATTTGACCCTAATGTTCTTACCATTGTTTGGGCACGTCGTTTTGCAGGTTATAAAAGAGCAGATCTTATAACAAGAGATCTTGAAAGATTTAAAAAGTTAACCAGCAATACAAAATACCCGGTACAGATAATATGGGCCGGCAAACCTTACCCACTTGATTATCCTGCAATTTCTGATTTTAATAACCTCGTGCATTTAAGCAAAGGATATAAAAATGTAGCAGTACTGATCGGGTATGAACTTGGTTTAAGTAAACGCCTTAAACAGGCGGCAGATGTATGGCTCAACAACCCCAGGGTTCCCAGAGAAGCATCAGGAACAAGTGGCATGACGGCCTGCATGAACGGAGCAGTTAACTTTAGTACCGATGATGGATGGATTCCAGAATTTATTAATCACGGCAACAACGGATTTGTTGTTCCGCAGGCAGATTACCATAAGCTGCACGTATTGGAGCAGGATGAATACGATTTAAACCAATTGTACGAGATTCTACAAAATCAGATTTTACCGATATATTACGACAAAAGAGATACCTGGAGACAAATCACGAAGAATGGTATGAGAGATGTACGGTTCAAGTTTGACAGTAACCGTATGGCTGATGAATATTATGAACTGATTTACAGTTATTAAATAAGTAATTTTTTTGTTTAAAAGCTCATCTTACCGGTGAGCTTTTTTATTGCATATTTAATTCTCCAAACTGTGTTAGTTTTAAAATTATCCTGAATAATTTAAAAGCATCTCTACCGTTGCGAAAGAATAGTAACAGCATGTTAAGCTATTGCCATTCTGCTCCTATCTTACTTGTGTAACTAAAATATTTTACCAGTTCAACACTACTCCCCCGTTGAATAATGCCGGAATAGAATTATAGCCTCTTATATCGAAAAACTTTTGGTTGAAAAGATTTTGAGCATCTGCAAAGAACCTAACATGAGAATTTGCAGTAAGTTCTCCGTGTGCTCCGACTATAAAATAATCTTTTAATAAAACATCCGGCATTTGATAACCTCCAACATCAAACCGGCTACTTACATATTTTCCTGTCACTGAGAAATATACATGCCCGGTTGGTTGCCATCCAACATTTAAATTAAGGCTGTGTTTGGGCCGCCTTAAAGAATATGCATAAGTAACAGTGTCTTTATTGGTTGCACGGTTCTGCGTCGTTTCCTGTGAAGCAATCCACGTGTAGTTACTTGTGATGGTTAATTGCTTAACAGGCTTTACAGTCGCTTCCATCTCAATACCGTTAACTATTTGTTTCACATAATTAAAATATTGAAAAGTGATATAATTATAGTCGATACCGTTATCAATTTTCCGGTAAAAATAGATTACACGACTAGTAAAAATCTTGTTGCTAAATTGAATTCCCGCTTCATAGTTTACCGATTTTTCAGGCTGCAAAGCTTCATTAATACTTAATTGGTATAATGTGGGAGCTTTAAATCCGCTTGCTATGCTTCCAAACATTCTTACATTTTTTGTGATGGTATACGAAGGATTAAAAGTGTAAGTACCGTTTGTTCCATATCTCGAATGTTTGTTTACTCTTCCTCCCAATTCTATGTTGAGTTTGTTTTTTAGTGCGCTTACATTTAATGAAGCATAAACAGCCTTTTGATGCAAAGATGAGTCAAAAGGTGGTGCAGTATAAGGGCCATAAGTAGAGACCGACGAATAGAATTGATTGTAAGATGAAAACCGGTAATCGGCACCTGCCAGTAATGTAGCTGCATTATTAAGTTTTATGCTTGCGTATAATTCTGTAAAATCAGTTTTACCATTGTACCTGTTATCTTCAAAAATGATACTTGTCCGGTAAAGGCTGTCATTAAAATAATTTCTTTTTTGATTACTGTACTGATAAGTACCATTTAGCGCAATTACACTTTTTTTATAAGAAAATCCTACGCCGGTCGTCAAAGATCTGTTGTCAATTGTATAATCTTTTTCATCACTAAAAACCCCGGCATCTATATCCGCCTTGTAAGCGCTATATAATAGAAATGATTTTAAAGATAAATTTTCAGATGCCTTAAATGTTACCTGTGCATTAGTCGCATTTCCATCATAGCCATCTTTATCAAAATTACTTGAGCCGGTACTATCATAAGCTGACGAAAAACCACTGCTTGTTAACCTGCTATGCCTAACGGAATAGGTGAGCCGGTCTTTCTTGCCGTACAATTGAAAACTTCCTTTAAAAGTCCGGAAACTACCTCCCCCCAGGGTTGCTTTTACATTAAAAGGTTTATTCACATCTTCTCTTACAGAGATGATATTAATAACTCCAGCCACAGCGTCTGAACCGTACAAAGTAGATTGAGCACCTTTACAAATTTCTACCCGGTCAATATTATCAAGCGAAATAAGATTTAGATCAAATTCATTATTTATCATAGAAGGATCATTGACCGGAACGCCATCTAAAAGAATTAAAGTACGACCAGATGCAGCTCCCCTGACATATGCAGTTTGCACTGCGCCCAGATTGTTCAGTGCGCCATTTATTGTTACTCCAGCCTGTTCGTTTAGCAATTGAGGCAGTGTTTTTCCGTTGCTTTTTTCAATTTCATCTTTTGTAATGACAGTGATAACCTTACCTGTAGTGCTTTGTTTTTGAGGATATTTGTTTGCCGTTACAACTACTTCGTCTAACTGGCTTCCCTGTAATGTGTCAGTTTGTGCAGTTGCAGTAAGTGCTGCAAAAATAAATACTGTTGTAAGTAGTTTTTTGGCCATAGTTTTTTTGCTATGAACCTTCGGAATAAGAAATAATGAGAATGAAAAGGTCTTTGCCACAAGACAATCACATCTCCTGCTTTTCGCCCGAAAGCCCGATGATAAATATTTTTTTGAAAGGCAGGTCTTCTGGCTTTGTCGCAAACTCAACTTCCTTCCCATTCGAAACGAACAGTGGTTACAAGTTGAATTTTTCCATCTCCTTAAGCAGGTTTTGGAATGCAGACTTTACAGCTACGGGGATAGCGCCGGACTTACACCGGCTTCCCTTTTAATCCTGATTTCGAACAAACAAAATGCAGGAACCAATCGGGGACAAAAGTAATTGACTATACGAAAATTAAAAATTTATTTTAAAATCATAATTAGTCCCCTATCTCATCTTGACTTAACTTGGTCGATGCAGCTCTCATTAGTACTATTTACTTTCTATATTTTGTAAGTCAGCATTCTCTATAAAATAAATTTTCGGCACTATATTTTGTGATAGCTACATCAAATCTGTCAGACCAATTGTTATGAACGTTATTGATATATTTCTTATACTTATTTTACTTCTCAACATTTCTAGCGGCTTTCAAAAAGGCTTCATAACAGGCATGCTCCAACTATTTATGCTGGCTGCCGGGCTTTTAACAGCGTTTTTTTTATACCCGTTTTTTGCTTCGATTTTAGATAAAGTCATACCTTCTTTAGGCATGTGGAGGGTTCCTCTTTCTTTTATAATCGCACTCGTTGTTGCCCGTATAATTTTTTCATTTATAGCCAACTTTCTTCTATCATCAATACCAGAATCTTCTCATGAAAATACTGTAAACCGAATAATGGGTATAGTGCCAGGTGCTTTTAATGGTCTTGTATGGGCATTTATTGTTGCTGCCCTTTTATTGTCAGTTCCTTTTTCCGAACGTTTATCTGCCTTATCAGAAAACAGCAAGCTGGCGAATAAAATGTATGATAAGGTGGACTGGCTCGACGAAAAACTCTCGCCGCTTTTAAATGAAATTGTAAATAAACCGTTCGGCAAAATAAGAATAAACCCGGAGTCGGAAGAGTTGATTGCATTGCCGTTCAAAGACGCAAATCCAAAAATCCGCGAAGATCTGGAAGCTAAGATGCTGGTCCTGGTAAACAAAGAAAGGCAAAAAGCAGGCTTGCCTATTTTAAAACCTGATGTTGAAATGCTCGCAGTAGCCCGGGAGCATTCAAAAGACATGTTTGCAAGAGGTTATTTCTCACATGTAACGCCCGAGGGTTTGTCTCCTTTTGACAGAATGAAAGAAGCACATATAAAATACCTGGCTGCCGGCGAAAACCTGGCACTAGGTCAAACCCTTTCTATTTGCCATCGTGGTTTGATGAATTCTCCCGGCCATCGTAAAAATATCCTTAATCCGCTGTTTCGAAGAGTAGGGATCGGTATTGTAGACGGAGGCATATATGGATTAATGATTACACAAAATTTCAGGAATTAAAGAGTTTAATTCTCTTCATTTTCTTCCTTCACATGTTTGTAGTGGCTTTCATTAAACGGAGTTTTGTAACGAAAATAGACCATGGTTGCAGATATTGATATCTCAACATTATCAATTAAAAATAACAAATGTTGTCCCTGCTTACTCGTAACTACATGCTTCTCTACTGTTTCATACTTTTCTTCGAGGCCTTCTTTTATTTTATCTATGTCTTCGTCATAAAATCTTCTGATACGTTTTGCTGCGCCACCTGGTTCAAGAGTTTCTATACTTTCGATAAAATCCATATAATTTGATGCGGGAGGGTAAATAGAATCTTCTCTAAGCATATAACTCTCCTTAATCAAAACATTACCTGCCGGAATAAGAAAATCCTGTTCCGTTAAAAAACAATAGAACTTTTCCTCGTTTTCTTCTGGCTCTTCGTGCCAGGTTACAAAACGAAAAGAATTTTCGTTTTGTGCAATAACATAATGGAGTTCAGAGTTTAAAAATTCGGGACGAAGCGCATGAAGATTTACGTTTATTTCCAACTGGTCTATGTCTATGCTCATAGAGACGAATTTACTGGTAAAAATAAATTCTTTCAATTAAAAAAATTCGGTTCAGCAAAAGTGTTGCACTGAACAATTGCAGGAAAAGCTTGTTTAGCTTTTTTTAACTTCATGTTACTCAGATTGAAGCTTACCTTTCAAGAGGTTTTAAATAATTTTTGCAATACTTAAGAAAACTTTACTTAAAGTTTATAAGTTAATGGATAAAATAAGTATCAAAACAAGCAAATAGGATACTAACAGAACTATGAATGTAAAAACAGCTATATTATTCTTTTTTGTTGCTATTACCAATGTTTCTTATGGGCAAACCAATTGGGAGCTTACTAAAGATAAAAACGGCATAAAAGTGTACACAGCAACGGAAGGTGAATCAAAATATAAATCTATAAAAGTAGAAGCGGTTCTTGCAGGTACATTACAAAAGCTGGTAAACATACTTCGCGATGTAGGAAAAAACAAAGAATGGGTGTATAGTACGAAGCAGTCTTACCCAATCAGGCAAATCAGTGGAAACGAAATTCTGTATTACAGTGAAACTGAGTTGCCATGGCCCGTAAGTAATCGCGATATTGCTGTACGTATGCGCTTTAATCTAAACCCAGCCAAAAATACGTTGAAGGTGGTAGCTTCGGGGGAACCCGGTGCTTTTCCCATACAAAAAGGGGTTGTACGGCTTCAGTTTTTTAGCAGTACCTGGGATGTAAAATATGTTGGAAACAATAAAATAAGTATTAGTTATTATTTAAAAATGGACCCTTCCGGAAATGTTCCTGCCCCTGTAACCAATATGTTTATAACAAAAGGTCCGTACGAAACTTTTGAAAATCTTGGGAAGCTATTGAATTGATACTCCCTAAAATTTCCCTTAAATGGTTCTATTTCTTATTTTGATAACGTTTGTTTATCGTCCGTTACAAACCATTTATTGGCTGTATTAAAGGGCCCTTCTACAACAACTTTATAAAAGGAAGATTTTAGTTTGCTCGCGTCTATTGTAATCTGCTCATTGCTGACCGGCACCTCTCCCACCAACAGGTACTTGTCAGGTTTGCCTTCCCGAAAATGATTAGTAATGGCAACCCATATTTTTGCTTTTCCTTCCTTCTCCAATGCTTTCCACGTGATGTCAAGGTTATTTTGAAAATAATTTACCCGAACATCTGCCACCGAAACTTTACCTATTAACGAAATGCCGTCTATTTCTCTTGCTCTTTCTAATGGAATATTGAGATTCATAAAACGTGCAATAGATGGCATTATATCAACTATACCAGGACGATAGTATTGAGCATAATTATTAAGATTGTGATAATTAGTTACTATCCATGTATTTCGTTGCCGCTGCGTTTGACTGCCATGGTCTTTACCTGTTTGTTCATTACGCCCGTGGTCTGTTGTAATGACAATTAGCCAATCTTCATTAAAATGTTTTCTTCTGTATTGTACAGCACGCCATATTTTACCTATTTGTGTATCTAAAATACTTACAGCATTATAAAACTTTTTGCTGTCTCCATACTTGTGACCCATATCGTCTGTATATTCAAGATAAACCCATGACAGGTCTGGCGCTTTGTTTTTTATAGCATCACTTGCTGCGTTCGTTACGGTTTCATCAATCTGGTGCATGTAGTCGCTTTCCTCATCGTGCGGAAACTTCATAGTATCCAATTCATAACCGTCGGCACGATAATCAGGATGAATGTTTCCAGCAGCAGCAACACTATCACCTATAAGTTTGGTTCTGTTATCCGTCCAGCTTGAGAAAATGGCTGTTTTTTTATCAGGATATTGTTTCTTAAAAAACCGAAAAATGTTCCAATAATTATAATTTGGCTCTTTTATATCATTATCCCAGACATTGTGTTTGTTGACCCATGTACCGGTCAGCAAGCTATTATATCCAACCGCTGATATAGTAGGTGTTTGAGAGTAATCATCTTTTTCACCTCCCACATGGGCACGCATATATTTACCTTCTTTTGCAATGAGATCAATGTTAGGAGTATGAACCCTTTCTACCACATCCGCAGGTATACCGTCCGCTATAATAAAAACTACTTTTTTTTGTTTGCCCTGCGCAAATAATAATGAATTTGAAAAACACAATAATATACAAATGCAGCTGAAAGATTTATTCATATAAAAAATACGAGATTTCCTTTTGAAAAAATTAGTACTGGTTACTTCCTATTTAGTTGGCCGGAGCGTAATGCTTTTCACGAAGTTCATCTTCATCATCCATTTCAGGACCTTTCATTATTTTTCTCCAATCAATATCTTTATTGTAACGTTTCATTGCCTCAGCGGGATCAAAAACACTTTTACTTGGCATTACTAAAGTATAAGGCCGAAAGTCTGGCTTGTTTGTAAAAAAGTCCTGTAACAGGGAAGCTGTAGCATCATACTGGTTTACATAAGGGACGCCAAGAATATTGTAAATAGTTTTAAGAATTGAACCGAAGTTAGCATGAGTATGAGAGGTATATCCTCTTTTTACATAAGGACCTGCCATCATTAAAATACTTCTGTGTGCATCTATATGATCTACCCCGCCCTGTGGATCATCTTCTGTTATAATTACCAGCATGTTTTTCCAATAAGGAGTTCTTGAAAGAAAATGTAATATTCTTCCTACAGCCAAGTCATTGTCTGCAACATAGGAGTGAATATAGGGATAACCGTCGTTTGGTCTTGGCGAGGCTGTGTGATCATTGGGCACCTGCATAGTAACAAGTTGTGGCATTTTTGATTTACCTTTTAACCACATTTTTGTAAAATTTCTTTCGAATTGATCCATACGGAACTGGTCAGGAATATTGGTGTTAAATCCTGCATAATCATGACTTGTTCTTGACCATAAAGCCTTTTGCATAGGCACCATTACTGCATGGGCAGCGCCTGTTGCAGTATCCATCCATTCTTCTCGGACATGCGCTGTTTCGTTGGCTTCGCCGAAATTGTAAAAAGATACTTTGCTCCGCTCCAAAGCTTCCCACAAGCCGCCTCTTTCCGCATAATCTTCCGGATCCATACTGCCTGTAGAGCCAGGATATCGACGCCCTGGCGCTTTGGAAAATATTTTCGCAGTTTTATCTACACTCGAATTTGCTTCTACCCATTCATTGGGAATTACTCCCATCATCCAATGATGACCGTGAATAGAAGCATCACTGTCGCAATAAAAATTATCACTGAAGGCAAACTCCTTCGCTACTTTTAAATGATTTGGCCCTACATCTACATTTCTTACAGTGTCAGTTTTAGTATTTATATTTACCCCTGCACCAAAACGTGCAAGTGTCGAGTCTCCTTTACCTGATGTTAACTGTCCCAACACTTCATCATAGCTTCTGTTTTCTTTGGTAATATATACCACGTACTTTATAGGAGTATTCCTTCCGGCTGGCAAAAGAGGCAATGGATTTTTTACGTCATCTTTCATGCGGACCTGAACAAAAGTATTGTCTATAGATTGCTTTGTATAAGCTGCCAATTGCTGTCTATCCGGCATTGGTATTTTTTGAAATGTTCCCAATTGAATATCTCCAATGTAAGTTCCCTGAACAGGTGCTACAAAATCTTTACCTCCATTCGGCCCTGCCCCATAACCACGGCAAGTAATGACATATAGTTCCTTTTCATCGTTACTTAATTGTACCCTTGCCGGCCCCCACCCTGTCGGTATTAAACCTTTGGTAACCTTTTTTTCCAAATCGATTACTGCAACAGCATTAAAACCTAACAGTGCTGCATACAAAGTTTTTTCATCTTTGCTTAATGCAATGCCAAAAGGCAAAGTACCACGGTAATGGTCAATGCGCCTATCAGTTTTTATAGGAATATGACCAATAATCTTATGGTTTTTATAATCAATAACAGAAATGTTATCGTTTGTTGCATTGCTTACATAAGCATATTTACTGCCTACAGCTATTGAGTTAGGGCTTGCCCCGCCTATAACTTCTGCATCTTCTACCATTTGCCCTATTTGATGTCCGGGCTTAAATCTATCTATCACTTTATTAGAAGCAAGGTCAATAGTATATACACTCATTGCTTCTGGAGCTAAAGGACTTCCCAGGCCGGGTATATTCTCTCCATTCCAATTATATCCACTTATTGACTCTTTTGTATTATCACCGTAAGGATGAAAAGGAATTCGTAAACTATCTTGATTTTTTTCTGTAAGACCTCCCAAAAGAGGATAATCATACATACCAACATTTGCGACAAAAGCTGTTGTATGATCAGGACTAAGGGCGAGGCCAAAAGGCTGACGACCGGTTTTAACCGAAGAGGTTATCTTTTTTGTATTTAAATCAATACGTACTAACCGGAAATTCCCCCTGTCTAAAACAAGCAACTCATTATTATTTTCATTAAGCAACAAATCCGAGGTAAAGCTATCTTCAAAATCTGTAGTATCAATTTTACCATTTAATGAAATGGAGTCTAATCGTTGTAACTTTTCAATATCATAAATAATCACTGCACCATTGTCTCCACCGCTTAGGTAAACTGTTTTAGAATCCGGAGAAAAAGCAACACCTAGAAAAGAACCTTTCGATAACGGTGAAGGAATACTATTGTCATAACTTGGAACCCTTGTATTTTCTAACGTTGAATTATTAATGATAGTAAAGACACCGTTATGGAGTGTAACCGTTTTTGTGCCGTCGGGTGAAACTGCCATTCCGAACGGATCGTGTGTTATCTGTATCGTTTGCCCGGCAGGTGTTAGATACCGTCCGCTAGGTAAAACAGTTTTACCATCTTTATCAATATGTGTGTAAGCTATGTGCGCAGGTACCGTCAGTACTTTCACTTCTCTTTGAGAAAACACATTTGCCGAAGAGTAAACAAAAAGAAAGAAAAAAAAGATATGGGGGATTTTATTCATGGTGTTTTAAGAGTGTGGGCTTTCAGGCATTTAATGAATGTTCTTTTATCATAATATTTTCTTCTGCTAAAACCGCTTTTATGGCTTTTATCAAATCATGGACATCAGCTGGAAAAATCTGGCCGATATTTCCGATTCTAAAAGCATCTGCTTTGCTTAACTTGCCCGGATAAATGATAAAACCGAGATCATTTAGCTTATTGTAAAAGCGGTCAAAATTAAATTTAGGATCTTGGGGATAAAGGTAGGAAGTGATGATGTGACCTTGAATGTCCGGCGCCAAATAATGTTTAAAACCAATATCGAGGAGACCTTCGTCTAAAATTTCTTTATTTTTTTTATATCGTTGTTCACGTGCCTCAACTCCGCCTTCTTCCCTTAATTCTTTCAATGCCTGCAAAAAAGCCATTATACTAAGTGTAGGCGGAGTAAATCTAAACTGGCCGTTTTTCTCCAATCCTTCCCATTGCGCATACAGGTCTAAACTTAGCGTTCTTGCCTGTCCTTTGGCCTTTTCCAGCTCTTGCCTTTTGCACAAAGCAAATGCAAAACCTGGTACACCTTCAATACATTTATTTGAAGAGGAAACAAGAAAATCGATATTCATCTGCTTCATATCCATTTCTACACCTCCAAAACTGCTCATAGCGTCAACAATGAATACGGCATTGTGTTGTTTACAAACAAGGCCAATTTCAAAAATCGGATTGAATAAGCCTGTAGTGGTTTCACTATGAATACATGCTATTTTTGTTACTTCCGGATGCTCTTTTAAATATTGTTGTACAGCTTCCGGGCTTACAATCTCATCTTCACTAAATCGCAAAACCTGGTGATTTAACTTATGAATAGCTGCCATACTTACTATGCGTTCTCCATAAGCTCCATTCGCTAACACCAATAGTACATCATCCTTTCCTGTTGCACTGCTTATAACTGATTCTATTCCGAAAGTACCAGAGCCTTGTACAATCACACATTCATAGCCTTCTTCTTTCGATACATGCGCGAGTCGTAATAACTCTGTTCTGATCTCCTTTACTGCTGTTATAAAGGCAGCGTCTCTCGATCCCATATCTTCGAGCATCGCTTCTTTTACTGTTTTAGAAGTTGTTAGTGGCCCGGGGGTAAAAAGTATTTTTTTTGTTTGCATGATCATTCTATTACATTGTCATTATACTACCTGCACCGCTGGTTTGATCTTTGAGGCATTTTGTGCAATTAGGTAATATTGTTTATAAAATAAGAAAGCAGATAATATCAACAGTATCATCGAAACAACAGATAACAGGTAGGAAAATTGCATTAAAACTTTTGTCCACTTCATACTTTTTACAAAAAACTCCTTATAAAAAAGCAATCCTACACTCCCGAGGTACCCTATCGAATCGCACATGTAAACAAAGAAACCCGCATTTGCTTTAATACTAAACAGTGCTATCATTCTTTCAAATAAAACAATTTGTATAGGAATGTAAGCGAAAAATAAACCCACGCCTAATAAAAGCATCCAGTAAAAAGGCGTTATCCAATGAAGCTGAAAGCACAAAGTTGAAACGCCACTTAACGCGACACCTATAAATATTAAAAGCATAGTAAACCAAAAACCAACCGCCTTACTTTTGATTGCTGATAGGCAAGCTATTACAATTAATACAATTAAACCCACCATCGTCTCTGTTTGTGCAAAAACATCTTTATTCCATGCCGGATCCATCTCGTTCCAAATCTCAACAGAAAAATTATCTCGAAAATCCCTTAGCATTGTGAGAAAGGTATACACAATGATGAGGACAAAAAGGGCACTTCCAAATTGGCTGATAACCTTTCCTTTGTCCTGGCTCGTCATTGGCAAACGTTCTTTACGCAATCCAATATCTTCCTGATTAGGCGCAGGAATTACTGAAAGCATCCACACAAAAAATAAAAAGAGTGGCAGAAATAGTAATCCCATTACAAAAGGCATCCAAAACTCGCTTATTGAAGGCACCAAAGCATGAATATAAAAGTAAATGGTTTTAAGAAATCCGGAAGAAATGATCAAACTGATACTAAGGCCCATGCCCAGTACTTCAGTAAAACGACGGCCTTCAAGATAGCTGAATACAACTCCCCAAACCATTCCTAATGGCAGTCCATTTAAAAACAAACAAATAAAATTGTAAGGTGGTGGTATCAGACCAAATAATAGTAAAGCGATTTCGGCAAAAAGAATAAGACCGATGATTAACGATTTCCGCCTCGATGGTTTAAGCTCCGAAATGACTTTAATGCCAATAAATTTTGATAACATATATCCGATTACCTGGGCAACTATTAAAACAGCCTTGTAGTCAATGTGTCCTAATTCATGACCGGGGTACGTACCTGCATTAAAGGGCTTTCGAAAAGCATACATGCAGAAGTAAGTACCAAAAGCAGCAATCATGCTCCAGACAATGAAAATGCTTTTTGAACGCAGAAGTACTTGTTGAACCTTATTCATGCTTCTGATAATTAATTGATGAAGTACATTTTATAGCATTAGAGGGCTATTTATACAACAGGAAATCATCCTTCACTACCCACTTTTCTTATTCGATCTGGCCGATGCGCATTTTTGCAACCATTCCTTAGAAAACGGATCTATTGACCCAAAACGATTTATATTAAAATAAGAAAAATTAAAGGGATTATCTCTTCCTGCTGCCATTTCTGCAAAGGCTAAACCTACCCCACCGGAAACTGATATGCCTGCACCTGCACAACCTGTTGCCAGCAGCAGATTGTTTTTTCCCGGGGCTCTACCCATAGAAAGATTATTGTCAGGCGTATATCCGGAAAATCCGGCTATATAATGTTTTAAACCAATGTCATGGGCTTTTGGAAAAAAGCGTGCAAGTTGATCAATCATTTCCGACAGGTCTGTCATTCCTTTATCAGGGCTGAAACAAAAATGACTGATGTCATTAGGAATTTGTTTTGGTGAAACGCTAAATGACTTTGACTCGCGGATCCCAAATAACAGGCCGCCTCCTTCCGGTCTTGCATAGGTTTGTGCATCAGGTATTAAAACAATAGGCGAGTTGACAGGAAAAATAGCATTTCGTTCAGTTATCCAATATTGGCTTCGCACGGGCGCCATCGGCAATCCAATTCCTGCCCGCGCAGCTAATACCGGCGACCATGCCCCTGCTGCAATGACGACTGCATCTGCATAAATTACACCTTGTGTCGTTTCAACTCCGACTGCAGTATCACCATCCATGACTACTTCTGTTGCTTCGATACCTTGCCTGATGTCTGCACCCTGAAGCCTCGCACAGCGCGAGAAAAAAGTTCCCAAAAGATAAGGATCACAATAGGCCTCACCCGGCATAAAAGCAATTTTTTCGGCGTCATCGGCTTTTAGCCATGGCGATTTCTTATGTGCTTCATCATTGCTGATGTAGTATGCAGGCTGATCAAATTCTTCGGCCACTTTCATCAATTCTTCCAAAGCTGTTACACTTGGTTCACTTGCCGCGACGTGCATAACTCCAACGTATTTTACATCCATACTTTCGCCCAATTGCCGCTCCATTTCAGGGATTACCTTGTACGTTTCAAGTGATAAGGCAACGAAATGTTTTTTAGCTCTGACTTTTGTAATTAAAGCAGCAGCGCGGCTAGTAGCAGCATTACAGAGTTCATTTCTTTCAAGAACAACAATTTTTTTACCTGGATTATCACGTGTATAATAATAAGCAATGGCATTACCAAAAATGCCACCTCCCACAACTACAACATCACTTCTTTCCTCAATATGCGGCATATTATTTACGGTAGAATATATTTTTTGAAAGGAAACCCAAAAAAACAAAAGTGATAAAAGAATGTCGATTACATCCGCACTATACTTCTTGTATGTATTTTAATAGCGACGCTGTTTCGATTACCACGGCATTGAAAATGTCTTTACAAAACTGAAACATTTCATTGCTTCGATCACTCCTTCTTTGATACCTAAGCCGGAGTCTTTTATTCCGCCGAAAGGAGAATTCTCGATACGATACCCCGGAACTTCATTAATGTTTACTGTTCCCACTTTCAATTCTTTTATAAATCGAATAGCATTTTGCATATTATTGGTAACAATACCCGATGACAAACCGTATGCGGTAGAATTTGATAAACTGATAGCATCATCTATATCTTTAAAACCTAATATCGGAGCTAATGGTCCGAATGATTCCTGCACTATCATTTGTGCATCTCTCGGTACATCTGCGATAACTGTCGGTTCCATTAAAGCGCCGGTTCGCTTTCCGCCCAGCAATATTTTCGCCCCCTGGGAAACGGCTTTTTTTGTTACTTCTTCAAGATAAACGGCAGCCCGCTCATCTATTACGGTTCCCACTCTCGTGTCAGGATCTGACGGATCACCGCACGTGTATTCTTTTGCCTTTTCGACAAAACGTTTGGTAAATTCTTCACGTATGCTTTCCTGTACCAGTATCCGTTTTACCGCAGTACAACGTTGCCCCGAATTTCTGAAAGATCCTTCCGCGGCTAATGTTACAGCAAGCTCTAAATCTGCATCCTCAAGGATGATTAATGGATCATTACCGCCTAGTTCAAGGATTACTTTTTTATATCCTGCCGTCTGGGCTATTTTTTTACCTACCGGCACACTTCCTGTAAATGAAACAAGCTCTATGCGGTCGTCTTTTAACAATTGCTCTGCCACTTCTGTGGTAGGACCAAGCAGTACGCTCAGCATGTATGGAGGCAACCCTGCTTCATAAAGCATTTCGGTTAAACGTATGGCAGTAAGTGGAGTTTTTTCGGAGGGTTTCAAAATCACCGGCGTTCCTGATGCAATTGCTGGAGCTATCTTATGTGCCACCTGGTTAAGCGGATGATTAAAAGGCGTGATAGCAACAGCAAGTTTTAGTGGCTCACGCACCGTAAATATTTTTCTTGTTTTACCTGTTGGAGAAATATCGCATGAAAAGACTTGCCCATCATCTTTTAAACATTCCATAGCGGCAAACAGCAACACGTCGTGTGCACGACCAATCTCGTATCTGCCCTCCCGAATGCATAATCCCGATTCTGCACTTATCAGCTGAGCGATTTCCTCTTTTCGCTTCATTAACAGCTGCCGTGTTTTATCAAGAACGGTGTATCGTTCATAACGGCTTAATGTTTTTCCTCCCTCCAATGCGGCTTCAATTGCTTCGTTCGTTTCTTTAATTCCCGCCAACGCTACAGTTCCAACAAGCCTGTTATCATAAGGGCTATGAACAGACAAATATTTTGATGTATCTACGCCTTTACCTGCTACATAGCAATGTAAATGCAGTGCAGATTCACTTTGACTCGCTGCAGCGCCGGCCACATCAATTGTTTTCTCTTGTACGTCCATATTTTTATAAATTAATTTGTTCCATTTATAGTGAAATCAAAAATGTCGAAGTTGCGTGGGTCTGCCGCTGCTTTTATTTTATAAGCAGCATTTAAAGGATGGGAAATGATCATAGGAACCATTTCTTCATAGCGGCCTCCATGCGACCGTAGAGTGCTATCCAGCGCGGACAGATCATGGTATTGCGGCCTTCGACCTACAACAACATCCCTTGCTGATAAAACCACGAGATCTCCGGTACGATCTTCGGGTTGTTCCAATAAACGCGTCGCAGTTACTTTATCATGTACTTCTGTGATGCCCGGCTGTATGGCCAGCCAATTCTTTACGTCATTAATAATAGATTTATCGTTTATATGCACAACTACGTAAGAACCCAGAGCCCCATGATGCTTTACGTAAGGATCTGTAATGGGGCAAATAACGCGAAAACCATTTCCGAACTTTTCTTCAAGCATGTCTTCAACAAACAACACATTAGGCGATCCATCAGGTTTTATTTTTGAATTCATGCCATGATCTGCCGTTGCTCCTACAATAGCGCCAAGTTGCAAAAGCTTGCCTATTTCTGTATCCATTGCCTCGTAAAAAGCAAGAGATTCCTCTGCTTCCGGGGAATAGGTGTGTTGCATGTAATCAGTAAGAGAAAGATACAGAAAATCTGCTAATCCTTTTTCTATTAATGCTATGCCTGCCCTCAGTACAAACAAGCTTGCATCTCCGCTATAAATGGCTGGGGTTTTATGACCTGTTACTTCCTCCACATTGTCTATGCCGTGTGTTTCTCTTTTTGCCTGGTTTGCCTTTTCTGCAGAGAAAGCTATGCCTTTCATTTTATGCGAAAGAATATCGCGAAGTTTTTCTTTGGCAGTTACTACGGCCACTTTTCTTCCTGCGTTAGAAGCTGCTGCAAGCAAAGTCTCTGCACGCAAGTACTCTGCAGAATTCATCATTACCTCCTGGTCTTTGTCAGCATCATAAAAGAAATTTCCACTGATACCATGGACAGCCGGAGAAACGCCTGTTACGATTGAAGAATTATTCACATTGGTAAAAGAAGGTAATGCTCCGCGGACCATTCCTCGATACCCGCTTGTTGCCATTTTCTTTAAATTGGGCATGCGATCAAAAGCCATCGTTGTATCAAGATATTCATCCGCACTGCCGTCAATACAAATGACAACTATAGGTTTTTCTGCGGGAGAGTAATTTATTCCATTTGCTGAAAATGGATTGTTAGAAATATTCATTGAAAGGTTCTTAAGTGTACTTTAAGGGTTTTATTTTGTTAAATGATATTTTAAGTCGCTTTGACTGCCGAATAATTATAACTGTTATTCTGTTTCTTTTCTACTTTTTAAATAGTTAGCGATGAGATTTATAAAATAACTCAAAGGCAACATTTTTACTTGAGTGTCTTTAGCTTTTTCATCCCACAATCTCACTTTAATGATATCGTCAAAAAATGAGTGGTTTCTAAAAGCTTTCACCTCTTTGTCTGTCATAGGACCGCCCTGCCACTTTAAGGTTTCCTGACTTGCAGGTGATAACTTTTCCGCATAAGTCTTATCTGTAGCAACCAGGTACCGCTTAGCATTTACATGATTAGCTACAACCGCACATATTCTATCTGAAAATCCTCTTTCACGGAGATAAGCTGCTCCGATACCTTCGTGGTTAACTACTCCGAAATTTCCCATCGCTTCAGTTTCCTGCCTATGTTTTAATAAATGGCCGATATCGTGTAAAAAAGCTCCGATCGTCAGTTCAACCTCACCTTCTCCCATGGCAAGCATTGCGCATTGTATCATATGAGATGCCTGCGATACAGGTTCTCCGTCGTAGTCTTCATCACCATACTTAATAAATAAATCATTGATTTCTGCAGAAACGTCTGCCCCTTTAGGTATGACTTTTTTTTGAAGCATATGAATATTTTAGATCAAAAATTGAATTTACAGGCCGAAGTAAATAAAATTACTTAATTAGCCACATTTTGGCATTGATGTCGTCACTACCTCCGTATTGGCTCTGCAACGCCGCTTTTAGATTCTCGCCATTTGCTGTTATTTCATTAGTAGGATATTGCCAACGTAATGGAATTACGCCACCATTTCCTGTTCCCGGACCAGCATTGAAAACCGGAACTCCTGTTCTACGCCATTGATAATAAGCCTGGTAACCAGAATTTCGTGCGTAAGCCAAATATTTTTGCAGGAGAATTTGACTTAACCCGGTAGTATTATCACCTGCATACTTTACTGCCGGCTGGTTAAAATAATCATTAAAGCTAAAATGAACAGTATAAGGAGTTTCTTTACCCGATGCTGCCTGAAGTATAACCGTGTTAACACCATCTACTATTCCGTAAAAAGAAAATTGAGCGGTAGTTCCTTTTTTATACCATTCTTCGGTATTTCCTGTTATCCAACCCCTGTTCATCGCCTCTGCAATGCAAAAACACACTTCGGGGTAACTAAGAATGTAGGTCGGCTCGCCAGTCAGACCTGAGTAGAAGTGATTCCTATTGTATAATGACAATTTAGAATCGAGTAAACCAGAATTGATTAGCGCATTCATAGTACTTAAATCCATACCGGATGGTGCGCCGACAAAAGACTGATAGGAAGTATCGCTGAATCCTAGGCCTCGGGCAGGTTCGCCCAACACCATACAACGCAGATCATGCAATTGTCCAAGCGTAGTTTCCAAAGTTGCTGCAAGATTTAAACGTAGCTGGTTATTTCCAAGATTAGTGATATTGTCGGGATAATAATTATAAGTGCTGTTGTAAACATATTGAAGGTTATCGGCCATGCCGGTGAAAATCGGGTAGGTATCAGGATGATTGTAAATATTAGCAAATTGCTGCGGAATGTTTAATTCAGCATCATCTGTCCTCTTGCTTAATTCGATCAACACACGGAGTTTATAACTATTTACCACTTTTTGCCACTCGATCAATGCGTCGCGGGGTGATAATGGCGAGTTTATTCTTTCGTTATAATAGAAATCGCCTGAGAATTCGAGGAAGCCATTATTGATTTGATCAGCAAGCAATGTATTTGCAGAATCAAGCCAAAGCAATGATTGTTTGAAAACATCTTTCTGGCTGTCATATTTTGGTGTAGTATTAGCAAGTCCCTGCAAAGCCTCCGTCATCGGAATATCTCCTACTTTTTCTGTCATATTAACAAAGTAAAAGGCACGCAGGAAAAGGCCGAGCGCGTGGTAAGGATTATTGTCAGAACCTGCCAGCCTTCTTGCTTCAGACTCCATAGCTATTGTATTGTTTAGATCACCGTAATTTAACGCGGCGCTACCACTCCAATACTGGTTGTTTCCATAATAGACATAATTAGAACAAATGAACTGGCATTGCTTGTCTGCATCGCCGCCGGGAAAAACAACGAGGTCATTTAGTATAGATTTCAACAAAATACCCGGAGGAACCTTGCCCGGTATGGGCTGGTTGGGATTTTGAGAAAAATCCTCAAATTTTTTGGAGCAGCCTGTGCATAGCACTACGATTGCAACTACCTGTATAAAAACTACTTTAAAAGATTTCATATAAATATCTACTATTTAATATTTTAATACTTAATAAAAATGATCAGAACATTACGTTGACATTAAAGCCATAACTTCTGGTCGTTGGCGTTTGCAATGTCTGCTCTCTTGAGATGCCATTAAATTGTGTTCTTCCCGGAAATTGGTCAACATCAATATCATAAAAGCCCTTGTGGAAGAAATACAGAAGGTTTCGCCCGACGACAGAAACGTCGATCTTGCTGATAAAGCTTTTTTGAAACAGTCTTGCAGGCAGAGAATAAGAGAATACAACTTCGCGGAGTTTCGCGTAAGTTTTACTCGTACTTGTATGTTCCGCATCGTTGTAAAAACTACTTACGTAATCCTGCATCCAATGGGTAGCTGTTTTGTTTGGAGTAAACTGCAAAGTCTTTCCATTTGTAATGACGCCTGTGACAGGGTCATAAGCAATGTTACTTGCTCCCCCTACCACTTGCACCTGGTCGCCACTCATTATAGGTACACCATTTATAACAGCTCCCTCATACCCTGGATCGCCCCAGTGCTGCGATTCATACAAACGTGCTTGTCCTATTACACCTGTTACGGTATTTTCGCCCCGGCCGCCTTCTGTAAGTTTACGTTTCACATAGTCTCCGATTGTTCCACCAACCATACCATCAAACTGAAAAGATAAACTAAAAGACTTGTAGCTAAACCTGTTGTTAACCCCCCAGGCCCAGTTGGGGTCGCTGTGACCAAACTTCTGCGCTTTTGGCAAATAAATCGGGAAACCAGATTCGTCAACAATCACTTTGCCATCGGGCGTTTTCGCTTCTACACTTGCATACAGCTGATCTACACGATCGCCAATTTTGTACGGATATCCTGTACCATTAGATACTTCTTTTGCTCCGCCTGCAAATGCCGAAAATACCTCTTTATACGTTGACCAGTTAGCTAAAATATTCCAGCTAAAGTTCCTTGTCTGGATGGCTGTTCCCAGCAATGACAGCTCGGCTCCTGTTCTTTTTGTTGTTGCTCCGTTTGTTGTAAAATAACTCAAACCGCTGGTTTCTGATACGAACTGGTTAGAGATAGCGGGACCGTCTTTATATTGAAAGTAGGTTGCACTTATACCTAACCGGTTATGGAGAAAGCGAATATCGCCGCCCAACTCGTAATTGCTGCGCGATGAGGGTTTGATGTTTTGATCTATTGAATAATTTGGAGCTGTAGCACCCGTTTGGTTATTGTAGGTGTATCCGGTCGAATAAAATGGTTTGGAAAGATTATATACCGGCCCGTCATACGGAGTGTAGTAACTGTTTCCATATCCAACCGGGCTGCTTGCTCCCAGTGATTGGAACGAAGCACCGATATAAGGAGATGTACCACCGTCTTTTACATTGGCAAAACTTCCTCTGATTTTAAGAAAAGAGATAAATTTTGGAAAATTGATATAATCAGAAATCACTGAACTCAATGATACCGAAGGATAGAAAAAAGCATTGCGACCAGATGGTAACGCAGAAGTTTTATCCACACGGCCTGTAGTGGAAACAGTGAAATATTTTTTATAGGTAATATCGGCAGAATAGTAAGCGCTAAGCATTAAAAGGTTAGCGCCATAAGAATAAGCTCTGACGGGCAAATAGGAGTTTGCAAAAGTATAAACCTCGGGAACAATCAGTTGGTTGGTGCTGGTATAGCTTGATCCATATTTCATGTTACGGCCGGTTCCGCCTGCATTTGCGTTAATCGAAAATCCTGAATTTCCCAGATTTTCCTTATTGTAGCTTAATAATAGCTCGGTGTTGTTTTCCCAAAGGTCGCGGCGGTCTTCGCGGTAGTTGCCGTGATTGTGTTCATCGCCGTAAGGATGCGCCGACCACGGTTGTTTTTCAGTTCTTAATACGTTATACGTTGTCACATTTGAACGAAGCAACATACTCAGGTTCTTATTAAACCTATAGGTAAAAGCCAGCCAGCCATACAAGTCATTTTTGTAATGTCCCCTCAGCCATTCGTAACTCATAAAATATGGGTTCTGGTATCGCTTGTACTCAACAAACATCGATTGTATACCTTCTTTACCGGGCTGCCAAATGTTTCTGATACTTGGGTCCAATACGTTCCAGTCAGCACCGGTCCAAATGTCAACATCATAGATTATACTGTTTGGGCCATACGTTACATCGGGAATATTTGGTGTAAACTGCCTGTTGTAATTGATATTGCCCTCGATCTTAAATTTATCACTGACATCATAACTTTCAATAACATTAAAATTGACTGTATTTAAACTTGTATTTGGCGTAATGCCGGTTTGGTAGGAATTTGATACAGACATACGCAGGTTTGAACGGTCTGAAAGGGCTGAGAAATTGATATTATTTTTTGTAAGAAAACCGGTCCTTAAAAAATTATTCAGATTATTCTTTCCGCGCGAAACCCATGGAGTAGGTTGTATATGACTCTGGTGAACAGATCCGTCGCCAAATTTATAAGTAAAATATTGTGTAGGATCATACTTGCCATCATATTGCGGCAGCATCAGCCCGATATCAAGTCTTGGCCCCCACACATCATAGTCTTCGTCATTAGTACCATCAACAGAGTTACCATTACTGTTATAATCTCCGAAGGCATATTGCTGCTTTTCTCCGCCTCCATATTCATTCTGCACTTTTGGATTAGCGATAAAGCCTCTGTTAAACTGGTTGCTTGTGTTAAACTCTACAGTAAACCCTTTTTTGTTCTTAGCGGCTCTTTTAGTGGTTATTAATATAGCGCCGTTAATACCCCGACTTCCATATAAAGCGGCGGCTGTAGGCCCTTTTAACACTGTATAACTCTCTATATCATCAGGGCTTATATTCCAGGTGTCGGAGTTAATTGGAATACCATCAACAACATAAAAATTGAGTGGAGAACCACGCAACAATACTGTCGGATTAGACAGCAATTCTTGGTTTACGCCAACGTTAAGACCCGCTACTTTGCCTGCCAGACCATTGACCGGATTGGGTTCTCTCGCTTTAAGCAAATCAGAACCTTTTACTTCCTGAACCGAGTATCCCAGTCTTTTTGTTTCTTTTCGTATGCCAAGCGCAGTAACAACAACATCGTTTAACTGCGTTGTTGAGGATGAAATCTGAATGGTCAAATAATTACCAGTCACTTTTACTGTTGCATTTTCAAAACCTACGTTGCTCACTATCAAATCTGCGTTAGCGGGAACATTAATTGAAAATTCTCCAAACTCGTTGGTGGAGGTTGCTTTACTGCTATTTTTTACAGAAACAGTAGCTCCTGCCACAGGATTTTGGGAAGCTAAATCGACAACTTTGCCTTTTACAAGTTTGTTTTGAGCAAATAAGGGAGATGTGAAGATCTGAATTGTTATCAGGCACAACAATAGCAGTCTCAGGGGGTTGAAATACCTCATATTAGGATTGTTTTTTAAGATGTTTACAAAACTATGGGCGCAATATTTCGGCAATGTGTCCTTATTATTATCTATTTGTTAACTAGTAATTTATAAGAAAGGACTGATATCAATTTTTAAGATGAAAAAATTCGTATTTTACAATCTTCTCGTTGTAAAGAGGTCAACTTTAATTTTCTTATTTATAGTTGAATCCATTTCTACTTTGGATTAATCTGTGATTAATTGTGAGAGAAATAATTAAACGTCTATTTCTTTCAATATTTCCCTGTGAGAAGAAAGAATATGATCTTTTAACCGGGAATACCAATTTTGCCAGGCTTCCTGTTTCATGCTCGTGGTTAAAGATTGCTCATACTCAGCAAGGGAATTATATTGCTCCTCTAATATTAAACGATAAGAATCACCGGTGAAATCTGAAAGTACTTTTACATTTTGCGCGTTGGGTAAGAGGTTATTTTTGGTTGCTTCTGACAGCAATGCCTTCGCATCCCGGAAGTGTCCAAACTTGAGTTGAAAAATGTCACGAATGATGTACATAAGATTTGTTTTTAAGGTTAGTCTTCAATTATATTGGTCATTCAAGAAGGAAAATGTTTAAAAACGATTAAACCTCAAACAGTTAACATTCTACGAAAGAAATATACAAAACATTTAAAGGGCTTGCAAGAGAAATACAATTTTTTTTTAGAGAAAGCTTAAAATAGTATTAATCTGAGTAATATTGTCTTAATTTCCAAAAATTACTTCAAAACATTCATTAAAAATTTTACATGAAAAAACTTTCTTTATTTCTATTATGTTGCATTACAACAACGCTACTTTTTAGCCAATCATTTAAGTCTATTTTTAATGGGAAGGACCTGACGGGCTGGACAATACATGGGACTGAAAAATGGTATGTTGAAAATGGTCAACTGATTTGTGAAAGCGGCCCCGATAAACAATATGGATATCTATCTACAGATAAGCCTTACAAAAATTTTATTCTCACTCTTCAATTTAAACAGGAAGCAAACGGAAACAGCGGTGTATTTTTCCGATCCAGTATTGAAGGAACAAAAATAAACGGATGGCAGGTAGAAGTTGCTCCACCTAATCTTTTTACAGGAGGAATATACGAATCATACGGAAGAGAGTGGCTTATAAAACCAAAGCCTGAAGATGAAAAGATTTTAAAACCAGGACAATGGAACAAAATGAAGATAAAAGTAGACGGGGATGAAGTAACTACATGGCTAAACGGTCATAAAATGGTATATCTAAAAGACGAGAAGATAGGAAAAGGTGAAGGTTTTATAGCCCTGCAAATACACGCGGGTGGCGGCATAAAGGTAAGATGGAAAGATGTTAAGATAAAGGAACTTTAGCAGTAACAAGAAGTCACTAAAATAAAAGCCGTTTCATTAAAACCGAAACGGCTTTTTATATAAAGCAAAATTGAGATTAATAAACACACAGTATTTTGGCTACCAAGACGTGTTATTATATCTCTGCCAAAGTTTACTAAAAGCTTACAAACTCTTATCAAAATTGTAATACAAAAGTAGTTCCCCTACCCTCAATGGATTGAGCATGAATATTTCCATGATGAAGCATCATTATCTGCTTGCAGAGGCTTAAGCCAATACCGCTACCACTCTTTTTAGTAGTAAAAAAGGGAATAAAAATCTTGTCCAGAACTTCTTTGCTCATGCCGGCGCCGTTGTCGGCAACTTTGATGGTAATTTTTTTATTTGCATTCATGTCCGCAGTTAATAATATTTTTGGTTCCGGCTGATCTTTCACAGCATCTATACTATTTACTAACAAATTAATCAATACCTGCTCAATAAGACTTGTATCGGCTTCCAGTATTAAATCCGTATCCTTCAACACTATTTCCATTTCTATGTTCTTTTGATCGAGCGTGGGTTCCATCAGGCTGTAGAGATTCTCAAAAAGATCGCGCACGTATATTTTCTTAAGATTTGGGGTAGTAATCTTATTGAGGTTACGATACGTTTCAGCAAATTTTAGTAGCCCTTCACTCCTTCTCTTAATTGTCTCAATACCAAGTTTCAGGTCATCAACACTTCCTCCATTATTATGTAAATCGCTGACAGATTCTTCGAGCCTGTTTTTTAGAGTATCGGCAAGGGAAGATATGGGCGCAATAGAGTTCATGATTTCATGTGTCATTACGCTCAGTAATTTTTGCCACGCCTTTGACTCCGTTTCATCTAACGCTTCATCAACATTTTGAAAAGCTATCAGTTTAAACTTTTCTCCTTCGGTTTGAAAAGCGGTTGCAGATAATAACACTTTAAAAGATTTTCTATCAGAATGTGCCGTAGCAATTTTAGTTTCTCCCGGTTTTAGTGAAATAACCTGTTGGTACAGATCTTCATCACGTTTACTTAGCGAATGAATAGTTTTTAAATAAGGCAAGCCCAGCATTTTTTTTAGTGTTTCATTCATCCAGAGCACTTCACCGCCTTCATGCTTATAAGAAAGTATCCCCGTATCCACCAACTCCAGTATTTTTTGTAAATACTGGTACTGAGTTTCCTTTTCTTTACTGATTACTTTAAAAGTACTGTTGATTTCATTGAAACCTTTTCGCAATATCTGAAGGTCTGCAGGCGCATGCTTTACATCAAAATTTCTAGAAAAATCGCGGTAATGAATCGATTCTACAAATTGATTCAACTCGACCTGCGCCTCGCGATGAAAGCGGAAAAACTCTACTACACTGTAAATAATAACAGGTGACAACAACGCTGCAGGCAAAAGCCAGCCTTTTACAAGAAAAAAAGATTCGGCGATAAGCGCTGCAAACATTAGTAATACTCTTATTGATATACGCCATTCCATGTTTTTAAAAATCATAATCAAATGAGGTCAAAGGTTTAAGGTATAGATGAAGGCGGATTGTTGCTAGGCATATCATTAATATTTTACACCCTACCATCTACTTTTAAATATCGTATTTACTCAATCTCCGATACAAAGCAGTACGAGTGAGACCAAGCTCTTTTGCCGCTTTAGATATATTTCCGTTATGTTTTTCTATCACTTTTAATATTGTATTTTTTTCTACCGAGCCCAGGTTTAATTCCACTGGTTCTTCATCTGCCGGTCTTACAGTCTCTATCGGAGAAAAGATGATATCACTTGCTTTAAGCACTTCTCCTTCAGCCATTATTACAGCTCTTTCTATTGTATACTGCAACTCTCTTACATTGCCGGGATAATTATAATGCAGTAATTTATCTATTGCACTCTGGTCGAACTGCGCGCAGGGTTTTAAGTATTTATTGCAATAAAATTTACTAAAATGATTTGCCAGAAGAATAATATCATTTCCCCTTCGTCGCAACGGTGGAACCATGATTTCCACAGTATTTATTCTATAGATGAGGTCTTTTCTAAACCGCGATTCATTCGCTAATTCCTGCAAGGGGACGTTGGTAGCACAAACCAAACGAATATCTATCGGCACAGCATGATTATCTCCCAACCGCATCACCTGCCTGTTTTGCAACACACTCAGCAACTTAGCCTGCTGGTGCAACGATATGTTTCCAATTTCATCCAGGAAAAGTGTTCCACCGTTTGCTGCTTCAAATCTTCCGGCGCGGTCTTCTCTTGCATCTGTAAAAGCTCCTTTTTTATGACCAAATAATTCGCTTTCAAATAAAGTCTCGGTCAATGCGCCAACATCCACTTTTATATAAGGTTTGTTTGCTCTTAGCGATTGCTGGTGAATGGCTTTTGCAATTAAATCTTTTCCTGTTCCGTTTTCTCCCAGTATTAAAATATTGGCATCTGTCGGAGCAATCTTTTGTATCTTATAAAATATTTCCTGCATTACTGGAGATTCTCCAAGAAGCTCCCTGTTTATTATAGACTCAAATTTTAAAGGAACTTCATTTGCTTTTCCATTTGTTTTTTTATTTAAAGCCTCTTTTATAGTAGTTAACAATTTTTCGTTGTGCCATGGCTTTACTACAAAATCAGCTGCGCCTTCTTTTAAAGAGCGGATAGCAAGGTCAATATCTCCATAAGCAGTAATCATAATTACCGCCGCATCAGATTTAAATTCTTTAATTTTTTTTAGCCAGAATAAACCTTCATTACCGGTATTTATAGAGCTCGTAAAATTCATATCGAGCATAATAAGGTCAAATGATTGCTTTGCTAAAATGGAACGAAGATTTTCAGGGTTTTTTTCTGTTAAAACTTCTTTCACTTCAGTTTTCAAAAGTAACCTTACAGCGGTTAATACATCGAGGTCATCATCAATAACTAATATAGAAGCATTTTTAAGCAGCATGTCGTTTTTGTTTCCTGTTTTTCGTTTGGCTTATAGGTACTACAAACATACCGTAAATATAAAACTATGATTATGAATTTTTTAAAGAAAATAAGGTAGGGACAGGTGTATCAAAAGCGGACACTTATTGTAACACAAACGAACATTGTAAGCACACAAAAGAATAATAGAAATTTGAGTATCAGCAAGTTACAGAATCGGCACACTATTAAAGATTGTTTATTCAGATTTGATTTTTTAGAGCTAAAAAGAGCTTTAGGAAAAGTTGCCTTGAAAAGATGCAGTACAAGTGAGTGACACAAGCGGAGATGAGCATTTGTAACTAAAGATGACTAAAAAATTAAAGCTTTGAATTTAGTAAACATTTAAATAATAATACTTTAGAAAGTGGACAGAGTTATTAAGAAAAAAAAGTGGAACAGTAAAAGAATAGCAACTATTGTAGGAATTATTGCTGTTGCAGGATTGATAGCCGGAAGCCTCTATTTTACATCGGGCAAAAGCAGGCTAAATGTAGATACAGAACGGCTGACAATATCAGAAATTAAGAAAGGACCCTTCCAGGAGTTTATACCTGTAAACGGAGTTGTTATGCCAATAAGCACCATTTATTTAGATGCTACTGAAGGTGGTCGCGTAGAAGAAAAATATGTGGATGATGGTACAATGATGAAGAAAGGCCAACCAATCTTGCGCCTTAGCAATACCGACCTCGAACTTGGCCTAGTAACGCAGCAAACCAACGTATATAACCTGCTTACACAAATGCAGATATCACGGAATGCAGCACAGCAGAATACGGTAAACAAACTGAACCAGATGACCGATGTGGAAAGCCAGCTGAAGGAAGCAGAACGCATTTACAACCTAGATAAACACCTGTATGAGCAGAAAGCGATAGGTCTGCAGGAGTTTAAACAGGCGGAGAACAATTTTAATTACTATGCACAAAAGAAAGACCTGACAAAACAAATTTTGAAACAGGACTCTACCTCCAACACCCAGCAGTTGACACAGGCAAGGCAGTCATACGAAGGTTCACAAAATGCATTGAATGTTATGCGCAAAAAAGTAGGTGACCTGATAGTGCGTGCTCCTGTGGATGGCCAGTTAACATCGCTTGATGCTGAGATTGGGCAAAACAAAAACAAGGGTGAAAGACTGGGTCAGTTAGATATTACCAGCGGCTTCAAAGTGAGAGCCGATATTGATGAGCACTATATATCAAGAATATTTCCAGGTCTGACAGGCGATTTTACTTTATCAGATAAAACATATAGACTTAAAATAAAGAAAGTGTATACGCAGGTTACTAATGGCCGTTTCCAGGTTGATATGGAATTTGTAGGGCAAGTACCGCAGGGTATCCGCAGAGGTCAAACCTTACAAATACGTTTAGCGCTTGGTGATGAAACGCAGGCCATACTACTTGCCAAGGGCGGATTTTTTCAACAGACAGGTGGCAACTGGATATTTAAAGTTGCGGAAAATGGAAATGTAGCATATAAGGTGGATATACAATTAGGCAGGCAAAACCCTGATTACTATGAAGTGCTGCAAGGCCTGAAGTCGGGAGACAAAGTGGTAACATCTAGCTATGAGAATTATGGCACCATGCAGGAGCTGGTTTTGAAAAAAGGAAACTCGCAATAAGAGGTTCTGAAAACATTTGACTACCAGGAACAAATCAAACCATACAATTATGAAAAAGCTGCTTACATACTTAATATTGATAACATGTTTTGAAGGCTTCATTTCTGCTACACCTGGGTCCTGTTACCTACACAGAAAAGCTTTGAAGATTACCAATATTAATATTTGCGAAAAAGAAAAAGCTTTACAGGATGACGTTAATACTGAAATTCATCCGCTTAACATTTTTAGTTTCCGTTTAAACTAACCAATACATATATTTCAACCTAAAAAATCTACAAAATATGATCAGGATTAAGAACCTCGAAAAAATTTACCGTACCGAAGATGTTGAGACCGTAGCACTTAATAAATTAACTTTTGAAGTAAAAGAAGGAGAATTTGTTGCAGTAATGGGTCCATCGGGATGCGGCAAATCTACTTTACTAAACATACTCGGGTTATTAGATGATCCTGATGATGGCAGCTTCCTTTTTAACGGAATAGAAGTCGCAAAATTTAATGAACGCAAACGGGCTGAGCTCCGGAAAAGAAATATCGGTTTCGTTTTTCAAAGCTTCAATCTCATCGATGAACTGACTGTTTTTGAAAATGTAGAGCTTCCACTTATTTATCTTGGTATTAAAGCACCGGAAAGAAAACAACGGGTAGAAGCTGTATTGGATAAAATGCAAATTATGCATCGCAGAAATCACTATCCGCAACAGTTGTCGGGCGGTCAGCAACAACGTGTGGCAGTTGCCCGTGCTGTGGTAAACAATCCTAAACTTATACTTGCGGATGAGCCTACAGGTAACCTTGATTCCTCTAACGGCAATGAAGTAATGGCCCTGCTTACAGACCTTAACGAACAGGGAACAACCATTGTAATGGTAACCCATAGTGAACATGATGCACGCTATAGCCACCGCATTATACGCATGCTCGACGGACAAACGGTTACTGAAAACATAATGGTGTAAGCAGAAGTATTGCTTTTCTGCTATCTGCTTTTCTCTTACTGATAAAACCGCTCCTGATGATACGAAATTACCTGAAGATTGCCGTACGTAACCTGCTGAAATACAAATTTATTTCTTTCATTAATTTGTTTGGGCTTTCGGTCGGCCTGACTTGCTGCCTGCTTATAACTACATATATTTTAAATGAATTAAGCTATGACAGGTACAATAAAAATGCGGAGAATATTTATCGTGTAGAGAGAACTTTTCTTAACCCCGAAACCAAGATGCTTTCCCTGGAGTTGGGAAGTGTTGCGCCGCCCTTTGGCCCATTGCTGGAGAATGATTTTAAAGAAATAAAAAAAGTAACCCGGCTACTACCTTTCGGAACAACTCCATTGAAATTTGAAGATAAAATCTTTAATGAAAAAGATGTGTTTTTTGCTGATGAAAACCTGTTTGACGTTTTTGATTTTAAAGTAACAAGAGGCAATCCAGCCAAAGCTTTATATAATCCTTATTCTGTGATGCTTACGGAAGAAACAGCAAAAAAATATTTTGGTAATGATGACCCGATGAATAAAGTCATCCGTTTTAATAACCAATTTGATTTTAAAGTAACAGGCATCTACAAATCTTTACCGCCAAATGCACATTTTCATCCCGAAATTATGTTATCCTTCAACACCTTAAAAGACACAGCTATTTATGGAGAAAAAAATCTTAAAACAAACTGGAGCAACAATTCTTTTTTAACCTACCTGCTGTTACCGCCAGGCTACAATCCAAAAAAATTAGAAGCCCAGTTTCCTGCTTTCCAGGACAGGTATATTCGTGATGATGGTCCGGCTAAATTTAAAACTTCTGATTTTTCAGTTTTAAACCTAAAAAAGCTGACCGACATTCATCTCTATTCTCATAAAGATGACGAAGTTGAGATAAATGGCGATATAAAAAGAGTTTACATTTTTTCAGCTATTGCTTTATTTGTTTTGCTGATTGCATGCATTAACTACATGAATCTCTCGACTGCACGTTCTGTGTTGAGGGCAAAAGAAATTGGTGTACGAAAGGTTGCAGGTGCACGCAAAGGAGAATTAATTGCTCAATTTTTAAGTGAGTCCGTATTTGTATCGTGTGTTGCAACTATACTTGCTTTTGCATTAACATGGTCAGCCCTTCCGTGGCTAAATGACCTGTCAGGCCAGAAACTTGTTTTAGGA
Source organism: Segetibacter koreensis DSM 18137 (assembly GCF_000374045.1). Lineage (GTDB taxonomy): Bacteria > Bacteroidota > Bacteroidia > Chitinophagales > Chitinophagaceae > Segetibacter > Segetibacter koreensis. The sequence continues at coordinate 43,804 of NZ_KB893321.1, read as the reverse complement.
AGTCTATTAAACCCGTACATAATACTGGTGATGCTACTTGTACCATTTATCGTGGGAATAGTTGCTGGCATTTATCCCGCGCTTTTTCTTTCATCTTTTCAACCTATTAAAGTATTAAAAGGCATTTTAAAAGTCGGCGGAGCAAATGTTTCCTTTAGAAAGGTCTTGGTTGTATTTCAATTTTCAATCTCTATCATTCTGATTATCGCTACAGGAATTGTGTTTCAGCAATTACATTTCATTCAAAATAAATCGTTGGGTTTTGACAAAAATCACGTTTTGCAGATTAATAATAATGCCGGGCTAAATGATAATTACCAGGCATTTAAAACAGAGTTATTAGCCAATGCAAATATCAAAGAAGTAGGACTTTCGTCCCGCGTTCCCACTGGCCGCCTGTTAGATGCAAATGGCTCTCAGATAAATCGTGGAGATTCCCTCGCACCTACAAAAGCTGACATAAAACTTGTTCGTGCAGATGCAGATTTTCTACCTGCCTACGGAATTAAAATAGTTGCGGGAAGAAACTTTTATAAAGATACTAATTTTGATACGTCCTCTTTTCTTATTAATGAAGCTGCTGTAAAAGCATTAGGACTAAAGTCGAATGAAGAAGCCATTGGCAAACAATTTCAATATGGCGGACGGAAAGGAACTTTAGCAGGAGTTTTTAATGATTTTCATTTTGAATCCTTACACCAACGCATACTGCCTGTTGTCTTATTTGAAGGCACTAACCAAGGCGCTTACGGAAATATTTCTATCAAAATCACAGGTAATGTTCCTGCTGCATTAGCTCATATTGAAAGAACTTGGAAAAAGTTTTTACCCGAAATACCTTATCAATACAATTTTGTTGATGAAAGATATTCTAAGCTCTACGACTCAGAAAAGAGGCAAGGCACTATTTTCACTATTTTTTCGTGCATTGCCATTTTAATCGCCTGTCTTGGTCTGTTTGGTTTATCAGCATTTACAATTACTCAACGGATAAAAGAAATAGGCATACGCAAAGTATTAGGAGCCAGTGTAAGCACAATTGTAGGTTTATTGTCTAAAGACTTTTTAAAACTGGTGTTAGTAGCTGCTGTTATTGCTTTTCCGGTTGCCTGGTACGCAATGAACAAATGGCTGGAAGACTTCGCGTATCGTATTAACATTCCGGTTTGGGTATTTATTGTTGCCGCTTGTATTGCAGCAATAGTCGCCTTCGCTACCATTAGTTTCCAGGCTATTAAAGCAGCCACCACCAATCCCGTAAAAAATTTGAGAACAGAATAATAAAATGCCATTTTAAGAGGCAGCTATTGAAACAAAACGTATTGTCATGAAAAACCAAAAAACGCATTAATTACAAAAACACCCCCAATGATAAAAAACTATTTAAAAGTTGCTTTTCGTAAACTGTGGAGCCATAAAGCTTTCACTTTTATCAACATTATCGGCCTTGCCATAGGCATGACCGCTTGTTTTCTGATTTACCTATATGTAACTTTTGAATTAAGTTATGATACATTTCATACTAAGGCTGACCGCATCTACAGGATAGTAGCTGACATTAAAACACCTACTGAAGTAATTAATGCAAGCGGTCCTTCATGGGCCGTACCACCAAATACAAAGGACGAATTTCCTGAAGTAGAATCATTTGTTCGCATATCGGGCGACAATCTTTTAATACGAAAAGGAGACAAAAAATTCCAGGAAGAAAATACTATTTATGCTGATTCGGCTTTTTTTCATGTTTTTGATTTCAACTTATTGAGAGGCAACCCTCAAACCGCATTAAAAGAACAATTGAGTATTGTATTTTCTGAAACAGCTGCAAAAAAATATTTCGGTAAAACAGACCCAATTGGTCAGACTTTATTAGTTACAGGAGATGGACTGCCAGCTAAGGTGACGGGAGTAATGAAAGACATACCGGAAAATTCGCACATAAAAGCAGATGTAGTGCTGTCAATGGCGACGATTACCCAAAAGTTTGCTCCCGGGATAGATAGTCAATACGGCAACTATGGGGCTTCTGCATATTTATTATTGAAACCCGGTAGTAATGCAAAAGCGTTGGAGGCCAAATTTCCGGGATTTCTTGAAAGACGGAATGGTACGGAGATGAAAAAAATACAAATGTACCCTACCCTGTTTCTTGAACCATTAAAAGACGTGTACCTCCGTTCAACCCGTGATGGTAGCAAGACCGGTAATATTTACAATGTTTACATATTTTCCATTATTGCAGTATTTATCCTTTTAATTGCATGTATTAATTTTATAAATCTTACCACTGCTCGAGCGGCCGAACGAGCGAAAGAAGTTGGAATAAGAAAGGTAGCCGGAGCTGACAAGTTTCAATTGATATGGCAATTTATTGGAGAGTCTGTCATGTTATGTTTTATTGCCTTTTTGCTGACTATTCTTTTTTCCGCCTTGCTCCTGCCCTTATTTAACCAGTTAGCTGGCAAAACCATTAGCACCGGCATTTTTCACAATATGTATCACGTGTTTCAGCTTTTTCTTGCATCTATCGGTATTGGTTTATTAGCGGGAATTTACCCGGCATTGGTCCTAACCTCATTTAAACCAATTATTGTTTTGAAAGGCCGGTTTGCTACAGGTACTAAAGGAATTTTGCTAAGAAAAGGTTTGGTTGTTGCCCAGTTTACCATATCTATTGCCTTGATTATAGCAACAATTGTTGTCTACAACCAAATGAAGTACATGCGAAACCAGGACCTCGGCTTTAGTAAAGACCAAATGATGATAATTGATACTAACGGAGACCCTGCAAAAAAGGCTTTCCAGCAGGCAGTAGCAAGCATTCCTTCTGTAAAGTCAACGGCCACTTCCTCCAGCGTTCCCGGCGGGGGCAATCCGGCGGCTTACTCAGAAATTGAAAATATAAAAGGTGAACTGCAGATAGCCAACCTTGATTTGTACTTTGTAGACTTTGATTACATCAATCAGTTTAAAATAAAAATGGTCGCAGGCCGAGCGTTTTCCAAAGACTTCATGACTGATACCACGCAGGCGATGGTATTAAATGAAGCCGCTGTAAAAATGTTTGGCTATAGCTCTCCTGAGCAGGCAATCGGAAAACGCTTCAAACAATGGGGCAGAGAAGGAAAGATAATAGGCGTGATGAAAGACTTTCATTTCCGGTCTCTACAACAACCTATCAAACCATTAAGTATGCGTATCGTGCCTGAAGGTTCTAATCTTGTTTCTGTAAATGTATCTGCTGCGAATTTGCCGGCGACTATATCAGCAATAGAAAATAAATGGAAAACGCTAATTCCAAACCGCCCGTTCAGTTATTATTTTTTAGATGAATTTTTTGATAAGCAGTATCGTGGTGAAGAAAGGTTTGGCAGGCTTTTTCTAAATTTTGCCATTTTGGCCATTATTATTTCCTGTCTTGGCTTACTCGGCCTCGCCTCCTACAGTACTGTTCAGCGTACCAAAGAAATAGGTATACGAAAAGTATTAGGCGCTTCCGTGTCCGGCATTGTAAACCTGTTATCAAAAGAGTTTTTAAAGCTTGTTATTATATCATTTGCCATAGCGGCTCCTCTGGCCTGGTACTTCATGTATAAGTGGCTTCAGGACTTTGCTTATCATACAAGTGTTAACGTATGGGTGTTTGTATTTGCTGGTTTTTCTGCCGTTGCCATTGCTTTATTTACCGTAAGTTTCCAGGCCTTGAAAGCTGCGATTGCAAATCCTGTAAACAGTTTAAGAACGGAATAGCAGGAGATTTTAGTTGCAAGAATTAAAACAAGTGTCTAAAACTAATTTCATCACAATGTGTAAGGAAGTAGTTATTAAAAATTTTGCCTTCACCACACTTTCAATAATTTATCACTTTACACGTGTACCAAAAACGAACAGCTTTTTGTATCAAAATAGAACAATTACAACCATTTTTTAAAGAAGTTAATTAACAGTCAATAACTTATGAAATTGGTTTTATGTTTGAAAGAACACTTTGACTACCATTTTTTTTGAGTATAAATCGCATTTTATGTTTAAGAACTATTTTAAAACAGCATTTCGCAATCTTTGGAAAAATAAAACTTATGGCTTTTTAAATATTTTTGGTTTAGCCACAGGCATAGCTTGTGCCGCCCTAATTTTTTTATGGGTTGAGGATGAGTTAACATTCAATGACTCTTTTCCGAAGAAGGATTATTTGTATTCTGTGAAGAATAATCAGACTTACGATGGTACAACTTACACATTCGATGCTACACCCGGTGTACTGGCGCCAACAATGAAAAGTGAAATTCCGGGAATAAAAAATACTGCACGTTGTACCTGGGGCAACAAATTACTTTTTTCATTGGGAGACAAATCTATTTATGAGCAGGGCAATTATGTAGACTCTAACCTGTTTTCAATGCTGCAATTGCATTTTATAAAAGGCAATGCATCAGATGCGTTTGCACAATTGCACTCTGTTGTCATATCAAAAAAAATGGCTGATAAATTTTTTGGATCAACAGATGTTATAGGAAAAACACTTAAAGTAAATAACGAACATGAGTACGTGGTAACAGGTGTAATAAAAGACTTGCCCGAAAATGTTTCATTTAAATTCGACTGGCTCGCTCCATTTAAAATATATGAGGATCAAAATACATGGTTGCAAAAATGGGGTAACAATGGTATTGTGACATATGTAGAAGTGCAACCTTCAACAAATTTAGAGGCTGTAAATGCCCGATTACACGGCTATATACAATCGAAAGATGCTGAAGCCAACTCCAGGCTTTTTATTTTTCCTATGAGGAAATGGAGGCTTTATAACAATTTTGTAAACGGTATAGAAGATGGCGGAAGAATAAAATATGTAAACCTGTTTAGTATTATTGCCTGGATTATTTTAATTATTGCCTGCATCAATTTTATGAACCTGGCAACCGCCCGTTCCGAAAAGCGAGCAAGGGAAGTCGGTGTGCGTAAAGTAATGGGCGCGGGTAAAGGAATGCTGATGAGCCAGTTTATAGGTGAGGCCTTGATTATGTCTTTTCTCTCTGCTTTGTTGGCGATTGCAATTGTTGCCTTTGCCCTTCCCGGCTTTAATGGCCTTGTCGACAAAGAACTATCACTCAACTTACAAAATCCCCTGCATCTGGCGGGATTATTTGCTATCGCTTTCATTTGCGGAATAATTGCCGGCAGCTATCCCGCTTTTTACCTATCCTCATTCAATCCTGTGGTGGTTTTAAAGGGATTAAAAATAAAAACCAACGCAAGTGCAGGTTTTATTCGAAAGGGATTGGTGGTTGTGCAATTTTCGATTTCCATCATTCTTATTATCGGAACAATAATTATTTATAAGCAGATAAATCATATAAAAGACAGGCAGTTGGGTTATGATAAAGAGGGACTTGTTTATATGAACTTGCAGGGTAAAATGAAAGAGCATTTTAACTCCATTAAAAATGATCTAATATCAACAGGAGCTGTGCAAAATGTAGGTTTAAGTAATGACTACGTTCTACAACTAGGCAGTAATACGGGAGATTTTGCCTGGCAGGGAAAAGATCCTAATAAACAAATATTAATAACTGTAGAAGGCGTTAGCCCGGAATATATCTCTACATTGGGAATGAAGCTGAAAGCCGGTAGAGATTTTTATGCTGATATTGCTGCTGACAGCAATAATATCATTATTAATGAGTCGCTTGCTAAACTGATAGGGAAAAAAGACCTCGTAGGCAGCCTAATAACCAGAGACGGAGGCAACCAAAAATATACAATTGTTGGAATAATAGATGATTTCGTCTACAACGATATGTATTCTTCAAGTGCGCCTTTGATACTTTTTCCGGATACTGCAAATGTCAACTTTTTAAATATCCGTTTCAAGGCAAAAACAGATCTCGCCGGTGCTTTGGCCAAAGTAGAAAACGTTATAAAAACACATGAACCAGGTTATCCTTTTGAGTACAAATTTGTTGATGAACAATTTCACAAATTATTCAAAACAGAAACTCTTATTGGAAAGTTGTCCTGGGTCTTTTCTGCACTGGCAATAATTATTTCCTGTCTCGGTTTGTTTGGTTTAGCTGCTTATACCGCAGAACGCCGGACAAAAGAAATTGGTATCAGAAAAGTGCTTGGTGCAACTACAGGCGCCCTTGCGGGGCTACTGTCCAAAGATTTTCTACAACTGGTTGGTATTTCATGCCTTGTTGCTTTTCCTGTCGCATGGTGGGCCATGCACAACTGGTTACAGACATATCCCTATAGAATTGAAATAAGCTGGTGGACATTCGGTCTTTCAGGTCTTTTGGCAATTTTTATTGCCTTGCTTACAATAAGTTTCCAGGCAGTAAAAGCTGCAGTTGCAAATCCTGTTAAGAGCCTGAGAAGTGAATAGTCTTAAAAGTGACCTGTAAAACGGTATTCGCTATACCTAAAATGCTATTCGACAATGAGCGTTTAATTACTATTGAGAGATAACCGGAATTATGGTAATGAAAATGCGATGATATATCCCGCGGGGCCTCCTTTATCTCCCCTTACTGATAACGCTACATATTGTTTACCTTTCACCATATATGTACATGGCGTGGCAGAGCCAATTGCAGGAAGAGTAAAGTCCCACAATAGTTTTCCATTGGTTTTGTCAAAAGCAAAAAATTTATTATCTCTGGTACCTCCCAAAAAAACAAGACCGCCCGAAGTGACAATCGGACCCGGAGAACTGGATGTACCTGTAACAGGTTCTCCCTTTTTTTGCAATTCTGGGTAGTTGCCTACCGGTATTTTCCATTCGTACTCACCAGTATTCAGGTTGATCGCATTAAGCGTTCCCCATGGCGGTCTGATCGCTGAATAACCGTCTGTTCCTTCAAACTGGGAATATGCAGTCAGGTTTAGATAAGTAGGAGTAGTATCTTTTTTTGCACTGCCACTTTTATCTCTTTGTATGGCTGATTTGTTGTTTTTAATTTCTAACAAATCAGATTCCTTCTGGGAAAGCTTCTTATTTTTATTTTCAAACAAATAAGCAATAATGGCTTCTTCATGACCTTTGATAATACTTGCAAATGGTGGCATCTTCCCACCACCTTGCCTTATTTTATTAAGCACCTGGTCTTTTGTCATTCTTTTTTGCAGGTTGACCAGTGACGGATAAAAAGGTTCCTCCCCATTTCTGTCTTCCCTATGACAGCTAACACAATACGTTTTATAAATTGCCATTCCTCCGCTATAAAAATCTGTTTCGTCTTCACTTTTTTTTGCTTCCTCAATTTTTTGAAGAATATCTATTTCAGGCGAATCATTTGATTTTAAATACAGCACACCTGTTGCGGGATCATACGCCGCACCTCCCCATTCTGAGCCGCCAATCGTCCCGGGCAGGTTAAGAGAGCCTTTGGTAGAGGGAGGAGTAAATAATCCATCGTATCTTAAACCCTTAAATATCTTCACTAACGAATCATGAGCGGCCGGAGAAAAATTACTAAGATCGTCAATGGTCATGTACTGGCGGGCGTATGGCTTAGGCTTTAAGGGAAAAGGTTGGGTTGGCCACGCTTCCTCGCCCGGTACGTCTGAAGAAGGAACTTTTCGTTCTTCAACCGGAAACAACGACTCTCCTGTCTCACGGTTTAATACATACAAAAAGCCAATTTTAGAGGTTTGTGCTACTGCATCTATTTTTTTACCATTTTTAATCACAGTAACCAAATTGGGAGGAGCAGGTAAATCATAATCCCACAAATCGTGATGAATAGTTTGAAAATGCCACTTACGTTTGCCTGTCGCAGCATCAAGCGCAACTACACAATTTCCATATAAATTTTCGCCTTTACGGTCTGCACCATAAAAATCATAGGTAGGAGAACCAAGGGCAAGAAAAACCAAACCGCGCTTTATATCGAGGCTCATACCTGACCAATCGTTTGCTCCGCCTGCATATTTCCAAGCGTCTTTTGGCCACGTTTCATAACCCGGTTCACCAGGTTTTGGAATAGTATGAAACGTCCATTCGCGGTTTCCATTTCTTATATTATATGCCCTGATGTAGCCGGGCTGCGCTCCGTACAATTCTGAAACTTCATTGCCAACAATCAACAGATCTTTGTACACAATGCCAGGTGAAGTTGGTTTTATAGAAATAACCTTAGGATCATCCCTTATCCCAACATTCATACTTACTTTTCCATCCTTTCCAAAAGCAGGTATTATCTTTCCTGTTTCCGCATTTACAGCAAAAAGATTATCTCCGGCGGTAAAGAGTATTCTTTTGTCGTTTCCGTCTTGCCAATAAGTAACACCGCGGCAAACGCCGCCTCCGTCACCTCCGTTAAAAGGATCAAAAGCCCATATTTGTCGGCCAGTTTCTGCATTTATTGCATAAATTCTATGCCTTGCAGAGGAAGCATACATTACTCCGTCTATTACTATCGGGTTGCACTCACTACTGCCAAATCTTGCTCCTTCCACAGCATCATCCGGAGTAAATTTCCATGCTACTTTTAATTGCTGAACATTGTCTTTGTTGATTTGATTTAGATCAGAATAACTACTGCTTTCATTATCCGCCTTATAAATACTCCAGTCCTGGTTTTTTTTCTTACAAGCAGTTGCAAGTATGATAGCAGGCAGAGTTAACAGCAACAATCTTTTCTTGTTCTTTTTCATCAATATGAATATGTCAGTTCCTGCAATTGATTAAAGTTATTTGACGAGCTTTCGCACATAGGACAACAATGAGGTATTTCCAGCTTCAGGTTTTATCCCGGCAGGAAGTTTTCTTAAATACCATGTAACTATCCAGATCAGGGATGCTTCTGGCTGCAATTCTTCATAAGCTCCCTGATGTTCAATTTCAACATAACTTTTACCAGGCTCAACAGGGCTTGCAAATAGCTCAATCTCACCTTCTTTTGGCGCATTTTTCTCTAATGGTATGTCAGGAAATTTTTTTACCAGTATTACGTTTTCATTAACTTCAGCTAACCACCCTTCAGCACCGTCAGTATATAATTGTCGGTCGCCTTTAACTGGCAATTTACTTTTTTGATAGGTAAACCAGCAAATGCCATCTTGTACACTTGTTAGCGGAATTAAACCGCCCCTCCTTTCTCCGTTTCCTAATGGGAAAAAAGCGATACCATTTGTTTGTACCCGTGTAACTTCCCAGGGGGCCACTTTCTGAACTTTATTAGTGGGATTAGTGATAAGATATTTGAAAGTATAAGAGCCGCCTTTGCTGTTACCAGAAATTTTTTTAGTAACTACCAATCCTGTTTGGGAATCTTTCTGGCTTACCATTATCAATTCATTAGCTTCAATTTTTGCAGAATACAGTTTATTATCCAATTCCGCGGAAGGAGGCCAGTCCCAATTACTTTGAGGACTTATCCAAAAAGTAGATCCCCAGTTGAAGTCATTTACAGATTTACCAGTTAAAAATTCTTTTCCATCAAGCTGTAGCGAAGTAATTCTCCCTCCAATCGAGGGATCAATTTCTAATATTTGATTTTGAACTTTAATGCGATACAATTCGCCTTTCTTTTTAATAGCTGCTTTATTAGAAGTTGTTTGACCTGAAGATGCAATCACTGAAAAAGCGGACACGACGATAATCATTAATTTTTGAAACATAGATCTTTTGAATTTTCCCGGTAATCTCTTTTCACTCATTAATATTAATACAATGATTCCTTTTAAAATTGCACTCATTTGTTACATAATAAAATGTTTCCATATTGAAGGACAGCGGTATTTACAGCACGCATTTAAAGACAACCGGGCAAAGGAGAAAAAGCAGCCTGAAACTACCAAAAAGAAAAGACATAGAAACGCATTCTCCTTCTTTAAAGGTAGAGTTCATAATAAAAGATATTTAAGGTGGACTATACTATTTGTGCAGCTTTTATTCTACGCATCTTCAATCCAGCAGGTCTTTAACTCATCAAACTGCCTGCTGAAGAATTTCTTTTACCCTGCGTGCTACAATATTGACCTGCTCTGGCTTTAGCAACACAACACCAATACTTAACATGTCGTCTTTACCATTTGCTACTATACTTGGCGTACCGCTTTTTAATGCTTCCAACACGTCTTTTGGAGTAGTCTTTACTTTAGTTTGATCCCACGTTACGTGAAGACTTGGGAAGGCATTGGCAGGTCCTTTATCGACCACGGTCTCACCTTTTACTGATGCGATTGTTTCTAATTGTGCCTGAATTCTTTTACAACGGTCAAGCCATTCGTTCCATTCTTTTTTGTGGTCTCTTTCGAGGTACGATTTCAACGCAGCATACATCCCAAACATTTCTTCCTTATTCACCTTCATTGGGCGTCCTATAGGTGCTTCGTGTGGACTATGGTTGAGCTTTGCTGCTTCAATTAAATCTTTGCGGCCAAACAATAAACCTGCGCTTTGGGGTCCGCGAATCATCTTACCTCCTGAAAAGGTAATCATATCAAAACCCAACTTCTGAAATTTAAAAAGGTTCTCAACCGGGGGAACGTCAGCCGCTGCATCTAAAAATGTAGGAATTTTGTGCTTTTTAGCTATTGCCAAAAACTCTTCATGAGTGACACTCGATTTTTCTGCGGCGTTGAAAAACAAAGCCATTACTGTGTTAGCATTAAATGCCTTTTCCATTTCTTCTGGCCCCTCCACCTCTACTATTTTTGCACCCGTAGTACTAACCGCCTGGTCAAAAAGATAACGATGGGTTTTTTGCATAATTACCTCAGGTCGGGGACCCGGTAGATTTGGAATTAGCTTTATCTTCTCTTGGTCTGTACCTGTAATTGCGGCTGCCGTGCCTAACAACATTGCACAAGCCGCCCCAGATGTCACCATTGCAGCTTCAACTTGCAACATCTCAGCTATTTTTGCACCTACTTTATCCTGTAGCTCGTACATGTTTGCAAAATCATGAGCAGTTGAGTTAATAGCTTCCAGCACTTCAGGCATCATGAGAGAGCCAGACAAGAACGTCATGGTTACACCTGCGTTTATAACTGGAGTTACACCTAATTCTTTAAAAAGATCACGTTTGGTAGGTGGAGGTGGAGGTGCAGCAAAAGCTGAAGAGAATGGCAAACTGCTTCCTATACCGGCAGCAGTCAAAGGAACCAGAGATAATCCTTTAAGTATATTTCTACGTTTCATTATAAGTACTACATTTTTATATTTATCAACTACTATATTAAAAATCTGAAAGACAATTATTCTTTTCAAACTCCCCGCCCTTTTTTAAAAAACCTTTACAAAAGGTGCATGAGGAGTTTGTTATAAGAAATAACAATCACAATGTAAGCTTTTCTAATAATTTTTGCATGCTGTGAAGTATCAATATTGAATTCAACAAAGTTTTAAATACCCTTTAAGTAAACAAAGTGGGATAAACTTTTTCAACCAATCTTATATTGCAATTTTAAGGAAATAAATGAGGAGTTAATTTGTATGCTATTCAAATTTAATTGGCCAAAATTTTTCAAACTCGTGAAATGAATTTTTTATGGGTGACCATGACCACTTCATGCCTTTGCCGCTGTCGTAGTCCAGCCTGTAAAAATTCGCATTCCAAATAGTGCCACTTTTTGGAGGAAGATTTTCTAAAGGATTGAATAGCTTATATGGAAAAAACAGTTCAGCACGCCAACTGTTGATAACCGCATTTTTTTCCATTTTTCCTCCATCTACATACACCATCTTTTTCATTCGTCGTTCATTTTCATAATGCCACGGGATCCATCCATAAAAATCTCCTCCAAAATTTGGGATGATTAAGACCAGCTCCTTATTCAGTTGATTGATTTCATATTCTAAATAAATTGGCCTCCTGGTATTGGTATGAAAAAAAGCTTCAAACACGTCTCCTTCAAAAAGATTTTCAAAGTCCTGGTCAAATTTCGTTGTTATCTTGTTGTCCTTTCCACTAAATAACAAATAAATACCGGTGGAGGAATACAGAATTTTAAATTTGCTTTCGTAGTTTTTGCCTCCAGAATCAAGTTTAGATAAATTATTCCATCGGGTCTTTCCCCATTCGAAATTGTCACCCTTGCCCGTCACATCGAAATCATGGCATTGCCTCACAAGTAAAGGTTCCTGGGGTTTTTGGCCAGTAACATAATTTAAAATAAGCAGAGCGATTATTGTCAATGGTATCCGCATAATAATTGTATGATCTGTATGTTATTGAGGATTATTTTGTTTAATAATTTTTGCCGCAGAATCATTTATTCCACATATAATTTCAACATCCTTTCCTACTGAAATTACTTCCATGCTTCGCACATTTCCTCTAATGTTCAGTCCGCTTGCTGGTTGAGGCAAATAATTGAAACTTCCTCTGCCATTGCCAATCATTAATATACCGTGGTTAGCACTGTAACGGCCAAATTTTATTCTTGTCCACGTGTTGTTACCAGCCATCAAGATATCTTTTTTTCCGTCATGATTTACATCTGCAGCAGCAATAGCATAAACAGGTGCATATTGTGCCTGTATTGGCAAATTATGTTGCACAAATCCTGTACTGCCCTCGTTTTCCAAAAAAACAGTTTGCATTGTTTCCGCCTTTAATATAGTTGCATCTTTTAATTGATCTTCAGTAAACAAATCATGAATGGTGGCATTTGCATACTCTTTATATTCAAGAAATTTCTTTTTCAACCCGGGAAGCTGCTCTGTGATATCATCGCGTGAAGCAGCCGGATATGACACTCCGCCAATGTAATAACACAATACGGGATCTATTGAACCATTGTTATCAAAATCCTTATAATACATTGTCATTGGTTCTTTTTCATCTGCATGAAATTGTGTGTTTATACCACAATTACCAACAATAAGATCAGTATCACCGTCTCCATCCATATCGGTCGCATTAATCCTGTTCCACCAACCTGTACTTTTAAAGTGGATAAAAGAGGAGGATTGATCAATGAATTTTCCTTTTTGATTTATAAATACTTTTATCGGCATCCATTCACCTACAATCACCAAGTCAAGCTTGTTATCTTTATTCATGTCGATCCACGCAGCATCAGTAACCATTCCTATTTTTTGAATTGGCTTTGCGATGCTTGCCGTTACATCTGTAAATATTCCCTTACCATCATTTGATAAAATTTTACTTTCTGGAGAAACAGGATATTTTCCCGGCACTAATCTTCCTCCTACAAACAAATCATCATCTCCATCTCCATCTATATCTCCGGCTTTAACGCACCCTGTACTTATAAGCATATCAGGTAAAGCGTTTGCTTTCCTGGTAAAATTCCCTTTACCATCATTAATGTATAATCTATCCTGCAAAGCCGGATCATTTTCTGCAAATTCATACCCTCCGCTTCCTACATACAAATCTTTATCACCATCCCCGTCAGCATCAAAAAAAGTAGCGGCAACATCTTCACTTGCAACATCTTTTAGAAATGCAGGTTCCTCTTTGATAGTAAAGGTGCTATTGGCGTTTTGAATAAATATTTTTGATAATTCATTTTTTGCACCACCGATAAAAAAGTCTTCGAGTCCATCTTTATTTATATCTGCAACCTGGATACATGGCCCCTGCCGTGAAAGATAATTTGGCAACAGAGATTGAACAGTAAAATCATTGAAATCGTTTTCGCGATGCTGTACCTCCGATAATGTTTCTTCAGATAAAATACCTCGTTTTTTATTCATTACAGTATTATATCGCCATTTCTCTTTTGCATCTCCAATCTTAACAGTAAGTATTTGATTAGCTTTTACACTTATAAATTTTTGAACAGAATCATTTGGCCATATTACAATGATCGAGTCAATTGCAGTATTTTTACCAATGCCAAAATTGAGGACCGGATCTACAGAAGATTGAAAACCACGAGTGGGAAATTCCTCCTGGTAGTATTCATTACCTCTGCAAAAAACCTTTACTTTAGCTCCAATACCTCTTTCATTTTCTTTGTTGCCTTGTAATCTTACCCGTATAAAATTATTCTTTAAAATAGCTTCATTGTTGTTCTTGTAAATGCTGGCATAATCGTTCGAATTATTTATAACCAGGTCAAGGTCGCCATCATTATCAAGATCTGCATAAGCTGCACCAGATGAAACCCCCGGCTCGTCTAACCCCCATTCCGTGCTTGTTTTTGTAAATGTTTCATTACCATTATTTTTTAAAATATAATTAGGAATTTTCAAAGTGGGCATTTTACGTATATATTCAGGTATAGCATCTACTGAATCATGATGCATTGTGCGCACTACCCTATCAACAGAATATTTTAAAAAATCCATGTCAGTATAATCTTTCACATAACCATTGGTAACAAGTAAATCTTTGTATCCATCGTTATCATAATCACCAAAAAGAGCCGACCAACTCCAATCTGTATTAGAAACATGCGCTAACTGTCCTATTTCACTAAAAGTTCCATCACCATTATTTTTCTGCAGCATATTTCGGCTATATTGGTAATAAAAGCCTTTACTAAACAAGTTTTGAAATTTATCAAAGTTTTCAGCGCCGCTATGCATTTTCTGTATTTTATTATCTTCAGGCGCCATATCAAGAGTGGCAATATCAATCAGCCCATCATTATCGAAATCTGCTGCATCTGTACCCATAGAATAGAGTGAAACTTCATCCATACATTGAGAAATGGATTCGGTAAAAGTGCCATTGCGATTATTGATGAAAAGATAATCATGTTCATTAAAATCGTTTGAGACATATATATCAGGCCATCCGTCGTTATTTATATCTGATACTGAGACACCTAAACCAAAAGTAAAAACATTGGATACAATGCCCGCCTTCCGGCTAACATCAATGAAATGACTATTATTATTTTGATAAAGTTTGTCGGCAAAATCAGGATTATATTCTTTACGCAAATCTGCATTGTCCTGTATGCCTGCTGTATATTTTTGCAGTGAATGGTTGATTATAAAACAATCCAGATCGCCATCTTTATCATAATCAAAAAAAGAAGCCTGGGTAGAATAACCGGCGTCGGCAAGCCCGTACTCTTCTGCTTTTTCACTGAAAGTTAAATTGCCGTTATTAATAAAAAGCAGGTTCTTCCTCATCCTGGGATTTATGTCTGCACTGCGACAAATATAAATATCTAATTTTCCATCTCCGTTAATATCCACCATTGTTGCACCTGTACACCATCCCTGTTTTTCAGCAACCCCACTTTTTTGAGTAATATCTTCAAATTCAAAATTCCCTTTATTTAGGTACAACCTGTTTCTAACCATATTGCCGGTAAATAGGATGTCCTGTAAACCATCGTTATTTATATCACCGATACTAACACCACTTCCATTGTAGAAGTAAATATAATTGGCCACATTTAATGGTCCATCTTCAAATAGTGTATTCTGAAATTTTATTCCCGTTTTATCTTTATCAAGCTTTGTAAACAAATAAGAGTTATTATTTCTACAACCAGTAAATGCAATGATTATAAGCAAGAAAAAAGCTCTATGGAAAAGAGATAGCATAAGTTATTATTACTCCTAAAAAATTTCTATGAAGAAATAAAAGATGTTTAAAGATAAACAATGAAACAATTTAATTTTCGGACTAAAAAAGTTTAAAGTCTGGGAGGCAGAGAACTAAACACAGGTCCTATTGATGTTTGGAAAATATGAAAGATTCCATCAAGAGTTTACTTTGATGAAATCTTTCATAACTGTTTACCGGAAATTAATTCTTATCCCACCAAAGTGGAGTAGTTACTTTGTCTGGTCCTCCAAGTAATGGAACAGCGGCATCAACTGCTGCCTTATTATTTTGTGTTTCAGAAAGAAGGAATGGAATTCTTCTTATCCATTGACTTTTGGGATCGGGAATATCAGGGTTGTCAGAATTTGCTACAGGATAAAGTGGCAAAACGCGACTTCTTCTATAGTCCGCCCATGCCTCTGCCCCATCAGGAAACATGGCAAGCCACTTCTGCAGAAAAATTTGTTGTTCCTGTACGTTTACATCAGCAACATCAAATTTTACAGGAATATTTGCTAAAGCGGGTGAATTTAAGTAATCATTTGGTGGAATAGGGGTACTTAAACTATTAATATAATTTTGAATTACCGTGGCATCAGCTACCCCCCATTGCTTCATAGAATTAGTAATTCCTGCTTCATATAACTCTTTAGCAGTTCCACCCATATTCCATCCCAGCAGGGCACCTTCTGCCCTTAAGAAATAAGCTTCAGCAGTAGCCATTACGTTTTGAGGAGTGGCAAGAAAACCGGGCCTGCCACCTTTAAAAACATCAGGATTAGTCCAGCGTGGGCCAACATGCGAATTTGATTCCGCCTTATTAATATCCTCAGTTTGTTGTGTTGATGTAAGTCCATTTCTTAACCCTTCATATGTTCCTGTTTTTACCGCAGGCAGGAAATACTCTGATATCCTCGGATCCTGGTAACCTTTTAAAACAGACTCCATCGCTGCACTCATCCGAAACTCATTCCAGTCCGACATAATGGAAAGGCCATTATAATCCTGTCCCTTTTCACTTCTTTGTATATAAGCATCATCATCAGGACTAGCTGTCAAAACACCTGCAGCTACTGCAGCTTCACCTTCACTTTTAGCACGCTCCGGATCTACTTTTGATATTCTCATTGCTAAACGAAGCCTCAACGTATTTGCGAATTTAATCCATTTATTTACATTTCCTCCATACATAAGGTCTGCACTTCCTCCAAAGACCTGCTCTTCTGTTTTTCCTTTCAAGACTGTTACCGCAGCATTTAATCTTTTAAAAAAATCGTCGTAAATTTTATCCTGCGGGTCGTAAGGAACTGATGTTGCGGGCTTACCTGCATTAAAATAAGGGATAGGTCCCCAATAATCTGTAACCCTGTGAAATCCAAGAACCCATACAACATTTGCAAGAGCATATTCAGCAGATGTGGAATCTGCTGTTTGCATTATTGTTTGCAACTGGGGTACTAAATCTGTGTATATGGGATTGAAGGCGGCGCCAACCCAATCCATCCTGATAAATAACCTGTCAGAAGGAAAGTAAGTTGCTACGTCTGCGAAATATTGTGCGTATTGATCAGCAAAAAGGTTTTGTGCAACCTGGTAACTCCATACATTCGGAATTGCTGTTGCCTGTGCTTTTGAAAACAGGAAAGGCAATTCTGAAGCACCAACAGTTGCCACTGTATTTCTGTCGGTATTAATTTCTTCGTACTTCTTGGTGCAAGATGCTAAAACGAGACTGCAACAAATAAGAGCAAAAGGAAATTTTATATTAAATAATTTTTTCATTTTTTTCATACAAATGTTTTAATGAGTAGAATTAAAAAGTAAGCTGCAGGTTAACACCTAAACTACGTGTTGAAGGTAAAGTTCCATACTCAACACCCTGGTAATTGCCGTTTCCTAAGCTCATATCGGGGTCAAACCACATCTTGCGCTTTCCTATACCAGGGATATCCAAAATAGAACTTCCACGGTACAACCAGAATAGATTTCGAGCAACAACAGATAATTTTGCAGCTTTTATAAAACCAGCGGCTGGAACCGGAATAGCATAGCCCAATGAAGCTTCTCTTACCCTGAAACTTGTTGCGTCATAGGCAAAAAACTCCCCTGCCCCATACCGTTTGCCAGAAGCGATCTGCCAAAAATCCTGTGCACCGATTGTTTTCGATACCGGTTTACCGTCAGCATCAACTCCTCCTAAATTCCATCCTCCTTCACGATTATATTGAGTACCATCCGTAATACC
Organism: Segetibacter koreensis DSM 18137; assembly: GCF_000374045.1. GTDB lineage: Bacteria > Bacteroidota > Bacteroidia > Chitinophagales > Chitinophagaceae > Segetibacter > Segetibacter koreensis. The sequence continues at coordinate 26,065 of NZ_KB893321.1, read as the reverse complement.
ACTAAAAGCCAGATTCATTTCTGTTCCTGAAACCATAGTACCACCTATACGGCCATCCATTAATACCCGTAAGGAAAATCCTTTGTAGTTAAAGGTATTTGTAAACCCAATTGTTTCTTTTGGGTTAAAATTGCCTATGTATTCCTGCGCAGCAGTAAGAACAGGTTTGCCACCTTTCGTTGCATCTGAGTCATTTGTAGGTGTAACAATTCGGTTTCCTTGTGCATTTGTAGCCCATTTAAACGCTAGTAAGTCGCCATATGCTTTGCCTTCTTCTATAACGGGAGTAGCTGAGCGTCCGTAGCCACCACCGAGGTAGAAAATCTTAACCAGATCACTTAAAGCAACCACCTTACTGCGATTTAAGGCGAGATTGAATGTTACATCCCAGCTAAAGTTCCTGTTTTTTACTGGTGTTCCATTCACTACTAATTCAAACCCTTTGTTTTGAATATTACCGGCATTGATATATTGTTGAGCAAATCCTGTTGCAACTGGCAGAGAAACCTGTAATAATTGATTTGTTGAATTGCTTTTATAATAAGTAGCAGTAAAGCCAATTCGATTACTTGCAAAGCGAGCTTCAACCCCAAATTCCAGATTTTTTACAATTTCAGGCTTCAATTCCGGAATAGGTAGTGTTGAACTGCGGGTTAAAAAACCGTTTCCCGCTCCCTGGCCATAATTGTAAACAGAATTTAATAAGCCAAACTTTCCGCCATTACCAACTGCTGCATAATTTATACTTCCTTTTAAGAATGATATAGCTTTTGGCAGGCTTATTAGGTCTGACAACACTGTAGAAACACCTATAGAAGGATAGCTGAAAGTATGTGGAAAGCGAAGCCGCGAGTCCCAGTCGTTGCGTAAACTTGCATCAAGGTAAATAGCATCTTTAAAAGAAAGATTCACCTGTCCAAAAACAGATTGCGTCTGAACTTCCGTGAAACCTGCGCTTACGGAAGGATTTTTAGCATAATTAAGGCTAAACTTATTTGTAATATTCAAACCACCAGCGGCCTGATAATTTCCATCAAATTTATTATCCTGGAAAATACCACCAACACGATAATTGACTTTCAGGTCCTTGGTAATTGTATTATTTCCTTCTAGCATGGCATCAAACCATTTTGCCGTAACTATTATTTCGTTTTTAGAATAATTTCCCCCGGACTGCTGCCAAAGCACAGTACCTTGGGAGTATTGTTCTTCACCTCTGTCAAAAGTTCTGTCGAGGTTAGCCCTGCCGGAAATGCTTAACCAATCAGTAATTTTATATTTACCAGAGACAAATCCCATAACCCTGTCTCTTGTTTCATTAATGGCTGTACGGTTAATTACCCAATAAGCGTTTTGATAAATAGAGGTTAAAGATGAAGGGAATGGAGTTGGGGTTGGTAAGCCAATGTTATTTAAATATTCATAATTTTGGGCTTGCTCTGTACTTATATTTCTGGGTATTTGGTAAATATCAATAACAGGTGCATTCTCTTCACCTGTCCGGGGCCTGTTTTTAATCTCCTGTGCTATATATGTAATTTTGGCATCGGTTGAGAAACGTTTACTAATCTGGTTTGTAATTCTTAAATTAACAGTGTGGCGCGTCAGATCATTTTTCGGCACAATACCTTGTATAAGATTATTTGTATAGGAAAAATATGTTTGTACTTTTTCGGTTCCACCTGATACTCCAACAGAATTATTCAAACTAAGCCCGTTTCTGAAAAAATCTTTTATATTATTTGGTTGGGCTGCGTAAGGAGCGACAGTTCCTAAAAAAGTACTATCTGGTTGTCCGGTCATTTTTGCCCCCCAGCTTTCCCCGGAACTTTTGTCAAACTTACCGCCATTTCCTTGTCCGTATTCATTCTGCACTTTAGGTAAAGCAAACGGAGTTTCAGTAGCGACACCCGAATTAACCGAAACAGAAATTTTATCTTTTGTACCCTTTTTTGTTGTAATAACAATAACCCCATTTCCTGCCTGGCTTCCGTATAAAGCTGCTGCAGATGCTCCCCTCAAAATAGTAACAGATTCAATATCATCGGGATTAATGTTTGAAGCACCATCCGAACCCTGCACCGAACCAAAGTCACTTCCGGCTGTACTGTTTGTACCATTATTGATAGGAACACCATCTACAACAATCAAAGCGTTGTTGCTTCCCTGTATAGACCGATTACCACGTAAAACAATACGAGCCCCACTTCCTGGGCCGCCAGAACCTTGTGTAATCATTGCATTAGCAACTTTACCCTGCAGCGAATTCACAATGTTGTTGGGATCTCTTGCTTCAGTAAGCTCTGCGGGCTTTACAGTCTGAGTGGCATATACAAGAGTTTTTGCTTGCCTTGTAATGCCTAAAGCAGTTACAACAACCCCTTCCAATTGCCTTGACTCTCCTTCCAGAGCTACATTTATATTGTTCTGATCAGGAGAAACTTCTATTTCTTTTGGGGTAAATCCAACAGAAGTTACAGACAAAACCACCTTGCCAGCCGGAACACTGATAGAAAAATTACCATTGGAAGAAGCAGAAACACCTTTAGTGCTTCCCTTAACAGCTATAGTGGCAGAAGAGATTGGACTGTTATCACTCCTTGACAATACGGTACCGGTAATTGTACGGTTTTGAGCAAATAGCAAAGTTCCAAAGAATAAAAGAGGGATGATGAGCAATTGTCTAATTACCAACATAAGCATCACGTTGTTTTGGTTAAAAATATTCTTATTTAATCTCCAATAATTTCTAAATAAATAATATTACGGCAACCTTACCAGTGATTACTTCAGCACAATCCTAGGCTCACAAAAAGAGTAATTTTGGCTTAGTGCAGGGCAGATAGCAAGAGGCATAAGCAATTGGTTTGAAAGTTAAATACTAAAAATAATATTACAAAAAATATTTAACGTTTTATTTATTTTAAAAAAGGCAGTTCTTGACTTCGTTTCGCTGCACCGACATTGAATTTGAAATGCTTTAAAATAAATCTCAGTTTGTGTTAACAGAATGAAATGCTTAATGATTAGTTCTTAGAAAAAAATTAGTGTAAAGTATTCGTTTACAAAAAATACAAAAGAAAAATTGATTGGTAGACTATTTAATTTTTTAAAGAAAGAATCTTATAACCTTAAAAAACAAACAATATTAAGAGTGCTATAAGATTTAATAGTTGAAATAAGAATAGTAAAAAGAAGATTGATTACTTGGCGTCCCTGCAAACCTTTATTGAACTTTGTTTTGGATTACCTGCTAAAGATGGCGTATTGTTGTTACAATCAACCTGATAACATTTACCGCTCCTACAGCGAGTAGTAACGCTGCGGTGAAGGAGCCAAATATGGTGAAGGAAACAGGCATGGATAAAATTACAAAAAATAACTGTTTGTTTTATATTAAAATACCTTCAATGTTTTTGAAACCATTTGCCGCAGGTATATGCTGCCACAAAATTTCATATATCGTTTTTGCAATTGGCATTTTTGCGCCTACTTTTTCATTTGTTTTAAAAATACACTTGCTGGCATTAAATCCTTCTGCCACCATGTTCAATTCTAATTGTGCTGATTGTACGGAGTAGCCCTTGCCAAGCATATTGCCAAAAGTACGATTGCGGCTATATAAGCTATAGCAGGTTACCAATAAGTCGCCAAGATAAACAGAAGATGCGTAATTTACTTGCCTGCAAACTCCTTCACCAACTGCTTTTTGTAAAAAAGAAACCATTTCGCTTGCTGCATTAGCAATATATACGCTTAAAAAATTATCTCCATACTCAAGACCATGAGCGATTCCTGCACCGAGGGCATAAATATTTTTTAAAACAGCAGCATATTGAACGCCAACAACATCATGATTAACAACAGTATTTAAATATTCTGTATGAAAATGTTCACCAATCTTTGCGGCCATTTCTTCATCAATTCCAGAAAATGTGAGGTAAGAAAGTTTTTCTGACGCAACTTCTTCAGCATGACACGGCCCTAAGACAGTATAATAATCTGAAAGCTCTACCTGGAATTTTTCATACAAATATTCATTAAGCAAGAAATTGCATGAGGGCAAAATGCCTTTTATAGCAGATACAATTTTTTTTCCTTTAAAACTACCAGGAGGCAGGGTTTCAAAAGCACTTTCGATAAAAGCTGATGGAACCGCTATTACCAAAACATCAGAGTCTTTAATAACCTCTTCAATGTTTTCATTCAATTTTAATAATGATGTATTGAAGTAAGCAGAACTGAGGTAATGAGGATTGTGCCTTCTCTGCTGCAGGTGATGAATAGTACCTGCGTTACGTATCCACCAATTGATTGAATTATTGTTATCGGTCAATATTTTTGCCAGCGCAGTCGCCCAACTTCCACTTCCTATAATTCCAAAATTCATTAACAAACTTTAAATGTTAAACAAACATACAAAAGAGTGTTGATTTTAAACGCCAAGATACAATCTAATGATTCCGTTTATTTTCCGGGTTTTTCTTCAAAAAGCTGTTCTTTGGGTACGACCTTCACCTTATCTCCATCTTTAAGTGTCTTACTTACAAGGTTATATGGCCCCGTTACGACCATATCTCCAGCCTTTAATCCACCTGTGATCTCTATATAATTAATGTCCTGTATATCTGTTTTTACTTTTACCTTTTTTACAGTTGTTTTATCTGCTTGTATTACATAAACCACTTCTTCAAGATCCTCCATATTTACAGGTGAAGTGTTGTTATCATTATTATTGTTGTTGTCATTATTATTGCTATTTTTTTCATCGTCTTTACTGGCATTGGGATTGTCTCCTTTTTTATCACGTGTGGTAACAGCATTTATCGGAACAGCTAAAACATTAGTATGTGTTTTGGTTTGAATATCGGCGCTTGCATTCATACCGGGCCTGAAGGGAGAACTTTTTGCTCTGTTTCCCGTCATTAAATCCTGATAACTATCGCGCAGCAATCGTATATGCACCTCGTAATTAGTAACCTCGGTACTGGTTGCAGATATGGTAGCCTGGGCAGCCGTAGTATTACTGCTCGCAATTTTAGTTACAATGCCTTTAAATTTTCTGTTATTATATGCGTCGACCTCTACTAATGCGCTGTCACCTAACTGAACTTTTGGTATATCATTTTCTCCAACGTTCACACGTACCTCCATCACGTTCATGTCGGCGACACGCAGCATTTCTGTTCCTGCCATTTGGGCTGTTCCCACTACCCTTTCTCCCTTTTTTACTGCCAGTAAACTTACCACTCCATTCATTGGTGCTACAAGTGTTGCACGGCTGACATCTTTATTAGCTCTGGATAATTGTGCACGTGCGCTTTGTACCGTAGCCTCTGATCCTTTTATACCCTGAACTGCCGCATTGTATTGAGCCCTTGCCGTTTTTATAGCCTGGTCAGCCTGTTCAAATTCTGCGCGGGAAATAACTTTATCCTCTAATAATTGTTTTTGCCTTTTATATGTTACTTCGGCCTGTTCCATAGTTGCTTTTAACGCATCTAACTGTGCAGTTGAGTTTAACACCTGGGCCTGGTATTGATTAACCACTGCTGCGGCCTGGTCTCTTTGCGAATTATAAATGTCTGCGTATATTCGTGCAAGCACCTGCCCTTTGCGTACGCTGTCACCTTCGCTTACGTTTAGCTCTACAATTTCCCCACTTATATCAGGACTCACTTTTACTTCCACTTCAGGATAAACTTTGCCACTCGCATTTACCGTTTCAATAATTGTACGGTTAGCAGCTTTTTCTGCAGTTACTTTTATTCCCTCTTCTTTTCCGATAACACCCTTCTTTTTCAGCACTACCAATATCAGGATAACTCCTATCAACCCAATAATTATCCATAGCAGCTTTTTATTCATACTTACAGTTTCTGTTTTTCGTTTACTTTACTCTTTTGAAAAAAATTATAATTTTATTCCCTGTCCCTTGTAAAACTCAAGCACTTTCATCTTAAACACAAAATCGTAATGATTGCTCACTTCATCTATCTGGGCAAGGTAAAGGTTGTTTTGAGTAATTATATAATCAAGCGTCCCAAGCAATCCTATGTCAAATCTCTTTTTAGATATTTCCAAAGCCTTTTGAGAATACGCCACTGTTCGTTGCGAGGCCTGGTATTTTTGGTACGATGAAAAAGCATCCTGGTAAGCGTTGTATATATTGGTTCTGAGGTTTAAATTTTCCTGCTCCTCCTGCAATTGCAACTGGTTTACATTGGCCTTTGCCCTCTCCCATTGTGACCGGCTGGTATAATTATTAAAAATTGAAAAATTTATTCCTATTCCAATGTCCTGCCCGAAGTTTTGGTTTAACTGTTTTAAAAAAGGTGTTCCGCTATAACTGACCACACCAAAAGAAGGAGAATACACAGGGTATTGCGTTCCGTTTACTTTTACATATGAGCCGTCAGGCTGATCAGGAAAAACACCATACACCGGCCGCTGTGCATTGATCACCCGTGTACTCATTCCACCAAATGCAGCTAAACCCGGATACATATATCCTCTTGATGCTTTTACCTGTTTTTGGGCAGCTTCTATACGTACTTTATACATTTTTTGCAGAGGTTGCGATTGTAGAGCGAGTTGATATACTGCTTCCGGCTGCAGGTCAGTAATATTCTCAATAGGTATATCATCTACAGAGGGGGTTACTATATCAAAAGGCAAGGAAAAGTCATAGTTGATGTAAGCTTTTAAATTAGTTAAAGCTTGTTCTATAAGTGCATTAGCCTGCAACACTGCAGAGCTGTCTTTAGCCAACTGTGCCTCTAGTTGTATGGCATTTAATTCGGGCTGGCTTCCTGCGTTTACCAATTTCTGCGTATTCGAAAGCTGGGACTTTGATTGATTCATTTGCACTTCGCTAATTCTTGCCTGCTCTCGGCGCAGCATTACTTGCAAAAAAGCATTTGCAACAGTTAAGGCTATATCATTTTTAGCTTTATCAATTCCAATTTCATCAGCCTTTAAAGTAAGGTTATTTGCGGCAATTGTATTTTTTCGTGCATTCCAGTTAAAGATAGTATAGCTTGCCTGCAGGTTCATACTTCCCGATAAATAACTTGAGCTCTCCAGTATGTTAGTAGTAGGATTTGTGGTTAAACCATGCTGGTAGCTGCTGTTTACACTACCGGTAATGCTTGGGAAGAGAGTCGCTTTACTTTGTTTTGCGTTTATTGCAGAAAGCCGTGCCTGTACATCTGACTGTTTTACAGACACATTATTTTTCATAGCATAATCAACGCATTGTTGCAGACTCCATTTTTCCTGCCCAAATCCTTCGATCGATAGTAACAGCATAAAAAAAACAATTTGCCTCATAAACAAAAATAATGTAATTAATTCCTATAAATATTATATGAAAATGACGGATGGTAGTAATGAAACTTTAAAGGTAATGTTCTGTTTATTATTAGTTTCTGTTATTTTAGTTATTTATGGTAACGTCATTACGTCTCTTTGAGGCCTTCATTGCGACACATTTCGTTCATCCGCATACTTCTATTCAGCTTTTCTAAGTTTTGCTAATGGGAAGCAATAACTCAAATTGTTATTCACGTTCAAACTTTTTTTTCAAATATTCTACAACAGTAGGATCTTCAAGACCGCCCATATCGCTCAGTTCCAGTTCAAGCGCTTTCGTGCTTAACTGTATTTCTATTAAAGACATAATAAGTGAAACAATAAAAGACAACATACCTAAACCAAACATAAAATCAGCCCACTTCATTTTATTAATATAAATACAATACATACTGAAAATACAACTTAAAAAGCTAAACACCCCAAATGCCTGCATGTTTTTAACGAGCCTGAGCCTATATCTCAAATTTTTGATTTGCCCGTGTATTTTGTGCTTTTTATCTCCATCATTGTACTGACTGTGAAGGTTTCTTACTACACTTGCCAAAGCAAGAAAACGATTGGTATACGCAAGCATAACCAGGCTAATGGCTGGAAAAAACAAGGCTGGTGTATTAATTGTAATATCCATTTAAGGCAAATTACAAAATAAAAAGCCTTCATCAAATTTGTGATAAAGGCTTGTATACAGAGACAAAGAATAACAAAATTCTTTGCGGTTAAATCCCGTAATGCTATTGCTTAAAATCGAACGGGATGTTTAATTTAACATTAAAATTCCTTCCCATATTAAAGACACCCTGTCTACCGGTTACATTATTTACATCGGTATATTTTAACCTGCTCAAATGACTTTGGTAAGCCACGTCTGTTATATTATTTAATGAAAGGTATAGACTAAATAATTTGCCATTTTTGGTATTAAAATCACTACCGGCACCGATGTCAAACAAGGCATAACCTGCAGTGGGGGTTTCCGTATTGTATGCGGTAAACACTCGATTTTGTTTTGCTGTAGCGTCCATCTCTGCTTTAAAATAAAGGTTTCGTAATACAGTACCGACCTTTGCAAAATTAGCCCGCAACTCACTAAGTAAATGTGCGGGAGGCATCGCAGGCAGCCTGTTGCTGCCTTCAAAAGAACGGTTGAAAGTACCTGCTACGTAAGAAAAAGTATTCTCAAAATGCAACCAGTCTAATGGGTGTGGATGTATATCAAAATTGGCCTCAAAACCTGCAAGTGAGGCTCCTGACTGACTAAACTTAAAAGCTTGCAACGTTGTTCCGTTGTTTACTATTAAAGAATCACCTCCGTTTGCAGCTTCAAGGCGACTGTAATAAATATAATTACTGATGTGATTGTAAAAAGTACTGATACCAAAACTAACGTGCCTGCTGATTATATCTACCCCTCCATCAAACTGTAATGAATTTTCAGTTTTTAAAGTATTATCGCCATATTCATACCTGTAGGTTCCTTCATGCGCTCCGTTGCTGCTGAGTTCGGCAGCATTTGGAGACCGGTAGCCTCTCGCAATATTTGCTTTTAGCGTTACTTTATCTGACGCTTCATAAGCTACACCTGCACTGCCGCTTATATTTCCAAAATTTTTATTTGCAGCTGTAAATTTTGAGTGGCCCATTTCCTGCAAGCCTTTAATATCCATTTTTCTCATATCACCCCTTAATCCACCGCTGAATGTCAGCTTATTGAAGCTTTTCGTAGTGTAAACAAATACCCCCGCATCAAACAAATTATATTCAGGTATCAACTTTTCTTGTGCAAGATTTCTATTTTGTTGATACATACCATTTGCTCCGATAGTTGTTTTCCAGCCTTGTCTTGCAGCCATCTGATATTGCAAATTGTAATTAATGGTTTTAAGATCAAAATGCAAACCAGGAGTAGAAGGTTCATCAGGGTTGCCAAATTCACGGCGTTGGTTTCGTTGAAAGGCAACAGTGGTAACTATTCTGTTTCTGCCAGATGCAATACTATTATCTAAAGCAATCTTAAAGTGCTGTACATGTTGATACGGAATAATAAAATCTTTGCTTTTCAATAATTCATCTGTGGCTATTGCTTCATACGGTGTCTCAGGCAGATACAAGAACTTTCCCGTAGCAGAATCTCTTACACCTTCTGTTAGGCCAAGTTTCTGGTTAAAGCTACTTACAAGCAAGTGAGAATAACCCCACGACTTATTGATACCTACATAACCTCCCCAATTTTTTTCATTAAACCGGCTATTAAGCACACGACCATCATATTTATTTGCATAATCTCCCGCTGACTTCAGGCTGCCATACATATTCCAATTGAAGCCATTTAAAAGGTTACCCGCAAGGCTACCATTAAATCCCTGGGTGTTGTTGTTGCCGTTATAGGCTGCTAAAAGGTTACCTTTTACCGTACCAGCAGTAACAGGCTGATTGGTAATGAAATTAATAACACCTGCAATACCATCACTGCCATACATGAGCGAAGCGGGCCCTTTTAGCACTTCAGCTTTTTGAACACTGTATTCGTCTATTTCTATTCCATGTTCATCGCCCCATTGCTGGCCTTCCTGGCGTATGCCATCGTTTATGGTAACTACACGATTGGAACTCAGGCCACGAATAACGGGTTTTGAGATAGCAGGACCAGTGGTTATTACAGACACACCCCCTTTCCTTGACAATGCATTTACCAGGTTGGTGGATGCGTTTTGAAGCAAGTCTGTTCTTTTAACAACAGAGACGGGTTGGGGAGAATTTCTTAACCGGGTGGCTGATGACACACCAGTTACAGTTACTGCTTCCTGCTCTACTGCAGTTGTCTTTAAAGTAAAGTTATGTGTGGTATTGCCATTTAAAGTAATGGGTACTATAACTGACGAATATCCCTGGAAAGTAACTTCAACAAGATAATTTCCACGATTGATGGGCGCAGTGCTGTATTTACCTTTTGCATCAGTAATAGCTCCGGTGTTTACATCATGAAAAAAAACAGATGCACCTGCTAACGGGTACCCATCTTCATCAGTAACAGTGCCTGTTAACACTCCTTTTCCGGAAGATTGAGAAAAAGATAAAGAAGGGATAATTATTAGGAAACTTACAGAAAAAAGGAAAATAAAATTTTTCATATTTTTGTTACACTGTTGCAAATATATGCGTTGAAGATCTTTTGTTATAAAACCAGGTCGCTTTTAACTTAATATACCTATAAATATGAAACAAAGCAGAATAGAATTGCTACCCCCTAACAGAGCGTCACAAGCAAAGCTCAAAGTGTATATTGAAAGCTGCAGGATTATTAGCTCTGGTAACAATTTTAATTTAAAAGATCTCGAACAATGTTTTACGAATAAATCTTAAATATATTTTTAAATACTTACTAATTTGGGGTCTATCTGATAAATGTTAGTAAGATTTTTTTATGCTTTTTATCTAAAAACTACTCCATGATGCCTGCACAAACTTAAGAAAAACTGTAGATACTATTTCTTGCAAAAACGATTATACGAATACTGTAAAAAAAAGGCTGTCTTTATTAAGTTGAGACAGCCTCCTTATTTACACCGCCTATTCTGCTATAGTAGAATCAATTTAATTATATCTGATTTTGTTTTAGATTGAATTCTGAGAAAGTAAACTCCTGTCCTTAAAGACAAATTTGTGATATCCACATGTATTGTTGTCTCGCCCTGGCATAATTTACGTTTTCCGATGTTGTATCTTTTACCTATTTCATCCGTAATTTGTACGGTAAACTCTTCTTCATATTTATTTGGAAGCTTAATATCAAAACTTTTATGCAAAGGATTTGGATAAACAGTCGGTACTTTCAAATTATTTTCAAGACCAAGAGTACCTGTATTATATCTCATTGATTTGTTAGCTATGCCGGCAGTGGAAGTGGTAATAAGCAATTGAGGTGAGTTCTGGCGGTTTTCTTTGCTATTAAATTGCAGATTTTTATTTTGGTTTGCTGCATCTTTTATTAAAAAACTTACAATTTTATCACCTGCAACCTGGCTTTTCACAAAACCCGTTACATCTACTTCATAATAGTTTGCGAGATTACTAACACCAATCACACCCAAAGCTGCAGAGGATGCAACAGGAGCATTATTCCAGGTAATAACACTTTCAGCCCAGGTATCATTATCTAAACCAAATGCAGACATATTAATGCTTGTCGTACTCTCAGTATTACGACCGTAAATTCGCAACTTGGCNGAGCTCACATTACTTACTCCGCTGAGAGAAAACTTAAGGTAAGATGAACGGGANTACCCGCTTACATTAGCACTCTTAACTATTAAAGAAGTATCACTGCCATAATTCTTTGCCCCATAGGTTCCGTTACGAACAAAGGCATCTGCTAGAGGGTTTAA
>NZ_KB893321.1:0-13821 GCF_000374045.1 Segetibacter koreensis DSM 18137 | reverse complement strand
ACATTAGCACTCTTAACTATTAAAGAAGTATCACTGCCATAATTCTTTGCCCCATAGGTTCCGTTACGAACAAAGGCATCTGCTAGAGGGTTTAATGTTTGAGTTGTATTGCCACTGGCAACAGCCGTTGTTACTGTTACAGTAATTTGTTCTTCGCTATATAAGGCAGGGGAACCGTTATCAGTGACTCGTATGGTAAATGTAAACGTTCCAGCTTGGGCAGGTGTCCAATTAAAGTCGCCCGTTGTGGCATTAATAACAGCTCCCAGGGGTTCGTTAATGAGTGAAAAGGTTAGTGTTTGACCCGCATCTACGTCTGTCGCGGTGGCAGTGAAACTCAACGCCTCCCCGACAAAAACATTTTTAGAGCCAATCGGAGCAAGTACCGGAGCTGTGTTGGCAGGCGGAATATTCGTGCTATTACAATCAGGATATAACTTTACTTCTTTGGTGGAGGACAGTCCTCCGGCATCTGTTACAGTAAGTAAAATTCGGTAGTAGTATGTTTCTTCACCGCATCCTAACGGAGAAATAGTAGTTGTTGTTTCCCGGGAAGTGTCAACAGGCTCAGGATGCTCATGATCATTATGATGCAAAATAGTTTGCCATTGGTATGAAAGCTGGCTACTTGTATGCTCCTTATCCGTAACAATAGCTTTTAAAGTGTATTGGGTATCGCCGGTCATAGGATATAAAGTATTATTGGCCGGACTTAGAATCGTAACATCAGGAGGCGTGTTATTTACGGATATAATAAGAGAAGTTTGATCTGTGCCACCTACACTGTCTGTAACAGTAAGCGTAACTGTGTAGTCTGTAAGGGTGTCCGTTACAAAGGTATGAGAAGGATTGGCAAGGCTACTTGAAATTCCGTCTCCAAAATCCCACAAATACGAAAGTTGGCGACCATCAGGATCGTTAGAACCACTACCTGTAAATTGTACATTAAGAGAACTAGGCCCATAGGTTTTATCAGCGGACGCTACAGCCACAGGATTTTTATTTGTGTATGATATCTTTTTAATTTCTGAGGGGTAGTTCACATAGTAAAGACCTCCCAAAGATGGATGAACTGCCATTGATACCACTATTGATCCGGTATCTATAAAATTTCTAACAACAACAGGCTTGTCACTATCATCCACTGTCATATTTCTAACCCACTGCTTTCCATAGTCTGCGAAAAAAAGAGTATTCGTGTATTCTGCAGGGAAATCCTCGTGAGTATAAAAGCAACCAGCTATGGTGGCATTGCCACTAAATTGCGGTCCGGATACAGGTGATCCATCTGCGCCGATGTTAACTACTGCAGCGGTTTCTCCATTAAAGACACCAGTTCGCGAAGGCCCGCTTGTACCGTGTTTAAAGTCAATAATAGGTCGCGTATGAAGAAAGGTATTTATGTTTTTAGGGATGGTTTGAGTTGTATTACATGGATTGGCAAATGTTGCAGTACCACTAGCTGTAGCTTGTTTAAGCAAGTCCTGGAAATAAAAGTATTGTTGAGTACAACCATTAAGTCCATATAAAGGATTAGGGGCAAATTTATTGTAAACCTTCAAATTTGTATAACCACCCATAGGTGTAAGCCCTTCAAAAAGTGGCCATCCAAAATTCTGACCCGGCTTCGTTACAGCATTCACATCTTCCCAAGTATTATACCCAACATCTCCAACATAAAATGAACCCGGCTTCCCATCCATTGGATTAGTGCTACCTGAATTAGGTTTTAGAACCATACGAAAAGGATTGCGCAAACCTAAAGACCAGACTTTAGAACGAACAGAACCTGGATTATTCGTTTCATAAAAAGGATTGCTGGGAATGCCATCACCGGTTTCGGGATCTATTCGTAATATTTTTCCGTTATAACTTTCTAAAAGTTGGGCGCGAAAAGCTCCTACATTTTCCTGGCTCGTAATAATACCATCAGTTAAAGCCTGGGAATAGTAAGTTTCAGTTGCACTACCTCCATCATTAGACACGTAACTCGCACCATCACCCGCGGAAATGAGAAGAGTTCCATCGGTTCCAAACACAACACTACCGACACCGTGACTTTTATACAATACAGGAATTCCGGTAGACCTGGTTGATCCAATTAAAACTTTGCGGCTGTTTAAGTCTACGCTATAACCGGTTGTCATCTTGGTAGCTGTATAGCGCGTCAGTCTTCCAATTGTAGCGTTAAGATATTCATTAGTGGTGGAGCTATAAGTACTGGTTCCGTAATGCATCAGGTGGTGACGGTCTACCACGTACAATAAATAAAAATAACCGTTGGTTTCAAATTGAGGATGGAGCGCAAATCCCAGTAAACCAAAGTCATTCCAATTCCCTACTTCTTCACTGATGTCTATTAATAAACTTTTTTTATTATTTTCTACTACCCATACTTTTCCGGCTTTTTCCCAAACAAACATCTGGTTACCACTAGCAGAAAAAGTAAGCCCTACGGCCTGGGTCCAGTTTGAAGATACTGTTGTAGATGAAAAGCCACCAGGAGGAGTTTGAGCAAGCGACTGAGTACCACAAACAGCTAAAAATAAAATACAAATAAGGCCGCTTTTTCGTAACAGGAATAAGAACCTTAAAAGCGGGCTTTCTTTGGATAAATAATTAAATTTAAGATTAAGAGCCTTGATACATTTAGCGCTTTTGTAGTCGTAACAAAGAATTGGTAGAGACGGAAACTTTTTTAAATTACTACTACTGTAGAGTTTGAACATGAAACATGCATTTATATTAGTTAGAAAATTCTTTTTAGTACGACATAGCTTCAAATAAACATTCACTTTTTATTCCTTTTAAGATTGCATCTTACGTCGCTATCTTTTTTAAAAAAACGAATCGTAGAATAATCCGGATTAAACAAAGTCCCTGCTCCCACTCCGCAATTGGTTTAAGACACGGTGAGTAATAACTTACTTTTATTATAGGAATACATTTAGCGGCCCAAAGACATTAACACCGAAACTTTTTCTTCCCTAATTATTGTAAGTTCTATAACGTTGCAGCGGCGGTTTTAAACAGACAGTTGGATGTTGCAGCTCCTTTTGAAAACAAATCAAACAATACAATTTGCTCGTTCAGTGCAAACTGCTTTAAATCTTGAGTAAGGCTTTTCAGAACTATACTCAGTTCAGAAGTAAAATTATAGGGATTCCAAAAGGATCTTCACTAAATAAACTGATAGAGAAGAAGAAAAAATATCATGACAAAAAATGTTGGGGAGATATTTTTTGTCACAAAAGAAAATAATTTATCACCTTCTTTTATGGTGTCAAGTAAATATTAAACATACAGTTATAAATATTTATTTTCAACAATGTTTTTACGCAGTTAATAACAGGATAGGAATTTATAGATAAGTAAAAATAATAGAATATCTGACATGAAAAAATAATTATTAGAGTTTTTGAAATTTAAATATGGAGAATTGAAACGTGTAAAAAAGATCAAAGCAAAAAGTTGTTGCTAGCAGAAAAATAAAGTGGTAAAGCAAGAAAGCTTGCTTTAATAATTATTTACCGGGTCTTTCCCCGCACAAAATACCAATGATGGTAACATCAAAATCGCTATCTGTTACATTACCACAGGATGCCTTTCAATCGGCCTGTTTCGATCAAAATTATACCTGTAGGTGACCATTCGCCTGCTTTGAGTACCGCCTATAGCTTTGTAAATTCCCACCATCCGGGGGTTCCAATCGCCTGCCCAGCCCATTTCTATTAAATCATACCGACCTTGTTTTCTGATAACCATTGCACCTGAATAAATCATAAATGCATCGATACCCAGCGCCTGGAATTTTGGAACTATTCCAAACGCAACACCATTTATTTTGCGACTTGGTTTTGTTTTTTGAAGAACGAGCAATCTTAGTTTTTCCCATAATCCAAACTTGCCGTTGAAGTATTTAAAGTATTGGTTTAAATCAGGAATATTAATCCACATTCCGATCGGTTCTTCTTTATAATAAGCAAACCATACAAGCGTTTCATCCATTATAGGCTTCATCTTATTAAATAACTTAATGGCTGCGTCGGTACTTATCTCTTTGCCTTCGTTGTGTTGAGCCCACGCCTGGTTATAAATGTTAGAAAAATCTTTGGCATATTTTGTAAGATTACCCTTATCAACGTGCCTCGCGGAGTAATCAGGTTTAGCCGCAAACTTAGCGTGTCGCTCCCTATACTTATCGCCTAAAGTCCCATATGCCTGCAACGTATAATAATACTGGTTATAATAGTTTTTGAACTCATAACCTTCAAAAAGTTTTTCGTAATAAGGCGGGTTGAATGAGATGCCGTACATTGGCTCTTTATCGAAACCTTCTACCATCAGTCCCCACCATTTGTCTCGTTCACCAAAATTTACGGGGCCGTCCATTGCCTCCATATTATTTTGTTGCAACCATTTTTTGGCGGTATCAAAAAGCAGGTTAGCTGCATTCTGGTCATCTATACAGTCAAAAAAACCACAGCAACCAACAGGGTAAGCATCGCCCTTGTTGATGTACTTGCTGCTTGCAAAGGCGGCAATTCTCCCGATCGGGTTACCCCTATTATCTTTTAAAATCCATCTTTTTGCTGTTCCATATTTAAAAGCTTTGTTCTTTACAGGGTCAAAGACATCATTTATTTCATTATTAAGTGGTCTTATGTAATTAGGATTATTTTTATTGAGTAGCACATTTACCTTTATAAAATCTTCGGCAGCTGCTTTATCACTTACTTCTGTTATTTTCATATATATTATTAATACCTTTTATTCCTCTCAATTCGAAAAATGATAGCAAGAATCTTATTGACTTAAAGACACAAAGGTGGCCCAAACCGTTCGTTGGATTGGTTTATTGTAAGCCATATTTTCAAACTTTAACGGGCTTCTAAGTAATACAATTTTACGATAATAATAAAATAAGAAATTAAATTGCCAACGATTACCGCCCGCCGGACGACCAAAACCTGTACAACAAAGAATTAATTTTAGGTTAAAAGCTGTAAAGCTTATCAATTTTGCATGGTGTAATTATTGATAAATATTACCTTATAATTGAAACTGTATGGAAAAGGAAGGATTTTTCGTAGAAACAAAAGAGATGGTAGAACAATATGTAGAAGATCGTTTATTACTGCTAAAATTACAAGCTACCGAAAAAGCGGCCAAGGCATCTTCTTTTATTTTTATCACTTTAGCTGTAAGTTTTATCAGCCTTATTTTAGTTATGATTATCAGCTTTATTATAGGTTATTATTTATCGAAGGCAGTAGGAAGTTATCCCGCAGGTTTTGCAATTCTTGCAGGTATATATATATTACTTATTTTTCTTTTATTGTATCTGAATAAAAAATTTATTGCGAAAAAAATTGCTGACACTATTGTGAAATTCTCATTTGAAAATAAAGAAACTTTCAGAAATGAAATATAAGACCAGGTATGATCTAACTCATATTACTTCTGTTGATGCGCTTAGGCGCGAACAAACAGTTGTGAAAGAAAGAATCAAGGATCGTGAACATGAGTTACGACTGAAAATGTATGAAATACCAGGAGAACTTGCAGCTGCAAGCGCTAACTCCTTCATACCTAAAATATTCAGGGGCAAGATTACAAACGCAGCTTTGAACGGAGGGAAGAAAATTATTAACAGCTTTTTTGTTCCTTCTGAATCAAATCAAAAAAACCTGTTGACACATACTGTAAAAAATCCGGGTGGAGTATTGTCAATTATAAAGAAAGGAATTGGTTTACTAAGAAAAAGAAAGTAAATACCTGTAGATGTTAACGAACTAAAAATGACTACTGCAAATTATTCCTTTTAATTTTTTTATTGTTTAAAATAATAACTTAATACCGGACTGTCTACAATGCGAAGATGCCTATATCTTATATTATTGTTTTTTATTAGCTGCGGTAAAAAACAAGACGAAAAACCTAACATCTTTACGCTTCGTGAAATGAGCGACCTGGCGACAGTGGAATATACGGTAACAAAAATTATAAAAGCAAGCGATACTAAGACATGGTTTAAGCCAGGCGAAAGAAAAATTTTGATGAGCTGTGAAGCACACATAAAGGCAGGCATAGATATGAGTGCAATAAATGAACAAAGTTTTACAATAAATGAAAAGAATATAATTGTATCACTTCCACCACCCAAAGTTATTAGCCTTAGTATTCCGCCAGAGGCCATTAAAACCCAATACGAGGAAACAGGTGTTTTCAGAGATAAATTTTCCGTCGCCGAGCGTGACGCACTTGCAGTACAGGCAGAGAAGCAAATAAGAACCAGTATCGAATCCCTGGGAATACTACAACAGGCCAAGGTAAATACGGCAGTGTTTGTAACCAGTTTTTTAAAAAGACTTGGCTACGAGAAAATAGTGATTAATTACGATGGAAAGGGACAGGGTAAACCACAATGAGAATACTCCGAAATGTTTTGATCTACATCCTTATTGTTGTAGCAGCTTATTGGTTGCTGCAAAAGTCTCATGTAATTCCTTCACTGAGGGATGTTTTTGGCGCTAAACCGGTAGTTATTGATCAAACACCGATACTTATACAAGAAATAAAATCTATAGGCCAGTTAGTCACGTTCACGGCGTATGATGAAGTTGTTGCAGACTCCTTAATAGCCACACGAGGTTCCACTTTTGTAAATGCCTTTAACCGTCTCTCCCCTATTCCAATGCTTCCTTCGGCCGATAAACAGTTGGTGTTAATTGCCAAAGGCAAAGTTTTAGCGGGAACGAATCTTTCTTTGCTTACAGATAGCAGTCTTACCATTCGCAACGACACAGTTACGCTTTTTTTACCTAAAGCAGAAATTGTTGATGCTATCGTAAATCCTTCTGACTTTGAAGTGTTTGTAGAAAAAGGCCAACTGACAAGCGAGGAAATAACACTTGTAAAACAACAAGCCAGGCGTAAACTACAAACAAATGCATTACAACAAAATATCCTGGCAAAAGCTGATGCAAAGGCGAAAACAGTACTGCACGATTTTTTAGGAAGTATGGGCTACAAAAAGGTTTTGATTTATTGAAGAAATTGATTTCCCAATCATTTGAAAGGACATTAAAATCTTTTTATATTTCATTCACTATAAAAATTACATCATTTTTTATTTTGGCATAATATATGTTTGGTAAGAAAAATAATCCGAAAACCTTTTGGCACCGGTACTACTCCATCACTGGATATAGGCCGGTGTCGTCTATTATAGCCGAACGCAGTCGTTGCATTCCTTCTCATCTTTATCATCTGTCTAACAGTCAAGGCATAAAAGTAAAAGGCTGTCTCAAACGAAAGACAGCCTTTTACTACAACGACGTAAGTACAAATTATTTCTTCAGCGACAAAATATAATGAATCATTTCTGATACATCTTTTTTAGCCAGTTGCGGATGAGGAGCCATGGGTATTTGTCCCCAGTTACCTGCTCCACCTTTAATTACTTTGTCAGTCAGTTTCGTTAATGCAGTAGGATTATTTTTATAGCGGCTTGCAATATCTAAAAAAGCAGGTCCAACTAGTTTCTGATTAACGGAATGGCAAGCTTTACAATCGCTTTGTGACATTAGCGCCAATCCCTGGCTTGCAGAAGTTGTTGACTGTTTTCCGGAAGCCGGTATTTTTCTTACAGGACTTGTTGGAGATTCCGAAGCAGGCACTGCTGTAGTGGGTGAAATAGACTTCCTTTCCTTCTTTTCGTTTTGCCGTTTCTCTGTCACTTCTTTTCCATCTTTAAAATCAATCCAGTCTAACGAGCCTAAATTTTTATTGGGCGTCTCATTCTGCACAAATACAAAATACAAATCATGTTTACCTCCCGGATCAGTAATCGGACCTGTTGCTTCCGAAAATTTTCTCCAATCTCCTGTGGCCTGGTAAGCAACACTACTAATTACTTTGCCACGTAGAGAATCGACATGCACCTCTATTGTTGCCCCTTTGTCTTTGGAAGAATAATTATAGACCAGGTTTTCTACATCTTTTAAATCAATATTCTTAAAAACAAAATAAGACCTGTTATTAATGCCGCCCAGTCGCTCATCATCTTTACGCATGTTGTATGTAAAGTCTGCACTTTCGGCCTGCACTTTCGACGGGCGAAGGATTAATACATCTTTATTGGTAAGAGGAGTAATAGCTCCACCTTTATCGGTATATGAAGCAGTGAAAATATAACGTCCCTGGTCACCTGTTCCTAAATGCTCATTTAATATCGCCTCTCCTTCCTGCGGTAGATTTTTTTCTTCTTTTTTGGTTGAAACAGTAAGAACATATTTTACGATTTCTGTTGCATCTTCTTTTGAGAACTGCGGATGCGCACTCATTGCATGTTCTCCCCAAACGCCGGAACCTCCCGTAATGATTTTATTTGCTAAGTAACCGACAGCATTTTTGTCATTCAGGTATTTTTGTGAAACCTGCATAAAAGATGGACCTACAGACTTTGCATTTGTCTGGTGGCAAGCCTTACAATCGCTGTTGGCAATCAGATTTTTACCATAATTATAGTTTTCATTAATTTGCTGATGTCCCATTTCAGCTTGTGCTCCGGCCACTTTAGCAATGTATTTCAATGAAACTTTTACGTTTTTCTTATCAATGCTATTATCTTCTTTATCCTTAACGTCTACGTGATAATGTAATGCGGTGGATTTAGCGAAGAAGAATGTGCTGTTATCAGTAGTTTGAATTGCCACCTCAGGTAAGGTATTACCTACTTTGATTTCAACTGTATCTTCTGAACTTTTACCCGCAGGATCCGTTACTTTTAAAACGGCTTTGTAAATACCGTTGTTGGAAAATGTATAAGTTGGATTAGGTTCTGAAGAAATTGATTTGCCGTCTAGTGTCCATTGGTAAGTAAGCTTGTCATCTTCGTCGTAGTCAACGCTTTTTTGGCTGCTAAGATTTACTTTAAAAGGTGCCAATCCAATTGTATCTTTTGTAGTTATTTTTGCCACCGGCGCACGATTGCCACCATTGTAATCGATTCTTACAAGGCGCGCATCTACGTTATCTATACCATAAACAGAACCATATTCTAACATATAAATCGATCCGTCGGGTCCTATTTCCATGTCAACAGGACGACGAAAATCACCATTAGTTGGCATAAACGGTTCCATACGTTTAAAGTTATAGTTATCATCGAGACGCACAGCAAAAACCCAGTTGCGCATCCAGTCATATATAAATAAAGCTTTGTCGTAGTAAGCAGGCAATTTGGTCGGGGAATTTAAATTAGCATCAAAATGATAAACCGGCCCACCCATGGCACACCTACCACCAAGTCCCAAAGCTGGAAATTCATCTGACAAAGCATACGGATACCATATCATTGGCTTATTAGGAGGAGGCAAAACTTTCGCACCGGTATTGTTAGGTGAATTATTAGTAGGTCCCGCTACATCAAATAAATTGCCAACTGTTTTTGCAGCAAAGTCAGAATCATGGTATGCGATAGAGTTACCAACAAAATATGGCCAGCCGTAGTTTCCTGCTTTACGTGCCTGGTTAAACTCATCATACCCTCTTGGGCCGTGGCGGCTATCCTGGCCGGCATCGGGTCCTACTTCACCCCAGTAGACAAAAGAGGTAGCGGGGTCAACAGAAATACGGTATGGATTCCTGCAACCCATAACATAGATCTCAGGTCGTGTTCCAGGTGTTCCTTTTGCAAATAAATTACCTTCCGGAATGGTATAAGAACCGTCAGCCTCAGGATGAATACGTAAAATTTTACCCCTTAAATCGTTGGGATTACCGGCAGAACGTTGTGCATCAAATGTTCGTCTGCCTTCTCTTTCATCGATAGGTGCATATCCATCAGACTCAAAGGGAACGGTATTGTCACCAGTGGAGATAAAAAGATTTTTGTTTTTATCCCACGCCAAAGATCCACCGGTGTGTGCACTTACTTCGAGGTCAATAGGTACTTTTATAATTACTTTCTCAGAAGTTGTATCGAGGGTATTATCTGGAGTAAGTTTAAAACGTGAAATATTTTGGTGATATTGATCACCTGTATTGGATGTATAAAAGAAATAAATGTAATTGTTTTGTCTAAAATCAGGATCAAGGGTGATACCAATCAAGCCATTTAAATATTTTTCAACAGCTTTAACAGGAAAGTCATAAACCAATTTTGTTTGTTTTGCGATGGGATCATACATATAAAATTTACCAGAACGCTCGGTAAAAAATACACGACCATCAGGTGCCACTGTCAATTCCATGGGCTCGTTAAGATCATTTGAAAGAACTGTTTTGGTAAAACGATTATCTTCAGGAGCTTTTACAGCGTAAGATTTTGAATAATTCAGGGGTGCATTATTTCCTATTACATATTTAATACCACCTAACAAATGTTGCAGAAACAGTGTATCACTGTAGCTTTCTTTAGTATGCCCGCCCCCTGTATAAAAAGCCCTGCCGCCATCAAATTCGTGATACCACACGAAAGGATGATTGTCTCCCATTTGTCCGCCCTGGTAAGTGCTTTCATCAAGGTTGGCTAACACTTTAATGTCGGGTTGAACACTTTTATAATTGTACAATTCATCAAAGCGTTCCCATTTATCGGGCAGAAAAGAAGTAGCCGGATGATTTTTATCAACAACATTAAGGGTAGCTTTTTGTTGTTTTGGATGACTTAAAAAATAAGCTCCCAGCAGTTTGTTATACCATGGCCAGTCATACTCGGTGTCGGCTGCGGCATGAATACCCATAAAGGCTCCGCCTGCCTGTATGTAGCGCTCAAAAGCGACCTGCTGATCAGCGTTTAAAACATTACCGGTAGTACTCAAAAAAATAACAGAACTGTAGTTCTTTAAACTGTCTTCAACAAAGTATTTAGCGTCTGAAGTAGTATCAACAGAAAAATTATTTTCCTGTCCGAGTTTAATGATAGCGGCAGCACCGGTAGGAATAGATTCATGGTAATATCCTTTGGTTTTTGTGAAAACCAAAATCCTGGGTTTAGATGCAGGTGTGTTTGCAGAAGAAGTTTCCGATGCAGAAGGTACAGCAGACTGCGTCTTTGAACTTTTACATGCATAAAAAATGGTTAACGAACAAGCAATAACAGATAACGTTAGAAACAGTTTTTTTTTCGTGAGCATTAATAAATAAACTTTTAAAAAAATTAGTGGTGAAAATGGAGGCTAAATATAGAATAAACCGTTTAAAAAAATTAAGTTATTATTATCATTACTATAATCAATTACATCAATGATGACTATAGAATCGTTTAATATTAGTTAGAATTCTTACAGAAATACGGAAATAAAAAGTTGAAGTTTAAACATTTATATATGCAAATGTTGGTATTAAGATTTTAAAGATTTGCATGTTTTTTATACTTAGTGGAAAAAAATTTTTTTGATTAAATAAAAAAATCATCCTGCTTCTTATATTAGAGCAGAATGATTTTAAAAACGGTCAATGATTAATATATAGAGATTTTATTTTCAGAAGTATATCATTTACTAACAATAACTTTTTGAGTCAAGACTTTATTATTGTTCTGCAGATGTAATACGTAGCTTCCATTTGGCAGGCTAGCTGCATTTAATAATAGCTTTTTATTTTCGCCTGCTTTCAATTCCCCATCAAACATTCTGCTTATGATCTTTCCTTCGATATTGTATAGTATTACAGTTGCTTTACCTGAAGTCGGTAAGGCAAAACTTATTATTGCGGTCGAACTAACCGGATTTGGAAAAGTATGTAAAGTGATCTCATTCAATAAGATATTTTGTTGTTCAGGAGATGTATTGTTTTCAGGTCTTGCCCCTGTGGTCAACTGGTATGCGCCAATATTAAATGTAGTTTTATTTGCTAAACTATTACCCCAGAAATCCCTGGTTCCAACATTTGTTCCAAATAGAGTTGCTAAGTTTAAACCATTATTAATTAAACCGGAAGTTGATTTTAACTTATATCTTTTAAGTTGAGTAATCTGACTACCATCTGAAAAAGTTAGTCCGGTAGTTGTGTCGGAGAATAACGGGTCAGTTTGGAGGCCGCTATTATTTCCATTTACTTTTTCCTGGCCTTTGGCTGTGCGCCAGGCATCGAGAGAAGAATACGTTGTACTACCCCAAAGAATTTTAAAGGCACTCCCTGTAGACCAGTAATCATTTCCCTGGAAGTAATAACTGGTTGATGTATACGGAACGTTAACCAACCAAACGCCACCGGTTGTCTGAAAAATATTGTTCCTTACTTTAACCCCGGAAATACCTCCGCTTCTGATAAAAAAGGCTTTGGGTGTGGCATTGGTACTTGCAGTAATATAAACAGTATTGTTATAAATCTCACTGTTTTGAATGCCGCCATTGGAGTTTGAAGACCACATATGTATGCCCCCATAATCATTTTTGCGACCATCATTCTCGCTAATGTTATATCGAATTATATTATTTTTAGTTAAAGAAGCTCCAGCATGTTGAGCAATAAGAAAGCCGCCCCCGTAATTGTCATGTGAATAATTATATTGAAGGATGGAATTGGTTGAGCCACCATCCAGGTCAAAGCCCCCTCCGTCTTTTGTATTGCCGGTTTTATTATGATGAGATTCATTAAATTGAATGACAACGTTGTTTGACTCGTATGTCCATATTCCTTGCGGCCCACCATCGGGACTCTGATGTAACCATCCGTTGTTATAGGCTGTGCAATATTCTACAACAGCCCCATTGACATTTCCGAGTAAGATTCCACTTCCACTGTTAGAAGAGTCTTGCTCTGCTATTCCTGCATTATTATAAACTTTCGTGTGAGCTATGTATATATTTTTATGCACATAAGATGCCTGGGCAAAAAGTTTAATACCTGCACTCCCATTATCGTGCAGAAGGCTGTTTGTGATAGAAACATCATCGTAACCGCACTTGTATTTCCAACTACCAATAGAAACCCCGGGGTCGCGATATCCATATGCTTCCACGTTGTCTATTCTGATATATGGAAGATGTGTAGTTGAATCTTTTTCCATAAAAAAAAGAATGCCCGCCTGTACGTTTGTTGTTCGGCCCGAACCTTTAAAGATTAAATTATTTATTTTGAAGCCAGCAGCGTTGTACACAAATATTCCGTAAAGAGTATCGCTGCTTATAGTTGCTTTGCCACTGCCATACGAACCGATTACGATTGGCTTCGATGATGTTCCAATATCGTAATTGTCAAAATACAAACTACCTGGAAAGGTGCTTCCACCCTGGAACAAAATGGTGTCACCCTTAAAAATTTTAGAATTGACCTTAGCAATGGTTTGCCAGGCACTACCTGCAGAAGTGCCTGAATTGGCATTTTTTCCGCTGAGACTTACATAATAAGTGGTAGCATGCAAGTTGTGAGATAATACATTAAAAACTAAAAGAAAACAAATAGTAAATGTAAATTTCATATCTAATGTTTATGGTTGAAAAAATAATAGCACAGTAATATAACTTTTGGTTATACTATTTTTTAAGTTGTAGGCTTATAAATGATATCAGATAAAAAAGAATGGAAGTAGGCATTTAGCTACTCCAATTTCAATTGTTTAATAAAAATTGGTTGAGTATTAATCATTCTGCCAGTTATGTTGTGAAAAATCTCTTCTATTGAATTACTTTGATTAAACCTGTAGCAAAATTCGTCCAGGTAGGGCTGTAAATTTCTAACACTATGATGTATACCTCTAAGCCAACCTTTAATCATCATTACTTGGCGATGGAAAAGTTTGAAGTTTTGTTTGGGGTTGCTTGTTTGCTGATGCAACTCTTTATACTCATTTTTTAACGGCCTATATCC
>NZ_KB893320.1 GCF_000374045.1 Segetibacter koreensis DSM 18137 | reverse complement strand
TGCATCCTAAAGTCTTAGCCAGGTAGAGAAGATACTCCATCAGCATATCTTCTGTAAAATCTGACGGACTTACCTCTGCATAGTAGACCAGCAAATAACGAAGCTCTGATAAATAATTACGAACTGTGTGAATACTGTAATGACCAAGAGATAAATACTGATCGGTCTTTTCCAGTGCCGCAAGTGCCCGCGGACTTAAAGTTTTTTTTCCATGATCTTTTAGTTTTAAATAAAAAGGTACAAAAAGATCATCATCGATTTCTCATCGCCTGAATAGGCGATGTTGGTTCAACACCTAAATTGCCGCAGGTGCTAAATTTTATTGATTTTCTATGTATCTGATTATCATCAGTATTGCTTTGGCTTTTTTCAATTGTAGTTGCGCCAATTGATTTTTTACCATTCTATTCCTCCTTTCTTCCACAGGTCATCCAAAGGGCTCACTATTGTAACTAATTGATCCTTTCTTACATGTAAATATCGCTGCGTCGTTTTAATATTAAAATGCCCTAAAATATCTTTTATATACATTACATCAATTCCCTTTTCAAGCAGATGAGTTGCAAAGCTATGCCTCAGCGCATGAAAGCTTACATCCTTTTTTATGCCTGCCCTTTCTTTGGCCATTCGAAAAACTTCCTGCGAACTACGAGGGGAATAAGCAATACCAGGTTGCACACTCTCGAATAGATATTTGACGGGCCTTGTTTTACTGCTTTTTATGTAAGCCCTTAAAATATCTAACAATACCGGGCTTAACCCTACATATCTGTCCTTTTTACTTTTGCCCCTTCTATAAACAACTGCATCCTGTCACTGTCTACGTGCTTTAACTGCAACTTCACTACCTCTGACACACGCAAGCCTGCACTATAAGCAGTAAACAATATCGCTTTATGTTTTAAATTGGTAAGAGCCCTAAACAAACCGCTCAGTTCATTTTCACCTAAAACCTTTGGTAGTATCAAAGGCATCTTAGGCCGCGGAAGCTCTATTAGCATTCTTTCTCGTCCCAATACCTGTTCAAAATAAAACTTTATTGCGTTGATACGGCTATTGGCAGTTGCCTCACTTAATTTATATCTGTCAAGGCAATAATACATATACCGTCTGATGTGTTCGCAAGTAAGGTTACTAACCGGTATCTTCTTTAATTCTTTCAGCAGTTGAAAAAACTCATTTTTGTAGGTGCGTATGGTAGACGGAGAGTAAGCTTTTAAAATCAAAGTTTCAATATAACGTTCGAAAGCTTCGATATTTTCTGTGCACAACTGGCTGAGTTCCGGCTTGTGACTGATTTTTCGCACAATCACTGGAAGTTGTTTTTTAGCAACTAACTGCTGCCTTAATTCACATAGGTCTAATACTGCAATTTCTTTGACCCTCTCTGCAAATAGTTGTACCAGTTCCTTAACGACAGGCAAGTGCCAGCTTTTATAAGTAGAACTATATTTTGCGCCGGGTATCTCTCTGATTAATTTGTTTATGCCGTCATTGTAATCATAAAATGCAAAAATTCTTTCTACATTTTTATGTGACCGCAGGGTTAACCGAACTATTATTTTTTGCATCCTATAGATGTAGGTTTTGCTCAAAATAGTCGTTTTTGAAAAACTAAGATCAGTGCAGAAATATCACCTTAACATATAGGAGCAATTATAAAACCTTTTTAATGCTATTTCATATACTTCATTTTATATTTATAGTAAGATAATTAATAAGTTACGGCTGCCTTTGTCCTGCTTTTTAACTATTATTAAAAAAAGATTAAAAACAATTTTTTGAAGTATAATTTATCCTTTTGTCTCTAGACATGCTTTCAGCACTCTCAGTCACATATGCAACTACAGAAAAATTTTTTCAGCTTAAGTAGAAAACGTCTTTTGTTGAGGAAAAAGTATTTTTCTGGTGACAAAAAATAATTTTAGGCACTGAAAGAATGTAATACGATATTGAAACTTGTATCAAATCAATGATCGCATTTTGATTGCAACTAACTCAGATAAAGACCTTCCAAATAATTTCTGTCTAGACTATAAAAAAGACTAAACTATCATTAGACGGTGAGTATTAATGTTTCTCAGTGCTGAACCTTATGCACGTACTTGAGGCAGGATGAGTGACTTGTCTTTTCTCAATCATCCTTACTATTTTTATTTCTGTTAGTGTTCATAATGCTCATTCAAAACTTATAAAACCACGCATATTTTGTATTCGCCATTTAACAGATATATAGTTCGATTTTATCCTGTCTGTTATTTAAAACTGACACTGTCTTATCCTAATTTTCTTTAAGCCCTGTTGTTGTAAGTTCTGATAGTCCCCTTGTTTGATCCACTCTTATCAATATTAGATACTTTCGTGCAAGTTGCTCAGGGAAGGACATTAAAGCCTGTAAAAGTTCGATTAAGGAAATCACTGTCTCTGTCAATTTGCTGAACGCAGCAATAGTTTGTCTAATAGAATGAAGATTTTTACAAATTTTATTAAAAGAGCGATGAGAGTCATAGCGAGAGCTTGGAGCTAATCACAAGATCCTTTTGATCAAGCCTTTTCACTTCAGCTTTTACGAAACCTTTTCGCTGAATCTGAAGTGGTATTAAAAGCGTCAATCATAAAACGCTTTAAGCCGCTCCAAGGGTTTTTATAAAATTGCAAAATTCGAAAAGTGGTTCGCCCAGGAGTTCCTCAGCTCCACAATTAAAAGGATAAGTGTTGTAAATCAATTACTTATCCTTTTGTTTTTATAGCAGTAGCAAAAATTAAAAAAAAAGTAATTGGTTTAACACAGTCTGTCATCATACTGCTTGCGTAGAAAGCTTCATCAGGTGGAATAATGTAACCAACCTATGGATGCTTTACGCATCTTTAAAATTACTTGCTTCCAGGCTACGCCTTATGTTGATTAATGCGAAAGGCACACATCATCGGTTACCAGAGGCTGAGGTGCTTTTCGATCGTGTGCCACTTTTATTAAAGCCATCGCCTTCCCCTTCTGGTAGGTTTTGTAAATCTCCCCCAACAGTCCTGACTATGTTCTTTCCTTAACATCTTTTAATTCCTGATTTTTTCTTTTGAAAAATAAGATTGCTAGTTATAATTCGTTATTGATATTATCATTTTCAAATTACAGGAGTTCTAATTCGTTATAGTGAAAAAACTAACATTTTTATCAGATTTAATAGTACTTAAAGTTTTATGGAATAGAATTATCTATCCACTTTTTTTCATTTCAATTCTTTTTTCAAATTTGTGCAATGCGCGGGCCGATATCTACGCTTTTTCACCATATTCTAAAACTCAGTCTACTGAATCAAATCATACGGAAAACACTCTTATCAATGTTTTTAAACCATCTTTCCGGCTGATTCAAAATGTTCTGTCTACCATAGCATTACGGGAAAATGCCAACTTGAACGATCAAACCATCTTTAGCAACCGAGGCAATAACGATGTGACAACTCCTGAAGATCAGCTGACAATTACTTCCGTAAAGCAAGTATCATCCTGCACCGAGTCATTAATAACAATTACAGGAACCAATTTTAGTGGTGTAACCAAAGTAAATTTTGGAGGAACGCCACCTAAATCATTTGTAGTACTATCTCCCACACTAATTAATGCAATCCTGAACAAGGGAGTGACAGGAGATGTAACTGTTACCGCCCAAGCCGAAACCGCAGTGTATAAGGGTTTTATTTATGTCGCTCCGGTAGCGCCTTCAATACATATTTCCGCTTCGTCAACTGCCATTTGTGCTGGCACACCGGTCGCTTTTACAGCTGCTGTTAACAATGGCGGTTCAAAGCCGACTTATCAATGGAAGCTTAATCGCCAGGCAATTGGCGTAGATAGCAACACGTATAGCTCATCTACCCTTAGTAATAACGATACAATTACGTGTGAAATCATTGGCGACGCATCTTGCTACAGCATTACAACTGTCACGAGCAATTTTATAAAAATGATAGTAAAGCCTACAGCAGAAGTAAAAGTTTTGGGAGATAGCTGCCTAGGTGACACGTTAACGGTAAGCAGCGACGTTACGCCTTCATCACTGGCCTGGGTGGTAAATGGCACGTCAGTAGTAGCGAGTGCAGAACTTGGCTTGAGTCGAAATGCGGTGACTGTTGCTGGGGGCAACGGAGCTGGAGACGCCCCAAATCAACTGAATAACCCGGACAGATTTTTTGTTGATAAAGAAGGCAACATTTATGTAGCAGATATGTCGAACAACCGAATCCAAAAATGGGCGCCTGGAGCCACATACGGCGTAACAGTTGCGGGAGGGAATGGTCCCGGCTCCGGGGCTAAACAATTTAATAAACCTACAGATGTAGCAATGGATAGTAAGGGAAATCTTTATATCACAGACCAGGGTAACAACAGAATTCAAAAGTGGGCTCCGGGGACTACTACCGGTACCACCTTTATTAGAATGTCATATTCTCCGACCTCGATATTTATAGATGCCTATGACTTTGTTTACGTTGCTGAACAGCAAATCGATCACATTATGGTGTATCCGCCAAACAGTCGTAGTAACGAAATCGGCAGCAATGCTGCCGGTTATAGGGGTAGTGTAGCAAATCCGCTAACTTTAAACGGTCCTACCGGAATATTTCCTGATGCTTCGGGTTTTATTTATATATGCGATACAAATAATGACCGGATACAAAAGTGGGCTCCCTATGGCCGTTATGGTGTTACCGTAGCAGGTGGTAACGGACATGGTTCTGCGCCAAATCAGCTCGCCAATCCCCTTGGAGTTTTTGTTGACAAAAATCGTAGTGTTTACATTGCCGATTACAATAATGCCCGCGTCCAAAAGTGGGGTTTGAATGCAACGAAAGGCGTTACTATAGCTGGCGGAAATGGCGCGGGAAATGGTGCAGATCAGCTAGACGGACCACAGGACGTTTGGGTTACCGCTAACGGCGACTTGTTAGTCTCAGATTTTCATAATCATAGAATTCAGAAATCTTCAAACTCGATCACTACAACTTATACTACACAGGCGGCAGGAGTATATACTGCCAAAGTTGCCCTTTCTAACGGATGTTCAGTTACATCAAACCCTGTGAGCGTAGTGGCTGCCAAAACACCCGTAGTAAGCATACGAACAGACACTACAACGGTATGTGCAGGCGCTAAAGTTACTTTTACTGCTGTCGCTGAAAATGGTGGCGATAATCCTTTATACCAGTGGAAAATAAACAATGTAAATATAGGGGCAAACAGTAGCAAAAGTTTTTTTTCTTCCAGCTCGCTTAAAACTGGAGATGTAGTTATTTGTGAAATGACAAGCAATGCAACTTCTTGTGTAACAGCAGAAACGGCGATGAGTAATAAGATAGTTATGGATGTAAAATCACCAGAGACAACGTCAATAATTATTAGCGCAAGTGACACTGTTATATGTCCGGGTGCGAGGGTAAATTTTACCGCAACTGCTACCAACGCAAGAGAAAAGGTTTTGTATGAATGGAGAGTAAACGATGTTATTCGTGGGACGGGGTCGCAGTCCGGTTTTTTAGTTAGCGACTTAAAAAATGGGGATGTTGTTAGTGCTAAAATAACCAGCTCCGGTTTTTGCGCAACGCAATTAACAGCAATAAGTAATGTTATTCCAATTCAGGTTATAACACCCCCGGTGTTATCAGTAACGCTTGTTGCCAGTGATTCTGCTATATGTGCCGGTGTGAATGTAAATTATACTGCAACTGCTATTAACGCCGGCGAAAAGGTTTTGTATGAATGTAAAGTAAACAATTTTAGCCGTGCCACGGGTACGCAGCCTAGTTTTTCAGTTAACGACTTAAAAGATGGTGATGTTGTAAGTGCCAAAATAACCGGCTCCGATTTTTGTGGAACGGAGTTAACAGCGGTAAGCAATGTTATTCCAATTCGGGTTATAACACCACCAGTCTTATCAGTAACGCTTAAAGCGAGCGATTCTGCTATATGTGCGGGTGCCACGGTAAATTTCACAGCAGTTACTATCAACGCAGGAACTAATCCAACTTATAATTGGAAAGTAAATAATACAATTATCCAAACAAGTAGCACTGTTTACGTTAATAGCTCAATAAACGATGGCGATGTTGTGAACGTTATTATAACACCCACACAGAAATGTGCAATGTCTCCTGTAGTGTCTAATACCCTGAAGATGGTAGTAGATCAAATTCCAACAGTTAAACCGAGGGCAGATACAACCATTCTTACGGGAAGCAGTGTAAGACTGCGGACTACAGTTACCGGAAATATCACAACTTATCTTTGGACGCCTTCTGCTACTATCGACAATAACATTATTGCAAGTCCGTTGGCAACCCCAACTAAAACTACAAAATATAAGGTCGTTGTTACCACGCCAGCAGGGTGTACTGCAGAAGGGAATGTGTTAATTACAACTATCGACGAGGTGACAATACCTAACGCTTTCTCCCCAAATAATGACGGAATAAACGATATTTGGAACATCACCGGGCTGTATTCTTATGCTGACTGCTCCATTGATGTGTTCAATCGAAATGGCCAACCGGTATTTCATTCATATAATTATAAAGACCCTTGGAATGGGACGTTCAATGGTTCGCCCTTACCAGTGGGCACGTATTATTACATCATTAAGTCAAAAAAATTTGGAACCAAAAGTGGTCCGGTTACTCTCTTACGGTAGTTAAAATTTCTTTTCGAGCATCCCTACCCTTCAGCATGAAGCCGATCCTTGCCTGGTACGTCAACGAAAAAGGATATGGAGATATTTCACCCGTTGTAAAAAGCAAAGGCATCTTAGGCCGCGGAAGCTCTATTAGCATTCTTTCTCGTCCCAATACCTGTTCAAAATATAACTTTATTGCGTTGATACGGCTATTAGCAGTTGCCTCACTTAATTTATACCTGTCGAGGCAATAATACATATACCGTCTGATATGTTTGCAAGTAAGGTTACTAACCGGTATCTTCTTTAATTCTTTCAGCAGTTGAAAAAACTCATTTTTGTAGGTGCGTATGGTAGATGGAGAGTAAGCTTTTAAAATCAAAGTTTCAATATAACGTTCGAAAGCTTCGATATTCTCTCTGCACAACTGGCTCAGTTCGCCTTTTGTTGACGAAAAGTATCTAGTCGTCCGAAAAATAATTTCCAGAAGTGAAATATGTAATAAAACGATAAGCATTAATTCAATAAGTTAAGCAGCTAGAAAGTTCCTGCTCGCAGTTTATTTCTTCTTTTTTGTTTTTCAGAAGAAAAATTAACCTATCAAAATGTTCAATTTCCTTCGCTAACCTTTAAAAAATAACGGCTGATACTCTTTCAGACTTACAAGTAACAACACAACAAAAATTCTTGAGAAAAATCAAAGAAAAATTTGCGTAGCCAAATAACTACAGTATTTTTGTAGTCAAATAGCTACACAATGAATTTAAGACGAGACGTATTTCAAGCCATAGCAGACCCAACCAGAAGAGCGATACTTCTGCTGGTTGCTTCACAATCGATGACAGCAGGTGCAATAGCCGCAAACTTTGACACGGCAAGACCCACTGTTTCAAAACACCTGCAAATACTTACCGAGTGCGAATTGCTTACACAAGAACAAAACGGCAGGGAGATTCACTATCATATTAATGCAAAAAAAATGAAAGAAGTAGCTGACTTTATTGAGCCCTTCCGACAAATGTGGGAAGACCGTTTCAACAAATTAGAAGCCCTTATGAAAAAACATAAACCTAAATAATATGGAACAAAAAACAAAAATTTATGCCGAAGACGGC
The DNA here is from genome assembly GCF_000374045.1 of Segetibacter koreensis DSM 18137. Lineage (GTDB taxonomy): Bacteria > Bacteroidota > Bacteroidia > Chitinophagales > Chitinophagaceae > Segetibacter > Segetibacter koreensis. Next base: position 151,023 of record NZ_KB893320.1, on the reverse strand, counting down.
AAACAGGAACTAGTGATTTCAAGGGAATTTGATTTGCCATTGGAATTGCTCTTTAAAGCATATGTGGAGCCCGATATTGTTGAACAATGGATGGGAACGAAAGTGTTGAAACTGGAAAACAAAAAGCATGGCAGTTATCAATTTGAAACAACCGATCCTAAAGGAAACAAATACGGTTTCAATGGTGTAATTCATGAGTTCATCCCGAACCAAAAGATCATACGGACATTTGAAATGGCGAATACACCTTTTGGTGTTCAGCTTGAGTTCTATGAATTTGAACAACTTACCGACGACACCAGCAAACTGATGATGCATGTAATATACGAATCGGTTTCACAAAGGGACCAGGTGCTGCAGTTGCCATTTGCAAAGGGCATAAACATGGCACATAACCGGATACAAGACATCTTAACCAAAGTAAAATGACCTGTCATGGAAAAGAGAAAATTAATGATCTATTGGGTAGCCACAGCGTTACTGGCTTTTGGCATGCTGGTGAGTGGCTTGCAACAAATATTTCATGCAAAAGCAATAGTTGATATCATTGCGCCTTTAGGTTATCCATCATATTTCCTTTACATCATTGGTGTTTGGAAAATACTTGGAGTAATAGCTATTTTAATTCCACGATATAAACTAGTTAAAGAATGGGCCTATGCAGGTTTATTTTTTGTTATGACGGGGGCGCTTGTTTCGCATCTGGCAAGCGGGGATGATAGCATAAAGGGAATTATTGGGTCATTTATGCAGACAATTTTTATTATTTTGTCATGGTATTTCAGACCTGCTGATAGAAAAATCCTCTTAGCGAACCAATAAATGCAAAGCATGAAAAAGGAACTGCTACCAAAGCAACACGAAGAACTAATCAGTACATTAAAAGCACGTTTTGAGAAAAACATGAGCCGCCATAAAGATATTGAATGGGCTACAATACAAGCAAAGCTTGATGCCAACACTGAAATACTGTGGACGCTAAATGAAATGGAAAGAACTGGCGGTGAACCAGATGTTATTGGTATTGATAAAAAAACAGGCAAATTCATTTTTTGTGATTGTTCAGCGGAAAGTCCTAAAGGCCGCAGAAGCTTTTGTTACGACCGTGAAGCGCTAGAGGCAAGGAAAGAATTTAAACCAGAAAATACCGCTATTGATATGGCTGCTGCTATGGGCATTGAGCTTTTAACGGAAGAACAATACCGGGAGCTGCAGCAACTCGGAAACTTTGATTTGAAAACATCGAGCTGGGTGAAAACGCCTACTGATATCAGGAAGCTCGGGGGCGCCCTCTTTTGTGATCGTCGCTACGACACTGTCTTCGTGTATCACAACGGTGCAGAATCTTACTATGCAGCGAGGGGATTTCGTGGTTCAGTAAAGCTTTAAATTTGTAAGCAACTGTTGACAAATGAATAGCACAATTCCGAAGCAGCAAAACAAAAAGATGACGGAACCTGATACTACCGCAGTAAGAACAGCTTTATGGAGAGCTCTGCACGCACAAGTAGACGCAAAGCCTCACATACTTGAAGATGAAATTGGCTTACAATTGATAGCTCCACCAGATGATTGGCAGCAGCGTCCTGATATGAAATTTACAAAACGCCTTCGCGCTTCTGTTATAGCTCGCGCCCGTTTTATTGAGGATTTAATTATTGAACAAAGCAGTCATGGAATTAGCCAGTATGTTATTCTTGGGGCAGGACTTGACACATTCGCACTACGCCGACCAGATATTGCTTCCAAGTTGCATGTATATGAAGTTGACCAACCTGGCACCTTGGCCTGGAAGCAACAACGATTAATTGAACTTGAATTTAGCGTTCCGAAATATTTACATTTTGTACCTGTTAGTTTTGAAACTTCTTCGTGGTGGGAACAGTTACTAAAAGCCGGATTTGATATTCGCAAAGCTGCAGTTATTGCCTGTACAGGCGTTAGTCTGTACCTTACAAAAGAAGCGATTACTTCTACGCTACATCAAATTGCGGCACTTGCGACAGGTTCAAAACTCGCTATGACTTTTTACTTACCGATCGAGCATCTTGATGAGGAAGATAAACCTATGCAAGAAATAGCAGAGAAAGGCGCTCGTGCGGCAGGAACTCCATTTATGAGCTTTTTTACGACAGACGAAATATTGACTTTGGCTCGCGAAGCAGGTTTTAAAGAAGCAAAAACAATATCAACAAAAGATATGGATTATTTTACGAACAGAACCGACGATCTTTTGCCTGCAAGCGGAGAAGTATTTTTATTGGCAACAACATAAAAAACAAGTTTGAAAAACATACAAGCAAACATCATGAATCCTAAGGTTGATTTCTTTTTTAATAAAGCCGAAAAGTGGCAGAAAGAATTTGAGTATTTGAGAATGATCGTTCTTGACTGTGGGCTAGCCGAAGAACTGAAGTGGGGTTGTCCTTGTTACACGTTTCAGGAAAGCAACATTGTTTTAATACATGGGTTTAAAGAATATTGTGCGCTCTTGTTTTTCAAAGGCGCGTTGTTAAATGATCCTAATGGTATTCTCATTCAACAAACGGAGAACGTACAGGCCCCACGACAGGCCCGGTTCACTACCCTTCAGGAAATCGTGGAAATGCAACCAATTTTGAAATCGTATATCTATGAAGCGATTGAAGTAGAAAAAGCAGGTTTGAAAGTGCCGTTGAAAAAGGCTACAGAATTCTCCATTCCAGAAGAATTTCAACATAAACTAGATGAAAGCCAGGCCTTAAAAATTGCTTTTGATGCATTAACACCCGGAAGGCAAAGAGCATACATTCTTCATTTTTCTGCACCAAAACAATCCAAAACCCGAGAGGCAAGGGTCGTAAAATATATGCAGCAAATTCTCGATGGAAAGGGACTAAATGATTAGAACCTTTGACGAGGAAACTACACCAAACTATACCAACCAGCAAATTGAACTCTTTCGTTAGATAAAGTCGATGAAATCAAAGTTTGCCTAAAATCAATTAAAACTTTAATATCGCCGTTGTCAAACAAATTTATTTACCATTTGAAATCATACTTTTTTTTAAGGCTTCCGTTAACATACCAATTATAGTAATATAATCCATCATAAACAATAAATCATCCATTGTCTTTCTTTTTTATACCCCTAGCTTTGGTGATTGCGGTTATTGTAACGTAAATTTTATGAGTAGTTTTGTTACTCCTAATTGAGATTTACGATTATTGCCGATCTCCAAACAAATATGCCATATAATGATGCGATTGCTATCATCAAAACTTCTATTTGTTGCCATATTAATTATTGTAACTGCCAGTTCATTTATATTTCTTACGCATGATTCTCATGTTGACTTTACAACCCAGGTAAAACCAATTATAAACCGAAGCTGCATTACATGTCATGGAGGTGTCAGGCAAAAAGGTGGATTTAGTTTATTGTTTCGGGATGAAGCTTTGGCAAAAACAGAATCAGGCAAACGGGGTATAGTTCCGGGTGATCCTAATAATAGTGAAATGATAAGACGCATCAATCTGAAAAACCCAGAAGAGAGGATGCCTTATAAACACGACCCATTAAGCAAAGACGAAATAGATATACTTACCAAATGGGTCAAAGAAGGCGCACCATGGGGAGAACATTGGGCGTACGTTCCTGTAAAAGAAATTGCAGTACCTCAACCAACCTCTTTTTTAGGTTTGATACATTCTAAAAGTGATTGGGCAAAAAATGCTATTGATAATTTTATAGAACAAAAACTCAACGAACAGGAATTAAAGCCTTCTTCAAAAGCAGATAAAAACACCTTGTTACGACGAGTAAGCCTTGATGTAATTGGTATGCCTGCTCCCAAACCCATTGCCGAAAAGTATTTGTCTGATAGTAGTGATAAAGCTTATCCCGAGCTGGTAGATTCCTTATTGGCTTTACCAAATTACGGTGAAAAATGGGCTTCTATGTGGCTGGATATTGCCCGCTATGCAGATAGCAAAGGTTATGAGCGAGATGACAGTCGCAATATCTGGAAATACCGCGACTGGCTCATCGCATCTTTTAATAACGACAAGCCCTATAATCAATTTTTAACCGAACAGATTGCAGGCGATCTTTTACCAGCCGCAACAGATGATGATTACATAGCTACCGCTTTTCACAGAAATACCATGACCAATGATGAAGGCGGCACTGATAATGAAGAGTTCAGAACATCGGCTGTTTTAGACAGGGTAAACACAACATGGCAGGGAATAATGGGTACAACCTTTGCGTGCGTGCAGTGTCACAGCCATCCTTACGACCCCTTCAAGCACGAAGATTATTATAAGTTCATGGCCTTTTTTAATGATACCAGGGACGAAGACACGCAGGCCGATTATCCCTTGCTGCGCGACTATAATGACACACTGCAACAAGAAGTTTCAAATGTTGTAAAATGGGTAAAAACAAATGTTTCTCTACAAAAAGCCAAAGAGGTAAATACATTTTTAAAAACATGGCAACCATCTTACAACTCATTGACTTGCGACAGTTTTTCGAATAGCGAGTTGAATGATACCAAATGGTTAGCCTTTCGGAACAAAGCAGTTTGCCGTTTAAAAAAAGTTGATTTGCAAGATAAAACCGAACTTATCTTTCGATACCAGGCTTATACTAAAGGCGGGGTATGGCAAATTCATATAGATGAGCCTGCCGGAGAAGTGATAGCGACCATTCCCTTACCTCTTACTAAAAATGGATGGACAATTACTAAAACGAACCTTTCTGCTGCCAATGGAACACATGATCTCTTTTTTACCTACATCAACAATAATTTAAAAAAACCTACTGACAATGGTGCTTTATTTGACTGGTTTTATTTTACTGAGGAATTTCCCGGCCAGGACAAACAAGGATATGCGGAAGTAAAAAACGAATTCTGGAAATTGTTGACCGCAAACGTTTCCGCCACCCCTGTTATGATGGATAATCCCACTGATATGCACAGGGCCTCCTTTGTATTTGAACGGGGCAACTGGCTGACCAAAGGTAAAATGGTGCAGCCTGATGTTCCAAAGTCATTAAATCCATTTCCTGCAAAAGCCCCCCGCAACCGACTTGGTTTAGCTATGTGGCTAACATCAACAGAAAATCCGCTGACTGCACGTACAATGGTGAACCGGGTATGGGAACAAATTTTTGGAACAGGCATAGCCGAAACGCTGGAAGATTTAGGATCACAAGGTATTGCACCGTCTCATGTTGAACTGCTAGACTGGCTTAGCTACCAGTTTATGCACGATGATAAGTGGCGCTTAAAAAAATTGCTACGCAAAATTTTATTAAGCGCCACCTATCAGCAGGATTCAAAAGTATCACAGGAATTATTACAAAAAGATCCATACAATAAATATTATGCGCGCGGGCCGAGAATTCGTTTATCAGCAGAGCAAGTGCGTGACCAGGCGTTATGCATCAGCGGGCTTATAAGCAGCAAAATGTATGGCCCCAGTGTTTATCCTTTTCAACCAAAAGGCATATGGCTCTCTCCCTGGAATGGCGCAGAGTGGACACAGAGCAAAGGTGAAGACCAGTATAGAAGGGCTGTTTATACATATTGGAAGCGTTCTGCTGCCTACCCGTCTATGCTTACTTTCGATGGTGTTTCACGCGAAGTGTGCACTGCCCGCCGTATACGAACCAATACTCCTTTGCAGGCACTCGCAACCTTAAATGATTCTGCTTATATAGATATTGCAAGGCATTTTGCTTTGAGAATGCAAAGTGGAGCAGCGCAGGATGTTACAAAACAAATAAGTACAGGATATACCCTTGCAACCAATCATGCTATTGACGACAAGCGGATAAAGGCACTAAAAAATTTATATTACGTTGCGTATAACAAATTTAAAAATGCCCCTGACAAGACTTGTGAAATGATAGGCGAAATGGGAGACAACACAAATGCTGAAACAGCAGCATTGACAGTAGTTGCTAATGCAATATTAAATTTAGACGAAGTGGTAACAAAGAACTAACTATCAATTATAGCAAAAAGAAGATTCTTTGGAACGAATTTCGGGAATTTGATCAAGCTTTCGTTGTGTCACTCACTTGTACGGTAACAATTCTATTCGCCAAACAAATAGAATGCATTTTTATTTTATAGTTAAGCTCATAAAAATAAATAATGACACAAAAGGAATTACATAATCAGCGGCTGGTAAAGGAAGCAGAAAAAGCCGTTTTACAAATGAAANCCCGCCGTCACTTCTTAAAGGAGAGTGCTATGGGTCTGGGCGCGTTGGCGCTTGGTTCGTTATTTGGCAGCTGCAGCAGTAAAACTTCTCACAACAGTGTCATATTTGATCCTGCACATCCCCTTTTGCCAAAACTGCCCCCATTTGCAGCTAAGGCAAAAAGTGTAATCTACTTACATATGGCTGGCGCACCGTCACAGTTAGAATTATTTGACTACAAACCTGAGCTAATGAAAATGGATGGCCAGGACTGTCCTCCATCACTTCTTGCAGGTAAGCGGTTTGCATTTATACGCGGAGTACCTAAAATGCTTGGCCCACAGGCAAAGTTTGAGCAACATGGCGAATGTCGTGCTTACGTAAGCGAGCACATGCCGCATTTAGCAACTATTGTTGATGAGTTAAGCTTTTTGAAAGCAGTAACTACCGACCAGTTTAATCATGGCCCTGCTCAATTATTTGTACATACCGGCTCACCAAGACTGGGAAGACCGAGCCTTGGCTCATGGGTAACGTACGGATTGGGAACAGAAAATCAAAACCTACCAGGATTTGTTGTTTTAACCAGTGGAGGGAAAAATCCCGATGCTGGCAAGAGCGTTTGGGGTAGTGGGTTTTTACCTAGTGTGTACCAGGGCGTTCAATGTAGAAGCGAAGGCGACCCTGTGTTGTTTATAAAAGATCCTAACGGTATGGATAGGGATGTAAGGAAAGCATCGATTGATGCAATTAATCAAGTAAATGAAGAAGAATACAAGCAATACAACGATCCCGAGATTTTATCAAGAATTTCTCAATACGAGATGGCGTATAAAATGCAAATAGCAGCGCCGGAAGTAATGAACATTAACAACGAGCCAGCATATATACACGAAATGTACGGAACGAAGCCAGGTGAGGCGTGTTTTGCAAACAACGTACTGCTTGCAAGAAAACTGGTTGAAAAAGGTGTTCGGTTTGTTCAGCTATTTGACTGGGGATGGGATAGTCATGGTACAGACTCAAGCCTCGCTATTGACATTGGCTTTATTAATAAGTGCCGTCAGGTTGACAAATGTATTACTGCATTAATACTAGATTTAAAGCAACGGGGTTTATTAGATGAAACACTGGTCGTTTGGGGAGGGGAATTTGGTCGGACCCCAATGATGGAAAACAGGGAAGGCAAACAAAACCCTTACAAAGGAAGGGACCATCATACAGAAGCATTTACTATGTGGATGGCTGGCGCAGGTATAAAAAAAGGTTTTAGCTATGGAGAAACAGATGAGATTGGTTATAGTGCTATAAGCGGTAAAGTCGAACCTTTTGATGTGCAGGCCACTATTCTTGACCAGCTTGGCTTTGACCATGAGAAGTTTACGTACGATTTCCAAGGAAGGCCTTTCCGGCTAACCGATACAAGAGGAAAAGTGATAAATGAAATTTTAGCATAAAAAGATTAACACACCTGTATACCAGAAACATTCAAAGCACATAGATAAAAATGACTTATTAAGATTAAACGAAGTACACTATTCTTAATAATGATTGTATTTGTTGAAAAAAAATCAAATGACAGTTAACCGAAGAAAATTTTTACAAACAACAACCTCTGCATCAACAGCATTACTGCTTTCATCATTAAATGTATTAGCCGCACCAATGTCAGCGACTGACAGTGACTCTAATTTTAAGCTTAAACTTCTGGCTACTAACTGGGGGTTTAATGGAACGCTGGATGAGTATTGCGCTAAGGTAAAAAAAGAAGGATATGATGGTATAGAAATTTGGTGGCCAACACAAAAGGCTGAACAGGATACGTTGTTTGCATTATTGATAAAATATCAATTAGAAGTTGGCTTTTTAACAGCGGGAAACGAAAGTAATTACAAAGATCATTTTGATACCTTTAAGAAAATGATTGATGCTGCGGCTCGCAATACAACGCAAAAACCATTATACATCAACTGCCATTCAGGCCGCGATTATTTTAGTTATAAAGATAACAGAACCTTTATTGACCATACCACTTTGCTGGCAAAACAAACAGGTATTAAAATTTGTCATGAAACGCACCGTTCGCGAATGTTATATTCAGCGCCGGTGGCAAGAAGATTTATAGAAACTCTCCCTTCACTACGAATCACATTTGATGTGTCGCACTGGTGTAATGTACATGAAACGTTGCTGCAAGATCAACAGGATACTGTTGGTATGACGCTACAAAGAGTCGACCACATTCACGCGCGGATTGGCCATCCTGAAGGGCCGCAGGTAAATGATCCACGGGCACCTGAATGGGACAATGCAGTAAAAGCTCATTTTAAGTGGTGGGATAAAGTAGCGGAAATAAAGAAAAATAAAGGAGAAGTATTAACGATCCTGACTGAGTTTGGACCTCCAGATTATATGCCAACTGAACCTTACTCAAGAAAACCCCTGTCTGATCAATGGGCTGTTAATGTATATATGATGCAATTATTAAGGAAGAGATATAGCTGATCGAGAGCTACCAGGCTCACTATTTTAAAAATAAATAAGGGTCGTAATTGTAAAAACCTAAAAATAATTCCGGCTGCAATATTGAATGTTTAACAAAACTTGACTTTTTCGCTGATTATATGTAGATAAAGAAATTACTAGAATTATTAAATTGTCTGACAGAAAATTTTAACTAAGGAATGCCCCTTTCAGGTAGCGAATACAGAAAAAAAACACTCATTAAAATCAGCAAAGACTTTCCCTGTAAAAAGTATTTATTTACAAGCTTTTCAATTTTAAGATTAATAAAATATTCCAAAGGTAAAAAGCCTATTGTTTTTTAAACAGATTAGAAAAAGATAAAAATCAATGTGCGCAAAGTAAAGGGAGATATATTACAATTAGATTATTTAGACATTGCTAAGATAAATTTTCCGCGGTATTACAATGGCTTTTTGTCCAGCAAGGCATTGTTCTCTTTTATAAATTCGTAAGCGATACATGGAAATGATAACGAAAAATTTAACTAGTTGACTAAGGAAGAATATTAACAATAAATGCATTAAAATAAACTTTTTCTTACAATTCTGAGCGTCATAATACCTACTGTTTTAAAAGTTAACCAGCAATAACAACTTAATATTTCAACGTAATATAATCCATCATAAACATTAAATCGTCCATTATCTTCCTTTTTTATACATATATATTTGATAGTAGCCATTATCGTACTATACATTTTACGAGCTGATTTTGTTGCTCATAAAAAATATCTAACGATTCTCACAATCTAAAAACCAAACGCGCCATTATGAAAAAACACACCCATCTGTATTATGTATGCAGCTTTAATTTGCTAACGCATATTCCCTATCTAACTTTCAAAAAAATCCTGCTTGTTTCACTCCTTTTAATTTCTTTTACCATTGCATCAGCACAAAATAAAGTGCATATTAGAGGTGTGGTAACTGATGAAAAAAATATTCCTTTAGCTAATTGCAGCGTTACTATAAAAGGAGCTGCTTCAGGTGTGAGCACTGACTCAAAAGGAGCCTTTGTCATAGATGCCAATAACTCAAAATCAGTATTGATTGTTTCTTATATAGGTTACATAACTCAAGAGGTTCCTGTTGGAAAAGGAAGCAACTTAAATATAAAGCTAACTGCTTCTTCCACTGCTTTGAACGATGTTGTGGTTGTAGCCTATGGCACCCAGAAGAAAACATCTGTTACAGCGGCAGTATCAACTATAAAAGGAGATGCAATTGCAGAGCAACCAGTAGCAAATATCAGCAACAGCATTGCAGGGCGGGTTACAGGAGTTATTGCTACACAAGGCAGTGGTGAACCGGGTACAGATGGTTCCAGGATTTTAATAAGGGGCATAAGCACTACCGGAAATACAGAACCTTTGGTAATAGTAGATGGAATACCCAGAAATTATACCCAATTAGATCCAAATAGTATTGCTTCAATAAGTATTTTAAAAGATGCTGCTGCAGTGGCGGCATATGGCATGGGGGGAGCAAATGGCGTAATTTTAATTACAACCAAAAAAGGGAAAACGAGTGCTCCAAGCTTGTCTTATTCTACCTACTCTGGTTTGCAAAATCCTACGCAGCTAACAAAATTTGTAAATGCTTATCAATATGCTACCTTGTTCAATGCAGCTAATGACAACGAGGGTACGCCCCACGCCTATTCGCAAGAGGACCTTCAAAAATTCAAAGACCACAGTGATCCTGATGGCCACCCTGATCACAACGTATTGAAGGAATTAATCCATCCAAATACTTTAATCATGAGTCACAATCTTTCTCTTTCAGGTGGAGGGGAAAGAATAAGATATTATACCGGAGTTGGTTTTCTCTCTCAAAATGGAGCATGGGGGCCAACAAACTATAAACGTTATAATCTGACAGCAAATATTGATGCAGATGTAACCGCCACCACTAAAGTAAGCCTATCCATAAATGGAAGAGTAGAAGACAGGCATTTTCCTGGTCGTTCTTCGAGCCCGTCTGTTGGCGATCTCAGCATTTTTAACCAGGCATTCAGAACTCCACCAATTGCACCCCTAACCTTCACAAACGGCTTATGGGGCGGATATATTGGACGGTCTGCATACGGAAATGTATATCACAGCGGCTATAATCAAACTACTGGTTATACTCTTTTGAATCAAATTTCTATAGAACAGCAGTTGCCATTTATTAAAGGTTTAAGTGTAAAAGGGGTAGTAAGTTATGATTTCAATCCTTTTAATCCAACTGATCCAAACAATCCTTCTGCTGCCATTACCTCTTTCAATAGGTCATGGCTTACTCCTATTCCTTATTACAGTTATGATCCTGCTACACACACATATCCTCTTGCAGGAACTGATGGCCCTGCAAAACCCACTTATTCAGTTTCCTACAATCAAAGCCAGGCATTTACTTACCAGGGATATATCACTTATCATAACACCTTTGGCAAACATGATCTTTCAGGGCTAATCGTTTTAGAGACGAGGAATACGAAATCATCCATTTTTGGCGCGGGCAGAGTTAATTACAATGTTACTGTCCCTGAATTAAATAATGGCAGTTCCAACTCCACCGATATTAGTAATTATGGCTATTCAGCGGAAGCAAAACAAAAATCAGCAGTATATAGAGTGACATATGGGTATAACAATAAATATTTGCTGGAGGCTTCAGGAAGGTATGATGGCAACTATTTTTTTGCTCCCGGTAATCGCTTCGGCTTTTTCCCGGCGTTTTCTGCAGGGTGGAGGGTGTCTGAAGAAGATTTTATTAAGAATAATCTACCTTGGATAACTAACTTAAAAATCCGGGGGTCATACGGAGAATCAGGGGCTCTTGCAGGTTCACCTTTTCAATACTTAAACTCCTATACTTTATACGGAAATGCATCTGTACTAAATGGAGTTACAACACAGGGTCTATATGAAAATGCGGAACCTAATCTTAATATTACATGGGAAAGAGCTAAAAAAACAGATATAGGCATGGAAGCCAACCTCTGGAACGGGCTTTTGACTATAGAAGCAGATTATTTTACAGAAAAAAGAACAGACATGTTGTTTGCGCCTACGATAACTGTACCTACGGAATATGGGGTTGGACTATCACAAGTAAATTCTGGTGCAATCAAAAATCATGGTATCGAATTAACAATTGGAACATCTCACCGGTTATCAAATGATCTTAATGTTAGTTTAAATGCAAATGTAACTTATGCGAGAAATACTTTATTGCAAGTATATGAAACTAAGGCAACTTATGATAATCCAAATCGACGTATCACCGGAAGACCACTTGGTACCCAATTTGGCTACCAGGCATTAGGTTATTTTAAGGCTGAAGATTTTGCTTCAGATGGAACATTGAAACCGGGCATCCCAACCCAGCCTTGGGGGCAGGTTCATCCAGGAGATTTGCGGTATGCAGATTTAACAGGGCCAGGAGGAAAACCGGATGGTAAAATAGATGACATGGATCAAAAACCTATTGGCCATCCAGCTATACCTGAAATCCTGTATGGATTTTCACCTCGTATTACTTTTAAAGGTTTTGATCTGACACTTTTGTTTCAGGGAGCAACGAGCAGAAATTTTTATTTAAGTGGCCAGGCCGTCTGGCCTTTTGTTAACTCAGCGTCCGCAGTTATAACTACCCTCGATTATTGGACTCCCACTCATACAGATGCTACAAATCCGAGAGTCACTACACAGCCTACTCAGAATAATACTCAAACTTCATCCTGGTGGATCCGCAATGGATCTTATTTAAGATTGAAAACAGGCGAACTTGGGTACACTATTCCAGTAAGTGTTATGAACCGGATTAAAATTCAGTCTATCCGTTTTTATGTTTCAGGACAAAACCTGTTAACATGGAGCGCAATCAAAAATTTTGATCCTGAAGTAAACGTAAGTACTGGTCAATATTATCCACAGCAAAGAGTTGTTTCATTGGGTCTTAATGTTACATTTTAATAAAATATTTTAAAGAAATAAGATGAAGAATATAAATATCAAAAACTGCAGCAGCTATGTGTTGCTAACCCTGTTAACGATAATGAGTTATTCCTGTAATAAATCATTAGACGAGACGCTGGACGTTACGCCTCATGATAGGCTGACAGATAATGCTGTTTTTTCAGATGCAAATACAGCAGATCTTTTTCTAAATGATATATATGGCCAGCTTCCTGATGGTAATAATATGTATGATCCTTTTGACAACTGGTCTGATAATTCTATTTGCGGTTTTAGCTGGCCCTTATCCAGAACAATTGGACAACAGGCAAACTATACACCGTCTACTTTAGCTTTCTGGACTGGTCTTCCTTATGATTGGAGTCAGAATTATATTAACATAAGAAAAACGAACTTATTTATAAATAAAATTGCTTCTTCTGGTTTCACCGATGACTACAAGAAAAAAAGGACAGCCGAAGCAAAATTTCTCCGGGCTTTTTTTTATCACCAGGTATGGATGGCTTATGGCGGAGCCGCCATCATTACAAAACCGGATAATTTAGCAAAGGGCGGGGATTCTATATTTCATTCAAGAAGTTCTTCAGATGAAACAGTAAAATTTATAACGGATGAACTAAGTGCGGCTTCCGCTGATTTGCCAGAAGTAAATGAGCCTGGAAGAGTTACTAAAGGCGCAGCTCTTACTTTAAAAGGCTGGTGCGAATTGTTTGCTCATAAGTTTGCTGAGTCTGCGGCAACTAATAAACAAATTATTGAGCAACTGGGAAATGGCAACGTATATGATCTATATCCCAACTATCAAGTTCTGTTTTTAAATGAAGGTAATAGTAATAAAGAAGGAATATTATATCGACAGTATATACCAAGAGTAAAAGGTGGAAGTATTGAAGGTGTAACCGGCCCTACGTTTACAAAAGGAGGTGTGGAAACAAGTTGGGGAGGTGTAAATCCTACGCAGAATTTGGTTGATGATTATGATATGGATAATGGGTTGCCAATTACTGATCCGGCTTCCGGCTACAATCCTCAACAACCTTATACTCACAGGGAAAAAAGATTTTACCAGTCAATTGTTTATGATGGGTCTTACTGGTATAACGATACTATTTATACGCGCCAGGGAATAGGTAGTCCTAACGAAATCGATTTGTCTGATCATAATGATGCCGGACAAACAGGTTATTACCTGCGTAAGCGACTTAGTGATAAAATAACACTAGGAGCAGATAATTGGGATGGCCACAGTAGCGGTCAAAATTATTATATTTTCCGGTATGCCGAAGTGTTGTTGAACTATGCCGAAGCACAAAATGAAGCGGTAGGTCCTGACCCTACTGTGTACGACGCTGTAAATAAAGTTAGGGCAAGATCAGAATTGATTGGTTTACCGGCAGGTTTAAGCCAGGACCAGATGCGACAAGCTATACGTAGGGAAAGGAGAGTGGAACTTGCATTTGAAGATAAAAGGTATTGGGATTTGATTCGCTGGCATATCGCTCACATAAATCTGAATAAGCAATTATATGGCATTTCCATCAAGGCCGGTTCAAACGGTAGTTTAATCTATACACCTGTGACGGTGCCCGGCGGTGATAGAAAATTTAATGCTGCAAGTAATTATTTATTTCCTATACCCCAAATTGCTATTGACCAAAACAAGGAACTGCTTCAAAACCCTGGATATTAATATTTAATTGCTATTAAAGCTGCGTTGAAGAAAAGAGGAAAAATCGTTATAAGCTGAGGTCATTTTAATTTCATAGGTTTAATATTCATTAACCTTCACAAAGAAAAGGATAAGCATATTAAAGGTAATTGCTTATCCTTTTCTTTTTCATATAGGCAGCAAAACTTATTCCTACAATCCTTTGCCCAGGATGATTTTAAAATATTTAAAACATTGTTCTATTATCAGTACCCAAGTTGTAGAATGAATTAACCAGGTTGGCTAACGGACATAACCAATGTTATTAACAAAATTAAAAGTTATGAATAAGTGAAGCATCTAATTCTAAGTTGTAGGTAAAACAGTATTACACCTCAAAGAATTGAAAAGTGTTGTCGTTTAAGCAATTAGTGGCTTTTGAACTTTCCTAAATAAAATAGTTAACTCAATTCTTTATTAATCATATTTGCTGCAACTCTTTGACTTGCGGAATCCCCTTTCTTCTATACTATATAAATTATAAAGGCACCCCAAAGAATGAAAGCAAATTTGCTAACAATCATGCTTCAGCATCCAACTCCTTGGGAATAAATTTTGCATCAAAACATTTTAATATTTATTCAAGTACCTACCGGTTATCACAATTGTTTCAAAAAAACTGGTAATTAAAACTTTCATTTCTAAAGCCGATTTCAAAACAATTCAAAAAAAGAAAGGAGGATTTTATGTTAGCAATGAATTTCCGTGGACCTTACAGGATACGTGCTGATCGTAACAAACCTTATCCTGAAATTAAGCATCCTTACGATGCTATTGTTCGTGTAACCCGTTCCTTAATCTGTGGGTCTGATCTTCACCTGTATCACGGACTGGTTCCTGATACCCGTGTCGGTATGACTTTTGGCCATGAATTCACCGGTATTGTAGAAGAAATCGGGTCAGGCGTACAAAAATTAAAAGTGGGCGACCATGTACTTGTGCCCTTCAACGTGGCGTGTGGCACGTGTCCGTTTTGCAAGCAGGAGTTGTATGGCAACTGCCATGAATCAAATCCGGAGGCAACAGCAGTAGGTGGCTTTTTTGGCTATGCTCATACCGGCGGCGGATACGATGGAGGCCAGGCAGAGTATGTTCGCGTGCCTTATGCTGATGTCAGCCCAATGATCATTCCGGCAGGTATGGATATCGAGGATGCTGTATTGCTAACTGATGTAGTTCCAACAGGTTACCAGGCAGCAGAAATGGGTGGTATACGAAAAGGAGATACTGTAGTGGTGTTCGGTGCGGGTCCTGTGGGAATCATGGCTGCAAGGTGCGCATGGTTATTTGGCGCTGGTCGTGTAATTGTCATCGATCATATTGATTATCGGCTAGAATTTGCAAGAAATTATTCTTATTGCGAAGCTTATAACTTTAAGGAGATGGATGATCCCGTTTTGTTTTTGAAAAAACAGACTGATTGGTTTGGTGCAGATGTATGTATCGATGCAGTAGGCTGTGATGCATCTGGTAGTGCTTTGCAAACTATCACCGGGAAAAAATTATTGCTGCAGGCAGGCGCAGCTACTGCACTTCACTGGGCAATAAATTCAGTTAAGAAAGGCGGCATTCTTTCCGTTGTTGGCGTTTATGGTCCCCCATTTAATCTTGTATCTATTGGCAGCTTAATGAACAAAGGCATTACGCTCAGAACCAATCAGACATCCGTTAAGCGTCTCCTTCCGAAGTTAATAGATCATGTTATGGCAGGACGATTGAACCCCAAAGGACTTATTTCACATCGAATTCCTTTGGAAGAAGTGTCAGATGCTTACCACATCTTTTCTGCTAAACGTGATAACTGTATAAAACCACTTCTAATTCCACCACACGCTAATATAGCATAAAACCCTTTTTATGGAAAACAATGCAGAACCAAATAAAGTGTATAGTATAGACAGAAGTATGGCAAATACTTCAAAAGCTCATATTCCGGGTTGGGGTATTGATGCTGATCCGGAAAATGATCCTACTTATCCCATGAAGCATTGGAATGGCGCCGACCATGAAAGACTGAACTATGAAAAGCCACCCCAGCAGCCAATAGACATGGAGGTATTGCACTCAGTAGAGCGGCCTGGTATAACCAGTGTTTTCGGAACATCTACTCCGCCCAGCGGCCTTAGTGGAATGATACGCCGTTACGCATTTAAATATAGTGAAGCAACTGCTACTCACTGGATGACTCTTATTTTAGCTGATCGTGTAAATGTAATTGAAGGCTACATTGATGACCTAAAGAACGGGCACGTTCCCAACCCTTTTATGGAACGAGGTTGGCATGGAGAGTGGAAATACAACCGTAAAGGTTTTGTACAAACAGTGGCAATAGGTGCGGCCGTCACAGCTTCGGTAATTTTATTACTAAATCTTAAAAATAAAAAGAAGGTAAAGCCTGTAGCCTGAAGCTCTCTTAAAAAACATGCGATGTAACTAAATGAAAAAATGTTCTATTATTCTTTTAAAAAACTATGGTTGCGATAAATAGCAGCCATAGTTTTTACAACTAAAGTTCAAGTACTTATACCTCCATGTGTATTCTTTTCCTGGTTGAAAACAGGCAGTGCATTTTACACTTCAGCCACTTCCTTTGCTACATCGGTTTCAATACGTGCTTCAGCATCCCGCTCCGCGTATCGCTTAATTGTTTTTAGTTGCACTGCTTCCATTATTCCATGAACTGGTGGATAAAATAAATTGCCCATAAACCATTCTTTCCATTTTGGTGACATGGTCATTTTGGCTCTTACAACCAAGTGACTCGCCTCTTCTCCAACAGGCTCCAATACAAATGACCACGAGCTTTTAAAAAAACCTTCTTCTGTTTTCAATTCTCCTCCGATAACAAAATACTTCTCATGTTCAATTTGGTAAACTTCAAAAAAACTATCTTTTTTAGGTGTTGCAGATAATTTATCGCCTACTTTTCTATCACTCCAATCTCCAACCAAATGATCAGTACTTCTAACACCACCATTATCCAACCAGTCGATACTATACCAACCTGCACGGTCACAGCCCAATTGCATAAGATATGGCCATACGAAAGACACAGGCGCTTCGATGTTTATATGATCTGTGTCTACAAATTTTGTATCCGGAATTATTTCATCACCAGCTAAACTTCTTGTATCCTCCGCAGGCAAAACAAGCGAACCTAGTTCTTTTTCCAACCGCTCCATGAGCGTATGTCTGATTAACTTTGAAAACGCTCCTATTACATGGTAGTATCGATTTAGTTTTTTCCAACTTTCATCATCTGTGGCGCTCGTGCGCAGTTCAAAACAAATAGTGCTGCCTCCTAAATATGGTTCAACAGTTATTGACCAGGCCACTTTTCCCCAACCAGCTTCATTAAAATCTCTGTATTCCTGAGGCTTTATTTCGACAAAAGGAATATCTATATGCCAGAATTTTCCTACAGCGCCAACAACAACTTCTTTCCCCGGCGTTTCATGCAAAACCAAAAAGCCTTTGCCATTCTCCTCTATTTCATCTATAAAGCCTATTTTTTTATCTCCAAAACGTGGCCTTTCTTCGTGAAAAAGATCAGTAACGGTACGAAGATTAAATAAAAAACGAACCCACGGAACTGACGACATATCATAATGGCGTGCCAGCTTCCATGCCACTCCTGGTTTCACCTTTACAAAGATTCGCTTAGTCTCTGTATGACGAGGATTTGGCAGGTAAGTTTGAATAGCTTTCATTACTAAAAATTGAAGTTATTAAAATGATAATTATTCAAAATTGAACATTACTAAAAAGTAAAAGAATGATGATAATCAGGCTGCAGTGTGAGACTTTGCACATTTGATATTGAGGGTGAGAAGGGCCTGTAGCCAAAGATGAACCTTTCAAAGCCAGAATGTTAGTATCTCTGTCTTACCGTAAACATGTCCAAAAAATTATTTTAACGACCATTGACCATGTTTTAAATGCTTTAGCAACTCCTTCAGCCAGCATTTATAGTGCTTCAGCCAAACGAAGATTTTTTGAAAGACTTTTATTTAATAAAAAAGAAATTGCGGCTTCACTAAATGGGAAAAAATATAAAGAAGCAGAGAATGACAGTAAAAAAATGGCCCCCCCTGTGGAAACAGAGCGGCCTCTAACGATTGCTTGCCATATGAAGACACAAAATTAAGGAAAATTAGTGTTTAAACATTTAAATAAAATGCAAATATTTTTATAAATCGCGGCTTATACCTGCTTGCGAGCTGGTTACTACTTCATTTACCGGACTACAATTTTCAATATTAGTAATCGAATTACTGATTTTCTTTCTGTAGATTATAAATAGAGAAAAGCGTCCTAATTACGCTAATTAAAATTTTCCACAGAAAAATAAAAAAGAAATAATTTTTTTGCCTGGAATAAAAATCAGCTGTTGCCAGTATCAAACGCCCCTACCGGTGCAGCACCACTTGAGCCATAGTCGCTATGCATCATTTCCGGGGGTACTGGTACCCTATTTTCGTCAGCAGCATTAGTATTACCATTTAAAATACTCCTGCATGCATCTGCACATTCCCGGCAAGCTTCCGCACATTCCTGGCAATGTTCTGTATTATGTTGGCTGCATTCTGCGGCACATGTGTCACAAATATCGGCACAAATCAGGCAAAGCTCTTTTGACTTTCTTCCGCCCATACTCATAACCTGTGCAGCTGCATAGCAAATGGCAGCACATTCCATATCGAGTTGTATGCAACCCGCCATCATTTTGATATTTTCTTCCTGCGTGCAGGATGAAGCACAATGATTACAAATAGCTGCACATTTTAAGCAGGCTTCAATACAACTTTTGTATGTGTGATAACCGGTCATAATAAAATTATTTTATATTAAATACCTATTTCAATTCAAAAACCAAACCAGTGGTAAAAGGTAAAAAAGGAATATTGCATTAATAATAACAGCTACAAGAAAAGTGCTAGACGCTTAAAAATGTTGTTCCGCGGGTGCAAGAGCGGTTACATTATAGAGTTCCTTAAAACTTTAGTAGTATAGCCAATCAAGATGTGAGGGTTTGTTGAAGTTAATAACAATTGATTGACCATTTGGCAAACTGGAGTAGAGGTTTGCTGTATTCTTTACAATCCAGTCGATCCTAAATGACATTGCACAGCCCGTTTTCTTGCACCAGATCTTTTAATTCTTCAATTTTACTTTTGAGTTGTTCCATTGTTGCCGGTTTTACCATATAGCAATCAGCACCAAAATTTGCATCGGTATTTGTCATAGCATTTCTTGGCATAGAAGATAACATTATAACAGGTATTCTTTTTCCCGGTAATTTTTTTAAATAAGATACTATTTCAATACCCGAAACATTTGGAAGCAACATATCTGTTATTACCATGTCCGGCGATTCACGATCAATAGTCTCAATCGCCTGTTTTCCATCTTTGGTACAAATAACGTCGTGTTCCAGCCTTTTCAGCATCGTGGTTAGTACGATCATCATAATTGGATCATCTTCGCAAACTAATAATTTCACAAATAATCTTTAGATAATAACGATATTAATTTCATTTTATTTTAAAATGAAATTACAAAATTCTATACTATGTATCTCTTACATTTATGTAAAAAGTTCAGCTGTTATTTCGTTTACTTTTTCTATTGGGAAATACCTAAGGAATATAGAGTTGAATTAAAAGCCCGATCGATATGTAACAGGGCCATTTTAGATGTTTCAAACTAATTAGAGATTCAAATATCAGGGTATTACGATTATAAGTTACTAGCGTAAAAGGAAATGACATCTGTCGATACCTTTTCAGAAGTAAGCAGGTGATGATCTGACAGTACAGGAGCTTCTAATCCCTTATCAATTATTAGTAGCTCATTTTCAATTACACGTGCCTCATCCCATAACTTTTCTTCAACAAATGACTGCAACAGTGTTGTTCCTCCCTCTACTAATATGCTTTGAATGTGCAGGTCATAGCAAGATTTCAAAATGGCTCTAACACTAAAAGTATCCTGATCTATTTTATAATAAAGCAAGTTCCCATCATCCTCGTGTTTCATGGAATTAAAGATGACGGTTTTTTGTTTTTTATCAAAAATCTGTAAATAGGATGGTAATCTTAAATTCATATCTACCACCAATCTTATAGGGTCATGACCAGTCCAGTTGCGAGTATTTAATGAAGGATTGTCATACAAAGCAGTATTTGTTCCTATCATAATTCCGGCTTCCATACTTCTCCATTTGTGTACCAGCCGGTTGCTAAAATCATTACTTATAAAAACCCTTGAAAAATCATTGTTCGCAATTTTTCGGTTCTTACTTTGAGCCCATTTTAAGATAATGTAAGGCCGTTTTTTTATATGAAAAGTAAAAAATCTTTTGTTCATCTCTTTACATTCACTTTCTAAAACTCCTTTAATTACCTCAATACCTGCTTTTTCAAGCTTTTCAATTCCCTTTCCATCTACCTGCTCAAAAGGGTCTCTGCACCCTACAACTACAGTTGGTATTTTGTGCCTGATGATTAAGTCCGCACAAGGTGGAGTTTTGCCATAGTGAGCGCAAGGTTCTAAAGAAACATAAATAATAGATTTTTCAATTAGATGCCGATCTTCTTCTTTTACGCTATTAATGCAATTAACCTCGGCATGCGCCTGCCCATATTGCCGGTGATACCCCTCCCCTATTATCCTGTCCTCATAAACAAGGACAGAGCCAACCATAGGATTTGGCGCTACATAACCTGCCCCCAGTCTTGCCAGCTCTATGCAGCGATGCATGTATAATTCATGTTGATTCATCCTGCTTCAAAAGTAATTTAAAAAAATAGTAGCATTGCAAATGACTATTCAATTTGCTTACAAGCAATTACTGGCTCGACTGTATGAAATCTATGACAGTAGAGAGGCGGCAAATATTGCCGATTGGGTAATAGAAAATGTTACAGGCCAACGAAAGATTGACCGTATTATTTATAAAGATTTACCTGTAAGTGAAGCGCAACAATTACAATTAGCAAAACTTGCCGAAGAATTACTACAGCATAAACCAGTGCAATATGTTTTAGGTGAAGCATGGTTTGCGGATATGAAACTAATGGTAAATAAAAGTGTTTTAATTCCAAGGCCAGAAACGGAAGAGCTGGTGGAATGGATGTCGGAGGATATAAAAAAGTCAGGTGATACAGAAATTTTATTGGTAGATGTAGGTACCGGAAGTGGGTGTATTGCGATTGCAATGAAGAAAAAACTACCAGGTTTAAAAGTTTCCGCTATTGATGTTTCAAAAGATGCTTTGGAAGTAGCTAAATTAAATTCGCTAAAACAAAAAACAAATGTTGAATTTCTTCACCTTGACTTTCTCAATGAGAATGAATGGAACAATCTCAATAAATATGATATAATTGCCAGCAATCCTCCTTATATAAAAGAAAGCGAAGCAGCAGAGATGCAGAAGAATGTATTGCAGTATGAGCCTCATCTTGCATTATTTGTTCCCAATGAAAATGCACTTACTTTTTACGAAGCAATTGCAAGATTTAGCCGTGAACATTTAAAACCAAATGGAAGCGTATATGTTGAAATTAATGAGGCTTTAGGAGATCAGGTGGTTAAGGTTTTTGCAAAAAACGGGCTTTCAGAAATTATACTTAAAAAAGACTTGCAGGGAAAAGACAGAATGGTAAAAGCAACGCGAGCCAGTTAAGAAACTTACCTATTTCGCCCCGCTATTATCTACAGCCATCACTGGCGTAGCGCCTAATTTTTTTATTACCTGCATTACTTTTATAGCAGTACCAAGATGAGAAGTACTGTCGCCGTTAATAACAACGGAAGGTTTATCTGTTTCTTTTGCAAGAAAAGTTTTCAATTCTGTTTCTAACTGGTCCATACCCACTTTTCTCTGGCCCAGATACAAATTCTGATCTTTATCAACAGTTATCACTACTGTCTGCTTTGACTTGGTATCACTTTTGGCTTTGGGATTAGACACCTTAATTACATTAGGATTTGCCAATGTAGACACAATCAGGAAAAACAATAAAAGGATAAACAATATATCATTTAATGCACCGGTGTGCACTTCTGGGTGAGTTCTTAACCTGTTACGAATATTCATTGAACTAACTACAATTTTTTAAATATTATGCCTTTTCTATCCTTTTATTAAGCAACATTTTTATATCCTTTTATCAAAAAGCAAAAAAAAGATATAAAGCCAAACGGAGCGTTGCGACGATGTATAGCCAGAGTATTGATGCTTGCAAAACTATTTCTCTTTTTACAAAATCTACCTCAAGCCAATACTAAGTGTCTTTATCCTTATCGCGTAGGTTCTTGCAACACGTCTATAAAATCAGAACTTGCCACTTCCATTCTGTTGGCTGTTTTATCTATCTGGGTCGTTAGAAAATTGTGCCCCACATAAGCAATCAACCCAATGATAAGACCTGTCGCAGAAGTTACCATTTTTGTATATATACCACCGGCAATCGTGTTGAGGGTGTACTCCCCCGTGCTTGCAATACCATAAAACAATTGCACCATGCCCACAATAGTTCCGAGAAAGCCAAACATAGGTGCTATACCTGCAATAAGCGATAGTATATTTAGGTTTCGTTCCATTTTATACATCTCAAGCTTACCAACATTTTCCATGCTTTTTTCAATAGCGTCAATTGGTTTGCCGATACGTTGCAAACCTTTATCGATAATTCGCGCTACAGGATTGTTGGTGTTCCTGGCCAGGTTACGGGCCGCGGAAAGATTCCCCGTCATGATGTTATCTCGAATCATCTTCATAAAATTCCCCTCTATATTGCTTGCTTTTCTTATAGCAATCAGCCTTTCGAAAAAGACAAATATGGCGACTACCAATAACAGGTAGAGAGGATACATTATAAAGCCTCCTTTAGCCAATAATCCCCACAGTGAAATTTGTTCTGCTGCTGGCTGCGCGGCCGTTGCGGCCACAGTTGAGTCTGCTACTTGTTGCGTTCCAATCTGAAGTAATATCCAGGTCATTTCGTGTATAAATTGTTTTAGGCGTGTAAAAGTAATTAAACGATTACAAGTTGCTGTTTCTGATTATAAAAAATGTTAAAGAACAGGTAGACGAATGTAATTGCTTTACCAACAAAATGCTGCTTGGTAGCCTGTTAAAGTTTTGCAATGCTTTATTCAAAGATTGCCCAGCACAAAAAAAGCCGGCACATCTGTCCGGCTTCTCCTGAAATATTTATTATTTTATACTGCGAAGCTTTCACCGCAGCCACAACTGCGGCTTGCGTTAGGATTGCTAAAATAAAAACCCTTTCCATTTAATCCATCAGAAAAATCGAGAGTTGTATTTACGAGGTAGAGAAAGCTTTTTAAATCCGTGACCACCTTTATTCCATTGTCCTCAAACTCCTGGTCCATCGGCTTTTTTTCATTATCAAAATCAAGCTTGTAACTCAATCCTGAGCAACCACCACCAACCACTGACACCCGCAAAAAGTATTCTTGATCTTTTATATCGGCATCTTTCATAAGGTTGTACACCTTAGCTTTAGCCTTATCACTTACGTAAATCATATTTAAATAACTTTTAGTCTTAACCTCAGGCTGCACGCTTATCTTTTTAAAAGCGGCAGCTAAAAGCTTTACTGCTTAGTGCACAATGCTTTCTTCAAACTTAATTTGTTCAAGACCATTTTTTACGCGGTAGTCATTAATTGCAGCCTTAATTGCATCTTCAGCGAGAACAGAACAATGGATCTTTACGGGAGGAAGGTTTAATTCTTCCACAATATCCATATTGTCTATTGCTATTGCCTGGTCTACAGTTTTTCCTTTTAGCCACTCAGTAGCCAAAGAAGAAGAAGCAATTGCCGAACCGCAGCCAAAAGTTTTAAACTTAGCATCCTTAATTACACCGGTCTCATTGTCCACTTCTATTTGCAAGCGCATTACGTCTCCGCACTCGGGTGCGCCAACAAGGCCAGTACCAACACTTTTGCTGGACTTGTCTAACGTACCAACATTTTTAGGATTTTGATAGTGATCAATTACTTTATCTGAGTATGCCATGCTATATTATTTGAAGATTTTTAAATATATTAATAAGAAAAGGAATAATGTTATTTTTCTGGGTTGATCTCAAAAACCAAAGTTTTGAAATTTTTAAAGGCTTACTTTTTAATGAGCAGCCCACTCGATTGAATTAAGGTCTATCCCTTCTTTATACATTTCCCACAACGGGCTCATTTCACGTAATTTTAATACAGTATTTCTTACCTGCTCTATTGTATAATCAATCTGCTCTTCTGTTGTAAACCTGCCTAATCCAAAACGAAGAGAACTATGGGCGAGGTCATCACCTAAACCTAAAGCTTTTAAAACATAGCTTGGTTCAAGAGATGCAGAAGTACATGCTGAGCCTGAACTCAGCGCAATATTTTTATTGAAACCCATCAACAACCCTTCACCTTCTACATGCTTAAAAGAGATGTTGGTTACATGTGGAAGACGGTGTTCACGGTTTCCATTTACATAAGCTTCTTCTATTTTCAACAGTTCAGTTTCAAGTTTGTCTCTTAATTTACCCAGACGTTTTGCATCACCCTCCATTTCAAGGCGGGCGAGTTCTGCTGCTTTACCAAAACCAACAATTCCGGGAACGTTTAAGGTGCCGCTACGCATTCCTCTTTCGTGTCCACCGCCATCCAACTGCGCAGTAACTTTAACACGAGGATTTTTACGACGGACGTACAAAGCACCAATTCCTTTTGGGCCGTACATTTTATGAGCAGTAAAAGCCATTAAATCAATACCATCTTTTTGTACATCTACAGGAATTTTACCAACAGCCTGTACTGCATCTGTAAAAACCAGCACACCATGTTTTTTTGCAATTGCGCTTATTTCCTTAATCGGCTGAACCACACCAATTTCATTATTTGCATACATGATTGCAACTAAGATAGTAGTAGGTTTTATAGCTGCTTCAAGTTCTGATAAATCAATTAAACCATCAGCCTTTACCTGCAGGTATGTAACCTCACCGCCAAGTTTTTCTATATGCTTGCAGGTATCTAAAACAGCTTTATGTTCTGTAGTAGCTGTAATTATATGGTTGCCTTTGGCGGCATACATTTCAAACACACCTTTTATTGCCAGGTTATCTGCTTCTGTAGCGCCGCTGGTAAAAATGATTTCTTTAGGGTCTGCTCCTACCAATTTTGCTACCTGCTCTCTTGCATAATCAACTGCCTCTTCTGCAGCCCAGCCAAAGGGATGATTACGACTGGCAGCATTTCCAAAATTTTCTGTGAAATAAGGAATCATTGCCTCAACTACACGGGGATCGCAGGGCGTAGTAGCATTATTATCTAAATAAACCGGTAATTTCAACATAGTTCTCTGTTTTCTTCTTTTCAGTATTATTTACAAAAGTAACACAATAACAGGGATAAATTTGTGTGTGAAAGGTCGTCTCGTTCTTTTTCCACAATTCGTAACAAGAGACACATGTTATTTAAATATTTATTATGAAAAAAGTTGAACATATTGGAATTGCAGTAAAAAGTTTATCAACTTCCATCCCTCTTTTTACAAAAATTTTGAATACATCTTGTTACAAAACAGAGGAAGTGGAAAGTGAAAAAGTAAAAACAGCTTTTTTTAAAAATGGAGACACCAAGGTAGAATTATTGGAAAGCACACAGCCCGATGGAATAATTGCACGCTTTATAGAAAGAAAAGGAGAAGGCATGCATCATATAGCTTTTGAGGTAGAGGATATTGAGAAAGAAGTTGTGCGGCTGAAACAGGAAGGTTTTATTTTTTTAAATGAAATACCTAAAAAAGGTGCGGATAATAAAATTGTGTGCTTTTTGCATCCAAAGGAAACAAATGGCATATTAATGGAGATTTGCCAGGAGATTATAACATAACAGACTTTTGCAATCTTTTTTACAACTAACTCGTCTTTTACAACAATAGTTTACATTTTATTCTTTTCACAAATTGAAAAAAAGTATACTATTACTTTTTGCATTACGTTTTGAAATTATAGTTACAAGACGATTTTTGTTAAAAATTCATTTTCTATAAAACCTATTATTTATATTCTTTCCCGCGGAGAGAATTAGTTATTCATAATATAATGAAGAGCAAACCACTATTCTATATACTCATTTCAATAATTGTCTGCTTTGCAATTATTGCTCTTTTTCATTTTAGCAAATCATTTTACGCAAAAGACAAGCCGGATGAAATTTATGAAACTCCTTCCCAACCCATTTTTGGCATCTATGACCGGCACCAACGAATGTCAAATGAAAAAGCAAGTGATTTAAAACATTTTGTTATCAAATGGAATAATGCATCAGAAGAGTCTTCAATCTCAAAACAGTTACCCACCATTTTAAAACAGAATGCAGATGTTCTTTTAACAATAGAAATGTGGTCTAAAATAGGTGAAGCATATTCATCTCACGGCATTTTGCAGGGAATGGTAAATGGAGATTATGACAAAAAAGTGAAAAAATTCTGTAAAGATCTATCAGCAAGTCAAAGTAATATTTACCTGCGCTGGAATCCTGAAATGGAAGTTCCAATAACAAAATACCAGTGGCAAAGCCAATCATATTATTTATACATAAACGCGTTTCGGCATTTTGCAGATTTATGTAAAAAAATTTCGCCAAAGGTTAAAATTGTGTGGGGACCGTCTGGTTATGCTGGCTCCCTGGAGTTTTATCCAGGTTCTGATATAGTAGACGTTGCAAGTATAACTTTAAATCACCCGCCCGGTTCGCTATCTACTAAATATCCCGCAGAAGCATCTGTTCCAACACAAATAAAACGAAAACTGCACAGGTTGAGATTTATTGATAAACCTGTATTTATCCTTGGCTCGGCAGAAGTAAAAAAAGATTCATTTCAACAGAAATGGCTTGATATAGCTATACAGGATATACAAAAAGATACAGCTGTAATTTACTCCCAAAACAATTTTGGCAGTGAAAATAGTGATACAATACAAAAAGCTAATTCTGCACTACAGCTTGGGCTATATGACCCAAAACAACAACTTATACATCAGCCTCTGGTAACTGTAGAGCACATTTTTGCGGACTGGGGAAATATACAGGATGGAACGTTTAAAAAGATTTTTAATGATGTCATTTCGAGAAATCACGATGTAATAGTCACTATAGAGCCCTGGAAATCTAAAAATCTTCCAAATGACAAAGATGTTTTAAATAATACTTTAAAAGGCAGTTACGACGGTGTAATTAAGGAATTGTATAACGTTATTTCTAATATAAATCACATGGTCTATCTGCGTTGGGCGCACGAGATGGAAATACCGGTGGAAAGGTACGCCTGGCAAAACCAGGATCCTGTTACTTACATTAAGGCCTATAGATATGTAATGACTTTTAATAAAAATAAAGCAAAAAACATTCGCAATGTTTGGGGACCGACAGGGGATCGTGGAGCGTTGGACTGGTGGCCGGGCAACGATGTTGTCGATTACATAAGCCTTGCGATATACGGGTTGCCTAATAAAGATATTACAGATCATAACAAGCAAGAGACATTCAGCACAATTTTTAAACGCAAATACAACAGAATGCGTTTTGTAAACAAGCCTATTTTTATTACTGAATTCGGCGTTAAAGGCCCTCAATCATATAAAAGAAAATGGCTGGATGACGCTGCTGCTACCATCAATAAAAACCCGCAGATTGTTGGGGTCTGTTATTTTAATTTTTCTGATGTACCGAAAGCGTGGGGAAAGATAGAACCACCCGACTGGAGTATCACTAAAGAAACTTTTTTACATTTTACAGAACAATTAGAGCATGTAAAATAAATATTAGACACAAAAACTGACCCCATAATTGTACTCACAAAATAGCACTGGAAATAACTTTAAAACATGAATCGGCCGTTACTGATAAATCCTCAAATAGGCATCAACAATTTTGACATTATTCGCTTTCTTTTAGCCAGCGCTGTCATTTTTTGTCACTGCTTTGTTATGTATTATGGATATGAACCATTTACAAAGAGTGAACCATTTATGGTACTCAGCCAGGGACAAATAAGTATCGGAAGTGTCGCAGTTGATTTCTTCTTTATTATAAGTGGATTTTTAATTGTAAGAAGTTTCGAATACTCCAAAACCAATATTGAATATCTGAAAAAAAGAATTTTAAGAATTTATCCCGGATTTATTGTTGCTTTTTTAATAAGTATTCTGTTTGCAGGTTTTGTTGGTGAATTACGTAATACTGGTACAAACAATTATTGGCAATATTTAGGGAACCTACACAAAAAACAAGAGTTGGTTCATCTATTTACCTTACAATCGCCAAATGAAAAATGGTATTTTAAAAACATGCCACAGGTTGGTGTCAACAATTCATTGTGGACCATTCAATTCGAATTTATCTGTTATTTACTGGTACCGGTAATTGCTTTTTTAGGCTTTTTCAAGAAAAAATTTTTATTTATTGTTTCTTTTTTAGTGGTATACGTAATACTCTACTTACAGTTAAAAGGTTGGATTTTACCTTTTAAAGAAAGTAACAATTTATTTTTAGGCAATACCTATCATCTTCCGCGGTTCACAACTTATTTCTTATCAGGCGCCTGTTTTTATATTTTCAGGGCAAAAATTTTTAAAAGCAATTTTTTTGCGATTTTATCTTTTGCTGCCATTGCTTTTTCTTTTGTTTGGGTTAAATGTGTTGACCAGGTTTTACCGGTAGCAGGCAGTTATTTATTGTTTTATACAGCTTATCATCCTGCTTTACAGTTTTCAAAATTCAGCAAAAGAGGAGACTATTCCTATGGCCTTTATTTATATGGCTGGCCAATTCAACAGGTAGTAATGTATTTTTTAGCTATACATTTAAATCCTTTCCGATTCTTTTTTATCGCGTATCCTCTCGTACTAGCTTTTGCTTATTTTAGCTGGCATTTTATTGAAAAAAGATGCCTTCATTTTAAAACAAGAAAACCCTCGCCTGTTATTTCAATCAATCATCCTTCGATACTAACAGAGGGGGTGAATTAATTGTAATAACTTTATTTACTAAAGAAGAAGTTATTGTAGGAGAAAAATTGCAGGAACAAGAAGCGTTATTTCAAATATTACAATTCGCCTTGTGTTTGTTTGCCGACTTTACCTGCCATTACCTTTCGAGAGTTTGCTGATTGTTCGAAGAACAAGCTTTGATATTTGACGCGAAGCATTAGGCAAAGGGAATTACTTGGTCAATACTTTTAGAAACACTGTGAAGATTGGTGTAATAAACTTAGTATTTGAAGCTTTGAACATGCGCTTTGCTTCAAAAAAACTACCATCTAATGCAATTTATCTTAGAGACGCTGGATGACGTTTCAAAAATTACCTTGAAGATCTCTTAACATTATTCATTCCCAATTTATAAGTTTGTTCAATTATTAAAAACAATTGTAGTTTTTTTATTGTACAGTTTCGCCTGTTCTCACAACAGTTATAACTACAAAGAGTTATCAATTTTTTGTTGATAACTCTTTGTAGATTGTATATGCTCGCACCTTAATTTTTGGCACCCAACAACACTCACATAACGCCCGCGCTTACGATTATTCTAAAGGGGTATTTAACGTAGAGAGAGCGGTAGTGATAACATTTCCTCTACCGGCTGTCAGGTACAATTTATAATTTGTCGGATTATCAGGCACCTGGAAAGTGATGTTTTTTCCTCTGCCAATGTCTTTCATAGATATTCCATTTCCAAAATTATCATTTTTAACAAGATACCAGCGAAATTTAAGATGCGCCCTCGCCGAGTCTACCAATTGCCATTCATCGCTTTTATTTACAAGCGCGTTAAAGGTTACATCTATATTAGGAAGAATAGTAGTAGCCGGGCGAAGGATTTTAATTTTAGGCATAACTACCGAAGGAGTATATGTAGTAGTCCATCGCTGACGTAGCTGGTAAAGAGAAAACTTATCAAAGCCTGCTTTATCTTTAAGACCGTCTAGAGTAACAAAGTTCTTCATTTCCTGATCTTGCCAGTCTGCAATAAAAGCACCGGCATTATTTGCAGGAAGATTTAAATAGGCAACAGCGTCTGCTTTACTGAAAAAATATGGTACTTTTAACCGGCTTATATTTTCTACACCGGTCGATTTTTCATTTAAAACCAATCCATAAGAGTCAATCTCAGGAATACGGGAATGAAGCAAATCTGTAACGCCTAACAAATTGTCTCCAACTTCTACATCTATCGTAACAGGTCTTGTTGGGTCAGCTTTTTTAATTTCCAGAACCAAATTTCTTAACCATGATATATAAGCCTCCTGGTGGTAGAGCAACTCGGGTTTGTAATAAAAATAATAAAGCTTTTGCAGCACAGCATTCGCAATATTCCAATCCCTTATCCTATCATATTTTTTTAAATCATTTACTGTTTTTAATATACTGGCAGTAAGACCTTTCAGTTCCTTTTTATTAGTCTTAAAATCCAATTGGTCATTTACCCAGCACTCGTAGTGTACGTTCATATTCGCCTCATTCGCGGCATCTAAAAGCTTATGAA
Source organism: Segetibacter koreensis DSM 18137 (assembly GCF_000374045.1). GTDB lineage: Bacteria > Bacteroidota > Bacteroidia > Chitinophagales > Chitinophagaceae > Segetibacter > Segetibacter koreensis. The sequence goes on along the minus strand of NZ_KB893320.1, from coordinate 120,053 downwards.
CATAATGAGTTGATCCGCAAATTTTGACAGTGTTAATCCCAATTTGCTTCATTTCTGCAAAATCTTTGAGAAATTCATTTTTTGCAAAAGGATGATTGTTTTCATACCAATATTGACCTTTGGTATAATTAACTCCTTTTGTTCCGGAAAATTTATCAGTTGTACCTGTTAACTGCTTATTAAATGAAACTATTTCATTGGTAAGGAAGGGAAGTTCATTGGCACTTGTATTGCCGCGACTTTTGCTAATGAGTGCTAACACACTATCAGGATTTTGAAGTTGCCAATCCAGTTTTTGTCCATTTATTCCTGACGGTAAATTCAGGTCTATTCCTGAGTTAAAAAAGACAGTTGCTTTAATTTCAGGAAATTTAATTTTTAAAGACCTGAACGCATTTTTAAACCAGGCGTTTTGCCTTCCTTCTGATTTTAAAGAACCCATTTCCGCTAACATAACAGGAAGACCAGAATTAAAAACAGGGTTTCTATGAAAAGGATAGTACAGCTCTTGCATCGAAAACCATTTTTTAGAACTCTCATAAGACCCATAATTCAGATTGGTAACACCCAGCCAGTCAACATAATCTTTTCCGGGAAAATAAGAATCAATTGCTTCTGGCTTCCATGGATTCCAAACCCAAATCACATTATCTGCACCATTTTTTACAAAAAAATCATGTACATATCGCCAGGCATTTTTAAAATCTTCCGGAGTATTTTCACCTTTTGGCGACCAGGGATAAAATGGATTATCTGCTTCGTGAGCAAAGCGTAAAAAGACAGGTCTGTTTAGATTTTTTACTTCTGCCGCAAATTGACCCAGGTAAGTATCAAAAACGCCATTAGCTATGCTAGAAAGTACTCTTTTTTCTTTGCCCGGCTCACTCAGTTGTGTTGATTTTTTAAACAAGCTCTCCCAAGGCTCCCAGGTGATCATAGGAACAGAACCGTTTTTATATACCGAGTCTAGAGTTTTTCCGGGAAGATGACATTTACTTTCATCTCCCCATGGTATATAAAAGGAAACAATATCAAAATGAGTTTTATACTTATCCTGGTATTCTTTGACTGAATTAACAGAAGTTGTACCATCAGGCTGCGACGGAAAAAATATACCAGAAAGAAAAAAATCTTTTTTGTTCATTATCCTGGTTACGTTCAATTGATTTTCAGATATTGTACGAAAACAATAAAAAGTTAAACATAATATTACGACACCCAATAGTAAAGCTATACTTCTTCCACCGGTATAAACCCAGTCTCTCATTCTCCAAAACCTCTTTTTTACTGCCGTTGTGTAGTGCATTGAAGTAGTTATCAGGCCAAGACGTTCTTTATGTTTTCGAAACTCATTTTGCCTGCTTGCAGCTACATTGAAGGCCATAACTATACAATTGATTCCTGCTAACCCGGCCATAAAATAGGTATAAGGACTTGAGTCAATATACAAACCAATTACTATCGCTATTAAAGATATCGCCAGAACAACGAGATTAGGAATGTTTAAAGGCCAGTTATTTGCTTCATTTCCATCTTTAGGAGTGGGATTATAGGGCACCGGTTTTCTGATAAGGGTAAAAAAGAAGCCAAGAATAAATATCCACCATGTTCCCATCATCAGTAATCCTCCAACCAGGTGAAAACCTCTTTCCTCATCTTCCATCACCCAGCGTTGTACATAATGTCTTATTATAATAATTGCCGCTATCAGAGGAAAACCAATCAGACCAAATGTCAGTAAATTAATTTTTATCGGGCTTACATTTAATAAAAGTGATGCAACCGGAATTAAGAAATTAAGCAGAAAAATAATTCCTGACAGGTAATGCAGCGGAATGACCCCGTAATGCAGTTTTTGTTGCCAGGTAAATTTTTTGAAAAGCTTTGGATATGATGTTACGAGCAATTCAAATACGCCGCGCGACCATTTTAACTGCTGCTTAAAATAAGCAGATAATGTAGAAGGTACTAATCCACGGGCAAGCACTACCGGTACATATACTGATTTCCATCCCGCTGCATGAAGCTGCATGGCAGTATGCATATCTTCTGCAAGTCCCGCAGCATGACCGCCAATAGAATCAAGTGCAGTCCGGCGGAAGGTACAGTTTGCACCAATAGCCAACACAGTTCCATATTTATTCATGGTCATCATCATAGGGCCATAAAAATGATAAGTCTGTTGCGCTGCGCCCCTGGCGATCAATCCCTCATTATGATTTTTATATGCCTGCACTATTTGTACAAAACCAATCGCAGGATTATTAAAGTGGGAAACTATGGGATCGAGAAAATCAGGAAAAGGAACATGATCGGGATCTAAAACTACACAAAGTTCACCTGAAGATTGTTGTAAGGCGTTATTTATATTTCCGGCCTTTGCATTTATCTTTTTTGTACGGGTAACGTGGTTAACCCCAAGTCTTTTACAAACTTCTTTTACATATGGATCATCAGCTTCATCGCACAAATAGGTTTTGTGAGGATAGGTTATTTTCTGTATTGCCTCCAACGTTTCCACTATCATTTCATAAGGCTCTCCTGCACAGAAGGTCGTAAAAATATCGACTGAATACGTCTTTATCTGAGGTGGGGTTGGGGGAACAGTTATATAAAAATAATGTATCCACTCGTGCACGATTTTAAGACAAGTAAATACAAAGGTTATTATCAGCAACCAATAAAGTGGAGCATACCCAATAACCGATTGATCAAATAAGGTGTATAGAAAAAATAACATGCAAATTAATCCTGTCACAATCATAACCCGTATTGTGAGGAGTTCTTTGCGTGATGGTGGTTTTACTGTTTCTGGTGTTTTCATTATTTTATGACATAAAATGGTGTATTACAAGTTGCAAAATTTCCATACTTGTCGAAAATTGTTGCAAATAACCTGTACGGTCCTTCTTGTAATGGTGCTGAAAAAGTTGCATTTAAATTTTTACAATCGAAAAATAAACTATCGATAGGAGTAAGTTTTTTAAGATTCTTTACATTATCTTTTCTGTACCAGTCTTCATGATACAGTTCCCATTTAACAGATGTTATACTGCTATCGGTTTTAGCCATGTGTAATTCTGCATTAGCAATTTTGCCGGGCTTATAAATAATGTTATCCAACGCCCCTTTCCTATCTACAAGCATATAATTTATCCGGGGAGCAGTATGCGCAGGCCATTTTCCCGTCCAGATGTATTGCATTACCCCTACTGCTTCAGACGTGGCCCCGTTTTCGTAAAACATGCTGTACCAGGTGTGAGTATACTCCTGCTTCTGCCCCCAGTAGAAAACAAAAGAACCTAACATACGGGGGTCATCTACAGGAAGTTCATTCTTATATATTTGCAGGTACTGCTCGGCTTTTTTACTGCTTGTACTTTCAATATATGATTCCCACTCGGTCTTATCTCGATTGGGTCGCCACGGACCTTTCACTCCCCATTCCAGTATTAAATACGGCTCTTTCCAAAACCAGGAGAAATCTTTCAAATCATTTTTTAACGTTCGCAGTCCCCCAAATGAATTAATAGAAATTACATCAGTTTTTGTTCGAAGCTTGATATTGTAAATATTGCTGCGACGCACATCAATAACGGTGGTTGTAACAGGATGGTCAGGATCTGCCTCGTGTATCATATCAACCAAATTGTTGTATGCATTGAAGAAATGATTGTATTTAAAGTTTAATTTAAAATCCAATTCATTACCAACACACCACATTAAGACAGCAGGGTGACTCTTATACTTTTCAATTATTTTTTTATATGCCCTGAACTGTCCCCGCACTTTGGCTGTATCATCATAAAAATCATTCATATTCTTATTGTCAGCCATATCCAGTCCTACTACCACTGCCACATTGTTGGCTTCTGCCTCATCTAAAATAGATCCGATGTTTGCTGAATCATATGTTCTTATCGTATTGCCACCAATTTCATTTAGTTTTTTCAGATAAGTAAAGCCTGATGCACCTTTGATAACATATGGCTTTCCATTTCTTATCAGAGTAAATTTTCCGTCTTTCTCTTCAATAAATACTTTATGATGTTTATCATTTATTGTATGGTTAGTACAACTGGACAGTAAGAACAGAATAAAACATTCCACAACAAGAAGTAAGCTTCCCGATTTAAACAAAAATCCTTTATTTATCATTTATTAAAAAAATAGTTATAAGTATAAAACGGACCCTATACAAGAGTTCGATTAATAACGCCATTACTTTAAAAGTTATTATACTTTTTATTTGCTCAGTTAGAAAAAGTCATAATACAATCCAGAAGATATTGGTAAGAATTTATCTTATTAGAGTTATAATTTTTAATGTAACAGTAAGTATTACAACTACTTAAGAAATAATTTTGACAGCGATTTGCAATATTCGAACCAAAAATTGATAAAGCGGGTATAGTTATTTTAATAGAATTTTAATGTGATGAAAAAAGAACAAATACATTTTAGTAAGTGATAATATATAAGTACGTAGAGAATGTATAGTAATTAAGCGTATTGCAGGAAGAAAGTTGGGAAAAAATAGAAAAAATTAAAATAGAGCTAAAATTGCCGGTAAAATTTTTTACGATGTCAAATTTAAAAATTGGATGGGCCGGATTGGGAAATATGGCAAAAAACCTTCTTAAAGCAGGTTTTAATGTAACGGTATATAATCGCACAAAAGAAAAAGAACTAATTGAGTCAGGCACCAAATCAGCAGAAACTCCCAGCCAACTGGCCGAACAATGCGACGTGGTAATGACAATGGTTTCTGATGATGAAGCAGTGAAAGAAATTTATACCGGAAAAAATGGATTGCTTACAAATGAAAATTTGGGAAAGCTTGCGATTGATATGAGCACAGTTTCGCCGGAAACCTCGCGCTATCTTGCAGATGCTTGTTTTCAAAAAGGAATGGATTTTATAGATGCCCCAGTGTCAGGAAGTGTAAAGCCGGCACAGGATGGCACACTGATTATTATGGCGGGTGGAGCGCAACAGGCCTATGAAAGAGCTAAACAGATTTTTGACGTCATTGGTAAATTCTCAATTTACGTAGGAGAAAATGGCGCCAGGAAGTTCTGCCAAGCTCGCTATAAATTATTTATTGGGATTAAACCTGCAGGGACTGGCAGAAACGATCTTGTTTGCAAAAGAAAAGGGTATAAAGACAGAAGATATGGTTGCCATCATCAATGAAGGCGCTTGCAGTAATGGTATTACCAAACCAAAATCATCTAATATAATAAATAATAATTTTCAGCCTGCTTTTGCTTTAAAACATCTGGCAAAAGATCTAAGGCTGGCAGGCGAGCAAGGTTTACACTCACCCCTCTTTAACCCACTATTACACAGTTACCAAGATGCGTTACAGCAAGGCTTTGGAGAGGAGGATTGCATAGCTATATATAAATACCTGGACAAAAGCGAAAAATAAAGCGTCGGTAATTTTCAAAGTTGAAAAGATACCAATAAAAGTTTCCTCGCAACTCTATATCATTTAACGAAGTTGAGAAAGTTCGTTCACTTTATCTAATAAACGGCTAGCTGCAGTATCTCCTGCCAGGGTCGCCTCCATCAACAGTTTAGAACCTTTTTCCAGGTTTTTGCCAAAAGTGCACCGTTCATAAAACTTGTTTTGCTGCAGAGAACGTTTATCATCTGCAAAAGAGTACAAAAAACCCAGTGTTCTTTTCGCGGGCACATATCCTTTTTCTTCTGCTCTTTTTACGAGGTCAAATGCTTCTGTACACGTAATATTCAAATTCACATTCTGTAAGGCAAGTACGCCATATTCATACATTGCTTCCGGTACTTGCTGTTTTGAGAGATTATTATAAATTATTAATGCCTCTACAGTTTTTCCACTACTTAAAAGCTGCTTTGCATTTTGCAATTGCCCTGTTATTCCTGCATTTTGCGATTCTGCGTCTGACTTTTTTCTTTTGTTCCATTCATCCAATGTCATTACATCCTGGTTACGAAACCATCCCTTCAATTTTTGTCCTTTACGATTTGTTATTTCAGCATAAATAAAACCGTTTTTTTTATCAAAAGCAATTACCGTATCATTTCCGGGAATGGCATAAAAATCGGTCCTTGTAGATTCATCAGGGTCATCATATGCATACGTGTGGGAAGCAACTACTTTGTATTTCCCTATTGGCGTTGTCTGTAGCAATGATAAAAAACTTACTTTTTTGCTTTCTATTAAAATAAATGCAGCTGCACTTAATGCAATTATTACAACTATAGTAAGAATAAGACTTCTTTTGACCGGTGATTTTGACGATTTAACTTTATCAGCTTTTTCTGTATCAAACCGATTATCGGGTTTTTTATAAAAATCGGTTGAATTATTTGGATTGGATGTTGCACCGAATTGCTGATACTGCAATAACTGTTGCTGCAATTGTTGTTTTTCTCTCCGAAGCCTTTTGTTTTCCTGCTCTAAGCTGCTAACACTCTCCTTACTTATCGCGCTATTGCCAGACCTTTGAATACTATGCTCCCAAATGTATTGATGTAATTCTATGCCGTTGGTGTAGCGGTCTTCCGGCTTTTTCTCCAGGCACTTGTATATCATATTCGTTACCCAGTCGGGCACCTTCATTTCATCTTTCTTCTTTTGGTCGCTCCAATTATCAGGCAGTGACTTCTGTCGCAACGAAAGCAAGTCTGGGGGAAGGGATTCGAGATGAGCAAGCATTACCTTATTTCGCGCCGTTTCACCTTTATCATTTAATGGAAAAGGAACTTGTCCCGCTAACAATTCAAACAGTATTATTCCAAAACTATATACGTCAGTCTGAAAAAGCATCTGACCTTCATTCTGCTCCGGCGCCATAAATTCTATTGCACCCGCGTGTCGCAGGCTTGTTCGCCTTTGCTCATCAGACATTACAGAAAGGCCAAAATCGAGCAGCACATAATTCCCCGTGCTCACATTATACTTTACATTGTTACTTTTAATATCACCATGCCTTACATCTATTTTATGGCAATGTGCCAATGCAGATGATAATTGGTCTGCGACTTTAAGCACTTCCTTTATTGTAAAAACAGGATCGTGAGGCGGTTGTAATAATTCTTCCAGATCAGGTCCTTCTATATATTCCATTTCTATAAAAGGAAAGTTGCCGGAATCAGTTATGCCGTAACTAAGAATTTTAACCACATTAGGATTAGCTTGTTCATTTACTTTTTTTAGCTTTTGAACCTCATTCTGAAAAGCAGTAAAATTTTTATCCTCAGTACTCTCGCTGTGGATAGGTGTCGGCAACAATTTTATAGCAGTAATAATTTCTCCAATTCGCCTTCCTTTATATACTGAACCCTGGCCACCGGTTTTTAAAGCACCCAAATTTTCTAATCCTTCTGTTATTGTAAAAACCTTGGCCATTTTATGTTTTTAATCTTCTAAAAGCTTTATCTGTTATCAACCTTCAATTTTTCATAGCATCATCGTTGCGTCGCACACTTGTACTTTAACCTACTCATTAGCAATTTGAGGCCCAAAAACGAAAAGACACAAAGCTTAGCGAAATTCTTGCGCTGCTTTGTATATCGGTGCCAAAAAATGTTTTTTATTCATTTAAAGACTGAAGGTCTTTTTTTCGCAACCAACCTGTTGAATTCTGACCCAGCTGATTTCTAAATTCCACCAGGATAAAATCATTTTTCTCGTCTAATGCATTTAAAATAGCATTATTTGAAGGAACAACAAATGCATTTCGCCGGGTACTTTCATCTGGAGCGTTATAAAAATATGCTTTTGCGGTAACCATGTATTGATGTTGAGTTCTTTCAGGCGCTTCCGGGGCCTTTTGTTCTACCCGTTGACTATCTCTTGCAGCATTATCCTGCTCATTCCCGGTTTGGCCTTGCTTTACCTGTACCTCAGCATCTCGCGCAGAATCATTTTTTATAGTATTAACAGGTGCCGCTTGTATTTCATTTTTTGTTATAGTACTTTCTTTTTTTTCATTTTCGTCCGCTTGTGTTACAGCCGGCTCATTTGAAATAGTTGTCGTATCTACCAAATTTTTATTATCATCAACTAAGGTCGAGCGACCAGTTTGGGTATTATTTAATAAATTATATGCTGAAAATGTAGCGAGGCCGATCGTAAGAAAAACCAAAACAGCAAATGCTATCTTAGATACTCCCTTTTTGGCAGGCGCCGATGAAGCCCCTTTGTGTCTTTGACTTATTAATACCTTTTCACTGTCTTTATCAATAGAAGTTTTTAACTCCTCTATTTCGCTTTCTTTATTATCTAAGCGCTGCTTGTATTGCAGTATCTGTTGCCGAAGTTGTTCTTTTTCTGTCAGAAGCTGTTGAATATCATCAGGGACAACCTGTATATTACCAGCTTCTCTTTCGTTGAAAGGGTGAATACTGTTATTTATAACATATTCATGAAGCTCTATACCATTTACAAACCTGTTTTCAGGTTTTTTTCTTAAACATTTATAAATAAGTGCTACCAGCCAATCTGGTATCTTCATCTCTCTTTCCTTAGTCTCTGGTGGCCAGGTAAGTGGCAAAGCCTCTTTTCTTAAAGAAACAATATCTGGTGGCAACATTTCCATATGTGCCAGCCGAACATTGTTTCGTGCAGTTTCGCCCTTATCATGTAATGGAAACGGCACTTTACCTGTAAGCAATTCAAACAGTACAATCCCAAAACTGTAGACGTCTGTTTGAAACAGCATCTGTCCTTCGTTTTGCTCAGGTGCCATAAACTCTACTGCACCTGCCTGCCGCAAACTGGTTCGCCTTTGTTCGTCTGACATGATAGCCAGTCCAAAGTCCAGCAACACATAATTACCGCTATGAATATTAAATTTTACATTATTACTTTTTATGTCCCCATGCTTCACACCGAGACTATGACAATGTGCCAAAGCATTTGACAATTGTTCGGCAACTTTTATAACTTCTTTTATCGTAAATACAGGAGGATGAGGAGATTGTAACAATTCTTGCAAATCAGGTCCTTCTATATATTCCATTTCAATAAAAGGAAAATTGCCTGTTTCTGACAATCCTGAGCTCAAAATCTTTACTACATTAGGATTAGGTTTTTCGTTGACCCTTTTAAGTTTTTGCACTTCATTTTTAAAATCCCTGAAATTTTTATCTTCTTCATCTTCGCCATAAATGGGTGTAGGTAATAACTTAACAGCGGTTGTAATTTCTCCAATTCGTCGACCTTTGTATACAGAGCCCTGCCCGCCAGTTTTCATTGCGCCCATATTCTCTAACCCCTGTGCTATTGTAAAAACCTTTGCCATCTAAAAGTATCTTTTTGCTGCTGCAATAGTAAACTTAAACAATTCAGTAAAAAAATTGCCTGCAATTTCTATAAAAGATACTTAATTTATTTCCCGGGAAAATTTAAAATCGAAATTTATTTATTGTATAGGCTTTAAATCTTGTTTTCGTAACCACCCTCTTGAGGTTTGGCCTTTGTCATTAGTATAAACAATATAAATAAAACCGTTCATATCATCAGAAGGGGTCAGGACAGCATTATTCCAGTGAGTAATATAGGCATCACGACTGGTAGTTTCGTCAGGAGTACTATAAAAATATGCTTTTGATAATACTGTATATTTTGTCGCACTCTTATTGGGTTTCTCTTTGTTAGAACTATTAACTGTAGTTTTGTTTGTATCTGCTACAGGCTGTTGTGGTAATTTCTTTACAAGTTTTTTTTGCTTATTACCAGCAACAGAATCTAAGGCAGCCTTTTTATTATTTACCTGGCTTCGTTTCTTTTGAGCTGTTTTTTTTGTTACCGGCGTATTCGTTTTGTGCGCATTTACCTTGTCTTTGTTAGAGGCAGTACCAATTTGCTTATCCTGTTTTACATTTTTAAAATAGGAATAACCTGAAAAAGCTGCCAAAGCAATCGCAAGAAAAAGTACTGCTATAAAAGATGATTTTGCAACGCCATTTTCATCAGATGAAACAGAATTGTTTTTTACTTCTAAAAGCTGAATTCCAGCGTTTTTATTATTAGCTTTTGCCTGCAGTTCTTCATACTCTCTTTCTTTTAAGATCAATTCATCCCTATACTGTAAAAGCTGCTTTTGCAATTGCTGTTTCTCTTGTACCAATAGCGCAGTCTTCTCAGTATCACCGGCATGTAAAACATGAACACTATTTTGAGTAATAAAAGTATTCAAACTGCTACCATTACTAAACCTGTTTTCAGGTTTTTTATTAAGGCATTTGTAAATAACGGAAATGAGCCAATCAGGTATCTCCATTTCTCTTGCACGTTTGTCTTCAGGCCAAGTAAGTGGCAAAGCCTCTTTTCTTAAAGAAACAATATCTGTTGGCAACGTTTCCATATGTGCCAGGCGAACATTGTTCCGTGCAGCTTCTCCCCTATCCTGTAGTGGAAATGGCACTTTACCTGTCAGCAATTCAAACAGTACAATCCCAAAACTGTATACATCTGTCTGAAACAACATCTGACCTTCGTTTTGCTCCGGTGCCATAAACTCTACTGCACCTGCCTGCCGCAAACTGGTTCGCCTTTGTTCGTCTGACATGATAGCCAGTCCAAAGTCCAGCAACACATAATTACCGCTATGAATATTAAATTTTACATTATTACTTTTAATGTCTCCATGCTTCACACCGAGACTGTGACAATGAGCTAACGCATTTGACAATTGTTCGGCAACTTTTATAACCTCTTTAATGGTAAATACAGGAGGATGAGGAGGTTGTAACAATTCTTCCAAATCAGGTCCTTCTATATATTCCATTTCAATAAAAGGAAAATTGCCTGTTTCTGACAATCCTGAACTCAAAATCTTTACTACATTAGGATTGGGTTTTTCGTTGACCCTTTTAAGTTTTTGCACTTCATTTTTAAAATCCCTGAAATTTTTGTCTTCTTCATCTTCACTATAAATGGGGGTAGGTAATAACTTAACAGCAGAAATGATTTCTCCGGTACGTAAACCTTTGTACACAGAGCCCTGGCCACCCGTTTTCATGGGGGCCATGTTTACCAATCCTTCTGTTATTGTAAAAACCTTCGCCATTCAATTATATTATTTGTCCACATCTGAAGTTCGAAATTCAAGTACAGCCGATTCGCCTAATACTATTTGATCACCTTCCTGTAGTCGATGTCCAATTTGAGTTGTTTGGAATTTAACAGGAGTGCCCCCTTCCGTTCTCACTTTCATTTTATTGTGAGGCGGTATTCCACCTTCATCAGCAAATATATAGAAAGCGCTTGCTTCAGTATCCCATTGAATATGCGCATGCTCCCGGCTTACCGACCGGTTGCTTTCATGCTTGCTTGCATCGATAAAAGCAATTTGATTCTCCCTGTAAAAACCTTCTGCGGTCTGTGCTTTTCTCTCGCGGCCAATATTTATTTTACCACTGGTTGAAGTTATTGTGTATACAGGTTTCTCTGCTTCGCCATTCAAAACTCTTATATAAGCTGTTGAAGTCGCATGGATCTTTGGTTTTTTCTTTGTTGAGATAAACAACGCAGCATCTACAACCTGTGCTTTGATGGCTTCCGGTGGCGCCTCATCAACAAACGAGATTTGCATTGTCCAGGTTGATGGCAGGTCTATCGCAAAATCATCTGCTATCTTTTGCACTTCTTCCTCTTTAAAACGATTTTCTTCATCCGCATAAATAGCCCCTTCATACAAATGCTTTTCCTCCGGCTTGCAGGTGATATACAAGTAAATTCCCCGTATATTTTTTCCTTCGCCTCCCTCAGCTTTCTGCAACTGGTCTTTTATAAACTGTAGTAGTTCCCCGCGAATTCCTTTTGTATCGCCTGGTCGGCTTTTAAGAAAATCAAACATTGCTTTTATTAAAAATTTTAATTCTTATCTTTTGGGCTTAAAAAGTAAGAAAAGTTACTTTAAATAAACATACCTGGAATTGAATATAATTGTAAAACTTTTGCTCCTGTCGCCCCCAAAATGAACCCGGAAAGTTATCTACACTCATTGTGTCGTATCAGAAGCGGGATCGTCTCCACTTTTTAGTGTCAACGCAACTCGTTTAATTATAGGTTCCTGACTATTTTTTACCAGCGGATTCTTTATTGTTGGATTTGCTCTTCCTTCCTTTTCAAAGCTTTTTATATAGCCTCTTTTTACCAATATGGGAACAACATACGTTCCTGCAAGTCTTACTGCTTCGCTTGACCCTTTCGCCGCTTCCAGCCGGATACACGTTACAATATGTCCCGTTCCACTTGCTTTGGGAGCAAAGAATACATACCATCCGTCATTTATCCTTTCACTCTTCCAAATACGCTCAGGCGTGCCTGTTTTTCCTGCAACTTTCAATCCCAGCCGCTCTGCCTTATTCGCACTTTGCTCCAGCATATAATCTGTTATATGCTGAGCATACCTGGGATTTTTCGCTATACGCACGCCTGCTTGCACCGGAACCATTTTGCCACTTACACTTAGCACATACCGGTTTGGCATTAGTGTTCCGTTATTCGCTATTCCCGCTGCGACCCTTGCAACCGAAGCTGGCGTTGCAATCAATTCGCCCTGCCCCCAAGCCATACCTGAAACACCTTTACCTCGTGTTCGTTTTATATTGTTTGGATTGTAAGTATTAATGCTCTTAAATTCCGTTTTGCGCCAAAGTTTGCGCCATTCGTTTTGTTGTTCTGTATTGTTTGGCTCGCTTTCATAATAATAACCTCCTACACCGTGTAAAAACATTCCCGTTTGCAGATACAAAGTCCCCATTTCTTCCTGTAACCTCTCCTGGTTGGCAAGACGTATAAAAAAGGAATTATTAGATTTTACAATTGCTCTTTCAATAGATATGTTACCGGCTTCATCAGGTTCCGGGCCTTTTATGCGTATGAGGTCTTGTGGCAGCACACGTATAGTTTTCGTTGCGGCAGCTTCTCCTAATTTGTTAAAAGCGGCCAACGCAGTCACAAGCTTTGCAGTCGAACCTGGCTGTGTCGCGTGTGTAAATCCCATATCACTGTTTACATTCCAGCCAGGAAATTTATTCAGCTCCGCTTCACTTAATGTTAGCATATCCCAATCATTAACAGGGGGTAACGGATATGATGCTGAAGCAAGCACGTCACCTGTATTATCTTCCATTACTACAACTGATACACGTTTTATTTTTACACTATCATCCGTTGCCAGGGCTTTTTGCAAGTTGGTTTGCAGTGCGGCGTCCATAGTCAATTGCACATCACGGTTTTTTCGTTTAAATGAATCCACCTGCTTACTGTTAATACCTGCTAGCAGCAACCTTGAAAGTGCAGTGTAATCTCTTTTAGTTACTGTCATTTCTGTAGATGACTCAGGCAGAAACCTGTCTTGCCTAAACCTGTGGGCACTTACTTCGAATTTTGTTGCAGGTGTAGGAAAGCCGCGTAATTCTGCCGCATGTTCGTACTCACCAAAATAACCATTTGTTGAGCCATTAAAAACTCCGGTATTTGCATCACCTGTCCAGAAAAACATTTGTTCGCCGAACGGGTAATACCTGTCTAAACGTTTATAAGCAAAAGCCTCCAAATTTTCTTTTGGAATGCCGACCGCTAACAGTGAATCTTCCTGGTTTTTAACAAGGTCAACATGGCTGGTGGCCAATATTCTTCCTTTCCTGTCTAATAAATTTCCGGCCTGCAGCCTGTTTATAAGAATAGAAATGCGCGGGTTATAACTAAACATTCTTGCCCCGCTTCTGTCTGCCACCAGTGCAGGTTCTACCACCCATTTATTATTATTAAACAAATATTTTGAAACATTGATACCTAATAATACAATACCGATACAAGCAGCCAAAAGTGCAGGAAGCAAATTTTTATCTTGTTGCTTTGTTATAAATTTCATTTGGGCTGCTGTGCCTTGCAGATGAGAAGCAGACAATAAAAAACCGGCTGCGAGCATGTTACAAAGCAATGATGAACCTCCATAACTCATGAACGGCAAAGCGACTCCTGATAAAGGCAATGCGCCGGTAGAACCCCCTGCAATTAAAATAAATTGTATAAATGTGCTAACCCCAATACCGGCACACAGGTAGAATAAAAAAGGCGTTCCTGTCTGCCGCCCGATATTAAAAGAACGATGCAGGTATATTAAGAAAAGAACAAATATGCAAATGATACCGGCCCATCCAAACTCTTCTCCCATTGAAGGTAGAATCATATCTGTATGCGCTTCCGGAATTGTTTTGGCAAAGCCTTCACCCGCACCCTGTCCTGTAACGCCTCCGCTTGCCATAGCCCAAATTCCATTTGCTACCTGGTCACCACCAAATACCTCGTTGTTCCATGCGTCGAGCCAAATTGCTTTTCTGTCTGTTAACCTATGAACAGGTCCGGGAATAACTTTATCTAAATAAGGAACCTGGTCGAGCAACAAAAAACCTGCAATAACTACCAAAGCCATAATGGACGATTCACTTAATCGCTTTTTAGCAAATAGCATGTAAATAAGTAAATAACCAACTGTAACCCCTGTAGCTATCCAAACATTTTTAAGCACCCATAAAGAAAGAACATATAGAACGATGGCGGCTACCATATTTGCAAAATCGCCACGGGAAAATGAGAAAAGTATAATAAAAGTAAAACAGCAAACCATAGCGGGGCCTAAATCTCCCAATATTAAAAAGAGAAGAATAGTGCCGAGGATTGCAGCCAGGGCGAAAAAGAAAAACGAAAAGCGTTTATGCCAGGACGTATATTGTGAGATGTATTTTTCATTAGCGGCAAAAAAACCAGCAAGGAAAATAATCACCAAAAACTTTACTATTTCGCTTGGCTGAAAACCCAGGAGATTCACTTTCACGCCGCTTCCTTCAGGGCCTGTTCCAAAAAGAATGGTAAGCATTAATAAACCCATTGCTATTAATGCCCACTGCCATCCATTAGCAGCGCTTCGGAGATTCTTAAATACAAATAATCGAAAAAGACCTGAGTCGGAAGTAAACCTTTTAAGATTGAATAACATTAATATAATAATACCGAAGACACCAAAGCCAAAATAAGTCAATGTACTTTTCGCGAAAAAGCGGTCTCTCAATGGATCCTGTAAACTAAATAACGTTAAAAACGAAAGCCCGGTTAAGACCATTATGACCGGAAGAATAAATTGATCGGCTCGTGGAAAACGAACAGTCAGCAGTAGATGAAGAAGCCAAAAGGAAGCAATAAAACTCACTACAATTATCCAAAACCATTTACTTGCTTCCTCAGGTGTACGAACAATTAATGATTTTTCTTTTTTTAAAGTATTAAAATCACGCGTAGAAAACAGTTTTATGGTGTTGGGTATTTGGTAAAAAGTAAATGATGCATTGTTTTCTAATTTTTGCACTCCCTGCGAACGGCCAAACTCATAGCCGGGTTGCAGAGGTAATACTGCAAACGAATTATTTTGAGGCAAACCTGAAAAAGAAAATTTTCCATTAGCATCCGTACGGGCGTAAGCGGTAAAAGATTGCAACTGGCGATGCCCGAGGGAATCGAGTGCGAAAATTTTTCTGACACCTTTAGAATTGACTGTTATTTTCCGGCTGATATCATCTACACTTTCGCTATACAAACTATCCTGTGGCAGGATAAGCTGCAAACGTACCAATACACCTTGCACGTGTATTCCAGCTGTCTTTACAATTTCACCATTTATTGTTCCGCCTCCCATTGCAACAGCGTTAGCTGCCGGCAAGGGGTCTGGTTTTCGCCTTTCTCTATCATATAAAGATGAATCCTGGTCTGTAAAACCTATTAATGACCGCTCAACCTGTGCTCTTCTTTTAAACTCCTCTCCGCCATTTAGTGATGCATCTTCAATGCTTACATTGTATTTGCTTTTATTTAATTCGCCAACGTTATCGGTAATCCCAATAGTTTTGTTTCGGCCCGCTGCCACAACGGAACTTACCAGGTCTATATCACGTTTATCATGAAAGTAAAAACCTTTTGACAGTAAAACTTTTATGCGTTCGCCCGGTTTATCGTCATTAAGATTCATAATAGTACCGTCTCTTAATCGTTTTGGCACATCTGCGAAATCTCGCTTAAGTACCGCAAACAATTTATAAAATAGTACAACCATGACTATTGTAACCAGCAGCAAAAAAACCCTCTCAATATTTCTTGAATAAAATCGTCCGTTATCTGACACCATTCTTAGCGCAATAATTATTGTGAGTTAACTTCTGTATTGTAAAACAGTGTATCCGCAAACCTGCCATTTACAACAGAGGTATCATTAAACATAAATTCCTGTTGCACGGGAACGCGGCAGTTTTTGAATTGAACCTTTTTAAGATGTAAACCCCGGTTTTTTACAAGTACACCAATATCAAAGTTTTCTAAAGTAAGGCTGTCTAATAAAACGTATTTACAGGCAGGAGACAAAGTGAAAGCAGGACCTTTGTAAGTCGTATCACTTTTTATAGTAACACCGTTTCCGATTATATGTAGCGAATCTTTATTTACATAAATAGAATCGGTTATAACAATGGGTGGATTACCGGCTTGGTTTAGCACAAAAACTTCATTTGTTTTCGTACCATTTATACTGTCAGCTAATACCTGCTCCTGTTCATTTCTCCTCTTCAGTATAACATTGTTCGCAACGTTTTTTTCATTCTTATTATTGTAATTCTGATACAGCAACCAGATAAGTGCGCCTAATATCAGCAGGCTTAAAAAGATGAAAAGAGGAACGGAACTACTTTTTTTCTTTTTGTTTGAAACAATTGTTTGTTGAGCAGAAGTACTTTTTATTTCTACTAACTGTTCTTTATTTTTACTATCATTATCTTTTACTGTCACTGCAGGTTTTGTTGCCGTATGTTGTAATGGCGTCTTATTGTTTTGAACCAGAACCACTGTAATATTATCTTTTCCACCAGCATCGTTTGCCGCATCTATCAGCGATTTTCCTTTTAAAGATAAATCTTTGTTCGTATCTAATACAGATGTGATTGTTCTGTTATCAATCATATCTGTTAGGCCATCGCTACATAAAAGAATCATGTCGCCGGGCAGAAAAGGCGATTCGCCGGTCTCTATATAATCCGGCGTTCGCATCTGAGAGTCGAACCCCAGGGCCTTATTAATCTCATTTCGTTTGGGATGCTGCATGGCGGCCTCTTCAGACAAACGTCCACTATCTTCAAGAAAACCAACAAACGAATGGTCTCGCGTGACTTTCACCAAAGAGTTGTCCCTGAAAAGATAAAGCCTTGTATCACCGACATGAGCATAATAAAATTTATTATTAGCAAGGTCGGCAAGGGCCAGTGTAAGCACACACGCCATTTGCTCGTTTTCTTTGCTAATTTGTTTTTCCTTATAGATTGCTTCATTTGCAGCCACCAGCGCTTCTTTCATCACCAGGGTAATATCTGAGCTCCTGTTTCTGTCTATATAAGAAAGAATAGCATCATGAGCCAGGCGGGCAGCTACTTCTCCACCTTCATAACCACCTACGCCGTCAATAACACAAGCAGCTATAAACTGATTATTGAGAACCGGCTCAGCAATAAAAGTATCTTCGTTGTTACTTCTTAACTTTCCTGTGTCAGTTATTCCAAAATAGTTTTTAGCCATTGTGGTTATGTGTATTTTTTATGTCCCAAAAATTAGCAATCAGCAATAAAATACAGATTACTAACAAAGCTATAGATAAAGCGCTGTCCATAATTCTCTTTACAATTTAAAAATGTTTACTCCCACTATTCCATTCAATACCATTCTCGAATTAATAGGCAACTCGGTCCAAACAATATTATTGGTATCGCTTGCAGAGACTTCATTCTCGTTTAAAATGGTTTTTTCACCAAAAGAAGCTACATAAAATTTTCCATCAGATTTATTATAACGAATGCGTAAGTGAGGCGTATTCACCCAGTCAGAAGGAATTTTAAAAATGTTCGATCCTTCTTTGTGTTCATCCTTTCCACTTACTGTAATTTCTTCATCCTTCATCAGGTATTCAATCTTTTTTCCTGCAAAATCCCTATCCGGAATTATTGTTTCAAAACGCGCAAGTACGCCGGTTTGTGCTTTGCTAATCTTTCCTTCCTCAAGAACCAGGTTTTCCTGGTAAGGCACTTCGTAATATCCCTCACTATAAAATGTAAAATCCTTCAAAATGTCATTGTTGACGTCAAACGTTTCTGCAATGCCTGTTTGTCTTGGTATAAAAGTTACCCTTAGATTTTCTTGTTTTTGATGGGTGCTTCCTGGTAGCAATTTTCCTATAAAGCTTTTGTCTCCCTGCCTATAATCAGGATGAGACACAAAACGAAAAACCCATTTATTGCTGGATGGCTCCACGGTTTTGCCCTCGGCCCTGTATTTTTTTAAAATCTGGTAAAACTGTTTAACTGACTCTTGTATGATTAAACCGAAAATACCTCTTTTATTATCCATAAAATTATTGTAGTCTTCGGGGCTGAAGCAAACAATATATTCATGAAAAAAAACAATACGGTTTGCAAATGAAAGCTCCTTTATAGATTCATTGAACTTCTCTACAATATATTTAAATACATCGTCAGGAGTAAGCGTTAAAGTTTGATGCGTTGTTTCAAAAGCTTCTTTCTTAAGAAACCAATCATGCAAGCCCATCCGTTGCCAAAAAGTCGTATTCGATTTCATTCAAAAATTTCTTAAATTGATAAAACTCACTGAAAAAAAGGAGCTGTTACATAAGGCCTACTCATCTTCTTTTTTCTTTTTATGTTTTCCAAAAATCTTATTTAAAAACTTCTTTAATCCCTTTACTACTTTTTCTTCCTCTTGTTCAGGCTTTACCGCTGCTGCCCTCTTTTGCACTTTACGCTCAGTTACCTCGGGGCCTGCTATTGCCAAGGCTGTGTCGGCACTAATTATATTATACAACCTTCCAATGTACAACTTTCTGTGTGCAGGGTTGTCTTTGTACACATTATAGTCATCACTATACACAATAATCTTCTCGCCCAAAGTCGCCGGCTCTTTATCAGAAATGCTCACAACACTGTCCCATGTTTTTCCACCATCTAATGAATAAAGGAAGTTTTTTTTCTCGATATTGTAATACACGTTTTTCTTAGGAAAATAATAAAATTCAAAATTTTCCTTTTCCTCCTGGTTATTCTTGCTTTGGCACGATACTAAAAAGAGTTGTAAGCTCACAACTATTATTATGAACCCTACAACTCTTTTCATTTATTAGTATTTATTGCAAAATCTATTCAAAGATTGTTCCAATGCCGAAATGGAATTGATAGGATAAATATATTGTTTTGGAAGTGAACGTGTTTATATTGTTTTGTTAATCAACTTTACATTGACAAATAAATATTGTCGCCGCTCTCGGTTCTTCGCAAACCTTGGTCGCCCTTTTAAAACGGCAAAAAACCGTCAGTTGTTGGTCAATACATTATAAACAAAGGCTGTTAATCCTTACTCCTCCTTTTCTCCTTTCAACCTTTTTACGCAGTTTGACAAAGAACGAAAGTGATGATAAGTACCTTTCCAAATATGCCCTTTCAACGCTGTTTTGCGTTGAGGTTCTTTATCGAGCCCTTCTTCATACCAATCGCCGTATGTATGATCTATCAGGTAAGTTTGTGCGTATTGCCAAAGTTGTTTAAACTTATCAAAATAGTTCATTGGATCATTAGGAAAGTGATCGGACATTAGCAGCAGCGTGTTTAACCCTTCGGCTTGTGCCCACCAGTTTTTACTATCTAAAATAATAGATATACCGGGCTTGTTTTTAAAATAATATCCCTCGTCATAAAAGCCACCCAGTTTGTTGTCCCAGCCATTTTTCAGGGCATGGTCAACCATTCGTTTGCCAACTGTCATGGTAGTAGTGTCGTCTTTTAGACCCAATGCATGAGAGGCTTCGAGCATAAGATAAGCGGTTTCAACATCATGACCGAAAGAAACATGATCTAAATTGCGATGCCGTAATACAGATGCCTCAGAAGAATCCCTGAAAGATATTGGTGTCCAATCAGGTTTAAAGAAAAGTATAAGGTCTCCTTTTCTATTTGTTATTTTATCTCTTATCAGATATAGCAGTTCCTGCAATCGCTGTTTCACCAACTCATCGGGCCATACACTGTACAATTCTGTAAATGCCTCCAACAGATGAATAGAACTATTTTGATCTTTATAACCAAGATCGGAAGTGTTAGGCACAGTATTATCTCTTTTAACCGGCGTTCCGTCTCTTAGTAAGTGTTGATAGTAACCTTTGTAGATCTGGTCGTGGCTATGTTTCTCCAGCCACATAAAAGCTTTTTTTGCGAGGTTGAGAGCACCGGTATCACCTGTAGCCTTGTTGTAAGCCGCCAAAGCATATATACCAAACGCATTTCCATAAGCCTCTTTTGGTTTTTTGATGTCGCTCTTATCATTTCCCTGCCTGTCAACAAGATTATAGAATCCTCCATATGTTCCATCCCACATCACATCTCTTAAAAATTTATAACCTTGTTCCGCGCAGGTTTTATAATAAGAAACATTCGGGTATAGCTGAGAAGCTTTTGAAGTTGTCCATATATGACGAGCCTGTGTAACAATCATTTTGTCATGGGGACCCGTAGGTTTAAAATCATAAGTAAAGGTGCTAAGAAAGCCGCCGTAAACACTATCTACCGCCTGCGGATACCATTTATTTAATAGCTCAGTTTGTATAGAGTTCTCCATTTCTGCAGCTATTTTCATTCGCTCATCTTTGGTTTGAGAGTTTTTAGTTTGGGCCGTTATGGCAGAAGAAAATAACGCATAAGAAATGAATAATAAGAAGGCAAAAACAATCCGTTTCATATTTCTTTAAAAATTGGTATTAATTAAAACTTATAATAAAGATGGAACATTTATCAATATTAATCATTTTGTTTTATTAATGTTATGGAACTCCCATGCGTAAGTATTTTTTCTACTCGCAACTGACCAGCTAATCGAGACTTTCTTATTATTTTCTGTTTTTCATTTAAAGCTGATAAGTTTAGTATTTACACCTTGTACCTCAAAAGTTATAAGATATACTTCAGCCTTTCATCCCATACCTGCAGCCTCCACTCTTTAAACAATTCATCTTACTTCTATCTAAAGCTTTCAAGATAAATTGTTTATTTAAATTTTTACTTCTATTTTTGGACGAAATTCTGAATTTAGTCGAAAAATGGTTGAGCAAATAACAAAAGACGAATCAATGATCAGGGAAATACTTTCCACTGCTAAAAAATTATTTGCCCAGCATGGTTTGAAAAAAACAACCATGGAAGATATTGCCAATGCAATGGGCAAAGGAAAAAGCACTTTGTACTATTATTTTCCTGGAAAAACAGAAATATTTGAGGCTGTTGTTGATGAAGAATTAAAAAACCTGTTGCGCATTACCCGGCAAGCTATCAACATGGCAACTACAGCCAAAGATAAACTGAAAGCATACGTAAGGACCAGAGTATGTGCTATGGAAAAGTTTCACAACCTTAGTACAGTTATATATGAAGATATATTTAACCATTTAGCAGAAATCATAAAAATAAAAATAAAGCACGAAGAGATTCAGATCGACTTGATTAAAGAGATCATTAAAGGCGGAGTACAATCAGGAGAATTTAAAGAGCTTGCAGAAAGAAACATTGAATTATTTTCCTGCACTTTGGTTGCCGCTTTTCGTGGAGTTGAATTGCCTTTACCAGTATCTAAAATTATAAAGAACCGCGAAAACGGGCCTGATTTATTAGTAGATATTATGGTTGATGGTATTAAGGGCAGGTATTAGAAAAATGGACGAAAAAACGTTTTTGGTCAAAAAATTCCATACCAAAAAAAGATTTTTTAAGCAATGTTTATATCTGCTTACAGCATAAAGAGGATACTAACATTTATATAAGTAAATTTTAAAAACGGTATTTTAAATAAAAAATGTAGGATAAACAAAACTTACATTTTTAAATACTTGAACAATGATAAAATACGTTTTTGTAACTGATTCAAATTTTTAAATTAAACTTAAAAGCTAAAAAAGCTGTATTGAAAATCGTTAATTGACTATTTTTACTTTTAGTGTTTTTAACTTTTGAAAGGTAAAGATGCAAATACTGTTAAGGCACGAGAGACAATAATAATCTGGATAAACTATTTTAATAAAACGATGAAATTGCTTGTTAAATATTGGATATGATGCAGAAAAAACTACATAAGAAGATTGAACAGTTTCATGATGCTGCTCTTGTGAAAGAACAGGGTATATATCCGTACTTCCGTGTTATAGAATGCGGTCAGGATACGGAAGTTATTCTTGATGGGAAAAGAGTTTTGATGTTTGGGTCGAACTCCTACATGGGGTTAACCAATCATCCCAAAATAATAGAAGCAGCAAAAAAAGCAACTGATAAATATGGTACAGGTTGTGCCGGTTCACGTTTTTTAAACGGTACGCTTGATATACATATAGAACTTGAAAAAAAACTTGCATCATATGTAAATAAAGAGTCGGCGTTGCTTTTCAGTACAGGGTTTCAGGTAAATCTTGGAGTTTTATCTTGTGTAACTGGCAGAAACGACTACCTGATACTTGATGAGTACGACCACGCTTCTATTATTGATGGCACACGTCTTTCATTTTCCAGGGTAATCAAATATCGCCACAATGATATGGACGATCTTGAGCAAAAATTATCTAACCTTCCTGAAAGTGCAATCAAGCTCATAGTGGTAGATGGCATATTCAGTATGGAAGGTGATATAGCAAAGCTGCCCGAAATAGTAAATATAGCAGACAAATTTGGCGCAAATATAATGGTAGATGATGCCCACAGCCTGGGTGTTATAGGCGAAGCAGGAGCAGGAACAGCATCGCACTTTGGTCTTACCGATAAAGTTGATCTTATAGGCGGTACTTTTAGTAAATCCCTGGCCTCTTTGGGAGGGTTTGTTGCAGGAGATGAAGTGATTATTGATTATTTAAAACATAAAGCGCGGTCTCTGATCTTCAGCGCCAGCATGACTCCTGCTTCTGCAGCCAGTGTTATTGCAGCTCTTGACATTATACAAACAGAACCGGAGCGCATTGAACAGCTTTGGGCTAATACGAGGTATGCAAAACAGCTTTTACATGAGGAAGGTTTTGAAATGGGACCAACGGAAAGCCCTATTATTCCTGTATACGTAAGAGACAATCACAAAACCTTTTTGCTAACGAAGATGTTACAGGAAAACGGCATTTTTGTAAACCCGGTTGTTTCACCCGCGGTTCCTTCAGATGCGTCACTTATTCGTTTTTCATTGATGGCTACACACACATTTGCTCAAATAGAAGAGGCTGTAGAAAAACTGACAAAAGCAGCAGCCCATTTGGAAATTCCAAGATTGAAGGAAAAGTTTCAACTATGATAACCATCAAGCCGGTAACTACAAAAAAACAACTCGCAACTTTTATTGATTTTCCACATGAGCTTTATGCTGATGACCCAAACTATGTTCCTGAACTGCATATTGCACAAAGAGATATTTTAACGCCGGGAAAACATCCTTTTCACGAACATTCTTCACTCCAATGCTTTTTGGCGGTAGATGAAAAGGATAAAGTAAAAGGAAGAATAGCAGCCATTCTTAATAACAATCATAATAACTTTAATAATACTAACGATGGCTTCTTTGGTTTCTTCGATTGCGTGAATGATGAAAGTATTGCAAAAGCATTGTTTACAGAAGCATCTGAATGGCTTAAGGCGAAAGGCCTTGCAACTATGATTGGGCCTGTTAACCCATCTACAAATGAACCCGTCGGTTTGTTAATAGATGGCTTTAATGAACCTGCGGTGGCAATGATGACTTATAACAAACCTTACTATATCGATCTTGTTGAAAAAAACGGGTTTCATAAAAAAGTAGATTTGTTTGCCTATGATATCAGAACAGATACAGTAAGCGACAGGGCGTTGAAACTGCAGGATGCACTAATGAAAAGGCTCGAACAAAAGAAAATTACCATTCGCCCTATAAAAGTAAAGGATTTTAAAAATGAGGTAAGAAAAGTCAGGGAAATATATAATTCAGCATGGGACAAGAATTTGGGGTTCGTGCCTATGACGGAGAGCGAGTTTAATTACCTGGCCAAAGACCTAAAAAATATTCTGAATCCTGACTTTTGTCTTGTAGCCGAGCATGAAGGGAAAATGGTGGGTTTTGCGCTGGCAGTACCGGATATTAACCAGATACTCATAAAAATAAAAAGAGGCAGATTATTGCCCACAGGAATTTTTAAGCTTTTGTTGGGCTTGAAAAAAATTAACTACTACCGGGTAATAACATTAGGTGTTATAGAAGATTATAGAAGACTGGGGATCGAAGCGTGCTTTTATGCCAAAATTATACAAAAGGGTGTGGATATGAAATTAAAAGGTGCCGAAGGATCCTGGATTTTAGAGACAAATGATATGATGAATAAGGCCCTGCAAAACATTAACGGAAAAGTATATAAGACTTACCGTATTTACGAGAAAGCATTATGAAGCAAAAGGTTTTAATAACAGGCGCCAGTGGTTTTGTAGGCTATCATTTAATAGAAGCTGCTCTTGCAAAAGGTCTTGATGTGTATGCTGCTATTCGCAGAAGCAGTGATATAAAACATTTAACCCCTTATAATATTAAGTATACCTACCCCGATTTTACTAATGTAGACAAACTTGCAAAAGATCTGGATGAAAATAGTTATGATTTCATTATTCATGCAGCAGGAACTACAAAAGCAAAAAACGAGGACGAATACAACCGTGTAAATGCCACCTATGCAGCTAATCTTGCAAAAGCAGCAAAAATGGGTGCAGGACTGCAAAAAATGGTGTTTCTGAGCAGCCTGGCAGCGTTAGGCCCATTAACCGATACAAATGAATTAATAACTGAAAGTACACTTCCATCGCCCGTTACAGCTTATGGCAAAAGCAAATTATTGGCAGAAGCACAATTAAAAGATATTGATTTACCACTGATAATTTTGCGTCCAACGGCGGTCTATGGTTCAAGAGATAAAGACATTTTTATTATTTTAAAGACTTTTAGCAGGGGACTCGAACCCTATATTGGTAAAAAAGCACAACAATTAAGTTTTGTTTATGCCAAAGACCTAGCTCTGGCAACTGTAAATGCCCTGTTCACTGAAGAAACAGCAAATGGCATTTACAACATATCTGATGGTAACTGTTATACTCGCTATGAAATGGCAGACATTACCAAAAATGTGTTAAGCCGAAAAACTATAAAATTTCATTTGCCTTTGACAGTTGTTAAAGGCCTGGCGGTACTGTTAGAAAAAACATATGGGCTGTTTGATAAAACACCAGCATTGAATGTAGAAAAGCTTAATGAACTAACAGCTGTAAACTGGTGCTGCAATATAGAAAAAGCACAGAAAAATTTAAATTTCAACCCTGCTTACAATTTACAGCAAGGGTTGAAAGAGGCGCTGGAATGGTACAAGCAGAATGAATGGTTTTAGT
This sequence comes from Segetibacter koreensis DSM 18137, assembly GCF_000374045.1. GTDB lineage: Bacteria > Bacteroidota > Bacteroidia > Chitinophagales > Chitinophagaceae > Segetibacter > Segetibacter koreensis. The sequence goes on along the minus strand of NZ_KB893320.1, from coordinate 94,535 downwards.
AACACCATCCTAAAAAAGTAAAGGGTTCATAAAATAAAAACATACGCAAATGAAAGAACAAATTTTACCGGCAGAAGGTAAACTTGGTATTCTTATGCCTGGTTTAGGTGCGGTAGCGACAACATTTATTGCAGGTGTTGAAGCTGTTAAAAAAGACCTGGCCCAACCTATTGGTTCTCTCACACAAATGGGCAGCATCCGGTTGGGTAAAAGAACGGAAAACAGGTATCCTAAAGTGAAAGATTTTGTACCTCTTGCACATTTAAATGATGTTGTTTTTGGAGGCTGGGACGTATATGAAGACAATGTTTATAAGGCTGCTATGCACGCAAAAGTGCTCGATAAAGAATTATTGGAAGCCATCAAGCCTGAGCTGGAAGCAATTAAGCCAATGAAGGCAGTTTTTGATAAATCGTATATTCAAAATCTGGATGGGACAAATGTAAAGACAGCAGCTACAAAATATGAACTGGCTTTACAGGTAATGGAAGATATCAGAAAATTTCAGGAAGAAAACAATTGCTCGCGGCTAGTTATGGTCTGGTGCGGTTCAACAGAAAAGTATATTGAAGAAACAGCAGTTCATTCTACTATCGAAAGTTTTGAAGAGGGTTTAAAAAACAACAATACACTCATAGCCCCAAGTATGATATATGCTTATGCGGCTATTAAGTCAGGCGTACCTTTTGCTAATGGTGCACCTAACCTTACATGCGATATTCCTGCTTTAATTGAACTTGCAAAAGAAACAGAAACGCCGATTGGTGGCAAAGACTTTAAAACAGGGCAAACATTAATGAAAACGATTCTTGCTCCGGGTTTACAGGCAAGATCATTAGGCGTTCGAGGCTGGTTCTCTACAAACATTTTAGGTAATCGCGACGGTTATGTTTTAGATCATCCTGATAACTTTAGAACAAAAGAGGTTTCTAAATTAGGTGTTTTGGAAGACATCCTTCAACCCGATATTAACCCGGAGTTGTATGGAGATCTTTACCATAAAATAAGAATAAATTATTATCCTCCTCATGGCGATAATAAAGAAAGTTGGGACAATATTGACATTTTTGGATGGCTGGGCTACAGCATGCAGATTAAAATAAACTTTCTTTGCAAAGACTCTATTTTGGCTGCTCCAATTGTGCTTGACCTCGCTTTGTTTCTTGATTTAGCTAAAAGAGCCGGAATGATCGGTATACAGGAGTGGCTATCTTTCTATTTCAAATCGCCGCAACATGCACCTGAACTTCGTGCTGAGCACGATATTTTCAAACAGTTGATGAAACTGCAGAACACACTTCGCCATATTATGGGAGAAGATTTGATAACACATCTTGGTTTGGATTATTACCAGGAGCTCGTAGACACTTTATGATAAAGCTGCATAAGCTAATAGCCACTGCGCTGGGAATTGGTTATGTGGGAAAAGGCGGAGGGACTATAGCAGCGGCAGTATGTTGTATAATCTGGGTTATAATGCCTGTCAGCAATTCTACAATCTACTCGCAAGTATTAATGACTATTTTGATTTCAGCTTTAGGTGTTTGGTCAGGCAATGCTGTAGATGCAATTTGGGGAAAAGACAGCAGTAAAGTAGTAATAGATGAGGTTGCGGGTATGATGATTACATTGCTACTGATACCGGTACAATTAAAGTATGTTTTAGCCGGATTAGTATTATTTCGATTTTTTGATATAGCGAAACCTTTCTTTATAAGAAAAATGGAATTGCTGCCTAAAGGCTGGGGAGTTATGGCAGATGATATACTTGCAGGAATTTATGCGAATATATTGCTTCAGATTATTGTAGTTTACAAAATATTGTAAAGAGAAATAGAATAATTGTTGCGTTTAAATTCGTTTACAACTGTTCAAACATTTATAATTATTTCTGTCCTCAGTATTGTTTTTAGTTTTGCTTGCCGTGAGAAAAAATCTATAATATCAGGAATTTTTTATTATTTTTCTATGAAAGAAGTGAGAGGGTTATTGCAATTATTGCAGAATAAAATAACATATAAAACCAAATTGTAAAGAATAGTTTGCTTTTTTGTATGGAGTTTTTTAAAGATTGTTGCTTTGTTCTCTTTTCATATTGCACTAAAATCTTTTGGCTTTTTGAAAGTAGCGATGAAAGTTATGAAAGTCCGGAAATCTCCGGGAAGGGAATGAACATCAGTAAAATTAATTAATAGTAAGCAGCTCTAATAGCAGGCGTAACGTAACAAAGATGATTACTTTTCTCAAGGCAAATATATCCTCTTCAATTGCTTCTTTTTTTGATTACCTGGTAACAATTTTTTTGGTAAATTTTTTTCGTATAGATGTCGTTATTGCCAGTACAACAGGTACACTGTGCGGGGGAATTATAAATTTTTTAATTGGCAGAAACTGGGTTTTTGAGTCAAAAAACAGGAAGACGCACCATCAAGCGATAAGGTATGGAATAGTTTGGGGGGGAAATTTGCTTCTGAATACCGGGGGGATGTACCTGATGACCAAGATTTTTAAAGTGCATTATGTAGTTGCAAAGCTTTTTGTATCGTTAATTGTAGGTTTTGGTTACAACTATACTATGCAAAAAAGGTATGTTTTTAAAAAATAACCGAAAATGCAGGAGATAAAGAACAGGGTTATTTTGGTACTGTTACTGTTATCTGCTTGTTTTATAACATCTTATTCGCAAACTGTTGTAAAGGGTGTAATAAAGGATGCAGCTTCTCAACAGCCATTACAATCTGTAAGCGTTTATTTCAAGGGCGGCAAAGGTGTCACCAGTGGTGCAGATGGCAGTTATACGCTTAGGACTGTTAATGAGAAATTTACAACAGTACAATTTTCTTATGTAGGGTACAAAACGGTTACAAAAACCATTTTCCCCGGCAGGGAGCAGGAGATAAATGTACTACTTGAATTAGCAGACGCTCACAATAATGTGTATGTAAAAACAAATAAAAGAAGCAAGTACAGCAACAAAAATAATCCCGCAGTAGAACTGATAAGAAAGGTTATAGATAATAAAAATAAAAACAGGATTTCGGTGTATGATTATGTGTCGTATGACCAGTACGAAAAAATGGAACTGATGCTGACTAAAACACCGGAAAAGCTTTTAAACAATAAGCTCTTAAGAAACTGGAAGTTTATTTTTGAAAACAATGACACAACCAAAATTCAGGGAAGGGTGATGTTGCCTGTTTACCTTGATGAAACCTTTTCTAAAAAATATTACCGGAAAAATCCTGAAAAAAATAAAACTTATATACTCGGAGATAAAAAAGTAAATTTTGGTGAATATGTAGACATTGGTGGAGTCAGCTCTTATTTAGATAGGTTATATGAAGATGTAGATGTTTATCAAAACAATATTTCTTTACTATCAAACACATTTCTCAGCCCTATTGCTGATATGGCTCCCACTTTTTACCGGTTTTACATAGCTGATACAACTGTTATTGATGGCACCAAACTGGTAAGATTAAATTTTTCTCCGAGAAATTTAAATGATTTGCTTTTTAAAGGAACCCTGTTTGTTACACTTGATGGCAACTATTCTGTACAAAAATTAATTATGAGTATTAGCAAACATGCTAATCTTAATTTTGTGCGCGAGTTGCATGTAAATCAAAATTTTGAAAAAGGCTTTGATGGGCGGTATCACGTTATAATGAGCAATACTATAGTGGAGTTCGCTCTATCTAAAAATGCAAAAAGTGGTATTGTGGGAGAAAGAACCGTTTCTTTAAAAAATCTTACAATTAACCAACCCGGGCCTGATAGTGTCTATGACGGAGCTGCAGTTGTTCATTTAGAAAATAACAAAAATGAAGTTGACAGCTTTTGGGTACAACATCGTTCTCCTCCGTTATCAGAGGCTGAGTCAAAAGTATATTCAAACATAGACAGCCTGACACGTCTGAAATCTTTTAAAACTTTTATGGACATTGCCACCTTGCTTTTGGCAGGCTATAAAAGTTTTGGACCGTACGAGGTAGGACCTGTAAATACTTTTTACAGTTTTAATCCTGTGGAGGGCTTCAGGTTGCGCCTGGGAGGGAGAACGACTCCTAAATTTAACCAGAACATATACCTTGAAAACTATTTTGCATATGGTTTTAGAGATGAAAAATTTAAATATTTCGTTTCTGCCGCATATTCGTTTAACCGTTCATCTTACTACTCGTATCCTCATAATTTCTTGCGTTTCAATTATCAGCACGATACGAAAATTCCTGGCCAGGAATTGCAGTTTGTCTCGGAAGACAATTTTTTTCTGTCTTTTAAACGTGGCAAAAACGACAGATGGCTATATAACGATATTTTTAAGGCGGAGTATGAAAGAGAGTTTGGAAAAGATTTTGCTTACAATTTCGCCTTAAAATACTGGAAACAAACGCCGGCGGGTGTTATCTCATATATAAAATCTGATGGAGCAGGCCTTACAAACGTACCCAACCTTACTACAAATGAAATATCAGCAGAACTTTGTTGGTCTCCTCACCATCAATATTACCAGGGAAAAGTCTATCGAATTCCCATTATAAACAAATATCCGATTCTCCGTCTAAGGTACATAGCCGGTATAAAAGGACTTGTAAAGGGCGAATACAATTACCACAATATAAATCTTACTATAGATAAAAGAAGTTATTTGTCTCAATTGGGTTTTGCAGACGTAGTACTTGAAGGAGGTTATATCTTTGGAAAAATTCCTTATCCTTTAATGACCGTTCACAAGGCTAACCAAACATATTCATACCAGCTGCACTCTTACAACCTTATGAATTTTATGGAATTTGTAAGCGATCATTATGCGGCATTAAGCATTGATCAGCACTTCAATGGGTTTTTCTTCAATAAAATTCCATTGTTGAAAAAACTAAAGCTTCGTGAAGTAGCTTCAGCCAAAATTTTATACGGAGGGGTGAGAAATGAAAATAATCCTGATTTTAATCTTTCTACCTTTAAATTTCCCGTAGATAAAGAGACAGATTTACCAACTACCTATACCCTGAATAAAACACCTTACGTAGAAGTAAGTGCTGGCATTATGAATATTTTTAAAATTGTAAGGGTAGATCTTGTAAAGAGACTAACGTATTTGGATCATCCGGATATTGCAGAATGGGGCATTAGAACACGAGTAAAAATAGATTTTTAGAAAAAACATGAAAAAACAATTGTTAAGAGATAGACTGCAGAAGGGAATTTATAAAGTAATTGATCCTTTAGTAAAAGGATTGATAAAACTTGGCCTTACGCCAAATGCGGTTACTACTATAGGACTGATATTGAATATTTTTGTAGCCGTTATTTTTATAGTAGGGGCCGAAGAAAGTAATCGTGGAGATCTTCAATGGGTGGGCTGGGCGGGTGCACTGGTTCTATTTGCAGGCCTATTCGATATGCTTGACGGGCAGGTGGCGCGCCTAGGCAATATGAGTTCTATTTACGGAGCCTTGTTTGATTCGGTCTTAGACAGATATAGCGAGTTTGTAATGTTTTTAGGCATTTGTTATTATCTCGTCGCCAAGCACTACTTTATCAGTTCATTATTTGCTTTTATTGCGTTAATAGGCTCTATGATGGTAAGTTATACCCGCGCACGAAGCGAAGGTTTAGGAATACAAAATAAAGGAGGACTGATGCAAAGGCCCGAAAGGGTTGTACTGGTAGGTGTTTCAGCTATTGCGTGTGGCATTACGGCACACTTTATAGGTGGCAACTACAAATTATTTATTCCCGGCATTCGCTACCATGTATTTGAGACCATGTCGGTCTTTACACTGCCCATTACGGTTATGGCAGTCCTAACTAACATTACAGCCATCAAAAGAATGATTGATGCAAAAAAAGCTCTCGAAAAAAAAGAAAAAATTAAACTAAATGAACCGACTTATCAATAGAAAAAAAATATTCTATTTATCGCTCATAGGGCTTCTTGCCTCGATAACGTTGCACGCGCAGGAAAAGTTTCCTGTACCTACCGGCAACAGCAACCAGCTCTTTTATCTGCAAAGAAATCCTAATACAAATACAATAGTGTATGAGGTGAATTACGAAAAGAATACCATAAATGCTGAAGATCCAGTACACGTATATTGGATAAGGTACAACGAGCAGGGGCAGCAGGAAGAATTGAACTTTATACAGCGAAAGTTTGCTTATGGCTTAAAATCAACTTTAATTGCTAAAGATAAATACCAATTGCATTTTGTTTCTTATAAGAAATTCCCCATGTTTTTGATTAAAGGAGCCAATAATAAGTATAATGTTTTTGCAACTATTAACCAAAAACAAGCAATACTCAATCGTATCTTTGTAAAAATAAGCGGAGGTTCTTTTTGGACGCCAAATGTGGAATACGTTGAAGTGAAAGGAATAGACCCTGCTACAGGCAAAGAAGTAATGGAAAGAATGAAAATTTAATTATTGATAACTGCTTTATAATTATGAAGAAGAATTATATATCCAACTCAGAGGAATCAGTCAGAATGTTTAAAAATGACTTCCTGGAAAATCTTTCTAAAATTCATTTTTCTGTGCCCTTATTTATTTATGTACCTGTCATCATATATTTTATTTACCAGGCTTTTGTAAATCATATTGGCATTGGTGCATTTGCCTTGTATTTTGCACTGGGTATTTTTATTTGGACTGCTACCGAATACGTTTTGCACAGGTATATTTTCCACTTTGTTCCCAAGTCAAAATGGGGTTTGCGGCTGCACTTTATTTTTCATGGCGTGCACCACGATTATCCAAGAGATTCTAAGAGACTGGTAATGGTACCCTCTGTAAGTTTGCCATTAGCTGTTGCTTTTTATTTTTTGTTTGCATTATTTTTAAGTCCTGTTCATCTTTATTCATTTTTTTCAGGCTTCATTTTTGGGTACCTTATTTATGACATGACTCACTATGCTATTCACCATGCTAATTTCAAAACTCCGTTTTGGAAAAAAATCAAACAGCATCATATGCTTCATCATTATGATGATTCATCAAAAGGCTATGGTGTCAGTTCAGCCCTGTGGGATAAAATATTTGCGTCAGATTTTCCAAAGAAAAAATAATGTATCAGCCTGCTAAAACCGCAACTACTTATACCAGCTTATTTACTAAAAAAGATATTCTTTTTACCACAATTATATCTCTGTCTTACCTGCTGCTTGCTAAAATACTGATTGGATTTAAGGTAGAGCAAGTAGTTATAGTGCTGATATTTAACAGCCTTTATTACGCTTCTTTTCCAACACGAAAATTTATTACAGGTTTTTCGGTGTTTATAGTTTTTTGGATAATATTTGATTCAATGAAAGCTTTCCCAAATTATATGTACAATACTGTGCATATAGGCAGCTTGTACAATGCTGAAAAAAGCTTTTTCGGTATTCATTTTCAAAACCAAATTGTCACTCCAAACGAATTCTGGAGGCAAAATACCAATACTTTTTTCGATATAATAAGCGGTGTTTTTTATTTATGCTGGGTACCGGTTCCTCTTATTTTCGCGGGCTATCTTTTTTTTAAGAACCGGGAGCAGTTTATGCACTTCTCGCTTACTTTTCTTTTTGTAAACATTATTGGTTTTATCATCTACTATATTTACCCTGCTGCTCCACCATGGTATGTACAGCATTACGGCTTTCAATTTATTGCTCACACTCCCGGAAATACAGCAGGCCTTCAACGCTTCGACAATTTTTTTCACGCGGGAATTTTTAATTCACTGTACGCCAAAAGTTCAAATGTGTTTGCTGCTATGCCTTCTTTACATTCTTCTTACCCATTGATTACCCTATATTATGGTATTAAAAACAGGTTAGGCGCAATCAATATTGTATTTGCTATTATTATGTTTGGAATTTGGTTCGCTGCTGTTTACAGCAGTCATCATTACATTTTAGATGTGCTTGCTGGTATCACTTGTGCCATTGCAGGTATAATTATTTTCCAAAAATGGATTGCTCCAAACGGCAAGTTCCACGCTACTTTTGTCGAGAAATTTGTTAATGATTAGATTTTACTTCTATTCTTATTATTATACTTCTTATTCAATACCACTGGGTCTTTCAACCCAACAGCGTAGTTGGCGCACTTCCTACCCAATAAAACTTCACGAAGCTTTTCAAGCAGATATAAAATAAAATTGGTAGGCGAATCTTTATTGTGATTATTTAAAGAATACAAAGGCGTCTGTTTAACAAACTTCAAAACGCAGTTTTTGCAAATACCATATTTATGGGATTGATAGAAATTGCTATCCAAATTAGATTTACAGAGAATAACATTCGATAGAGATTAGAGAATAACATTCGATGTTACTGACCGTGCTACACTACCCCCACTTACAAGAAAGAATTAAAGAAATTAAGAACATCTACTTCAAAGTATGCTGATTGTATAATGCAGTTACATTATTTAAATCAGGAAAAATTACTTGAAAAATAAATTTATGGAAATGCATTTAGAGAACTCTTTCATCGGCTCCAGATTTGGTCAGATTGCCTGGGTGGTACCAGATATTCAATCGGCAGAAAAATTTTTTCGTGAGGTTATTGGTGTACAAGAGTTTGTAAAAATGGAAAATCTTCGTGCGGACCAGTTGGAAGGTATGGCCTACGGAAAGCCAGGAAACTTTGTCTTCCACTTGTATATGACTTATTCCGGCGGATCTCTGCTCGAACTTATTCAACCAGTATCGGGACAAAGCATATTTCAGGATTACCTCGACAAGCATCCCCAGGGCGGAGTACAACATATTGCATTTATGGTACCGGAGACAGAACTGCGTCAATGTGTTTCTGGCTTAACTGATAAAGGCTATTCTTCGATACTCAGTTTAACTCTTCCAGTTGCCAAAGTTTCCTTCTTCGATACTACAAAGGAGATTGGTGTTTTTACTGAAATTATTGGGGTTACAGAGGCAGGAGTTGAATTTGTAGAGCGGTTAAAAACCAAGGCAGCTTGATTTTCTTAAAGTGTGCTTGTAATAATAAATAAAAAAAGGTTCGTTATTATCTCTCAAAAACATATGTTTTATTAACTCTGAAAATTTCCTACAACAAAAGTTACTTCTTATGATTACTGAAAATTTCGCTTCTGCTACAGAAAATGCAATACAAGTTTATGCTGCCAAAGATTTGCAACCATTAATCAACGGCTCAATTATTACCCCGGGAAATGGTGAGTATAATACTGTAAGAAAAATATGGAACGGCATGATTGATAGAAATCCTGCTGTAATTGTTCGATGTATCAATACTAATGACATAATACATGCTGTACGATTTGCAAGAGATCATGACCTGCTGATTTCTGTTCGCGGTGGCGGACATAATGTTAGCGGCAACGCAGTTTGCAATGGAGGAGTTATGATTGACCTTTCTTTGATGAAAACAGTAAAGGTATATCCGGAGGAAAAACTTGCGTATGTAGAGATGGGTGCTACCTGGGGTGACTTTGATAAGGCAACACAGGAGTATGGTCTTGCTACTACCGGTGGCTTGATCTCTACCACAGGCGTGGCAGGTCTTACGTTAGGAGGAGGAGTTGGCTGGCTTGTGAGAAAATATGGTTTAAGCTGTGATAATCTTATCGAAGCAGAAGTTGTTACCGCTGATGGAAGGCTGGCAAAGGCAAGCCTGCAGGAGAATGCCGATCTTTTATGGGGATTGAGAGGGGGAGGAGGCAACTTTGGCATTGTTAGTTCTATGAAGCTCCGCGTTCATAAAGTTGATACTGTCCTTGGAGGAATGATTATCTATACAAGGGATAAAGCGAAAGAAGTTATACAATTCTATCGTCAATTTATACAAACAGCGCCGGAAGAATTGACCTTATATGCAGGCTTAATGACTTCGCCTGACGGTATTCCTGTAGTCGCACTTATAGGATGTTACTGTGGTGATATTGGAAAAGGGGAAACGGTTATGAAACCAATCAGGGATTTCGGATCACCAGTTGTTGACTTAATACAGCCCATTCCATATGTGCAAATGCAGTCTCTTCTTGATGGAGGTTTCCCCCATGGTTATAGGTATTATTGGAAATCTGGTTTCCTTGAAGATCTTTCCGATGAAAGTATTGACATCATTATTTCGCATATGGCTTCTAATCCTTCGCCATACTCTGCAATAGTACTGGAGTATTATGGAGGAGCCGCAGCCAGGGAGCCTGAAGGCGGCACTGCTTATCCTCATCGCCAATCTCAGTGTGATCTTGTAATAGGTTCCGGCTGGGTAGAAAAGCAGGACGACGAGAAGAACATTACCTGGACCCGTAAAATATGGGATGCATTACAGCCTTACTTAAGTCATAAAGTATATGTGAATACTTTGGGAGTTGAAGGCGAAGAACGTGTAAGAGAAGCTTATGGAGATAATTACTCTCGTCTTGCCGCCTTAAAACGTAAGTATGATCCTGATAATATGTTTCGGATGAATCAGAATATTCTTCCGGCTTAAAAAAATTCTGTTAGATATGTCACTCCGTTTTATGATGGCTTCAGCATCATTGATGTGGTGGCAAACAATAACTTTTAACTTTAAAAGTGTAGCTGTTAAGGTATGCCTGTAAAGCAATTTTTTAAAAATAAAAATCTCTGCACATGGCTCAGTTTAAATCATTATTAACCGCATCATTGCTTATTGTTTATGTAATAACAGTCGTAAGCTGTAATCCAAATGAGAAAGCTGAAGGCCAGCCTACATCCAAATCTTCCGTTACTCCCTTAGAAGGTGCATGGGAAATGGTATCGGCTGATGGAAAAGTTACACAATTTAAAATATGGCATGACGGCTTTTTTTCGCTCATCATGCAAGATTCTGCAGGCAAATGGTCTGATGCGGGAGCTGGCAGTTATTCGATAGATGGAAATACTTATAAGGAAACGTTTCGCTACTGCAGCATCCCAGAATTTGTAGGCGCAACTAACTGGCAAACATATGAACTAAAAGGTGATACGCTTTACTTCGAAGGTTTCAACAAGGTAGTGTATGCAGATGGGAGCGACAAAACAAACCAGTTTGGCAGCAAATTTCAAGAAAAAAGAGTAAGAGCAAAATAAGAAATAGAAGTAGACGCGGCTAACGGGTGTATAAAATATCTTTTTCAATTAATATTTTTCCAAGTCTAAAACAAGTAAAACATGTCTGTTATTTTAATTACCGGATGCAGTACCGGTATAGGATATGCTGCTGCAGAAAAACTGGCCCGCAACGGTCATACTGTTTACGCCACTATGCGTAATCCTGAAGGATCGCCTCAATTAAGCCAGCTTGCAGAGGACAATGACCTTCCTATAACTGTGTTGCCTTTAGATGTTAATGACGAACAATCCATACAGAGTACAGTCAGTCTTATCCTTGACAATGAAGAAGCTATTGACGTGTTGGTAAATAATGCCGGCGTTGCTTCATGGGGGGCAGCAGAAGAATTACCGATAGAATCTTTTAAAACTGATATGGAAACAAATTACTTCGGAACTCTTCGTTGCATTAAAGCTGTACTACCATCAATGCGGAAAAGAAAAAGTGGTTCAATAATTAATGTAACCTCTATTGCAGCAAAATTTCACGCCAACTTCTTTTCCAGTTATTGTGCTTCAAAAGCTGCCGTAGAAGCCTTAAGTGAGGCGCTAGCACAGGAATTAAAGCCGTTTAATATAGAGGTGACGATAGTAGAGCCGGGGGTCATTAAGACTCCAATTTTTAGTAAAGCCGTTAAAGCAAATTACATTCCTGATAATACAAATTATCCAAATGTCAGGAGACTTCTTTCTTTTTTTGCCGCGTCACTCGAACGTGAAACACCTCCTTCTGTTGTTGCCGATGTTATTAACGATATTGTCGAAAGAAAAAGTAACAAAATCAGGCATCCTGCTGGCTCAGATGCTGCAGGTTTATTAGAAATGAGAGCGTCTACCTCTGACGAAGATTGGGTAACAGTAGGTGGGATTGACGACGATGATTGGATTGCAGCCATGGAACAGATGGGGCTTGAAGTAAGAAAATATATGCAGGCAGAAGAATTGCCAAGGTTAACTGTCGATGACCTTTCTATGCAAACAATTCCAATAGAATAACAAAAACGAATATAAATAGATCGAAGACGCCAGGTTCTTTTTCTCCGAATTAATTGCGCCTGCATGAACCAATATAAAAACAGTACTATGAAATCTTATAGTAAAATATTATATTTATTTTATGTACTGGTTAGCATTTCGCTTATTGGGCATAATGCTTATTTGTGTATCCTCTATTGAAAATATACAGGGACAAAGAGAAGTTGTACCCTTATCTCTTAACAAAATCAACCGTGATTCTCTTGCCATAATAATTCATCAAAAAGAACAAGAAAAAGATTACCAGGCACTCGGGGATATTTACGCAGGCATTTACAGCTATTTTTATGAAACAAGGTATAAGGACTCAACTCTCTTTTATATTGGTAAAGCGGAAGAAAACCTGCTAAAGGCAGGAGACTCATCGAAGTATTATTTTACCCAACTCCATTTAGGTCAAATTTACTTCGGAGGGTTTCATTTAGATACTGCCAGGTCTTATTTTACTAAAGCAAAAAATTACTACAGCAGCGTCAATAATTTCAAAATGCTTACGCATTGTTTGGATGGTTTATGGAATATTTATGCAGCCCTCAGAGACACTCTAAATATGATCAGGTATAATCGGATGGCGCTCGAAGCAAATAAAAAGGGAAAAGATACACTAGCTCAAATTATACTTCAACACCGGGAAGCTTTTGCGCTGACAGAAAAAAATAGATTGAATGAAGCGATCCGCATATTGGAGGAAAACGTGCAATTGATCAGACAGGCAGAAAAAATCGGTAATAGTGAACATCATAGAATATTCTGGAGAGAAAACGAATTGACTTTGCTTGCAGACTGCTATTACCGTAAGCGCAGTTATTTACAGGCAATCCGGTATTTACGACAGGTTTATAATTTCAATGACGTAAATGAAAAAATTACTGATGCGAGTTCTATAAGAAAGTATCGTCTTTTAGCTATTAGTTTTATTAAATTACACAAAATAGATTCGGCAATAAAATACCTCGAAACTTTTTTTGCCCGCTCAAAAATTACCGTTACCGCTCTTAATCCCGAGAAAAGTAACGAACTAATCATAAAGTACGAAACCGAAAAAAAACAAAGGCAAATTGAGCAACTGCAACAGCAGAATGAATTACAGCAACTGCAGGCTTCTAACCAGAAAAAACTAGATATAGCTTTAGCGATCATTTTCTTCCTGGTGTTGACAAGTGGTTATTTGATAACAAAAAATACACTGCAAAAAAGAAGGGCGGCAATGGAACTCGCCAGGCAGGAAGTGGTAAATGCACAGCAACTGCATAAACAAAAAGAATTAGAATTAAGAAACAAGATAAGTCGAGACCTGCACGATGATATTGGAGCTACGCTGAGCAGCGTAAAAGCTTACTCTGAAATCTTACATACCCATCCTGATAATTTTTTAATAAATGATCTTATCAGACAAAATGCGATCGAAATGATTGACCAACTGGAAGTAATAGCCTGGGCAACAAATCCGCAGAATGATAACTTACAAAGTCTGAAAAATGCCATGCGAAAATTTGCCCAACCTATTTGTCATATACGTGATATTGAATTGATTTTTGATGAAAAAGTCGCAGATGATCATTTGGAAATTCCGGGAGATATCAGGCAAAATATTTTGTTGATTTTTAAAGAAGCGATAAATAATATGATAAAATATGCAAACGCTTCTCTTTGTTATGTATCCATATTTATACAAAATGAAAACTTTTGTATGGAAGTCAACGATGACGGTGTAGGCATAGATGAGGTTATTAAAGGTGGAGGTGCGGGTGTAAAAAATATGGCAAAAAGAGCCGAGGAAATCAATGGCAAGTTTGATATTGAAAGTGTGCCAAGAAAAGGAACAACGCTCAGATTATCTATACCATTTCCATTTAAAATACCAAATAAATGGGATAAAAATAAGTATGAGTTGTAGCTAATTTATTGTTTGCAATTATGATTAAGGTTGCTGTCATAGAAGATAACCCACAGTATCGTACTACCATTTCTATCATTTTGCAGTTAAATGAAAACCTGAAACTGATTCATAAACTTGAAGGAGCATCAGAAATGGTACCGCTGTTTGAGGTTGATAAACCTGATGTTGTTTTAATGGATATAGATTTGCCGGTTAAAAACGGTATCCAGGCTACCTGGGAAATAAAAAAGATTTGGCCTGAAATGAAAATACTGATGTTAACAGTGTTTGAAGACGATGATAAAATCTTCGGCGCAATAAAAGCAGGTGCAAACGGATATTTGCTAAAAAAAGATAGCCCGCAAAAAATTTTAGATGCAATTGAGGCTCTTTATAATGGAGAGGCTGCAATGAATGGAATAATTGCCTCAAAAATGTTGGAATATTTTCAAAAGCAGCAGCAGGATGTTTTAGATATGGAAGAGACAAACCTAACCGCACGAGAAAAAAATGTTTTACAATTATTGGTAAAAGGTCTGACGTATAAGGAAATCGCAGGAAAAGCATTTATTTCTATTGAAACGCTTAATTCTCATATCAAAAATATTTATCGCAAACTCAATGTACATTCACGAGCTGAACTTACAGCCAAATATGGACATATTCTATAATTCCACACAAGCCTTTATAACATCCTAAAAAGTTTTTCCGACATTTTAATTTTAAAACCAAGAGTCATTCTAAAACCTAATAACAAAGTGCTGAGGCACTTTTTGTTCTTTTCTAAAGAAAACTATGCCGATGAAAAATAAATCTATAGTTAGTGTCACTGAAGAATGCTGCTTAATATACTCCCACGCCTCTTCCATTCCTTTGCTCCAATGAATATCATCAAAAATAAAAACAGAAGATTCAGTTGATTTTTGCAGCAGTTGTTCGAAGTAACGGATAGTAGGTTCTTTACGATGATTTCCATCAACAAAGGCGAAGTCTATCTTGTTTATTTTATTTAATTGAGGCTGTAGGGTTTCGTCAAAATTTCCTTCAATTACATCGATATTATTTAATGCCAATTGACTGAAATTATCTTTTGCTATTGCTGCCACCTCTGACGCCCCTTCAAAAGTATAAACAGTGCCGAGCAGGTTTCCTAAAGCCAGGTAACCTGTAGTTATGCCCAAAGAAGTGCCGAGTTCAACAATAGTATTTGCGGAGTAATAGTTAACAATTCGAAACATTAATTGAGAAAACTTCTTTGGTTTTAAAGCAGAGCGGGCAATATCACTCACTTTTCTTTTATTACTTTTTGTTACAGTTGATCCTGCGCCAAAATCTGTGATGCTTAATACTTTATTATTTTTTAATACACTTTGCCTTACCTGTTCTACTGAATTATAGGCATAAAAGTGCCTGTTGTCGTTCATTACCTTTGTTATAAACTCAAATACAAATGGAGAATGTACACCGTGCCCTTTCCCGTTTAAAGCAGTTATATAATATTTAAAGAAACGAAAACCTACATGTATAGGATGATACGAATTTGAAGAAGATATAAAAGGCACTTTTTTATCGAATTTATTTTAAAACCCTTATTGTTAATTCTTATAAAATCTAGACGAAGAAATGCATTATTCTTATTGTTTTTCCCAAAGTTGAAAAGAATAATTATACTTATGCTTTTCATCCGCGAAGCAATCCCTGTTAGAAACCAGCTTCCATTTTTTCTTATCAATTTCAGGAAAGAAAACATCGCCCTCTATTAACGTATGTACCCGTGTCATATAAATTCGATCTGCTTTATGCATAACATCTTTAAAAATTTCACCGCCTCCTATTACAAAAACTTCTTTCACGTCAGCATCTTTGGCTACAAATAATGCGTCGTTCCAGTTTGTAACTATCACCACACCTTCTGCTTTAAAATCTTTCTGCCGAGTTATAATAATATTTATCCTGCCTGGCAGCGGTTTATATCCATTTGATTCAAAGGTTTTTCTTCCCATAATCATAGGCATGCCCCAAGTCGTGTTTTTAAAAAACCTCATGTCAACAGGCAAGTGCCAGGGAAGCTGGTTGTTTTTGCCAATAACATTATTTGTAGAAGCTGCTGCTATCAGCGAAATAATCATAATTTTTTTACTTGTATTAATTGTATTTTAAACCAACCCAAACGGTTGATGGAAAAAAAGCGCATTACCATTCCTACTTTAGATATCACCTCTACTCAGGATTGCTGTCTTTGTCTCACCAATCAACCCACCTCGCAATTACCAGTAACTACTGGTTACACAGCGACCTCACCCTTAATAGGTGAATGATGGTGGTAATTTTCCAGAGTAAAATCTGCGAACTGAAAATCAAATATATTTTTAACTTCCGGATTTATCTTCATTTGCGGTAAAGGATAAGGAGACCGGCTCAACTGCAGTTTTACCTGTTCGAGGTGGTTGTTATAAACATGTACATCGCCAAAAGTATGAATGAAATCGCCACAATCGAGGTTACAAACCTGAGCGATCATCATAGTAAGTAAAGCGTATGAAGCAATGTTAAAAGGAACGCCTAAAAATACATCTGCACTTCTTTGGTATAACTGGCACGATAACTTTCCTTTTGTCTCACCCTTCGCTACATTAGGAGGAGCTACGTAAAACTGAAAAAGTGCATGGCAAGGCATAAGAGCCATTTCCGAAAGCTCGCCAACATTCCAGGCGCTCACTATCATTCTTCGGCTGTCAGGATTATTTTTCAATTGGTTAATGACGTCTGATATCTGGTCTGTTATTTTTCCATCTGCACCTTGCCAGCTTCGCCATTGTTTGCCATAAACAGGACCAAGATCACCGTTTTCGTCTGCCCATTCATTCCAGATTTTTACGCCATTGTCTGTAAGGTATTTTATATTGGTATCCCCTTTTAAAAACCACAACAATTCGTAAATAATGCTTTTAATATGTAGCTTTTTTGTTGTCACAAGCGGGAAGCCGTCTGCAAGGTGAAATCGCATTTGGTAACCGAAAACGCTGATAGTTCCTGTACCGGTTCTATCAGTTTTTGTGACCCCGTTGTCTAAAATATATTGAAGAAGTTGCTGATATTGTTGCATGGGCGCAAATTACAGCAAAAGCTGAACGAATGGAAACAGGATTAAATTGTTTGACAAAAGTGTGAATTAAAATACTTTGGTAATGGTTACAACTTGTAACAAACAAAATTCCCTTGTTGCTAATAAAATAAAAAGCTCCCGCAATTTTTACCTGCAGGAGCTTCTAAACAAATAACACGCTTTTTATGACTTTATAATCTTTCCGCTGCCAGAAGATTTTAAATTAATGTTTGTGGCCGAACCCTTATAGTAAATATTTCCGCTGCCACTTACTTTCGCGTCGATACTTCTATTGGCATATACCTTTATATTTCCGCTGCCGCTTACATGTGCAAATACATCGTTGCAGGCAACATCACTGCAATCAATATTTCCGCTGCCACTGATAGTCGCATCTATATTATTCGTACTCTTTCCTTTAAGCGTAACATTGCCACTACCGGAAACAGCAATCTTGGTTTCGTTAAAAGAATTCATTCCAACGTTTATATTTCCCGAACCCGATACCGCAATATTTGTTTTACCATCGTTGGTAAATTCGCCATTGCCTGTAATGTTTCCACTTCCGCTGACCTTTAACTCTGTAACTTTTGTTAAACTGACATATACCATTAATTTGCTTTTAGTTTTAAGGCCCGTTCTATTCTTTGTTTTTACCTGCAACACGCCATCCTGCACCTTTGTCTCAATGTATGGCAAAAGATTTTCATCGCCTTCAACAGTTATGGTGTTAGAAGTTCCGTAAGCTAATTGAACATTCATATTACCTGATAATGCCACACCGGTAAACCCCGTTACTTCACGCGTTTCTTTTTTTACATTTCCGTTTCCGGTTATAGTTTCCCATTGTGCAAAGCTGCAAACAGTAATGAAAGTAAATAATGATAAGAGTAATTTTTTCATAATTGACAGTTGTTTTCAGGTATAACGCAGGAAGATAATATAGGTTACAATTAATGATAATTTTTGGATAAATGGCAATAAGAACATTCATACCCACGGTTCTGAAAGGATAAGTGGTAATTTATTTGCTAACCTTATTACTTTTCTATCATAAAAAAATACCGCTGACGCTCTTTAGCTATGTAGCACGACGAATAACATATGCAGGATAAAAAGCAATTGCCAGGAAAGATACTTTTTACAAATGAAGTTGCATGTTTTTTACTTTCTTTCCATTTATTTTTCAGCTCATTGCAAAGCTTTTTAAATGGTATAAATATTGCAGAATTTATTGCTTGCCTTAACAGTTAGCATAACACGGAGTAGGAATGTAGCAAATAGTTTTGATTTACCCTTATGCAATTATTAATTTTATCGGCTCAAAAGTTTTTCCATTCATCCATGATAACCAGAAAATTGCTGCTTAGCTTTTCCCTTTTTCTATTTGCTGCCTGTATTAAGAAGAAAGAGACCGATACTTATCCTTCATTGCCCGGTTATGATCTTACAAATCCGGTAATGATACATTTAAAAACAAACCTTGATGAAATTTCCGGAATTAATTATTATCCTAAAGATACCAGCATTTTTGCGGTAGACGATGAAGAGGGTGTTTTATACAAAATATACATAAGAAAGCAGGTACAGGTTAAAAAATGGAAATTCTCAGGGGAAGCGGATTATGAAGATATATTACTTTACGACAGTACTTTTTATGCTTTACAAAGCAATGGTCATGTGAAAGCTTTCACTTTTTTATCCAAAGACTCTTTGCAATCGTCAGGTTTCTCCATTTCTCTTCAGGGTGATAATGAATTTGAAACCCTCTATTATGACCCATCCCCAAAAAAGATAATAGTACTTTGTAAAAACTGTGCATCTGATAGCAGCAAAAGTACTTCTGCATATGCATTTGATCCGGGTAATCACACTTTTTCAGATACGCCTTTTTTTACTATAAATACTGATGATATTGCAGAAGAGATAGGTGTTGATAAAATAAAATTTAGTCCTTCGGCAGCCGCGGTTCACCCTTTAACCAAAGATGTTTATATAATTTCATCTGTTAATAAACTGCTTGTCATTGCTAACCATTCAGGAAAAATAAAGGATGTTTATGAACTGGATCCCAGGCTGTTTAAACAACCTGAAGGAATCACGTTTACTCCCGCCGGCGATTTGATAGTTTCTAATGAGGCAGCAGATCTTGGTGCGCCTAATATTTTAATATTTAAATACAAACCATTTCTTCATGATAAAGGTTAGTGCACTTCTTCTATTGATATTAATAAGGATAAATGGTTATTCACAAAATGATAGTTTACAGGCAAGACTTATACTTATCGGCGATGCAGGTGATTTTAAAAATGGAAGACACCCGGTAATAGATGCAGTGAGGAAAACAACCAAATTGGACAATAAAACAACAATTTTATATTTAGGTGACAATCTTTATACAACAGGATTGCCTGATGAACAAAGTTTTAATTATGATATCAGAAAAAGCGTGTTAGATACGCAAATAGCAATTGCTTCCGGAACAGATGCAAAGGTTTATTTTATTCCTGGCAATCACGATTGGGACCGGGCAGGAAAAGGAGGATGGGATGCTATAATACGGGAACAACAATATGTAGATCAAAAAGGAGGAAAAAATGTAAAATTTTATCCCGAAGACGGATGTGGCGGCCCGGTAGAAGTAGAACTTAGTAAGGATGTTGTCATGATCATTTTTGACAGCCAATGGTGGATCCATCCGTACGACAAACCCGGCGTAGAATCGGATTGCCCGTATAAAACCAAACTGGAAGTGCTGAATCAAATTGAAGATATTCTTTCAAAAAATTCAAAAAAGCTGGTAATACTTGCCTGTCATCATCCTTTTAAAAGTTATGGTATTCATGGCGGTTATTTTACTTTGAAACAGCACATTTTTCCTCTTACCGACTGGAAGCCGAACTTGTATGTTCCACTGCCGGTAATAGGTTCTATATACCCGATAGCCCGCGGTGTTTTTGGTCTTCCACAAGATCTGTCGCATCCTGCCTACGCTAATATGATACATGATGTGCAAAAAGTAGCAAAGGCACACCCAAATGTTATTTTTGTTTCCGGACACGAACACAACCTGGAATATATTAAAGACAGTAGCTACAACTATATCATCAGCGGAAGCGGCACAAAAAGTACCCGCGTATCTCCCAACAAAAAAGCTCCCTTCACTTCCGACTTAAACGGTTTTGCAGTTCTTGATATATTTAAGCAAAAAAAGGTAGATGTAACTTTTTATACAGTTAGCGATTCTATCAGGAAAGCTTTTAACAGCCCCGTACTTGATTTTTCAAAAATACCTGTACCCGCATCAGAAGATACTATTCCAATAGTGTATGTACCTTACTCAGCAGACAGTATAACCATATCGGCAAATGCTAAATATGCCAGGGTATCTAGATTGCAGAAATTTTTAAACGGAAGTAATTACAGAGATGTTTGGGCAACACTTGTAAAGCTAAAAGTGTTTCGGGTGAATGAAGAATTGGGTGGATTTACAATAACAGGCCTTGGTGGTGGCCACCAGACAAAGTCACTTAAATTAAAAGATAAAGATGGAAAAGAATGGAGCTTGCGAACCATCAATAAAGATATTACAAAAATACTTCCGCAAGGTGTGCAGGGAAGTGCAGCAGAAGATTACCTGCAAGATTTCATCTCATCGGCCCATCCCTATTCTCCATTAATTGTTCCCACTTTGGCAAAAGCAGTAAATGTAGTAGCAGCCTCTCCTAAAATCTATTTTGTTCCTAATGACCAGGCTTTGGGCATTTACCGACCTTTTTTTGCAAATAGCGTTTGCCTTCTCGAGCAAAAAGAACCTACGCCACATGGTGAAGACACCAAAAGCGAGCAAAAACTGGTAAACAAGCTACTGGATGATAACGACAATCACGTTGATCAAAAGGCTTTTCTCCGTGCACGCTTACTCGATTTTTTAATAGCAGATTGGGACAGGCACTTTGATCAGTGGCGGTTTGCTGAAAAAGATACGGGCGAAGGAAAATTGTATTACCCCATTCCACGAGACAGGGACCAGGCATTTTCTTATTCTAACGGATTGCTGGTGAAATATGCAACGCAAAATTCAATTCCTTTCCTCAAAGGGTTTAAAAAGCATATCCCTTCCATTAAGTGGCTGGCATACTGGGCAAAAGATTTAGACAGAACTTTTCTTACCGGTCTTGATTCTTCCACCTGGAAGAAAACTATTTCAACTTTTAGAGCAAGCCTGCCTGATAATGTTATTGACAAAGCAGTTAAAAATCTGCCTCACGAAATATATGCGTTAGATGGTAAAGAATTAAGCGCAAAACTAAAAAGCCGCAGAGACGACTTACCCAAAGAAGGAATGAAATACTATAAATTTTTATCAAGGCAGGTAAACATTACAGGCAGTAACAAAAATGAATTTTTTAAAGTGGAATCTGCCGGTAAAAATTTAAAAGTAAGGGTGTACAAAAAAACGGATAAGACCGACTCTGCCTCTTTAATTTATAGCAGGATTTTTGAACCTTCGGTGACAAAAGAAATAGATCTATACGGGCTTAACGGAGATGATGTTTTCGAAATTGATAAAAAAGTAAAGTCACCGATTACACTTAGAATTATTGGTGGAAAAGGAAACGACACTTTCAATATTAATGGCAGGATAAAGAATTACGTGTACGATTTTACAAAAGAAAATAACCTTATTAAGAATACGAGTCAGACTATTAATAAATTTGAAGATGATCCGGAAGTAAATAAGTATAGCACTACAGGTTTTAAATATGATAAATACAGTTTTCCTAATCTAAACCTAGGTTACAATGCAGAAGACGGGCTGATGGCAGGAGTAGGTTTTTATAGAAAAACATATGGTTTCAGAAAAGAGCCTTATTCTACCCTTCAAAAATTAAGTTCGTTATATGCCCTAACCAGTGGTGCGTACAAAGTGTTTTACCAAGGTGAGTTTAACCACGTTATTGGTAAAAATGATATTGTTGCTGATGGCGAGTTAGGTAAACCTGCACTTAACAACTTTTTCGGCTTAGGAAATTTCACCAAAATACAAGACACAAAGGAAATTGAATACTACCGTGTGCGTTATAATTATGCTTATGCCGATGTAATGCTTCGTCGTCGTTTAGCCAATATTGTTTCAATATCAGCCGGGCCCTCATTTTATAATTACTGGAATCATTTAAAAGACAATGAAAATAAGATTTTAAGCATGCCTTCACTTGTAGGTCTAGATTCTGTAAATGTATATAAGACAAAGGTGTACGCAGGAGGCAAACTGGCAGTGCAAATAAATAATGTTAACAGTGAGTTTTTGCCAACCCGCGGCATCTTATGGAATACAGAATTTTCTGCTTTAGCAGGTATGAATAAAAACAGCAGGGCATTAACATCATTCACTTCTGATATGACTGTTTATTCAAGCCTTACCGACCCGGCCGGGGTGGTGAGTGTTCTTCGCCTGGGCGCAGGCCATATTTTTAGTAAAGATTACGAATACTTCCAGGCTATGAATCTCGGGCAAAATAATTTTTTAAGGGGATTCAGAAAAAACCGTTTTTCAGGCTCCTCTGTTGCTTATGGCAGTCTAAGCCTTCTTATAAAATTATTTGATTCCAAATCTTCTATTTTCCCTGGTTCTGTTGGCATCATTGCTTTTGACGATATTGGCCGGGTTTGGGCTAAAGATCAGAATAGCAATAAATGGCACAACGCCTTTGGTGGCGGATTGTATTATTCACCTTTTAATATGGTAATTATGTCTGCAACCGTTGGCTTTTCTGAAGAAGAGACTTTGTTGAATATCTCAATTGGCACTAAATTCAACCTGACATTTTAAAACAATCTCATGGACTATAACAATATTTATAAAAAAGTGGAGACATATGTATCAGACATGTTTGCACAGTCGCACGATCCTAAACTTGTTTATCATAATCTTCAACACACTCAAAAGGTAGTAAGCAGAGTGAAGGAAATTGCAGGACATTATAATCTTATAGATACCGATGTGCTGATTGTATATATAGCAGCATGGTTTCACGATACAGGCTACCTGGCAGCAGAACCTGCAGTGCACGAAGAAAAGAGTGTGGAATTGATGAAAGATTTCATGAAGGAATATCCAGGGGAAGTGGATTTGATCAAAAGTATTGAAGAATGCATCATGGCAACTAAAGCAGATGTAAAGCCCTTAAATCTATTGCAGCAGATAATAGCAGACGCCGACACCTACAACCTGGGAACCAAAGAATTTAATACGACAAATTACCTGGTATATAAAGAGCACACATTACGCAACGGCTATATGAGTATGCAGGACTGGAATAAAAAAGCCTTGAAATTTCTACGACATCACGAATACTACACCTCGTACTGCAAAGAAACATTAATGGAAAGTAAAAAAAAGAATATCAAAAAACTGAAGAAAAATATTGAAGAAAACAAGGATGATACCACACCTGCTGTTATAGACAAAGAAGCAGTGAAAGCAACTAATAATTTAACTACAAAGGGTATACAAACCATGCTGCGGCTTACTTCAGAAAACCATATGAAGTTAAGTGATATGGCAGACGGTAAAGCCAATATACTTATATCAGTAAATGCGATTATTATCTCCGTTATATTGTCTGTGCTGCTTCGGCGGTTACAAGTCGACACTTATTTAACCATTCCTACCGTAATTTTTCTTACATCTTCTGTTTGTACAATTGTAGTTGCTATACTGGCCACACGGCCTAAAGTAAGCCTCGGTACGTTTAGCGACGAAGACATAGATAATAAAAAAACCAACCTGCTGTTTTTTGGCAATTTTTATAAAAGCAGTATGGAAGAGTACGAAAAGGCTATGTCTAAAATGATGGTAGATTCCGAATATTTGTACGGTTCTTTGGTAAAAGATATATACCAGCTGGGCGTTGTTCTTGCACGAAAGTACAGGCTTATACGCTGGGCTTACAATATTTTTATGGTTGGAATAATAATTTCTGTCATTGCATTTGCCATTGCAGCTATCTTTAGCCATAGTGCAGATGGAGTAATTACAAATGCACAGGGAACTCCTCTTTAATATATGAAACTTCCTTTTAGAAATTTATTCAACTTTAGTTTTGTAAGCAGGTATAGATTTTTACTTATATTTTATATTTCCGTTTGCTGGACGATAATTGACCTGATAATGGTACTTACCCGCCCGGAACCCACTTATTATAGCTTTGCTTCCGCCATTGCTCTTCGTTCATTCCTGTTGTTTATTATGAGCCTGGGTATTGGCTATCTCCTGATCTTTAAGCTACGCCGCATGTTTAGAAACAGGCCGTTAGCAGTCAGCTTTTTTTATCGCAGCAGCATTTTACTTGTTGCTGCGTATGTCATCAATTTTATTATACATACAGCTAACATTATCGCGACTCTTCATTATACTGTTTTTGATGCTTTGCACAAATATGCACAGGATGCAACCGATATTCGTTGGATAACCCAAAAAATGCTTTACTGGATGGTGCTGTTTGTACTTACCCAGCTAATAATCGAGGTAAATGAAAAGTATTCACCGGGAGTCTTTATGGACATTCTTTTAGGTAAATATCTACAGCCTAAAATTGAAAAGCGGGTCGTAATGTTTATGGATTTAAAAGATTCTACACCTATTGCGGAAAAACTCGGCCACCAGCAGAATTTTAAATTCATCAGGGAGTTCATTTACCAGATCTCAAATGCCCTGATTGAACATGGCGGCAATATATACCAGTACGTCGGAGACGAAGTGGTTGTGTCGTGGCCACTTGAAAAAAGAAATACAAAAAGATGTATGGAAGCTTTAATAGAAGCCAGGAAAAACCTGCAAAAAAGAAATGAACATTTTCGTAGAAGGTTTGGCGTAACTCCCGAGTTTAGAGTAGGCATACATGCCGGCGATGTGACTGTAGGAGAAATAGGAGTCATAAAAAAAGACATCGCTATGAGCGGGGATACTATGAATACCACTGCACGTATACGCACCGCTTGCAGCGAGCTCAATCAAAAATTTATTGTATCAAAAGACTTTCTTGATAATGCAGATCTTAAAGAATGGCAAAGCGAAAGCCTTGGCATTATAGAGCTAAAAGGAAAAAACCAGGGAATTGAATTATTTTCTTTAAAAATTTAAATAATGAACACGTAACAATGAAAAGGGAACAGTGAATAATAAGAAGAATGAAAAACAACAGATTTCCACTTAGTGTCGTTAATCCATCATTGTTAATTATTAATTGCTCTTGATCACCCGCCACCAAAATTTGTTTCAATGTTTTCTAATGCTTTTGGCAAATCAATTCCTTCGCCCAGCACGCCTTTAAAAATATCTCCCTGTTCTTTTATCTTGTCGATTGCATTAAATATATTGAAGCTTTGAATAGTCATGCCTTTCTTCACTTCTTCCCAGTGCAAAGGCATTGAAACAGGGGCGCCAGGCTTTGGCCTCAAGGAATAAGGACCAGCAACAGTAGCTTGTGGACGATTTTGTAGAAAATCAATGTACATCTTGCCTTTCCTGTCAGAAATTTTCCGCTCAATGCTTGTAAAATCAGGCAATTGTCCGTGTATCAGTTTTGCCAAAGATCGTCCAAATTCTTTCGAATCTTCATATATGTATTTTGCTCCAAAAGGAATATAAATATGCAATCCTGTTGAGCCGGAAGTTTTACAATATGCAGTAACTTCAATAGCATCTAAAATCTGTTTCGTTACACATGCAGTTTCTATCACCTGTTCAAAAGTATTTTTATCCGGGTCAAGATCTATAATGCACCAGTCAGGGTTATCGGGCTTATCGGTACGGCTACTCCAGGGGTTAATTTCTATACAACCCAGCCCCGCAACATACAGCAAACTAGCCTCATCAGTTATTACAGCAAACTCTTTATCGCGGCCATCAGTATAGCTGTGATAAGGAAAGGTCTTAACCCATTCTGGCGCTTTACCTTTTACATCTTTCTGATAAAAAGTTTTCCCTTCAATTCCATTCGGATACCTGTTCAATGTCTGCGGTTTGTCCTTCACATAGGGAAGCATATACGGAGCAACCTGGTAATAATAATTAAGCATGTCCCTTTTAGTCACATTTTCCTTCGGCCAAAAAACCTTGCTTAGGTTGGTAAACTTCAAATCATGCCCGCAAATGTTTCTAACCTGTGATTCTTCTGCCGGGTTTAATAATGTTTTCCGTTCTTCTTTTCCGGGGGTTGCGAGAACTTTTTTCCTAACTAATGAATTTTCTTCATTCACTATTTCTGTAACCGGAGCGGGCTTTTCCCTAACCACATCTTTTGCATCTTTATCCTCGCGCAAGCCTTTGAACGATGGATGACGAATAGCTCCGTCTTTAGTCATTTCACGATAGCTAATCTCGCAAACCATTTCAGGCTTTACCCACGTTACTGTAGCGTTAGGCGGATTTGGCCTAAACCTGGATGGTTTATTAAAAGCGGGAACATCTATAAATGGACAGTTTTGTATTACCAATGGCTTTAGTTTTTCTACAATCTCCTTTTGCATTTTTACAGTAAACCCGGTACCAACAGGAGTAACATGATGAAATGCCCCATTTTCAAATAAACCCAACAACAAGGCACTGAATGGTTTTGGTGAACCTTCATTGCAAGTATAACCACCAATGATCAATTCCTGGTGTTTTTCCGTTTTTATCTTCAGCCATTCTTTCGAACGTGAATCGGGAGTATAGAAACTGTCGGCTTTTTTAGCCATTATTCCTTCAAGGCCCATTTTTTCTGCCAAAGCAAAAAATTCATTACCTGTTGCTTCAAAGTTCTCACTCAGCTTTATTATGCCTTCTTTCGGTACAACAGATCTTAAAATTTCACGTCGTTCTTTCAAGGGTACATTCATCAGATCCATACCATTTAACCACAATATATCGAAGACATAAAAAACCAATTTTCCATCTGCTTCACTTCTCCACGCTTGCAGACCGCCGAAATCCGGTACTCCTTTACTATTTAACACAACTATCTCTCCGTCTACTACAGCATTCAATCCTGATTTCTTTAATGCTTCAAAAACGGGGTAAAACTTTTCATTAAATGATTTATTATTTCTGGACCGCAACTCTGCCTGCCCTTCATTTACATAACCAATAGCACGGTATCCATCCCACTTCACCTCATACATCCAACCGGGTTCATCGAAAGGCTTATCCACAAGAGTTGCCAGCATTGGCATAATATCAGAAGGAAATGGTGCTTTTTTTCCTTTTACGTTATTTTTTTTATTCTTTAATGTTGAATCTGCTATCGGCTCTTTCGTTTTCATTACTATGGCATTAGTAATTACAGTGTAACAAACTTATGCCAAGCGGGAAAAAGGCTTAAACAAAAGGTTAGAGCGCCATGAAATTGCAGGTATTAGATAGAAGTTTAAAACTCGGCGCTGAAAGAATTTGCTGACACAATCTAAGCGCGACTTTCCATTGGGGCCTCAAAAGTCGCATGCAAAAAGGTAGGTTGATATGCAAGGTACTAAATCGCTCCCAATAACCGGACTGCCGCTCCGGAAATTACACTATAGGTAGCTTTCGTAATAGCATCAATACTATTTACATCGGCAGGGTTTGCAGGCGGCTGAAGCGTTGAAACATTTTCTGGCGCTGTTAGCCATTTTTGCCGGATGAATTTTTGTTGAGGTGTTGCATTATCCATTGGCGCGAGTTTGTTCAGCTCAGTTTTAGTCACTTTAAACACATTGGCTTTTAATAAAACAGTGTCTACATCGCCGGCTTTATTCTTACGTCCAACCCGCACTTCATAATTATCACCTTCTTTCATCGTACTTTTAATGCTGTCTATGACATGCACCAGGTTTAATGGACTAACTTTTACTCCATCAATTGCATATAATTCATCTCCAACCTTATAGCCCACTTTTTTACCAAACTCATTCATCGGCGGCCCCGGAGCTATAACCACGATCCCTTTTTCCGATATTGAAGGAACTATTCCACCCATAGAAAATATTTTTGTTTCTGCCCTGGGAGAAAATTGTATTCCTGCCAGTCCAAAGAAATATTCATAAGGAATAGGTGAAGAGCCGGCAACATACTTATTCAAAAAATCTTCAACTTCGGGGTAGGTTAATTCTTCAATTGCACCGAATAATTCATCATCATTAAAATATCTTTTTTTCCCATACCTGATTCCTAAATCATGGGTAAGATTTTTTAAGCCATAGGTTCCATTAGACAAATGGAGAAGATATATATCAAGGCAAGCCGCAATCAACGCTCCTTTTTCATACACATTACCATATTGCCTGGCGTACTTGCCCGCGCTTCCCTTACTTAATTTTGTAAAAGGAAGTGTATCGTCGTAAGTTGTTCGTGAGTTTGTTATTTTTTCAGATAGCTTATCCAAAAATTCCTGAACACTTGTTAATCCATATTTTACCTGTACATAGTGAGCAGTATACTCTGTTACACCTTCATACAGCCACAAGTGTTTTGATAAAACGGGTTTGTTATAATTAAACTCCTTTACTTCTTTTGACGCAATAGTCAGGGGTGTTATAATATGAAAAAACTCATGTGTGGAAGCATTTACAATGGTGCTTTTTATCAGGTCGGCAGGCATCTCAGGAAGGTAATAAAACGAAGAAGTAGTATGTTCCAAAGCTCCGCCAAGCCCTGCCGGAAATGAATGTTTTACCTTATTTCCTTTGAAGTAATATAAGAAAGCATATTTATCTGCAGGAAGTTTTCCTCCAAGGTATTGCTTTGCAGCGTCGAGTATGTCACTCATCCATTTTGCTATTTCTTCTGATGTAAGCAGTTTATTTGGTGAGTAAACAGATACTAATACATGACAATTACCTACAGTTACCGTAGTAGTGTCAGGCACAGAATACATGATAGGCGAGTCATATAAGGCATCAACGTTGTTTACTTTAAAAACATCTTTTTCGGGAGTTTGTTGGGCAGCGATAAGGCTGGTGGAACCATAGAGGCTTGCAGGTTTAGCTATACTAATTGTAAAAGGCAGTTGAGCATATCCGTCAAAAAAACCAAAAAAACCAGGAGTATTGATCACAAAATCTTTCCCTACTTCGAAATTAGTAGCAGCCATGGGGTAAATATTGTGCTTGATCTTTGTATCAAAAATATCAGAAACCTTATAAGTCAACCTGGTTAAAGAATTAGCATGTGTTATCTTCCACTTATCTTCAGAAAGTTTAGACACAGGCAATCGTTTTCCTGTATTATCAAAAGCTTTTACCTGGCTTATAAATTTTCCATAGTCGCTGACAGCATATGTGCCGGGAATAATTTTAGGAAAGCAAAAAGTAACATGGCTCTTTTGCAATTTAGGCACTTGTAATTCAACATTTACCGTATCATTCTCCACCTTAATCAAATCTACTTTATAGCGGTATTCACGTTGACAGTATATGACTGATGAGAAAGCCAGTAGGCCAACCAATAATAACGCTCTAAATCTTTTTTCCTTGCTCATAAAAACCTTCATTTTAATTCTATTTCTTTTAAACTATTCTACAAACGTTTATAAATATCCGCGCAATTTGTACGAATATAAGCCATACGATACTGCGGTCTGACACTTGCAAAAGTCTTCAATTACCACGGATCTCCTTATTTACAACCTTTTTATTGAAGCATTTATAAAAAGTGAGTTTTCCTGCGCTCTTTAATCAAAAAGTCTGAAATATTCGCCTCCTTATTATTTCCAATTACAGATTTCTGTCAATCCATTACAAACAGGAATATTTTTGTTCGCCCATAATAATTGCTTCCCCTAACTTTATTCAAAATACTTTTTACAAAACTATATATGAAAAAAACTCTTCTGTCTTTTGCTTTGCTGATTTATGTTAGTTTAACTTTTGCCCAATTTCGCTTACCATCGGTTATTGGCAATAATATGGTATTGCAGCAAAAATCTTCTGTTGCGCTGTGGGGATGGAGCAACCCTTCAGAAAAAATAAAAATCACTACTTCGTGGAATAATAAAACCGATTCTGTCTCTGCAACGCGCGACGCAAAATGGAAAATGATGGTACAAACTCCTGCTGCGGGTGGGCCATATACCGTTACAATTAAGGCAGGTAATGATGAAGCTGTTCTAAACAATGTATTTGTTGGCGAAGTATGGGTTTGCTCAGGCCAGTCTAATATGGAATATAACTCCTCGTACAAAGACTCAACAGATATACAACCAGAATTAAAAAATGCGCCCAACAACAATATTCATTTGTTCCGTGAACCACGCTACACCGCTATGTATCCACAGGACGACTGTAAGGGAGAGTGGACAATAGCAGATTCCAATAGCTTGAAGTTTTTTAGCCAGGCGGGCTATTTTTTTGGTAAGAAGCTGAATAGTGAAATGAATGTACCTATAGGTTTAATACAAGCTGCCTGGGGTGGCACTCCAGCCGAAACGTGGACACCTGCACCGGTTGTAAATACAGATGAGGAATTGAAAGAGGCTGCACACAAGCAAACCCCATCAAACGGTTGGCCTTATTGGCCGGGCTATGCCTACAACGCGATGATAGCGCCAATAACGAATTACAAAATAGCGGGTGCGCTTTGGTACCAGGGCGAAAGCAATACTGCGGCACCTAGTACCTATGCAAAGTTGCTTACTTCAATGATAAAATCATGGAGAAATGCCTGGAACAAAAATTTTCCTTTTTATCTGGTACAAATAGCTCCTTTCACTTACGGTACGAGATATTCTGGCAGTGCGATACAGGAGCAGCAGGTTAAAGTGCTGGATTTGGAAAATACGGGCCTGGTAGTAACTACAGACCTTGTACCAGATACCACTGATATACATCCGCCACTTAAACGTGCTGTAGGTGAAAGGCTGGCTGCATTAGCTTTAGCTAAAACATATAATAAAGCATGCAAGCCCTATGCAAGCCCCCTCTACAAAAGTATGAGCGTGGAAGGTGGCAAAGCAATCATTACTTTTAACAATGCAGAAGATGGATTAATGGTAAAAGGAAATACGATATCACAATTGTATGTTGCCGGAAATGATAAGGTATTCTATCCTGCTGAAGGAAAAATAAATGGCAACAAACTGGTAGTATGGACTGATAAAGTAAAACAACCTGTTGCCGTTCGTTTTGGATTTAGCAATGCTGCAATTGGAAATTTATTTGCAAAAAGCGGGTTACCAGTAGCACCTTTTAGAACAGATGATTGGGATTTGGGCATCAATGCACCGAAATAAAAAAGCGGTTTAAAACTTCGATAAATAATTGTATACTATGGTTTAAAAGCACCGCAAATTCCAATCATCCTTGTATTGATTATAAAAGAAGCAATGCGTAGCAACCAGGTTAAATTTGAAAGGCGTAACAATACGTGCACTATAAAAAAGCGTTCGCTGAATTACTTTTGAAAATATGGATATAATATAGCTTGCATTCAAGCTTCTATAAAAACATTGGAACGAAAATATCATACTTTTTTAATAAAAGATATTCATCTCTTTAAACAAAAACTACTGCAGTGGGCGGCAAAGTATAAGATTGCTTGCTTTTTAGACAATCATCAATACGATTCACATTATTCAGCATACGAGTGTCTTGCAGCAGCAGGATGCATTAAAAGATTTGATTTAAAAGAAGATCTTTTTTCTTCACTATCCTCTTTTGTAAATAATACCAATGATTGGATTTTTGGTCACTTGAATTATGACATAAAAAATCATATTGAAAATCTTTATTCAAATAATATCGATAACATTAACTTCCCTGATGTTTTTTTATTTGTACCAGAAATTGTTTTAATCATTAAGCAAAGCACACTTACTATTGGCCTGATGGCTTCTAATGCAGATGTTATTTTTAATGAGATCAACCAGCAACAAATACGCGAAGAGCACCTTCAACCAGTAAATGTAGCACCGCGTATAAGTAAAGAAGAATACATTCAGAACATTCAACACCTGAAACACCCCATTTTAAGAGGAGAATGCTACGAAATCAATTATGCCCAGGAATTTTATGCAGAAAACGCTCATATTTCTCCTGTGGTTTTATATCGCCTTCTCACCCGGGTTTCGCCGAATCCTTTTTGCTCTTTTTACAGGCTAAATAATAAATACTTACTGTGTGCAAGTCCCGAACGATACATTAAAAAAGAAGGTGAAAACATACTTTCACAACCTATAAAAGGGACCGCAAAAAGAGGCGTAAATGACGAAGAAGACCGACAAATTAAACAAGCATTACTTAACAGTAAAAAAGACCGGAAAGAAAATATAATTGTAGTTGACCTGGTGAGGAACGACCTCAGCAGGATATGTGAAAAAGGCTCTGTACATGTGGAAGAATTGTGCGCAGTGTATACTTTTCCCGGAGTGCACCAGCTGATATCTACAGTAAAAGGAAAATTGCGGGCCGATGCAGGATTTGGAGATATTATTAAAAGCACTTTCCCAATGGGAAGCATGACCGGGGCGCCAAAGAAGAGAGTAATGCAACTGATAGAAGAATATGAGCAAACAAAAAGAGGCATTTACTCAGGTACTGTAGGCTACATCACTCCCGCTAAAGATTTCGATTTTAATGTCGTTATCCGCAGCATAATGTACAACGACGAAAAAAAGTATGTAAGTTACCAGGTGGGTGGAGCTATTACTTTTGAAAGCGACCCGGAAAGCGAATACGAAGAATGCATTGTAAAAGCTGCAGCTATTACACAAATACTTTCTGGCAAATTAGAAAAAAACACGTAAAAAAATGCTCCGCGCTATGGTCTCAATTTATTTAAAAGCTGTACCTGATTTTATTGCAGACTGCATACAGTTTTAAGCTTTTTTTATACAGTCTCAGATTTTTGTTTCCTTTGTTTCACCGAAAAGAACAATAATAGGCGGGATTACATAAAACATCATGCTATGACCGAATATATAAACTGGAACGGCAAAATTGTGGAGAAAGACGTCTTTCATATTTCACCTGATAACAGGTCATTCCGCTACGGAGATGGCTTTTTTGAAACCATGAAAGTAGTTGATGGAAACATACTGCTTGCGGCTTTCCACATTACACGTTTTTTTTCCTCACTGCAACTGCTCTCATTCGACGTACCTGCGCTTTTTACTCCTGAATATATAACTTCCCAGGTGCAAAACCTGGTGATTAAAAACAAACATTCATCTTTTGCACGTGTACGATTGATGGTGTACCGCGGTAACGGGGGTTTATACGATCCTGAAAATCTTCACCCCAATTTTGTTATTCAAAGCTGGCCATTAGAGAAGACAAGTAAAGAGTTAAATACAAACGGCCTTAATATAGATATTTATACCGAAGCGAGAAAAACCTCCGATTCTTTTTCGATGGTAAAAAGCAACAATTACTTAGGCTATGCGATGGCTGCGTTATGGGCCAAAAAGAACAAGCTAAACGATTGTCTTCTTTTAAACGCATACGACGACATCTGCGACTCTACCGTTGCGAATATTTTCATTGTCGAAAACAACATCATAAAAACCCCGGCAGTTGCTGAAGGTTGTATAAATGGTGTAGCACGAGCCTACCTGATTGAATGCTGCAAAAAAGACGATATAGCTATAATGGAAACAACCATTTCTGCGCAAGATGTATTGAACGCATCTGAAGTGTTTTTAACCAATGCTATTGCAGGCATAAAATGGGTAAAGCAATTGGGCGAGTGCCGGTTTAACTCTCCTTCTGTAGCATTACAATTACACAACGACTATATGAAAAATAGAAGGTGATTTTTTTTCTTTTGTTCGACGCTAAAAAGAAAAACAGAAAACAGGTAAAGTATTAATGTGGTCGCCTTTACACTACTTTGCGTGAATAGTAATAAAATATTCTCCCTTCCTATATTTACACATGGAAAATTTCCAAATCGTCATTTTTATACTCACCATTCTTATCGTTCTGTCAGCATTTGCTGATAGGATAAAATTACCTTATCCCATCCTGCTGGTAGTAGTTGGACTAATTATTGGCTTTGTGCCAGTATTGCCCGACCTGGAACTGAACCCGGAAATTGTTTTCCTTGTTTTTTTACCGCCCCTGCTGTACGATGCCGCTTCTAAAACTTCCTGGCACGACTTCAAAAACAATATACGACCCATATCTACCCTTGCCATTACGCTTGTTTTCTTTACCACCCTTACCGTAGCCGTTGCCGCACACTATCTTATTCCCGGCTTTAGCTGGCCTTTGGCTTTTGTATTAGGCGCTATTATTTCTCCGCCAGATGCAGTAGCGGCTACAAGCATTACCAGGGGGCTTGGACTAAACCGCAGGGTAATTACCATTATCGAAGGGGAAAGCCTGGTAAATGATGCTTCTGCGCTTATTGCTTACAGGTATGCAGTGGCAGCAGCTATAAGCGGAACATTTGTGTTTTGGAAAGCGGGCGTACAATTTTTAATCGTGTCGACCGGTGGCATATTAGCAGGATTATTTATTGGTTTTATAATGGTTTTTGCGCATAAGAAAATTAAAGATAATACCGTTGTAGAAAACAGCTTAAGCCTGTTAACGCCATTTATGGCTTACTTGCTGGCAGAGGAATTTCATACATCGGGAGTTCTGTCTGTAGTTACTGCCGGATTATTTATATCATGGCGTTCTCGCGAGGTATTTTCGTCAGAAACAAGGCTGCAAACAAAAACCATCTGGGACACTGTAATTTTTCTATTAAACGGAATGGTATTTATTCTTATCGGCCTGCAGATGCCGGCCATAGTTCAAAACCTTAAAACCGGAACTGTATTTGAAATTGTAGGTTATGGTCTTATTATAAGTTTAGTTACAATTATCATTCGCATATTATGGGTATTTGCAGGTGCCTACCATCAAACTATTTTTAAGCGAAGGAGCAGCAGCCCATCTGAAACCAAAAGCGATGACACTTCGTGGAAAAATGTGTTGATAGTAGCATGGACCGGAACAAGAGGTGTAGTGAGCTTAGCCACCGCACTTGCCTTACCCTTAACGATAGGTAATAACGAGCTTTTTCCAAAAAGACATACGATACTGCTTCTGGCTTTTATTGTAATACTTGTCACCTTAGTAGTACAGGGACTAACCCTGCCCTTGCTAATAAAGCTACTAAAAATTAAACCCCAGGATGATTTGCAAAAACACGAAGAAAAAGACCTGCAGCTAACAATGACAGAAGATGTTCTTCGGTTTATAGACAAAGAATTTCCTTTTAAGCTCGATGAAAAGGTATTGGCACAAATCAGGAAGCCCTATGAAGCTAATTTTAATTTACTTTCTAAAGAATTATCAGAGGAGAAGCCAGAAACCCAACAGAATTCTGAGCATGTAACCTTTATAAGTCAACTGCTTTCTGCAAGGCTTGAGTTAATAAAATACCGGCGTGAACTACTCATAAAGTTTCACAAAGAAGGAACTTACAATGATGAAACTATTTCAAAAGCAGAGCGGGAACTGGATATAGAAGAGCTGCGCCTGCAAGCCATGATACAAAAAGGAGAAGACAGCAACATAGAATTTCGCCAACCCGAATAATTACATTAATCCTGGTTCTCGTACTATCATCACAACTATCGGTGATAACTCCATTTCCAGCTTATTTTAAAATATCCCCTGAGAGTTTTCTTCTATATAAATCTCCCAATTCTTACTTCGCAACTATTCTTTTCCCAAATGGCATTAAAGAAACTTCTATCAGTTTAAAATGCTGTAAACCAAAAGGGATACCTATAATTGTGAGGCACAACAAAGCGCCAAAAGTAAGATGTGCAACTGCTGCAGCGAAGCCACCGCAAACAATCCAGATAACATTAAGTAGTAATGAAAGACAACCAGAAGAACTTCCGGTACTAACAGCCTGTAGTCCAAAAGGTCTTAAAACAAAGACTCCTATTTTAAAACATTGCAAGCCAAAAGGAATACCAACAACTGTTAGGCAAAGCACGAAGCCACCTATAAAATAACCTAACGCAGCTATAAAGCCACCAAAGATGAGCCAAATGAGATTGCCGAGAAGATTATCGGGACGCATAGAGGTAAAAAATAAATCTAAAATAGCTAAATATACGAAGCGTTTTAGTTCGTTGTCATTTCGAGTGTATGTGCCCATTTTGCTTGTCGTAGGTAAGCTCTTTTTTTATGATATTTCCATAGCCGGAGCGCGATTTATAAACGGAAGTATTTGCAGCCATGTTGTGATTTAACCAGTCCGCATAAACAAAAAAAGCACCACTTAGTGGTGCTTTTTTTGCAAGATATTTTCGTTTTTAATTCCCGGACTCCTGCAATGATGTATCCTGCTGGTCTGCCATTCCTTCTGATGAAAATATATTTTCTTCAGTAATATTACCTTCTCCAACAGTTCCTTCATCCCGCATTTCACCATCACCAATATTTGTTAACAGTTCCTTTTTAGGATTATCTACTGCATAGTAGTCATCATTAACCTTATCGCTTTCAAACTCTTTTCCCGACTGCAAACTGCTATCATTTAGGAATACCCTGCTTGTATCTTGCGCTGCTTCTTCAGCTTTTCCGGGTATGATTTGTTCTTCGTTCATTACTATAAAGTTTTAAAATTTCTATAAGGTACTAAAATTAGTTGATAGCGGTTTTAAAAGATTGATTGTTTCCGAAAGACTATCGGTACTTACTGGCTGCAACCCACAGAGCCCCAAAACGAATACACTATTTTAAAACATTGCAACCCAAAATGAATGCCAACAACTGTTAAGCAAAGCATGAAGCCACCTATAAAATAACCTAACGCAGCTTCGAAGCCACCAAAGATTAGCCAAAGGATATTGCCGAGAAGATTGTCAGGTCGCATGGTAAATATTTATTTATCTAAATCTATTATCCCTTGAAAATTACATCAAGGTGAAATTGCAAAAAATTTTTATTAGGATAATATTTCGTGGGCAGTATTATTTTTTTTCCAATCAAGGGTTTGAAATATTGATGATAGAAAATTTCCTTTTGCTTTGTATGTAGAGAAGTTGAAAGAAGCATTTCAAAATTTTCATTAATTCCAATATAACCTTTATCGTATGCCTTGTCATACAAAGCAGAAAGGCAAATACCGTTTTCAGGATTCAATCTTTGTTCTTCGTTTTTCGACCAGGGAATTATATGACTAGCGACGAGTAAATCAGGAATATCAATTCCGGTAACAGCACATCTTCCAGAATAGTTTGCTATTACAATTTGTCTAAAAACATTTTGATTAACCCTTGTTTTTACTTCTCTAATTTTTGTTTCTCCCTTTAAATTTTCAGTTCCTGTAAGAATGTCTTCATATTTACTTTCTATTGTTTGCTGTTCTTTTTCAGCTAATATCCTTTCACTTTCAAAAAGTAATTCGTCTTTGCTATTTATAAATTCATTCCAAATTGGGTCTACTTGCTTCTTTCCACCTGATAAACCTTTAACACCTCTTCCTATATGATAAGGATCAACACTAGCAAAATTATTTAATCGCATTGCAACTGAACCTGGCGTTCTTTCAATAATGCGAGCAAGATGTATAATTTCAGGCGTTCTTGAATGAAGTTTTCCAAATGGTAATTTTAAATAAAGATTCAAAGCAAGTATTAATTCATCTCTTGTCCAAGCCCTTATTGACATGTTATCCGCTTATAATACAACAATTGTGTTACCTTTTAACTTTAGAAATAGTATAAAGTTCCAAATGCTCTAAAACGATATTAGCCGTTTTGAAAATAATGATCGCTTGGAAGGCATCATTTAGTAATGCCATTATTGGCAATAAAAAAGACAATGTAAATAAATGAAATAATCAAATAACTTTATCTCAATCTTCTCTAATATTATCTTATAATGAAAAAGGTTGCGCTGTTTACAATAAGTTTTTTACTGGTTATTTTGATTTCGGCGATTTCGTTTGTTCTAGGCAGGCGGTACCAACATGAGTATATACTGGAGCATGAAAAAGATTTAGCAAAAGAGGAACCTGCTCCGCATGACGGAGTTGGCATGTCTACCGCTTATTCTTTCTTTTCTAAAGCGCCTGGCCTTAAACTCGCTTTTCGTAAACGCGTTTTAAAACCCGGTTCAGCCATTGGTTATCACTTACAAAAAGGAGATGAGATTTATTACATTCTTTCAGGCACAGGCATCATGAAAATGAATAGTGATAGCTTTGCTGTTAAAGCCGGTGATGGTATTCTTACCCGTCCGGGCAGTTCGCATGGTCTGCAACAAACGGGCACAGACAGTCTTGTTGTCATTATTAACTACACGGTAAAATAGGGTTGTCCTGAAACAAGTGCAGGATGACGTGTGAAACAAGTTCAGCATGGCAAGAGATACTGGAAACATTGCCGGTGATATATAAAAGATGCGATATCCTTAACTTCGCGCTCTTTAAAAACTACTATGAGCTTTGTTATTCTTGTCGCTTCTATGTTTGTTGGTTCGTGTAATTCTAACTACGAACGGAATACTGATACTCTTGCCTTAAAAAAAGATACCATTACAGAGCTGAGGTGCTTTGCTAAAATTCCATCATCATCACACCACTATTATAATCAAATTCATGCTTGTACGTCATCAACAACACCTTTTCAAACGACAGAAAACGGCGTGACAGGTAATTTAATTCACGAATGGGCAGAAGATGAGCGCAAATTAGGGATATTGTAAGGTATTTTACAAGGCGCAACACGTTCAGGCTGACAGGCAAGAAACAAGTTTAGGATAATTTGTACAAACAACCACAAGAATACGTTGACGCCGGATAATTTCTCATAAGCTTTTTACCCATTATTAACAAAATACTTTTTACTATAATTCGCATTGTGGCATAGTTTTCTCTAAAGAGGTGTTTGTGACAATTTTATAGTGAAATGCAATAGGTGTAAACTGAATGGTATCTACCAGCAAAACCAACAAATTCGCATAAACACTATCATTATTCGTTTAGTATAAAACAACTTACAACTGCCTATACTTTCATGTAAAAGGCAGAAATAAAATCACCGTTAAAAAGAAAATTATGAAAAGAATATTATCCATTTTTGCAATAACTGCAGTTTTTGCAGCTTGCAACAGCAATCCTAAAACAGGAACTGATACAGCTACATCTGTAACCACTACAGACACAGCAACTACAACTCATAACGCTTTTACAGATAAAGCTACTGAGGTACAGGTTAACGGAGTTAATGACACAATTGTCTCAAACGATGGTAGCAAGTATGTAAAGGTGCAACCTAAAGAGGAAGAAAGTGCTTCAGCAAAACCAGCTACAACTGTAACTAAAGAAAAATCTACTGTTCATCATACCCGCACTCATACCCATAGAACAGGCACATCCGGACCTGCTACAGATACAAGTACATCTGGCTCAGGAAACAGTACAGTTTCTAATGGTACCCATGGAACATCCGGAACTGGCAC
This sequence comes from Segetibacter koreensis DSM 18137, assembly GCF_000374045.1. Lineage (GTDB taxonomy): Bacteria > Bacteroidota > Bacteroidia > Chitinophagales > Chitinophagaceae > Segetibacter > Segetibacter koreensis. Next base: position 54,989 of record NZ_KB893320.1, on the reverse strand, counting down.
AAGCGATACAGGAACCACGACCACTACAACGACAGAGACCAAGAAGAAAGGCTGGAGTAAAGCTGCTAAAGGAGCTGTAATTGGCGCCGGAACAGGTGCAGCTGCAGGAGCAATCTTTAGTAAGAAAAAAGGTAAAGGAGCTATTATAGGTGGTATCATAGGTGGTGCAGGTGGTTATATAATAGGCCATAGTAAGGATAAAAAAGATGGAAGGAATTAGTACAATGTCCTTTTGCGAGCCGAATTTTTAATTTAAGATGGAAAATCCAATATAGTAAGATCAGGGCCCTTGTATTCAATATCAATAGATAAATCGAACATAGTCAGTAAAGATTAAATCTTATTCTGACTATGTTTTGCCCTTATCCACTTCTACCCGAAGGAATGCAGTAGGTTTTTAAATCAAGATGAACCGTTAAGACCAGGGAACGCTTCTTGCGAACCAGATGAAAACAAGTGGTACTTACAATTGCGCCGAAGCTGACGTGCCACTTGTTTTATTAACGGCTTTTACTCTCTGTTTACTCCTAACGAATAATTAATTTTTTTCTTACTATTCCTTTTATTAATACTTTAGAAAAAGGTTGATAATTTCTTTCTTTCCTAAAATAATTAATACAAACTGTTTCCTCTTATCACTTGCGAAGGCATTTCCACTTCAAGATGAAGAATAGGGACTGCATTAGCTAATTTTTTCCTACCGCCAGGTTATTTAAAATGGCATGATAATTTCAATCTCTACAATTAGTATTCTTTTATTATAAACATTAAAAACAGGAGGTTGATATGTTAACCGTTATTGAAGATTTTGAGATAGAAACGGATAGACTCGAGGTAACTGGCACGGGTGAAATCAGGGTTACAAATACTGGTGGATCCAGTGCTTCTGAAGGCGGCATGGGAAGTGACAGTGATGACGATAAGGCAAAAGGAGACTTAACAACAACCGGAGGAAAAAAAACCGGGAATGCCGCAGGAGATGAAAAAGATGAGGATACAACGTTTGACCCGATTAAAAAAAATGTAAGAGAAGCTGAAAAGAAAGGACATAAGGATTAAAAAGTCTGTCTCTTACGAAACATACCAAGGGTGTTATAAAGAATATATAGTAATAAGTTAAACTGACTACAGAGAGACGACCATGGTCATAAAGGCTATGTTACAGAAATAAAATTTTAGTAAAAAACTTATAAATGTATGAATAACGATAGGGAATTTATTGAACAGGAAGCTCCTGAAAAAAATACTGATAATGCTTTTATAGAAGTAGGTGCCAACGGCTCGCCAGTCCTACCTGGTGCTTCTGATAAAAAAACTGACATTGAAAAAGATCAAAGCTCTACGACATTAGATAAACGGTAAAATGCAAATTGTATCAACAAGAGAAGAGCCGGCAGCAATAACTCTTGCAGGCTTTTCTCTCATTTAATTTCTGCACAATCGCTAGCCAGTAAGTAAGTCTCTATATCCAGTGCGTCTGCTTTGGCAACCACAGATCCTGCCAAATAAAAAACTTATTTAATTCAACCGTTATTCCATATAATAGCTCTCTCACTATAACAATTTGTACATCTTTCCGGGCAAAGAGGCAACTACGTTTTGAAATTCTAGATTAAGCATTGCGGCTGCCACTGTACTGCTTGTTAAACCACTTTTCAAAAAAATTTCGTCTATATGCACGGCTTCTTTCTGTTTCAAAACATCTACTAGTGCCTGCTCATCATTGCTGAGGGAAATAAACAATTCTTTTTGTTTTTTAGGTTTTGATTTTTTTGTCGTCCAGCCAAGTATTTCTACTAGGTGTGTGGCGTCGGTAAGTAAAATGGCTTTGTTATTTTTAATAAGATGATTACAGCCGGCACTCTTGCTGTCAGTCACTTTCCCGGGAAAGGCAAATACATCGCGGTTATAACCATTTGCAAGTTCCGCGGTTATCATGCTCCCACCCTTTACGGCTGTTTCAATCACTATTGTTGCATCCGCCATTCCTGCCACTATCCGGTTACGTCTTGGAAAATTATGCCTGTCGGGAAGTGTTTCTTTTCTAAATTCTGTAAGCAACCCTCCGTTGTACAACATTTGTTTTGCAAGAGTAGCGTGCGCAGAGGGATAAATAGTGTCGAGGCCATGAGCAAGTACGCCAATGGTTGGAAGATTGTTTTGAACAGCAGCTTTGTGGGCGATCGCATCAATACCATAAGCAAGTCCACTCACGATTAAAACCTGCAGATTTTGTAACTCATTAATTAATTGTTCTGTTACCTGCCGTCCATAATCGGTATTATTTCTTGTACCGATTATGTTTATTACTTTCGAAACATTTACATCTGCATTTCCACGATAGTACAATAGAGTTGGAGAGTCATAGCAATTGAGCAAGCGCTTCGGATAGTTTTCATTAGTAAGAAAAAGCGGTTGAATTCTATGTTTTTCAACAAACTCAATTTCTTTTTCAGCGCTTAAAAAATTATCGAACAGTTTTATACTTTTAGCTCGTACTTCTCCGATACCTTCTATATTTCCAAGCTCTTTTTTTGATGCTTTAAATATATTTTCTGCATTCCCAAATTGCTCAGTAAGTATTTTAGCTTGTACAGGGCCAATGTTAGGAACAAGAGTAAGTGCAACCTGGTAAAGCAAATCGTTGGTCATGCTGAGCAAAATAGGGAAAAGTTTAAAAACAATTGAAAACTGTTGAAAACTACAAATGGGCGGTCGCAGTAAGATTATAAAAAGTTGTAGAAACGTTATCTTATTTCTTTCGGGTCTCATTTGATTCAGACCTCTTTTTCTACTGTAAAACGTTATTAACAGTGACTTATGATTTGCGCAAAATGGGTATTGAGCCGACCGGCAGGCGATAATTATTATTATTTTAAATCTGTGTTTCTTACCTTTGTTAGGCTTTTAAATTTAAGATTATGATAAAAACAGGCAATCCCGTTATCAGTATATATACAGAGATGACACCGAATCCGGAAACAATGAAATTTGTTGCCAATAAACTCTTGTATCCCGGAAAGAGTATTGATTTTCCTGATGAAAATACTGCAGGGCCCTCTCCATTGGCGAAGGAACTTTTTAGTTTTCCTTTTATTAAGAGTGTATTTATCGCCAGCAATTTTGTAACACTTACTAAAACTGTCGATACAGATGATTGGCAGGATGTAATACCTACTATAAAACAATTTTTAAAGGACTATCTTGAAAATGGCGGCCCGGTAGTTAATGAAGAGGATATTGTTGTAACAAAATCTGACGCAACAAACTTTATAAGTGCAGACGATGATGATGTTGTAAAACGGATAAAAGAACTTTTAGAGAACTACGTTAAGCCTGCAGTGGAAATGGACGGTGGTGCCATACAGTTCAGAAGCTATGATGATGGTGTAGTAAACCTGATGCTTCAAGGTAGCTGCAGCGGATGTCCGTCAAGCATGATTACGCTTAAAGCAGGAATTGAAGGAATGATGAAACGGATGATTCCGGAAGTAAAAGAAGTGGTAGCTGAAGCAGAATAGTGATTAAATACTACTATAATTAAAAAAAGCGAACGCCTTAAAAAAATTAAGGCGTTCGCTTTTTTTGTGCTATTTACTTTATGTATCAACTATTTCTCGTCTAACTGCGTTTAGCAGAACCGTTGGGCATTTTTAGTAATCGCTTAACCCTTACCGCTAATTCTGTCGGGTTAAATGGCTTTGTTAAAAAGTCATCAGCTCCTAACTGAAACGCTTCCATCACCGTATTTTCCTGGCCAAGGCCCGATAGAACGATGATAGGAACTTTTTTGTATTCATTTGATTTCACTATACTAATAAATTCAAGACCCGATGTATAAGGCATTAAAATGTCGGTAATGATAATATCAGGTACAAAGCTTTCCAAAGCCTTAAGTGCTTCCCGACCGTCGGAAACCCCCACTACTTCAAACCCTTCATTGCGCAGCTTGGCTTCGATAGCCATTAACATAAGCGGTTCATCTTCAGCAACTAAAATTTTCATATTTATCTGATTATTGCAGAGTTGTCTCTGTAATCTCCTGCTAATTTACAAACAATAAAACCTTTCTTTACAACCTTGCCAAAAGTATTATTTCGACAGAATTCTTTCATTAAGAATTACTTCTGCAAAGAAATATTTTTCTTTTATTTCTTTTATCAGCCCAGGTAACAGATCCAAATCTGTTTCGTTTTTTGCAATTAGTTCTGCTTGCACTACCGTATCAAACATTTCACCTATTTTAATAATCGAAAGTGAAGACTTTGCAAAATGTGCAGATCTGTACACATTTTCCCAATCCTGGTTATCCAGAGCTTCTTCCATTTTTTTTATTGTTCCCGGCATTGTTCTTAGAAATGTTTGCAACATTGTAATGATAAAGCTTTCATCATTACCTGAGATCTCGTACAACATACTAATATCAATCGAAACATTTTCACTGGCAATAATATGCGGAAGATTATTTATCACAGAGGTAGACTTTTCATTTGGTTCAACAGTAATCATCAATATTTAAATTAAAGTATCTAAATGATTTAATTCATTAATAACGAAAAATTTACCTTATAATTTTACAGCTCTAAGAATATTAATTTTAATAATAAAACATTTTATTTAATGATGTTTTATTATTTTTTCCGTAAGGTAAAACGTTTCTAAAATTTCCCTACCCTCCTTTTATTGTTGGCATTATTACAAATAATATAAAAAACCCTTTTACAAATATCCACTTCCTTTTCTTTTGACTTTATTTTAACCAATTACATGAACTCAATTCAGTTATTTTTGCCACTTTCTTAACAACTGCCTGCAGAAAGCTAATACTTCTGCATCAAAACTTTATTTTTTTAGAAAACACTTTATGAAGAAATTTTTCTTTACTATGGTTTGTATTTTCAGCCTGCTGGCCGTTAATTCACAAACCATTCCTGCAAACCCAACAACCGATAGTACGATCATATCATCACAGCCTGCAACTGAAAAAAAGAACCCAAAGAAAATTGATCTGAGCAACCGCTCCAATGATCATTTTATGTTTCAATATGGTTTTGATAACTGGTCAGGTACAAATGATAGTATAAGCCCAAAAGGTTTTTCACGTTTTTTCAATGCTTATGTAATGCTTGATAAACCATTTAAAACCAATCCAAAGTTTAGCGTAGGTTTAGGCCTGGGTATTGGAAGCAGTAATATCTTTTTTGATAAAACTTATGTTGATGTTAAGTCAGCTTCTTCAACACTTCCATTTACTAATGTTGACTCACTCAATCATTTCAAAAAATTTAAACTCACCACTATTTTTCTTGAAGCTCCTGTAGAACTAAGATATTCTTCTAACCCGGAAAATGCAAATAAAGCAGTAAAAATAGCTTTAGGAGTTAAAGTAGGTACGTTGTTAAAGGCATATACAAAAGGAAAAACACTTGAAAACAAAAGTGGTGGTACAATAAATAATTATATTGAAAAGGAAAGCAGTAAGAAATTTTTTAACTCTACAAGGTTAGCTGCCACTGCAAGGATTGGTTATGGTATTTTCGGCATCTATGGCGCTTACCAGGTCACTTCGCTGTTGAAAACCGGGGCCGGTCCTGATGCAATTAGACCGTACTCAATCGGAATTTATATTAGTGGCTTATAATTTGAAATATATTTTTTGGCTGGCCACCGGTTACAAGCCGGTGGCTTTTCTTTTTTAATATTATCTTTAAAAAAAGTAGCAATTGATCGATAAAAAAAATAAAATAGCCGAGGAGGAAAAAGCCATTCTTGTTGGTTTAGTAACTAAAGAACAAAATGAAGCACAGGTAAAAGAATACCTTGATGAGCTCGCTTTTTTAGCAGAGACCGCCGGTGCTATTGCCGTTAAAACGTTTTACCAAAAACTTTCTCATCCTGACAGTAAGACCTTTATTGGAAAAGGTAAGCTGGGTGAAATAAAAGATTACGTATGGGAAAAAGAGATACAGCTTGCCATATTTGATGACGAACTAACAGGATCGCAGATTTCCAACATTCAAAAAGAACTTGGGATAAAAACAATTGATCGGAGCGATCTTATTCTTGACATTTTTGCCAGTCGCGCCCGTACGGCACAAGCAAAAGTGCAGGTAGAGTTGGCGCAATACCAATACATTTTACCCCGCCTACGGGGAATGTGGAGTCACCTTGAAAGACAAGGAGGTGGTATTGGCTCAAGAGGACCCGGTGAAACGGAAATAGAAACTGACCGTCGTATTGTTAAGGACAAAATTAGTTTGCTTCGTAAACGACTTGTCGAGATAGATAAGCAAGCTTTCACGCAGAGAAAAGACCGTGGCGAATTTATTCGTGTTGCATTGGTTGGCTATACGAATGTAGGCAAAAGCACCATTATGAACATTTTAAGCAAGAGCGAAGTTTTTGCTGAAAATAAATTGTTTGCAACGCTTGACACTACCACCCGCAAGGTAGTGTATGAAAATACTCCTTTTTTGTTGAGTGATACTGTTGGTTTCATTAGAAAGCTTCCTCATCATCTTGTAGAAAGTTTTAAGAGCACGCTTGACGAAGTGAGAGAAGCTGATATTTTATTGCATGTTGTTGATATTTCTCATTCCCAGTACGAAGAGCAGATCGGAGTCGTAAATAAAACCCTGCAGGAGTTAGGAGCTTTCGAAAAGCCGATCCTCACCATTTTCAATAAGATGGATTTATACGAACAAAATACTTTTGATAAATGGCTTGAAGACGATGTGAAGCAGGAGATTTTAAGAGACCTGAAGAAAAAATGGGAAAACGTTACCCAAGGTAACTGTGTTTTTATTTCGGCAACTCAAAGAAAAAACATTGATGAATTGCGTGAAACGATTATGAGAAAAGTTAGAGAATTATACGAGATACGCTTTCCATATAAAACTGATTTTTTTTCTGGTAATGGGCAATAAAAATATTAAATGGTATAAAGTCGCTGATAATAAAAATGAGATTAACTGGCAGCAAAATAACTTAGCAGTTATAGAAGCAGGCGGCAAAAAAATAACTCTTGCAAAAATTGGGGATGAATTATTATTTGCCTGTGCCTATAAGTGTCCACATGCAAGTGGTATACTCGCAGATGGATTTATTGATGCAACAGGTAACATAGTTTGTCCTCTACATCGGTACAAGTTCAATCTTTTAACCGGACGAAATATTAGCGGCGAGGGTTATTATTTAAAGGTTTTTGCTGTAGAGGAAAGAGAGGCCGGTATATTTATAGGTTTTGAAGAGAGCAGTTGGCTTAATATATTTAAATGACGGGTATTTTTGATAAAACAGGGATAATTATATCCTTTTGTTAGAAATTAATTGGAATAATAAGCAGAAGTGTAGGAGATAGAATTTTTATTAAAAATAATTTTTGCTGGTATGTTTTATCCCCTATTTTTGCAACCCAATTCTGACATAAGAATTAAAAAATTCCTCCTTAGCTCAGTTGGTTAGAGCATCTGACTGTTAATCAGAGGGTCTCAGGTTCAAGTCCTGAAGGGGGAGCTTGAAAGACAAGGAGTTACAAGAAAAGTAGCTCCTTCTTATTTTTTGCTCCGACACATTTCCGACACATTGGACTTCTTTTTGATGTTGTCAAACATCCTTTATAGTCGCTATTGCGTTAGATACTTGTTAACCTTCAACTTTTAAAGAAGGCTCTAACTAATCTAATTCTTTTGCACCTATCATTGCTTTTGCCTTAACCATAGCCTGACAAAAAGTATAGGATTTTGTAGATTGCTGAAACATGACTGAAACTCCACCTTGCACTTCCCATCCATTATTAATGTTTTCATTTACATTTTGTTCAATTTCAATTACACTCTCTCCCGTTATGATTTTATATTGTGATAGTTTATTCATAATTTAAATTAATTAAAAATTTTACATCAGTTCACATCTTTACCCTTAACGAACATACTTCCCACCAACCGGATTGCTGCAAATCCAAATGCAAAATATGTGTACAAGTTATTGAAGTCAGTGGTGTTCGATGCTTTGCCATATTCATACCTGCTACTGCCATTGCAATCACGGTTGATAGAACCATAATGAATAACCACCCACAGGATAGGTTAAAGATAATTTTTAGAGTTATTATCATAGTTGGTAAATTTATAACCTTTACAGTAAATCCGGTTTGTATGACTTTATATGCATTTAAATCACTAACGGAAGATGAGCAAACTGAACTAATATGGAATGAAGGTGATTTTGTAGCTGATAGGCAGAAAGAAGATCATTGTATCTTATTGTATAGATATATGCTTTTTATGTTGAAGTTGCTTATTCAGCCAGCGTAAATAGATTTAAAATACAACGCTCCTTTAGTAGTACAGATCAGTTAGAGCCCTATTTGGAGCAGATTGATATTTCCGGATTAATGATGCATTAATAAAAACATCATGTAATACCTTGAGAGATAATAACAGGAATAGTTGCTAATCTTTAAACTTCAGCTTATCTACTATTTCTAACTCTTTCCATAGTTTAAGCTATTTACCCAAAATGAAGTTTACTCCCATATTCTGGAAGATGGTCTACAGCGATGGAAATATGCTCAGGTTTAATTAAATTCTTTTTCCTTTCATTCCAATCTTGGATTCTTTCAAAAACTTCTATTTCAGTTAGTTCAGGTTTTTCATTAATTATAGAATGTGTTGATGAGAGTATTTCTAATGAGAGAGGGGTTTCGAAGCCTTCAATTACTTTAAATAAATTTTCCAACCGTTGCTTCTGCTCTGAAGTCAAATTCGATTTTACATAAGTTTCAACCTCATCATACCTTTCATAATTCAATTCTAAGGGTTCAAATGCTCTGGCTTTCATTTGTTCCATTCCTTTTAAATATTTAGCTCGTCGATACTTAACAGCTTCTGATAAGATTTTGTAATTCCTGTCCATTTCCAGCTTTCAATTACTTTTTAACAGGATCTACGAGTTTCGCCTTTAAATTTTACAGTTGTTCCGTTGTTTCTTTATATACTTCCTTAGTTGGTCTAAATTTATCTTCAGTTTCTTTAACGTAATTTCATAATATCTTTTATTGCAGCTTCAGTTAAGTTCAATTGTTATTTTCATAGATATATTTTATAATCCGTTGCAGTTATTGTAATTGTTCCATAGTTTACATATCCTTCTAATTTGTTATGTCCTATCCGAAAATTATCATCTCTTAGTGGTAAGAAAGTTAGCATTCTACATTCAGCATCCTCCGATAAGCTTTTAATAAAACCTTCAGGCATGTGTAGGCCGTACGTTCCTGCATTGTATTGTGCTATCTCAAAAGCAATATGTTTTAATGCAGGAATATGTTCTTCATACTTGTTAGACCGAATGTTAATCGAAAAAAGCAATTGTTTCATATAAAAAAGGAAAATAAGAATTTATATTAGAGGCGTTTGTCAGAAATCAGAGGTTACTGATAGTTAAAATAATACCTACTACCGCAATAATTACTCCTATAACCCGAATTTCAGCACTATCAATTTTATGATTTATGTCAATTTTATCATTCTTCTTAAAAAGGCAATCTTTTAAATCATCCATGTTTTTCATGTTTGAATTTCTCATTCATATCACGATTAGGTTTTTTTAGATGTAGTGCTATAACGCAAGATTGTTTTATAATAATCAACTATTGACATTACCACTTCACAATATTAATTTTAAATGCCCAAAGTAAGCTAAATGAAAAGGCAATTTATTATAAACAAAAAGGAGTATCTTTTTCAGGGGAGCAGCTTATCCTGCAAGATTGGCTAAAAGCTTCCGCCATTATTAATTATAATAAAAATATATTAAGGAGGGATAAATTAAATCATGAAACTCCTTTTAATATTGTTATCATATCGCTTTAGAAAATTGATTTTCTCAAAGCTCCTCTGTAACTCCTAACCTTTATTTCTTGGGTTTCTTCTTCGTGCTTCTCTTATTTTTTCGCGTTCTATAAAGGTGCTACTCATTTGTTTTCCTAATGCAGTATCGTTTGCAATCTGTGTTCTTGCCCAAATACCTAACTTTAGAATCCACTGAAATTCTTCAGGTAAGTAATGCCATCTATAATTATTACAAGTTCTACAGGTGGGTAAAAAGTTGTCTGTTAAACTTGTTCCTCCACTCGAATGGGATTTAACATGATCTGCTTCAAATTTATCTACCAAAACATCCTTGCCACACACATGGCACTTACCTCCTGTTTTTGCATGTATTATTTTTCTCTCTTCTTTAGTCAATCTATATATTCTATCCTTCTTTACTTTCCCATGTTTTCTTAAAGCAGCAATTCTTTTTAGCTCTTGGTGAAAATGAATTGGATCATCAATAAAAGGTAACTCATTCATAAATTTGTTTCAAGAAAGTTTGCTTTTTAATATCCATAACGAACTCTTGCTGGTATAGGAGAGCGTTTAGGTTCTCTTTTACGCTGGTGAAATTTAAATAGCTGCACGTATAGAAGAAAAAACTTTGTTACGCATATAGGCTTTTACTACGTCTCCAAACTCCTTCTCATTAAGTATTTTGCTAAAAATATCCTGATTTTGATCCATCCTATCTATCAACTTTTCTATAAATCGTTCATCAAAACCATATTTAAAGTTATCTATTGTATTGTTTTGTGCCTGTTGTATTAATTTTTCATCCGCTACTAACTCCGCTTCAATTTGATCAAAGAACAATTGATCCCCTTCAGTAAAATCTGTAGCAAACCTGTCGTTCAATACCTCCACGATTTCTGAAAGCCTTGCTTTTTCTTCTTTATCCCTTTTCATTCCAGTTTCAGCAGCACCTTTTAATTCATTACCTCCATTTGCCTCTAAAACAATGCTTCCTTCTGCTATTTTTTGTAAACGGTAGTATTTCAAGGATACCTCATCAGTGAGCTTTAAACGCTCTGTAACGTCTTTCTTTGGTAGCTTGTCAAGAAGCAATCTTCCGTAAGCATAAAACTTCTCCAGTTCTACATCTTGAAAGGGAATAATTTGAGATAGGAAGGAATAAAGCCTTATCCACTGTGTTAACTGCCTTTTAAATTCCTCCTGTTTTTCTTCTTCTAACTGGTTATACCTCTGAACAGCAGGTTCTACTAATGAGTATAATCCTTTCTGATCTTTTTCAGTAGCATTTTTGTCAAAAAATATCTTGCATAAATTATCTATTTCACTAAACTGATAAACTTGGGTTGCATCCAGCTTGTGTTTTAAATCATATAAGAGATTGGGATCAGTAGTTTCTGATAGGGTAGTACTTTCATAATACGGTTGAAAGGAACTTAAAATTACCTCCCTGTCATTTGAAAAATCGAGGACAAAAGTATCCTCTTTCCCTGCTGCTGTCCGATTTAACCTTGATAGGGTTTGTACTGCCAGTACTCCTGATAGCTTTTTATCTACATACATGGTATGTAAAAGAGGTTGATCAAATCCTGTCTGGTATTTATTTGCTACTAATAATAATTGGTATTCCTCTGTACCAAATTTTTCTGGTAGTTCTTTTTCTTTAAAACCATTTAGCTCTACTTCTGTAACACCATCAGGATAAGCTGTATCTACTACCTTCCCTGAAAAAGCTACAAGTGGCTTAATATAACCATAACCTTTTTGCTGGATGTACTTTTTAAATTCAAGATAATAGCGTAAAGCATGTAATCTTGATGAGGTTACCACCATTGCTTTTGCTTTACCCCCTATTTTTTTCAGGGTTACTTGTCGGAAGTGTTCGACTATAATTTCTGTCTTTTGAGCAATATTATGAGGGTGAAGGGAAACAAACCTTCCAATAGCTATAGCTGCTTTCTTTTTATTCAGTTCAGGATCATCTTCAATTTGTTTGGATAATTTGAAGTACAGGCTATAAGTAGTATAATTTCTCAGCACATCTAAAATGAACTCTTCTTCTATAGCCTGTTTCATAGAATAAAGGTGAAAAGGAACTGGCTTTCCATCCGTATCAACTTCTCCGAATACTTCTAAAGTTTTAGCCTTTGGGGTAGCGGTAAATGCAAAAAAGGAAAGGTTAGTCTGCTTTCCCCTTGCATTCATGCTCTCCCTGACATAATCTTCTCCATTGTAATCCTCTGCTTCTTCTTCCTGTTCTGCTTCTTCTAACGTTTTCACAGCTAATATCTCTTTCATTTTCTTAGAAGCCTCTCCACCTTGTGAACTGTGAGCTTCATCTACAATAACTGCATATTTTCTATCCGGTAATACACCTACTTTATTAATAATAAAAGGAAATTTCTGAAGGGTAGTTATTATGATGTTTGTTCCTGATTCAATAGCTTTAGCCAATTGGTCTGAATCCCTATCAATTTTTTGAACAACTCCAGTTTTATGCTCAAACTGATAAATATTGTTCTGAAGCTGCTGATCCAGTACTTTTCTATCAGTAACGACAATAACAGAGTTAAACACCCTTTTATCCTCATCACTATGGAGGGAAGATAACCTGTAAGCCAACCAAGAGATACTATTACTTTTACCTGAACCTGCACTATGTTGAATTAAATAGTTTTTACCTGCACCTCTTTTTTTAGCATCTGTAGCTAATTTTCTCACAACATCCAACTGATGATAACGTGGAAAAACGATAGATTCTTTAGTATGCTTTTTACCTGTTGTTTTATCTTCTATTTCTTCGGATTGAACATGAATGAACTTGCCAATAATATCCATCCAACTATCTTTAGATAATACTTCTTTCCATAAGTATTCTGTTTTATATCCGAAAGGGTTAGGAGGATTACTTTTACCGTTATTAAAGCCTTTATTAAAGGGTAAGTATCTTGTACTTTCCTTATCCAGTTTAGTAGTCATATACACTTCATCAGCATCTACTGTAAAGTGTATTAGTGTTCTTTTTTTAAACTGGAAGATTAGTTCTCTTGGATCTCTGTCATAAATATACTGGTGCTTTCTTCTGGAGTATTTCAAATGCTTTTAATTGATCATCTGTAAAGGAAGATTGCTTTTGTGAAAGTAATTCAACTACGTTTACCTGAAGATCTATTCTGCCTCCGTTTAATTGTACCTTTTTTGTCAGGTATGCAGTGCATTCAATAATTTGTTCTGGTGCTAATTGGCTTCTTATTATAGCAGGAACTACTAAAGTGATACAGGTATCGGAAGTTTCCTCCTTCAAATTATCATAATAAAATCCTCGATAATTAATACCATTTCCTATAGCGTAAATACCCTTTATCCTGAATATTTTCTTTGTAACATGATTAGTAAGGGAATTTGTAAAAATATTTAATAAAGAAGATGGGTTAAGAAATAGTTCTATGTCTGATTGTGTTACTGCCATACTCTTTAAAATAAGTTAAAGGTCAAAAGTAAACACACCAATAATTAATTAAATCACATGTTATTGTGTTTAATTAATTTTTTTAAATGTTATCAAATCATTTACTTTCAGAGATCCGTCTGCCAAAGCTGTTAAGACTGTAGTAGTACCATTGCCTTCATCATATTCAATCCTATCCTTGTACTGCTTGCATTTTATTTTTTTTATTCCGGTCACTGAATTATTAGTTTCTACATCATTACCATCAATCTTAACAGTTACGTCATAAATCATTACATGAGCATGATATGTACCATCATGGTAGTGATTGCTGGAACAAGAGGTGAGGAGGAAAACGGTTAAACAAAAAGTGGTAAATTTTGATTTCATGTTGTGTGAGAATGTATAAATTAATTAATTATGACCCGCTCAAATATAATACACATACGTGTACGTGTGAAATAAATTATACGGAGATGATTATTTGTGGAAGCACAAATACAATGGCAAAATCACTTCATTCTCCAATAGAGCAGTATGTGATTGATGTAGTAAAAAAGAAGAGGATAGAGAAGGGATATTCACAAAAAGAACTGGCATACTTGCTGGAGAAATCAATTGGATTTATTGGTGATATTGAAAACCCTAATTACAGGGCAAAGTATAATTTAAATCATATTAACGAGCTTGCTAAGGTGTTTGATTGTTCACCAAGAGACTTTTTACCGGAAGTGCCGTTGTAAGCATTCCTTTTTTTGTTCATTTTATTTTTCTTGAAACTAAATTCATATTTTGGTTCTTTGAAATATCTTATTTGATCTAAGTAATCCAACATGCATAAAAATATACTTATAGCTGATGACGATATGGATGACATGGAGCTATACATGGAGGCTGTATTCTTATCTAAATTACCTGTAACCATTACGCCTGCTGGTACTTGTGATGAAATTTTGGAAGTTATCAAATTAATGGGAACACCTGATTTGGTGATTATTGATGGAAATATGCCTTTCAAAACTATTGATGAGTGCGTTTCTGCAATACGTTCTGCAAGAGAACTTAATGAAATTCCGTTGATAGTGCTGTCAGGTGCAACTATAAACGAAAATGTGAAAAACTATTATGATGCTGGAGTAAACTTATATTTGACTAAGCCTGACTCAATAGATGAAACTATAAATATCTTTAGCAGGTTATATAATGCAGACTGGAACAATAAACCAGTATTAACAGCAGAGGAGTTTTTTAACAAAAGTAGTTAGCTGAGTAAGATTACATCCTTTAATGAACTTTCTACTTTATAAAAGATGTTATCTTTCCGGCACATATTTGTTTACTAAGTTGATTTAATTCTTCCATACAGCGTGGTTTTATTACATAATAATCAGCTTCTAATAAATAACATGCTTCAATATCCTTTTTATTGGTTGAAGTGGAATACATCATTATCGGTACTGCTTTCATTAGTGGATTGCTTTTGATAACTTTTAAACACTCCTTACCATCCATGACAGGCATGTTAATATCAAGGATTATTAAATCGGGTGGAGTAGTTGTTTGCAAAATATCCAGTAAGTTAGAGCCATTATTTACAAGTATAAAATTCAAATCGGAACAAGTTTTTGTAAGAGATTCTTTCAGCATTTCTATATCTTCAGGATCATCATCTACAATCAAAATATGTTTAAATTTAGAAAGCACAGGATATTTTTTACTTTACAAGGCTGGTATTACCAAATAGTATTTGGATGAGGGATAAAAGTAATTTTTTATCCCTGCCATAACTATTAAAATTTTTTAATAATTGTGGTTACAAAAGGCAAAAGTGGGAGAGCAGAGGTTATCAAAATGGATGTTCCGTTTTCTACCTTGAAGTTTAACGGTGAAAGCTGCATTATCTGTCACATCAAAAAGCCTTCACAGTTAAGTAAAGGCTTCTGTTAGGAGGATTTTAAAAAACGGAGACTTTATTCCTCCCTTTAAGATGTTAACATTTTATAAATGGTTGCAATTGCTATAAAAAAAGAAAGCCGGATAGAAATCCAGCCTTCATGAAAAAGAAAAATTTTACTTACTTAAAAGTAATACCTTTTATATTAACATTATAAATAATTCATTAAATTAATTAGTTATAATTGAGTTCTGGATGTAAAATCAATTGATAAAAGAATAGGGAGCAGTACTTTACTCTTGTGGGGGTACAAGCTGGCAAGCACATAATTGCTCCCTAAATTATTTTTAATGTCTACACTTTGATTCTTCAAGAAAGGTATGGAACATAAATTGGAAATGCAATAGGGTTTTTAGTATGTTAAAAAGTTCTCCAGTAATTGTATAGATTCTACTACAATGATTTAAAAGTTTGTACAAACGCAAACAACACAACAGCAATTTCCAGCAATTATTGAAAGTAATGGTGAACCAGCAGTATCAGCAAAAGGTTTACATTCCTATTTAAAAAGTAAACAACAGTTTGGTAACTGGATTAATGATCGTATTGATAAGTATGGTTTTAGAGAAGGACAAGACTTTTTAATAAACTTATTAAAAAGTACCGGAGGCAGACCAAGTAAGGATTATGTACTTACAATGGATACTGCAAAAGAGATTTCAATGGTAGAAGCTATTTAATAAACTTATTAAATAGGGTTGATGGTAGGGGTGGAAAGAAAAGAACTAATTACATCCTTTCAATGGATTGTGCAAAACACATAGCTATGGTAGAGGACAGTGAAAAAGGTATGCAGGTAAGAGATTATTAATACGAAGCAGAATTAACCTTGTTATACCACAGAGAAAGGCCAACTAAACCTATTCCGACTCCCATTAGAAAACCATCTGCAAAATCAGGTAGTTTTATAAAATGCTTAATAAAAAATGTAGTTTCAAAAACCTGTAGAGGTTATTTATCTTTATTCTGCAACCAATTTTAAACCCTTAAATACCTAATATGTAAATGAAGTAAACAAAAAACCTCCTAAAAATAGAAGGTTTTTCCACGTGGGGGATATGATATTGGAAGACGGGTTTTTCTTAGGATAAATTTATTGCATCAATTTTTATACCAGCCGTTTATCAAAACTCATGCAGCTATTCCTAATTTCTTAATCTTGGTAATAGTGTTTATGTTAATATCCAACAACTTTGATATTTCTACAGCCTTATAACCTTTCTTCAAGTACTCAAGTGCTTTTGCATTTTTCTCTTTTTACAGAGTTTACCAAAGGTAATAACTGAATGTCCTTTCCCTAAACATTACCTGACTATCGCTTCAATAGCTCCTGCAATAGCTGTTAATAATTCCATATCAATTTTTTTACCTTCGACCTTTTCAGGATCTATAGTTGCCCTGTAATTTCTTTCTTCATCCGGTTCAAATAATACTTCATTACTATTTACATCAACTTGTATCTTGTAACTATATCTATACACTAATAGCTTAGCAGAAAATGTGACCTCCTTCCCTTTATAAGTTACAGACAAATTAAAAGTTTCATTCATTGCAAAGTTATCAAAGTACTTTTCCTTCCATCCACATTATATTCAATACCTATAATTGCCATTGTAAGCACCATAGACAGAATAAAAAGGAATGACCATACACAATATAGGTAAAAGATTATTTTTAGGTTTAGTGCCATCTGTGTTAAAATTATATATCTTTCTGCAAATCCGGATTCTATGACATTATACGAGTTTAAATCACTGCCAAAGAACCAACAAACTGAACTTGTATGGAGTGAAGGTGATTTTGTAGCGGATAGGCAAGAAGAGGATCATTGTATCTTACTTTATCAGCTATATTCTTTTTATGTGGAAGTGGCTCATGCTGGGAGTGAAAATAAATTTCAAGTTTGTCGTTCTTTCAGTAGTATAGACCAATTAGCACCTTATCTGAAGGAGATTGATATCTCCGGATTATTCATCTAAAAATAATAGGGATTTTAAAGGTATTGTGAAATCGACCTAATCATTGATAACAATAACATCAAAAAAAATAATAGTTGAAAGCCTCTGATAAAAAATAGTTGCTGCTAAGCCTACGACTGCTGTTTTAAAGAATATAGGGGAACTGTTTTTGCATCAGTATTTGAGGTTTGATAAGACAGCCCGAACATTATGAACACGCAGCCGATATTAATCATAGATGATGATTTAGATGATAAGGAATTTATTCAGGAGGTATGGAAAGAGTTGCCGTACTTAAATGAACTGATGTTTTTTACACATCCTCAAGATGTGCTAATATTGTTGAAAGATGAGCAAATTATCCCATTTTTAATTATTAGTGATATAAATCTCCCCACAATGAGTGGATTTGAATTTAAAAGGAAGTTGCTGGGGGATACCGCCCTAAATTACAAAAGTATTCCTTTTGTGTTCTTTTCCGGTGTTGCATCGAATGAACAAATCCAAAAGTCTTATGAGTTAGGGAGTAACGGTTTTTTTGTTAAAAACGGAAGCATTGCAGAACTGAAGGAAACATTCATAACAATAGTTGAATATTGGCAGAAAAGTAAAGTACCGCAATTACGGAAAGTAGAATAAATACGAATAATCTTTTTACTTAATTAATAGGATTGGTATTTACCAGAAAAAATTGTTACAGAACTTTATATAAGGCTTGATGGGAACTCTTTAAGGCAGAAATTAACGGAATTGTAAAAGTGTCGCAAAAATTGTTTCATAGTAAATTAATAAGTTCTATTAAAATAAACCTATATTTATATAAAATTAGGGAGCAATACTTAACAATTTGTCGGGGGGTCAAGTTGCCAAGCATCTCGTTGCTCCCTGATTATTTCAATGTCTACACTTTGATTCTCAAGAAAGGTATGGAACATAAATTGGAAATGCAATAGGGTTTTTAGTATGTTAAAAAGTTGAATTTTCTTGAAACACTTAATGTCAGGAAAAATACAATTACTTTTCCGCGTATATTTTTAACCGAACTCTAATTGGTTTTCAAAAATCATTTATAGCTTTTACGGCTGGTGGTATTGCCGGAAAAAAATATATTTTCGTTTTAAGCCAGATGCAACCATATGTAAACCGGGCGATAACTTTCAGGTAACGGTAGTAACAGAGCAATTTGTCATTGCATATAAAATGACTTTAGGCAATAATAATTCAGGAGAGACTACAGTTATTACTATCAATCCAAATGAAGCAGTACAAACTAATAACTACAATAAAGTAGGAAAGGAGGATTTTGCAGATTAAGACCTCATTAATGTACATAGAAAGCCTTGAAGGCGGGAAGAATGCTAAGATAGTTCTTGCATTTGATCAGGACAAAGAGGGTGCTAAATACGATCTGCGGTTTTTAATAGAGAACAATAAAGACCTATTTCCGGCAGCCTCAGTGCGTATGTCTAAAGCTTTCCTTAATGTTGAGATTCCGTTACTGTCAAAAGAGGTCGAAAGCGCAGCTAAAAGTATTGAGGCGGGATTAGAGCGTTATAATAAACCATATGAGGAACAGGCAAAGGGAGTCGAAAACGCAGAGAAAAAAAACGATATGATTCTGTTTCAACAATCCCAAGCAAATAGTATTGTCAATATTAGAATTCCCAACTCTTATCAAGCGATTTCATTTTTTAATAGTGAACTTTTAACCGTTTTAAACATTCATCATAAGTTCAAATTGGAGAAGGCACAAAACAAAGACTTTAATAATGATTTGAATTTAAAGAACAAAGGCCAGCAAAGTGAAAATAAAAAGGCGGTTTATCATCGCAGAAAAATATAAGCCATTTTCTTTTCACTTTTGTTATTGGTTGTAGTTTTGCCTCACGTTAAGTGGTAAACCAGCTCTTATGACCTTATACGAGTTTAATTTGTTAGACAACAACCAGCTTAAAGCAGAGGCTGTATGGGAGCATGGAGTTTGTATTGCAACCCGCGAATCTCCTTTACACTCTGATGTTACAATACTTTTATACCAGCTCCCTAAGTTTTACGTAGAGGTATTTTATCAAAAAAAACGTAATGAGATATTGAGGCTCTTGTCTTTTTCTTCTGTAGATAATCTGGAGCCTTATCTTTTAAGTATTTGTATTGATAAAGCGTTTTTGCAATAGTTCGTAATTGTTATGGTAGAAGTATAAATGAGTACCTAAAATATCAAATCATTATAGTCCAAGTATACCGTTGCCCGTATTTACCCCATTGTTTAAGAGAATTTTGTAAGGTAGTTTTAAGGGAACTTACATTTGTTTTTTTGCCTTTTTTTGGTGGAAGGATTACGTTAGTGTTCGGCTCTGTCACTTCGAGCTTGGTTGCAAACCATGTAGTATGCATACGGGGAATCGCGATTCCCAGTATCATACCCGGTAAACCTGCAAAAGACTCAGGTCCTCCGCGGGGAACAATCTGATCGGTATAAAAAGCAAACACATAAACAGAATCCATGATGGTAGTGGTTGCTTTACGACACTCAAAACCCGCAATTGTCCTTTTGTCTGAAGTAATTTTCCATTGAGCATTTCTGAGGCTGTCCTGAATATTGTAAGTAGTTTCAAAGACACTTTTTTGGCTGCTGAAAGTATTAGACGAAAGATCAGAATAAACAATATTATCTTCTGCAGGGCCTTGCATCCATTCCGGCACTTTCTTAACTGTTTCTACAACCCGTCCAGGTTGATATAGTGTTTTATTCCCATCAAAATATAAATTAAAATAAGAGGTCTTGTATTCAGGGAGTTCTTTTTTTAAGGCCTCAATTATACTTGAATTGCCATCTTCGTCATCTTGTTCCAATCGTTTATACAAGTTAGTCGTGCGTTCAAATTCTATTTTCCCTTTATCAATAAATTCTTGTTGTTGTGCGTTTACACTCAGTCGAAAAAATAAAAAAGTAATGATAAAATAAGTTATTTTCATACAGTTTAATTAGAAGGTGAAACACCGCCGGGTGTTTTGGAAAAATTCCATGTAAAGTTTATTTGGAAAAATCTTCTTAGCGTCGTGTAGGAATTTTCGGTGACAACGTTTGATCCGATATACCGGGAAAAACCTTTATTCTGATCAAGCAGGTCGTTGCCTCTCAGACTGATAAGTCCTTTATCGTTTTTGAAAAGCTTTCTTCCGATATAAGCGTTCCAGACAATAACGTTATTATTTCTATCAAAAGCGCTTGTCTTTTGTCTAAATTCTGCATTAACGTTGGTGTTAAATTCAAACTTCCAGGGAAGAGTGTAGTTTAGATAGAACTCTTCAGTGTGTGTGAAGTACTTTGTCTTCACATCTTGCCTTATAGAAGATCTGGAATGATTATAAGCCACATTCGCGCTCAAAAAAACAGTAAACTTTTTCTCTTTGTATTTGCTTAATCCTAAGCGCATTTCATAGCTTTCATTGTTTGTAACATTGTTTAAATTATTTACAATATTATTAGACCTGTTTATGTTTATACCCAAGCCTGGACTAATACGTATATCAGGCTTTGTCCATTTAAAGGAAAAGCCTCCGCCTCCATAGCCATTATAATTTCCGTTTACATTCACATACTGATATATTGTCTTTCCTATGCTATCTCCTGACGTCGCCGTATATTGATTAGAAGATATGGCATTCCTTATTGTATTGAAATTAAAATAGGTATAGATATTTTGCTGCGACAGCACCTTGTAAGAGTTATAACCTAAATTAAAACTCTGCCTGAACTGCTGCTTAAGATTAGGATTTCCGACGAAAATGTTAAGTGTATTACTGTTGTCTCTTACGGGTTGTATTTGCTGTATGGTTGGTTGTTGAGTATTGCCATTATAGGAAAAATTGAAGTTGCTATTGCTGTTGAACTTGTAAGTAAAGGTTGATTTAGGAAAAAGATTGGTATAGCTGTAAGTGGATAAGGTGTCTTTGAAAATGTCCTTTTGCCTATAGTTAGTTTGAGCAATATCACTTCCGAGACTGACATTAACTTTCTTACTATTATATCTCCACCCCATTCCGCCACTGTTAGTAACTATATGATAATTGTAATTGTTACTGAAAGTATCATTTAAAGCGTCATATTTGCCATCGCCCGTGTTATCATAGGATAATTTTTTCGAATCGCTGTTATTTACTCCCAAGCCATAATTTAATTCAACAAAAACATTTTTAACAACCGGTTCTGTATATACAAGCCTGGAAGAAACACTTCGGGTTGTCAGATCATACAGCTTCATTTGATCTATCCGGCTTGTATTGATAATCTGATCATTTGTTCCGTAGAAATCATTAATTGAATTAAGAAAACCATTTGTATTGGTTTGAAGATATTCCTGGGTGAAGTTTAACGACAATGTTCTTCCTATTTTCCTAAAGCGCTTTCTAAAGACAAAGTTGCTGTTCAAGCTGCTATTGTCGCCGTTGGTTGCGATAGATCTGGAGCTGCTGTTTACCCGGCTGCCTGCCTTGTCTATGGATTGAGCAACATAATTGCTAATAGAACTTTCAGTTCCCTTGTATGCGTTAGCTTTTATTTTAATTGAAGTAAAGCTGTCCAACTGCACTTCGTAAGTGCCGTTTACAGAATTTCTTTGCCTGCTGCTATTAAAGGTATTATTGTCGCGTTGATAGAAGACGGTGTCCGGAAGAATAAATTGAGAGTAAGTATTCGCCCCTCCTTGCGTTAAGAGTTTGTTGTACCGGTAGTTGCCATTTACGATTTGTTTATCGTTGTTAAACTTGTTACTGTAGTTTAAACCGGTGCTCCAACTCTTTGGTATACCCTGTCCAGAAAAATTAGATTGACTAAATTCATCATTGCCCCCGCTGTTTAAATATAAACCACCGTCGTCGCTCGTTTGCAAATCTATGCCTTCGCCAAACTTTTCCTGCTCGCCCCAATCGAGCCCTGTTTTACCGGTGCTGCTCATAATGCCATACACGGAGAATTTTCTTTTTGCCCTAAAGGAATTTAGCATTAATGTATTATTCCATTTATCATTTAAACCGCCGGCCAATTCCAATTTTCCGAAATATCCTTTCTTTTTATCATCCTTCATCGTCAGATTAATGGTCTTTGTTTTTTTGCCATCATCAATGCCGGAAAAAACAGCCTGGTCACTTTTTTTATCAAAAACCTGAACTTTATTTATTGCATCTGCAGGGAGGTTTTTAGTAGCCATTGTAGGATCATTTCCAAAAAATTCTTCCCCATCAACAAGTACTTTTTTGACCTCCTCTCCCTGTGCGGTAATTTTACCATCTTTGTCAACCTGCAATCCTGGTAGTTTGCGCAACATTTCTTCTACAGAGGCTCCTTCACGCACTTTAAAACTATCGGCAGTATATTCCGTCGTATCTCCCTTTATTCTTATGGCCGCAACTTTAGATTTTACTAAAACGTCCTGCAGAATTTTCGATTTGAGCGTAAGCATTATCCTCCCCAATAACTTGTTCTCATTTGCTTTTACACTTATTGTATCTATGTAATCTGCATAGGAAGGATAGCTGAAAAGAATAATATACTTTCCTTCATTTACATTTCTAAGACTGAAATTTCCCTTGCTATCGCTTCTTTCAAAATTAACTAGAACAGAATCCTTATCTCTTAGGAGGGAAATACCGGTACGGGGAAGTGTTTGCTTATTTATGGTATCTTCTATTGAACCGCTAATTGTTGTGTGTTGTGCGAAGGTGACTAAAGAAAATAAAATGCACGTGATAACGAGGGTAGCAAGTCTTTGCAAGGTATTTCGGTTTTATAATTTAATTATTGACTAACGTAAATAATTCATAAAGACCTTAATTACCTTCCAATTTTCACTTATTTCCTTTCAAAGACTATTTTAACACCTCACAGGCAGTTAACTCTTTTACCAGTATTTATGAGATTGCTAATATCCTATCAAAATATTTAAAAATGCGCGTATAAATACGCGAAAAGCCTTAAAATAAGTCTCGCAACAAACAATTAACAAACTGTTTTATTTTAATTTTTAGGTATATGCGATTCGTTAGTTTAGCTAACTGGTAGCACTCGATAAATACTTTTATTTTTGGTCTATGGTAGAAGTGTATCCTAAAATTTTAGAAGGCATTAAAATTGAAATTCGGCAGGCTAGACTAAAGGCTGCTTTGAGTGCAAATGCACACCTGCTTTCTTTGTATTGGCAAATAGGTAACACTATACTAGAACAACAACAGCAGGCCAATTGGGGTGATAAACTAACAGAACGGCTGTCAGATGATTTGAGGCGCGAATTTCCTGATATGAAAGGATTCTCGCACCGGAACATAAAATATATGCGGCAGTTTGCTTCGACCTACCCATCCTTTCAAATTGGGCAACCGGTCGTTGCCCAATTACCATGGGCGCATCACGTAGTGATATTAGATAAGGTTAAAGACGAAAATCAAAGGCTTTTTTATATGAAAAAAGCCATTGAAAATGGCTGGTCAAGAGATATTCTTAGCCTGCAGATCAAAAGCAGTTTGCATATAAGGCAAGGTAACGTAATCACAAATTTTGAAGCTACTTTGCCCTCACCACAATCTGATCTAGCCCGACAGGTATTTAAAGATCCTTATATTTTTGATTTCCTGACGATGGCTGATGATTACCAGGAAAAAGACATCGAGAGGAGCCTGATAGAACACATAACTAAATTTCTTGTAGAGCTAGGAGCTGGATTTGCATACGTAGGAAAGCAATATCACATCGAAGTGGGGCAAAAAGATTATTACTTGGATCTTTTATTTTACCATTTGAAGCTACGTGCCTTCATTGTAATAGAACTCAAGAAAGGTGAATTTAAACCCGAGTATGCCGGCAAGCTTAATTTTTATCTTTCTGTAGTAGATGACATGCTAAGGCACCCAAATGACCAGGCAACGATTGGGTTACTGATATGCCAGGACAAAAACAAAATAGTAGCGGAATATGCTTTGAAGGATATAAATAAGCCTATAGGAATATCTGAATATCAACTGACACACGCAATTCCTGAAGATTTGAAAGGTAGCCTTCCTACCATAGAAGAATTGGAGCAGGAATTGGAGCAGGATGTGGATGAATAAAGAATAAGTAATCAAGTTCTTTAATGTTTGCTCAGCATATAAAATGTTACTTTAAAATACTTTTTTCGTACTTATCTTAAATTCACTCATTAGCAGGGAAGGATAAGCTCCCAGAATTTTAGTGACATTTTAGTAGAGAAATATGGAATTCGAACGAAAGGTGCCTCCTAGGTAGCAAAAATTTATTCTGTGAAAGGTTCCTTTACAGGTATCACCTTAAAAAAACTCAATGGCACCCCAGCTTGTTTATGCTCATTATTTGTTGTTAGCAAATCATATGAACATAGAAACTCTTCTTTATACTTAGACGGTTTATGACTTCTCCGAAGTAACCAGATAAAAATTTCATCTCGGTTAAATAAGTTTTGAATATTTGAATTAAGGAAATACGTTTCATTGAAAGGCGAGTCTTGTCGGATAGTAATACGAATAAAGTTGTCTATATCCTTTTCAAGGATAAATTTCCTCAACAACGGCTTTGCCGCTTCAATTATTGTATAACTAACCGTGTATGTATAATCAACATTTTGCACTTCGCGTCTTTCTTCACAACGCAAGTAATGATGCCATAATCCAATTGATAATTTATCACTTTTGTTCAGAGCATTTATGAAATTTGTAAGTAATATTTCACTTATTTCCTCCTGCACCATTATTGTTTGAATGTAATAATAGTTTTCGTGCAATAGAGAGCTCACAAATTCATTAGTGTATGTGTAGTGATTATTATTTGTTATAAACAGTTTGTTGAGAAAATTCTTGTAATCGTCGGTACTATTGTAAAACTTTAAAACTTTTTTGCCTCCTAACAATTCAGCTAACTTTTGTCCTTCATACCTAATAGAATCAAATCCATAATTTTTTATTTTATCGGGATGAGGCAAGTTAGCAAAGTAAAAAATAGTCTTTATAATCTTTTCAAAATCATCTTTATTATCAAAGTCTTTTATCTCCTGAAACCGTTCAGATATTTCTATCAATAAGTCTTCGTTTTTTGCTAGTTCTGCTATCTCACTGCTAAACTCACTAAAAGGTAATTGCCGAATTTTACTGAAATGAATTTCTGACAGCTTACCTTCAATTCCTAGAATAAAATATCTGTCATACATTGACGGTCTTGTAACTGATAAATGTGAATTCATAACTTTATTTGCTCCTTGAGATATACCATTTGGTCGAGGAAATAAAGCATTATATGCACTTACTATGGAAAGAATATCTGCATTAGATAATTTATAAACTGTTCTGTGGTTTTTTAGATATTCTTCTAACCTGAAAATTCTTGTATCAATTAGATTTTCATCTTTTATGAGGCTTAATGAATAGGAGTAGGCATCAATAATATTGTTATTTCTTGTGGCTTCTGTTGTAAAGAAAGTAGCAGAATTTTTGTAAACTTGAGCAAATATTTCTGGATGTTTAAACCTAATGAATTCTAAATTATAAAAATCATGAAAGCATATTTCCTCTTTTACAAATTCATAAGACAACTTTAAAGAGTTTACAAACCGTATTACGTCTCGAAGATTAAATACAAATTGTGACCCCAAGTTAATTTTGGTTTGATTAAATGGTAGTAAGTCCGCGTCAAGAATTTCCTGGTAAGCTTTTTTACTTTCACTACTTAAAAAACCATCGAACTCATTAGTAATTGCATCCTGCAAAACTTTATCTTTAATGGGTGGCAGTATAAACTCTACTTGAAAAATCTTCTCTAGGAATACATGCGACTGGTAGGAATTGATGTCTTCAATAGCATTTAAAATGTAATTTCTGTCATAGGCGACAATAAAGAAAGTGTTTGAAAAATTTGCTGTGTTCCTTATTAGTCTCAGAACTTCGTAAATTTCGTGTTTATCCAATCGATCAATATCATCAATAAGAATTATAATCTTTTTATTAATTTTTTTTATTTCTTTATTGATTGAATCATATTGCTTTTCAATACTTGGATTAGAAAAAAACATCTCCGTTAAGTTCTTTACTCGATTGAAATTTTCATTTGTTGTGCCTTTTAATAGGGTATCAATATAATTTTGAATTTCACTGCCAATATTCAAACTATAACGTTTTAATTTCTCCTTTAAAACGTTAAAAAGGATTTCAATTATTTGGCTTGTGTTACTACATTTCCAAACATTAAGATCAATAACGATAAAATCAGGATTAGCAAATTCCAATTTTAACGTATTTAGGAATGTGGTTTTCCCGTTTCCCCAGGCGGCGACAATACCAATAGGAAACGAGCTCTCCTTTGAGCTTGTATTCTTTATTTTGATTGCTATTTCTTCTATGAATTTATAGCGACGAAGTATGTCTGCATTTTTATCGATGACAATAGGCTTGTCGGTAGTACATCCATTTATATTTGAATTAACTGAATCTTTTGTTTTTTTATGGGAAAGATAATTACTGCATAAAACAATAAAGGGAGTAATACTAAATAAGTCTAGAAGTTTGAGTTTATCATAAAAGCTAAATGGAGTAAAAAAAATGCACTATTGTATTTTCTGTAAAAGACGTAAATGCATCCGTACGTGAGGGTGATACAAGACCACTTAAAAGGAATAATTACACCATTTAATGTTCTGGGAAGTATTTGTTTTAATGTAATTAAAAACAATATAAAGATAGCAATATCATAAGACCAATTTGCCGGATAAATCTTAGAGAAAACAGGATTGATTAAAAAAGTTGTTAAGAATGATTCTATCGGTTTTTTAAATATAACAAACAAACAGACCGGCAAGATAAAATACAATATAAGAAGTTTAAATTGATCTTTTATGATCTTCATTTAGTTAGCTTTTTTACTTGAATAGTTGATGTTTCTGCAGTATTGCTCTGACTTGAAAAAATTCAAGGGGTGGTAATTAAGACATGGCCAAGGAATCCTGGCATTCACTCCACACCCACCTTATCGATCTCCCTCATCAACCTCTCTGTTTCTGCCAAAGCAACAATGATCTTTTGATAGTGCAGAATGTCGTCGAACTCTAATTTGCGGTCTTTCCGGTCTTTGAGCCATTTTTGTGCGGGCTGGTAGCCGCCTATATAGAAGTTCCAGGCTAGCTCGGGTACGTTGGCGAAATACTGAATTTCGTTGATGTACACTTTGCCGTCCTGGTATTTTACTTTGCGCACAGTATTGTCTCCGTCTATCGGGTATTGTGTTATGTATTGCTCTACTACCGGGCTTTCGAGCAGATGTATTTGCCTGATCTCTCCGCCTAATTTTACCAGTTGCCAAAAGGTAGTTGCATCTTTTGGGTACGGCACTCTTGGAAAGTCTATTTTAAAAAATTCCTTGTACTTTTCTCTATAGGCAGGGCTATGCAGGACAGCATAGATGTAGTCTAAAATGTCGATCGGTGCAAATGTGTTGGGCGTTGTCTCTTTTTCGTTAGTGAATGTTAAACTTACACTATCGCCAATCAATTCAACTATTGAAACATCTAAATTCGGTATTCTTGCAGTTGCTTTATAAAGTGGCGTATTTGGATAGACATAAAGAGGTAAAACATAACCTGTCTCTTTAGTTTGTGAAGATAAAGAACAAATGTCTGAGATATGTTTTGTAACAAAGACATGCTGAAAATCAAAAGTGCTTTGCTGTCGGCACGTCAGCAATCCAATGTTATTTTTATTAATTAGATGATACATCCGTTTTGAACCCGGAGTACCAATAAAACCGCGAGTTGTCCCAGTATAATATGTATATCGTTCATCAAAAGGCCTATAAAGATTAAGGACATAAAAATTATCATTATTATTTTGAAGTACGTCTTTTTTTGCGTTTAGAACTTTCCAATCACGCGTGTCCTTTACGTGATATTTGCTTTTGATTTCCCCTTCCGATAAATTTCGGAAATCATTAATTACATTAACCATCTCACTACGTGTAAATTGCTTGCAAATGTCGTCCCTTTCATTTTTTACTCCACTACCATTTTCAAGAAAAATATCAGACAGAGAAAATGAAACATTGTATATTTTATCACCTGAAAAATCTTTAGGCACAAAAAAGAAATTAGGCTCTTTAATATCTATTTTGTTCCAATTTATAGAATTCAGGGTGTTTTCACTAAGCGTATGATATTTGTCAAGTCTTCGTCCATAAAAATCAAAATGATTTACTTCCGTCAACCTTCCCTTTTTATTTAAATCACTTCTTATAAAAATATTGATACTTACCCCCTGTTGTATATCAAAAACATTCTCATCTTTACTTCCATCTACAGCAGCTTCATTCTTTTTTGCACTGCCATGCAAGTCTAAAATATAAATCTTATCAAAGCTTTCTAATAAATGTTTTCTCATCTGTCGATGAGTAATGCCATCAATAAAACTGTTATTAGAAATGTAAGCTAAAATACCACTGCCATTTTTATCAATAAAATGCTGCCCGTACCGAATGAACTTTATATAATCATCATCCAAATTTATCTTTCGTTCATTCAAATCCTTTTTATAATCATCTATTAATTTTCCAATCCAGGTTTTCTTTCCTTCACTATCTATGCTTTTATTACTACTGCTAACAGCGTATGGTGGATTCCCAATTACACACATCACTGGCGTATCTCTTATTATCCGGTTCGCCTCATTCGCTTCGGTACTCAACCAGTTGGCAAACAGCGTTCCTGTATCAGGGTGACTTTCTTCGAGACTGTTGGTAAGAAACACTTTAAAGCGCTGGTCTTTTGTTGGCTTGTAGCCTGTCTCTGTTAATAGCAAATCGAGTTGCAAATGAGCCATTGCATAACTTGCCATTAAAAGTTCGAAACCGTTGAGGCGAGGGAGTAAATGTCTTTTTACATAATTGCTCCAAATGCCTTGCTGCCCGGCAAACTTCTTATGTATTTGCTTTATCACTTCTGCCAAAAAGGTTCATGTGCCTGTAGCTGGGTCAAGTATCTGTACGCGGTGTACTTCTTCTTCTACGGTTTTAATGTTTTGTTTGTACCGTTTATCGGTCGCCTGAAGGTTTACTTTTATTTTGGTTTTGCTGGTATCTGCAAGACCTTGCGGCAGGTTAAATTCTGTTTTTAAAATATCATCAACGGCACGAACAATAAAGTTTACCACAGGGGCAGGTGTATACCAAACCCCACGGGCTTTACGCAATTGCGGGTCGTACTCACTTAAAAAGGTTTCATAAAAATGAATGATAGGATCTTCCGTTTTGGTGGTCTTGCCATAATTCTTCAAAATCTCTTCTACGTTACATGCGAGAAAGATTTCAACAAGGCTATCCACGATCCATTTGATACGGTCGTCAATATCGTGGCCTGCAATGTAGCCAAACAGTTTCCGTAAAAAGGGATTGGATTTTGGTATCAGTTCTGCCGCTTCCTGCCTGCTGAATGTGGGCAGAGTAGGATCGTGAAGACGAGCAGCAAACATACCATATGCAATCGTTTGGGCATATACATCTGCAAAACCTTTGGCGGTAATGTCGTGTATGAGAATGTCTTTAAAAGCAAGCATCTGATCCCTAAGACTGCTGTCTTCCTCGTTAGCCTGATCGCTGCTTAATGCCTTTTCTATCACTTCAGATAGCAGGCGTGCTTTTCCGGCCATCATCTCAGCCAGTTTTTTTGGGCTTTTAATGGTTTGTCCAATATGGGTGCAAAAATCTTTTACCAGGTTGGTAAAAGAGGCAAAGTTGGCCGGAACAGGAACAATCGAACCATTCTGTATTTCGCCAATCGCTATTTTGGTAACAAATTGTCCATCCCTATACAGGTGAAAGTGTAAATAGTCGGTAAAAATGAGGTTACTCAAAGATGCTTTATAGCGGTCGAACTGCTCTTTGTTTCCTGTTTTCTTTGCGCCGTCAAGATCTTTATCCCCAATATCTTTTGCTTCAATAAAGCCCAGTGGAATATCATTTTTTGTAATGATGTAATCGGGAGCGCCGCAGGTTTGTCTTTTAGGTTCGTTGGTTGCTCTTATTTCAGGAACAAGGCTTTCTATCAGTTGCTGAAGGTCGCCACGAAAGGTATGTTCAGTTGCATTGCCCAGTCTATACCTTTTATTTAGGCTAGCGATGTATTGGTCTAACGTCATTAGGTGGTTTTCAGAAAAAAAGTGAAGTATTACTAGGAAATATTCATCGGGTAATTACTGTATTGAAAATGCGTGGATCGCTACATACAAAAGATATCTGCGAGTTCGACATTACTGAGAACGGTATGTCGATAAGTAGTAAACAGTTTAAGAAAATGAGTGGTATACTGGGAGGAATGCCGCTAGTAACAGGCGAATGAACAGCCAGTCTGCAAAATTAGATTGATCTATATCGTAAGAAACTTAAAGGAAACTAATTAAAAAATGTTAGAACTCCCTAAATCCGCACCAAGTGATCTAATGAATGTTATTCTTGCAAACCTGTTAGATGCTGTTCTGATTGTTAACTCAGCGGGAGCAATAATCTATGCTAATAAGGCAACCGAAAATTTATTTAATAAGCCGATTGCTCAACTTCTTAATCATGATTTTGGCTTTCCTGTGTATCCTCATGAAGTGCAGGAAATCCAGGTGTTGCAGCAGAATAATCTTTTGACTGTTCAGATGCTGGCTACAACAATAGAATGGCAAAGCGAAATAGCTTTTCTTCTTTCACTACGAGATATAACCAGGCAAAAACACGCAGAAGCTGAACTTGAAAACGAGCGTAAGAGGCTTGAAGTGGCAAGCTTTGAAAATTATCAGTATGCTTCACTAGCTTCTCATGATTTAAAAGAACCAATACGGAAAATAAGAATTTATATAGATCTGCTAAGGAAGAGAACCGAAGGTATATTGGATGATCTATCAAATGGGTATATTGAGAAAATAGAGGCTTCCGGAAAGCGAATGATGAACCTTCTTAAGGGAATTGCCGAATTTTCGCAATTTTCCGGAAATAAAATTGACTATATAAAAACAAGTTTACAAGATATAGTTGACCACGTATGCACAGACCTAGAACTGCGAATACAGGAAACAAGTGCATTAATTGAAGTAGATATTTTGCCCGAAATAGAGGCAAACCCTGTACAGATGTACCAGCTTTTTTCGAATCT
Organism: Segetibacter koreensis DSM 18137; assembly: GCF_000374045.1. Lineage (GTDB taxonomy): Bacteria > Bacteroidota > Bacteroidia > Chitinophagales > Chitinophagaceae > Segetibacter > Segetibacter koreensis. Next base: position 23,607 of record NZ_KB893320.1, on the reverse strand, counting down.
CATATCCAATTCAATTAAGTATTGTAGCAATGGGACTAATCCACGTATAAAAATCAAGTTGCTGAAAGATCAAGATGACGTTATAGAAATTGGTGTAAGTGATAATGGTATCGGGTTCGATAATAAGTTTGCAGACAAGATATTTCAACCATTTTCGCGGTTACATAGCGCAAATTATGACGGCAGTGGAATTGGATTGGCTATTTGTAAGAAGGTATTAGAGGCCCATGCGGGCTCTATATATGCTACGAGTATCCCTAATCAAGGCTCTCATTTCATTTTTACACTTCGAAAAAAACAGAACCAGATCTACTAGGATACAACTTTACTCACATTAATAAGTCTATTAAGGCTTATGCAGCTTATACTTATAATGATGTGTTATCACAGGTTATCTCATATAAACAATTTAGGAAAAAAAATTAGCGCTTTGCAAACTAAGAGACACTTTCGTTTTTGCCAATAACGTCTAGAATATGTGAGTTAATTAGGCCGACCCAGTTTAGCAATGTATTTAAAGATTTTATAAATCAAATTCCTTCCGAATCTTTTTCGGCTAATATTACTATTCCAAAGTGTAATGGGTCTTGGGATAAAATCGTATACCTGATAGGATAAAGAAGGCGGTTAAATTTCAAAGTGTAAGCCTGAACTGTTTGAATAAATGTTTGCTGCATATTAAATTAAATAAATTATGCAGCTAGTTTTGATTAAGCAATGAAGTTAGGAGCAAGTATCAATACTAATGCTTAAATTATTTTAAGATCTTTTAAAAAGGGCATAAAAAAATATATCGTTTCTTGATATTTATCTTTTAAGCGGCACACAGGTTAGCTACCTAAATAATTTTTTTCAATAGCAGCACCAATTACACTGACAAATTCCAGATCAATACCTGATTCTTTCGCTATCCAACAAAACTTATCACATTCATCTTCGTAAGGACTAATCGTGAAAAGATATCTCCATCCATCCAAATTTCATAGATTGCGTAATTAAGACCACCAGACATCGCCCTTCAAAGCTCTGCTTCCAATTCCTGTCCTTTGTACTTAAAACACGTCTTTAGCAATGATCATCCTGTCTCTGAATAAGTACCGCCCCTGCTTCCAATAAAACTCCCTCTGGTGGCCGTTTCTTACTCAAACAAAATATCTTCTTAATATTGGAGCTATTCCTGTAATATCGCACAGTTAAAAGTTTAATTACTATCCATTCTATGAAAATCAAGGACATTGTAAATCGTGGAGTAGCAAAAATTAATACTTGTGAGAGTGAGCCAATCCACATTCCCGGCAGCATTCAGCCCCATGGGTTTCTACTTGGGGTGAATAAAAAAACAAATACTATTGAATTTTGCAGTGCGAACTCTGAATTGCTTTTTGACGAAGTTCCGGCTGATCTACTTGGACATTCTCTTTCCTCCGTACTTCAAAAAGAGTGGTTTGAACTGGAAAGCTATCTTCTAAGCCCGAATTCGGCTTTTAAGCCCTTCTCACTTAAAATAAGAGGAGGTTCATACGATATAATTAGTCATACAGTTAATCACCTACGTATTATTGAATTTGAAGCATCTAACAACGATCGTCAAGAGGATAGTGAGCTATTTGAACAAACCAGAGAATTTGTTCTACTTATTGAAAGAGCAAGATCACTACAACAGTTATGTCAAAACATTGCCGATGAAACTAGAAAAATAACAGGGTATGACCGCGTTATGATTTACCGGTTTGACAGAGAGTACAACGGTGAAGTATATGCAGAAAGCAAGCGGGAAGGCTTGGAACCTTTTTTTGGGCTTCATTATCCGCATACCGACATCCCCGCACAGGCAAGAGCATTATATATGCGTCAACAGTTGCGCATTATTGCTAATGTAGATTATAAACCAGTCCCCCTATTAACAATTGACGAGGGAACTGAAAAAACACTGGATTTGAGTGATGTGGGCTTGCGTAGCGTCTCCCCGATCCACATACAATATTTAAAAAATATGGGTGTAATGGCAACATTAACCATTTCACTTATACAAGATGGAAAGCTCTGGGGCCTTATTGCCTGTCATCACATGCAGGCCAAGACAATTTCTTTCGTTATCAGGCAGCGAGCTTTATTGCAAGCACATTTTCTTTCTTCGCAAATAAAGGTGCGACAGGTAGCAGAAGAGCATGAAGTAAACATTCAAGTAGAGGCTCATCTGCAGCAACTTCTGAGTAAAATAAACGCTGAGGAGGATTTTAGTTTGAAGTTTGAACAATTCAGTTCTTTACTAGCGGTGTGTGGAGCCTCTGGTGTAATCATTTTACACCGGGGAGAATTTTTTGAAAAAGGGTTGGTGCCATCACGAGAAGAGATAACAAAGTTGTTGGGTTGGATTGATAACAATATCACTGGAATCAACTTTGCAACATCTGCATTGCATACTCGCTACCCTGGTGCCGAAGACATTAGTCAATATGCATCCGGCATTGTTTATCATTCACTGGGACGACCGAAGGAAGATTGTATCATTTGGTTTCGGGAAGAAGTAGAAAAAACGATTAATTGGGCAGGCAATCCTAACAAGGCGGTGCAAAGAGATGGTATTTCAAATATGCTTACCCCACGTACTTCCTTTGCTCTTTGGAAGGAAAGAGTCCGTAACCAAAGCAAAGAGTGGTGCATTGCCGAGGTTAATGCAGCCAGTCGTTTTGCCACCGCTTTACAAAACCACTTCCATCTTCTACATTTGAAAAGTGAAGACTTCAGGCTACGTATTCTTAACGACAAATTGCAAAAAGCCAACCAAGAACTTTCTAACATCAATTGGATAACCTCTCACGATCTAAAAGAGCCCTTAAGGAAGATCCAAATTTTTTCTTCAAGAATTGCCGGAACCAAAGATCAGTCTATCTCGGAAGAAATCAAGCAGTCAGTTGACCGAATTCAAAAGTCAACCAAACGAATGACAGATCTTGTCAATGATATTCTTACTTATTCGCTTACTGAGGGAAGAAAGAGTGATTTTACAAAATCCGATTTAAATGTAATTTTAGAAGAAGTGTTGAAGAGCTTTGAGGAAGAAATTTTAGAAAACGGTGCAATTATTAGTGCATCTCTTTTACCGCAAAATGTTGACGTAATACCACATCAAATTCAGCAATTATTTACAAATCTAATTGGCAATGCATTAAAATTTTCTTCTCCTGATCGTAAGCTTCACCTATCAATCACCTGCAATAAAACTAAGGGAATAGATGTGGTTGACGCTGTTCTGTTGCCTCGGGTTAGCTATTATAAAATAGCTGTAGTAGACAACGGAATTGGATTTGATCCACGGCTTCACCAACTGCTTTTTAATATTTTTTATCGGGGCCACAACGATCCTCAATTTAAAGGGACAGGAATAGGCCTCGCAATCTCTAAAAAGATTATGGAAAATCATAAAGGTGCCATTACTGCACAGCGAAATAACGACCAAGGGGCAACATTTACGCTTTATCTGCCATATAATTGATAAGGTAGATATATTAAAGGAAGAATTCAAAAGTCAATTATCCTCATAAATCAACAGACGCACAAGCACCTTATGAAGATGCTGTATGGTGCCTTAGAAAAAAAATTCTAGCAATGGTCAACGGGTTTTTATTTCGAATATGGTAGGTCGGAAGATTTATTCACTTATTTTAAAATTGACCCTTTAACCGGTCGTCCACATTCAATTACTGGTAGTAAAAAAATCAATACTGTACTAGCCTCTTATTTAACAGTTAATCGTTATACAAAGGGTAAAAAAGGATCCAAACGCTTCTCTGGTTCAAAAACATTTCAACTTATTTTACTACTTAGGTTAGTTTTCCCGTTTAAACAGTTTCAAAGCCGTTCTATAAGTGCAACTTTGTATTCTATTTGTAAATGGAACGCGTGAAATATTCTCCGTTAGAGCTAATCCTAAAATTCATTTATGGCATATGCTAGTTCTGGCTATCAATTATGGCTGTGTCGACACTGGTTATAGCAATAATATCAGATGTAGATCGCGGAAGGGTATGGATGCAAGCTTTATTTGTGAATAGATATACTTATTTCGCATTTTTTTACCTAATTGCAACTTTAACTTGGACGATTGTAAAACAAATACGGGAAACAAAATGTGTAGGACTCGAATTCTCTTTTTAAAAATTTCTAATTAGTCTTTGCTTCCTCATAACTCAATTCCTCAAACAAATCGATCTTAATCTTTTTATCCCGTTTCTCATTCACAGCTTTGTAGCAGGTAAAAAGCGTAATACTGGAGTATCACAAAGGCCAGTATTGGATGTCTTTGTGGATTGGATGGAGGTGATGTTCAAAGATGTTTACGATCCTTTGGAAGGAAGAATAGTTAATGGTGGAATAAAGGTTAAACTGGGACTATATTCTAGTAAGTTATAATAAAACGGTCGTTTTTTTATAAACTGCATCGCAGAATGGGATGTAAACAGTTAGAAATCGGAGTATCTTATTATAAGGGTTAGACCGTAAAATTGTGAATAAAGATTTGATAAGCATTGCTCGCCGAAATATCATTTAACTTTAGCGGATTTCCCGATTCGGAGCTCATGGTAGCTTTAAAGTAGTTGTTCCTAATAAGCTTAAGCTATTTGCGGGTAGTTGGAAGTAAAACACAGATCCTTTCCCTATTTCACTTTCTACCCAAATCTTTCCTTGCTGAGCTTCGACAAACTCCTTTGAAATGGCTAAACCTAGACCTGTACCCTTTTCTTTTGAACCCGGAACCTGGAAATATCTTTCAAATAATCTTGGCAAATATTCTTTAGCTATTCCCGGCCCATAATCTTTAACAGAGAAAACTACAGAGCCATTTTGCTGTGATGCTTCTACTTCAATAGAACTATTGTTGAAAGAATATTTTATTGCGTTCGCCAAAAAGTTATTTAAAACCCATGTTGTTTTATCTGCATCTGCCTGGATTGAAGGCAAATTTTTATCGGAGATGTACTTAATTTCTATATCCTTTTCTTTTGCATTGCCGGACACCGACTCAATTGCATTTTCAACAATTTCATTGGGACTTACTGTATTAACGTTTAGTTGTATCCGGCCGGCTTCCACCTGTGACATGTTCAATAATTCACTTAGAATTTTAAGCATTCGTTGGTTGTCATGTTTCAGGCTTTCAATTAACTCTTTTTGTTCCGACGTTAATTGACCGATACGCTGATCTTCCAATAATTTCAAACTTAAGTCTGAAGACGCCAAAGGTGTTTTTAATTCATGAGATATAGTTGCTATGAAGTTTGTCTTCGCTACATCTAATTCTTTAAAAGAAGTGATGTTTTTTAAAACTATGACTTTGTTTTTAGCTTCTCCCTGCGCTACTTCAATTATCTCTTTTACAAAGTAATTCTCCCTGTTGTCCACTACAATTTTAAAAGGTGTGGTCGTTTCCTTCTCAATCAAAAAACGAAACAGGTCATTCTTGTTTTTTACATCATCAACAGGCTTGCCTACTACATCTTCTGCCCGTAAACCTAAAAGTTGTAATGCCTGGTAGTTGGAAAAGAGCACCATGTTGTTTTTATCGATCCCTATGCTTGCATCTTTTAAACTATTAATAACTGCTTCTGCACGGCTTTTCTCAAACATTAATTTATTTAAATTGCTGCTTTCAAAATACTGAAGTCGTTCGGCCATCTCGTTAAAAGCATCAGCCAGTTTGCCAAATTCGTCCTTATTGTCGATATGAATGCGGTGAGTATAATTCTTATTTGCAATTTCCTTTATAGCTTCTGCTAAACGATTAATAGGATTGGTAACTACAGAAGGGAAGTTGACAATAAATGTAAAAGCGATCAGGAAAACAACTACGCCCAGTGCAATGATTATTGTGAGCGCATTGTCAGCAGTTTCCTCTGCTGCTTTACTTTTCCTTTGAATGGCTTCCATATTCAGAGAAAGAATAGTTTGTATACCACTCTCGATCGCATGTAGATTTTGCCTGCTTGTATCACCAGCTTGGAGTTTATTAAAATCGTTTCTCAAATCGTTTGTCACTTTGTTTTCCCCCGGTTCGGTAATGTTGCTTTCCTGCCTTTTTAGAGCATCTTCAAAATTGTGCACCGACTGAATGTACTGCCTGTCGATATTACCCAATTGCTGTTGCATGTTATGGCAGTAAGACAAACTTTCATAGTTTGCTTTTAGCACATTTTTCCCATCATTTTTCAATTTTGCCATGTAATAAATACCTACACCACCTGTCAACAATAACAGAAGAAACAGGAACAATGTACCCAGCCATATTTTCTTTTTTACACTTACTGCCATTTATGAGAAAATAACAATATCGATATTATTTTTAGAAAGGGTCTTTAACAACTGGTTAAACACGCTGGTTCGTAAAATAACCTGGAAGAGGTTGAGGTGCGGTTTCCCTAAGCATAGGGTGGTTATTGATTTTTCGTTTACTGTTTCAATAATAACCTTTGCTACATTATCCCCTTTTTTCTGGATGACCTCCGCACCTAGTTCCGTCGCATTCTTAAAGTTGTTTATTAAATGCCGTTGAGCTGCTAAAGGTATCTTATCGGCTGATTCTTTTGCCGTTTGCACATACAACACGTACCACTTGCTGTTGTAGTACGAGGCAAGCCTTGCCGTCTTACGGATTATTCGCTGCGCTACTTCCTCGTTGGACGACACACAAGCCAAAAAACGTTCATGTCGGAAAGTCGTTTGCTTTGCTGTTATCTGGTAGTCAACTTTTCTTTCTACCTGGCCAGCAACCTCCTTCAATGCCAGTTCACGCAGTTGTAAAATCTGGTTAGGCTGGAAAAAATTTGCCAGGGCTTGTTGCACTTTTGCGTGATCATAAATCTTACCTTCTTTCAGACGTGATATAAGTTCGTCTGCTGTTAAATCAATATTTACCACTTCGTCTGCTATTTGCAGCATCTTATCCGGTATCCGTTCCTTTACTTCAATTCCCGTAATTTCTTTTACGTCTTCATTAATGCTTTCAATGTGCTGGATGTTAACGGCTGATATTACATCAATACCTGCATCTAAAATATCCAATACATCCTGCCATCTTTTTTCATTCTTACTGCCAGGGATATTTGTGTGTGCCAATTCATCAATAATCACTACTTGCGGATGAAGCAACAGGATAGCTTGTACGTCTAATTCTTCCAGCCGTTTGCCTTTGTAAAAAACCTCGCGCCGTGGAATAATTGGCAAACCTGCGGTTAACGCCTGCGTTTCCTTTCTGCTGTGCGTTTCGATGTAACCGATCTTCACATTCACACCGTTCTGTATCAATGCATGCGCCTCTTGCAACATCCGATAAGTTTTTCCCACGCCGGCGCTCATGCCAATATATATCTTAAGCTTGCCACGATTGTCGCTCTGCGTCAGCTTCAAAAATCCGCTAGCCCTTTTTTCCCTATCGTCTGTTTCATTCATCTAAAAACTAATAGCAAATGATGTTGTTAATACAGTATTACCAGTAGTTGGGGTTGTATTTGGTTTTACGAAAACCGCATCTTTACTGCTTAAAGTTTTTATTTCGGTTCTCCAAACAAAGTGGTCGCCTATATTTCTGTCAATCTTGAACGAAGCTCCGAAAGTTTTAAATCCATCGTGCGTCTTTGTACCGATCATAACTCCATGTTCATCGCTGTAATATTCTCCTCTTACAGCAAATGCCCATTGTGCATTAGGTGTAAAGCGAAGAATAGCGACAGGTGAGTACCATGTATATAGTTTAGAACTTCCTTTGCTTAACTGTTGTTGTCCAAGGTCAAGATCAAGTATCAACCCTACTTTGCCGGTGAACTGGAAAATTCCATATAAGTTATGATAGTAGCGCCATGCTCTTACAGTATCGGGCAAATCAGTCCCAAAAAAGGTACTATAGTTTATGCTCACTTTAGAAGATGGAGTAAACGTTATTTGGGTGCCCCAGCTCATTAATGAATTTCCGGCTACACGTGTAATTCTTTGCCATCCGTTCAAACCCATTGCGCTAAAAAACCACTTAGTGTCATCAGTAGTGTAACTAATTTTTGCCCCACTTTCAAAGAAAGGAGTGTTGTCGGCAACGATACTCCTTGTCAGGGTCCAGCAATTTTTTCCAACAGCACTTTCAAAGCCAATATGCGATGGCATTATACCGGCATCCATCCAAAGGTTTTTCTTCTTGGATATTTTAAAACCTGCATCCGCCTCAAAAATATTTTTTAGAACTCCAGCTTCTGCTGAATAATTGGCATTCATGTAAGTTCCTGCACCGATTGCAAAATTGCCACGAACCCTGTCTTCATTATAGCTTGCTTTCACGTATGCGAGATTTACATTGAATTCATTATGCCTGTTATAGCTATAAACGAAAGCCGGGCGATTATTATCCACCGGCTTATTAAAGTCATAGCCATAATAAGGTTCGATATAACCACTAAATGTCAAAGGATTACTCCGTTGCTTACTGGAATCTTGTGCTTTTGCATTCATTCCACAAACAAGGGCAATGCCTATAAAAATCCTTTTCATCGTCATTTTTTATTTCAAACTCTCTAAATCAATATTCAATTGCAGCACATTCACTCTTTCTGTTCCAAACAAGCCAAGCAGTGGCTTCTCTATATGTTGATCTACCAGCGCTTTCACCTTTGCTTCAGAAATACTTCTTGCGGATGCGACTCTTTTCACCTGCACATACGCACCTTGTACCGAAATATGCGGATCAAGCCCGGCTCCCGATGCAGTCACCAGGTCAGAGGGAATATCGGTTTTTTGAATACCGGGATTATGAACCAAAAATGTATCGATCCTGTCCTGCACCTGTTTTAAATAATCAGGATTGGTTGGCCCTTTATTACTTCCGCCAGAACCGTCAGCATGATAATCGACTACTGAAGGCCGGCTCCAGAAGTATTGGTCATCAGTAAACTTTTGTCCTAAAAGTTTCCAGCCAACAATCCTGTTGTTTGCCATTACCGTTTCACCTTTCCCCTTACCCGGCGCTGCCTGTGCCGGCAACCAGATGATTAAAGTATAGACACCCATAAAAAACACCATACACACGATTGTCAATCGTATTGCCGGTAAAATATTTTGTTTCATTGTTTTTTTGATTTTTACTTTAAAACCAGTTAGATACCAACAGGTCAATCAGTTTAATTCCGATGAAAGGCACTATCACGCCGCCGAAGCCATAGATCAATAAGTTTCTACGTAGCAATGCACTTGCCCCTATTGGCTTATACGCAACGCCTTTTAATGCCAATGGAATTAATAAGGGAATAATAATGGCATTGAAAATGACGGCAGAAAGAATAGCACTTTCAGGACTGTGCAAGCCCATGATATTTAAGCCTTGCAATGCAGGAATTGACGCTATGAATAGCGCCGGCACAATGGCAAAGTATTTTGCTACGTCATTGGCAATAGAAAAGGTGGTCAGGGTGCCGCGGGTCATTAATAGCTGCTTGCCAATTTCAACAATTTCTATCAGCTTTGTCGGATCATTGTCTAGGTCTACCATGTTGCCCGCTTCTTTTGCTGCCTGTGTGCCGCTGTTCATAGCAACGCCCACATCTGCCTGTGCAAGGGCTGGAGCATCGTTTGTTCCATCGCCCATCATAGCCACCAGTTTTCCGCCTTGTTGCTCTTTGCGGATGTAATTCATTTTGTCTTCCGGTTTTGCTTCTGCAATAAAATCATCTACCCCAGCTTTTTCAGCAATGTATTTTGCTGTTAACGGGTTATCGCCCGTTACCATAACCGTTTTTACACCCATCTTGCGAAGCCGTTCAAACCGTTCCTGTATTCCCGGCTTTACGATGTCCTGCAGTTCGATTACCCCTTTTACTTCGCCGTTTTTTGAAACAACCAGCGGGGTACCACCATTCTCTGCAATCAGCTTAACACGGTCTGATGCTTCTTCCGGCACTCTATTTCCGGCTTTTTCCACCAGCTTCCTGATAGCATCGAATGCGCCCTTGCGGATATTTGTACCGTTGCCTAAGTTTACACCACTGCTCCTTGTTTCTGCAGTAAATTCGATGAAGGTCATTCCTGCTTCCTTCGTTTTAGAAACACCCTTCGATGCAGCCAATTCCACGATTGATTTTCCTTCCGGTGTTTCATCAGCCAATGACCCCCAAGTGGCGAGTTCGATAAACTCATTTTCGGTAATACCGTCGGTAGACCAAAAGTTTGTCGCCCTACGATTGCCAATAGTGATGGTTCCTGTTTTATCGAGAAGGATAGTGTCAAGGTCACCGGCAGTTTCAACCGCTTTGCCGCTTTTGGTAATTACGTTCGCTCTTAACGCCCTGTCCATCCCGGCAATACCGATGGCCGATAACAGGCCGCCGATGGTAGTTGGAATAAGACAGACAAACAACGAAATGAATGCACCAATGGTAATGGGCGTGTTGGCATAATCACCGAATGGTTTTAGCGTAACGCAAACAATAACGAACACCAATGTGAACGAAGCTAATAAAATGGTGAGGGCAATTTCGTTGGGCGTTTTTTGCCTGGAAGCACCTTCGACCAATGCGATCATTTTATCTAAAAATGTTTCACCTGGCTCTGTGGTGACTTTTACTTTTATCCTATCCGATAACACTTTTGTTCCGCCTGTTACGGATGATTTATCGCCGCCTGCTTCCCGAATAACGGGAGCCGATTCACCAGTGATTGCCGACTCGTCTATAGTGGCGATTCCTTGAACGATCTCGCCATCCATTGCGATCACATCGCCGGCTTCGCAAACAAACAGGTCACCTTTCCGCAATTGCGATGAAGGAATGACTTTTATTTCGTCCACATATATTTCTCCAACAGAAAATACTTTTTTAGCAGGCGTGTCTTCTCTTGCTTTTCGCAGGCTGTCTGCCTGTGCTTTTCCTCTTGCTTCTGCAATTGCCTCGGCGAAATTGGCAAACAACAATGTAATAAAAAGGATGGCCGTAATAACCATGTTATAGGCCAGGCTTCCCTGGCTGGTCTCACCGGCGGCGATCCAGACGCTCACAAACGCCATCACCAATGTTCCGATCCATACGGTAAACATTACCGGGTTGCGGAACTGGATAACCGGGTTCAGTTTTTTGAACGATTGAGTAACCGCTTCTTTTACCTGTTTAGGTTCAAATAAGTTATTTTTTCTTCTATGTACTGACATGATTAGTTCGTTTTATTTCATTCCAAAAAATTCTGCAATTGGTCCGAGAGTTAATGCAGGGAAAAATGATAAAGCAGCCACAATAAATATTACGGCAAATACCATAACACCAAATGTGTTTGTATCTGTTTTTAAGGTACCGGCACTTTCAGGAATGTATTTTTTCTTTGCCAAAATGCCGGCAATAGCAACGGGCCCGATGATGGGTAAAAACCGTGCAAGCAACATCACTGTTCCGCAGGCGATGTTCCAAAACGGGGTGTTGTCACCCAAGCCCTCAAAACCACTTCCGTTGTTGGCAGATGAAGAAGTGAACTCGTAGAGCATTTCGCTGAAGCCGTGGTTCCCCGGGTTATTTAACCAGTCCGCATAGGCACTGGGATTGTGCGCAAACAGGTACGATGCTAATGCAGTTCCCGCAAGAATTAACAACGGATGCAGCAGTGCAATGAGGGCAGCGATCTTCATCTCTTTTGCTTCTATTTTCTTGCCGAGGAACTCTGGTGTTCGTCCTACCATCAACCCGCTGATGAATACAGCAATAATAATGAAGATGTAAAAGTTCAGGTAACCCACGCCCACACCACCATAGAAGGAGTTAACCATCATTCCCAGCAAAGCGCTCATGCCGGCGAGCGGGGTAAAGCTGTCGTGCATGGCATTTACGGAACCGTTTGAGGTAACAGTGGTTGTTACTTCCCAATATGCCGATGCGGCCGGCCCAAAACGCACTTCTTTTCCTTCCATGCTCCCCAATGGTTGCGAAATACCCATCTGGCCGATCATCGGGTTTCCATGCATTTCATTATAAACCGCATTAAACAGTAATAAAAAGAATCCAAGCGTCATTACACCAAACACCATCCATGCAAACCTTCGCCTTTTGATAATGTATCCTAAAGCAAACACCATTGCAATCGGGATAAGAATAATACTGATATTTTCTACTATGTTGGTTAAATAATTGGGGTTCTCTAAAGGATGCGCAGAGTTGGGGCCATAGTAGCCACCTCCGTTCGTTCCCAGTTGTTTTATGGCGATCATAGCGGCTGCCGGTCCACGGCTTACATGGACGGTATCGCCCTGCATGGAAATGTATTGCGCCTTGCCTTCAAAATTCATTGGAGTTCCGTTGAACGCAAGTATCAATGCAACTACAATGGCCAGCGGCAATAATATTCTCGTACACGATTTAACGAAGAAGTTGTAAAAGTTGCCCAGGTTTTCTGTCGTTCTTTCTTTCATTGCCATAAACACCGCTACACATGCGGCCATACCCGTTGCAGCACTGATGAATTGAAAAAGCATCAGCGTTAGTTGTCCTAAATACGAAACCCCTGTTTCGCCCGAATAGTGCTGCAGGTTGGTGTTGCTGACAAAGCTTACGGTGGTATTGAAAGCAAGATCTGCCGGCATAGATGGATTACCATCAGGATTGAGGGGTAGCCAGCTCATATTCATCAGTATGAGCATTGATAAAATGAACCATACCAGGTTAATGGTAAGCAATGCCATTAGGTGTTGCTTCCAGTTCATTTCTTTAGCAGGATTGATACCGCTGAGTTTGAAGAAAATTTTGTCTAATGGATGCAAGATTTTATCGAGCCAGGTCTTATCGCCTTCGTACACTCTACCAATATAGCGTCCCAGCGGAATAGCCAACGCAACGGTAAGTACATACATGAAGATGATGCCTGCAATTTCTGTTGTCATGATTACTTGTGATTGGTTTAGAATTTTTCGGGCTTTATCAATACATAACATAAATAGATAAAGACCATGATGGCGATAATGAATAGTAGTGTCATAGTTTATATTTTTTCGAACCAGTCAATGAATTTGAAAAAAAGCCAGAAGCCGACGAGGCCGGCAACAATCAGTATCAGCGTTAGCATGATTTATTATTTATTAGTGAATGAATATTTTGGTTTTAATAAAAACAATGAAAAGGAGACTTATAGCTATCAACGAGGCTAAAACAATCAAAGCAGCATTTGATATTTTGTTTCCTTTTTGCATGTGATATAATGTTACATGTTCAAGTTTGTAACTGCAATGACCAGCGTAGGTGGCAAAGGTGACACTGGTCATCTTTCTTTTTCGTTTAATGCAGCCAGCCTAGCTTGAAATAGGCAATCCAGGACAATGCAATTAGTACCAGGAAACCCATTATTACCATCAGGAAATCTTTGCCACTAGCTGCTTCATCCCCGTAGTAATTTGTTTGTATGTTTTTTTCTCTTTTCATCTCAAATCTTTTTTCTTCAGACTATAATGCCAAAAGGGATGCCTCCTTATTATGAAGTAAAGAGCAAAGGCATGAAAGGCTTAACCAGTGAGGCTTTGCCGAAATTGGAAGGAAATTGAACGAGGTTCGGGCAACAAAAAACCCTTTCAAAATGAAAGGGTGCATTTTCAAAATGGAAGAGTTTGGCTATTTGGCTATGCCGTATTCTTCCAGCTTCCTGTAGAGTGTTGTCAGACCAATATTTAGCAAACGGGCGGCTTCTGCTTTGTTACCTTTTGAGAAGGCTAACACCTTTTGAATGTGTTGTTTTTCCATTGCAGACAGGTCAAAGGAATTGGCTGCAATTTCTGTATCGTTCTGAATGTCGAATGGCAATACACTTGTCGTGAGGTATTCACTGTCTTCTAATATTACTGCTCTTTCTACAATGTTTTTTAATTCACGGATGTTGCCTTTCCATGAATGTGCTTCCAATAATTTCAACGCTTCTTTTGTAATTCCTTTGATCTTTCTGTTTGTTTTAGCGGCAAAGAATTTTGTGTAGTAGTCAGCTAACAGTGCAATATCTTCTTTTCTTTCCCGCAACGATGGCAGGTCAATGGTGAAAACGTTCAATCTGTAATAAAGGTCTTCACGAAATTTACTTTCCTTCACTTCTTCGAGTAAGTTTCGGTTTGTAGCTACAATGATGCGAACGCTGACCTTTGACGATTTGGTATCACCTACTTTTATAAACTCACCTGTTTCTAATACCCGTAACAACTTGCTTTGCAAATCAACCGGCATCTCCCCAATTTCATCCAAAAACAATGTACCTCCGTTGGCTTCTTCAATTAATCCCTTCTTGTCTTTTACTGCGCCGGTGAATGCACCTGCCTTATGTCCAAACAGTTCGCTCTCCAACAACTCTTTTGAGAAAGCTGCACAATTGAGAGCAATAAATGGCTTAGCCACTTTTGAACTTGCATTGTGTATTGCCTGGGCAAAAATTTCTTTACCCGTTCCTGTTTCTCCCAACAATAAGACGGTTGCTTCAGTTGGGGCTACTCTTTTCGCCAACTCAATAGCTGACCTGATTGGTTGAGAGCTTCCGACAATACTTTCAAAACTGTATTTCCTTCCGACAAGGCTTTCCAACTGCAGCACTCTTTTTTGCAATTGTACTTTTTCCATTGCTTTGCTTAACAATGGAATTACCTTGTTGTTATCATCTCCTTTTGTTATGTAATCGAAAGCACCATTTTTCATTGCCTGAATGCCATCAGGTATATTGCCGTAAGCGGTAAGCATGATAAGTTCGATAAGTGGGTGTTTCTTCTTTATTTCAGTGATAAAGTCCACACCATTACCATCAGGTAATTTCACATCGCAAAGCACTACATCCGGTTCTTCTGTATCTATAGCCTTATGAGCAACTTTTAAGTTGCCTGCTTCGGTTATGGCATAACCCTCCAGTTTCAGCAGTCGTGCTAAAAGGCTTCTTAGCTTTTCTTCATCGTCTATAAGCAGGATTTTTCCTGTCATCCAGGAACAAAGATGGTAATTTCTGGCGTGAAAATTTCTATCAGGCTTTGGTAAGGTCACAAAAAAGCCGAAACGCTTAGAAGGGAAATGGCCGTAATAATTAGTACCCTTGCGATCGCTGACCTAATCCAGGTTAAACGATTTACGGGAACTTATGACAACGATGTCAAGTAACACATAATGATCCACTGGAAAAGCTAATATCGCTCAATGTGAAGACAATAGCAATAGCAAGTATTCTTAAATAACATTAAATACTATCTATTGTTTGTATATTTAGTGTAAGATTTATCAGCATATGTCATCTCACTCTAAACGGGCATCGGTTGGTGGCTTATTAGTTGCATTAGGTATTATTTACGGAGATATTGGAACTTCTCCGCTGTATACTTTTCAAACAATTCTTACAGAAGGTGGCGGAATAAATACCGACCTTGTCTATGGGGCTATATCGTGTATCTTCTGGACACTTACCCTGCAGACTACTTTCAAATACGTTTTAATAACTCTGCAGGCTGATAACCATGGTGAAGGTGGAGTATTTTCTTTATATGCGCTGGTAAGAAGATATGGAAAGAACCTAGTCTATCCCTCAATTATTGGGGCTGGCACTTTGCTTGCCGATGGTATTATAACACCTCCAATTACCGTTACTTCAGCCATAGAAGGGTTAAATATGGTAAAGGGACTTCATGAGCATATTGTACCCGGCAACGCCCTTGTTATAGAAATTGTATTGGTTATTATTTTGTTGCTTTTTCTTTTTCAACGGTTCGGCACCAAGGTAGTTGGGGCTTCTTTCGGTCCGATTATGTTTATCTGGTTTACCATGATGGGAGTACTTGGTATCAGCCAGATCATTCACTATCCACAGATTTTTGCAGCATTGAACCCTGTCTACGGCTTTGAACTTTTAGTCGGGCATCCACGCGGATTTTGGTTACTTGGTGCGGTGTTTCTTTGCACAACCGGTGCCGAAGCTTTGTACAGCGATCTCGGGCATTGCGGAAGGCAGAACATCCAGCTAAGCTGGATCTATGTAAAGGGTACGTTAGTTCTCAATTACCTCGGACAGGGAGCATGGGTGCTGTTGCAGCAAAAACAGAATCTTAGCGGCATTAATCCTTTTTTTGCCATAGTACCTACCTCATTTTTATTGCCCGCCGTGCTGATCGCTACTTTGGCATCCATTATTGCCAGCCAGGCTCTCATCAGTGGTTCATTTACACTAATCAGCGAAGCGATCAGTTTAGGTTTCTGGCCGCGTATTAAAGTAAAATATCCCACCAATATCAGGGGACAGATCTATATTCCCAGCATAAATTGGATACTGTTTACCGGTTGCCTGCTGGTAGTACTTTATTTCAAAACCAGTGAGTCTATGACGGCAGCTTACGGTTTCTCAATAACAGTTGCCATGCTCATGACCACTTGCCTTATGTATTACTTTCTACGTTATATAAAACGTTATCCGTTCTGGATAGTCGGTGCTATCATTACCGCTTTTGTTTGTGTCGAAACGTGTTTTTTTGCAGCCAACGCCGTCAAGCTGCTGAAAAGGTTGTTCTTCCTTGTATTCGAAATTGGGCTCATTACAACCATGTATGTGTGGTATAATGCTCGGAAGATCACCTTGCGGCTGTTAACTTTTGTAAATTTAAATAACGTTCTGCCTGCACTCGAGCGCCTATCTAACGATAGCACTATTCCAAAATATTCGACCCACTTGGTCTACCTAACAAAAATGCAGAGCCACAAACAGATAGAAAAAAGGATCGTGGATTCTATTTTCAGTAATCCCGTAAAACGCGCCGATGCGTACTGGTTTATCAACTTCGAAAGAGCCGATGACCCTTATACCATGAACTATGGAGTGGAGGAATTGGTTAAGGATAAGGTAATACGGGTAGATTTTCATTTGGGTTTCCGGATACAGCCCAGGATTGGCATAATGCTAAAAAAGGTGGTTGAAGAAATGATAAACAATAACGAGATAGTGATACCAAACGGTATCATTGACATACATAAAGATGGGCTCAAAGATTTCAAGTTTATTATCCTTGAAAGGTTCCTGTCATACGACAACGAATTTTCCCCCCGTGAAAAATTTGTTTTGAACAGCTATTTCAATATACTTAGACTCGCCAGGTCCGATAGTGAGGCTTACGGTATAGACCTTGACCAGGCTGTATTCGAAAAGGTGCCACTGGTAGTAGCTCCGGTAACAAACATATCGCTTAAAAGAGCTTATTATAAAGGCGTTTCCCGCGAGAGTTAAACGTGTGAATAGGGTCATTATTTTATACGTGGTATTTGTACCTATCTCCTCCCGAACCCTGACGGTAGCACAGCTAGACTGACCGTTTAATTCGACTTACATTATCTCGTGCACTTATCGACCTTTCGCTAAATTTTTTACCGTTCCGTAGCAGTTATAATAAAACGGTCGTTTTTCTATAAACTCCTCTCCTACTTAAAAACTAAGCTACTAAAACTTTATAAAAAACTATTTTAATTAATCTAATTATAAAAAATATATGGTGCATACCTTTTTCTAAAAAGCCTTCTTATAGAGACTGTCTTAATAGAACTATTAATATGCTTTCAAAATCTTAAAATATATGAAATACGGTGATATAAGATTCAAAAAGCAGGATCAGAATGACAATTTGCATTTGGATGCATTGACAATTGCATGATGTGATAAGATCTTTTCGGAAAATTCCCGAGCAAATTGTGAAAGACCTGAATTGATAAAATTATTAAATACTCTTACTAAAGGCGATACACTTGTTGTATGGAAATTGGATCGGCTTGAAGGCCATGTATAAGAGTTAATTAAGTGAATGATCTTAACGCCCAAGGCATTCTATTCTTACATGAGACAGATCGAGCAGGAAAAGAGTAAGCTGAAATAGAAGTCGCTGAAGATCGTCTTTCTAATCTAAAACTTTAAAGTGGTACCAAAAGGTCTGTTTTTGTGGATATTTCGTTGAAGTTCACCAGTTGATTTCGTGGCAAATTGACCACCTGTTTTGCTGGCGAAGAGTTGTATAGTTTGCTGTAAAAGCAGTTATCAAAAATAATAAGTTTACTGGTTTATAATCATCTTAGTTTTCTTCTNTTGGTTGCCTTTTCTTTCTTAGTGATTCTCCTTTCAGTTCCATGCGATGCGCATCGTGTATAATGCTATCACGTATGGCATCTGCTATTGTTTTCTCTCCTATCACTTCATACCATTTGTTAACTGGTAGTTGTGATGTTATTATCATTGATGATTTTCCATGTCTGTCTTCAATAATTTCCATAAGTGATTGTCGGCTTTGTGCATCGAAGGGTTGTATACCAAAGTCGTTCTATTTTGGTTATCTCTTTAATGTAGGAAGCATCGGCTTTAGCCATTTTGAGCTTGGCAAAGATTTTTGGGGTATTAGCATAGAGTACGCGATAACCTAACATGCATGCCTGTTGACCTAAAGCAGATGCGATATAGCTTTTACCAATACCTGTGCTACCTGTTATAAGTTCTTAACGCAGCTTGCGTTGGGGTAGCTACATGAGGGAATCTCCCTTTGCTGATTCCGTAAGTATTAGATTCTCAACAAACAGAGATGTATTGCTAAGCCCGTCCATTTTGGTGTCTTGCTCTAAGTCGACGCTGTTCGTATGGTACTTTGGATAGTCCACTAATACAGTTCCAGCTGGTTTTACCGGATTGCTCATAAGGATTCAGCTACAAACTGACTTTTAGTGTGAGCAATACAGATGAAGTGGTCAATAGTTGTCCCTGCCGGCTGCCAAATAAGATATCAGAAGAGAAATTAGGTGGAGAGTGTTAGAGAACAATACAATAAAAGTCCTCCTTCATATCAATCCTTCGCAAAGTTCCTAACAGTATTTCTGAAAGCAAGGTCTGCACCTTCGTGCCTCCGGCTTGCCACGGTTTTTAAAAAATAATCTCCACCGCTCTATGGATTAATACTCTGATTTTCAAACGGTAGTATTTTTTTTTAAAAAACCTTGCTTTCCGAAATCCTGTTTTAGGGCCTGGTTGCTACGATTAGAACGAGCGAGGTGTATGCAGAGTTCAAACAATTCATTTAAAATTTCAATCGTATGCTGCACACCACACACCTTTCATCTCTCATGCGATTATCATGGGAAATTCAAGAAAGAAAAAAAGGACGCGTTCAAAAGCGTTACAAGCTGCTTGGGCGCTTTGGCTCATTCACACTAATATAATTCATTCAATCACCATTTAAATATTACAGTTATGGAAATCACAGCTAGAATCACCAAAGACGCAGTTGTTAGCAAACTGAAAGATGAAAGAGAAGTCGTCAATTTCACTGTTGCTATTAATGATTATTACAAGCCTAAAAACAGTTCGGAAGGAAAGAAGATAACAACTTTTGTTAATTGCAGCTATTGGATCAGCAGCAATATTGTTATGCTATGAGTAGTCCTACTCAACAAGTCGCTACTACTACAGGAACTGCATTTGGCGCTTATAATGCCGTTACCGGATATTTTCAAAACGTGCGAACTTATAAAAATGAAGAAGCAAAATTGAGATCAGTTTTATTTGGTGGTACAGCACAACTGCGCACCCAAGCAGCATTTGATTTATGTGAGGCCTATTCTCAAAAAGGTTCACAAATCTTCCTTCTTAATTAATTATAAAGAAGCGGGATTACACTCCCCTTTTCTCCACTTTTTTAAAAATACTTTTTATGAAACCGCTAAATAAATTATCCCCCGTAGAAAAAGCTGAATTGTTATTTAAATTTTTCCGAACGAGATGCCAAGACTTATAGAATTCTCAACAGAACTAACTGAGTCTATTATAGACAATCCCGAAGAGATAAAAAAAAAGCATTAACCTGCTACATTCTACCCCGTTTTGGTTCCAATTAGTAAACAAAGCCAAAATTAATTTTGATACTTATGGCAACAGCCTTGCCGAAATAAGTAGTTTGTTTTCCAAACAGTTATTCGACAGGTCTGACCATATCCATGCATCTTATTGCCTCCATCAATACTTGATAAAAGAGATCACATTATAATTTGTAAAGAGGCATATTTTAAATTTGCTGATGAGGGGTTGCTTTAACCCTTTTTTATTAATCTAGAAGCGCCCAAATCCTTAAATTTCTTGACAAGTGCCAATTGATTTTTCCTAAATATCTTAGTAATTTTATAGGCATCATTAATCCTGTTTTATTATGAAAAGGTCAACTATATTTCTTATTGTAATTTCCTTATTGATAGTAAGCTGCGGTTCAAAAAAATTAAGCCGGGAAGATGCCCTGCGACTTGTTCGGGAAGGCAAACAATACCCTAAAATAATTGATTTTGATATCTTCTGCAGCGACCCTCTGGATGCAAAAAAAGTTTGTATGCAGGGCTTGAAACAGCAGGATTAGTAACAGTTCAGCGGACACAAAAATTGAGTGAAATTGGAAGCCATTTAATACGGTTCACAAATAGAGCAAGGCCCTATTTTTTGCCTATGTCGAAAGATGCTAAAACTTCTGATATACAAAAGGTAAAACTGTCAGATGAGGAGTTAATTGAAATCACGCTGATCAAACCAGGAATAGACGAAAGAAGTGTTACCACAGAATAACAAAATGTTACGCCCTTTTCTGTTTTGGAACCGATAAATTTTAAAGTGCATCCGACACGTAAATTCTATTTTACTCTGATGACGACGGGTGCAGACTGGAAGAGAAGCGATAATGTAGGCAGTATTGCTCTCGAATTCATGGTATACTCTTATACTCTTCCCCGCTTTTTTCAATTCATTTACTGGAACTAATATCCTAAAAAAACCGTCTCCCCTTAAGGGGACGGAAGGGGTGAATTTAAAAAGTTCACTGAAAGTGGTTGGCAGTAGTTTGCAAGAGCGTTTAACCTGGCTAAAATTTTGCCATCTATTGTTGGTAAACCTTATCCATTCTACCTTTATCGGAGCGAGATTTTTTTGCTGAATAAAGATGAAAATGAGGTGTATGAAAAGCAAAATCACAACATAGTAAGTCACCCAAAAAGTTGAATTTAATAAAGAAATTAGTCTACAACAATAGTTCTCTTTCTAATAGCCGTTCAAACTCACGCCTTCCTTCATTTCATTTTCTAATTTATAAAAACATTGCGAAATCTCGGCAAGGCATTAATGTGCCTTGTACCGCACATGGCAAGATGTACAAACGTTATACGTTTGACAATCTTGCCCCTTCACTCGGAACTCGTACGGGGGGCACTACAGGACAGATAATGTTTGTTAACTACATAGTTGAAATTATGAAGAAGTCGGAGAATGAGGTGAAAAAGAAAATGGTGGCTATGAGGATGAATTATTCTGATTTGGAACGTTTGGAAAAATTTCAGAAACAGAGTACAGAAAAGTACCTAAGCAATTACTTACGAAAAGTGACTTTGCAAAAACTGGTAATAATTAAATATCTTAACCAATCAGCTGACGATTTTCTAGAAGACATGCTGGAACTTAAAAAAGAGCTACATGCAATAGGAAACAATTTTAGCCAGTTGGTAAAAAATTATTCTTGCTTGAAAAGATACCGGAATTCAGGGTATGGATACCTAACAACAGTGCTTTATTTCATGGTATGGTAAAGAAGGTTGACGAAGCAAATTGCGAATAAATCCATACCATGAACAATGGTTGCAAAAATAACAACACAACACCGGTAAAAGATGCATTGAAGGACGGCTCCTTATATAGCGGTTTCTTTCTATCGCACCATTGGATTTATTATACTTAATATTTCCTGGCCAATTTTGAATTACCGAGTCAACCAAGAAATATCGCGGCTTTATCATTTGCTTGCTAAAAAAGATGCCGTTGCTGGAATTTATAGCCAACGTTCAACAGACCAAATTCACAATCCTGAATTTAGTTTATTCAATCGTGTCAACGAAATACAACACAACAATCCGATACAGATTGAAGAAAAAGCGCTGATAAAAGAAAAGGAACGCCGGCAGAAAATTTAGCACTGCAGGCAGCATTCGTATTTGTGCAAGTATAGCGGAATGTTGACAGCTTCGGCTGTAGTTTGTTCATTATTCTACTGTCATTCGGGCCGAAGAATTTATATTAAGCTGCAGTAGGTCATCATCAACAGCAGTATCTTTAGACAGTCATTTGTTCCGCCTGGAAATTTCAAATACCGTACCTGCACAAACACGTCCAACGTTGGTAGCCTGGGTTGCAAATATTGGGTGGTACGAAGTGTTTTCTACAATTACTTTTCTGTACATGAGCAAGTCCATCGATTATCTGGGATAGTAGGGAAAACAAGAAAGAACTTATTTGGTCTATCGATTTTCTCAGCTTTACCCTTATCAAGATATCCTCCAAAGAATAATATATTTCCACTTTTATCCACTGTAAATTTTCCTTGACTCGACTTCTTAAATCCTAGGTAAGAATAACTTCCATTTTTTGCTATTGTAAAGGAACCCCGTGGCGCGTATTCATAAAAAACACCGTTGTATTTACTTGTTGTACAATTATACTTCCCGTATTTAAGTGAAGAAGATGCGGTTTGTGCGGAAATAGTCGAGGGGTTAAGTGAAATAAAAAAGGCCAATAGCACAATTGAGAATTGTTTTTTCATTTTAGGTTAGCAGGTTAGTGGAAACAATAAACAAATTTAGCTTAGTGAATGAAAAAATGCCAACTCTTTTTCATAATTAAGCTGAAAAAGTAATTTAAATTCACGGCATCCAACAAAGGTTGGAGCAATTGTGGCGTATGAATAGCTTCTTCAACATTTTGTAGTGGAAGTCTCAAAATGTTGTGGCTTTAGATGAGGTCGTAGCATGGAAAAATGGTTCATTTAATTTTCTAAAAGAGCTGGACAAGCATCTGGAAGATTTGAAATCGGGGCTGGCCACGTCAACCTTCGAGGTGCAGGGCGTTGCTGCCTTACGATATTTATGAAGACAAGCTGATGAATACTGCAAAAGAACTCATCCTCACTACCAATCTTTCAATGGGCTGAAATAGCAAGGGTGGTGACTTTCGATCCTTTCAACTACAGGAGAGAAGAGCTATTGAAATTTTACCTATTTCAATTTTTTTTGCAAATCACCGTGATTAATTAATTTAAATGGGCAAAGAATAACATTAAAAAGGAACTAGTTATATCATTTAAGAAGAGTAAGCGGACCGCTTAGCGGTTTCTCTCCATTTTTTAAATCAATTAAGTAATAATAGGTAGCGACAGGCATAGGCGAACCATTAGACGTTCCGTCCCAGGGTTGCTGATAACCCTTTGAACTAAAAACCTTACTGCCGTAACGGGTAAATATTTCTACCGTGCAGTTATCATAATCTTTAAGTCCTTTAATAATCCATTTGTCATTAATATTATCTCCATTAGGGCTGAAGGCATTAGGAATTGTGAAAGTTTTAAAATGTTTACTAACCCTTTTAGACAAATAAAACATTGAATTATCTAATATAATTCTTCGGGTGTTTACTATAGCAGAAGCAATAGGAAAAGAACCGGTAATATTTCCCGGNGACTGNGCCGGGTTCCATAAAAAAGGTTTGTCCCATTTAGAATTTCTATAAATAGTTATATAACTATTATTGCGCATGCTTTTAAAAACTTCACTTTCGATA
>NZ_KB893319.1 GCF_000374045.1 Segetibacter koreensis DSM 18137 | reverse complement strand
TCATTTTTCAACTATTCCTCCGTAAGTTTTTTCTTACTTATGACAAGAGTTAATTGAAACTTCTAAATCATTTATAAATATTTTAATTATGAAAAAGATATTCTCTATTTTGAGTTTTGCTTCTTTTTTATTTATTCAACTCACCGGTCTTGCTCAAAACTGGGTAAATGGAGGCAATACCTTAACTGCAACAGGAAAGTTTGGTACAAAAAATAGCCAATCTGTTGTTTTTATAACAAATAATACAGAACGGGGCAGGATAACCAATGGAGGTAACTGGGGGATAGGTTCAACAGGCACCACTTCCAGGTTTACCGTTAACAGTGCTTCCGGTGTAAGTCCTTTTCGTGCGCAGGTAAATGGGTCTACTAAATTTATCGTTAATGGCAATGGTGGTGTTTCCATCGGCAGCAGCAGCAGTGGTCCGTCAAATGGTTTGTATGTGTCAGGAAATGTAGGAATAGGCACATCATCTCCTTTATATAAATTGCAGGTAGCCGGTAATGCCTCAATTAGTAGCGGACTGTATGTTGGCAACAACGGTATTTTTGGTTACAACAGTTCAGGCAGTGGAGTATACGGAAGTGGAAGTACTTATGGTGTTTATGGAACGAGCACAGGCGATTACGCTGTTTATGGCAATGGAGGAACATATGGCATATACGGCATTGGTGTCAGTTCGGGTGTCTATGGTGTGGGGAGCAGTACATATTCTAATGGTGTTACGGGCTCTTCGGGTTATATTGGTGTTTATGGTACAGGTGGCGGTTACGGTATTTACGGAGTTGGAACCGGTACTTCTGCTTTTGGGGTTTTAGGTACAGGCAAAACGGGTATTTATGGATATAGTACAGTTGGAGGGGGTGATGGAGTACACGGTTTTGCATATGGCGCGAGTGGTTATGGTGTCTATGGATATTCATCTTCTTCCTTAGGCGTTTACGGCTCTACAGGAAGTAGTAGTTCTTATGCCGGTTTCTTTTCAGGAAATGTATATTCTACAGGAACTTATTTAGGTTCAGATCGAACACTTAAGCAAAACGTTACTGACTTAACAAGTGCAATGGATCTCATAAATAAACTTAAACCAAAATCTTACAATTTCAGACAAGATGGTAATTACAAATTAATGAATTTGCCAGAGGGGAAACATTATGGGCTCATTGCGCAAGAAGTCGAACAGATTCTTCCAACTATAGTTAAATCAACTAAATTTGAGACTCGCGATGTGAAACCGCCAGTATTACAACAAGCAGGTTCAACTGTCGCAACACCTGCTGTAGCACAACCTTCAGAAACGATAGAGTTTAAGGCTTTAAATTATACTGAACTTATTCCGATTTTAATTAAAGGAATGCAGGAGCAGGATATTAAAATTAAAAGTCAGCAAAAAGAAATAGAAGATTTAAAATTATTACTACACTCTACGAACACACCTGGAAGCACTACAATTAACACCTCTGCCTTTATAAAACAAAATACTCCTAACCCTTCGGGTGATAATACGATGATAAGTTATTTTATACCAAATGATACAAGAAATGCTCAATTATTAATTAGTGACATGAAAGGAAGTGTATTAAGAGCTTTTAACCTAACAAAAGGTGAAGGACAAGTAAATATTAAAAGTGGCGAACTTACTGCGGGTACTTATAATTATAGCTTATTTATTAATAACAGTAAGATTGATACAAAGCAAATGATTATAATAAAGTAACGCCGGTAGAATTCTTTCGATAATTTAAAAGCAGGAAGCCAGATGTTGTGCCCGGCTTCCTGCTTTTAAACCATGTTCAAAACATTTAGTAATTCAATTACTATTTTATTATTTATCTACTATTAGTTGAAAACAGGATGAGGCAAGTAACTAATTGGCAAAAGATATTTAAAGATATATTCTGCCAATTACGCATCCAATAACTAAAGCTGCAATTATTAGCAGTATCACATAAACACTTTTTTTACCTGCTTTTTCCATTCGCTGCTGCAAAGTTTTTATTTCATCGGCTTGAGAAATTTTTTCTTTACTAGCGGCTTCTAGCTGCCGCGTTAAAATTTCCAATTCTGTTTTATTTGAAGTTACAATAGATGTAATGTCAGTGTTTAAATTATTGATCTCTTCTGCATATTTTTCTTCTAATTGCCGCGTTATATCATTTACCAGCTTTGCTTTTAAAGTGTGAAAATCTGTAATTGTATTATTATAAATTTCATTAAAGTATTGCCCAATTGCAACTGGAGTAGTAAAAGATTTATCTGCTATCTTTTGTAGTAACGGAACATTTTCTTTATCACCTAATCCAGTAATAAAATGGGTTGAAAGTGCGAGCGCTGTTTCTGCTATATCACCGCTATCAAATATTTCTATATTCTCCTCTCCCCCTGCGGCAACAGCAAGTATATCGCATTTTTTTGCATAGTAGCGTAAACTCTCCATAATCTCTCTTTCAGAAGTAAGATTAATCCCTATAAAGTAAATTTTGTAAGACGGCGCGGCTGCTTGTAACTGATGTTTAATATCGCTGTCAATTATACCAGACTTGCCAAGTAATATATTTACAGTTATAGGTTCTCCATTAATGATCTTTGATTTAATAAAACCATTTACATCTTTATAACCGCCTTCAGCCTTCTTTCGAAGTATGTCAAATGATTTTAATTGAGTATTAACATAGCTCAACGAGTTTCCGGAAAGCAGTTCAACTACATTCAATTGTAAATCTATTCTACCCCCAATTGGCTGAACTCTTTTAGTCAGATATACATTACATTCTATTATTTTATTTTGTATTAACTGAGGCCTTATTAACGCTGGAACTACAAGGACCATAGAAGCATCTGAAGTTTCATCTTTAAGATTATCAAAATAAATACCTTCATAACTTATGCCATTACCTGCAGTATAAATGCCTTTGACTTTGAATACCTTTTGTGTAGTTTCATTATGTAATGTACTGTTGAATATGTGGAGCAATGAAGACGGATTGTAAATAGTCTCTGAATTTGAGCGAACTAAGGCCATAAAATACTAGAAATTAGTTTTGCAATAATTGACAAATGTAATCAGCAAATACATTTTTTATTTCCTCAGGTTATTTTATTCCGCAATGAAATAAGACTAATTTTTATCATTTTACCGACTTTTATCAATTTAGTCTAATAAAAGGGAAAGGCTGCAGTCAAATGGAAAAGGTAAATGCTTTACAATAAATGATAGTAAAACAATGCGAGCCTTACCTCGCTAAAATAGATATTCTTCAATAGCCAATTCTAAGAAAATCAACCTATAAAAATAATTGCAACTTTCGTTGAAAAAGTAATATGATCGTAACTACAAGCACCCATATAGAAGGATATAAAGTAGTAGTACGAGGTATAATTGTACGGTTACGTAACCAGCAACAACGTTCATCTTAATTATAGAAATCTCAAGTACTTCGGCTTCAAATCTTAAACTTAAAAGCCTTCGTTTTATTATGAAACATAATGATTTGTAAGGGTACGAACATTTTAAAATGTATGTTTTATGTTCCGACAGGCAAACATTAACGTTGAAAGCCAATTATTTAAAGGTAACTTACAGAAATTGCTGGTTACAACACTGGTAATAAAAGTCTATTTCTTGCATAAAAAGCTATTTATACGGTGCCATTACGCCGCCGGACCTTTGTTTCTTAGCTTTCTATCAACAACGTGGACTAATCGGGAAACAAGATCAACGCCATGGTATAAACTAATGACGAAAGTTAAATTGCAAAAAAGAATTGAACAATTAGTAGCAGATACGCTATGATAAATATTTCCATAAACTTTAATAAAAAAACAAAATGTCAGTAAAAAATAAAAAACAATTCGGTGTATGGATGAATTCGCACCAAGCTACTATTGTAGGCAGGGAATCAGTAGATACCGGTAACTTCGCAATACTGGCCCACACTAAAACAGCAAGCAGCGACAGTAATTCGAATGAAAATTCTGCTAATAATTCTGAACAGGGCACGCAACAAAAGTTGTTCAAGGAAATAACTTCTCATATGCAAAATGTTGATGAAATACATGTGACTGGTACCGGCAATGCGCAGGAGCAGTTTATTAATTACCTTTCGCAAATCCCCCAGTACAAAAACACGGTTGCGAAGGAGAGCACTTCGAACAAAATGGCAGACGAAAAATTAGTCGAATATATTACTGCGCAGTTCAATTAAAAGGCTGAATAAGATCAGTTGTGGTGAAGTTTTAGCCTTTATTTCTACGTCTCTTTCAGCACCTTCATAAAAAACAATTATCATGAATATTTATGTTTCTAACTTAGGCTTCAATATAAAAGATGAAGCTCTCAAAGATCTGTTTACACCATTTGGAGAAGTAAAATCTGTAAAGATTATTAATGACAGAGAAACGGGGCAATCGCGGGGATTTGGTTTTGTGGAAATGGTTGATGAAACTGCTGCACAAACAGCGCTGTCGCAGTTAAATGAAACTGCAGTCGAAGGAAGAACAATGAGAGTTGCTGAAGCGATGCATAAAGTTAGAGAAGGATCCGGTTTAAATACAACCTCCGACAGCAGTAAAAAGAATAGGCTTTTGTAGTTCTTACTATTATTTATTACGAAATAGGAACAGTAAACCAAAAAATATTGTTCGTTAAACAAGAAAAGGCGCTTGGTTGCGCCTTTTTTGCTTTACCAACCCTTAAAGGATTTACTTGAAATATTTCTGTATGTAGGTCGGTAAATTCGACCATCAAAATGATAAGCTCTCTTTTATTTTTCTTAATTAAACTACGTTAAAAGCTATTTATTAACACCGTGCCCGGGTTCTAATAGCGTACCTTACCAAAACAGTTGGTAAAAACCAAATCAAGTGTCATTCAGCCGTTTATTAAAATTAATTATTGTACTTTTTCTGCTCTTTACAGCTACCGTCTCTCTACGGAGTCAAAAGCAGCAGACAACAAAAGAAATTTTTGAGGACACAACCAGGAAAATCGACATTATCGACATTGTAAAATCAAAATTTAAGTTTAGTCCCAAAACGCTTAAAAGAAGCCCCGGGAAAAAAGTATATTTCTCGTTGCTTCCCATTTCATCTGCAATGCCCGGCGGGGGAAGGGCACTTATAACATCTACTTCTGCTGGCTTTTACCTTGGGAGCAGAAGCAATACGTTTTTATCGAATGTGACATTTTCCCCTTATCTCAACTTTAAAGGTCGTAATTCTATTGCTTTCAGGTCAAATATATATACCAAAGAAAATCTTTGGAACATACAGGGTGATACAAGGTTTTCATTATACCCCGAATATATTTACGCAACTAAGAACACTATTTACCGGGATGAAAAATTGTTATTAAATTATAAATATATCCGGTTTTACCAGGCAGCATTAAGAAGAATTAAGCCTTATTTTTTTGCCGGCGTTGGATATGATCTCGACTATCATATAAACATTAACAGTGTTAATGATACTATTGGTTTGCAAAAATTTACAGGCTACAATCATGGTACAGATGTGAATCAAAATACGTTGTCCTCTGGTATCACTGTTAACCTGCAATACGATACGAGAAATAATGCTATTAATCCCTTACCCGGTGCTTACGCTAATCTTATTTACCGGGTGAATCCTTCTTTCTTAGGAAATGGATCTCATGCATGGAAATCCCTATACCTAGATGGCAGAAAGTATATAAATTTTCCTGACAGAAAAAGAAAGGTAGTAGCATTGTGGTCATACCTCTGGACCGCCTTTAACAATGATGTACCTTATCTTGATTTGCCTGCAAACGGCGCCGACGTCTATCAAAGATCTGCAAGGGGAATTGATCAAAATCGGTATCGTGGAAAATCTTTGTGGTATATAGAAGGCGAATACAGAAGAGATATAACCATGAATGGACTATTAGGATATGTACTTTTTACCAACCTTACTACCATTACAAATCCCGCTACACAACGCCTGAGCGGACCTCATGCGGCGGCCGGTGGTGGATTAAGAATCAAATTCAACAAACGATCAGGTACTAATATTGCTATCGATTACGGCTTTAGTAAAGGCCATTCAGGTATTTATTTAAACCTGGGCGAAGCTTTTTAATGACTATCAAATACTTTTTTATAAATACACAATGACATTAACGGTTAACAGAATGAATATCAGGATCAATCCTGATTATAAGAAAGTAATTGCAAGATTTTTTAATACGGGTGACGAGCGTTCTCTTAATTTAATAAATAGAGTGTCGCAAATGAAAAATGAAGAAGTGGAAGTTTTATTAAAAAATGTTTTTACTGAGTTTTCAAAGAGGTACCGGGATATAAAAACGGTTTTTTTGAAACACTTTCATTTAATTAAACACTTGCTCGCCCAACCTGAGCAAGATGCGTTAATCGATATGAAAAAGTTGCTGATTGGTTCTTATTTTACAATGGAATATTCTATTGAAGCCGCAGCTTTATTCAACCCTTCGATTGTTGAAGATCCCGACCAGGCTGGTGCAGGTGTTGGCCAAAAAAAGGTGATCGTGAGTTTTAGGGCGACAGGTGAAAGTCACATTTCTTCTATTGTTTTTAAAGAAGGTTTATTAGACGAAAACGGCGTTATCCATTTTGAACCCACAGGCAGATTTATGGGTGAAGGAAAGGTTATTGAACTTAAAAAAGACAACAAAGCAACTTTAGAAGAGTTAATGTCTCAAATGGTAATACCTGAAGGTATTCTGCCTTCTATTTACGACCAGTTACCAGAGACTTTTTCTTACAAGGAGATCGAAGCGGTTCTAAAAAAAGCTTTATTGAGAATAGAATCAACAAAAGACAGAAACAGGATTAAATTCGATATTCTTAGTATGGTCAATACAAGCTATGAATTACAGTTTTCTCCTGACTC
Organism: Segetibacter koreensis DSM 18137; assembly: GCF_000374045.1. Classification (GTDB taxonomy): domain Bacteria; phylum Bacteroidota; class Bacteroidia; order Chitinophagales; family Chitinophagaceae; genus Segetibacter; species Segetibacter koreensis. The sequence goes on along the minus strand of NZ_KB893319.1, from coordinate 154,995 downwards.
TTTATTGTCAGAGCGTGTGATTTTTCCTGTAACCCGTACAGAAAAAAATGGAATAGAAGATGCAAGATTTGTAAAATTTGCAGAAGAGGATGGTTCGTTTACTTATATTGCGACTTATACTGCTTACGACGGCTCCTATATTTTGCCCCAACTAATAGTAACGAAGGATTTTTGTCATTTTAAAATTGCACCTCTTCATGGTAAAGCAGCTATCAATAAAAACCTTGCTTTGTTTCCGCGTAAAGTCAATGGGCAATATTTAATGCTCTCCCGTATTGACGGTATGAATAATTACATTATGTTTTCTGATGATCTGTATCTGTGGGAAGAGGCTCAACTGCTGCAAAAGCCAAAATATCCATGGGAGTTTGTACAAATAGGAAACGCAGGTTCACCAATTGAAACAGAAAAGGGATGGCTGGTGATTACACATGGAGTTGGGGCAATGCGAAAATATTGTCTCGGTGCAAGTCTTTTCGATTTGAATGATCCAACGGTAGAAATAGGACGTTTGAAGGAGCCGCTGCTTGTACCTAATGAAGATGAAAGGGATGGATATGTACCTAACGTGGTTTACTCCTGCGGTTCAATAATACATCGAGATAAATTGATAATCCCGTATGCAGTATCTGACTATGCTTCTTCGTTCGCAACAGTATCTGTAACAGAACTGTTGGATGAAATATTAAGCAATTGAAAAAGAGTCGTATCAGTTTTAGATTAAATGATGTTACGAACTCTCAATCATTCATACTGACTTGGAGCTATACATTCCTGCCAATATTCAATTATTTTCTTTATTGTATTTTCAAGGCGTTGCATGGAAGAAGGTTTAATAAAAAAGCCTTGAACAGACATAGCATAAGCATCGGTGACCGCTTTTTTATTAGCGCCTGTTGTAAAAAATAAGTAAGGAATACATTTTGTTTGTAATTGTTCGTTCGTAAATATTTTATTTCTTAGTTCAAATCCATCCATCTTTGGCAGGTTGATATCCGAAAGAATGAGAAATGGCCGCACGTCTGTTCTATTGATGTATTCTAATGCTTTATTGCTATCTAGGAAATAGACGATTTTATTCTCGTAACCTAATTTTTTAAATATTTCCATGAGGATTTCCTGGTCATCTTCATCATCTTCTATTACGATAATTGGACCTTTCTTATTCATAAAATATTGTTTATTGTTTTAACGAAAATAGTAAAAAGTCAGCTACCTGCCCTTGTACTCTCATATGGGGCCAGGAGATGTTCTAGAACAAGTATAATGTCTTAAATGCTATTAGACTTTCTAAGGATTTGCTGATACAATCTTATATAACCAAAGACCATTACTTTACTGCTGAACTTCTTCATAGCATGATTACGGCATTCATTTCTACAAATGCTGATGATCTTGCCAACTGCAACAATTGCTTCTGCGATATTATTTACTAAAAAACCGGTTTTCCCATCAATAATTAATTCTTTCATAGCTCCTCTGCTAAAAGCAATTACAGGTGTGCCGCACATCATCGCTTCGGCTACACTTAAGCCAAACGGTTCTTCAAAACTTATCGGGTGCAGGAGTGCAATTGCATCGCCTAATAATTGATTTCGTTGTTCAGGTCCTGCATTGCCCAGATAAATAATAGAGGTATCATTAAGATAAGGAGCAACTTGTTTATCAAAATATTCCTGGTCCTGAATAAGACCACATAGCACCAACTTTTTATTCGATTTAGCGGCTATTTGAATTGCTTCATATGCACCTTTATCCGGATGAATTCTTCCAAAATACAACAGGTAATTCCCCTTTCCTAAACCTAACTGAAACTGCTGATCATTCAGCCCGTTGTAAACTGTATCGAGGTAGGTAAGGTCAGGATGTCGGTCGCTATTACTAATAGACACATAATGTGTATTAGCATTATATTTTCTATATACAGGAATAATTTGTTCGGAAGAAAACCCATGTATTGTTGTAATCATAGGAGTACGAACTAAAGCCGAGTAAGTAAGGGGAAGAAAATCAAAGTGATTATGTATTATATCAAACGAGGTAGCTTGCTCCATTACATTCGAAATGTGCAGGCATTCTACAACTTTTGCATCACCCGGAAATTCTCCTAATGGCTTTTCCCTTACAGATGCAAGCTTGCCCCTGGTTACTGAATCTCCTGTTGCGAATAAGGTTACATCCACTCCTTGTTCTACCAGTCCTTCAGCCAATACTGATGCTACTTGTTCCCAGGGTCCGTAGTTCCTTGGTGGAGTACGCCAGGTAACAGGAGCTAAAATGGCAACTTTCATTCTTTAATTGATGATAATACTACCATGTGCGAAATCCAATAAGCTAATGTACTTTCTGCGCCCTGGTTAAAATTAATTCCTTCACTATGTAATCCGTCAGCACATCCACCCGTACCGGGATCATACAACGATAAACTCAGGTCATTATGGCCGAGAAACCAATTGTAGCTCTGGTACATGCGGCTTAAGTATTTTTTATTCCGGGTTATTCTAAAAGCCTGTTGATAGAAAAGCACCATAGCCATTGCATCAATGCCTTGTTGATCAAATTTTGCAGGAGTATTTCCCCGCTCATACCAACCCTGGTTTCCTATTGGGCTTAAAATACCGCTGTGAAATACTTTTGACTCCAAAAAACGTATGGATTCGAGGGCAATTGACAAATAAGTTTCATCACTTGTTATCTCGTAAGCATTTAATAAGGCAAGAGGTAGTATTGCATTGTCGTAGGTAAGGATAGGTTCAAACCAATGCCATTTATCCTTTTTGTTGTCATTATACATTCTCACCATTTTATTGGCAAGCTCTATCACAAGATCTCTTTTGTGGTCGTCAGGATAATTATACTTGATATACTGGCAAACGCCAACAATAGAATTGGCAATGCCACGTAAAGAAGTAAGCTTATCAATATGACGATAAGCTTTGGAGAAAATGTCAGCACCAGCCCTTTTTAACGAATTAGAAGGGGCTTCGTTAACAAGAAATCCAAGCGCCATTATTGTTCTGCCAAACGAATCTTCCGAGCCACGTTCTTCATCAGCCGCCTTAGTATAACTCATGAAATTCTTAAACTCACCATTATCAGTTTGCATATAATGGATAAAACTCAGGTATACATGGAGAAGCGGTAATGCAGCCTCATTTTGCTTATTCTTACATACCAAAACTGCTAATAATAAAGCACGTGAATTGTCGTCAATACAATATCCTTCTTTCCTATTTGGTATATTAAATATCGCATGTTGAATAATTCCTGTATCATCCGTCAAATTTTTAATATGCTGGAAATTGAAATCCGGCAAATCTGAAAGCTCCAGAACGTGGGGATTCGAACTGAGCAATATTCCTTCTGTTTCCATAAATACTTTTTAATTTAATTGATATACTGATTAACTAGTTCTGACTGCAACACCGGGATTCCAAGAACATTATAGAAAAGGTTCGCATGTTTTTGACCTACTTTTTCCCATGTTGTATTTCGGGTCTTTAAAAAGGCATTATTGCTCATTTCCTTTTTTAGTTCAGGATTTCGAAGGATCCTGATTGCATTTTCTGCTAATTCATGATCCTTACCGGGAGATAGAATTACACCTGTTGTTTCGTCCAGCATTTCTTTAGCCAACACAAATGAATTTGAAATAATCGGGCAACCGGCACTCATCGCGTATAAAAAAGTACCACTCACTGCCTGGTTAGGATCTTTTGAAGTAAACAGGTAAATATCTGTTAACGCTAAATATTCCATTAGTTTTTTTATAGGAGCATATTCATTAACCAAACGTACATTTTCCTGCAATCCATTCTCCTCAATCAATTGCTGCAGGTAATTGCGGTATTTTTCCCCTTCCTGTTCTAACAAATTTGGATGTGTTTGACCTAAAACAATATATACCGCTTCAGGAAAAATTGCCCGTATTTCTTTCATTGCAATAATGCCTTTTTCAATCCCTTTATTAGGGCTTAGTAATCCAAATGTTGTTAATACGTGTTTTTTGTCAAGACCGTATTTAACTTTTAATTCCTCGGTATTTGTTTTGCTATGAGCGTGAGTTCCATGAGGTATAATAATAATTTTATCAGAACTTAACAGGTAATCTTCTTTTAGTATTTTAGAAGAGTTTTTCGTCATCACGATTACTTTATCAGCCAACAATCCTATAGCCTGTACAATTTTCAACATCTTTGGTGCAGGAGCAGGTAGCACTGTATGAAAGCGAATGACAAAAGGTTTTTCAATCAGCGATAAAAAAGCCAGCAGATATTCACCTAATTCTCCACCATACAAACCAAACTCATGCTCTATACAAATTAATTTAATAGAGGAATCATTATTTATATTCTTAGCAGTTTCCAGACAAGACTCCAATTGGTAGCCGTCCATGACCAAACTAACAGTTTCGTCATATAACTCCGTTGTCTTTTTTTTATCTAGTGCACAAACATCAATAACAATTTCTTCTGTTATTTCCATATTGATTGCATTAATCAAATCATGCGTAAAGCTTGCAATTCCACATTTTTTAGGTGGAAAAGTGCTTATAAAAAGAATTTTTGTTTTTTGATTAGATGCCGGCATAGTATAATTTTAAATAAGTGTTATTAATAAACAGTATAAGCAGAGGTCAATTACAAGCGACTATTAAAATCGATCCAAATTTTACTCCTATTGCTGAAAGGAATATAAAAAGGGCAAGTAGTTAAAGCCTATGCAAGAATAGCTTTAGATAAGACAAAATATGAGATCAGAAGACAATCGTATTGTGATAAAGTTAGCGTAATTAATTGACGATATCATAAAAACTTTAAATGGGTAGGTATATTTGAAGCTATTACATCTACGGTATCTAAGTTTGTTGGCTATTGAATGGGTGGCAGCTAAATATCGAAAATCGTGCAATAGTAAGCCATAGTATTGGCTTTTTATTTTACTGCAAGCTATTAAAACAAAAACGCCCCAACCATATGCACAAATGAGAAAGGGCTGAGGCGTAGCTGTGGAAGAAGGGCTCGAACCTTCACGAGGCAGTTGGTTCAAACGCAAAGTTTAGTGGTCAACCCTGGTCGGCCGAACGCAAGGAACAGTCGGCTCTACGTTTAAATTTATCCCGTAATCCTCACCCCCGAGACAAGAGGGCATGTCTGCCAAAAATTTCATCACTCCACAGTATTAATAAGAACTCTTTTCAAGATAGCTGTAGGGGGAGGGCTCGAACCTCCACGAGGCGGTTAGTTTAAACGCAAAGTTTAGTGGTCAACCCTGGTCGGCCGAACGCAAGGAACAGTCGGCTCTACGTTAAATTTATTCCGGGCTCCTCACCCCCGAGACAAGAGGGCATGTCTGCCAAAATTTCATCACCCCACAGTATGTATTCAATGAACTTGACAATGCAATATTACGGCTTATTCTATTTTTGTTGCAAATTTTATAACTAATATTTCAAAAAATTAGAAATCATTCAAGTAAATTTACTTATTGTTTAAAAAACTCTAACTACATCTAAAAAAATGACCTCTAAATTAAATTTTGACAAACTGGACTACCAGATTATAAACGAAATGATGGAAACAGCAGAGATATCGTATGCCGATCTTGGTAAAAAACTATTTGTATCAGGAGGAACCATACATGTGCGAATAAAAAAGCTGCAGACAATGGGAATTGTAAAAGGAACAAAATTAAATGTAGACCTGAAAGCAATGGGTTACGATGTAATAGCTTTTATCGGCATTTATCTTGAGAAAAGTTCGTTGTACGATGCAGTTGTAAAAGAGTTGCGAAAAATACCTGAGATAGTAAGGTTAAATTATACTACCGGGAATTATAGCATGTTTGCTGAAATTATGTGCAGAGACATAAGCCAACTGCGTTACGTTTTGCATGATGAGCTGCAAAAAATAAAAGGAATTGAAAGAACAGAAACTTTTATTTCATTGGAAGAAAGTTTCAGACGAAATGTTGTTGTAGGAGATTAATAATAAAAATTATTAAAACCGTGTTATTGGCGCTTATTGCAAAGCCAAATTAATTATACCGGTTGTACCTTCTCAGGCACGCTTAACTCCTTTACATTTCCTGTTCTTTTTAAAACACCCCATTGCTGTAGTTCTCCTTTGATCGCCCTTTTAAACGAACGGAACAAAACTATATACATGAGCCAGCGATATGCGAACCTTTGCGGAATTAACCATATAAGTTTATTGAATTTCTCCTTTTCAAAGCTAAAAGCCATAAGAGCAATTGCCGCATCCACTAACATAAATAATAAATAATAGTTTCCAATTTTTGCTGCATTATCTGTCATAAGACCAATGATCATTAAAACATCTGCAAGAGGAGAGAATACCGGGATGATAAACTGAAACAGTAAAATATTTGGCAACGCTATCCATCCCAACGATTTATAATTGTTATTAAATAAAGTCTCACGATGTTTCCAGAATGTTTGCATAACTCCAAAACTCCATCTAAACCGTTGTTTTAAAAACTGCCTTATAGTCTCAGGCGCTTCGGTCATAGCAATTGCCTGGTTCTCGTTTTCAACCAGGTACCCACATTGTAAGATACGAATAGTCAGATCGCAATCCTCAGCCAGGGTATCTGTAGTAAAGCCTCCTGCTTCTTCAAGCACCTGTTTTCTAAATGCACCTATTGCGCCGGGCACAACGGTAATTGCATTAATATAGGCAAAAGCTTTACGATCAAAGTTTTGGCTCGTGATGTATTCTATACTTTGCCATCGGCTTATAAGGTTTACTTCATTACCAACTTTTACATTTCCCGCTACCGCACCCACTTTTCCTTGCCTGCCTTGCTCTGTTGATAAAAAATGTCGCATCAAAAGTCTGACAGCATCAGGTTTGAGTTTTGTATCAGCGTCAATACATATAACGTAGTCGGCAGTAGTTTGAGATATTCCAAAGTTGAGTGCAGATGCTTTACCGCCGTTCGGCTTAGTCATTACTTTCACCTTCGGATGATTAGAGAATGAATTGCTAACTTTTTCATAAGTGCTGTCTTTGCTTCCATCATCAACAAAAATGATATTGAAATTTTCATAATCGCATTTTAATAAATTCGTTAGTGAATTTACTGCATTCACTTCTTCGTTATATGCCGGAACGATTATACTTACAAGGGGTTTATCAGATGAGGAATTATAAATTATTGACTGTTCTTTGCGGTGCTGTTTCCATGCAAGGAAAGCCATGAATAAAAGCCTTGCCATGCCCAGAATAAGAAATACAACAAACAATGAAAACATTATATGCCCAATATAATAACCCGCTTCCAGGATAAACATATATATCTGAATATTTCTGTAGCCACTGCCTTTCGGAACTCCAGGCATCATGTCATCTCTTCTTTTGCCTAACAAATGTGAAACAGTGGTAAAAGTGTATCCATTATCTCTAAAATATTGAATAATTCGTGGTAAGGCCTTAACGGTTTGGCTGCGGTCGCCGCCTGCGTCGTGAAGAAGAATAATATTACCATTTTGCTGATACCTGACAACCCGTTTAAAGATACTGTCAGCAGATATACCCGGCTCCCAATCTTCGGGATCAATGCTTTCTCCCACAGTCAAATAATTTCTGGTACGGCTTAGTGCTACAGGAATCAATTCTTCCATTTGTTCGGGTTCACTGTCCGCATTAAAAGGAGCTCTGAACATAATAGTTGAATGACCCGTTATACATTCTATAAGTAACCTTGTTGCATCCATTTCCATTAAAGCCCGCTTATCGCTGACTTCTGCCATATTGGGGTGTGAGAATGTATGGTTACCTATTTCGTGACCTTCTGAATAAATTCTTTTCACCAACGGTATATTTGATTCCGCCTGGATACCAACTATAAAAAAAGCCGCAGGTACATGATATTTTGCAAGTGTATCCAGCACTTCTCTTGTATACTCCGGATCTGGTCCGTCATCAAAAGTCAGCACCATCTGCTTGCCCCTCGCCTTTCCCCATTTTTTTACCACAAACATAGAAGGAAGAGTATCATAATGCTCTTCACTAATTAACATTTCAGCAGTATCTATTTCAGGAGTTATATGTCCCGCACGGGGTTTAGATAAGACATCTAATATTTCACCTTCACCTACATAATCTACATCATTGCTGCTTTCTACCGTATTAAAATCGGCAAAGTTGAAACTGGCAAGAGCAGGCTTAGACATCTCTTTGTTATAAAAATCCCATAAGCGGGTATCCTCACTTCCGAGGCGCCATAAAGCAGTACCTGCAAGACCGTACTCAGTTGCAAATCTCAGGGTATTAAAATTAGTTCCGGCATCTGTAAAATATACTTCATGCTGCTTATCGCTGTCATCATAATAACTATAATGGAGATTGTAAGTATTGTCATCAAAATCTACCTCTGCTTCACTTTCCCGGGCAGTACTTAACGCTTCCTGGTAAGTAACTGTTTCTGCAGCACCTTTTTCAGGCCAGTCGTAACCATAGCCGGCCATTCCCAAAACTATTTTTTTAGCGGGCACTACTTTCGCCATTTCGTCTACGGCAGCCTGCATCCAATCCTGGCTGCTTATGTCCCCAGGCTTACCGTCTGAAGAATGTTCATCATACGCCATCAGAAATAAATAATCATTGTACCTGGATAAAGCTTTATAATCATAATCTTCATTTAAAGGAATAACATCCTGCGTTACGAGTAAACCATTGGCGTGAAGGCGGTTGTACAATTCTTTCTGAAAACCCGATAAAACCTCGTTGTGCGTTTCGATCAACTCTTCAAAATCAATGTTAATTCCCTGGAATTTATTCTCTTGTAAAAGCTTTACCAGGTCATTTATTAATCTGTCCCTTTTCGCAGGATTTGTTATAATCCTGTGTACCACATCGCCTCTCCATTTTTCATTAATATTATTAGTAAGCATCGGCATTACCTTTACTCCCGACGCTTTAATTAAATCAAACGCTCTTTTATCAATATTAGTTTTAATTGTATCTGCATCAGGATCTAAAAAAAACCATTCCGGTAATACAAGATTTAATTTACTGATGCTTCTTTTGAGTGAAAAAAAAGATTGCGGATCCCAGGCTACATAAAAAGCTGAACGAATGCCTGCCGGGGAATTCCAATTGTAGGCAGCACTTACATTGACAGGCAAAGAAGATCCCTGTCCACATCCTTTCCCTTTGGCCCACCGTGTATTTATAAATTGTTTAAAACCTGTATATTCCTTTGGAAGTTTAGATCGTTTTTCAATAAAATTTTTTCTTTCCTGCAATGCCTTTTTAGCAACACCTTCCATGTTAAGCTGAGGGGTGTACTCTGTCTCCATAGCTATAATAATGACCGCAATAGCCAATAGCAAACAGAATATTAAAAAACGGCTTCCCCATTTAAATCTTGCCCAGCGTGCAGAATTTGAAGTTTGAAAAATTTGTTGAGAAGGATTCTGAAACATATATGATGTAAATAAGACAGCAATTTTTATACAGTAATTATTGAGTCAAACGATTATTAACGTTGATTTATTTAACTGTATGGTTAAAATATTTAAAAATTGTTCCGTTTTAAATTCAAAGGTTTTTTTAAATATCATGTTCGTTTAATATTAGTAAGATGTAAAAGCATTAATATAGGTCCTAAATGTTTTATTATCTTTTATTATTATTAATAATTCCTTCATTAACACTTACCAATTAGCGTTACATTTCACTACCATTTTATTAACCACTTTTCCTTTTAAAAATAATCTTATTTATATAATAAAGCCAGCATTTATTATTAATATTGCCACTTATAACTACATTAATTTATAAAAATTTCCAATTCTTTTCTTATATTCAGAAGAAAAATCAGGTGTAATGTATTAAATGATATTTAAACATAGACCGCCTGTTCTTAATCACAATATTCTATCACCAGCAGCTGTTTTTTCACCAATGATAAAATATGATTATAAATTATACCCTTTCTTCGCGGAAATATTTTACCTTCTTTTTTAAATTTTGTTTTGCTTTATTCTTTTTCGGCAGATCTTCTTCCACACTTATAGCACAATCAGTTGGTTTAAATATTAAAGTTAATTTTCAGGATTCGTCTACAACACCTCCTACCGGTTGGATACGAGACTTTGGTCAACCTTTTGGTCTCCGCACCCTTTCGCACCAGGGTTCAGGTCTTTATTATGGATGGGTAAAAAGGTATGATAACACTCCTCTCAGGCTTAGTAAAAACGGGCGAAAAAGAAGTTCTCCTGCAAATATTTCACTTGCTACCTTAATGCATATGCAGGCAAATAATATCACTACGACATTTTCAGGCACTAAAACGGAGGGCAGATGGAGAGTTAAGATACCTAATGGTAAGTATGATGTAAAAGTTTCTGTTGGTGACGGCACCGAAATTGACAGTAAGCACACTATTAATATCGAAGGCAAAAAAGTGATTTCCGCATTTGTACCTACCTCAACCCAAAAGTTTAAATCTGCAATTGTAACAGTGTCTGTTTCCGATGGGTACTTGACCATAGATGCTATCGGAGGAACAAATACCAAAATAAATACCGTTACCATTCAGCCGTGCAGACCTGCTGTGGTATCAGTAAATCCATTGAACGGAGAAAAAAGTGTAAGCGAGAATACATCTATATCAACAAATATTTTACAATTACCAAATGGTGGCATTAATAACAATACCATTACCTCTGGCTCTGTGTATCTTACAGAGACGGCCACAGGGGCAGTAGTTCCTTCACATGTTAATGGAACCGGCGGAGGTGATGCAATAACTCTTGTGCCAACTTCTTCGTTAAAATTAAACACCACCTATAAATTTAATATTACTTCGGCAGTTAAAGACCTGTTTGGAGGATCGTTTGTTCCTTTTTCCAGCACATTTACTACAACATCTACGGCAACTCCGGATAATAGTTCAATACGGTTTGATAAGATAAGCTTACCCACTGCTACGGGGCGACATTCGAGCCTTACAATAGGGCCGGACGGTAAACTATATGCAATAACCATTGATGGTATAATTAAACGCTTTACAATAAACCCTGACGGAACTTTAGGAACTCCGCAATTAATCTATTCACTGCAGGATGCGTCGGGAATACGAAAACAAAGATTATCCCTTGGTTTTGCTTTTGATCCCTCAGCTACTGCAACTAACCTTATCGCGTGGGTTACAAATGATTCGTACGTGTTTATAAATGGCCCGGATTGGGATGGAAAACTCACAAGACTCAGCGGCAGCAATCTCCAGATAGTTCAGGATGTACTTATTAATTTACCGCGGTCAGCTAAAGATCATGTAACCAATAGTATAGCTTTTGGTCCTGATGGGGCTTTATATTTTACCCAGGGTAGCACCTCGGCAATGGGACGGGCAGACCAAACATGGGGCAACAGAAATGAACATTTACTTTCAGGAGCAGTTTTACGATTAGATGTTTCCAAGCTCGGTTCTCTTCCTTTAAATGTAAAAACTTCTGAGGGCGGAGGAACTTATAACCCTTATTCTTCTAATGCTCCATTAACTATTTATGCCTCGGGTACCCGAAATGCTTATGACCTTGTCTGGCATAGTAACGGGAGTCTTTATGCTCCAACCAACGGCTCTGCTGCAGGAGGCAATACTCCTGCATCTGTAACCGGCACTTTAAGGACAAATGGTACAACTTATAAAGGTCCTTCAATCCCGGCCTTAACCAATGTACAGCAGACGCAAAAAGATTTTCTTTTCAGAATAGTAAAAGGAGGTTACTATGGTCATCCAAATGCATTGAGAGGCGAATATGTTTTAAATGGAGGAAACCCTACATCGAATAAAGATGTGTCCGAAGTGACAAGCTATCCCATAGGCACGCTACCTGATGCTAACTGGAGAGGTTTCGCTTTCGATTTTCACAGTAATATTTCTCCCAATGGTGCTATTGAGTATAAAAGCTCAGTATTCAATGGTGCTTTAAAGGGAAAGTTGCTGGTAGTAAGGTATAGCCAATATGACGATATCATCACCCTTACTCCTGGCACGTCAAAAGACATTGTCAGTTCAATTGAAGGAAAATCCATTACAGGATTTTCGGGGTTCGTTGATCCCCTCGACCTTACTGAAAATGTAAAAAATGGAAATATTTATGTGTCAGAATATGGAGGAAACGGTCAAATAACCTTACTAAAACCACATACCGGTACAACTTCTGCCCGTGCTCAACCAATTAATAATGCACAGCCTACTTCTGTAAAAAGTTCCTATAAACAATTTCCTTCCTGCGATGATACTTTAGCATTTGCATACCCAACAGAACTGTCAGAACTATTAATGGAAAGCCTTACCGACACGGAAAAACCAAAAGTTAATCCGAATCCCTTTCAAAAAAGATTCAATATCGAATTTCCCCGGACATATGAAGGAGAGTTTACCCTGCAAATTGTAGACGCGCTAGGAAAAGTGTACGACCTGGGAAAAAGAAGATTAAAAGCGGGTGGAAGCAACTTATCAATAGATGTTTCCAGGTTTTATTTTAAGCCCGGTATTTATTTTCTCAAAATACAATCTGACTCAAAACTCGAGACAATTAAACTATTAATACAATAAGATTACTTATTTAAAATTGTTTAAATAATAAAGGTTGCTTCTTTTAGCAACCTTTATTATTTATTTTGAATGCTGTTTCTTATTCAAACGTACTATAAAAATAAGGAGTTTTAGCCTCAAATTCTGCACTGCAGGTATCTACCATTTTATACACGCGCGAAATTCCTAATGCCTTTCTCTTTTCGTATACCTGGTCTTCGGTACAATTTCTCATTATTCTTGAAATCTGCTCATCACCAAATCCATTTTTCTTAGCCTCTTTCAGCAATTCTTCAGGTAAGGTGTCTATAGTGTATTTTGAAAGTTCCTTTTCGATTTCACATATCTTTTGTATCTGATATAAAAACCACCTGTCGATACCTGTTGCCTGTGAAATTGTCTTTACGGTAACTCCTTCCATCAAAGCATCTTTAATTCTAAAGATTCTATCCCACTTTGGTATTTTAATATATTCAAGTATTTCAGCACTTTTCATCAGGCTTTTTCCATAATAGCCCAGTCCTACTGCATCATTTTCCAGGCTTTGACACGCCTTTTGAAGCGCCTCGGTAAAACTTCTTCCAATGGCCATTACTTCCCCAACGCTCTTCATTTGTAAACCTAGGGTATCATTACCGCCTTTAAACTTATCAAAATTCCAACGTGGCACTTTTACGATCACATAGTCAAGAGCAGGTTCAAAGTAAGCCGATGTAGTTTGCGTAATCTGGTTCTTCAATTCATCCAAGTTGTAACCGATGGCAAGCTTTGCAGCTACTTTAGCAATAGGATAACCGGTAGCTTTAGAAGCAAGAGCCGACGAACGGCTCACACGAGGATTGATCTCGACTGCAATCAGTTCTTCAGTATCAGGATTCAATGCGAACTGCACATTGCAACCTCCTGCAAAATTTCCAAGACTGCGCATCATTAAAATTGCTTTATTCCGCATGTCCTGAAAGGCGGTATCGCTTAAAGTCATAGCCGGAGCTACGGTTATACTGTCACCAGTATGTATCCCCATTGGGTCAACATTTTCAACCGTGCATATTATTACTACATTATCAGCCTTATCGCGCAGCAGTTCCAATTCATATTCCTTCCAGCCAAGCACTGCTTTTTCTACGAGTACTTCATGTATGGGTGATGCAGTAAGGCCTCTGTTAAGTGCCTCATCCAATTCATCTTTTGTATGTACAAATCCACCTCCCGTACCTCCTAAAGTAAATGAAGGGCGTATTACAAGTGGAAATCCTATTTGCTGTGCAAATTCTTTTCCTTCCAGGAAGCTGTTGGCAACCTTGCTGGGAGCAACTGCTATCCCTATTCTCACCATTAACTGCCTGAATTTTTCACGGTCCTCAGCAGTATCTATGGCTGCAACATCAACACCGATCATTCTTACATTATACTTGTCCCATACACCTAATTCATCAGCCTCTTTACAAAGATTAAGTGCCGTTTGTCCTCCCATGGTAGGTAAAACCGCATCAATCTGGTTTTCTTCAAGTATCTGCTCAATGCTTTCTACAGTAAGGGGTAACAGGTAAACTCTATCGGCCATCATTGGGTCAGTCATGATAGTCGCTGGATTACTGTTAATCAAAATAACCTTAATTCCTTCTTCCCGTAAACTACGGGCCGCCTGCGAGCCGGAATAATCAAATTCACAAGCCTGGCCAATCACTATGGGACCTGAACCAACTATTAAAACTGATTTTATCGAATTATCTTTTGGCATAAAAAAACAAACCTTGTTTGAAAGTAAATAATGGTAATTTTTCGGCCATAAAAGTCTTTCTAAATGATTAACAAACTTTTAGGTGCGAGACAAATTCCGCAAATGTAAGCCTGTGTAATCAGAATGACTGGTTAATTTTTTAAAATTTTTTTTGTAACGAACCCCACCTCTTTGTTCAAAAACGTTGCGTCGTACTCTTGTACAGAAAATCTTTAATCAACTTTTTCCATTGTTTTATCTATTTTCAATAATAGAGAACAGTAACTTTTTTTTAAGTTAATATCAATTTTGATGTTTTAAACGTTTTAATTGAATTGTTGGATATTTGCCTTGTGGCTTAGTCCCTGCAAATTTTCAAAAATCAATTAGAACACAGATGAAGAAAATAACGGCAGCAATATTACTTTCTTTTAATTCGCTATTTTCTTTTGCCCCGGTTAATTCCCAGGTTTTAATTTTTTTACCTGATTATCCTCAATCCTATTTTAGAGACCCGCTTGGCATACCCATATCCTTAGCCGCCAATTTTGGAGAGCTTCGGCCCAATCACTTTCACATGGGGCTAGACATTCGTACAAACCAAAGAGAGAACTTGCCTGTATATGCAGCAGCGAAAGGATATGTAAGCAAAATAAAAATTGAAAAATCAGGTTTTGGTCATGCTATTTATATAAATCATCCAAATGGTTACACAACGTTATACGCGCATCTCAACAAATTTTATGATCCGCTCGAGGATTTTGTAACCGCCAAACAGTATGCTGACCAGCAATGGGAACAGGAAGTAGATTTTGAACCAAATCAATTTCCCGTTGAAAAAGGACAATTGATTGCATACAGTGGTAATACCGGTGGGTCAGAGGGCCCACATTTGCACTTTGAGATTCGCGACACTAAAACTGGTAACAATCTTAATCCGTGGATATTTGGTATGGGATTAACAGACAAAATGCCTCCCACAATTTATAAATTGTACTATTACGACCGGCGATACAGCACTTACCAGGTTAAGCCGCTACCTATACCAATTGTAGGAGACCGGGCAAAGTATACATCAAAACAAAGTGTGGTAACCCTTACTTCACCGGTTGTAAGTTTTGGTATTTCTGCTGAAGACAAAATACATATTTCATCTTTTAAATATGGGATATATGAAACTGCTTTGTCAATAGATGGCATAAAACGATCTGGCTTTGCATTAAATAATATTTCTTACGATGATACAAGATATGTAAACGGAAGTATCGATTACAAAACCCGAGCATCGGGCGGTCCTTATATTCAACATCTTAGCAGGCTTCCGGGAAATCATAGCACTATTTTCTCAACAGCAGCAGACGGAAAAATAGTGCTGGCAGATACACTAATTCATACAGCAGAGATTTTAGTAAAAGATGCAGTAGGCAATACCTCGACCCTTACCTTCAAATTCAGATGGTCGCCCTCGACAACAGATGATCTTGTTTTTCCTCAAAACAGCATAAATATGGCCCCGGGAAAAGCAAATACATTGCAAATGGATGATATTGAAGCTGACTTTTCCCCTAAAGCTTTTTATGATACAGTTCCATTTGTTTACAGTGCAGAATTGTCAAAAGACACTAAAGTTGTATCAGCTATTCATCACCTGCATAATTTTACTGTACCTGTGCATGATAGTTTTATGGTACGCATAAAACCTACAGCACTTATTCCAGACAATTTAAAAGACAGAATAGTTATGCAGCTAATTAGTAACCATAAAATTGAAGCTGTAAAAGGTCAATGGAAAGAAGGTTGGATGGAAGCGAAATTCCGAGACCTGGGGCTAGTTAAATTATTGATCGATACTATACCACCAAGAGTTGCAATAGCGGGATGGACAAACGGAGCAAACTTAAGAAACAAAAAATCAATAGCTATAGCAACAAGTGACAACGTGGACGACGTTAAAAGCTTTACAGCATTTTTAGATGGAAATTGGTTAATGTTCAGCAGGAAGAATAATACGTTTACTCACCTGTTTGATAAAAGAACCGGCCCGGGCAAACATGAATTAGTAGTTGAGGTAGAAGATGAGGCAGGAAACGTTACCGAAAGAACCTACACTTTCACACGATAAACAATCGTTTTACCTAAAAAAAATACTTGCTGCAAAAAAGACATGTAATAATCTCTCAAACTTTTCAACCATTTTTACCTGAATTTTGTAATTGAGCTACAAAGACCTTAACTAAAAATTTTACAAAATGAGCGAACTTAAAGAAGGAGACAAAGCGCCGGTTTTTGAAGGTGTAGACCAAAATGGTAAAAGCGTATCTTTAAATGATTTTAAAGGGAAAAAAGTTATTTTATACTTTTATCCAAAAGACGACACCCCGGGATGTACCGCCCAGGCATGTAACCTGAGAGACAATTATCATGAATTAATTCAGAAAGGCTTCCAGGTTGTTGGAATAAGTACAGACAGTGTAAAAAGCCACAAGAAGTTTGAAGATAAATATTCGCTGCCCTTTCCCTTGATTGCGGATGAAGAAAAGAAAATAGTAGGGCAATATGGCGTGTGGGGAGAAAAGAAAATGATGGGCAAAAGCTATATGGGAACAAACCGAACGACTTTTTTAATTGATGAAGACGGAACTATAAAAAAGATTATTACGAAGCCAGATACAAAAAATCAAACGGAGCAGGTTTTGAATGCCTGGAGTTAATTTGAGTATTTTAACGACTAAGATGATTCTTAGCAATGACAAAAGTAAAAATCAAAGAAAATTCATTTATTGCCCGAATCGCTGCTTATAAATTAAACAGCGATTCGGTTGCAATGGTTATAGGAAAAACAATCTACTTACACAACTCAAGTAGAGAAGAATTCTTAAATAATGAAAGGTGGGTACGGCACGAAGTGGCTCACGTTAAGCAGTACGGTCAATTAGGTCTGTTTCGATTTTTAGCCCTGTACCTTTTAGAGACTTTTAATAAAGGATATCAAAATAACCGATTTGAAGTAGATGCAAGACAAAAGGAAAAAGATATATCCGTACTTTCTGAAATTTATTTTGGCTGAGGTATTATCCAATTAACACTTCCATAGGTAAGAGCCATAGGTCGATCCGTCTTTACTAATAGTTCGCCATTTCTACTTACCCCGGTAACTACAGCATTAAATATGCTCCCATCTTTTTTAAAAGTTACCATTTCATCTAGCTTGTACAAGTGGCTTGAATATTCCTGTAAAAGATCATTATCTTTTTGCTCTTTTAACTGTTTCCACCGGTAATCCAGGCATTGGCATAGCTCCTTTGCCAAATCGGTTACATTAAATGACTTACCTGTTATTTGTTTCAATGAAACTGGATTTGGCAGGTCAGCAGGAAAAAAAGTTTGGTTAATATTTATACCAAGGCCTGCTATCGAAAATTTCCATTCTTTCCCCTTCAACACGTTTTCTATCAGCATTCCCCCTGCCTTTCTGTCTCTCCAATAAATATCATTAGGCCACTTAATACTTGTTTCATCAATTGTATATTTATTAAAAAGATCAAAGCATGCCAAAGCTACAGTTACATTTAAAAGAAACTGATTATCAATACCAAGAAAGGCTGGTTCTAAAACTGTGCTCATGATTATATTTTCTCCGTGCACTGCCTTCCAGGCCTTTCCGCGCTGTCCTTTTCCCGCATTTTGGTATTGTGCAAACCATGTTGCTCCATGTACTGCCATTTGTGCCTGCACCTGCCTCATGGCATAGTTGTTGGTGCTGTCTACTTCACATAATTCAAAAAACGGTTCACCTATAGGGTTTTCAGGTCGCAAAGAATTAGTATTTTTGACAAAGATAGATTTAGCAGGTAAAAAGATAGATATATTAAGTAATTTTAAATTGAATTAAAATCATCGAAAATCCTGGTTTAACTCTATCTGTTACAACTTTATACCTTGGTGTAGTGTTACAAATAAAACCTTATAAACCGTATTATTAATTTAAAGATTTCATTTATTGGAACCACTTTCATTATTATCTATCCGTAAAAAAAGTTCAGCGACAAAACTTACCAAAAGCTCCAAACTTTTTAAAACTATTATAAAATCTATTCAGGAAAAGAAAGGTGAAAATATAGTTTCACTTGATTTACGTAAAATACATGAAGCAGTAGCAGATTTTTTTATTATTTGCGAAGCAAGTAATCCACAACAAATCAGGGCTATAGGAGAATTTGTAGAAGAAGAGGTAAAGAAAAATTGCAACGAACAGGCTTTTAAACACGAAGGTTACCAGGCTCTTCAATGGGTTCTTATAGATTATGTTAATATAGTTGTACATGTAATGCTTCCCGAATCCAGAAAGTTTTATCAACTTGAAGAAATGTGGAGTGATGCAGTAAGAGAGGAGCATGAGGGTTAAGCTTACAGTAAATATTTTAAAAAAACTAAAAAAGGAAAATTTCTGACTTACAGAGATGAAGAAACATGGCACAAGAAGATAAAAAAATAAAAGATTTTAGAAACATTCCAGGACTACCGTCCGGCGATGATAAGCCAAACAGGAAAGGGCCAAAATTCAGCATTTACTGGATTTATGCAATTATTGCGGTTGTTCTAATTGCAGCAAATCTGTTTAATATGAGCGCTGACGCAGTTAAAACAACAGAGTTAGAATTCAGGCAGCAAATGTTGGCAAAGGGAGATGTTGAAAAACTCGACTTGATTAAGAACAAGGAATTAGTAAGGGTATATATAAAACAGGATAGCCTAAATAAGCCTTTCTATGAGAAAAAAATAAAAAAACCTACTACCGGCTTTAACAAAGGTCCTCAATTTGAATTTACTGTAACAGATTGGGAAAGTTTTAATGCCAGCCAAAACCAGTTTTTTACAGACACAGCTGCTAACCCTTTGGGAATACAAAAGGTTCCGGAGAATGTTACGAACGAAGGCGAATGGTTTGGTCCAATAGCTAACACCCTTGTAACTATTTTTCTCTTCGTAGGACTATGGATATTGCTTATGCGTAAAATGGGAGGCCCAAGTGGTGGCGGGGGTCCGGGAGGTATTTTTAATATTGGAAAATCAAAGGCTACATTATTTGAAAAAGGTACCCGTGTAAATATTAACTTCGGTGATGTCGCTGGTCTCGATGAAGCCAAGGTGGAAGTAATGGAGATTGTGGATTTTCTTAAAAACCCTAAAAAATATACTGCTCTTGGCGGAAAAATACCCAAAGGTGCGCTACTGGTTGGCCCTCCTGGTACGGGTAAAACTTTACTTGCTAAAGCAATGGCCGGAGAAGCGCAGGTTCCGTTTTTTAGCTTAAGCGGAAGTGATTTTGTTGAAATGTTTGTCGGTGTAGGTGCGAGCCGCGTGCGGGACTTATTTAAACAGGCAAGAGAAAAAGCTCCTTGTATTATATTTATTGATGAAATAGATGCAATTGGTCGTGCTCGTGGCAGAAACGCTATCATGAGCAACGATGAAAGAGAAAACACCCTTAACCAGCTCCTTGTAGAAATGGATGGTTTCGGAACTGATATTGGTATTATCATTCTAGCAGCTACCAACCGCCCTGATGTTTTAGATACGGCATTATTGAGACCTGGACGTTTTGACAGGCAAATTTCTATTGACCGTCCTGATGTAAAGGGTCGTGAAGCTATTTTCAAGGTGCATCTGAAGCCGATAAAAATTTCTCAAACTCTTGACATTCATAAGCTGGCAGAGCAAACTCCT
Source organism: Segetibacter koreensis DSM 18137 (assembly GCF_000374045.1). Lineage (GTDB taxonomy): Bacteria > Bacteroidota > Bacteroidia > Chitinophagales > Chitinophagaceae > Segetibacter > Segetibacter koreensis. The sequence goes on along the minus strand of NZ_KB893319.1, from coordinate 134,975 downwards.
GGTTTTGCAGGTGCCGATATTGCCAATGTTTGTAATGAAGCAGCGTTAATTGCCGCAAGAAAAAATAAAGATGCGGTTGATATGAGCGATTTTCAGGATGCTATCGACCGTGTGATTGGCGGTCTTGAGAAGAAAAATAAAATAATCCTTCCTGAAGAAAAAGAGATAATTGCTTATCACGAAGCAGGACATGCAATATGTGGATGGTTTCTTGAACATGCTTATCCTTTATTAAAGGTTACTATTGTGCCTCGTGGTACAGCAGCGCTGGGATATGCACAGTACACACCTAAAGAACAATACCTATACAACACAGACCAGTTATTTGACCAGATTTGTATGACATTAGGCGGAAGAGCTGCAGAAGATATTTTCTTTGGAAAGATTTCTACCGGCGCCAGTAATGACTTGCAACAGATTACCAAGATAGCTTACTCAATGGTAACGGTGTATGGTATGAATGGAAAGATTGGTAATATAAGTTACTACGACCCTTCACAGGAAAACACGTTTACTAAGCCTTACAGTGAAGAAACGGGTAAAATGATTGACGAAGAAGTAAGAAAGCTGATTGCTGAGGCCTACGTAAGTACCAAAAGTCTTTTGACTGAAAAGAGAAGAGAAGTTGAGATTTTGGCTAAGGAACTTCTGGAAAAAGAAGTTTTATTTCAAAGCGATGTTGAAAAGCTAATTGGTAAAAGACCTTTCGAAGATAAAAAAATACTGGACGTTGCGCACCAGGACGCCAATACAGAACTGAGCGCACCTCCTGAGAAAACAGTAGTAGATACAATAAACCAAATTGATTAATGAAACATGTATGAAAGTTTCATCTTCTAAAGAAAACATTTTAAAAAAAATAAGACAGGCACTGGCAAACCCGGTGCCTGTTCCATTTCCACACAGTGAAGGAAATACAAGTGTTTTTCAACCTTTACAAAAAGAACTGGAAATAGAATTTGCAGAAAACTTTACAGGTTTACTTGGAAGGTTTTCTTTTTGTTTAGATGAGAAAGAACTGGCTGAACAACTTCATCATCTTACCGCTAGTAAACAACTAAAGACAATATTTTGCAACGAAACAGAAATTAAAGAAAAACTGGCAAATTCTGGTTTTACTAATTTTTCTGCCAGTAATGTTGCTACGTGTGATGCAAGTATTACAGGGTGTGAACTATTAATTGCACGAACTGGTAGTTTACTTATGAGTTCGACGCAACCAAGCGGAAGAACTAGCAGTGTTTATGCGCCTATTCATATTTGTATTGCCTACACAAGTCAGCTCGTATATGATATTAAAGAAGGTTTGCAAATTTTAAAAGAAAAATATGCTGGCAACCTACCGTCTTTAATAACCCTTGCAACTGGCCCAAGCCGTACCGCGGATATCGAAAAAACGCTGGTGGTGGGTGTTCACGGACCAAAAGAGGTGTATGTGTTCTTAGTAGAAGGATAAGTTTGTCGTAAATACTTTCTATTCCCGTTTTATTTTTCATGTTGATGTCACCAACTTTGCTTTTAACTCTGTTCCTTTTATAACTTTAACCGCATGGAAAATAAGATCACCAATTTGTTTGTGTATGGAACTTTAAGAAGCGGGTTTCATAATTCTGCTTATGCATATATAACCAAGCACTTCACTTTGATTGGTGAAGCTAAAGTAAAAGGTGTGTTATACAACGCAGGAGATTATCCTGCTGCCATGCCTACTACAGAAGAAAATTTTATTAAAGGTGAATTATATACAGCAAAAAGTACTGATGATTTTTTATGGGCGATTGAGCAGTTAGATACATATGAAGGAGTGGATGCAGAAGAAGGAGAGCCCGCATTGTACAAACGAGAATTAACTGAAGTGTTCTATAATAATACATCAACAAAAGCCTGGATATATTGGTATAATCAAAATCTAGATGGGTTAATTGTTATTCCATCGGGAGACTTTATGGATTCATTAGAACTTGAAAGTAAATCTTAAAAAGGATGGAGGTACCTAACGGTAAAAAAATTTATTTCTTGTCTGACTTTCATCTTGGCGCACCAAATTATGCCGATAGTTTACAAAGAGAAAAAAAAATAGTAGCTTTTTTAGAAAGCATAAGGCAGCAGGCAGCAGCAATCTTTATTGTTGGAGACATGTTTGACTTTTGGTTTGAATACAAAGATGTAACTCCAAAAGGATATGTGCGACTGCTTGGAAAACTTGCAGAAATAACTGACAGTGGAATTCCTATTCATTTTTTTGTTGGCAATCATGATATGTGGATGAATGACTACTTTGAAAAGGAATTGAACATTTCTGTATATTTTGAACCAAAAACCTTTGAATGGAATGGCAAAAAGTTTTTTATCGGTCATGGCGATGGTTTAGGTCCCAAAGATCATGGGTATAAACTTTTAAAAAAAGTATTTAGAAACAGAATTAGCCAAAGACTTTTTGGCTTTTTACATCCTTACGTGGGCATTGGTCTTGCTAATTATTTCAGCCGCAGCAGCCGAAAAAAAACAGGTTCTGCCGATGAAGTTTTTTTAGGCGAAGAAAATGAATGGCTCATAATCTTCTCAAGGCAAATTTTAGCAAAAGAACATTATGACTATTTCATTTTTGGCCATCGTCACTTGCCCATGGATATTACTTTATCTGATGAAAGCCATTATATAAATTTAGGAGACTGGATAAAATATTTTACCTACGCGGAATTTAACGGCCATGTTACTCAATTAAAAAAACTGCACTGATCTGAAAAACTTTTCTATAATATTTATTTTTTCCTGCCTATTTTCCTTTATGGGTTATGGACAGCACGACAGTATTTTAAAAGTTTCATTAGTTAACAAAATAGACGGAGAAATTAAGGATTTTACAACTGATAATTTGCGTAATATTTACTTGTTGAATGCTACTAATCAAATTAAGAAAGTAAATGACAGAGGGGATTCGATTGCAGTATATAATGATGTAAGGAGGTTTGGAAAAATTTGTTCTATTGATGCAACAAATCCGTTAAAGATATTAGTGTTTTATAAAGACTTTTCAACAATTGTTGTTTTAGACCGGTTGTTAAATTCACGTGCAGTTATTGATTTGCGCAAACAGAATATTCTACAGGTTGCAGCAGTTACGAGCAGCTATGATAACAATATTTGGCTATACGACGAACTTGACAATAAGCTAAAGAAAATTGATGATAACGGAAATCTGCTATTAGAATCTTCTGACTTCAGGCAGGTTTTTGATTCAGTTCCGTTACCAAGCTCTATGTACGACAGGGACGGACAGTTGTATCTATACGATCCTTCAAAGGGATTACTGGTATTTGATTATTATGGAGCGAAGAAAAATGCTTTTCAGATATTACACCTTTCAGACCTGCAGGTATTAGATAAAAACACCATTACCGCGAGAGATAGTACTCATATTATTTTATATAAACCGAGGGCGCTTCAATTATCTTCTTTTACAGCCTTTAACACACTCGCTGATTTTAAAAAAATAAAATTCAACGGAAGTAAAATCTATTGTCTTAATAAAAACGGAACTCTAGAAATATATTCGGTAGCGGGTCAATAATTTCTTTCATTCAGTAGAATTTTCATATACACCTTTTTGTCACCAAACAGAAGATATTTATAAGCCAATTAAAGGTTAGCTTTAAGATCTAATAAAAAACTTTTAAATTTTTGCAGCGAGTTTGTTAGCTGAAGTTCTATATCAGCTTTTTTCCTGTTAGTTTTAATATATTCCTTTGCGCCTTCAATAGTGTACTTGCGTTCTCTCAGTAATTGATAAATTAATTGAAGAGTCTTTACATCTTCGGGTCTAAACAGGCGGTCCCCTTTTCGGTTTTTTCTTGGCTTAAGTACATCAAATTCGTTTTCCCAAAACCGTATTAAGGAAGTATTTACTCTAAACCACTTTGCCACTTCACTTATCGAATAATATTGTTTTTGAAAAAGAATTTCATCTTCAGGCACTTCAACCAGGTCAACTTCTGCTTCAATTTCTTTAATCGATTTTCTTCCTCTCTTTTGGGGTTCTTTTCTTACTTCTTCCTTTGGTTCCGCAACTGGTATTACAACAGGTTTAGCTTTTACCTTCACACTGATCTTACCATTATCAAAAACTACCAATCCATTCCTTTCAGATTTTTGCGGGTTTAACTCTTTTTGTATTTCATCCTTTTCTTCATTAGTAAGTTGATTTGCGCTATCAAACGTTTCACCCCTGACTTGCAATTTTTCTACGTTAGTTACTTCTGCTGATTTTTCTATAAAAACCTCATTATTTGAAAAAACTAAAGATTCTTTTTCTTCTGCTTTTATATCATTTTTAGCAGACGTGTTTGCTTTGTCAGTCCCAGGAATTTCATTTTGCCATGGAAAAGCGGTTGCTCCAAGTGTTTCTTCAGCTAACTCTACCAAAGAAAAATGAGTTTGTTCAGAATTTGATACCGGAGTAATAGCCTCTTCGTTCTTCACAACCGATTGATCTTTACCGCTTTCTTCTTCCTGCGGGGGTGTATCAAAAAGAGTTCCGAAAAGGTCTAACTGGCGCATAGTGTAAAAGTAATACATCAACGCGCTTTTTCAATTGCTCGAATAATAGCGGTGGATAAATGGTTAGTTACTTAATATTTAGAAAGTGAATTGTAAAATGTTAAGGGCGAAGTTCTTTTTTGATATTGCCTTTTATACAAAACGAAGCACAATAATTAAAGTAATTAATTTATATGGTTCGAAAGCGAAATAATTCTACACAATTTCTCATTAATCAAGGCTTTGATTGCTTGCACCGGCAAGTTTTACAAGACGGTCAAATTGTTCAGGTGTTAAATCGTTATAAAAAAAATAAACAGGATCTACAGGTGTTGAGTTTTTATGCACTTCATAATGACAATGGGGACCAGTGCTTTTTCCAGTGCTTCCTACCCACCCTATTACCTGACCTCGCTTTACAACCTGGCCTTTACGCGCTTTTACCCTCACCATGTGCCCGTACAGTGTTTCATAACCATAACCATGATCAATGACAACATGATTACCATACCCTCCTGCATCCAGGCCTGCAGCTTTTACCCTTCCGTTAGCTGTAGCATAAATGGGTGTGCCTTGCGGAGCAGTGAAATCGAGACCTTCGTGAAATTTTATAACCTTATACACGGGATCAATACGTGAACCGAAACCTGATGCAATTCTTGTTAGTTCTTTATTACTTACCGGTTGAATAGCAGGAATAGATGCAAGGAGCTTTTGCTTATTCCGCACCATTTCATTTATTTCATTATAGCTTTTTGATTGAAAATTTAACCTGGAAGTAAGATTATTTAATTGTTCAGCAATACTTTTAATAAGTTGCCCTTCATTCAACCTTTGTATCACTGCTATCTCCTGTGATTTTTTAATTTGTGTTGCTCTAGCACTGTCAGGCACCGGGTTAGCTTCAAAAATTGCCCTATAAACTTTATTGTCTCTCTTTTCTAGTTCCGTCATCTGCTGCTGCAGTTGCTGTACACGCTGACTCATTAAAGTGTAGTTAGCTTCATAATCTTCAATTTGCAGCCGTAGAATACGTTCATTAGGAGATCCGATATACCTAAAGCCAATCCAGACTATTATTGCTGCTGTAACCAGCGTTGTTGCCAAAAAGCCAAACACCCTTAATAGCTTTACCCGTAAAGGAACAGTAAGCTTCTCGTAACGTAATGTATGGGTATTATAATAGTATTTAATTTTCTTCAAAATCGTAATTCCTTATTTTTCTTCGGTTCTGCTTTTCTCAATTCTGCTAAATTCGATTAATAATAGCTTCAAAATCAATTTCATACTAAAACTTATAAAACCATTAACCACCTAAACTCTTTCATTTCCTACCTTTACCCACCTTGCCCTTAACATTACAAATATAAATTCAGATATAAATTTTACCGTTATTATGATGACGAGCGCTGACATCAGAAGCCAGTTTTTACTTTTTTTTGCTGAAAAAAAACACCAGATCGTTCCTTCTGCTCCTATTGTTGTTAAAAACGATCCTACCCTGCTTTTTACAAATGCCGGCATGAACCAGTTTAAAGAATATTTTCTTGGAAATAAAAAACCGGAATATTCCCGGGTAGCCGATACACAAAAATGTTTACGCGTAAGTGGAAAGCATAATGATCTTGAAGAAGTTGGCGTTGATACCTATCATCATACCATGTTTGAGATGCTCGGCAACTGGAGCTTTGGAGATTATTTCAAAGCAGAAGCCATTGCATGGAGTTGGGAATTGCTGACGAAAATTTATAAAATTGATACAGAAAGATTGTATGTAACTGTGTTTGAAGGCAGCGAGGCAGAAGGTCTTCCAAAAGATGAGGAAGCTTTTGATGAATGGAAAAAAGTAATTAGTGAAGACAGGATCTTATTTGGAAATAAAAAAGATAATTTTTGGGAAATGGGCGATACAGGCCCATGTGGACCATGCACCGAAATTCATTATGACAGCAGAAGTGAAGAGGAAAGAAAAGCCGTAGACGGAAAGAATTTAGTAAACAAAGATCATCCGCAGGTAATAGAGATATGGAATAATGTATTTATTCAGTTTAACAGATTAAAAGATGGAAATCTTGAGGCATTACCTGCAAGGCACGTAGATACCGGGATGGGACTTGAAAGGTTAGTTCGTGTTTTACAAGGGAAAAACAGTAATTACGATACAGATCTTTTTACAGGAACAATTGCAGAAACCGAAAGGATAACAGGAAAGAAATATACGAACTCAGACGATAAAAAAGATGTGGCATTCCGGGTAATAGCTGATCATATTCGAGCTATAGCTTTCACAATTGCAGATGGGCAACTGCCATCCAATACAGGTGCAGGTTATGTAATAAGAAGAATTCTTCGCAGGGCGGTCAGGTATTATTATTCCTACCTCGACTACAAGCAACCGCTATTATGCGAATTAATTCCTGTTTTGGGCAAGCAATTTGAGTTGGTATTCCCGGAATTATTTGCACAAATAAATTTTGTTCAAAGGGTAGTTACAGAAGAAGAAGAAGGTTTTTTGAGAACATTGGACAAAGGGTTGAAAAAAATAGATGATATTATACACTTAAAGGAAACAATAGCGAATGCTACTATTAATGGTGAAGCTGCATTTGAGCTATTTGATACTTATGGCTTTCCTATTGATTTGACCCGTTTGATTGCAGCTGAAAATAATTTACAGGTAGACGAACAAGGTTTTGAAAAGGAAATGCAACAGCAAAAGCAACGCAGCCGCGCCGCTACCATAATTGATGCCGCTGACTGGGTTGTATTAGATGAAGAAGCTTCAAGTGAATTTATTGGTTATGATATGTTGCAGGTAAAAAGCAAGGTGGTAAAATACAGGAAGGTTTCTGCAAAAGGCAAAGAAGCATATCACCTGGTATTAAACGCCACACCTTTTTATGCTGAAAGTGGTGGGCAGGTTGGAGATAAAGGCGAACTGATTTTTGGTGACCAGGCAATTGATGTAATTGATACCAAAAAAGAAAATAACCTTACTATTCATTTTACTCACCAATTACCAGAAGAAATTGATAGCGATGTTATAGCGAGGGTAAACAAAACATTACGAAAAAGCACTGAAGGCCACCACACTGCAACTCACTTACTGCATGCTGCCTTAAGGCAAGTGTTGGGTACTCATGTTGCGCAAAAAGGAAGTCTCGTTAACAGTCAACATTTACGTTTTGACTTTTCTCATTTTGCTAAAGTAACGGATGAGGAAATGGCTAAGATTGAAGCAATTGTAAATGAAAAAATAAGGGAAAACGTACCGGTAGTAATTAAAGAAATGACTAAGGAGGAAGCTATTAAATTGGGAGCCATGGCATTGTTTGGAGAAAAATATGGCGATATGGTACGGGTGGTAATTATAGACCCTAAATACTCAATAGAGCTATGTGGCGGAACACACGTGCTAAATACGGGCGAATTAGGTTTTTTTAAAATAAAAAATGAAAGCGCTGTTGCAGCCGGGGTAAGAAGAATCGAGGCAGTAAGCGGTACAGCTGCTGAGCATTACGTTACAGAAAATTTTACTGCTCTGCAGGAAATTAAAGATTTTCTAAAAAATCCGAAAGACGTAAAAAAGGCAATTGAAAACCTGCAATTGGAAAATACAGAACTGAGGAAAAAAATTGAAAGTTTTGAAGCAAAGCAACTTTCTGCAATAAAATCAGATTTATTAAATAAAGTTGAAAATGTAAATGGAATTAGTTTTTTAGGCCAGTTGGTAGAAGTAAGCAATGGAGATAACTTGAAAAAACTATGTCTTGATCTTAAACCACACCTTCAAAATTATGTAGTGGTATTAGCTGCAAATACAGGTGGAAAAGCAAGTGTAGCCATTATGGTCGACGAAGAAGTAGGCACAGCAAAAAATCTCGATGCAATAAAAATAATTAAAGAACAAGTTGCTCCCTTAATAAAAGGAGGCGGCGGCGGACAGAAAACACTTGCGACTGCCGGAGGGCAGGATGCTGGTAACTTATCACTCGTAGTTGAAAAAGTAAAAGGATTATTATAATTATATACTGACTTTTTCCAACAAAAAACCCTGCAAGTTTTGCAGGGTTTTTTGTTATATAATGTTTTCTAAATTAACATTTCCGAAATTCTTCGTATTTAAAAATCTTTCTTACATTTGAACTACTAAATCTTTCGTATAACTTAAAAATAGAACATATGAATAACTGGAAAAAATTATCGACAGCAGCTTTGGCTACTATAGTATTAGCTTCATCTGCTATTGCACAGGATAAAAAAGAAAAGCCGTCAAAAGATAAAGAAGAAAAAACACAGGAAATAGTTATTCGTAAAAAACCGGGCAAAACAGAAAAAATGACCATAGTGGTTGATGGTGATAACGTAACTATTAATGGAAAACCTGTTGATGAATTTAAAAATGATGATGTAACAATATTAAAAAGAGACCGTTCTCTTGCAATGGCTGGCCCCCGAATGAGAGGGTTCGATGGTGGACGTCCGCCTTTTGGTGGAGAAGATTTACTTATGCATGGAAATGGCAACAAAGCTATGCTGGGTATAATAACACAAAAGGCAGATGATGGTGTGAAAGTGACTGATGTAACAAAAGAAAGTGGTGCTGAAAAAGCTGGTTTAAAAAAAGATGATATAATTACTAAAATTGGCACTACCGCTGTCGCTACCCCACAAGATCTTGTAGAAGCAATTAGCGCATATAAACCAAACGACAAAGTGGACATCACTTACAAGCGCGAGGGAAAAGAAAATAAAACAACAGCCGTGTTGGGAGAAAACAAATCAAGGCCATATTCTTACAATTTTAATAATAAAGATTTCAATTTCAATATGCCTGAAGGTGCAATTCCACCAATGGAAAATTTTGATTTCAACTTTAATCACAGGCCTAAAATAGGGTTGCAGATACAGGATATTGAAGAAGGAAAAGGCGTTAAGGTGAAAGACGTTGATGAAGATTCCCCCGCATCCAAAGCAGGCATTAAGGAAGGCGATGTAATTACACAGGTAAATGGAAAAGATGTTGCAGGTGTTGATGAATTACGCACTCAAATCAGGGATTTGAAAGATGGTGACGTTGTAAAGCTTACTTATAAAAGAGATGGGAAAAATCAAAATGCAGAAATAAAAATTCCTAAAAGATTAAAATCTGCTGACCTGTAAAAAATAAACTTCCCTTTTTTAATCCTCACAAAGCCGTTGTTTTCATAATCAACGGCTTTTTTATAAAAACATTTAAATAAATTTTGTAACAACTCTTAAACTCCTGCTTACTTTTAATAATAATACCTTTACTGCCCCCTTTGTCAAGGGGTTGTTTATTTTTGTATAATGAATGCAAACGAAAAATACGAAGCTGTAATTGGCCTAGAAGTTCACGCCCAGTTACATACCCAAAGCAAATTGTTTGCGGGTGACAGTGCATCTTTCGGCGCCGAACCTAACACACATATTAGCCCAATTACTTTAGGCCATCCCGGCACATTGCCAAAAACAAATAAAAAGGCTGTCGAATATGCGATTAAAATGGGATTAGCGTGTAATTGTGAAATTGAAGAATATAATTATTTTGCCCGAAAAAATTATTTTTACCCTGATCTTCCTAAAGGCTACCAGATCTCACAACATACTACTCCTATATGTAAAGGGGGAAATGTGTTGATAAGAACAAACAAGGGTGAAAAAAATGTAAAGCTTAACCGTATTCATCTTGAAGAAGATGCGGGAAAAAGCATTCATGACGCGGATGAAAATTATACTTGTATAGATTATAACCGGGCAGGCGTGCCATTAATTGAAATAGTAACAGAGCCTGATATGCAATCGGCCGAAGAAGCCTTTCAATATGTAACCGAAATAAGAAAGCTGGTAAGATGGATTGATGTGTGTGACGGAAATATGGAAGAAGGCAGTCTTCGATGCGATGCAAATGTATCTATTCGTTTAAAAGGCAAAACAACCCTGGGAACTAAGGTCGAAGTGAAAAACCTCAATTCGATAAGAAATGTAAAAAAAGCAATCGAATACGAAATCGATCGAATGATTGCAATGGTTGAGAAAGGTGAAACCATTATACAGCAAACCCGCAGCTTTGATGCAGCAACAGATACTACTTTTGCTATACGCGATAAAGAAGAAGCAAATGATTACCGCTATTTCCCCGAGCCTGATTTGACACCTTTTCAATTAACAGAACAATTTATTTCAGGCATAAAAGCTTCCCTTCCAGCTTTGCCTAATGACTTATATACGCGTTACCTTTCCCTGGGGCTGAACGAATATGATGCGAGCCAGCTATGCGATGAAAAATCTACCGCCGTTTTTTTTGAAAAGACAACGGAGTTTTCAAAAAACTATAAAGCTATTGCAAACTGGATGCTGGGTCCGTTGAGACAGGTAGTAAATGAAAAAAACATTTCTTTTGCTGAAATTGATTTACAGCCCAAAACTCTTGCAAATCTAATATCGCTTGTAGATGAAGGCAAAGTGAACTTTTCTGTAGCCTCATTAAAAATTTTACCAGTCTTATTGCAATATCCTGAAAAAGAACCTTTGCAGATAGCAACTGAACTTAACCTGCTACAGGTAAGCGGAAGTGCAGATATTGAGGCATGGGTAAATGAAGTAGTTAACAAAATGCCTGAAAAGGTAAAAGAGTATAAAAAAGGTAAAAAAGGATTAATAGGATTATTTGTAGGTGAAGTAAAAAAAGTAAGCAAAGGAAAGGCAGACCCAAAAGTGGCCACACAAATTCTTGAAGAAAAACTTAAATAATAAAAAAAAACGGATTTAAAAAAATTGTTCTAAAAAGCATGAAAAGAATATTATACCTAGCACTGTTGGTAGTTGTAATGGCATCGTGTCAGCAGAAAAAACACGGTGCTTTTATTGTAAGCGGAGTTATAGAAAATGCTACGGGCAAAAAAGTGCTATTGATGGAAACTCCTTACGGAATAGCCCAACCTGTGATTTTCGACTCTACAATTCTTAAAGATAAAGGTTCATTTACTTTAAGAGGACGGGCAAGTGAAGAAGGCATTTACAGGTTAGTAATTGAAAACGGTCCTGATGTCGTTTTGATAAATGACAATAATGATATAAAACTTCATCTTGATATAAATGACTATAGAAATTATACAGTAGAAGGTTCGCCTGCTTCTGAAAGTCTGCATAAGTTATTTGAAGATTACCGCAGTAAAGATTCTGCCATTCTTATAACATTCAAAAAAATTGATAGTGTTCGGGCACTTCCCGGACATGACAGTGCAGCGGAGGCTTTACAAACAAGAAACGACCAGGAAATAGCAGGTTTGAACAAGATGTTGAAAGATTATATTAATAATACAAACAGTCCTTCTGCTTCTTTGTATGCTCTTGGCATTGCCAGCCAGACAATACCAAACGAAGAAATTAAATCAATGGTAGATGCAACCGCAAAAAGATTCCCTGAGCACTCAGGTCTTGCAAAAATAAAGAGTATGCTTGCTGTAAAGGCGCCAGAACAAACAGCCGAAAAAACCTATGCATTACTCAATCAGCCGGCCCCTGACCTAACTATGAATGATGTAAATGGAAAACCAGTTAGCATAAGCAGCTTCAAAGGAAAATTCGTGTTGATTGATTTTTGGGCTAGCTGGTGCGGACCTTGCCGTCAGGAAAATCCAAATGTTGTGGCTGCCTACAATCAATTTAAAAATAAAAACTTTACTGTTTTAGGCGTATCATTAGACGAGGATAAAGCAGCATGGCAAAAAGCTATCGAAAAAGACCATTTAACATGGACACATATGAGTGATCTTAAACAGTGGGAAAGTGCCGCAGTGCAGGCTTATGGTTTTGATGGTATTCCTTTTAATGTATTGGTTGATCCTGCCGGAAAAATAATTGCGAGCTCTTTAAGAGGCCAGGACTTAACTAATAAACTTTCAGAAGTTCTCAAGTAAGAGAAGCAAAATTTATTTTTAAATACTGAGCATTAGAAAAAGTTCGGCAATTCTTTTGGTGCGTAAAAAACTAAATTAATTCTCCTTTATAAAGAGGGCAAAGAGGTTATGTTGGGTTCGAAAATTCAACGAACTTCAAAAAAAGTTTCACGACCTTTATTTCAACAGTATTTATGAAAACCACTTTTTTTTTATTTTTTATAGGGCTTGCTTTGTCGGTCGCTGCACAAACTTATAATGCAGATAAGGTAAATAAAAAAGCAATCGATCTATACGAAAGAGCCTTACTTAGGCTGCAAAACGACCAGTTTAAAGAATCTATTCCTCTTTTAAAGAAAGCAATTGAAACAGATGGAAAATTCGCAGATGCGATTTTGTCTTTAGCAAGCGTTTACGGAGAATTGAAAGATTATAAAACATCCGTTGAATATTTTGAAAGAGGAAAAGCAATTGATACGTCCTATTTTCGTTTTTTCTACCTTCCCTATTCAATAAATCTTGCCGGTCTTGGCCGATTTAATGACGCATTAAATGCTATTAACCAATTTCTTTCAATAAAAGAACTTAGCGACAGAAGCCGTAAAAGCGGTGAGTATCGTAAACGAACTTACGAGTTTGGCGTACAGTATGGCAATAAAAATCCGGTTGGAAACTATGTATTTGCACCGATAAATTTAGGCGATAGCGTAAACTCTGAAAAGAGTGAATACTACCCTTCTATTACCATAAATGACAGCATGTTTGTTTTTACGAGAAGAGGCGAAGGATTTCGTGAAGACTTTTTTGAATCTACAATTCTGGATGAAAAAAAATATTCCAAGTCAAAACTTATTAATGGAGATATAAATGCAGAGCCTTCAAAAGGTGCAATCAACATTTCACAGGATGGAGAATGGCTCATTTTTGCAGGTTACAATTTTCCCGGCGGATACGGCGACTTCGACTTGTACATCTCTTATTATACACCTACAGGATGGAGTGAGCCGGAAAACCTGGGAAGAAACATTAATACAGAAAGCTGGGAAAGCTCGCCAAGTTTAAGCCCAGATAAAAGAGCGTTGTATTTTAGCAGTAACAGGCCGGGTGGCTATGGCGGTAAAGATTTATATGTTAGTTATCGCATGCCTAATGGCAAATGGGGACCAGCTAAAAATATGGGTTCATCTATTAATACGGTTGGTGATGAACTTGCGCCTTTTATTCATGCAGATAATGCCACTCTATACTTTACCAGCGATGGCTTGCCTGGCTATGGTAACAGTGATATTTTCCTTTGCAGAAAAGGACCAAATAACGAATGGAGCAATCCCGAAAACTTAGGGTATCCTATTAATACTATAGAAAATGAAGGAAGCCTGTTTGTAAGTGCGGATGGGAAAACAGCCTTTTACGCAAGCGACAGAAGTGATAGCCGCGGAGGATTAGATATTTATACGTTTGAATTAAGGCCTGACGTGCGGCCAGCACGAACCTTATATGTGAAGGGAAAAGTGTATGATATAAAAACACGCAAAGGCTTGCCAAGCGCCGTCGAACTTGTTGATAATACTAACCAGCAAACCGTTAGCAACGTGCAAACAGACGAAACAGGAAATTATTTTATAACATTACCCGTAGGAAAGGACTACACTTTTACTGTTAACAGAAAAGGATATTTATTTTATAGCGAAATATTTCCTTTAAGTAAAAATCAACCAGATAGCACTTATAATAAAGATATTCCGCTAAAACCTATTGAATTAAATGCTTCGCTTGTTTTAAAAAATATCTTTTTTGAAACAAATTCGGCACAATTGCAGGAAATAAGTCTCATAGAAATAAACAAATTGTTGCAATTACTAACCGAAAACCCAACGCTAAAACTTCAAATAAACGGGTATACAGATAATGTAGGAAAGCCAGCAGAAAATCTTAAACTTTCAACAAGCCGCGCAAAGGCAGTGGTTGATTATCTCGTTACTAAAGGCATAGATATAAAACGCTTACTCTACAAAGGTTTTGGAGAAACGAAACCAGTTGCAGACAACAAAACAGAGGCCGGACGAGCAATGAACAGAAGGACTGAATTTGTAGTTATAGCACAATAATTTTAAACAACTCTTATACTATTCTGTCTTTAAAAGCTTTTGCAACTGCCTCACTTTTAGAGTTTACGTGAAGTTTTTCATATATTTTTTTTATATGAGAACGAACAGTGTCAATAGCAATAAACATTTCGGCAGAGATCATTTTATAGCTATAACCATTTACTAGTAGGTGCAATACTTGCTTTTCCCTTTCAGAAAGATTGTAATTTTCTCCCTTTTCACTATGTAAAGAAGAAAACATTTTTAAAACTTGAGTAGCAATGGAAGAAGTCATAGGTGCACCGCCAGAATTTGCTTCCTGTATATATTCTATTAACTTAGCAGGAGGAGTTTTCTTTAATACGTACCCATTTGCGCCGTTGCTTATTGCTTCAAATACATTTTTGTTGTCATCAAAAACTGTAAGCATCAAAATCTTCACTTCATTATCAACTAACCTTATCTGTTTAAGGCCCTCGATGCCATCCGAACCCGGCATATCAATATCCATTAAAATCACGTCAGGCTTATAGATTCTAAGCTCCTGCAACACATTACTGCAATTTTTAAAAGAAGCCAGCACTTCAAAACCATCAGAACCGTTAAGGAGCATAGTAAGTCCTTCCCTCAATTGCGGGTTATCTTCGTATATCAGTAGTTTAATCATACCACAAAAATACAGCAGAGGTAAATGCCGCCCTATCGCATATTTATGCGTATTTTAGGATGAGAAATAAAAAAACGTCAGCAGTTTTGAAATATCCGTTACAACCGCTTCTCACTTTTCACGCCTTATCAAGAGCTGTGACTTCTCATCATTCTAGAACAAAAATCGAAAGAAGCAGGACGCATTGAGATGCCAATACTTACCGATTAATAAAAAAAGCCCCAACATTTTTTACAAATACTGAGGCTCTGATTTTTTACATTAATTACTTTATTTATGCGGCGCAGTAGTAGTGTCAGTAGTAGTTCCACCTGTTGTTCCACCTGTGGTTCCACTACCTGTAGTATCAGTAGTAGTTCCGCCTGTTGTTCCACTACCTGTAGTACCACTAGAGGCATCTGTACCGGTACCTGAAGTTCCCATGCCCGAAGTTCCTGATGTTCCGGTGCTATCAGTTGTAGTGCTGCTGCTTGTTGTTGTTTGGTCTGCCTGCTGAGATGGAGTGCAATAAGCAAGTGCAAAACCCATTGATAATAAGATGATTGCTTTTTTCATATAAAAATTTTAGACATTGATACTATTATCATGCCATTTTCTGATTTACATCTTTTTACCCGTCAAAATTGTGAAATATCCTACTTATTCTACAATTCTCAGCTTAGCATAGTTTAACATAATCTTTTTTTCCCCGTTATTTTCAAAATTCACCGTAGCAATAGGGTTATGTGCAGCTCCTTCCATCTTTAAAACTTCGCCAAAACCAAATTTCTGATGCTCCACCCTTTGCCCTGCCTGCAAACCAGAGGTATCACTTGCGGCAAAGTCGGCGGACGGTTTATGTTCAACCACCTTCGGGGTAACAGGAGCAGCAGGCATATATGCGGGTTTCGATTCTCTTTTGTTTGGCGGAGGTCCATATTTTTCAGCTACTCTTGCTGCATTGTTTTGAGAACCTCCATTCATTCTTGCAAAAGCTGAAGTGCCACCAAAGTCGTTATATCCCTGGTTACGCGCGCCGCCACCTGCAAAACTTTTATCTATATATTGCTCCGGCATTTCTGCTATAAACCGGCTGGGCTCATTTTGTACCAACTGCCCAAAACGGTAACGGGTATTTGCATACGTTAACCATAAATGCTTTTTTGCCCTGGTGACAGCTACATAAAATAATCTGCGTTCTTCTTCCAACTCTTCGCGCGTATTTATTGACATAGCACTTGGAAATAACGTTTCCTCAATTCCGCCCACAAATACACATGAGAATTCGAGGCCTTTTGCGGCATGTATTGTCATCAATTTTACCACATCACTGTTTTCTTTGTCGTCATCAGCGTCTGTTAATAATGTTATTTGTTGCAAATAACTCCCGAGCGATTTATCCCCCAATTCACCATCATCATTACTCGGGCTCTCCGTCCATTCTTTTATAGAGTTTAGTAACTCCTGTATGTTTTCATAGCGAGCCAGCCCCTCCGTCGTTTTATCATTGAAAAGTTCCTTTACAATATTTGTATGCTTGCCGACCTGCACGGCCACATCATATGCGTTTTTGCTGGTGAGCATACTTTGAAAGTACCGGATCATTGTGACGAAATTATTTACAGCCTCAAGGGTTCCTGCCTTAAAACCAAATTCCCCGGCTTTACTTATTACATCCCACATACTTATATTATGCTCATTCGCTAAAATCACAGCCTTCTCTATGGTAGTTTTACCAATTCCGCGAACAGGATAATTAATAATTCTTTTCAATGCTTCTTCATCCCGGGTATTTACAATAACTCTTAAATAAGCCAAAACATCCTTGATCTCTTTGCGCTGATAGAAGCTCAACCCACCATAAATTCTATAGGGAATCCCCATTCTCCTAAGACTTTCCTCGAAGGACCGGCTTTGGGCGTTGGTACGGTATAAAATAGCGAAATCACGATTATAAAAATGATTGCGCAGCTTTTGTTCTTGTATAGTGTCCGCAACAAATTTTCCCTCATCGTTATCTGTCATGCTACGAACAAGTCTTATTTTTTCTCCTTCGAGGTTTTGCGTCCACAAATCTTTGGGTATCTGACCTTTATTATTTTTAATAACCTCGTTGGCAACGTTTAAAATGCTTTGTGTACTCCTATAATTCTGCTCGAGTTTTACCACTTTTACGTCATCATAATCTTTCTGAAACTGCAAAATATTCTCGATAGTCGCGCCGCGAAAGCTATAAATACTTTGTGCATCGTCACCAACGACTGCAATGTTTTCATGCACGGCAGCCAGCAGTTTTATGATTTGATATTGTACCGCATTTGTATCCTGGTACTCATCAATCATTATGTATTTAAATTTGTGCTGGTACTTATACAAGACTTCCGGGAAATCACGCAGCAGTTCATACATCTTAAACAATAAATCATCGTAATCCATTGCTCCGTTCTTAAAGCAACGTGCAGCATAGCCCTGATAAATTTGACTAATCAATGGCCGGTTTGCCCGCTGGTCTTCCTGCTGAATGTAATAGTCATTCTGGTAATCCACCGGGCCGACCAAAGCATTTTTAGCTTGTGAAATACGATTGTGAACTACATTTGGTTTATAGTGTTTATCGTCGAGGTTTAATTCGTTTATTACTGTTTTCAGCACGCTGCGGCTGTCATCAGTATCGTAGATAGTAAAATTGTTGGGATACCCTATTTTTGGCGCCTCTGCTCGTAATATTCTTGCAAATACGCTATGAAATGTTCCGATGTATAAATTTCTCGCTTCGGTATTGCCGAGAATTTTTTCCACCCTTTCCTTCATTTCTGCAGCTGCTTTGTTTGTAAAAGTCAGCGCCAATATATTAAAAGCATCAATTTTATGTACACTCATCAAATGGGCGATGCGAGTCGTAAGTACTTTTGTTTTACCACTTCCCGCCCCGGCTACGATCATAATCGGCCCCTCTTTATGGATAACTGCCTCACGCTGCTGCTCATTCAGTTCATTCAAATAATTAGACATAGACGCGAAGTTACATTCTTAAACTGTCATGCCGAAGCTGATTTAAGGCAGTCTTTATAAAGTGTTAGGAATTTTTACGGAAATGACTGGCAATAATTTAACTTTATCAACTTCTGCTTCATTTTTTTTAAATCTCTTTGTTGAAGCAAGTTGTATTATAAATGAGAATTCAATTATTTCTTGCTAAAACTATTCTTTCCAGATGTTTTGTCAATGGTTTAAAAAGCTCAATGATGAGCATACTCAACTAAAAAAATCGTAAAAAAAAGTTATTGCCGGCCAAACATTCTTTCTAAATAATCACCCTTAAACTCTAGGTAAGTCGGGGAGCCGTTAGGAGTAACATTGGGCACCTGGCAACGGAATAATTCTTCCTTCAACACCATCATTTCTTTTTGAGCCATGGCTTTTCCAGTTTTAATGGCTTGTTGTTTTGCCACACATCTTACTAATTTTTCCCTTTTACTAAACTTAATATCGCTTGTAAAATGCTTATATTGTTCGAGCAATAGTTCGATCACCATTTTCTCATTTCCCTGTAAAATGTCGGCAGGAGTGCCTTGTACTACAAATGTATTGTTACCAAAAGGCTCTATCAGGTAACCAAGTACTTTTAAATCAGGCAATAATTCTTCCATAAGAACAGAATCTGTCGCATTTAATTCGATTGTAGATGGAAACAGGCTGTGCTGGGCTGGCATTTGCTTTCCATTAGCCGCTTCAATATATCTTTCATATAGTATTCTTTCATGTGCCTGCTGCTGATGTATCAATAAAAATCCTTCTGACGTAGGCGTAATAATGTAGGTATTATGCAGTTGAACGAGGGTTGCATCAGGCAAAAGACGGATTTGGGGTCCCTGTTTTAATAGTGAATAACCTGAATATTCGAGTTCCTGCTCAAGTTTACCGGTTTCGGTAACAGATCCCAAATCAGAAGGCAGTTCCAGAGACGACGGTTCATAAAAATCTTTCCAATGTTTTAATTCACTTCGGTTAGTTCCCTCAATTTTATGAGCCTGATTTTTTTGGGTGAATGTCTTAAAGAGGTTAGATGAAGCAATTGATTGCAGCCTGTCTTCATTAGCTGGTTTTGAAATAGCTTCCATTTGTTGGATATCTGCATTAAGACTAAAATCGAGCGAAGGTGCAATGCTAAACTGGGCAAGTGCATGTTTTACCGCTGCTTGCACAAAAGCATAAACAATCTTTTCATCTTCAAACTTTATCTCCTGTTTTGTAGGATGAACATTTATATCGACTTGGGAAGGGTCAAGATCGATAAACAAAACATACATAGGAAAGCTGTCCTTTGCGATCATTTCGTCAAAGGCATTCATTACGGCGTGATTTAAATAAGCACTTTTTATATACCTGCTGTTTACAAAAAAATATTGATCACCACGGGTTTTTTTAGCTGTATCAGGCTTGCCTACAAAACCATAAATGTTCATATAGTCGGTCTCTTCTCTTACATTTACCAGCTTTGCACTATATGCTGTTCCTAATATCTGTAAAATACGGTGTTTCAGGCTTCCAGCTTCCAGGTGAAATACTTGTTGTCCATTACTGGTAAGGGAAAAGAAAATATGAGGAAAGGCCATTGCCACTCTTATAAACTCGTCAACAATATGACGCAATTCCGCAGCATTACTTTTCAAAAAATTTCTTCTCGCAGGTACATTGAAGAAAAGGTTCTTCATACAGATGTTTGTTCCGGCAGCAGTAGCGCAAGGCTCCTGGCTTTTTACAATGCTGTTTTCGATTTCAATGCATGTGCCCAGTTCTTCATCCGTCTTTCGTGTTTTCAACTCTACCTGTGCAACAGCTGCAATAGATGCCAGGGCTTCGCCCCTGAAACCCATTGTTTTTATTTTAAAAAGGTCTTCGATATTAGAAATTTTAGACGTAGCATGACGTTCAAAAGCCATTCTCGCATCAGTCTCACTCATACCCTTTCCATTATCTACTACCTGTACCAGGTTTTTGCCTGCATCAGTCACTATTAGCTTAATTTCTGTGGCAGAAGCATCCACCGCGTTTTCCAACAACTCTTTTACTGCACTTGCCGGTCTCTGAATTACTTCCCCCGCCGCAATCTGGTTCGCTATGTTATCTGGTAATAATTGTATAATATCCGGCACTTTCTTAATATTTAATAAAATGTAAAATTAGTGTTCTACCCCTGCATTTTCCGTTATCGTAACAATATTTGAATTTTGTTTGCGTTTTCTTTTTATACCCGTCCAAGTTTTAAAGAAGACTTATTCTATGAGAATGAAATTAATTTCTGCAACGATCGCGGTGCTTTTCTTAGCATCCTGCACAAAATCGGTTGACAATATTACAGGTAATATAACCGCGAATGCCAGCTCTACCACTTTTCACAACCTATCCGCTGCCGCTAACAATCAATTAATTGAGTACAAAATTTTAAAGGGGCAGCAGTACTGCGATAAAAGCACATACAAACTTGTCGAATATGCATCCTTATCGTTCGTTGTAAAATTTGACAGTACTGCAATCTATAAGACAACAGACCCGGCTAACCAGGAAGACATTAATAAATTGTTTGGTTTTAGCGATAATAATGCCCAACACCAACAGTATAGCGCGAGATTTGGCTGGAGATGGAGCAATAATGCTCTCCGTTTATTTGGTTATACATATAATAATAGTATAAGAAGCTCAAAAGAGTTGGGTTCAATAGATATTGGAACTGAAAACAACTGCTCAATTAAAGTAAGCGAAAGTGTTTATATTTTTACCCTGAATGGCAAGTCGCAAACCATGCCAAGAGAAAGTAAAACAACAAAAGCAGAAGGATACCAGCTTTACCCCTACTTTGGAGGCGATGAAGTTGCACCTCATAACATTTCAATATGGATGAAAGTACTATAAGAAGTTTCTGAAGAAATTATACAGTTCGAAAAAGGGGGAACACCTGTTGGCATTGCCGATTCCATTATCTTGTGTTGCAATTTTTAAGTAACATTATGATGAAATCTTTGCTAACCGGTTTTATTCTTTTTTTTATTTCCACTACTTCATTTAGCCAGTATAAAAGTAATTTACCTGCCACGGAGTGGGTGGATAGTGTTTTCAAATCTTTAAACAGAAAACAAAGAATAGCGCAACTGATGGTTGTAAGGGCACATAGCAATCTTGGTAAAGAACACGTTGCGTCGGTTACAGAATTAATAAAAAAATACAAAGTTGGCGGCTTATGTTTTTTTCAGGGCGGCCCTGTACGCCAGGCTAATCTTACCAACTATTACCAATCCATTGCAAAAACTCCTCTGCTGATAACCATTGACGGTGAATGGGGTTTGGGCATGAGGCTTGACAGCGTAATTAATTTTCCTCGTCAAATGATGATAGGAGCAGTTCCTGATGCACAGCTGGTAAGACAATTTGGACAGGCAGTCGGGCAACAATGCAAAAGAATGGGAATACAGGTAAACTTTGCACCTGATGTTGACATTAATAATAATCCCGCAAACCCGGTTATTAACGATCGTAGCTTTGGAGAGGATAAATATAAGGTGGCGCTATTTGGTACACAATATATGAAAGGCCTGCAGGACGAAGGGATAATGGCCTGTGCCAAACACTTTCCTGGTCATGGCGATGTAAGTGTTGACTCTCACCTCGATTTACCGGTAATTAATAAAACCCTTAAACAACTTGATTCGTTGGAATTGTACCCCTTCCGCGAACTGATAAAAGAAGGTGTCGGCAGTGTAATGAGTGCACACTTATATATTCCCGCTATTGATACTACAGCAAACCAGGCAACCTCACTTTCTTATAATAATGTTACCGGTTTGCTTAAAAAGCAGCTTGGCTTTACCGGCCTTACCTTTACTGACGCCCTCGAAATGAAAGGTGTAACGAAATTTTATCCTGCAGGGGAAGCGTCAGTTCAATCTTTGATTGCAGGTAACGACCTGCTCTGCCTGCCGGAAGATATTAAGGGAAGTATAAAAAAAATACGAAAGGCTATCAGGAGAAAAAAATTAAAAAGAAGCGATATTAATGACAGGATTAAAAAAGTACTTCTCGCAAAATATAATTTGGGGTTGAATCATATAGAGCCAATAAAAACAGAAGACCTTGTAGATGACTTAAACGCACATACAAACGAAATAAAAAAAATGATTGCCGAAAATGCAATTACTCTTTTAAAACTTTCAAACAAAGATTATATCCCTCTTAGAGCAAAAAAAATTGCTTTTCTGGGTATAGGTGTTGACTCTGCAAACGCTTTTGCAAAAAAGCTTAAACAAGATTATGGAGCATCGTTATATACTTTCAACTACAAGGAAAGTACAGGGGCTGCAGATTCATTGTTATCTGTTTTAAAAAATAAATATGATACTGTAGTAATAGGAGTGCATAATTATAGTCGCAGGCCCGCTAATCAATTTGGTATTTCAAATGCAGCTTACGAGTTAATAAACCAGGTGCAGGCACAAATGACTGCTATAACTTTTGTTTTTGGGAATCCTTACGCCATTAAAAATATTGCAGCAACGGCTTCCAATCTTATAGCTTGTTATGAAGATGATGATATAACGCAACAGGCGGCAGCCGGTATTTTAAAAGGTCAAATAATACCAAAAGGGAAGCTATCCGTAACTGTAGATGATATCCTTAGGTTTGGAACAGGAATTACAGTAAAGAAATATTTTCCGGAGGTTCTGCCTGAGAGTGTTGGGTTACAATCAGCAATGCTCAACAAGATTGATTCAATTGCAAATGATGCTATTGAGGAACATGCCACTCCGGGCTGTGTAGTGTTAGTGGCAAAAGATGGAAAAGTAGCATTTCAGCGGGCTTACGGTTATACCAATTATGATAGTTTAGAACCGGTAACTAAGGATATGATGTACGACCTGGCGTCTGTTACCAAAATATCAGCAGTTACAGTCTCTGTGATGAAACTATACGAAGAAGGAAAATTAGACATTGATAAAACATTAGGCAATTACCTGGCTTGGGTAAGAGGAAGTAACAAAGAAAACATTCAGCTTAGAAATCTTCTGCTGCACCAGGCGCAATTGGTGCCATTTATTCCGTTTTATAAAGAAACCCTTGACAAAGCGGGGCATCCTTTACCTAATATTTATAGCAAAAAACCTACAAAAGAATTTTCTGTAAAAGTGGCGGAAGACCTGTACCTGCGCAATGACTGGCAAGACACAATGTACCACAGAATATTGCTGAGTAAATTGGGCGAACCGCTAAAATATGTGTATAGCGACAACGATTTTATTTTTTTAGGAAAGGTGGTAGAAGCTATAACCGGTAAAAAACTGGAAGATTATGTAAAAGAAACATTTTACGCGCCCCTTGGTATGACTACAACAACCTTTAAGCCACGCGGACATTTTCCGATAAATACAATTGCTCCAACTGAAAATGACACTGCGTGGAGACAACAACTATTACGGGGAGATGTCCACGATCCGGGAGCAGCAATGTTTGGAGGAGTTTCCGGCCATGCAGGATTATTTAGTAATGCATATGATCTTGCTCAATTGTACCAAATGCTTTTAAATCGAGGAGAATTAAACGGCATTCGTTATCTTAAAAAAGAAACTATTGATACATTTACTGCTTACTCAAGCAATATAAGTCGTCGAGGATTGGGCTTTGACAAACCGGAAAAGGACAATTTTGTAAGACTAGATCCATATCCTGCTCTCAGTGTTTCTCCGCTAACTTTTGGTCATACCGGCTTTACAGGTACCTGCGTTTGGGTAGATCCTGCTTACAACCTTGTTTACATTTTTTTATCTAACAGGGTAACACCAGACGGAGAGAACAAGAAGTTGCTGGAAATGAATGTAAGATCCTTCATCCAGGAAACGATTTACAGGGCAATGTTTGAACAATTTAATGAAAAGGTTATCACAAAAAAATAACAAAGCAATCTCATTTAAAAAAAAAAGAACTTCCAATAAAATTCAGCTACCAAAAAGAATATGATTAAAAATCAATTACTGTAGTAAACGTTCTACAGTAAAAGTTGTCTTATGCAAAGAAGGGTTTGTAGAGTCATTACGGCAAAAAATGCTTTTTATAATTTTTTTAAATAAAATAAAAGCATTTGTATAAACGTTATAAGATTCGTGCTTAGTTTTACAAAACAAACCACTCCTCGCCAATCCCGCCCTGTTGTAAAAAATAGTTTTCTATGCAACCAACAACATATTCTGTCGCCGAAATAAAATCAATTATTAGAGCTGTAGATGATGCATCTTTGGCCATTCTGCAGGAGTTAGTGGAAGAAGAAAAAGAAGGTTATACAGCCTGTGAATTAAAAGCTGTTTATAAATTTATAGAAATAAAAAGTAAAGAACTTATATGGAACGAGGTAAATGTAGACTTTTTATTGTCGTTTAATTAATACAGATCCTCCTACTTTTGGCTATTTAATTTGCTACATGTCGGCCTTACAATGGGCGTAAATAAATAATTTTCTAGCTTTTCCTAAAAATAGAACTTTTGTGTAATACAACGGAATTGAGGACCTTCTGTCTTGAAAAGTTTCAAAAATGGTTTTAAGATTTCAATGATAATATTAATTGCAACCAGGTAATTTCGTTTTGTTCCTTATGCTGGCACAGAGAAGCGTAGAAACAAACGAATCAGACAAGAAACTTATAAAAACTCTTACTAATCTTAATTATGCTTTTATGGCTTTTCAGACTATTATATCAGGTAGAGGAGATGATCGCATTATAACTTTAAAAGACTTGTCTAATAATACTTTCGCTGAAATTTATGCTTTTGGCGCTTTGCTTAATAACTTTAGTGCATCTGGCACTCAAGAGGAACTAAATGTAGTTGAAGGCTTTTCAAGTCCCCAGGAAGCAAAAGAGAAAATAACCCCCTTTTTTAGAAGTGCAAAATTATCGCCATATGCATGCAGAATAAAAAATGCAAAGTATAAGTTTGGAGAAAGAAATTATCAGCTTAAAAAATACCTGTCAGACAACGATGCTATTCATGGCGTTCTCTTTAATGCAGACTTTTTAATAACAGAAGATTATTCTGATGCAGATACTGCTTTTGTAGTATTAGAATATGTTTACAATAATATAGAGGAAGGATTCCCTTTTTGCTACAGATGTACCGTTGAGTATAAGCTTGCTGCCGGGAACGCTTTAACGATAAAAACGACAGTTTCCAATATTGATAATAAACTTATGCCTTTGGTTGATGGATGGCATCCTTATTTCACCCTTGGCGATAACGTAAACGATTATCAGCTAGAATTTCAAAGCAAGGAAATGCTTGAGTTCGACGAGACCCTGGTACCCACAGGAAAAGCTTTGCCTTACCAAGAATTTGCCTCTTTAAAAAGTTTGGGAACAACTGCATTTGACAATTGTTTTACTTTAAATTTTGCCGAATGCGAACCTTTGTGTGTTCTCAGAAATCCGAAAAGGAAAGTACAGGTTGAGTTTTATCCGTCAGCCTCGTATCCTTACCTGCAGATTTTCACTCCTGACCATCGTAAAAGTATAGCTATTGAAAATTTGAGTGCTGCCCCCGATGCATTTAATAATGGTATCGGTTTAAAAGTACTTAACCCAAATGAGTCTGCTACTTTTTCTACTAAATTTATTATTAGGTTCTTATAAAATCATCCCAAGCCTTTTTATGGATAAACGCCTTCTCGGTTCATTAGTCATTATCTTATTTCTCGCGATCTATAGCTGTAGCTACCAGCCTTACAGGCAAGCGAATAAAAGCTACAAAAGACAGGCAAAGCTATACGCAAAGGAAGTGAGGCGCACTCCTTCACTGTTTTTCACTACGCAAAATAATCCGCTTTATTGGATAGGCACTACAAATTTCAATATGCGTAAACCGAATTTTGTAATCATCCATTACACTGCGCAAAACAGTTGTGAGCAAACGCTAAGAACATTTACGCTTCCCCGTACGCAGGTAAGTGCGCATTATGTAATCTGTAAAGATGGCTCTGTACACCACATGCTTAATGATTATTTAAGAGCCTGGCACGCCGGTATTGCAAAATGGGGTAACCTTACAGATATTAACTCTGCATCAGTAGGTATTGAGATTGATAATAATGGTTTTGAGGTTTTTACTGAACCCCAGATGAAAAGCCTGTTTCAATTGCTTGATACTTTAAAATTAAAATATTCAATACCTGCTAATAACTTTATCGGCCATTCTGATATTGCCCCATCCCGTAAGGCAGACCCCGGCAAATACTTTCCCTGGAAAACCCTTGCCGACAGCGGGTATGGCGTATGGTACGGCGATACAACAAATGTTGTTGTTCCTGATAGCTTTAATAGTGTACGCGCTTTACGAATTATCGGGTATGATGTAAGAGATTCAATATCGGCTATCAGAGCTTTTAAAACCCATTTTTTACAGGACACCTCCTGCATTTTGACCGAAGCTGACAAGAAAGTTTTATTAGAAGTTGCGGAGAGAAGCCTTTGAGTTTATAGTAAGAAGCAGCTACAATCAGGATAATATAAAAAAGCCGGTAATAAAAATTATTACCGGCTTTTTTATATTAAGATTTGTAAGACTATGCTTTCTTAAACGTTAGCAACAAAGTGGAGCCTTGTTTTAATTCGAGGGTATTACCATTTAAAGTATAATTATCAGCTTTTTTCAAAGCAGAAAGAAATTTTGTTTCATCGTATTCATTACAACTCATTTTAGAAGTAACGATATTGCGGCCAAACTTAATGTCTTTATTGCTAAAATTAAAGCTTCCGCTCATGCTGTTACATCCTGTGTTGCCGGTAAATACAAGGTTAGATGCATTAAGCGTAACTGATGGTGTGCGTGTCCAGTATTTGTATGGTTCAGCCGTGGTGTCAAATGTTGAAGTGGATTTATAATCAAGGTTAAGGCGTGCCTGCGCTGAGTCATACAACGCTTTCCTGTTAATTTTGTTCTTTCCTTTTCCTTTTTTCCCTGTAGTTGCTACAGAAGAAGCTTCAGTAGTAGTAGCTGTTGTATCAGGAGTAACGACCATAGCTGTGTCGGTAACAGTTGCAGTAGTATCTTTATTCATGCTTTGAGTACTTGTCCATGCCCCGTCGCTTCCTGCCATTCCTTCAAGTATCCATGTTCCATTTAAAGTAGTATCATGCTTTGCTGTATAAGCAAAGTCTTTATCTGATGAAGTTAATGAAGACGATGCATTCGCTACACTTGTCATAGTATCATTACGACTTACATTAACATTAGAAATGCCTGGTGACACCGATGTAGCTGCTTTTTTTGAACTGCCGCAAAAAGCAAAAACTACACACAATGGTAAAACAAATATTATTTTTTTCATACTTACAGTTTTTTTATAGCGCAAAAACCACAACCGTGCCAAAAAACAATTTTAAACACTTTTAGCTCAAAAAAACATGGCAATCGTGTTTGGATGGATAATTGTTGTAGAATGTTTAGGGTGATTAAAGAATACCAAACAATGGTAGCACATTTTTATTAATAATTGGCAACGATGATGGTTATCATTATTTAATCTGAATAAATAATAGTAATTAAACTAAATATTGACATCAGGAATACGATGTCTATAAGGAGAAGTAGCAGTATGACCCGGCGTTTAAAAAAAAGTATTAAAAGCTTTTTGGGAAGAATTGGTTGGTTGTCTCTTGAGTTAGCTGCAGCGCTGGCAGCTTTTTTTACTGCTCTTGTTACTTTCGGATTTATTACCAACATGGTATTTTTAGAAAAACGACAAAAATTTGATAAAGACGTATTTCGACTCTTAAAAAAACATGTAAATAACGTTAACACTGACGTAATGCAATTTTTCTCATTTCTTGGATCTCATTATTTTCTAATACCTGCTAATATTGTACTGATCTTATATTTTCTACTTATTAAAAAAAGATGGTTTTCTATTAAAATTCCTGTCATTTCTTTAAGCAGTTTAGTCTTGATGCTTGTGCTAAAACAATTCTTCCATCGCGAAAGGCCACTTGCCCCATTGCTCGAAAAGGCAAAAGGGCTTAGCTTTCCAAGTGGCCATGCACTTATGAGTTTTACTTTTTATGGCCTCTTAATTTATATCTCATCCAAAAGAGTTGAAAACAAAGTAGCACGTTATTCGTTTGCTTTGGTATTGTTATTCGTTATATTCTTCATCGGTCTCAGTCGTATATATTTGCGGCTTCATTATGCAAGTGACGTGGTTGCGGGTTTTTCATTGGGTTTACTATGGCTTGTATTATCACTTGCAGTTTTAAACGAAATAGAACGTATTAATAAAAAAGAACTTCTTCTTACAATCGAGAAGTAAACATTTACCTTTAAATATATCGTACCGCTAACCTTCCTCATTTTATAGTTTCGGGGCAATTTTTACATTCATGTTCACCTTTTGTTTAATTTAGTTAATTCATATCATACATTCAACTATTACTGTTAAGGGTAGTGGCTAAACGACTTTACTATTATGACCGAAACTTCCCAATCGTTTAATGCAAAAAGCACGGTTAAGGCGGCTGATTACGAACACCGACGAAAGATTAATTTTAATATAAGCAAATACAACGCAGTAGTTCCTATTGGTAAGCAGCAGTTTTCTGAATTGATGGTTGCAAGGGAAAGAGCAAAAAATGCAAAATGGCGGGCAATTGAAACGCTTGACCAACAACTGGAACAATTTGAAATGCTGTTTACCAAACGGGGAGGCAAAGTAATATGGGCAGAAACGTCTGAGCAGGCTTTAGATGAAATTGGCAAAATTTGTACAGAAAAAAACTGCAAGACGGTTGTGAAGAGCAAAAGCATGGTAACCGAGGAAATTCATTTAAATAAATTTTTAGAAAAGCAGGGCATAGAAAGTGTAGAAACAGATTTGGGTGAATATATTCAGCAACTAGACGAAGAGCCCCCTTACCATATTGTAACTCCCGCAATGCACAAGAGCAAGGAAGATGTTGCCAAACTTTTTGCTGAAAAACTGGGAACACCTTCTAATCTTACGCCCGAACAAGTAACATTGGTTGCACGTAAGAAGCTAAGAGAAAAATTCATCCAGGCAGAAGTGGGCGTAACCGGGGCAAACTTTATTATCTCAGACATAGGTGGCATTGCTATTACAGAAAATGAAGGTAACGGACGACTAAGCTGTGCATTTCCGAAAACACATATAGTAGTAGTAGGTATTGAAAAAGTCATTCCTACAATGGCTGACCTTGGTTTGTTTTGGCCATTACTTTCTACTTATGGTACTGGACAACGGGTAACTGTATATAATACTATTGTATGCGGACCAAAGCAGCAGGGAGAGACTGATGGTCCCGAAGAAATGTATGTGATATTGCTCGATAATGGGCGCACCAAGTTGCTTGAAAATGCTAAAACAAGAGAAGCGTTGTATTGCATCCGCTGTGGTGCATGTCTCAATGCCTGCCCGGTGTATAAAAACATTGGAGGGCACGCTTATGAAACAACTTACAGCGGCCCGATCGGAAGTGTTATTACCCCGCATTTAAAAGACATGGATGAGTACAAACATTTAAGCTACGCCTCATCATTATGCGGAAACTGTACCGAGGTTTGCCCGGTAAGAATAAACCTTCATGAATTATTGCTTGAAAACCGCCATGAAGCAGTTGAATTTGGGATGGCATCATTAGGAGAAAAAGTTGCCTGGAAAGGATGGAAGGCTGCAAGCCTCAGCCGGAAGATGATGAACATGGGCAGTGGAAAAATGAAGAATTTTGTTATAAATAAAATTTTTAAAAGCTGGACAACGCACCGAAGTAATCTTAATTTCAGTGAGAAAACCTTCAACCAGTTGTGGGAAGAAAGAAATGCAAACGGGAAATAGCTTTTTCGTCAAGCTGAAACCCATTAGTTATACCTTCATAGCATCCCATTCATTCGTTGTTAGTAATTTTAACCGCATCTCTAAAAATTTTTGATGCAGCTACTTGTTTATACCCAAGTT
Source organism: Segetibacter koreensis DSM 18137 (assembly GCF_000374045.1). Taxonomy (GTDB): domain Bacteria; phylum Bacteroidota; class Bacteroidia; order Chitinophagales; family Chitinophagaceae; genus Segetibacter; species Segetibacter koreensis. The sequence goes on along the minus strand of NZ_KB893319.1, from coordinate 104,786 downwards.
CATTCAACACGGGTAGATTATATTTTTTCTACCTTATTACATGCTATAGGTATTAACGATTATAAGCTTACAACTGATAACACTTTTTTTAAAGAGGCAACAAGCGCTAAGATTAATTATTCTGATATACAAATTTCAGAAGGTGAATTCTGGATAAAGCCTGTCGATTTATTGTTTGAAAAAGAAATAAAAGCACAGAAAATAGATTGTTTTGAAGCAAACAAATCAAAAGCTTTTTTTAAAACTCCTGAAGGTGACTTTCCTTTCGACATTTTCGCGGCATCTTTTTATTTAATAACTCGTTATGAAGAATACCTGCCCTATAAACCAGACGTCTACGGAAGGTATGCGCACGAAAACAGCATCGCATTCAAAGAAGATTTTTTAAAGCTTCCTTTAGTAAACCTGTGGTTGCAATCATTTAAAAAAGAGTTACTTAGAAAGTTTCCTGCTCTGCACCTCACCCCTCAAATCTTTCACTTTCTACCTACTTATGATATTGATATAGCGTGGAGTTTTGTCAACAAAGGCTGGCAACGAAATGCAGGGGGCTTGCTAAAGTCAATGGTAAATAATAAATGGTCAAAAGCACAAGAAAGGATACAGGTTTTGTTAGGAAATAAAACAGACCCTTTTGACAGTTACAAATGGTTAGATGAGTTACATGAGGAACACAAGTGTAAGCCGTTGTATTTTTTTCTATTAGCGCGGCTGAATAAAGGGTATGATAAAAACATTCTTCCCCGAAAAAAAGAATTACAAAATTTAATTCAACACCACAAAGCAAAATATGAGGTAGGAATTCATCCTTCGTGGCAAAGCGGGGATAAACCACAATTATTACAAGAGGAAATAAAAATACTTGAAAAAATTACCGGTAAGAAAGCAAACAAAAGCAGGCAACATTATATCCGCATCACTTTGCCTGACACGTACAGAAGATTAATTAATGCTGAAATTGAAGAAGATTATTCAATGGGTTACGGCAGCATTAATGGCTTCAGGGCTTCCTACTGCCTGCCTTATTCCTGGTACGATTTACAAAAGGAAGAAACTACTTCTCTAACTATTTATCCTTTTTGTTACATGGATGCCAATTCCTATTACGAACAACATTATGGCCCTGAAGAAGCGTTAGCCGAGATGAAATATTACGACAAAATAATAAAAGAAGTAAACGGATTATTTATAACAATCTGGCACAATCACTTTTTAGGAACTGATAAAATGTTTACAGGTTGGCGAGAAGCTTATCGAACAATAATGGAAGAAATTGAAGGATTTTAAGGAAAATTACAATTAGTTCATCATTTCCTTAAAATCCCAGTTCATTCAAAATGCGGTTCAGACAATTAATGCTTAAAATGTCGCATTGCTGTAAACACCATTGCCAGGTTATTTTCCACACAATAATCTATACTGTCTTTATCTCTTATTGAGCCTCCAGGTTGAATGAATACTTCAATACCTTCGGCATGTGCAATCTGCACACTATCGTTAAACGGGAAAAATGCGTCAGAAGCCAATACAGCACCGTTTAAATCAAATTTAAATTGTTTTGCCTTTTCTATTGATTGGCGCACTGCATCAATACGACTTGTTTGCCCGCAGCCTTTGCCAACCAACTGCTTATTTTTTACAAGGGCTATCGCATTACTTTTTAGATGTTTGCATACAATATTAGCAAATTCCAGATCTGCTCTTTCAGATGCTGTAGTGGCTCTGCCTCCCACTTCATTCCATTCTATAAAATTTCCTATATCGCTATCCTGTTTTAAAACGCCGTTTACGACAGATTTAAACTGCTCTTTTGTTTCTACTGAGCCTGTTAATTGCAAAAGGATCTTATTTTTTTTCTTTTTCAATATTTCTAATGCCTCTGGCGAAAAATCATAAGCAATCAATACCTCAAAGAAAATTTCATTAATAGCTTCTGCGGTTGCCTTGTCAATTTCACCGTTACAAACCAGTACACCACCAAATGCACTTTCAGGGTCACCTGCCAATGCCGCGTCCCACGCTTCTTTCACTGTAGCTCGTGATGCAATACCACAAACATTGGTATGTTTTATAATGGCAAACACCGAATCTGCTTGTTCTCCTTCTGTTGGGTATGCCTCAAATTCTTTAATCAATTCTATTGCAGCACCCACATCTACCAGGTTATTGTAAGATAATTCTTTACCATGCAATTGAGTAAAGACTTCACCCAAATCACCTTCAAAAACTGCTTGTTGGTGTGGATTTTCACCATACCGCAAAGACTTTTTTTGTGTTGCAACTTCGGTAGAAAGTGCTTTACCAGGATTGAAATAATTACTGATAGCGATATCGTACTTCATCACAATTTCAAACGCTTTTGCCGCAAACTGCCTGCGTTGCTCAATCGTTGTTTCACCGTTTTGTTCGCCCAGCAATTTCTCCAGCGCTGCATAGTCATCTTTCGCAGCAACAACTACAAGGTCCTTAAAGTTTTTAGCTGCCGCGCGTATCATAGAAGGTCCGCCAATATCAATTTTCTCAATTATTTTCTTTTCATCTGTTGTAGATGCAAGGGTTTCCTCAAACGGGTATAAGTCAACAATTACCAGATCAATTTCGGGAATGTTGTATTGCTTCATTTCCTGCACATCCTGCTCCAGGTCTCGCCTACCCAAAATTCCACCAAATACCGCCGGGTGCAGCGTCTTTACCCGCCCTCCCAATATAGAAGGATAAGTAGTTAAACTTTCAACCGCAACACACCGAATACCGAGATCTTTAATAAATTTTTCCGTACCGCCCGTAGAATAAATAGTTATTCCCAGCTCTTGCAGCTTTCGGGCAATGATGTCCAAACCTTCTTTATAAAAAACTGAAATAAGTGCAGATTGTATTTTCTTTTGCATGATTTGCAGATTGACTAATGAAATTTTTTTGTTCACCAGCAGAGCAAACTCCTGTTAAACATCGTTGCGACGCTCCGTTCAACTTTAGTAATTCTGTTGATGCAGTTTTTACCTTTTATTATAAATTTAATTCAAAGGCACCTTGGTCAGGTGTTGAATAATTTCGCAAATGTAAGCTGTCACAATCTTTTTTCCATTGACTGATTTTCCATGTACTGTTAGAAGCATCGAAAATGAACTGTCTACAATTAAAAACAGTAGCCAGCTCACTAATAGAAATTCGTGGATTACGTGAAACAACTATCGCGTCAAGAAAAATTTTGGAAGGGCTTTTAAATTTTAAAGGTTTATCTATCAACAATATTCTTTTACCTTGAAATTGAACAAAAGGATAACTCATATATAATCCTGTTAAGTTATTTAAAGGTTTTATTCTGTGCAGAGTTCTTGATAGCTTTAAATGAAAATTTTGCAGGTATTCATCATGCAATAAAGTTGTATCACCCACAAAAGCATATTTTTTTCCCGAGATAAAATCAATTGCATTATGCTGAGGTATATTATAAACAATCACTTTCTGCTGCTGCCTTGAAATGAAATTTTCATAAGCATCAACAATAACAAAAACAAGAATTGCGGATAAACCAATAAATAAAGATTGTTTTTTCTTGTACAATAACCAGTAACAAATGCCAATAATAAAGACATATAATAAAAAGGTTTCCAAAAGATTGTTTTGAATACCATCGTAAATGGCAAATGGGAAACTGCTAACCCATTCAATAAATCGATTCATAAAAGCAAGCATGCTGCTTGTTATAAAGCCGATAAGCTTTGCAGCTATAGGCATAAAGGATGTTGTAAGCAATGCTAATTCAGCAAATAAAATAACAGATGATAACGGAACTATTATGCAATTGGTTATTATAAACAGGTTAGAAAACTGGTGAAAAACATAAAAGATAATCGGCACGGTAAGTATTTGCGCAGCAATAGTAACAGAAGTAAGTTTCCAGAAAATATCAAGTATTTTATTTTTTATATAAAACCAGTTATAAACAGGTTTGGCAAATGTTACAATACTGATAACTGCTGCATAAGAAAGCTGAAATCCAACATCCCATAAATAATAAGGATTAATACATAGCATAACAGATGCTGAGGCAGCAAGTGTATTATAAATAGAAGATTTCCTGTCTATCGCTTCACCTAAAACAATAAAAGAAAACATGACAGCCGAGCGAAGAATGGAAGGCACGCCGCCGGCAAGTGCCGTAAAAACCCACAGAACAGACAAGATAAAAATGGGTTTTAACCATTTTATACATGAAAACTTTTTAAACGGCCTGAACATAAAAATAAGGGCACCGTAAATCATACCCAAATGCAAACCAGAAATGGCGATGATATGTACAACACCGGTATTGCTATAAGCCTGCACAAGGTCTTTATCCAAATCATTTCGATAGCCAATAAGAAGAGCTTCCGCAACAGCCGCTTCGCGATCTCCTTGTATATATTGGCGTAATTTTTTTATAACTGCAAATCGCACATTCAACAGCCATTTATTAAAAGCATTTTCCCTGGTTGTGTTTGTTACAACATATTCTGAACTTTTTAAGAAGACCTGGTGATAGATATTCTGAAACGCATTGTACTGTTTGTAATTAAAGCTGCCGGGATTACCGGAGTTTTTAATTTGCTGCGGCGATTTGTAAAACAATACCTGCGAACCATATTTCAAATTGGACTTAATCCCGTCTTTACTGAAGTAAATAAGCACATTGCCCGTTATGTTTTTCCATCCATCCTTACTATTAATACCCTCAACTGATGCTAAAGCTTTGTATGTTTTAGCTTTTTCAATTAATGGCTCCTGCAGAGTCGCTAATACTGAGACACTATCCGTAGTATGGTTTCCTATCCAACCTGGCTTCCTGGTGATATCCTTATTATAAATGATAAATGCGCCAATTATAATAAGTAAGAGATTTATAGAAATGCCGGGCACCCACCTAAGAGTAAACCTTACAGCAAAAGGAAGTAGGAAAAAAACGAAAATTATCAAGACTGCTAACGCTGCTGTAATTAGCAGGTTAAAGGGAGAAAAAGCAAAAATAAATTGAAGTAGTATACCTGCTATTAAAGGAATAATTAGCCTTACAAAAGGTATTTTTTTCCAGAAATATAATTGATAGGCTGGCATTACAAGCATTAACTGTTAAAGCTGTGCCACCTCTTCGCAAGGCAGCACAGTTAAACTTTTTTTACTTGCTTAAATGCATGCTTCTTTCTTTATATAAAGTACGAAAGTAAGGGTCGCGCAGGTCTTTAATGAAGCGTATTGCTTCTCCTGTACTTTTCATTTCAGGACCTAATTCTTTACTAACTCCCGGGAATTTATCAAAACTGAAAACAGGTTCCTTTATGGCGAAGCCGGTTAACTTCTTCTCAAAGGTAAAATCTTTAAGTTTGGCAGCATCCAACATCACCTTTGTAGCTATATTAAGATAAGGAATCTGGTATGCTTTTGCTATAAAAGGTGTTGTACGTGAAGCTCTGGGATTAGCTTCTATTACATAAACCTTATTGTCTTTTATGGCAAACTGAATGTTGATAAGTCCTTTTATATTTAATGCCCGTGCAATTTTCTCAGAGTAATACTCCATAGTTGTAATAACCAGTGGAGTTAAATTAAAGGCAGGTAAGACCGCATTACTATCGCCACTATGAATTCCTGCAGGTTCAATATGTTCCATTACACCCATCACATGAAAGTCTTCACCATCAAAAATGGCGTCTACTTCAGCTTCCTGGCAGCGGTCAAGAAAGTGGTCGATTAATATTTTATTATCTGGAATATGTTTAAGCAGGCTTACCACCGCTTTTTCGACTTCGTCATCATTAATCACAATACGCATTCTTTGGCCACCTAAAACATAGCTAGGTCTTACCAATACCGGGTAACCAACTTTATTAGCCACGTCAATTGCCTCTTCCGCGGTGTAAGCGGTTCCATACTCAGGGTAAGGAATATTTAACTCTTTTAAAAGGTCACTAAACCGACCACGATCTTCAGCTATATCCATGTTATCAAAAGAAGTTCCAATAATTCTTACACCTTTTTTATGTAACTTCTTTGCAAGCTTCAATGCTGTTTGTCCACCTAACTGCACAATAACCCCATACGGTTGTTCCAGCTCAATAATTTCCCACAGGTGCTCCCAGTAAACAGGCTCAAAGTATAATTTATCAGCAATATCAAAATCTGTACTTACAGTTTCAGGATTGCAATTGACCATAATCGCCTCATAACCAGACTCTTTAATAGCCATCAAACCATGAACGCAGCAATAATCGAATTCAATACCCTGGCCAATGCGATTTGGCCCGCTTCCTAATACAATAATTTTTTTCTTTGAAGAAGAAATAGACTCGTTGGACGATAAAGTTTTAAACATTTCGGCGAAAGATTTCGCAAAATTAAGGGTACTGGACAAAAAATAAGGTTATTTTTTAGTTAGGGTTTCAAAAAAGTCAATATCGGCAAAAGGATTTTGAGTTGTTATCAATACGTTCTCTACAAAAATTACTTAATTTCTGATGCCATCTACCAGTATTGTTACAATATTGTCTTCAAGGTCCTGGCTGTCGACTTTGTGTACAATTCTGTGCCATTGGTCCACTGCTCCTATCGCATTTATAGATATCATTACAATTGTGTTCGCATCTATTGGCTTTATTTCTTTTTCATCAATACCCCGTTGTACTATGGCTGCAAAACGTTTCCTGTAGTTTCTGCGCATTTCCCGGTATTCTGACAAGTGAGGCTCTTGCATATTTCGCCAGTCATGATCTGTAACATACACCTCCTCGTAGTTTACCAACATTTCTTTTACATGAAACCTCAATAACTTTTCGAATTTATCAATAACTGTTGATCGTTCGTTTTCAATATTATCTATATTAGAAGTATAACGATTTGCAACATTCATGCAGATGGCATTAAGCAAATCGTTTTTAGACTCAATGTGATTATACAGACTTGCTGCCTCTACTCCTACTGCAGTAGCCAACTCTCTCATACTCGCCGCTTTGAAACCCTTTTCTTTAAAAAGCTTTGCTGCCTGTACAATTATTATTTCTCTCTTACTGTTCTTATCTGTTGTTTTAATCTTAGACATATTCACATTCTCCTTTGTATAAGTTCAAAGATATTAAAAGTATAACTCCTTAATTTTAAGTCTTGTTAACTTTGAATAAAGATTTGGCTTAAAAGCATATAGTAAAAACAGTGGTCTTACCAAAAACAATAGTAGCTAATGTTTAGATAGCACTTCACATACTTCTTTAGACGGCTTTATAAAAAATCCTTTAGTTTCGCGTGCCAATGCCAATTAAGTTTTAATAGGCTTTTTTCGCAAAAAGCAATAATTTTTAAAATATTCTTTTTATGTCATTAGTGGTTGTAGGGTCAATGGCTTTCGATGCTATAGAGACTCCCTTTGGTAAATCAGATAAAATAATTGGCGGTGCTGGAACATATATAGCATGGAGCGCTTCTAATTTCACAAAACCGATTAAACAGATTTCAGTAGTTGGAGGAGATTTTCCACAGGAGGAACTAAATGCCTTGTCTGCCCGCGGAGTGGATCTGGAGGCTGTACAAATAAAAAAAGACGAAAAAACCTTTTTTTGGAGTGGTCGTTATCACATGGATATGAACACCCGCGATACACTTGAAACTCAATTGAATGTGCTGGAAAGTTTTACACCAGTGGTTCCTGACAGTTACCAGGATTGCGAGTTTCTGATGTTGGGAAATCTTGTGCCTGCTGTACAAAAAAGCGTCATACTGCAGATGAAAAAAAGGCCGAAGTTGATTGTAATGGACACAATGAACTTTTGGATGGAGATAGCTCTTGCAGACTTGAAAGATGTACTTACAATGGTAGATGTGCTACTGGTAAATGACAGCGAAGCAAGAGAACTGAGCCACGAATTTAGCCTTGTTAAAGCCGCAAATAAGATTTTAACAATGGGACCTAAATATCTTATTATTAAAAAAGGCGAACACGGTGCTTTATTGTTTCATGAAAACCAGGTTTTCTTTGCACCGGCTCTTCCTTTGGAGGATGTTTTTGACCCTACAGGGGCAGGTGATACTTTTGCTGGCGGCTTTATTGGACATCTTGCAAAAACAAAAGATATTTCTTTTGAAAATATGAAGACTGCCATAATAATGGGCAGCGCTATGGCGAGTTTTTGTGTAGAAAAATTTGGTCTGCAGCGACTTACAGAAATCACGAGGACAGATATTGATAAAAGACTTGATGAGTTTGTAGAGTTGGTAAACTTTGATATTGATTTGGTTTAATCAAATAGAAACCATGACCGGAAGAACAGTTATAATTTACTGTTTTTCCGGTCATTTAAATCAAATGCCGGCCCATTACTTCATTTATAAGCGTCGTTATTATTTGCACAGAAACAGCTAAGTCAATCAGTTCCAATAATGAATTGACCCTTATTCATCTTTTTTATGACTCTGTATAAAATTTAAATCACTATTTTTGAATTTAAGGATTGCCAGAAAGGATTTTTTGGTAAATATGATGAGATTAAAAGACTAGCAGGTATAGTTTGAAGAAGGCAAAAGCTGAGAAATGTAATTTGTGCAAGTACTATTTTTGATTTTTTAATACTTTTTCCTTTTCTATACTATATTATATATCAAGGAAAAAATGTAAGGTTCTGTAGTATTTGATGTTTTACAATTGAACCATGTTATTTTACTGAGTGAGTATACTCTGCTGCTGTCTATAAATCCTCTCTCATAAGCATTGTTTTTGTTTTTTTTTAATCTTTTATGTTTAGATATTATGGGATGCGGAAGCTGTGGAACAGGAAAACCTAACGGTTGTAAAAGTAATGGCGGTTGCAGCACAGGTGGTTGTAACCGAATGAATGTACATGACTGGCTGATGAATTTGCCTTTCAGCGACCCTGAAAGCACTTGTAAAATTGTAGAAGTAAGTTTTAATAATGGCAGCCGAAAGGAATTTTACAGAAATGCGACATTGCAATATTTTGAAAAAGGTGAGTATGTAAGCGTTGAAGGTGTAAGCGGCTTTGATGTGGGTGAAGTTAGCCTTAGCGGTGAGCTTGTTCGTCTGCAAATGAAGAAAAAAGGAGTTGAAGAATTTAGCCCTGAAATAAAGAAAATTTTACGAAAAAGCACAGAAACCGATATAGCTAAATGGGAGGAAAATAAGGCGCGGGAAAAAGAGGCGCTAGTGAGAAGCCGCGCAATGGCACGTAAAATGAACCTCGAAATGAAACTAGCAGAGGTAGAAATACAGGCTGACGGTAAAAAAGCTACTTTCTATTATACTGCCGACGATAGAGTAGATTTTAGAGAACTGATAAGAATGTATGCGAGTGAATTTAAAGTAAAAGTCGAAATGCGGCAGATTGGAGCCAGGCAGGAAGCAGGTAAAGTAGGCGGAATTGGAAGTTGTGGCCGCGAATTATGTTGTGCTACATGGCTTACCGATTTCAAATCCGTAAATACCACTGCTGCGCGTTATCAGAATTTATCTATTAACCAGACAAAGCTGAGTGGACAGTGCGGGCGTCTTAAATGTTGTCTTAATTATGAGTTGGATACTTACCTTGATGCTTTACAACAATTTCCTGATAATGCAGATGTAATACAAATTACACGCAGTTCGGCGTTCCTGGTTAAAAAAGATATTTTTAAAAACCTGATGTGGTACACAATGCCCGACAGTACAAAGCATTATCCACTCACCATTGCTCGTGTAAAGGAAATTCAAAAAATGAATGCGCAGGGATTAAAACCTGATGAGCTGGAGCCTGTGGAAATTGTAAGTTCAAAGCCGAAGGAAGTTGAGCCTGAGTTTGTAGATGTTGTAGGCCAGATAAGTCTTCGAAGTCTTGAAAAGAACAGCCGTCGCCGTAAAGATAGAGAACAGGGCAATGATGGACGAGGCAGTGACAGAAGACCACAGGAATCAAAAGTAAACCAGAGTGGTGCTTCAAGGCCTAACAGGCAACAGCAACAAAGCCAGCAAAAAAATCTTCAGCAAGGCACCCAACAGAGACCAGGTATTAATCCTAATCAGCAAAGGCCGGTTGCAAAACCTGCCAATGTTGCTCAACAGGCAAAGCAGCAAAATACTCCACGGGGAGTAAACCAGCAATCGGGAGTTCAACAAAGCAGGCCTGCGCAGCAAAGGCCTGCGCAACAAAAACCGGGAGAGCGACCAAAGCCACAACCAAGGCCGACTCAGCAAAAACCTCCTCAAAAAGAAAATGAAACCCCACCAGAAGTAAAATAACTAAACTGGCCCTGCAATAGCGGGGCTTGTTTAGTTACAAAATAAAGCCGGATTTTTATACTGAAGAAGTTTCCGTCCATTCGCCCAATCCCTGCCGTACGACCTTATAAGGCTCCTTGGTACAGTCAATAATGGTGGATGGCTTCATACCTCCTGTCCCTCCATCTATAACAATATCTACCAGTTTTTCAAAATTCTGGTACATAAGTTCCGGATCAGTATATTCTTCAACCATCTCTCCTGGTAAAGATGCACTTAATAAGGGGTGCGTCAGCTGTTCAACAATTGTATTTGCGATAACGTTATTCGGCACACGAAGACCTATCGTACTTTTTTTACTTTGTAAAATTTTTGGCACTTCTTTGCTGGCAGGCAATATAAAAGTATATGGACCAGGCAAATAGTTTTTTAATAGACGATACAGTGGAGTTGAGATGCTTTTTGTGTACTTGCTTAGGTCACTAAGGTCGTGGCAAACAAAACTTAGTTGTGCTTTTTGTGGTTCAATATTTTTTATGCGGCAAATTCGTTGAATAGCTTTTTGCTGAAAGATATCGCAACCCAGACCGTAAATTGTATCAGTCGGATATATAATAACTCCTCCGTCAAGCAAACATTCTATAATCAATTTTATTTGCCGTGGCTGTGGATTAACAGGGTGTAGATGAATAAGCATTTATAAAATTAGATAATTATTGAATTATTCCTGTTACTTATAAGATGAAAATGATGATCAAAAAATTATGTTTATTCGTGTTTTCTGAATTTTGTTCTTCCTGGAATAGTATCGCGAGTAAGAGTTAGTGATCAATCGCGAGTTAAACAGCAAGCAAAAAGCAGGGCCACCAAACGAAGAGTAAAATTTAACAACAAAATTTTTATTGAAAATGAATTAGTTATAAGGGTAGGTTGAAAACAATCTATTAAAAATCTTGTTTTTTCAAAATATATACTCATACCTTTGCGCTCATTTTTACAAAACCGGTGGGATAGCGCCGGTGTCATTTTAAATTATATATAAATAATGAGCAAACTACATTTCACAACCAAATCTGCGAACGAGGCTACCGTACAACGCAACTGGTATGTTGTAGACGGTACTAATCAAACCGTCGGTCGCATTTGTGCAAAGATCGCTGCTGTTCTTCGCGGCAAGAACAAAGCATACTACACTCCACACGTTGATTGTGGAGATTTCGTAATCGTTACAAACTGCGAAAAAGTAAAATTTACAGGCGCTAAAATGGATGAAAAAGTCTATTTAAACTACTCAGGATACCCTGGCGGTAAAAAAGAGGAAGTGGCTAAAGATTTAATCAAACGCAGACCTGAGGTAATCGTTGAACGAGCTGTAAAAGGCATGCTTCCTAAAAATCGTTTAGGTCGTAAAATGTATAAAAAATTATTTGTATATGCCGGAGACAAACATCCTCATACTGCACAGCAACCTAAGGAATTAAAATTCTAAAAACCAAGCTATTAGCTACAAGCATATAAAACAATGGAAAAACAAAGAAATGCCGTAGGTCGTCGTAAGGAAGCTGTGACAAGAGTTTTCTTAAACAGAGGCGAAGGCAAGATTACAATTAACGATAAAGATTATAAAGAATATTTTCCGCTGGTTTACCTGCAAAACCAGGTAGAACAGCCTTTTAAAACTATTGAAGCTGCTGATAAATTTGATGTAAAAATCAACGCTACCGGTGGTGGAATGAAGGGACAGGCTGAGGCGGCAAAACTTGGTATTGCGCGTGCACTACTGGAAGTAAATCCTGAGTTACGCCCTGCACTAAAAGCTGCAGGTTTGCTTAAGCGTGACCCAAGAAGTGTTGAGCGTAAAAAACCAGGTAAGAAAAAAGCAAGAAAAAGCTTCCAGTTCAGTAAGAGATAATGAGCTGCGAGAGCTATTAGCTTCCACCCTTGGGTTTTTGCTACAGCTACTGGTAATGCTTAAAAAATATTCAAAACATTCAACTATAATTTACAATGGAAAATAACACTTCACTACAACAACAACTTTTGGAGGCCGGTGTGCACTTTGGCCACCTGAAGAAGAAGTGGAACCCAAAGATGTTGCCTTACATCTTTGCTGAAAAGAAAGGCATTCATATTATTGATCTTAACAAAACAGTAGAAGGCTTGCAGGAAGCTGCTGCCGCAATGAAAAGTATTGCTAAGAGCGGTAAAAAAATTATGTTTGTTGCTACCAAGAAACAAGCTAAAGAAATTGTTACCGAAGCTGCGAAAAAGGTTAATATGCCTTTTGTAACAGAGCGTTGGTTGGGCGGCATGCTTACCAACTTTAATACTGTTCGCAAGAGCGTGAAAAAAATGCAAAGCATTGAAAAAATGCTAAATGATGGCAGCGCTGAAAGCCTTACAAAAAAAGAACGTTTGACTCTTACCCGTGATAAGGAAAAGATGGAAAAAGTTCTGGGTGGAATTGCACAGCTTGGACGAGCCCCTGCCGCTTTATTCCTTGTGGATATAGGTCATGAGCATATCGCTCTTGCTGAGGCCAAGCGCCTTGGTATCACAACTTTTGGTATGGTAGATACCAACTGTGACCCTAATAAAGTTGACTTTGCTGTACCTGCAAACGATGACGCTACAAAATCGGTAGCTATTGTCACAAACTATATTGCTGCTGCTATTGCAGAAGGTCTTGCTGAACGCCAGGCCGCAAAAGATGATGACGTAGAGGATACTGACAACGAAGCTGAAAAAAGAGCAGCACGTTTACAGGCTGAAGCTGAAGCTGAAGCTGCACGTGGCGGAAGAAGCCGTGGCGGAAACGCCGGTCCTGGTGGCCAACCAAAGCGTCGTGTACCAGGTGGTGCCAGTCGCAGGCCTCAAGGTGGTGGCGGTGGTCCAAGATAGTCAGTTAGTGATGAATCAAAGCGCGGTTACTAATTGAACTTTTTTATTGTTATTATTGACCAGCTTAAAAACACTATTCATCATTCGTGCATCGCCCACTTGTACTGACTAGAAATACATTGAAGTCTTTTTATATAACCACATAGGCACAGCAGACACATCGGTTGTCCCTTGTGTCCATGTGGTTTTTCATTTTCAAATTATCTAATTTTCAAATTACATATTATGTCAACTGCAACAATTACTGCACAGGATATAAATAAATTACGCCAGGCAACAGGTGCAGGTATGATGGATTGCCGTAAAGCGCTTACAGAAACGAATGGAGATTTTGAAGCTGCAATAGACTGGCTGCGTAAGCAAGGCCAGAAAGTAGCGGCTAAACGCAGCGACCGCGAAGCAAAAGAAGGTGTGGTTGTGGCAAGAACAACATTTGACAACAAAACAGGTATTGTTTTTACTATCAGTTGCGAAACTGATTTTGTAAGCAAAAATGCTGATTTTGTTGCTTTTGCAAACAGTATTGCTGACGCAGCTATTGGAAACAACGTGAAAAGTGCAGAAGAGTTAAATGAAGTTTCCGTAGACGGATCAAAAGTTTCTGATCTTATAAATGACAAACTTGCTTCTATTGGCGAAAAAATAGGTGTTAGCCGTTTCGAAAGAATTGATGCTCCTTACGTCGCTTCATATATACATGGCGCAAACCGCATGGGTGTATTGGTTGGACTAAACAAAGTTGCTGTAGAAGCTGGGAAAGACGTAGCAATGCAAATTGCCGCCATGAATCCTTTAGCTGTTGATCCTACTGCTGTACCTACTGAAACAGTAGCAAGAGAAAGAGCTATTGTTACTGAACAAATTGCAGCAGATCCTAAAATGGCAGGTAAACCAGCCGAAATGATTTCAAAAATTGCTGATGGCAAACTAAATGCTTTCTTTAAAGAAAATACTTTAGCGGCCCAGCTTTTTGTAAAAGATTCCAGCAAGACTGTTGGCGATTATCTAAAAAGCATTGACAGTGAGTTAAAAGTGCTTGAATTTAAGAGAGTAGCTTTAGGTTAATAAACTTATCGATCATAATTATTAAAAATCCTGGTTACATTAGCCGGGATTTTTAATTATACCTTACGCTGACTTCTCAACTACCTCCAGTTTATCATTCATTGCAACAAATTCAGCTCTATAGCCTTTAGCAATTTTTCCCAGCTTGTCATTAAGTCTCATTACTTGTGCCGGGTATAGGCCTGCCATACGTAAAGCTTCCGACAATTCAATTCCGGCTTTTTCTACTGCGTTTTTAACTGATTTAGACAGAGTTAAAGCAGAGCCGCTCAGTATTCCGTTTGATACATATTTGTCACCCTCTAGATGGTGGGGATAAAGGCCTTCAGTGGTTTCTGTAACAGCATCGGTTATAAAAAAAAGCCTTTCTTTCATAACTTTTTTTGCAATGCTCATCGCGGCAAAGTCAACATGATAACCATCAGGAACAATGCTTGACATTATATTTGAATGCATCATAACAGCTCCTACCATTCCAGGGGCGCGATGCTGTAAGGAACTCATAGCGTTATATAGATGGGTAGCAGCAGAAATGCCTTTATCAAATCCCTCATTTGCCTCCTCAAAAGTTGCGTTACTATGACCAGCAGAAATAATTACTCCGTAGGATTGGATAAGATTAATAACTTCAGTACTGCAAACTTCAGGCGCAATTGTTATCATTGAGATAATACCTTTTCCATATTCTAACAATGCTTTTGCCTGCTTAATAGTCGGAGAATGAATATATTTTTCAATGTGAGCCCCCCTTTTAGCTTTATTTATCCATGGCCCTTCAATATGTAATCCTATGACACCTTTTCCTCCTTTGTTCCAATAATCTTTTACTGCATCTATGCATTTATAAAAGACTTCGTAACTGTTTGTAGCAACAGTTGGTTGAAAAAAATTAGCGCCGCCCGATTTACAATAATCATACATCTTTTTGAGTGTCTCCCACTCTGGCTCTACCGATAAAAGAGAACCATAAGCACCATAAATCTGAATATCTATAAAGCACGGAGCAAGAAAACAGGTTGTGTAATTGATAATTTTTCCAGCCGAAGGAATACTCTCACCAGGAATAATGTCCTTTATAATATTATCTTCGACTATAATTGCATGATTAGAAAGCCACTCGTCTCCTGTAAATATTTTTTCTGCTATATGTACCTGCGTCATCGTTATTGATAATTTTTAAATTAATCCTGCAAAATTTTAAATTGGTCAGCGTCTTTCCAAAACGGCATTTTGTCCCTAATTTTATCGAGTTCCTCTTTTTCCAAAGTGATCGTAAAAATATCCTGATCATCAGCTTTATGATACAAAACTTCTCCCAGCACATTTACAACCATGCTATCACCACTATGTTTAATGCCATTACCATCATTGCCTACCCGGTTTACACCAATACAAAAACTTTGATTTTCTATTGCCCTTGCTTGTAGCAACGTTTTCCACATATGACTTCTTTTTTCAGGCCAATTAGCAACATAAATCAAAACGTCATATTCCAATCTATTTTCTTCTAAAGATTTATTTGATTGCCTTGACCACACCGGAAAACGAAGGTCGTAACAAATGAGTAAATTTATTTTCCACCCTTTTACCGAAGCTATCAGCCGTTTGTTACCGGGTGTATAATGCTTGTCCTCATTAGCATAAGCAAATAGATGTTTTTTATCGTATAACCCCATTTGTCCATTTGGAAGCATCCATACAAGACGGTTATAATAATTACCATTTTCAGTGATTATTATACTTCCCGTCAGAATTATCTTTTTTTCAGACGAAATACGCTTCATCCATTTAATTGTGTCACCATCCATTGTTTCTGCTAACTGTTCCGGTTTCATGCTAAAGCCGGTGCTAAACATTTCAGGCAGTATCACTACTTCCGTTTTTTGTTGTATACGGTTTATCTTTTCCTCCAGCATTTGCAGGTTCAATGCTTTTTGCTCCCAATAAAGATCGGTTTGGATTATTGTAAAAGTTAGAGATGACATGTGTAGATATTTTTTACAGAGACACAGAAGCAGTTAGGTTTTTTAGCACATCACTTATCACTCCCTGCTCGTATCCTTTTTGCAAAAGGTATGCATTTGTTTTAGATTGCCGCACCAGCTTATTCTCATCCTGTAAGGCTTTCCATTTTGCTGCGGCTAGTTTTTGCAACGTTTCAAGGTATTTTTTTTCCTCTAGTTCCTTTAGAGCTATTTTTATAATAAAACTGTTTACCCCTTTTTGTTGTAATTCGTACTGTATTTTTTTTCGCCCCCATTGCTTCATTCTAAACTTTCCACCTGCAAATTGAATTGCAAACCTTTCTTCATTTAGATAATTATTTTCTATTAGTTGAGAAACAAGTTCTTCAACTTCATTTTTCCTCAATCCAAAAGAGTAAAGCTTATCTTTTACTTCCCGGTGACACCGTTCCTGGTAGCTGCAGTAATGTTTGATTTTTTGTAAAGCCTGCTCTTTTGTAAGCCTGTTTCTTAAAACCATTAAGCAAAATTAAGTGCTGAAAAATTAAAGATATCCAGGAAAAGTCTCATTAAAAACGGATATTGTATAAAGACTTTACGTAAATACTCTTTAAAACTTTAAAAGCATTTTGTAACTTAATTTGAGGCTGACTAATGAGTTAATGATAAAGTGATTGCGACGCAACGGTGATGCTCATGAAAAACAAATGCTGGTACAAAAAGAAAATTTTTCATCAATATTTAGGAAAATGGAATTTATTCTGTTAAAACCTCTTATGAATTTTGAGACTTCAAAAACTTGCTCAGCTTTGGCAACAAATGCTGTTGATGATACATTTTTTACAACAATAACTACATGTTATTCACATTACACCAATTGTAATAAACCTGGTCTTTGTGCAATTAACATTTTACTGTAGGTTTGTTTTCTTAAGTATTTAAACCAGATCAAAAACATGAAGTTCATTGTTTCGTCCTCATCGCTATTAAAACATTTGCAGCAGATAAGTGGTGTTATTAACAGTAATACTGTATTACCGATACTTGAAGATTTTTTATTTGAAATAGATAATAAAAAACTAAATATCGTAGCTACCGACCTGGAAACGGTAATGAGGGTACAAATGGAAGTTGAAAGCAAAGAGAGCGGAAGAGTTTGCATTCCTTCCAAAATTTTAATTGACTCTTTAAAGAATATTTCTGACCAGCCCCTTACTTTTAATATAGATAATAATTTTGCTGTAGAAATAACCAGCGATAATGGTAAGTATAAAGTAATGGGTGAAAATCCTGATAACTTTCCTAAAGAACCCAGCTCTGATGATACAACAGCGTTTACTATGCCGAGCAGTGCATTGGTGACTGCAATTAACAAGACGTTGTTTGCAGTTAGTAACGACGATCTGCGGCCAGCAATGACAGGTGTATTTTTTGAACTTAATGAAAACTATATACAGTTTGTGGCTACGGATGCACACCGCCTCGTTCGTTATAAACGTAAAGATGTCGCATGTCCTAAAGCAGAAAGTTTTATTGTTCCGAAAAAGCCTTTAAACCTTTTAAAGAATGTATTGCCTGATAATGAAGATGAATTAACGATAAGCTACAACAGCAACCATCTTTTTGTGACTCATGGTACCACGCAACTTATTTGCCGACTGATAGATGCGCGTTTTCCTGATTATAAAGTCGTAATACCTACAGATAATCCATATAAATTAGTAGTAAGTAAAAGCGATTTTCAGAGTGCATTGAGACGTGTGAGTGTGTTTAGTAACAAAAGCACAAACCAGGTTTCGTTGAGCATCAGTGGAAGTGAGTTGCAAATGGCAGCGCAAGATGTTGATTTTAGCTTTGAAGGAAATGAAAGAATGAATTGCCAATACGATGGAGAAGACCTTCAGATTGCTTTTAATGCGCGATTTTTGATTGAGATGCTCAATGCAGCAGAAACGAGTGATGTAAAGGTTGAACTAGCTACGTCAACAAAAGCAGGTATTATTAAACCAACCGAATCTGAAGACAACGAAGAATTAATGATGCTTGTTATGCCATTAATGCTTAATTCATAAAGCTTGCAAAACCACGATTTATTTTATTTACTGTATGAAGCATGATTTACCTGATCAAAATTCAGAGCCGAATTTAAAAAATCGTGGTTCTGCTGTTGCGCTTATTCCTGCACGTTATGAGGCTACCCGTTTTCCCGGAAAGCTTATGCAGAAGTTAGGTGATAAAACTGTCATCCTGCATACACATGACAATACCCTTGCGACAGGATTATTTGATGATGTAATAGTTGCCACCGACAGCGAGATCATTTATAAAGAAATAACGGGTAATGGTGGCAAAGCGGTAATGAGTAAAAAGCAACACGAAAGTGGTAGTGACCGCATAGCTGAGGCCGTTGCTGAAATGGATTTTGATATTGTAGTAAATGTACAGGGAGATGAACCTTTTGTGCAAAAAGAACCGTTAGAAAGATTGCTTGCAGTTTTTGAAGGCGAAAAAGGAAATAGCGTACAGGTTGCATCGCTGATGCAGCAGCTGAAAGAGCAAAAATTTATAGAAGATCCAAATTATGTGAAAGTTGTTGTTGATGTAAATATGAAAGCTATTTTTTTTAGCCGATCAGTAATACCGTACCCTCGCAACACAGAACTAAAAATACCATATTACGAACACATTGGGGTATATGCTTTTAGAAAAGAAGCTCTGCTTAACTTTACCAATTGGCCAATAACTCCATTAGAAAGCGCTGAAAAAATTGAATGTCTTAGGTATCTTGAAAATGGAGTGTCGATAAAAATGGTTGTTACAGAATATATGGGAGTAGAAATTGATACGCCTGAAGACCTGGCAAGAGCAGAAAAACTTATCTAGGTTCCTAACTTGTTTATTATTGTATCTATTTTGTTTGAAACCTCATCAATTTCAGCGTTATATTTATCAGTTTCTTCATTTATTGATTTATATATTAACTCTGTTTGACGCACCCTCAATTGAGCGTATCTGCTAAGTAATTTTCTCTTCTGCTTAAATTCATCATCGAGCCTGAAGGCATCCGTTTTCATGATCTCCTTCTGAAAATGTTTCCATTGTGGCAAAGCGCTGTCTCGTAAAACCTTTGCAGCCTCCTCGTTTGTTTTTGATTGAAGCTGCTGCATTTGTGTCATTGCTTTCAACTCAATCTGGTTTAACTGCATTATTTCTTTTTCAAATCTCAATGTATCATCTTTTCCGTTTTGCTTAAGGTAAAAAAACACGAGCATTGCGGTGATCAACAGAATTTCTATGCTAATTCTTGATCCACCGGCTCGGGCAAGATTTCTCTTAAAATGAAAGAAATAAAATAAGTAGCCGACAAAAATACCTGCCACCAATCCTCCAATGTTAGTAGCATTATCATTGGCTCCTTCCATACCGAGAAAAATATTTAAAACAGCATACGCAAGTATGCAGATAAGCCAAACAGTAGGAAACTTTTTATTTATATACCTTGTTGTTGCAAATGCAATTAGCACCCCGTACATACCGAAAACAGCTCCAGACGCACCAGCTGTTACGCCTTCCGGCAACCATAGCAGACTTACAAGACCGGCAATAACTGCAGTACACAAGTAGGCAATTAAAAACTTGAAATTGCCAAGGATCGGCTCCACCATCAGCCCTATCCAGTAAAGGCCAAACATATTTAAAAGCAACGGAAGAATGCCAATATGCACGAAAGGTGCGGTTATCAAACGCCACCATTCTCCGCCAGTTACATTCAACTTTACACTTCCACCCCAACCGATTATATCTTTTACTGCAGGGTTTACATAATCAACGCCCTTTAAAACCATTACAGCAAAAATCACCAGCTTTACTGCAATTAGCATAAAGGTCATTTCGTGCTCTCTAACGCCAAAGGTCATCTTTTCGCTTGCAACACGGTTACCTGATCTTATTTGAGCAAGCGTTTCTGCCTTTAGTGCGTTTGCTGCAACTTGCAGCTCTTGATAAGACACTCGCCTTCTTGCTTTTTTAAAAGCAGGGAGCAATAGATCTTCAATATTTTTTTTATTTCGCCCCGCTTCGTACAGTTCCAGGCTTTCACTTTGGCTTTCAAAAATTATCTCATCGCTGTCGACTATTATTTTTATTATTTGCTCGCTTAAAGTCCAGTGAGTGGGGGTGGTAGCAGTGAAGGTTCTTTCGTCAACAATCAAATATTCCCAATCCAGTTCTTTGCACGCCTGTTGCGCAATGCTGAATATTTCCCAATTGCTTAAACCATCTGAGGGTACTCTTTTTTCAAACTGTGTTTTCCAACCGAAAGCCATAACGCGAATATATGTACACTATCATGTTTTCAGAACCGCCGCTGTTGTATTATTTTATATTTATTGAAAATAGGGCTAAGCAAGACAGGAGCATTGAGTAATAATATTTTTATTACTGTTTTCTAATAATCTCCTTAAATCTCTAAATGATAGTAATGAGGATGTAATTTCGCGCGATAAACATTAAAAGATGAGTAAGTTTCGGAATTTTAAAATGGTTGATTATGTCATATATGGCAGAGGCAGTTTTGACCAGCTAGATGAAATATTGTCTCCCAACCGAAAGGACAATTCTCCGATGATTTTTCTTGTTGACCACTTTTTTAAAGGAAAAGCTTTGACAGAAAGAATCCCTGTTCAAGGCAAGGACAAAGTGATTTTTGCAGATGTTACGTACGAACCAAAAACAACCTATGTAGATAAAATTGCCGGGGAACTAAAAGAAGAGTTTGGAACGGTCAGTGGAGTTATAGGCATAGGCGGAGGTTCTACAATGGACCTGGCAAAAGCGGTAAGCCTTATGATGACTAATCCAGGATCGTCTGCTGATTACCAGGGGTGGGATCTTGTAAGATTCCCGGGAGTTTACAAAGTTGGTATTCCTACACTTAGCGGTACGGGCGCAGAAGTCTCGAGAACTACCGTTTTAACCGGACCGACCCGTAAGCTGGGGATGAACAGTGACTTCACACCTTTTAACCAGATTGTTCTTGACCCCGAACTTGCAGCTAATGTGCCTGTTAATCAACGTTTTTATACCGGAATGGATTGTTATATTCATTGCATCGAAAGTCTACAGGGTACTTACCTGAATGAATTTAGTAAAAGTTATGGTGAAAAAGCATTGGAACTTTGCAGAGAAGTTTTTTTAGAAAAAAATACATGGGACAATGAAAGTGATGATAAACTAATGATGGCTAGTTACGCCGGAGGAATGAGCATTGCGTATAGCCAGGTAGGTGTAGCACATGCGGTGAGTTATGGACTTGCTTTTCTGTTAGGAACAAAACATGGTGTTGGCAATTGCATTGTAATGAATCATCTCGAAGAATATTATCCCGAAGGCACAGCCGAATTTAAGCAGATGGTAGAAAAGAGTAAAGTAGAAATACCCCAGGGCATATGTAAAGGCCTCAGTGACGAAGAATTTGATACGATGATAAACGTAAGCCTGGGAATGAAACCGCTGTGGGAAAACGCACTTGGAAAAGATTGGGAAAAAATAATGACGAGGGTAAAGCTGAGAGAACTATATGAAAGATTATAAGACTTCCCTTACTTGAAAAATAAATCCACCAATATTTTATTAATTGGAAATAAAAAAGACAAATAATAATTACTTTATTTCCTCAAAATCTATATAATCTCCTTTAGAAGTCGACGTTTTAGATGTAGTCGTACCAGAAGTGTTATTCTTAGTTGATGAATAACCAGAAGAAGATTGAAAATTATCCATATTTTCATCCATTTCCTTCATTTTAGACCGTACGTTTCTCGTCGCCATTATTACCGGTATTACTACCCGCATTATAAATGTGATTAGAAAATAAAAAAGAATGAACCAAAATAATAATCGTATAAACATAATTTAACGAAGGTAGTATGTAACAAGTACCGGTATAAGAGAAAAACGGGAGTTTTTCACGTTTTTTACAAAAACTTAACTGAAAAATATAAAATTAAAGGACATAAGTAGAAGCAGAAATTTGGATTATATATACTCTTATTCTTACATTTGCAGTGGAAATAAAAACTATGAAGGGAACGGCTACCGTTCCCTTCTCTTATTTAACATGGCTAACGAGACAGTTATAGCAGAAATAGAAGCAATGGTTAATAGCCTTCTTGCATCAGATCAAGGAGATTTTTTGGTTTCAATTAAAATAAAGCCTACTAATAATATTAAAATCTTTATTGATAGCGATGAAGGGATGTCCATTGAAAAATGTGTAAAATACAACCGGAAGTTGTATGCACAATTAGAAGAAAAAGCAATATTTCCAGACGGAAATTTTTCATTGGAAATTTCTTCACCAGGTGTTGACGAACCGTTAAAGATGCATCGGCAGTACGTTAAAAATAAAGGAAGAAATTTGCTTGTTACTTTTAATGACGCTACAGAAAAAGAAGGAAAGCTTTTAGAAGTTACAGACACAGACATCATTATAGAGCAGAAAACGGGAAAAGGTAAAAAGGCAGAATCACATCAATTTGTTATTCCTTTTGAAAATATAAAGACAGCAACTGTACAAATTCAATTTTAAAAAACACATCTCAATTTAAAATAACACATCCGAAAAAAGATTAGTAAATTAGAATTGGGGATTTTAATTTTTTTGGAATTTAAAGAAAAATTATGGCAAGTATTAATCTGATAGAGGCATTCCAGGAATTTAAGGATGCTGAAAACATTGACCGTCCTACACTGATGAAAGTGGTAGAGGATGTTTTTAAAACCCTGCTGAGAAAGAAATTTACCAGCGATGAAAATTTCGACGTAATCGTAAATGCTGAAAAAGGTGACCTCGAAATTATCCGCCGCCGCATGATTGTAGAAGATGGAGAAGTAATGGATCCTCTTGCCGAGATAGCTTACAGCGATGCGATTAAAATTGAGCCGGACTTTGAGGTGGGTGAGGAACTTTATCAGGAAGTAAATATTTATGATTTTGGCCGTCGTGCCATTTTGGCTGCTAAGCAGACACTTGCCAGTCGTATAAACGACCTGAAAAAAAATGTACTTGTTAAAAAATATAGCGAAAGAATTGGAGAAATAGTTAGCGCAGAAGTATACCAGGTTTGGAAAAAGGAAGTTTTATTATTGGATGAAGATGGAAGCGAATTGATTTTGCCAAAATCAGAGCAGATTCCAAGTGATTTTTTCAAGAAAGGAGAAAGTATACGAGCAGTTGTAGAAAGAGTTGATCTAAAAAATAACACGCCTGTAATTATACTTAGCCGTACGAGTCCAAAATTCCTTGCTAAATTGCTCGAAATTGAAGTTCCGGAAATTTTCGATGGCCTGATTGTTGTTCGAAAAATTGTAAGAGATCCGGGAGAAAGAGCCAAAGTAGCCGTAGAAAGTTTCGACGATCGTATTGACCCCGTAGGTGCCTGCGTAGGTATGAAAGGAAGCCGAATCCACGGCATAGTGCGAGAATTAAAGAACGAAAACATAGACGTAATTAACTGGACGAACAACATTAATCTTTTAATACAAAGATCACTTACGCCGGCTAAGATCACCACTATGGATATTGACCAGGATACTAAGCATGCAAGTGTGTATCTAAAACCCGACCAGGTTTCATTAGCTATTGGTCGTCGTGGTGTCAATATAAAACTGGCGTGCGAACTTACCGGTTTCGAAATAGACGTTTATCGTGATAATGAAGGTGAAGTAGATGAGTTTGATATTGACCTTGAAGAATTTAGTGATGAAATTGAGCCGTGGATAATAGATGAGCTAAAACGTATTGGTTGTGATACCGCGCGTAGCGTTCTAAATCTAACAGCCGAAGAGCTTGAGCGTCGTACAGATCTTGAAAAAGAAACAATAGTAGAAATTAGAAGCGTGCTAAAAAATGAGTTTGAAAAGGAATAGTTAAGTATAAAGAGCTTTTGTTACCGGCATTTGAAAAGATTATTCAGCTCCGGTTGCGACGCTCCGTTCGACATTCTATTATCTATTTAGGAGATTTACTCATTTTGATTAACCAAAGCAGGAATGCAAGCTTGAAAAGTTTTTAATATAAAAAAATCTTTATTTAAGAGCTTTGTAATTAAATCTAATCTTTAAAGGTTACATTTACTGTGTTTGATGAATAAAGTTGTTAGTCTATAAATAAAGTTTCTGCTAACCACGAAAACGGGAACAAAAAGTAAAATCCATAACAAGAAAAGCCCTATAAAAAATATAGCTTTTGGATGAAACTTAGGATTACTTTCGGGCAACATTGCAAGAAATGATGCCTATCGACAAATAAAAATATTGAATGTTAGAACTTAAATTACCGAGATTATTAGCAGCAGCCAAAGAGTTTAATGTTGGTCAGGATACCATTGTAGATTTTTTGGTAGCGAAAGGTTTTAACCGTGACGATTTGAAACCTACGGCAAAGCTGAGCGAAGATATGTACCGCTCACTTCAGCACCAGTTTCAAGGCGACAAGGTAGCCAAAAATAAAGCTGACCTGGTTGAGATTCCAAAAGGAGTTCAGCAGGAAGGTCGTAAAAAACGTGACGAAGAAGAAATTCTCTTCAATAAAAGGGATATACCAAAACCCGTTGCCGCTCCTCAACCGGCACCAGAACCTGTTCCACAGCCGGTTGCAGAAACAAAAATACCCGAACCTGTTGCAGAGCCACAGCAACAGCCTGTGCAAGAAGTGCACGAGCCGGAGATACAGCAACCTGCAGAACCGGAAATTAAAGTTCAGCCGGCACCATTACAGGAGCAGCCAATCGCAAATGAAGCCGAGGAAGAACCTGTTATACAGGCCGCCGAACCAATTGCGCCGGGTCCAGTTACAACAGAACCTCCTGTTATACCTGTAATAGCTGAAGAAAGTAAAAATATAGAGGCTCCTAAACAAGAGACAGTTAAGGAGGAACAACGTGTTGCACTTAAAATTGAAGCTCCGGAAATAGAAGGTCCAAAGGTTATTACTAAAATCGACCTTTCTTCAATAGACTCTTCTACACGTCCAAAAAAAGGTGTAAAGAAACCGATAGAGCCAAAAAAACCGTTAACTGAACCAGTTGCAAAAGAGCAAACTGGTCAGCAGCCGGCAACACAACCGCAAGCGCATCCTGTAGCACCTTTTGTTAAACCCCCGGTATCGGTACAACAGGTACAGCCCCAACAGCCAATTCAACCGCAGGCTCAGCCTCAACCGTTGGCTCCGGCTGCATCTTTTGAGAATGCTCCAGTATTATCAAATATAAAAGCTGATAAAATTGAAGGGCCTAAAATCTTAGGTAAGATCCAATTACCTGTTGAATCTGACACGCGTCCTAAGCAAAGCATCCAGGAAAAGCGTAAGCGTAAACGTATACCGGTTGATCGCAAAGGCGCAGAACAGCCAAACAGAGAGGGCATTCAACAACAGCAGCGCTCTGTTCCTGGTCAGTTCCAGGGACAACCCCCAGTTGGAACAGGGCCGAATAACCGTTTTGGTCCAAGGTCTTCAGAATTACCTGGGGCGCAACAACGCGCCCAGGGTGGTGGTCCAGGAAGCTTCAACCGTCCTGCAGGGACCCAAGGCGCAGGTGGTGGATTCAATCGGCCTGGTCAGGCACCAGGATCCGGACAAGGTAACCGGCCTGCACACCCATCACAACAACATGGCGCGGGCAACAGATTTGGTCCTCGATCTTCTGAAAAACGAAGAGAAGATAAAGAAATAGATCAAAAAGAAATTCAGGATAAAATTCGCGAAACACAGGCTAAACTAGCCGGTGGATCAGGACGCGGCAAAAGCTTGAAGGCTAAATACCGCAAGGCAAAAAGAGATGGAGTTGCAGACCAGGCAGGTCATGAAGGAGAAGATAACAAGCTATTAGTAACCGAATTTATCAGTGTAAGCGAATTAGCTAACCTGATGGATGTAAGTTTTGCTGAAGTCATTGGTAAATGTATGGGGCTTGGTATTATGGTTTCTATAAATCAGCGATTGGATGCAGAAGTGATAGAACTTGTTGCAGGTGAATTTGGTTTTGATGTTGAATTTATAGACATGGAGGCCCAGGCAGAAATGGAAGAGGAAGAAGAAGAGGACGATGATGAAAACCTGCAGCAATCAAGAGCTCCGATTGTTACCATTATGGGACACGTTGACCATGGTAAAACTTCATTGCTCGATTATATTCGTAACGCCAACGTGGTTGCGGGAGAAGCCGGAGGGATCACCCAACATATCGGAGCATACGAAGTAAAAACTGCCACAGGTAAAAAGGTGACTTTTTTAGATACACCAGGTCACGAAGCATTTACAGCTATGCGTGCAAGAGGTGCAAAAGTTACTGACATTTCCGTAATAGTTGTTGCTGCAGACGATGCGGTTATGCCGCAAACAAGAGAGGCAATAAGTCACTCACAAGCTGCAAATGTTCCTATGATTTTTGCAATCAACAAAATTGATAAAGAAGGAGCAAATCCTCAAAAAATCTATGAGCAGCTATCAGGTATGAATATACTTGTAGAAGATTGGGGTGGTAAATATCAAAGCCAGGAAATCAGTGCAAAAAAAGGTTTGAATGTTGACCTCTTACTTGAAAAGATCCTGCTTGAATCAGAAATACTTGATTTAAAAGCAAATCCTGAGCGTGAAGCAAGCGGAACTATTGTAGAAGCCTCTCTTGACAAAGGACGTGGATACGTAGCAACATTGCTGGTTCAAAACGGGACTTTGCACCAGGGTGACATTATGGTAAGCGGACAATATTATGGTAAGATTAAAGCTATGTTTAATGAGCGAAATCAAAGATTGACAGAAGCTCCTCCGTCTACTCCTGTCCTTGTGCTCGGCTTAAATGGTGCGCCGCAGGCCGGTGAGAAATTCAGGGTATACCATGATGAGGCTGAGGCAAAAGATATTGCAACAAAGCGTTCTCAAATTTTACGTGAACAAGGTTTGCGTGCAAGAAAACATATTACCCTTGATGAGATAGGCCGCCGTCTGGCTCTTGGTAACTTCAAAGAGCTGAACCTGATTATTAAAGGTGACGTTGATGGATCTGTAGAGGCGTTGAGCGACTCGCTGCAAAAATTATCTACAGAAGAAATTGCTGTAAGAGTTGTTCACAAAGGTGTAGGACAAATATCTGAAAGTGACGTTAACCTCGCTACCGCTTCTGATGCTATCTTAATAGGATTTAACGTACGGCCGTCAAGCCAGGCTGCCAAGGTAGCCGAGAATGAAGGTCTGGAAATTAAGCTATATTCAATCATCTACACAGCCATTGATGAACTGAAGAGTGCAATGGAAGGTATGCTTGAACCTAAATACCAGGAAAAGATAACTGCAAATGTCGAGGTGAAAGAGGTGTATAAATTTGATAAAGCAACTGTTGCAGGATGCCTGGTATTAGATGGTAAAATATTTAGAAATTCAAAAGTCCGTATCATACGTGATGGTATAGTTGAATATCCTAAAGGTGAAGGCGCAAGTGCAGAATTAGGTTCACTTAAACGTTTTAAAGATGATGTGAAAGAAGTTGCTAACAATATGGAGTGCGGTATCACTATTAAAAACTACAATGATTTGAGAGTTGGTGATATAATTGAGGCATTTGAGGAAGAAGAAGTAAAGAGAACCTTGTAATATAGTCTCTCTTAAAGCAAAACAGGCTGTTTCAAAAAATGAGGCAGCCTGTTTTTATTTTATTAGTAATACCAGGAAGAAATTTTAAAAAAGTTCTGATAATATTTGCAGCATCATGATAGAAATGATATAAGATGATTTTGGACAATTAATTAAAAACCACTTCGATGAAAGAAGCGGTTATATATTTTTAATAAAGTCACGTATAATTGTTAACGATGAATATCTACACCTAATACAACTAATGCGGTATTATCCTTCCTCACCGTCATTTCAATTCTCCTACCATATTTCCAGGTATCACCCATTGGTCAAACTCTTCCGGAGTTACATAACCAAGCTTAACCGCCATTTCTTTTAATGTAGTTCCTTCTTTATGAGCCTTTTGTGCAATCTCTGCTGCTTTGTAATAACCAATTTTTGTGTTTAATGCTGTAACAAGCATTAAACTGTTATCTACATGTTTTTTAATATTTGCTTCAATAGCCTGTATGCCTATTGCACATTTATCATTAAAACTTACACATCCGTCACCGATCAACCTTGCACTGTGCAAAAAGTTAAAAATCATGACCGGTTTGAAAACATTTAATTCAAAATGACCCATGGCTCCTCCTACGTTTATAGCAACGTCATTTCCCAAAACCTGCGCCGATATCATCGTTAACGCCTCACACTGAGTAGGATTAACCTTACCTGGCATAATAGAAGAACCGGGTTCGTTGTCAGGAATAAAAATTTCACCAATACCACTACGAGGGCCGGAAGACAACATGCGTATATCATTGGCAATCTTCATGAGGCTAACAGCAATAGTTTTTAGCGCTCCATGAGCTTCTACAATTCCATCATGGGCCGCAAGTGCCTCAAATTTATTTTCAGCAGTTATAAAAGGCAACCCTGTAAGCTGTGCGATATGCTTTGCTACATTTTCAGAATATCCCTTCGGCGTGTTAATCCCTGTACCGACAGCTGTTCCTCCAAGAGCAAGCTCTGTCAGGTGGGGTAAACTATTGTTAATGGCCCTTAAGCCATGGTCTAGCTGACTCACATACCCACTGATTTCCTGACCAAGTGTAAGAGGCGTTGCATCCATAAAATGGGTGCGGCCTATCTTAACCACATGCATAAATTGTTTGCTTTTTTCAGCAAGTGTATCTCTTAATTTTTTTATACCCGGAATGGTTACTTCTGCGAGAATTCTATATGCAGCAATGTGCATAGCCGTGGGAAAAGTGTCATTGGATGACTGCGATTTATTTACATCGTCATTAGGATGAAGAAATTTTTCTTTATCAGTTAACTGTCCGCCTTTTATTACGTGCCCACGGTAAGCAATTACTTCATTTACATTCATATTGCTTTGTGTACCACTGCCTGTCTGCCAAACAACTAAAGGAAATTGATCATCAAGCTTGCCTGCCAGTATTTCATCACAAACCTGGCCAATTAGGTCGCTTTTTTCTTTTGATAAAACGCCGGCCTCTAAATTAGTAAGAGCTGCAGCTTTTTTAAGGTAAGCAAAAGCCTTTATTATTTCTTTAGGCATCCGGTTTATATCCTGCGCTATCTTAAAGTTTTCGATGCTGCGCTGGGTTTGTGCCCCCCAGTAAACTTGCGAAGGAACTTTTACCTCGCCCATTGTATCCTTTTCTATTCTATAATCCATATGACGATTTTTTATGATTAATGGCTTTCAAAGGTAGTATAAAGCAATTCAGAAAGCATTTGTAGAAAATGTATCAATTAAAAAAATTGGGGCATTTTATAATAATTTCCTTTAGTCAAATGGATAGTTGAACTTATTTTCCTGTAAAGTTGGCTTTCCGCTTCTCTAAAAAAGCAGATATTCCTTCTTTCATATCCTCGGTTCCAAAGCAATATCCGAAGGCAGTGATTTCTATTTCATAGCCATTTCTTGTTTCATCAAAAACTGAGTTGGCTGCTTCTATGCACCTGGCAATAGCTAGCGGCGCTTTTGAGTTTATTTCTGCTAAAATTGATTTCGCTTTATTTAATAATTCTTCCTGTGGCACTACATAATTTACCAGCCCGTACTCCAACGCAGTATTAGCATCAATCATTTTTGCAGAAATCATCATTTCTATAGCACGCCCTTTCCCAATTAGTTGAACAAGTCTTTGCGTGCCGCCGTACCCGGGAATTATACCCAAGTTGACTTCCGGCTGGGCAAACTTTGCATTGTCACTTGCTATTCTGAAATGACATGCCATCGCCAGTTCGTTTCCACCACCTAAGGCAAAACCATTTACAGCTGCAATTACAGGTTTAGGGCAATTTTCTATTTTCTTAAAAACGGAATGCCCTTTTTGAGCAAGGCTTTTCGCCTCATCCACTGACAATTCCAGAAATTCGCTTATATCTGCACCTGCTACAAACGATTTAGGTCCTGCACCCGTAATGATCACGGACTTTATTGCCGCATTTTTTTGTACTTCATCAAATACTTCGCTTAGTTCCTGCATCACTGAGTGATTGAGAGCATTTAACTTATCAGGACGATTAATAGTTATAGCAAAAATGTGATTTTCTAAAGAAGTAAGAAGAGTTTGGTACATATGACAGGATTTTGATTATGTAGTGGAAAGTTAGAAGTATTGAATATTAGATGAAAAAAATAGCGTTCCTGCTATTGAACTTACTGCGTCTAGGTCAAAGACGAAGAGTGCTTCAATGAGCGTTCAATACATACTATTCCCTCTAAAATGATCGATGCTCTTTTACCCAGTTCTGAATATAAAAAGCAATTTCACTGGTAGAAGTGCCTGGCGGAAACAACTTTCCAACACCCATTTCATTTAATACCTTTATGTCTTCTTCAGGTATAATGCCTCCTCCTGTAAGCAATACATCATCCATCTGTTTTTCTTTCATCAGTCTTGCCACTTTTGGAAAAATAGTCATATGCGCTCCACTAAGAATGCTTATACCTATAGCATCGACATCTTCCTGTAGCGCCGCATTTACTACCATTTCAGGAGTCTGACGCAGCCCCGTATAGATCACCTCCATACCTGCATCACGTAAAGCAGTTGCAATGACTTTAGCACCGCGGTCATGCCCGTCAAGGCCCACTTTTGCCACTAAAACTCTCAGTGGTCTTTTATTTTCAAAACTCATTAGTAGCGATAATTGATAAGTGTAAAATTAGCACGGATTGTCTTACCGCCTGTATTCATCTTTCTTTTCTTTAATACCTGCTTCAATCATTTTGTTTACCTGTTTGTTCCCGTTTTCATATAAAATTATTTTCACACCACTCTCACGTGCATAGGGAATGTCAACACTATCGATGACTGTATATTTTTCAAATTGCTGAAAAACAAGATCATTTTTCTTCGGTATGTTTTTTCCAACAAAAAGAAGGTCTTTTATATCATACTTGTCAGGCATCCAAAATAAAAAACTGGCATTGTCACTTGTTACCTTAGGCAAGCACTTTCCATAATAAGCTGTAGCCCCAGCTAGAGCATAATTTCTACAATAAATAAGCGTTTTATTCTTTATAGAATCAGGAAGTAGTTTATAAGCCTTTGACACTTTACCGGCTAATTCTCTCCAACTTATCATATCAGCAAAATCCTGAGGTAAAGGATGGTCCTGTAAATCTTCCCACCGTAAAAAACCTGTTTTGTCAAATCCAGTTTTTTTATAATAGTCAGCCAGCTGTTCCGGTTTCCACACAGGAAGAAGCAGAGGGATAAGCGGAATAAATAAAAAGATTATAGTCGCAATAGAAACATAGCGAAACCAAAATCTTTTAACAGCAGTTATTTCCTCTAACCAAACACCTCCTGCTGCAAATAACATTGGGTAGGCACCAAGAGTATAATAATCTTTACCGCTTGAAACCATAAGTAAAAACAAGATGCTTAAATAGGTCCATGCCAGTAATCGATAGGATTTTCCGGCTTTAAAAGATAAAAGCCAGGTTAAGCCGCCATTCCAAACAAAAAAAACAGGAAGGTGCATCAATACCTGGTCGATCAAAAAATCAATGGGATTTATAAATCTTAACTGTGTTTCTCTCAATTCTTTCATATGATGCACGAGAGGCCACTTGTGATTGTACTGCCATATAAGGTTAGGGGCTATAATTAATAAAGCAACCAATGCAGCGAGGTATAAATGTTTTGATGAAAATAATTGCCTGTTTTCTGTCAAAATAATTCCAACAAAGACACCTGCCGCAAAAAAAGCAACTGAATTTTTACTAAGCCAGCCAAGTGCAAGTGAAATACTTAGGTAATAAATATATTTTACCTGCTCGGTATTTATGTATTTTATAAGAATGTAAGCACTTAAAGTCCAGAAGAATATTTCTAAAAAGTTGGGCTGAAAAAGAAAATGAACCCGAAGGTATGCACCTGCAATTAAGCTTAAGCCAGCAATAAATTGAGCAAAAACTTTTCCACCCATCTCCGCTGCCATTGTACAAACAATAAAAACATTTATTGCCCCAAAAAGCGATGGCCAGAATTTTATCCAGAAGAAATTACCTCCAAAGAATAAAGCAAGTTTAGCAAATACGGAAAGCATCGGAGGTACCTCCATAAATCCCCAGGCCAGATGGTTGCCTTGCTGAATATATAACATTTCATCTCTGTGCAACTCATACATTGGATGTTGCAAAATATAAGGCAATAAAAATTTAATAAAGGCTAAAATGATACCGATACGGTTGCGGTGAATAAAAGCCATGCAGTTAATTTGAACTAAGATAAGAATTAGCTTATTTAAAAGTTCCAAATAAAAGCGGCGGATAGAAAAGTTATCCGCCGCTTTTAGCTAACCGCATCAAAAAACTACTAATTATTTAAATGCATGTAAAAACCAGAAAAAGATTTTTATTTATTTGTGTGCAATTTTCTCAAGCAACAGGTATCGTTGCCTGTTTTTATCGGGTTGCACCCTTGTATCAACGTTTATATGCATTACCTCTACAGGACTGCCGACAGTTATAGCAGGCCACGTCGGCACACCTAATCCATTAGGATTTCCTGTTTTGATGAAATTAGCGAAAAAAGCTTCCATAATTTCTGAAACCTTAAAATCTTCAGGTTGCCAGTCATACACTCTGTTTGTTGGAAGATTTCCTAAAGCGTATTCAATTTCTGCAGAATGAACTGCTCCACTTGGAGCAGGCATTTTAACTGCTGTTGAGTCATTACCCTTAATTACTCCTCCAGCCAGTCCTGCAACAGCATTACCCATCTCTGCTCTCATTGCAGGTCTGGGGCGACCATATAAGTAGCGATAAACAGGCTTTCCTCCGGTTTTACTTTGCAAATCAGACCATTTCCACGTGCTGTAGCCAATAAATCTATCACTTGACAGAGCTGTTGCGGCCTTTTCCAATTCCTCATCTGTTGATCCGGAATAAAGCTTAGCGACATCTGTTGCACGATCTCCGTATAACTTTTGTAAAGTCGATGTGAAAGTCTCTTTTGATAATTTATCCTGACCCATAATCGCCCTGTAATTCATTTCTTCCGAGTTCCAACCGACTAGTAAGGGCACATGCGCCTGTTCCCCTTTTGTGAATATTTCTACAGGTGGTTTTGGAAAGAAATAACCGTCGACCGATACAGAAAAACGTGGTGTATTAGGATTGGCTGTAGCTTCGAGAAGTTGCTCGGCAGACATGGCACGAAGTGCAGCTAATGAGTTAGCACCTATGCTATTTCCAAACTTAACCCCTGCCTGTTCTGCTTCAGATAGAGCAACAGGGGGATTTGTTCCAAGTAAAGAACCGCTTTCCCCGATAGCACCAGCAATAAGGTTTTTAGAAAGTGGAGATGCCATCTGGGCACTTACAGAAAATGAACCTGCTGACTCTCCTGCTATAGTCACCCTCTTAGGATCGCCGC
This sequence comes from Segetibacter koreensis DSM 18137, assembly GCF_000374045.1. Lineage (GTDB taxonomy): Bacteria > Bacteroidota > Bacteroidia > Chitinophagales > Chitinophagaceae > Segetibacter > Segetibacter koreensis. The sequence goes on along the minus strand of NZ_KB893319.1, from coordinate 71,084 downwards.
CAAAAGCCGAAATATTCTGTTGTACCCAACGTAAAGCAGCGCTCTGATCAAGTAATCCATAGTTTCCCGATGAGTGATGAGTAGATTCTTTAGTTAGCTCGGGATGGGCAAAAAATCCGAAAACAGTAAGACGATAATTGACAGTAACTGTAACAATACCTCTACGAGCCAAACTTTCGCCATCATATCTGGGCTCCGAACCATCACCAGCAATAAATCCACCTCCATAAAAATAAACCATTACCGGTAGCTTTTCGTTAAAAGATTTAGCCGGCGTCCAAACATTCAGATACAGGCAATCTTCACTAACACCGTCAGATCTAAAATTCATGTCTCCAAATACTGCTCTTTGCATCGCCCTGGGACCAAATTTATCTGCTTTCCTTACTCCCTGCCAGTTCTTTACGGGCTGCGGTTCTCTCCAGCGCAGATCTCCAACAGGTGGCGCGGCAAAGGGAATGCCTTTAAACGATTGAACGCCTGATTCATTTGTGCCTTCAAGAGTGCCATTTGAAATCTTAACCATAGGTGCGGAAGATACCGCATCTGATTGAGCCTGTGTTGCGGTCAGTCCTAAAACTGCCGTAAGCAATAAAATAAAATTTCTTTTCATGTAAACAATTTAAAAGTTAGAAGTTATTCCGCTAAAACCTACATTAAACAACGGGTTACTAAAACAAATTACCTGATAGTTTTTGCAACTTATAGCTTAAATATCACAAATAAAAAAAGAGGGAGCAATTATTTTATTAATAGAGAAATCACCTTAATCTCCTCTATAATGGCAACACTTGTAGCGGCTTAATCAGGTATTTGCATCTAAATAAATAACCAGAGGCGCAGGACCCCAATGTGGGGGAACTTCGCTTGTAGTAAGAAGAGGCATTGAAGATGAAGCTCCTCCAAGGTAGCTGGCTTTATTCTGATAAATTACTTTTTTAATTTTATGATACCTAATGGCATATGCACACATGATGCAAGGCTCATGAGTGGAATACAAAACACAATCTGACAGATCATTTGTTTTTAATTGCTGTACCGCCAGTCTTATTGCTTCCAGTTCTGCATGGCAAGTAATATCATTTTTAGTTGTTGCTGCTTCCTCTGCCTCACTTAAAATTTCATCATTTCTTGTTATTAAAGCACCTACAGGTTGATTTCCTTTTAGAGCAGCTTGTTTACTTAAGGTCTCACAACGTTTTATGAAGTAATTATCCATTTCCATATTTATCAAATTTGTTTCTTGTTGTCAGCAATATCTTTCCTCTTGTTGTAAAAATAAAAAATGCCTGTTCTTTTAGTTTAAAAGAACAGGCATTAAGAAGGGTTTTTTTGTATTTATTATAATGTTAGTGCTATAATTTAAATCCAACTGTCATCACTACATTGCCGCGTGTATTTTGCTGCATTGCATAAGTATTTGGCTTATCGGTTAACCGGTAAGGAAAGTTGACGTCTTTATTTAAATTATGAATATAAGTAAGATCGATAAACATACCATGGTTACGATAACCAATGCCACCGCTTACCTGGGCAAGATGTGAGTTTAACGATTTGTCTTTGTATGGATTTGAATAATAAGCTCCGCCGAGCCTAAACATGACAGTATTAAATTTTAACTCGCCTCCTAACCTGTAGTTAAAAGCACTTTTATAGGATTCTTTAATAATACCCTTTAAATCTTCGTAATACTGTTGATCGGCGCTTGTCACATTCTGGCCGTCTGCTTTAAAGTTAGAACCAGGATAACCGACATATTCTATATCTGCGGTAATAAAGCCTCTTTGCCTGCGTATATCATTTACTTCTCTTATAACGTACGAACCGCTAAAGATCGCCTTCCAGGGAGTAGTGGCGGTATATAAAGTTTTGCCCTGCTCTCCATCTGTAAATTGGGTAGAACTGACTTTTCTTACAGGCTGCGAAGTATAATTTTCAGTGGCTGACGTTAGGTCGGTAGTTTGCCTATCAGTTAATGTATAAAATGTTGGTGTATGTACTGCCAGGCCTAACCGTATATATTCCTGCGGCTTAAAAATAAGCCCCAGTTTACCATTAACTCCAAAACCTTTGGTTGTAAGATAATCATTGTATTCGAAATAATCGAAGTTATTGTTTGGATCACCGGAGGGGTCAGATTCCCGGTATTTGGTAAAGCGGGAATAATTGACAATAGGTATGCCAAGGCTACCACCAAGGTAAAGTCTGTCATCCATATTGGCGGCATAGCCCAAGGCCAATTCATAAATGCCTCCTTTGGTATCGATGGTTTTTTGCTGGTCTAACGAAATGTTTTTTTCAAGCAAAAACTCCGGAAGCCCTTTTATATTATAACCGCCATTTCCGTTGGGAAAAGTGTCTATAAGATAAGTATATATGGCCGGAGCAGTTCCGTAGGCAAAGCCGGGGTTATTTAATGCTTCATCAAGGCTTAAACCGCTGTTTCTTAATTCTTCGGTAAATTGTTCTGTGTAGCTGCTTAGATTGTTACTGCCTTTGTAAGAAACAAAATTATTAAAATTAGCTGTCTGGCTTATTCCAAAACTAAATGCCTGGTTTGTCCACTTACTGTTACGGCTGTTAAAGCCAATCACTATACCGCTTGTTCCTAGGTCAAAAGCTGATTTATTTGATTTAGTATCAGTACCACGAAAATTTGCCTTATTATTATTAAACAAAAATCCAGGGCTTAAAACTAATTCTCTTGTTTTATAAAGACCCAGGCCGGCAGGGTTTACATACAGCGCATTTATATCTCCGCCTAAAGATCCCATTGCTCCTCCAATTGCCATGTTTCGTGCACTACCATGTTGAGGAAAGTAACTATATCTTAAAACATCTTCCGGCAACTGTGCCATAGAGGCAAAAAAACCAATGGTCGCCGCCGCAGAAAGTAGAAACTTTTTCATAATTATATGGTTAATAAAAACCGCATTCTGTGAATACGGTTTTTGTTTTTTTGCATTTGTAAAATCCTAAAAAATATTTATTAACGGGGAGGACGTGAAACTCCTCCGCTTGGACGTGCACCACCTGAAGAACTGCCAGATGAAGAAGGCGTATAACTTCTTTCGGGAGCACGGTAAGTGTTATTGTTATTATTGGTATTAATGTTTCTGTTACTATAATTGGTGTTTTCGTTAGGAGTAAACACCCTTTTAATTGAATTACCAAGACCTTGCCTGTTATAGTTTGAGTTATAATTATTATAGTTCCGGTTGCTATAACCTCTCAGTGACGGCCTGCTTACATTAGAAGACATTTTTAAAGGATATTTAGAAATATAGATATTGCTGTAAGGAATGTACCCAAAACCAAGAGGAGAATATCCTCCATAGTAATTATAACCAAGTGAAAACATCGGGTTGTAATAAAAAGGACTCGCCCAGTTATTCCACGCATATGGATTGTTCCAGACGTAAAAATTGTTCCAGTTGCTTCTGTAATAATCAAAAGAATAAGAAGGCATATAACGGCTGTCATTCCAATATTCATAATCGTCAATAGGAGACCACCTGTTTCTGTCTCTTACTTTCATTCGGAGATATTGATCATCCTGTGAACTTAAGTAGTCTTCATATTTATCCTGCTTTGCTACGCTTCTTTCAGCTCTTGCCGGTGAAAAATAGACATCATCGGGAGTCTGGGTTGCTTTATAGGCAGATGAGCAACCTGTAACAAGGGCAGCTATCAAACCATAAAGTAAAATTTTGTATTTCATATTACAAGGGTTAAAAAGTTTTATCTAATTCGAAGTTATTACTTTTGCGCCGCTTACCACAATCTGTTTGATTAATATATTGTCAAAGATTTTGCCAATTGTTTTATAACATTAACGCAATGATTAAGGTAAGAAAAAAATTCTATTATGAGCAAAGAAATCACTTCACGCAGTGCAGATTATTCTCAATGGTATAATGACCTTATCATTAAAAGCGGACTTGCAGATTACAGCGCAGTTCGTGGGTGTATGGTTATAAAACCTTACGGTTTTGCTCTATGGGAAAACATGCGTGACGTGCTCGATAAAATGTTTAAGGATACCGGCCATCAGAATGCTTATTTCCCATTATTTGTTCCTAAAAGTCTATTTGAGAAAGAAGAAGAAAATGCAGAGGGATTTGCAAAAGAATGTGCCGTGGTAACGCACTATCGCCTTAAAGTAAACCCGGAAAAAAAAGGTGCTTTAATGGTAGATCCTGAAAGCAAACTTGAAGAAGAACTGGTAATAAGGCCCACCAGTGAGGCTATTATCTGGAACACCTATAAAAGCTGGATACAAAGTTACCGCGATCTGCCTTTGCTTATAAATCAGTGGGCTAATGTAGTAAGGTGGGAAATGCGCACCCGTTTATTTTTACGTACAGCCGAGTTTTTATGGCAGGAAGGACATACCGCTCATGCTACAGCAGATGAAGCAGTTGCAGAAACCCGCCAAATGCTGGAAGTCTACGCAGACTTTGCAGAAAGTTATATGGCAATGCCTGTCGTAAAAGGCGTAAAGAGCGCTAACGAACGTTTTGCGGGCGCAGTTGATACTTATTGCATTGAGGCATTGATGCAGGATGGTAAAGCTTTGCAGGCCGGAACTTCTCATTTTTTGGGGCAAAACTTTGCAAAAGCATTCGATGTAAAATTTAGTGATAAAGAAAATAAGCTTGACTATGTTTGGGCCACAAGCTGGGGCGTCAGTACAAGACTGATAGGCGCCCTGGTAATGGCTCACAGCGATGATGATGGATTGGTTCTTCCTCCCAAACTTTCGCCAATACAGGTTGTAATTGTACCAATATTTAAGGGAGAAGAGCAAAAGAAAATGATAGATGAAAAGGTGGGCACTTTGGTAAAAGAACTGAAACAGGCAGGAATAAAGGTAAAGTATGATGATAGTGAAAACGCAAGGCCAGGGTGGAAGTTTGCAGAGTACGAAATGAAAGGCGTGCCTGTAAGAATTGGAATAGGAGCAAGAGATATTCAAAATAATGTGGTAGAAGTTGCAAGACGTGACACAAAGGAGAAAAAAAGTTATCCAATTGAAGGCCTCACTCAAAGTATTACAAACCTGCTGGATGAAATACAGCAAAGCATTTATGACAAGGCAAACACTTATCACCAGGAACATATCACAAAAGCGGAAAATTGGGATGAATTTGTAAAGCTGCTTGATGAAAAAACAGGCTTTATCTCCGCTCACTGGGATGGAACAGGTGAAACGGAAGACAAAATAAAAGAACTTACAAAAGCAACAATTCGTTGTATTCCTTTGAGTAATGAGCAGGAAGAAGGAAAATGTATACTTACAGGTAAGCCTTCTAAGGAGAGGGTGTTGTTTGCACGAGCGTATTAATGTGTACTAGGCGGCGAGAGGACGGGCAATTTCCCAATGAAGACCGAAAGGATCAACAAGGCGACCCGTTCTCCAGCCATGCTCTTCACTTACTGGAAAGATTTGAGACGCCCCGGCTTGTAATGCCTTTGCAAAGAACGCATCAGGATCTGATACTGTTAAAATCATTCGGACTGAACCACCTCCAAGATTTTCCGGACCTAAGCTCGGGTTGTCAGAAGCTCCGCTGCTTAGCCAAAACTCTGCACCGTCAACAGAAAGTCTTACGATAAGATCTCCATCAGGCGCTTCGAGGCGATACACCTCTATTGCTCCAAAGGCAGACTTATAAAAATCAACTGCTTTTACACTATCCCTTATTGATAACCAGGGAACGATGGAACTTGGAACTGGCGGAGTTGTAACTTCAATAGTATTCATTTAGATTAAAATTTAAAGGAATAATAAATATAATTGAATGAATCTTATTTATTGCTCTACCAAAGTAAATGCAAAGACTTTACATTGTCTTTATCAATCATTTTCAGCTCCTTTTTTTATAATTGATTTTTGAAAACCTTTTACTTTTTAACGGCCACAATTATTCCGGTAGCCCACGCTTGCTTTGTTAGCAATACATTTTCATTAGCTTCTAAACTTTTAACCAGGTCAATTGCTTTTTGATCATGTCCTTCGGGCCAGTTAGGTTGAGGTAGCATATCGTCAATAATATAAAGACCGCCTTTATGTAACATCGATAATGTTTCATTTAACAGAAGATATTTTCCATGCCAGGTATCTGCAAAAATATAATTAAACTTTTGATGCTTATTCTTGTTGATCCATTCACCTCCGTCGGAAGTGACTAAGTTTAATCGCTCGTCATTTCCAAGGAACTGCTCAGCAATTTCAAGAAAAACAGGGTCATTATCAATTGAAATCAGTGTTGAATTATTATCCATTCCATCAAGAATCCAGGCTGTAGAAAGACCGGTTCCGGTACCCAATTCAAGAAATTTGCCCGAGGGTTTAGAAGCAGCAAGTGTGCGAAGTAGAGAGCACGTTAAAACATCTGACGCCATTGTAAAACCTGATGCTTTAGTTGCCTCATTAATGTCAAGATAACTCTTAGGGAATTGTTGATTTACTTCGTCTGTCATGGATCGTTTGTTCAATTACCGTTTTACAAATACTGTTTTAGCCACTCTTTCGCTTGTTTGTCATCTGTAAAGTTTTTCATTGGTATTGGCGGCTGTTTCAATTTAAAAAGTACATTCATTATTATACTTGCAAGCCCGGGTTTTGAAACCATTGCCATTGCGGTATATACGTTTGGTAATTCTTTTGTCACAAACCTTCGTGTCTCTTTATCAGGGACTGGAGAATTGCTTAAATAAATTAATAAAGGGACTTTTTTGTTGTTAGTGATCTGTCTTACCAATGCAATGTTTTCTGTTATGTTGCCAACCGTTCGCCTTGGACTTTTAGATAGCGAAATAAGAATGCCATCATCATCGAGCCAATAGGTAGCAATTTCTCCCTCGAAAATTTGTCTGTCTGTTGGTGGCGTCATTTATTCGAACTGTTAATCGGTATTAATTTGGTAAAGTAATCACTTTCCACGCTAAGTTCTGAACTTACTCTTTTTTAATTCTTAAAAGTTGTTTCTGTGTAGCGAACAGGCTCAGGAGTAGCCATCGAAGTTAATTTATAGATTATCAGTATCCTTGAAATTTGCTTTTGTTTATTTTTATAAAATATTAATATCCTCTTCATCAAGGCTTTTATGTATTGTACTACCTTACAGTTTTACATTGCTTAGCTCTTCATTTTCTGAACTGCCTTTTCACCGGCTTCTGTAATACCCATTACTTCCGTAAAAACGCCCAGGTCTTTAGTTGTGTCGAAGAAAACAATATTGGCAATCGGGTGATTAACGCTCGTTATTATTGGGAGTCCTTTATTTGCCATTTCGGAAATGACTTTGTCAAGATTAGCAACGGGTATGCTATAAGCGACATGATGCACACCGCCGGCAGGATTTTTATCAAGATAATCCTGAAAAATACTGCTTCCTGAAAGGGGCTGAATTAGTTCGATGAATGTGCCACCCGAGTAAGCCATCGAAACGAGGCTTTCACCATCACATGGCTCTCCATAATATGTCGATTCAAATTCTTCTAAACGAATGATCTCTGCTTTACTAAAATTATCTATGCCCATTGCTTCTCTAAAAAACGTTTGCGCAGCTGTAATATCTTTTACTACCCACCCGATTTGAGCGAAATTTGAAACAAAAGGCGATTTTGACGCTATCATATGCATACAATTGATTTTGGTTTTCAAAAGTAGTCATCAAACATAATTGTTATGATGGTCATTTGAGACATTGTTTAGGGCTGGTTGCGCCAACTTTTGAATTGCCGAACTTTGGGTGGCTTACAGTTTGCGATTTACAATTGTTAATGTGACGCCTGGATAAAAATCAACAACAGTCATGAAGAACACGGTCATGCACAATTACAAATGTCATCCATAACACGACTAGAATTAATAGCAAATTAATAATTGTGAGTGTTGTGTAATAATTTCTCTGAAAATCATTGGACTTGCTAATAATTTTTTTGGCGTAAAACTTAGAAGCAATTGGAATCAGAGCCACTAACAATAACACAATAATCCCCGGATAAAGACCAGTGATTGCAACACCAATAATGCTGAGTACTGCTACCGTAATGGCTAATACCATTGATATGGAGGTAACAGTGGCAAATGTTTTTGCTTCCATTTTGAGAATAATTTAAGTTTTAAAAATTATTGGCGACCTAAAAATATAAAAAGCACTTTGAACCACAAAGTAAATTAAGCCTTGCCGCCAAACTAAAAGAGGTTGGCAGAGGATAGCTTAATTACTTCGTAATGGCAAGTATAACAGGCAAACTTAAAGACGTCGACCAGTTGGGTAAGCAACAGGCAGCACTAATGCATTTGGTACGACTGGAAGAAACCTGAACGCAAAGGGAAAATGTTGTACGCTTAGGTGTAGACCACGCGCCGTTCTTATGCATGCAGCAGAACAAGAATGGGATGACAGCGGGTACACAAAGCCTGATACTGGCAACAACTGTTACCCTGCAAAGACTAAAGAAACGAGGATATGAAACAGTGCCCGACTCTACATTAACGTATCGCCACTACTTAATGAAACGCTGTACGAGGCCGTAAGTACAGTGGTATGAGAGGTGTTCCATGCTACCTACAAGTAACAGTTCCCTCTACTCGACAGTTATTCGCTACCTAGTCTTTCAAATAGTCCTTTAATTAATGGATCAGTACTTAAACCTATAACCCTTGTTTCCTTAGAAAATAGTTCGCCTGGGCAATCCCAATTAATAATTTTGAGAGACTCATCTTTCTTAACAGCAACCTTAAATTCCATTGCATTGGAGACACTAGCCACATCTTTTTTGAATGCTTCAATTTCTCGATTTGTAACCTTCATACCAAAAATGATTCCTTTTAAAAAATTGGGCTCAAAGTCAATATACTCATTATCCAAATCAAATGTTATCATCCGGTATTCCTTCTCATATTCCCAATCCCTGCCTTTCACACAAAAAAGGTGAGCAAGTGCATTTATACGGCTCTCGCAAAAATTAACTTTCTTAAATTTTTTATATTCAACTAACCCTTCTATACCAAGTTTAAACTTCTTCTCATCTTTAAATCTTTCTCCTATAGCTACAGTATTATCGAAAATTAAGCAAGCGCCTAAATGCTTATCGCCATAGTGTGACCATAATAATGGATGATCATTGATCGTAGAGAACGAACAAATCTTTGATCTCTTGATTTTTCCAATTTGAACTCTTTTATAAAGTTCAGCCCAATTAAGCTCTTTTATTCTATCTCCATGTTCGGCCCGTGCTTTTTCTCGTATTCTTTTCTCGTATATCTTAAACTCTTCATCAGTTTTGGATACATCAAACGTGAGTCTTTCTATATTGCAATCGAAAGGATCATTAAAGTCAAACGGCTTTGTAAATTTCAGTTTACCGCCTATAATTATTCTTTTTGCCGAATCTAAGGATGCGAACTTATAAAGACGCTTGATTCTATTTGTTTCCATGTTCTTTTAGTAATTGCAGGCAACACGAAAATATAAGACTTCCACAATATTTTCCTAAAAAATTTAATAACTAAAAGTCAATACTTTTCTTTTTTCCTTTTTCAATAACACTGTCCAAACACGGAATTTTCTTACTTCGGATAAAGAACAGATAAAGCACTTGTAAATCAAAAATGCCGGACAATCATCCGGCATTTCTTATAAATCTAGTTTTGGTTTTTACTTACCCAGCTTCGCTTTCAGATTCGTATCTAACGCATCTAAAAATTCTTCGGTGTACAAATAATCTGTGCCGTGCTCAACTTTTGGTTTTATAGTTATTGCAAGGTCTTTGGTCATTTTTCCGCTTTCAACTGTTTCTATACACACCTGCTCCAAAGCATGACAGAAATTAATCAGTTCCTGGTTATTATCTAATTTTCCACGAAACTCAAGACCTCTTGTCCATGCGAAAATAGAAGCTATCGGGTTGGTAGAAGTTGGCTTACCCTTTTGGTGCTCGCGGTAGTGGCGGGTTACAGTGCCATGCGCAGCTTCGGCTTCCATAACAGTACCATCAGGAGTAACCAAAGTAGAGGTCATTAATCCTAATGAACCAAACCCTTGTGCTACTGTATCACTTTGTACGTCTCCATCATAATTTTTACAAGCCCATACAAAATTGCCATGCCATTTCAAAGCGCTTGCAACCATGTCATCAATCAGGCGATGCTCGTAAGTAAGGCCGGCAGCATCAAATTTTGCTTTAAATTCGGTTTGATAAATATTCTCAAAAATATCTTTAAAGCGGCCATCATATTTTTTAAGAATGGTATTTTTCGTAGATAAGTACAAAGGCCATCCTTTCATCAACGATTGGTTAAAACAAGCTCTTGCAAAACCTGTAATGCTTTCATCGGTATTGTACATGGTCAATGCAACGCCATCTCCTTTAAAATTGTACACTTCAAACTCCTGTACATTTCCGTCTTCACCTTCAAACTTTACTGTCAGTTTTCCTTTGCCTTTGGTTACAAAGTCGGTAGCACGGTACTGATCGCCAAATGCATGACGACCAATACAGATCGGCGCGGTCCAGTTAGGAACAAGGCGGGGTACATTACTCATAACGATTGGCTCACGAAAAACAGTACCATCTAAAATGTTACGAATGGTTCCATTGGGAGATTTCCACATTTGTTTCAGGCCAAATTCCTCTACGCGTTGCTCATCAGGAGTAATGGTAGCGCATTTAATGCCTACACCATATTGTTTTATGGCATTTGCAGAGTCTATAGTAACCTGGTCATTGGTTTCATCGCGGTGCTGAATACCAAGATCATAATATTTAATATCCACATCTAAATATGGAAGAATTAGTTTGTCCTTGATAAATCTCCAGATAATTCGTGTCATCTCATCACCATCCAATTCAACAACCGGATTGGCTACTTTAATTTTTTCCGCCATCGTTATTAGTTTAGATTTTTTTTTAAAAGGTTTACAAAAGTAAGGGTTGATCTTTTATATGTAAATAAAACATTTAGCAAAAGGCGACCATACATAAATAAAATTTGTACAGGATGAAAAATGTAGGCTAATCTCCTGTCAGACAAATTCAAAGAGTAACTTGCAGCTAAACGTTTGATAAATGTGGGAATCGTATAAGAAAGGCTTTAAGGCGTACCTGCAACTCGAAAAATCGCTAAGTGACAATTCCGTGGAGGCTTACATGCGTGATGTTGAAAAGCTAACCACTTTTTTGATTGCAACCGAACAGAAAAAGAGTCCGGCAGATGTAGAAATGAAAAATCTGCAGCAATTTATAAAATGGGTGAGCGAACTTGGTATGACGGCATCCTCCCAGGCAAGAACAATCTCTGGCCTGAAAGGATTTTACAAATATTGTCTTATAGAAAATATTGTAACGGTAGACCCTACCTCTTTGCTGGAAGCACCAAAGCTTAAACGAAGTCTGCCCGATGTGTTGAGCTTTGATGAAATTGAAAAAATTATAGGACAGATTGATCAAAGCAAACCTGAAGGCGGACGAAACAAAGCTATTCTTGAGACGATGTATAGTTGCGGCCTTCGTGTAACTGAGGTTGTAAACCTGCAAATAAGTTGCTTATATCTTGATGTTGGTTTTATAAGAGTAACAGGTAAGGGAAACAAAGAAAGACTGGTGCCAATTGGAGCGGACGCGGTTAAATACATCAAATTGTATAAAGACAATATCCGTGTACATGTACCTTTAAAAAAAGGCTGTGAAGACATTTTATTTGTAAATAAAAGAGGCGGGCAATTATCGAGAATAATGATATTTTACATTATTAAAGATTTAGCGAAAAAAGCATCTATCACTAAAAATATCTCTCCGCATACTTTTCGCCACTCATTTGCAACACATCTTGTAGAAGGCGGAGCAGACCTGCGTGCAGTGCAGGAAATGCTGGGGCATGAAAGCATCACCACAACGGAAATATACACCCATCTCGACCGGGATTTTCTCAGGAGTACTTTGCAACAATTTCATCCCGCTTTTAAGGGCACGCATTAGGTAGTTTTATCCATTTTGTTTTTAATAAAAATATTATTGTTCTCATTCTTTTTTTTAACAAAAAGCAATTAAGATGAATGTGCAATAAATACAGGAACACTATGTCGTTCTATTGTTTTCTCGACAAAACTCTCCTTTAGTAAGTTAGACAAAGCAGAGCGACTGAAAGCACCTGTTACTAATAACGTATCCTTACCCAACTGTATGCTGTCGCTTAAATTTTTAGAGGCTGAAGCATGAAGTTTTTCAATGTTCAGATTTGGGAAGTGACGGGAAGTATATTCTTCAAGATATTCAATATCAGGAATATTTTCGTTCTCCTCATTTTTAATATATATAATGGTTGTCTGAAGATTTGAAAAGGCTGGAAAAAGCAGGGAAAACAATTTTAAGGCAAATAAAGATTGTCGTTTCCCATCATAAGCAATCATTATTTTTTCGATAGGTATATAGTTTTCAGGAATAACCATCACCGGGCACTCTGCGTAATGCATTACCTGGCGCATAAAATGGTTTGGTTGTTCGCCGCCCCAGTTTTTAAAAAACATTTCTTCACTAATAACCAATAAATCTGAAAACCGGGATTCTTTTACGAGGTCAATTACATTCCACGATTGGCCAGCCTCATGCAGTCTATATTCTATGCCGTTTTTTACACAATCTTCTTTAAAGACTTTTATGGTGTTTTCTACATTTTCGTTTTCATCCTCTACCAGGCTTGCTAATGGGGCAAAGTCAGGATAAATGGAGGTTGGTATAAGAATCCGGTAATCTATCGATAGAAAAATAATACCTGTCAGTAATATTTTCTCTGTTTCATTGAGCGATTTAATAAAATCAAAAGCTCCTGTCGAAAAGTTTTTTCCATCGCATACAAAAAGAACTTTTTTCATAATTTTTTTCAGATGATTGTTTAGCTAAAGCTATACAGCTGAAAGCATGGTTATTATGATTTGAAGAAGAGTCTTGTATGATTAATATCAGAAAAAAGTGGCTTTTAGCACATCGCCAGTAAATCTATTCCAAAAAAGAATTTTTCGCTTTTTAAGTGTATTTCCAAACGTTAGTAACAATATTCATTTTAGCCATTTTACATGCGATTTCTTTAACCACTTCTTATAAATCTTTACAGTACAAATATGCGAAAAATATATATTTTCTCAAACGGATAGAATGCTGATTGAAGTTAAAAAAAGGCCTTCGAAACCTTCATTTTTCTGTAGAGTTCACAACTTTATCGCAGGAGCGTAAACATAGGTTAAAACCTTCGTTTTTATGCCTGAAAGACCTTTATTTTTCGTACATTCGCCCACCTGTTGCAATGCAAAAAAAGCAGGATAATCAATCAGTTATGGAAGTTGAAATTTTAAATGATGCCGCAGCGCAAAATCTAAACTACGGAGCCGATAGTATTCAGGTTCTGGAAGGTTTGGAAGCAGTTCGCAAAAGGCCGGCGATGTACATTGGAGATGTTGGTGTAAAAGGATTACATCACCTGGTGTATGAGGTGGTAGATAACAGTATTGACGAGGCCCTTGCGGGTTATTGCAAAAATATTAATGTAACGATACACGAAGACAATTCTATTAGTGTAAGTGATGATGGACGTGGAATACCAACCGGGATAAATACAAAAGAAAACCGTAGTGCACTTGAGATTGTAATGACTGTGTTGCATGCCGGTGGTAAGTTTGATAAGAACACGTATAAAGTGAGTGGCGGTTTGCACGGGGTGGGTGTAAGTTGCGTAAACGCATTAAGCACAACCCTTCACGTTACCGTACACAGGGAGGGTAAAATATTTGAACAGGAATATCACTGTGGTTTTCCCCAGTACCCTGTTAGGGAAATAGGCACGTCTGAAATTACAGGAACAACGGTGCGGTTCTGGCCCGATGATACCATTTTCCAGGAAACTATATTCAAAAGAGATATACTGGAAGGTCGCCTGAGAGAACTTTCTTATTTAAACAGGAAAATCACCATTAACATTACAGATTTACGTGAAACGGATGAAGAAGGAAAACCCTACTTTAAAAGTTTTTATAGTGAAGGCGGAATTGTTGAGTTTGTAGAAATGCTCGATAAAAATGGTCATCGCACTCCCCTTATTCCTACTACTTTGTTTGTTGAGGGTTTTGATGAAGCAAGTATGGTGGCCGTAGAAGTGGCTATGACGTATAATGACGACTTTAAAGAACATATCTTTTCTTATGTAAACAACATCAATACCATTGAAGGGGGAACGCATGTGACCGGCTTCAGGCAGGCATTAACTCGCGTGTTTAAAAACTTTGGTGACAGAAATGGTTTATTTGAAAAAGCGAAGGTTGTTGTAGAAGGCGACGACTTCAGGGAAGGGCTAAGCGCAATTATTTCGGTAAAAGTACCAGAGCCACAATTTGAAGGACAAACAAAAACTAAACTAGGTAATAGCGAGGTTAGCGGTATTGTACAAACCACAGTTGCACGGTCATTAGAAGCTTACCTGGAGGAAAATCCAAGAGAAGCAAAAAACGTTATTTCTAAAATAGTTTTAGCGGCACAGGCGCGGGTGGCAGCAAAAAAGGCGAGGGAAATGGTGCAACGCAAAACTGTCTTAAGTGGTGGCGGATTGCCGGGAAAATTGGCTGATTGCTCAGAAAGGGATCCTGAAAAAACAGAACTGTACCTGGTAGAGGGCGACTCTGCAGGCGGTACTGCAAAACAAGGACGTGAAAGAAGTTTCCAGGCTATACTGCCATTGAGGGGTAAGATACTGAATGTAGAAAAAGCAATGGAGCATAAGATTTATGAGAACGAGGAAATACGGAATTTGTATACAGCCTTGGGAGTAACGGTAGGAACTCCCGAAGACCCAAAGCAGTTAAATCTTGGTAAGCTTCGCTACCATAAACTGATAATAATGACGGATGCCGATGTAGATGGCAGTCATATAGCAACACTGATACTAACTTTTATATTTCGTTATATGAAAGAACTGGTACAGGCCGGTTATGTGTACATAGCGCAGCCACCATTGTACCTGGTAAAAAAAGGTAAAGAACAGGAATACGCCTATTCAGAAGAACAGCGTAAACATTGGGTTGAGAAATTAGGCGGAGGCAAAGACGACTCTGTTACAATACAGCGGTATAAGGGTTTGGGTGAGATGAACTCAGAACAACTTTGGGAAACTACAATGGATCCTGCTCGTCGTACTTTAAAAAGGGTAACTATAGAGAGCCTGGCTACTGCTGATGAAATCTTTAGTATGCTAATGGGAGATGAAGTTCCTCCGAGACGTGCATTTATTGAAAATCACGCTAAATATGCTAAAATTGATGCATAAAGAATAGCTGAAAAGTGAGAAAAGTGGAAAAAGTACTTTTTCTCACTTTTACTTAAAAAAAGTAATATATATTTGATAAATTGTAAAACACGAAATTAAGTTTGAAAACAGCTTTCTCACTTTTTTGGATATAAGTTGTATGTCTTAAAAAATTTGTAGATTGTGCCCTGTTTTTAAAGGTTTTGTATTTACTAACTTAAAAAATTTTAACAATGGATAATGAAAAAATGATTAAAGCCTATTGTTTGAAGACCAAAGAAAAAAATGTTCCTATGCATGATGCTGTTATAACCAAAACCGCAAGAGGTGGTTATATGGCTGGGGGCCATGATGGTAAAGGCAACAAAATGGCGGCAATATTAAGTGAAGCAAAAGCTTTAAAGGCAATTGAAGATGGAGTTGCCAAAAAAGGATTTTAATCATTTATAAATTGTAAACTTATTTACAAAAAGGCCATCTAACATTATTAATGAGATGGCCTTTTCAGTGTACCCGGCTATAGAAAAAGAGGCGCTTGTTTAAGGCGCCTCCTTTTATTTATTTTCTTTATTAACATATGCTTAGTAATCTTTTTGCTCGTTCTAATCGTCTTAATAGACAGCCAATGCAATTTTCAATAAGAAAATCTGTTTTGACTCGTACGATTGTTAATTATAAAATTGCCAAGAAATGTTTGAAGACGATTTTTATGAAGCTATGGATGTTACCTCCATTGGTATTACCCTTGATGAATTATTAGAATATTATCGGGTGCTCAGTTTACAGTAATTAAAGCACACTTCCTTTCACTTATCTTTCGGAAATCATCTTATTTTTTTATAATTGTAATACCTCACCCTGATTAGGAAAAATAAGATGAACCTGAAGAGTATTTAATTCAAATAATTGACTTTTTATTTGTCTTTCGCTATCGCCTGATGGTTTTATGTGTGTTATCAGTACAGCAACATTCTTCATTGCAGCTTTTCCTGTTATTTTCGCCAGGTTTTGCATTTCATTCATCAATAGCCTGGGTGTAAGGTGACCAAAAAGCTGGTTTTGCGGTTGTTGATCAGGAAAGGAAGCTTCTATAAAAATACCCTTCAATTTCTTCGTCTTTACCAACGGCGCAACTTGCTGCCACAACAAATGCAGGTTATTAGTCTTTTCAACTTCGTCAGCGCCGGTATCTCCCAGATAAAGCAAGTAAGCGCTATCGTAGCGAATCAAAAATGCTGTACTTTGATAAGGTTTGGAATGACTTAATGGAAAGGCTTTTACATACATTTCTGTATTTTGAATAGAAGTTTCTTTATCATGCGACAAATAAGTATAGTAATATTTTTTGAGAGTCGGTTTATCACCTTCATTCGCAAAATTTGCCCAGCTTCTCCAGGTAAAATATTTATCTTTTAAGATGTCAAGACAATAAGGCAAGCCGTAAATATTTTTTACAGTGTCCTCTGGTGAGTTTATTATTAGCCCTGAAATATGATCGAGGTGAGCGTGAGATATAAGATATCCTTTAATATAATTTCTTAAAACATTTGAAGTACTTGAATTGAAGATCTTTGCTTTTACTGCTTTCTCAATTCCAAAATGCAGGGTACCGGCGTCTAAGCATATGTAACTATTGCTACCAACGGGAGCAACCATATAGGAAGATAAATTGCTTTCATCGAGACCACCGTTAACGCCAAGAGGAATAATTTTAAAGGTTGGAGCTATGCTGGGTTGGGCATATGTGTTAAAAGAAAAACAAATAAAGGATAATAAAAAGTAACGGAAAAAATTATTCATTGAATAAAAATAAATTATAAGCACAAACTTATTATTTATCTATCGGTTACTGTAATACCATGGTTTTATTTTAAAAAACTACTCATGATTTTTATGGCCAATTGCAGGATCAAGAAAGTTGTTATCAGCAAGCCAGTCAGCCATTCTTTGAGGCCAGGTTTGTAATGAAGCAAGCTTCGACCTGTTGCCCATATTAAAACCATGACTGCCTTGCGTATACAGATGTACTTCAACCGGAACTTTTGCAGCCCGGTAATCTTTGAGAAGACGAACAACCGATTCGGAACAGCAGGCGTCGTTATTGGCAGCGAGTAGGAAAGCCGGCGGAGCATCTGAGCCAATGCTGTCAGGAATACCCAAAGGCCCCGGGTATATAAGCATTTGAAAATTCGGTTTGCCATTTAACCTGTCAATTGGATCTGTTGCTGTTGCATCTCCTTTACCAGGTGCATACGCAACCATTGCAACAACTTCGCCTCCGGCAGAAAAACCAAGCATTCCAATGCGACCGGTATCAATATTGAACTCTTTTGCCCGGCTTCGAACCAGGCGCATGGCCCTATAAGCATCTTCACGAGGATGCTTGTCTATAGAATAAGGAGAGTTTTCTTCGCGGCTGAGCCTGTATTTGAGCACAAAAGCAGCAACACCAAGTTTATTTAGAAAAGTTGCGGGTTCTACGCCTTCTGCGTTAAACACCAGTTCCCGGTGACCACCTCCCGGGCAAATTATAACGGCGGCTCCTGTAGCTTTTTCTTTTGGCGGTAAAAAAACGGTGAGCGAAGGATTATGAATATTTTTCACCCAATAATCTTTTGCCTGCTCAGGCTCATTTCGGCGATTTTCAAAACCAGGGGCTCCATTAGCCCAAAGTGGAATTACCACAGGGTTTGTTTGAGCTATTGCATGTGAAGTAGAAAAGGATCCATAAAAAAAAATTACGGATAGAAAAAGAGTAAATGGGAATTTAATCATCACGATCCGTAATTTTTAGATAGAGATTTAAACAGCTTATTTATAGTTCAGAATATTCTGTGGGTCTTAAAAAGTAAATGTCACTGTGAGAAACGTTTTTTTGATATTCTGGCAGGGCAGACAATGTTTTCCAGGCGGGGTCATCACTAAAAGCTTTCCAGTGCGCCTCCCTTGATTGCATGTTATCAAAAGAAGTCATATACATAAGATTAGGCATCTTGCAGCCAAACATAACTTCACTATAGAAAACAGGATTGAAACCAAGGCGAGAAAAAATATCAACTTCGCCACCCTGGTTAAACATTTTCACCTTATTTCTATAAAATTTTTCGCTAGGTCCTTCATAACTACGAAGCTCGTATACCCTTTCGCTTTTAGGGCCTGTTAATTTTGAAGGTGTTATTGCAGGCATCAATTCGAATGCCTTTAAAAGAATGTTTTCGATCCTTGTAAATGCGGGCTTATCAGAGGGGGCATTAATATATTCATCAGAAGCATTTGAAGATTTATCATCAGAAGAAGACTTTACCGAATACTTTTCCCACTGGCTTAAGGATGAGAAAGGAACAAACACATACATTTTTTTGTCTGCAGCTGTATCATTTGCAATTGCCTTGAAAACCCCAATGTTGGTGATACCAGAAGCATGCAAAGAGGGAATAAATTGCTTTTGAAGATAATTATCAATGATTGTCTCTTGTTGTGTATTTGTATAATGATATACTTTTAATTGAAAATAACGGGAATTTTTTGCAGCAGGGGCTGCATTAGCATTGATGGAAAAGAAAGTAATTGATAGAAAAATAAATAAAAAAGATAATTTCTGTACTAGTTTTTTCATGATAATAGCTGATGTTAATTAAAGTGATTATTTTTTTTTGATTAAGAATTGAAAGATGCTGAATAGTCTTTACACCTTTAAATTTTTCATATATTCTGCGTCGTCCTTAGCAGCGGCGAGAGGTGTTGTTCCTTCATACTGTTCCTGCTCAACAATAAAATATTGCATCCCTTGCTTTTCGGCTTCTTTTAAAATAGCAGGGTAATTAATTGTACCTTTTCCAAGGGTTGTAGTCTCATCACCCTTCTTGTCTTTTACGTGACCCAACCTGAAGCGATTTGGATATTTTTTGAACCATTCAATAGGATCTTGTCCCGCTGCAACTACCCAATACATGTCCAGCTCGAAGTCAACTAAATTCTTGTCAGTATTCTGCATCATTACATCCTGCGGATACTGACCTTCTACTTGTTTAAATAAATAGTCGTGGTTATGATAAGCGAAGCGAAGACCTCTTTGCCTGCATATTTCACCAGCTTTATTAAATCCTTCAGCGGCGCGTTTAAATGCATCAAGGTCTTTTTGTGGCCCTAAATATGGGCAGAGTAGATATTTCATTCCAATAGCAGCGGCCTCGTCTGCTTTCCGCTCAAGGTCTTCTTTATAGTTGCAGTGACTTGATACTATCTGCATTCCCAATTGATCCAGAAAACTCTTAAACTCAGTATTCTTCATTCCCCAATAAATGCCCTGCGGTCCTTCAAAACCTTCTAACTGCTTATATCCAAAGGAGGCTACTTGTGTGAGAATACCTTTAGGATCTTTGGGTAAATCATCACGAAGACTATAAAGTTGTAATCCAAATTTATTGTTATTACCAGTTAATTTAGATGTTGAACCACAACCGGCTAACTGACCGCCTATACCTGTTAATGCTATTCCCGATGCAAATGCCGAAGCTACTTTAAGAAAATTCCTGCGTTTATAATTCATTATATATACCCTATCTGTTTGATCTGTTTTAAAACACTATAATTATGCCCATGCTTTCTCGCCTTTCTTATAAGGGATACATGCATCGTACCTGCCCGGGGTCTGAACATATCTTCTTGCCTGGGTACATCCTATTTCTGATGTAAAATATCCCAACAATGTCAACTCCTTCATCAGCCTGAAATAATGCTTTGGTTCGTTTGCTTTCCATGTTTTCATAGCTTCTTTCTGCTCATTGTCAAGTTTTACCAGCAAAGCATGCCTTTTTTCAGGTTTAATGTCAGTAAACTTGTCGTTATACTCTTTTTCAGAAAGATCCTGTATTTTCTTCATACCATCATGAAAGACTTTCTGATCGTTTTCATCATAACAGTCATTCACCATAACGGTCATAAACTGTCCGACTTTTGCCGCTTTAGCTCCCGGGGTTTTCGTTGAAGGCAAAATAGTATCAGCTATCTCATCTAATAAAGCAACGTCTTTTTCTGTAAAGCTAACCGCATTATTGTCATTGCTTTTACATGCTATAAAAGTATTTGCCCCTAAGATTGTTCCACCCAGCAACAAGCTTATATGTTGAACCGCTTCTCTTCTGTTCACAATAATAAAATATATAGTGATTAATAATTAAAGCTCTTTTTATACTGAATAGTGTGCTATATCTTTATCGTAGAATGTATAAGTCATCTCTTCCTCATGCACCTAATTGTCCAACACTAAAGCCATCCCTGTATTTGCGTTTTACAAATTGATTTACTGTATCAAAATTAGTCACTTTCATATTTTCTTTATCCCAAATAAGTTTGATATCACGGCCAGGATAATCAAAGCCTTTTCCGCCGGCTTTATCTACCCGTATGTCGTGACCTCTTATAGCGAGATTTGCCATACAAAGAGCCTCAGTAAGCGGACCTGCAATTTCAAAAGGCGAACTAAGTTGCATTTTACCATAACCTGCTATGGCTCCTTCCACCCATTGAGCATAGTGACCTTCGGCGCCACCTGGCACTCTCGGATATTTTTGTTTTACATGCACCTGTTCAGTTCTTGATGTTGGTAATAATTTAGGATCAGCTCCGTAGGTGCCACACATCATTTTCCCTTTTGTTCCGATAAATAAAACTCCATTTCCTCCATCTCCAAACACTTCGTTAGGGCCTAATTCGTCTGGCCTTTCAGGCTGTATACCTCCATCCATCCAATGAACTTTTACAGGTCCCTTTGTTTTATCGGTCTTTGGAAAATTCATAGTTACATGACTTGAAGGAGGAACACTTTCAGGAAAATATCCCTGCTTAAACTCATCAACATAAACAGTACCTACGCTTGCCTGAACATCGGAGATGTATTGAAGATTTAATACTCTAAACGCCGGTTCTACAAGGTGACATCCCATGTCTCCCAATGCTCCGGTACCATAATCCCACCATCCTCGCCAGTTGAAAGGAACAAGTTTTTCTACGTAATCTTTATACGGTGCAGTTCCTAACCAGAGATTCCAGTCTAAAGTTTTAGGCACCTCAGCTTTTGTTTCCGGCCAGGGAATACCTTGTGGCCACACCGGCCTGTTTGTCCATACGTATACGGTATGAACATCGCCTATTGTACCTGCGTCATACCATTCCATCAATTGCCTTACTCCGTCACCTGATGCTCCCTGGTTTCCCATCTGGGTAACTACTTTGTAGCGCTTCGCAGCATCGGTTAGCACACGTGCTTCAAATACATCGTGAGTCAGTGGCTTTTGTACGTATACATGTTTTCCCAACTGCATAGCTGCTAAAGCAGCAACAGCATGATTGTGATCTGGTGTTGATACTGAAACGGCATCGAAATTTTTAGATTCTTTATCGAGCATTTCACGCCAGTCTTTGTAATATTTGGCTTTGGGGAAATTTTTTACTGTTGTAGCTGCTCTTACATCGTCAACATCACATAGGTATGCAATATCGGCCTTACCGCTTTTAAAGAAATGAGCTATATCGCTTTCTCCTTTTCCTCCAACCCCAACACTCGCAATGGTAAGGCGATCACTTGGTGCTATAAATCCTTTGCCTAGCACGTGCCTTGGCACTATCATAAAACCTGCAGCAGCTAAAGCTGTAGTTTTTATAAAATCTCTTCTGGAGTTGTCATGTAGATTAATGTCTTTTTCGTCAATCATTTTATATTCTTTACAACTTAAAAGTCTGATTTTTAAATTATTCACTACATATTCTGGTACTTGCACAGTACGTTGAATATGTACCGATCGGTATAATATTATTCTTTATACAGGAAATTAATACAGATCAGGTAAGGCCTGCAAATGCTTTCTCTCCTTTTT
Organism: Segetibacter koreensis DSM 18137; assembly: GCF_000374045.1. Classification (GTDB taxonomy): domain Bacteria; phylum Bacteroidota; class Bacteroidia; order Chitinophagales; family Chitinophagaceae; genus Segetibacter; species Segetibacter koreensis. The sequence goes on along the minus strand of NZ_KB893319.1, from coordinate 48,905 downwards.
TGTAATCAATAACTCCCTGAAACTTTCCAGGAACCGGAGTATACCGCAGACCTTCTGTTCTGCCTTTCTCTGAAGTGAAATATCCGAAGATGGCAAGCTGTTTCAGTTGTTGAAAATAATGATTGGGCATAGTCTGCTTTTTAAAATCATCTGTACTTTTTTCCTGCCCTTGTTTTTGCTTTTCTTTTTGTTGATTCTCAAGATCGGCTTTCTTTTTTATATAGTCATTGGTTTCCTTATCTACTGAAACAAGCAATGCTTTACGCTGTTCCGGAGTGGCCTTCATAAAGCCGTGACCATGCATTTTATTGCATGCATCATCAAGTGTAGTTAATCCTTTATGAAAAATTTCCTGGTCATCTTTCGTATAGCAATCATTTACCATTACCGTCATAAATCTTCCTACGCCGGCAGCTTTAGCTCCCGCTGTATTTGTTTGTGGCAATATAGTCTCTGCTACTTCATCCAAAAAAGCGATATTCTCCGCGGTAAATGCAACAGGAGCGGATTTGGTTTCTGACTTACATCCGGACAATAAAAGTTCTCCACCAATCATTGCTCCGCCGGTAGCAGCTGCGATCATTTTTAAAAGTTCACGTCTGTTCATTTGAAAAGTTTAAAAATTAATTACTCAAAGAATTACTGTTATTATTATTGACACCATCATCTCATCACCTCTGACATCTGAATCTAAATATTTCCTTTTTTCAATTCCTTAACTGCAAAATCAGCTGCCCTGGCTGTCATTGCCATATATGTTAATGAAGGATTTACGCACGATGCTGAGGTCATGAATGATCCGTCGGTTACAAAAACATTTTTGCAGTCCCATACTTGATTATTGCTGTTCAACACAGATGTTTTAGGATCTCTACCCATTCTTGCAGTACCCATTTCGTGTATTCCCCAGCCAGGCTCACAACCTTCATCGTGACCTTTTACATTTTTCACCCCGGCAGCCTCAAGCATTTCAACAGCATCAGCAACTATGTCTTTTCGCATGTTCTTTTCATTTTCCTTGAATTCAACATCAAATACGATTTGGGGCATGTTCCATTTATCTTTTTTATCTTTTGACAAAGAAATCATATTGTCGTGATATGGTAACATTTCACCAAAACCACCTATGCCCATAGTCCATTTGCCAGGTTGCCCCAATGCTTCTTTCAAATCAGCGCCGATACTTAATTCCGCTACCTGTCTCGACCAACTTTCACGACTGGCAGATCCCTGGTATCCAAAACCACGCAGGTAATTTCTTTTTTCATCTCCGGGCAGATTGCGAAAGCGTGGAATATAGATACCATTAGGCCTAAATCCTGAATAATATTTATCTTCAAAGCCTTCCATGTCTCCGACAGCCCCAAGTTTTAAATGATGATCCATTACATTATGGCCTAACTCGCCGCTGCTACTTCCTAAGCCATCAGGCCATATATCAGTAGCAGTTCTCATCAATATTGCCGTAGAGGGAAAAGTAGAAGCACACAGAAAAACTATTTTGCTGTTAAATTCAAGTGCTTCATTGGTTCTTGCATCTACTACTCTTACGCCTTTTGCTTTTTTTGTATCCTTATCATAAATAATATCTGTAACTATCGAAAACGTGCGAAGCGTTAAATTACCTGTTGCATTGGCTGCGGGGAGTGTGGATGACTGGGTACTGAAATAGCCTCCAAACGGACAGCCGTTTGAACAAATATTTCTGTACTGACAAGGTGATGGTCGTCCGGGAATTGTTTGCGTGAGATTGGCAGTGCGCCCAATGATCATTGTTCTTTTATTTTTATAATGATCTTTTATTCGCGCAGCAACAGTTTGCTCTACGATATTCATATCCATGGGTGGCAAAAATTTACCATCAGGCAATTGGGGTAATCCTTCCTTTGATCCGCTAATGCCGGCAAATGTTTCTGCATGATCATACCATGGAGCAATATCTTTATACCGGATAGGCCAATCAATAGCGATACCATCTTTTGCATTAGCTTCAAAATCAAGGTCGCTTAGCCGATAGCTTTGTCTACCCCACATCAACGAACGTCCACCGGTATGATATCCGCGAAACCAACCAAATGGTTTCTTTTCAACGTATGGACTATCTTTATCAACGGCCCAAAAAGAAAGATTGCGTTCGTTTAAAGGGTAATCTCTTTTTAATACCGGGTAATCATCAATCATTTTTTGTGTACGTCCGCCACGGTGCGGATACTCCCACGCAGGCTTATTGCTATCCGCATAATCTTTAATATGCTCTATGTGATGACCACGTTCAAGCATCAAAACCTTTAGTCCTTTTTCGGTAAGCTCTTTCGCAGCCCACCCTCCGCTAATACCGGAGCCAACTACAATCGCATCATAAGTGTTATTTGCCATGACAATCGATAATTAAAATGATATAATGAATTTAATAGTTTAATTACAATATTTAAAAAAGTATAAAACCGATCAGACTATATGTCGCAAAGTTTTACAGCGTCCCTTAAAGAAGCTATCTTATCTTCTTTTGCCGGAATAAATTCCTGCGCCAGATAATCACTAAAACCTGTTGCTTTTATTGCTTTTATAATAGCCGGATAATACAATTCCTGGCTTTCATCTATCTCATGTCTTCCCGGTACACCGCCTGTATGATAGTGACCGAAATACTGATAATTGTTCTGAATAGTTCTTATAACATCCCCTTCATCTATCTGCATGTGATAAATATCGTACAGGAGTTTGAAGTTTTCTGAACCTACCTGTTTGCATAACTCCACTCCCCAGGCTGAATGATCACACATATAATCTTTGTGATCAACTTTACTGTTAAGCAATTCCATCTGTATTACTACACCTTTTTTTTCAGCAAGAGATATTATCTGCTTCAATCCTTCTGCACACGTTTTCAAACCCACCTGGTCATCCATACCCCGCCTGCTGCCACTAAAACAAATTAAATTTTTATAGCCGGCTTTTGAAACAAGGTCAATATGTTCGGTGTAGTTTTTAATTAAGGTTGGATGATATTGCTTATCATTCCATCCTTCCGTCAGGCTGATTTCTGCTCCATTACACATAGAAGAGAAAATGCCATATTTTTTTAAAGTATCCCAATCTTTTGGTCCTACAAGATCAATAGCAGCAAATCCTATATCTTTTACAGTTTTACAAAGTTCATCTAATGAAAGAAAATTGTAAGTCCAGCGGCAAACAGAGTGTTTTATGTTTCCTTTTAGCATGTCTTTATTTTCCGTTTCATTACACGCCGCAATAGATAATCCTGGTGCCGCAACAACTGCAGCACTACCTAACATAATATTCTTAAATACCTCGCGGCGAGTAGTTTGCTTTTTCATTTTTTGTGTTATATATATTTACGTTACCGGACTGGTAGCCAATCCCTTTTCAGCTTCGGACTCTGAAATTATTTTCCTTTTATCATCTCTAAAAAAAACTGCATACAAAATAAAAACGACTGCAGATATTGCAGCAGGTATCATCCAGATGTTCTTCCAATCATGTCCATCTGCTACAGAGTATTTTTCTGCCACAAGACCTGCTACCCAAAAGCCAATAAGCATTCCGACACCATAGGTTGCGAGCGTTATCATACCCTGGGCTGAAGCCCTAAACTTATCTCCGGCCTTATCATTTGTATAAATTTGTCCTGTTACAAAAAAGAAATCGTAACATACACCATGAAGAATAATTCCGGCGTACAACATCCACATTCCGCTGCCTGTGTTTCCAAAACCAAAAAATAAATACCTCGCTGCCCAGGCAGCCATTCCAAAAAGCAACATTTTTTTCACACCTAACCGTACAAAGAAAAAAGGCATTAATATCATAAATACTAATTCTGACATTTGCCCCAAAGCCATTTTTCCTGCTGCTCCCTGCACCTTTAATTCATTTAAAAAAATATTGGTTTCCTGGTAATAAAAAGCCAGGGGAATACATATTAATAATGAGGACAAAAAGAAAATAAGAAAGTTTCTGTCTTTTAATAATCCAATGGCGTCCAGACCTATTATTTCGCCAAAAGTCACTTTAGTTCCAGCTTTAGTAGGAGGTGTGTCAGGTAAAGTAAAACTAAAAAGACCCATTATAAACGAAACTGCAGCAGCTAATCGAAACGTAAGCACCAAAGAATTTGTTTGTTCCCATGCCATCCATCCGATAATTAATCCTGCTACTATCCAACCAATCGTTCCCCAAACTCGTATTTTAGCAAAATCTTTTTCAGGATCGCCTACCTGGTTAAACGAAACCGCATTAATCAGGGCCAGGGTTGGCATAAATAAAATCATATAAATAAGTAAGCCCGGATAAAATGCAGAAAAATTATCAACAATAGTCAAATAGTATAAAGCAGCAGCACCGCCCAAATGTAGAACACCTAATATTTTCTGAGCCGAAAAGAATTTATCTGCAATTAGTCCAACAAAGAAAGGTGCAATAATAGCTCCGAGAGATTGTGTTCCATAAGCAATACCAACCTGAACATCGGTTACACCTTTAATAGATTTTAAATAAGTGCCCATAGTTACATACCACGCTCCCCATATAAAGAAGTTGAGAAACATCATCGTAGAAAGCCTGAACCGTATGGCAGATTTCATTGGCAACTCGTTAATAAATCAGAATATTTTCTCTTTACTTACTACACGAAAAGTACGCAGTGTTACAAGTCCAAAATTAGAAGCCTGACGTTTCGTAAAATTTAAAATAAAGTAAAGAGAACTAAAAGTAGCACTTTAAGAAATACGTTGTGCTTTTGGCTCAAAAAATTTAGCTTCCCGATAAAATTCTTTTACCAAAAATTATATTAAAATAGTAACTAATAATATCCCTTGAGAAGATTTAGCAGAGAATTTGAAAAAAAGGAAAAAAGGTAAAGCGATGAGCATTTACCTTTTTTTATTTAAGTCTATCGTATTTCAAAGCATTAATGAACAGCCATTGTCATTTCGCTTTCTGTAGCTCTCTTCGAATTTTTTTGCCAAACGAAAAATATAATAAACAGTACAACTAATATCGCCGGAAAGGTCATCATATTGCGTAGCGCATGTTGCCCGGTAGCCAGTTCCAGAGCACTTCCTGTAAGACCTTTTGCCGTGTTTTCAACCCTTGCACTATCAATCCAGCCACCAATGATAGGTTGGAATATAGAGGTTGAAAACATACCGACGCCGCCAACAATCGACATGCCGAGGGCACTACTGCGTGGAACTCTATGCGCCACTGAACCAATCATTACCGGCCAGAAATAACAAACTCCCATTGCAAACACTACGGCTGCAAAATATGCCGTAGGCCCGGTTACTGTGCTGAACATATAGATACCTATGGTGGCCAAGATAGCACCCATCAACAGTGCCCCTGTTTGACCTAACGTTCCAACAACCGGCCCGGCAAAAAACCTTCCCACTGCCATAAGACCCGAAGTAAGGGCTAAGATTATCATTGGTTCGGCTCCGCTACTACTTAAAACAACACTTACCCATTGGCCGGGACCAAACTCCGTAATAGCCGTGAGAGCCATGCAACAAAACAGGAAGATATAAACAGGGCTTAGCATTGCTTTAAAGTTTTCAGCAAGAGAGTTTGCTTCTTCCAATTGTGATTTTGGAAAAGTTTTTCCGAAAAACAAGACTGCATAAATAACGGTTGGAACCATGGTAACCCACATCTGCGCTTCCCAGCCCAATCCCATCTTTGTCATGAAGAAGGAAATGAGGGAACCAACCAGAATTCCGCCCGGAAACCACATATGGAACCTGCCAAGCATTTTTTGCATTTTCACCCCTGAATACATATCTGCAATCATGGGGTTACAGGCAGCTTCGGTGCATCCATTACCAACTCCAATTAAAAGTGTGGAAATAAGTAAAGTTGCATATCCACCGGCAAAAATGGTCATTAAAATTCCAATAGTGTGGCATACGAAAGCCACCATCATAATATTTTTTGGCCCGAACGTGTGATAAACGAGGCCACCGACAATCATGGAAATAGGAAATCCTAAAAACCACATCGAATTGATAAATCCCAGTTGTTCGGCAGAAAGGCCAAACGCCTCCCCAAGTTGCGGCAGGATGCCTGCGCGAATAGAAAAAGTAAATGCAGTGGTGATCAGTGCAAAGCAACTCCCATTAAACAAGGCGCTTCTGTTAACGTTTTCGTTCATTAAATTTAAGTTTATAAGTTTTAAAAGTGAAATTATAGGCGACTTAGGATGAAAGCAACATTCGATTATTTTTTTATTTGCTCTCGTTGAACCTGGTTCAGATTGTTTTTATCTGACCATTATTAAGGTGCAATTGCAAACCACTATGGTTTGGTGTCCCGGTCCTGGTTGCAAACAATGAAGTAATTAAAAGAGATGCGTAACTTTCTGTAAATAACTGATTTCTGTTGATAGCTTTCATATGTTTTTTAGTGGTTGATGATGTAAGAAATTGTTTGATTAAAGTAAGTTTCTAAACAAATAATAAATCTTGTCTTAGTAGGGTAAGAGAGTAAATTTTGCATTCGTTAGTTTTTGTACACCGGTTTTAGGCGATAAATGTAGTATTTAAAGACATATGTTTATTTACAATTGAAAAAAAAATTACAGTGAAAACGAAAAAAAGTAAACCTATAAATGAATAACCTATAAATTTGACCTGTTAATTGTAAAAAGTGCATTATTGCTGTAATAGTTTGCAATTGACGAAGAGATATTAGCAGTGAAGACTAAAGATTCGCATCGGTTTTCTGATGAAGTGATTGCGACGCAAGGATGCTGCTATGAAAGGCTGACACCAGTACCTAAAAAATTAAATAAAAAGTTTTTAATAGTTTTTTTCTGATTTTTAATAACCGTTATTTATTGCTATATGAGAAAATTAAGAATGGGTATGATAGGTGGAGGAGCGGGAGCATTTATCGGGGTAATACATAGAATGGCAGCTATAATGGATGGTGAAATTGAATTAGTTTGTGGTGCATTAAGCTCAGACCCAAAGAAATCAAAAGACAGTGGACGAGACTTAAACCTTGACCCTAACCGGGTATATGACTCTTACCAGGAAATGATTTCGAAAGAAAAAGAACTTTCTGATGATGTGAGAATGGATTTTGTAAGTATTGTAACGCCTAATCACGTGCATTTTGAACCGGCTAAACTTGCAATGGAAAACGGATTTCATGTGGTCTTAGACAAGCCAATGACATTTACACTTGCTGAGGCAAAAGAACTAAAACAAGTTGTAGAAAAGACCGGAAAATATTTTTGCTTAACTCATACTTACACCGGCTATCCGTTGGTGAAAGAAGCACGGGTACAGGTAGCAAATGGCAAAGTTGGCAACATAAGGAAAATATTGGTTACTTATCCCCAGGGTTGGCTAAGTTCTTTTGTAGAAGCGTCAAATGATAATAAGCAGGCTTCCTGGCGAACAGACCCTTCTAAAAGTGGAATAGCAGGCGGCATGGGAGACATTGGCACTCACGCCTTTAATCTTGCTGAATATATATCGGGCCTTAAAGTATCGGAAATACTGGCAGATCTGCATATAGTTGTGGAAGGCAGAAAACTGGATGATGATGGCGCGGTTTTATTGAAATTTGAAAATGGTGCTACCGGAGTTTTGATTGCATCACAAATAATGGCGGGAGAGGAAAATAATCTGAACATAAAAATTTATGGCGACAAGGGCGGTGTTAAGTGGTATCAGCACGATCCTAATTCGCTCATATTTGTAGCTCCCAACAAGCCCGTGGAAACATGGCGCGCAGGAACCGGATACCTGAGTGAAGTTGCAAAACATAATACGCGCATAACTGCCGGACATCCTGAAGGATATGTGGAAGCTTTTGCAAATCATTACCGAAACTTTGCTTTGTGCGTAAAAGCGCAATTGGCGGGAGAACAACCAAAAAAGGAATGGCTAGATTTTCCAGGCATTGAAGATGGGGTTCGAGGAATGGCATTTATTGAAAATGTAATTGCTTCATCGACATCGAAGGAAAAATGGACACCATTCAACGTCTGAGCCTTTAAAAACACCCTTTAGAGAAAATTTCGTTTAAATAACTTTATTCTTAACTACTAAAGTTTATATACAAAGCCCTTCGAAGTAAGGAGGGATTAGGAGAATTGCCCATGAAAACAATAAAAGGACCCGGAATTTTTTTAGCGCAGTTTCTTGGTGACACACCACCTTTTAATGATCTTAAAAGTATTTGCCAATGGGCGAAAAGCATAGGGTTTGTTGGTGTTCAAATACCGGCCTGGGACCCGCGGTGTATAGACCTGCAAAAAGCTGCAGAAAGTAAAACATATGCAGACGAGCTAAAAGGTCTTGTGAATGAATGTGGATTAGAAATAACAGAGCTTTCTACACATTTGCAGGGTCAGTTGGTAGCGGTGCACCCTGCTTATGATGCCATGTTTGACTCATTTGCGCCTGAACAATTTCGTAATAATCCAAAAGCCAGAACAGAGTGGGCAGTTCAACAGGTTAAGTATGCTGCCAAAGCATCACAAAATCTTGGGTTGAAGGCTAGTGCCACATTTAGCGGCGCTTTGCTTTGGCATACAATATATCCTTGGCCACAACGTCCTGCCGGTTTGGTAGAAACTGGTTTTGAAGAATTAGCCAAACGTTGGTTACCAATCTTGAACGAGTATGATGAACGTGGTGTAGACCTATGCTATGAAATTCACCCGGGTGAAGATCTGCATGATGGAGTGACTTACGAAATGTTTTTAGAAAAAGTAAATAATCATGCAAGAGCATGTTTATTATACGATCCCTCCCACTTCGTATTACAATGCCTTGATTATCTCTCTTATATAGATAATTATCATGAACGTATAAAGATGTTTCATGTTAAGGACGCGGAATTTAATCCTACAGGCAAACAGGGCGTATATGGTGGCTACCAAAACTGGGTTAACCGTGCCGGACGTTTTCGTTCCCTGGGAGACGGGCAAGTTGACTTTAAAAGTGTTTTTAGTAAGCTGACAGCTTACGATTATTCCGGTTGGGCCGTAATGGAATGGGAATGTGCTCTGAAACATCCCGAAGATGGAGCCAGGGAAGGGGCGATTTTTATTAAAGACCATATTATAAGAGTAACAGAAAAAGCATTTGATGATTTTGCAGGTGCAGGAAGCAATGAACAACTGAATCGCAGCATATTGGGACTATCATAATAATAATTTTAAAATTTAATTTAAAAAGGACATGAAAAAGCTATTTATTATTCTTTCTTTCGGTGGTTTAGGTTTATTAGCCAGTTGTGGTGGCGGAGGAAATGACAAAAACGCGGAAACAGAATCAAGAAAGGACGAAGCAAAAGAGGAAGCAAAAGAAGAACCAGCAGAAAATCCTGACTACGAAAAAGGCCTTGAACTTGTTGGAAAAAATGATTGTTTAACCTGTCATAAAATAAATGAGGCTTCAACAGGACCGGCTTATTCTGCTGTTGCAGCAAAATACCCAAATACACCACAAGTGATAGATACATTATCGAATAAGGTAATTAAAGGCGGTGCGGGCAACTGGGGAGTTGTACCAATGACTCCACATCCAAATTTATCTAAAGAAGACGCTGTGGCAATGGTAAAATATGTGCTGTCTTTAAAGAAATAATTTGTGCATAAATTACTTATGATTATCGACGCTGTCATTATCGGTATCGGATGACGACAAAAATAACAATTATGTCGTCACATGATGTTTGTTTTAACAGCGCGCATGTTGAAAAATATCTAATGATTATTTCGAAATATTCGGTTTTATTATAGTAATCTCATAGGACTTAAGGCTTTTTAGAAATTAATGTACCAGCACTATTATTCCCTAAAAGCAACAATTGAATAGCAGCTATTATATGGCTGCTATTTATTTTTTTATTCAATTGCATTGCTTTCATATAGAAACTGGAGAAAGCAAAAACGTATTCTTTAAAGAACAAGTAAATACCATTGAACGAAAACCTTCTATTATAATAGCTACTTTTATAAATTTTTCAACTCTTATCCATTACTGCCCTAATTACCTACTGACTGTATTATTTTTCCATTTGTGGTACTACTAAGGTCAACTAATTTCTTAGTAATTGGCGGTGTCTGACCTTTTACCTTTTGAACCAGCAAACCAAAACCCTGTACTATTTCAGCTTCTGTAAAAGCACAGTGACCAAAGGCTTTAACAGGTATACCGGTAAAAAGAGAATTTGTGCCTCGTAAAATTGTTTTAAACTCATACAAAGGAAGATGCCAAAATGGTACAATAGGATCGAGTGTAGTATGAGCCGAAACAAGTGGCAATTGTATATTACCACTTGTTTCATAGTACCGTGCAATAGTTCTTAAAGCAGTTTTGTCAGCACTAAATCGTTTCACACGTTTATTCAATTTAATATCTTCCCAAATGCTCCCGCTACCAAAATATATTTTATTAATATTTTCATATGGTTGTCCCCCAAATTTCTTAATTGCATCTCTCGTGGCAAAAACATCATAACGAAGAACTCCTATAGTAGTTACAGCCATGCTACTATCATTTCCAGGTATGTAAGCGGCGTGGGCAGTATTAAGGACTTTTAAAGTAGCAGCAGGATTTGACCTGATAGCTTTTAAAATAGCCGGAACATATTCAGTTTGCCAGTTAGCAATAAGTTGGTCAGGTATGTTTACAACGTTTCCGGGTAAAACACCAGGAAAAAAGTAATCAAACAACACGCGGAAGTCTCCATTATAATCAATTTGCTTCTGAAAATTGCCACAATGGCTGCAGAGTGGCAAACCACCACTAAAGAATTCCGGGTGCCGCTCTATAGCCAGGGTAGTAACAACACCTCCTTCAGAACCTCCCGTCAAATATATTTTGCTTGGCTTCCCAAATTCTTCAATGAATTTTTTTCGTAAATTCAACATATTGTCCACTCCAGATTGGATAGCCAACCCATTTTCGCTATAGCTTGTGGTAGCAAAGGCGTAGCCAAGACTTGTAAACAATGGAACATAAGCTGCAGCCTCGACAGGCAGAGCCAATGGCAAAAATGGAGAAACATACCCGTGTGCGTACAGTATCAATTCTCCATTCCAATTGGCTGGAACACATATTTGATATATTTCTCCAGATTGCAACTTAGTAACGTTGCACCCGACCTTTGTAACATTTCCATCTATAGTAGTAACCCTTTGGTAATTTGTCATTTTTTGTAAAAACAAATTGTTAGGTTCAATACTGGTAGGATATGTATTTAATTCTTTCTTACAGCCGAGGGTTAAAAGGAGAAGGACAATAACTAGTAGAGAATAACTTTTCATAAAGGTGCATTTAAAGTAATCGTCTAAATACAAATAAAAAGAGATACCTCAAAAATTTAAGATCACAAGAGAACGGTGTAGGTTAGAAAATTAAAATGCTTACTATAAGCACTAAGAATAGATGATATGAAACCTGCTCAGAGAAAAATTTATCTTCAATGAATAATTTAAAGATCTATAGCTAATGTAATAAAAATTTTCTGGTAATTATATTAAAAAAAAAATTATTGAATTGTATGAAAAATACTATGATTAGAAAATTGACGATCTTATGGCAAGACCAACAATCAAAAGATATTTAGATAGGATAAACAGCCAGATAATAATGATACAAGAAGTAAAGAATAATGTAAAATAGGGCGGAAGTAAAATTCTTCGTCGTTCTCTGATTATTGTTGTTTAATATGGTCAGACGCCTTTTAAAAATAAATATGAGGAAACGCAAATTCAATTAGTCTAAACAATTACAGTTAAATATAAACTGACAAGCATGCTCCTCGACTTACTTTAGGTTGAAAAACATGCTGGAATAACTATTCCCGCACTTGCCCTTCTCCTCTCACAATCCATTTTTCGGTCGCCAGTTTCTCGAGCGCAAATGGTCCTCTTGCGTGAAGTTTTTGTGTTGAAATTCCAATTTCAGCACCTAAGCCAAACTCCTCGCCATCAGTAAAACGAGTGGAAGCATTCATATAGACGACAGCAGAATCAACTTCCTGTAAAAAACGTTCGCACTGGTTTTTATTTTCCGATACAATTGCCTCTGAGTGTTTAGTGGAATATTGCTGAATGTGCGAAAGAGCCTCATCTATATCTTTAACTATTTTCACGGCACATTTTAAGCTGATGAACTCACGTCCAAAATCTTCAGGAGTTGCCTTGTGCAGGTAAGGATAATTTTTTAGTAATTCGTAAGCAGCTTCATCGGCAAAAATTTCTACTCCATGCTTTTCAAACAATGGTTGCAGCTTTTCCAAAAAATGAGGGGCCACTGCGCTATCAACAAGTACAGAATCAACTGCATTGCAAACAGAAGGCCTTGATACTTTTGCATTTACAACAATATTCACTGCTTTATCTAGTTCAGCATCTTTCTCTACATAAATGTGACATACCCCTGCGCCGGTTTCTATAACAGGTACAAGGCTGTTTCTTCTTACTGATTGTATCAGGCTCTCAGAGCCACGTGGAATCAGCACATCAACGTACTTTGTCGCTGTGTACAATTGCTGCACTGTTTCCCTGTTCGATGGTAAAAGTGTGACGCAATCTTCATCAATATTATTTTCCTTTAGAACATTCTTAATAATCTGGACTGCTATTTTGTTAGAATTTTCTGCCTCACTACTCCCCTTCAGCAAACAAGCATTTTTGCTGCGGAGGCATAAAGTAGCAATGTCAAAAGTTACATTTGGACGCGACTCAAAAATAGCTCCGACAACACCCAGGGGAACGGCAATTTTTTCCAATAATAAGCCATTGTATAATGTTCGTTTCTCAAGTAATTTTCCTGCCGGATTTGGTAGTTTGCTTACCTGCCTTATACTATTTGCAATATTTTTAATTCTTTGTTCATTTAGGCGAAGCCGGTCTGTTCTGCTATCATTAGGATCCTGTTTTGATACATCGATACTATTGGCTTTTAAAATGTCGGCACTGTTGATTTCAACGGCATCAGCCAGCATTTGTAAAGTTTTTATTATTTGGTGATCATCTGCTTTCCGTAGAGACGCCGATGCTTTATATGTTTTCAGAATTAATTGTTCAACTATTTCCATCTTTATATTTTATATAGTAATCCCTTTCTTTAATTGCCGCAGTCAAAATTAGTGTAAACATTCTTCCTTTTTAGGAAGTTGAAGTTTGGAAGAAGCAAAAGGTTTTAATCATACTGATAAAGTTTCCTCTATTTTCATTAAAAAATAAGGAAACAATTAATTGAATAATTAATTCAAAAACGAGTATGCGTAAATATTTCTGCACCGAAAATGCATTAAAAACTCAATAGTCCAGCTCCAACTTCAACCTGTCTTTCAATTCTTTAATCATTGGGTATTGCTCTATTACTTTCTGATATTTTTCTCTTGTAGTTAGTGTTGGTTCGGCTATTACTACTTCTTTAATTTGTTCGTTTACCAATATAGTAAAACCTATATTCCGGTTCTGAAAGCATTCTTTTAAATACTCCAGCAAAGTTGTTTTCTCCTGTTCTATAAATTTTTGCTCGAGGCTGGCCGATACGCTTATAGAAAAATGCTGTTCGTTTACTACCTGCAATTGAGCATTATTGAAAACCGTAACAACCGAGTGCTTGGCCTGCTGCTTAAGCTTATCTTTAAAACAGTTCCAATGTTCCTGTAAGTTTTCTGCGGTTACAGGAATTGCTTCTTTTTTATTTTCGCTTGTTTTGTTTGTTATATGTTTATCTCGTAAGCTTTCAAGTAAAGATTTTTTGCCAGCCGCAGGTATTTTCGCTTTTGGAGGAACAGGCATTTCAGCCGTTTCAGTTAGAAGATCAACATTTTCTTTTATTTTAGGCAAAGCAGTTGCTTCTTTTGCCGCTGGTTTTTTTTCAATTACTGGTTTAGGTTCAGCAACGACTGTCGCGGCAGGAGGTTGAATGAACAATTTGCTTTGCGGAACCGCAGCAGGTTCTGGAGCAGCAGCTTGTGCATTTATTTGAATAGATTGTAAAGGTTCGAATTTTACTGCAACCGGTCCGTTAACCCGCTTTTTTTTTACTAATGTAGAGGTTTGATTATCAAATGATAAATCGATTGCCTGTTGTAAAAAAGTAAGCTTGATCATAGTCATTTCTACATGAAGGCGTTTATTTCTTGCCATCTTGTAGTTTATTTCTGCTTCATTCAATATGTTTAAAGCACTCACGAGGTAGGCGGGACTAACCTTTTTTGCTGTTTCCACATATTTCGGCTGCAAGCCTTCCACAACATCCAATAAAGATGCTGCCTTTGGGTTTTGACTCACCAGCACATTTCGGATAAATTCGGCGTAGCCATTTAATACAAGGTCACCCTCAAACCCTTTTCTGTTTATCTCGTCGTACAACAACATCGCTCCCGCCATATCCTGGTTCAATTGCGTATCGAGCAACTTGAAGTAGTAATCATGGTCGAGAATGTTAAGGTGCTCCAACGTATTCCTATAAGTGACCTCACCATTTGTAAAACTGACAATTTTATCAAGAATACTAAGGGAGTCTCTCATGCAGCCTTCACTCTTTTGAGCTATAACCTGCAGAGCTGCCTTTTCAGCGTGAACATCTTCTTTATCTGCAATTTCCTGCAGATGCTCTACCGTGTCATTGTTTGTTATACGCTTAAAATCAAAAATCTGGCACCTGCTTAAAATAGTAGGAAGAATTTTGTGTTTTTCGGTTGTAGCCAATATAAAAATAGCGTAAGAAGGAGGCTCCTCAAGGGTTTTCAAAAAAGCATTGAAAGCGCTGGCACTAAGCATATGCACCTCATCTACTATATACACTTTGTATTTACCCGCCTGCGGAGCAAACCGCACCTGCTCTACCAGGGCACGAATATCATCAACCGAGTTATTACTGGCCGCATCCAGTTCATGTATATTAAGAGATGTTCCTTCATTAAAAGAAACACAACTATGGCAATGATTACAAGCCTCACCGTCAGGACTGATATTTTCGCAATTGATTGTTTTAGCCAAAATACGGGCACAGGTGGTTTTGCCTACACCGCGGGGACCACAAAATAAAAAAGCGTGGGCTAACTGTTGGTTTCGAATGGCATTTTTTAAAGTAGTGGTTATGTGGCTTTGACCCACAACAGTATTAAAATTCTGGGGCCTGTATTTACGGGCTGAAACAATAAACTTTTCCATAATTTTCTCTCGCTCCAAAAACGGTTGAGGTGCAAATTAGTAAACTTTGCGGTAGTATAATAGCATGATTATTCACAAAGAAGTTGACGTATTGTTATTAATTTTTTCCACCCGCCTGTTTAGGTACTACCTGCAGTTGTTGCGGTTCACACTTGTACCGACTTTATTTAATTCCTCTACAAAACATTTAAAATAATGGTATAATAATTTACTCATCGTTATTGTAAAAGAGTATTAGTAATTATCCTTAACATTATTCACAGCATTTCAAGTATTATATTTGAACAACAATTTTTATGAGCAAACATAAAATTATTCCACGTGATATTAGCTGGCTGAGTTTCAATGCACGTGTTCTGCAGGAAGCGAATGATCATAGTGTGCCCCTTAAATCGAGAATTAGGTTTCTTGGAATTTTCTCAAATAATCTGGATGAGTTTTTCAGAGTTCGTGTAGCTACCCTGAAGCGAATGACGATGCTGGGAATAAAAAATATGCATCTTGAAGAAAACCCGCAAAAGATACTGGAAGACATTCAAACGATTGTTTTGCAGCAACAAAACGAATTTAACCGAATCTGGGAAGGCATTTTGGAAGAACTGGAAAACGAAAAAATTTTTATCGTTAACGAAAAACAGTTGGATATTGAGCAGCAGCATTTTGTAAAAAAATACTTTGAAGAAGAAGTGCGCAGCAACGTAATTCCCTTGCTGGTAGAAAGCATTCCGCAATTTCCTTACTTACGGGAGAAGTCCATTTATTTAGGCGTTGTAATGCGAAAACACGATGATGCCTACGATCAAAAATATGCTTTAATAGAAGTGCCAACACGTGCTGTAGGAAGGTTTCTTCAGTTGCCGTCGAATAATGGTGAGCATTACATTATTCTTCTCGAAGACATTATTCGCTTCAACCTTCCCTCCATATTCTCCTATTTTGGCTTTGACCATTTTGATTCTCATATTTTCAAGGTAACAAAAGACGCCGAAATTGATATCGATAACGACATTTCCACTTCATTAATTCAAAAAATAGAAAAAGGGATTAAAAACCGACGTAAGGGTAAGCCAGTAAGGTTTGTATACGATAAAGAAATGGATGCAGGTATGCTTGAATACCTGATTCGCAAACTTAACCTAACAAGAAAAGACAATATTATTCCTGGCGGCAGAATACATAATTTCAGGCATTTTATGGATTTTCCTGATGTCTTCAATTCAAAAAGTCTTCGCCGCAATGCTATTTTGCACCCGGCCTTTTCCAATAAATTAAGGGTCACTGACGTAATACTGGAAAGAGATGTAATGTTAAATTTCCCCTATCATTCCTTTAATTCGGTTATTGACTTGTTGCGTGAAGCTGCGATGGATATACAGGTAACTGTCATTAAAATTACCGCCTATCGTCTAGCGCCTAATTCAAAAATTATAAATGCCCTTATAAATGCCGCACGTAATGGAAAAGAAGTAGTGGTAATGCTGGAGTTACGTGCCCGCTTTGACGAAGAAGCAAACCTTATGTGGAAAGGAAGGCTGGAAGAAGAAGGGATAAAAGTATTGCTGGGAGTAGATAATATGAAGGTTCATGCTAAAGTGTGTATCATAAAAAAAAGAGTAGCTAACCAGGTCGTTCAATATGGGTTTGTAAGCACCGGAAACTTAAATGAACAGACTGCCCGAGTATATGGAGATCATTGTTTGCTTACCAGCAATCACCATGTTATGTCTGATATCAACAGAATATTTAATTACCTGGAAAACCCAAAAGCCGGAAACGAGCCACTGAAGCTATGTCAAACTCTTATGGTTTGCCCTACAAATATGCGACAGGAGCTGAACGTACTGATTAATAAGGAAATTAAAAACGCAAAATCGAAGAAACGTGCTGCAATTACAATAAAACTTAATTCTCTCAGCGATACAATTTTAATTGAAAAATTGTATGAAGCAGCTCACGCAGGTGTTGAAGTAAAAATGATTGTGCGGGGAATCTTTTGTGCCATAGTTGAAAACTTGAAATTTAAAAAACCTATTAAAGCCATTAGTATTATTGATGAGTATCTTGAACATGCAAGAGTTATGATTTTTCATAACGATGGTAAGGAAAAAGTATATATTTCATCCGCTGACTGGATGGTGCGTAATCTGGACCATCGTGTTGAGGCAGCTGTACAGGTTACAGATAAAGATATTATAGAAGAACTGAAAGATATTATATCAATTCAACTAAGCGATAACGTAAAAGCGAGATGGCTCGATAAGGAGTTGTCGAACAGGTATGTTTCGTCTGCTAATGATGAAAAAAAGATAAGATCACAAATAGAGATTTATAATTACCTGTATCAAAAAACCGTGCAGCTCACTAAAGTTCCTATTGAAACTTAATCAATCAATTTTTTAAGACGGTATTTTCCAGTGCTGCGCTTTGCAAAAATTTACCGTACCAATAACCTGAAGATTTTACTATTCGTTGTTGAGTTTGAAAATCAACGTGTACCAAGCCAAATCGTGGCTGATATCCCTCTGCCCACTCGAAGTTGTCGGTAAAACTCCAGACAAAATAACCTTTTACATTTACGCCTTCCTGCTTTGCTTTAAGCACCTGTGCAATATGTTCGTGTAAATATTTTTTTCTTTTTTCATCATTTACTTTATTATCGATAACAACATCAGGAAATGCAGCCCCGTTTTCAGTAACAATCAATCTATTGAAGTTTTTATAAGCGTTAAATTTATGTAGCATCTGATAAATGCATTCCGGATAAACTTCCCAATTCATTACCGTAGTTTCAACATTTCTTTTTTTGGCTGCAATAATTTTAGCCCATATTAGCGGTGTCAGGTATGACCACGCCACAACTTCCCGCGTATAATTTTGAACTCCGATAAAATCCATATCAAATGCCAGCCTGCTCTCATCTCCGTCTTTTACAAATGGTTCTAAACGTTGCAGTAATTTCAGGTCTTTAATTGGATATCCCATGCCTGCAAGTGGCTCAACAAACATGCGGTTTAGCAATGCATCTACACGCGTGGATGCAAGAATATCCTGCTTTTTGTCTCGAAAAGCTTCAATATAAGAACAGGAAAAGGTAGTCCCTACAATACTGCCAGGCAACATTGAACGGACAATTCTTCCACCCTCGGCCTGACATAGTGCAGCATGATGTGCAGCCGCTAAAAAATTAGTAAGGCCTTTTTTGCCGGGAGCGTGAACGCCTAAAAAATATCCGGCACCCGTAAAGACCATCGGCTCATTTAGTATAATCCAATGCTTTACCCGGTTTCCAAAAGTTTTAATACAAAACTGTACGTAGTCACTAAACCAATTGATTATTTGCCTGTTTGTCCAGCCGCCTTTTTTTTCCAGTTCATAAGGCAAATCCCAGTGGTATAAAGTAATCCAGGGTTCTATACCAAGGTCGAGACAAAAATCAATAATCTTGTTATAAAATTCTATACCCTTAGGATTTGCAGCGCCCCAACCGTTCGGTGTAATCCGGCTCCAGGAAATAGAAAAACGGTAGTTGGGAATATTGAGCTGGCTCATTAAAGCTATATCATGCGCATAACGATGATAAAAATCACAGGCTATATTTCCGTTTTGCCCCAGGAAAGTTTTACCTTTTGTATTTGAGAAAACATCCCATACAGACTTTCCTTTTCCATCTAAATTATATCCCCCCTCTATCTGGTAAGCAGCAGTTGATACCCCCCATTTAAAATCTTCCCCGAAGTCTTCTTTTGTATAGATCATGTCACTTTACCCTTTGGAAGCCATTTCAAACTTTTAAAGCATTTTTTAATGGAAACTAAAGTTTGTTATTGATATGTTGTTGAAGTGATTGCGACGCAACGATGATGCTATGGAAACCGTTGCTCGTATTATTTACAATAAATATTTATAAATGCGCTGCAATTTTTTTTAGTACTACCTGCCTGAATTTTTTTACTGTATACACTTTTTTTCCCGGACGCAGCACTTCATTCATGTTTTCAGAATATTGCTCCGCCAGTATTTTATTTATAATTGTTTCTGTAATATCGGGATAATCAACCTTGATTCTTTTGACTGATTCTATCCACTTTTTTATTTTGTCTGCATGTTTTAGTTTCAGGCTTTTGATTACCGGCACATCCATATCTTTTAAAGCTGCGGCATTGCATTGTTGCTCGTATTGGCCCTTCATTGGTATAACCATTAGTTTTTTATTCATAAACAATGCTTCGGCAGGTGTCTCGAAACCGGCTCCGCACAAAACGCCTTCTGCAGCCGCCATACTATTAATAAAAGCCTCATTACTTATTGGCTGAATGGTTATGTTCTTTTCTTTAAAAGGTTTTTTATTATGTTTTGAAAAAACCTGCCACCTAACGGAAGGGAACTCTTTTAATACTTTTACTATCCGTTTATCTTCGTAAGCAGGAAGGTAAACCGTGTAATGCCCTTTATTTTCCACGGGGTGCTCTCTTACCTGGCGCCTGATAACAGGAGTGAAAATATTGGTATCATAAGCTTTAAAATGGAAGCCGTATTGAGCAGAAGTAGGCGCATATTTTTTTAAAATAGCTTTACCTATTTTATCAGTATGTTTTGGTTTCGGCACATTTTTATTTAATACCGCTGCCTGGTGACTTAAAGAAATGCACTTTTTATTTTTTTGATAGCAGGCCCACGCTGATACCGGTTCAAAATCATTAATTACCAAATCATACGACTGAACAGGCAGACAATTTATCTCTGAGAAAAATACTTTGAGATTGCTTTTCTTATAGCTTTCCAGTATATCTATGCCGCCTTTTTTACCAAACACAAAACCGAGACCATGATATTTGTATTTTACGGGAAAAGGGAGCTGAACGTCTGTTTGCGACCCGCTGATCAGTATATCTACCTCATGGTTTTTTTGTAAAACAGGAATTATATCTCTCGCCCTGCTGACATGTCCATTACCAGTTCCCTGTATTGCATATAATATTTTCATTGTCACCTAATATTAAATTCCTTATATCTTCTGTTATTTAGTTGATTTTGGATGAGCTATTACTTTCATTTTTAACATTGTCAACTTATTATCCATGTAGCGAGGAGTGTTTTAATGGAGAATAAAAATCAGCAAACATTGAAAGAAAAGCTTTAGAAAAAATATTTGCAATAAAATTGTTTATGTATCTGCTAGAATGTAGAAAAGAAGATGAACGCCACCATTTATGAAAGCTACCTGAAGAAGTCCCATTTAAAACCTTTGCAGGATGATTATCTGTAGTCATATATGATTGAATTTAAAAAATTGCGGTAAATCGTTCTACATCACTTATAAAGAAATTCACACTGCAAATAACCATTCTAATGTAAATAAAATGTGATGACAATAAAAACTTACTGTTAACAATTTTCGTATAAAAAAACTCTTTTTCATAAAAAAGCTAGCTGAGCCTTAGGCATTAATATGCCAGCACTGGGGGCAACAACTTAATACTAAATAAATTCATTCTATTGCATATTCTATGTTATCTTATTATTAAGAAATAGTTAAGTGACAAAGGTTGGCGGCATAATTATACTTTTGTGCGAAATAAAAAGCAATGGGATTAAATTCTATCGGCAAATTTTTTATGCCAAAAAATACAATGTTCTATAACTTATTTGAAGAAGTAGGCATTACTGTTCGTACTATGGGAGGTGTACTAAAACAACTGGTTAATGAACCTGATTTTGATAAAAGGGCATCACTTTCTACACGATTAGAAGATCTCGAGCATGAAAATGACGATCATACACATAAACTTTTTACTGAGCTAGGAAGAAATTTTATCACTCCTTTCGACAGGGAAGATATTCATACCCTGGCCTCTGCCCTTGATGACATTGCTGACTACATATATGCAGTGGCAAAAAAAATAATTTTTTACAGGGTTAATCCAAATGACCCGGGCATACAAAAAATGGCTGAATTAATAGAACAAGGCACTATTCACATTCAAAGTGCGGTACAGGAATTACGAAATATGAAAAACCTTAGAAAAATAACAGAGGCCCTGGTAAGGGTTAATGATATTGAGAACCAGGCCGACGACATATTTGATCTAAGCATTGAAAAGCTTTTTAACCAGGAAAATGATTTTAAAGAAGTAATTAAAAGAAGAGAAATTTACCAGGTACTAGAGTTAGCTACCGATAAATGTGAGGATGCCGCAAATGTAATTGAGTCGATTATTGTTAAATATGCTTAAGTTCTAATTATAGCGCTGCCAACTGCAGGAATACTTTAACTGGTTGTTGCTTATTGTTTTGCTTTTTTATTTTTTATGTTAATGGTTTTCATGATTTACCAAAAGCATAGCTACTATTATTTTAACTAAAATGCTTATACCTTCCATGACCTTAGCCGGTAGCTTTATTCATTTTTACTGTCTAGTAATTTGACGTGGTTGACGGGTTACTTATAAAAATAGTAACCCTTCTTATTTTATCATTCCTGCCACTCGTAATGGCGATATTGCTCTTATTGTTATTGCAACTTTTATCACCCCAAATGACTATTCTTTTTAATTTTAGTGCATCAGTAAGGTTATCAGGGACTTGAATATTACCTACTAAAAGAGGTTTTTATATTTTCTTACTGAAAAACTTTATATAACCTAAAAATATTATAGCTAAAATCATTCATTACCCTTAATTTGCGCCTTAAATATCTTTTAATATATATTTATGAGTAAAATCCTGGTAACCGGAGGATGTGGATATATAGGTGCTCACACTATTGCTGACCTTATCGAAAATGGTTTCAATGTGATTTCTATTGATGATAACTCGCGAAGTACACGTTATCTTTTAGATGGCATTGAAAAATTGACTGGCAAAAAAGTAAAAAATTACAAAGTAGACCTAAAAGATTATAATGACACGCGAGCTGTTTTCCAGGAGAATGAAGATATTACGGGTATTATACATTTTGCAGCTTACAAAGCCGTAGGCGAATCAGTCGAAGAACCTTTAATGTATTTTGAAAACAATTTATTTTCACTAATAAACCTGCTGAAGTGCGTTGATGAATTTAACATTCCTTACTTTGTTTTTTCATCTTCCTGCACCGTTTATGGCAGTCCTGATATTATTCCTGTAACAGAGCAATCTCCTATCAAAAAAGCAGAATCTCCTTATGGAGCAACAAAGCAAATGGGAGAAGAAATTATAACGAGTGTTGTAAACGCTACGGAAACCAAGGCCATTTTGCTTCGTTATTTTAATCCGGTAGGTGCTCATCCTTCTTGCCTTATAGGTGAACTACCTATTGGCAAACCTGCTAACCTTGTTCCGGCCATCACTCAAACGGCCATAGGAAAAATACCTTCGATGACGGTTTATGGCACAGACTACGACACCAGGGACGGAAGCTGTGTTCGAGATTACATTCATGTGTCTGATATAGCTCACGCCCATACGTTAGCTATACAATACTTACTCGCGAATAAAAACAAGACCAATTGCGACATTTTCAATCTCGGAACAGGTAATGGTGTAACTGTTTTAGAAGCTATAAAAGCCTTTGAAGAAGTGAGCGGAAAAAAACTTAACTACCAGATTGGGCCACGCCGTCCGGGGGATATTGTAGCTATTTATGCCAATAATAATTATGCAGTAACTACTTTGGGATGGCAAATTAAATATGATCTGCATGAAATGATGCGAACTGCGTGGGCATGGGAACAGAAGATTAAGCAAGATGAAGAAATTATTAAGGATCAAAAGTTTCAGTATAATTAAAGGTTAACTCATACTTTGTTTTCAAAATGCACAATTAATAATAAGAATTGTGCATTTTTTTATTTGCAAAATAATAGCCTGCTTTTACTACCAACGCGATACGGTTGCATGAATACTTCTCTATCTTTTCTTATTTTTCGTTTATTTTGTTCTTATGGAAATTAAAGTAAAGGACCCGTTGCGTTGGCATTGGCGAAACTTGTTAAAATATTTCTTACAGGGCCTTATCATTCTGGCACCGATTATTATTACTGCCTGGGCGGTTTTTTCTCTTTTTAATTATATAGACAATATTCTTCCAAACTTTATTCATTCCCTGTTTCCCGTTTTGTATAAACCTGATGCCGATGGTAATATACACAAAATACCAGGAGTAGGCTTTGTGGTTATTGTTGTTATAATAGTTCTTACCGGGTGGATTTCTTCATCGTACATAGTAGGAAAAGTGGTCGAATTTTTTGGACATGTACTGGAGAGAACGCCGGGGATAAGATTTATTTACACTTCGGTAAAAGATTTTTTAGAAGCCTTTGCCGGCGAAAAAAGAAAATTTGATAAGCCTGTTCTTGTTAGTGTAGACGCCCCTGATGTATGGAGAATGGGTTTTATGACACAGGATGACGGAACAAGACTGGGACTAAAAGATCATGTAGTTGTATATGTACCTCACTCATATGCAGTAAGTGGAATTGTATATATAGTACCGGTGGAAAAAGTAAAATTTTTAACAGATGTATCTTCAACCGAAGCTATGAAGTTTGCTTTAAGTGGTGGCGTTGCCCAGATCAGCTAACCTGTTTCATGAAAAAACTTATTTTGTGTATTATATTCTGTACTTTATACAAACAAAGTTTTTGCTGGGGCTTTTATGCCCATCAGCGGATTAACTATTTTGCCGTGTTTTTGCTGCCACCGGAAATGATGGTTTTATACAAGCCGAACATTCAGTTTATAAGTGATCATGCAGTTGACCCTGATAAGAGAAGATATGCCGTTGCGACAGAAGCTCCAAAGCATTATATTGATATTGACCGGTATGGACGTTATCCCTGGACTGAAGTACCTGAAGGATTTTCGGATGCTGTAAAAAAATATTCAGAAGACACAGTTATAGCGAATGGAATTGTGCCATGGTGGATCGTGATAATGCAACAACGCCTTACAAATGCATTCAAAGAAAAAAACGCTGCAAAAATTTTAAAGCTATCAGCAGAACTTGGCCATTATATTGCAGACTCTCACGTACCATTACATTCAAATTCAAACCACGACGGACAGCAGACCAATCAAAAAGGAATACATGGATTTTGGGAAAGCAGGGTTCCTGAGTTGCTGGCAGAAAAAGAGTTTGATTTTATGATTGGGAAAGCAACATACATTTCTGACATACCGAAATATGTTTGGGATAGAGTGAGGGAAAGTGGTGCAGCATCAGACACAGTATTGAAAGATGAAGCAGGATTGACAAAACAATTTCCTGCCGACAGAAAATATTCGTTTGAGGAAAGGAGTGGAAAAATTGTTCGTCAATATTCCTCAGCATTTACAATCGCGTACAATCATATGCTTAATGGAATGGTCGAGCGACGTATGCGCGTGGCCATTGCTTCCGTTGCCTCTTTTTGGTACACTGCATGGGTAAATGCGGGGCAACCAGATTTGAAAAACCTGAAAAAAACAGCCTTTACAGAAGAAGATATGAAAGAATTCGAAACGCTAAACAATGCATGGAGGAGTGACCGGATAAAAGGAAGACAGCATGAGTGATGTTAAAAATAAAACTTGCTGTAAGCTTCTTATAAGTTGACCATGTTTTATTGCATCTTATTGCGCATGCAAGTATTAATTCAATACAGAAGCATCTTTTTCTGTATCAATTCCCGGCTCATTTTTTATTTTTTCCCAGCCGCCAAGTACGTTTCTAAGGTTATGAATTCCCTGTCGCTTAAGAAGTGAAGCTGCAATTGTACTACGATAGCCATAACCTGAATGTAAGTATAAGTTATCTGTATCTTCTATATTTGCCATGCTCGCTGGATCGGCCATATTGGCCAATGGAATATTAACAGCATCCTTTACGTGACCATCTGCAAATTCTACTTCCTTCCTTACATCTACCACAATTAATCTTTCGTCAAAAGGAATATCCATTGCAAGTTCATCCGTCTCCACATCTATTATTAAATCCGTTTTCTCCCCGACCTGCTTCCATGATTCAAAACCTCCCCGCAGGTATCCTGCTATTTGTGCGAAGCCTGCCTCTGACAATGAAGTTACTGTTTCTTTTTCCTTTCCATTTTCTGTAACTAATATTAACGGTTTATCAAAAGGCAAGATGGTTCCCGCCCAATCAGCAAACTTTCCTTCTAAACCAATAGATATTGAACCCGGTATAAAACCTGTGGTAAATTCTGAGCTTTTACGCGTATCTAGTATAACCGCATCTCTATCTATTTTATTTTTAAATTCTTCAACAGATAATGCTGTCAGACCATTTTCTAAAACTGAATGCATTCTAAAATATCTTTATTTATTAGTTTTTTTGTTTAACCAATCAGCAGTATAAATTGTTTTTAAACATATACGTTGATTTTTACAAAAATAAGGAGAACGAAGAGGTACAGCCTTTGCCCAAGGTTAAGGTTTATAGAAAATACAAAAGGATGCCCAAAAGAACATCCTTTTCAAAAATTAAACTATAACCTTACGCTACAAGATCTTCTACAAACTGGTTTACTTCAGCTACTCTTTCATAATTAATGGCATAATAGATGAACTTCCCATCACGCTGAGTTATAACAATTCCGGCACGGCGAAGGATGGCAAGATGTTGCGACGCTACCGATTGTTCTAATCTCAACTTCACATAAATCTCTGTCACCGTCATTCTTTCACTTTCGTCAAGCAATTTTATCATCTGCTGACGAAGTTTGTGGTTCATAGCTCTCAACACTAAAGCTGCTTTTTTCAAATGTAAAAAATCCAATTTAATAGAGTTACTATTCTCCTTATTAGAAATAGTAATACTCTGAGTTGCTGTTACCATAAATAGACATTGGGGGGTTTAAAAAACAAATCAAACATCAAATATATATACAATATTTAATTTTATAATAAATAAATTTTTAAAATTAATATAATAGCAAAATTTTCTTAATAACTACTTTTAGTTATAGAGTGAAAATCTTTAAAATAAGTTGGCTCACTATAAGATATGTTAGAAAAATTCTTTTTATGAAAAGCTATTTCAGCAAGATGACCAAGGTGCCGGGCATCATAAGATATATCAGCAAATACACTGTTCGGATTTGTTTCTATTTGCATAAACTTTAAACTTCCACTTCCAAAAAACAATATTTTCCTATCTTTCATATAACTGTTAAAAACTTTTTCCTCTAATATCAATGGCCGAGGAGAAAGTATTTGATCAAAATCTGAATTATAAATAGCAGTAAACACCTCCATACGGCGCGCATCGATCATGGGGCAAAACAATGAATCTTGTTCTAAGCTACCCATTGAATCTAAAGCTGCCTTTGTCATCACTTCTAAGGTATTTATTGCAATAAGCGGTTTTGAAAATGCGTAACAAAAACCTTTAGCAGTAGCCATTCCCACTCTTAAACCTGTGTAGCTGCCAGGGCCTGAAGTAACTGCAAAGGCATCAAATTCTTTTAGTTGGTATCCGGTCTTCTGTAGTAGTGTAGCAACGGCTGTATGAACAAAGGACGCATGTTCTTTTTGATATTCATTTTTTAAAAAGGCCAGCGGTAATCCATTGCGGGTTACACTCACTGATGCAATTTCAGTTGCTGTATCGATATTTAAGAGTAGTGGCAAAACAGGTAGCTTTAAAACAAATATTACTAATATAACGATTATTAATATTAATTAAGTATGCAAAGAAATTATTTTCCAGCGATTTAATTCCTTTTAACAAGAATGGTGCTAATTTTTTAAAACCCTCTTTCAGGTAATCTATTCTGTGTTCCTCAGTAACGATTTGATAAATAATGTGTTTTGTTTATCAAATGCAAATTAGGTTTGCAAATGAAGCAAAATTCTGAAATTCATTTATACCATACCCATGAACAAAAAAATAATTAATACGGCGCTGGCTCCCGCACCTATTGGTCCTTATAACCAGGCTGTTATAAGCAATAATATGATTTTTATAAGTGGACAGATAGCTATTAACCCGACCACAAATGAAGTTATCAGTGGCGATATAGCTACAGAAACGCACCAGGTAATGCGTAACTTATTTGAAATACTTCAGGAAGCGGGGATTAATTTCAATCATGTAGTTAAGACAACAATTTTTTTAAAAGATATGTCTCTCTTTTCTAAAGTCAACGAAGTGTATGGCTCTTATTTTTCAGCAGATTATCCTGCGAGAGAAACTGTAGCTGTCAAAGGATTGCCTAAAGATGTAAACGTTGAAATTAGCATGACTGCAACCATGTAAAATTTTAAAACTTATATAAGAAGACAGGTTAGCTATTCATTTTAAAAAGCGAGTACACCGGTTTCTATAATGCTTTTTGGTGCATTTTTGAAATTTAACAGTGCCGCTTTTAAAACAGACAATAAACGTATTCGTATTACGTATTGATCTTATACAGAACAACAATGTTTTTTCAACCATTACTTTTCTTTTTCTTTGCACTTGAAAAATAAATTTTACATGCTTCCGAAATACAAACGAATTCTACTTAAGCTTAGCGGCGAATCTCTAATGGGAAACAAAAGTTTTGGCCTTGACCCTCAAATTATCGCCCAATACGCAGTGGATATAAAACAGGTGGTTGAATTAGGTGTACAGGTAGCTATTGTAATTGGTGGCGGTAACATTTATCGCGGAATGAATGAGGCTGAGACCGGTATAGAAAGAGCACACGGTGACTACATGGGTATGCTTGCTACAGTTATAAATGGTATGGCATTACAGGCTGCCCTGGAAAAAGTTGGTGTATTTACAAGATTACAAAGCGCAATTGTAATGGAAAGAATAGCTGAACCTTACATTCGTCGTCGAGCTATTCGTCACCTGGAAAAAGGACGGGTCGTTATTTTTGGCGCAGGTACGGGTAATCCTTACTTCACGACAGATACAGCAGGCTCATTAAGGGCAATAGAAATAAAAGCCGATGTTATTTTAAAAGGTACACGCGTAGATGGTATTTATACCGCCGATCCTGAGTTAGACCCTACAGCTTTACGGTACGATAAAATTTCGTTTGCTGAAGTTATCAATAAAAACCTTAAAGTTATGGATATGACTGCTTTTACACTCTGTAAGGAAAACGGTCTTCCCATAATCGTTTTTGATATGAATACACCGGGAACTTTACTACAGGTAGTTGAGGGCATGGATGTTGGAACGTTTGTTAGCTAAAAAGGTATGGATGTAGTACAAGAATGAGACTTTAGTGAGGCGAGACAAAGCCTTAATATTACATTACACAGAATGATACAACTTCGATAACCGACGGAATTCCTTTTATTTATTATGAAATATTTTGTCTCATTCTTATTGCTGTTACCCATATCTCTGCAGACTTGGGCGAAGCCCGGTAAAATCAGCTTTACCAAGATAGAAAGAATGATCCCCATGAGGGATGGGACAAAGCTTTTTACTTCGATTTATTTTCCGCATAATGTATCAGGAAAATTTCCGATACTGATGGAAAGAACGCCTTACTCATGCAGTCCCTACGGAGAAACTAGGTACAAATCTCAATTAGGGCCAAGCAAACAATTTTCTAATGAGGCCTACATTTATGTGTACCAGGATGTGAGAGGGAGATATATGAGTGAAGGAAAGTTTGAAGAAATGACCCCGTACATCAAACATAAAAGATCAAATAAAGATGTAGACGAAAGCAGTGACACTTACGATACAATTGAATGGCTTCTTAAAAACGTCAGTAATAACAATGGAAAGGTTGGTATTTATGGAATATCTTATCCCGGCTTTTATGCCACGGCCTCTCTTCCGGGCGCTCATCCCGCTTTGAAAGCCGTGTCGCCGCAGGCACCCGTTACCGACGAGTTTGAAGGTGACGATGCGTATCATAGGGGCGCTTTTTTCCTAATGGATAATTATAGTTTTATGAATGATTTTGATTATCCAAGAGATTCCCCATGGACATCCTATCCGGCTTTTTGCACCCAATTTATCAGTAATGCTTATGCTGATTATCTCCAAATGGGAAGTATCAAAAATGCAAATGACTTATGCTTTAATAATAAAAGCAAAATTTGGAATGAATATCTTACGCACAATACAAAAGACAGCTATTGGCAAGCAAGGGACATTAGACGACATCTACAAAATGTAAAACCTGCCGTATTGGTGGCAGGAGGCTGGTTTGATGCTGAAGATTTATTTGGGTCTTTGAATACTTACAAAACAATAGAACAAAAAAACACTAAAAATAATAATCGGCTCATAATGGGGCCATGGACACACGGTGCCTGGGCAAGCGGCAAGTGGAGTAACTTTGGGACTTATGACTTTCGCTCAAATACGAGCGAGTATTTTCAAAAAATAGAGCATGATTTTTTTGCATACTACTTACAGCAAAAAGGAACCTTTAATCACGCGGAGGCTACCATATTCGAAACAGGAACCAATGAATGGAAAGAGTATACAGCATGGCCTCCTAAAAACGCCAAAACAGTTAGCTGGACGTTAGGAAGTAATAGAAACTTTTTTTTAAAAAAAACATCTTCTACTGGATATGATCAATACACTTCCAACCCTACAGATCCTGTTCCTTATTTAAATACGAAAAGCGCGAGCCGCGTCAATGAATATATGATCGCCGATCAGCGATTTGCTTCACAAAGAAAAGATGTGCTTAGCTATGAAAGCCCGGTATTACAAAGAGATGTAACCCTAACGGGGCCTGTCACCGCAGATTTATTTGTTTCCATTTCTGGTACAGATGCTGATTTCGTTGTAAAATTAATTGACGTATTGCCAGATGACGAAGCAAACGAAAATGGCGAAAATGTAGCCGGTATGCAACGCCTGGTGAGAGCAGAGGTTTTGAGAGGCAAATTCAGAAATAGCTTTTCAAAACCAGAACCTTTTGTTGCCGGTAAAATAACGAAAGTAAATTATCAGCTAAATGATATTGCGCATTGTTTTAAAAAAGGGCATAAAATAATGGTTCAGATACAAAGCAGTTGGTTTCCTCTCGTTGACAGAAACCCTCAAAAATTTATGAATATCTCTACTGCAAATGATAAAGACTTTACCCCTGCAACTATAAAAATATATCATGATGCAAAACATCCTTCTTCTATAAAGGTTTTGCAGCTGGAAAAATAATTATAATCTAAACTATCACATCATCAAATATAGAATGGCACTCACTTTGCTTAAGCTTACATTTCAAAAGCTTCATCATTTCCTTTTTTTATCATTTCTAAATAATTAAATTAAAGGAAATAGCCTTTTCGATACTATTTAAACGCTGTGCTTTCTTATAACAGATATCCTGTAGAAAATGTAAGAAGCGAATAGATTGCATTGCAAAATGGAGACGCGGGAACAAACAATTTCTGCGCAATATTGCTCAACTTACCTTTTTACCTGTTTATAGTATTTAAAAACTTACGAATAATAAGGCCTAATTAAAAAATAAACAATAGGCCCTGTAAGAGCGACGTACAACCAAAGAGGCCACGTATATTTTGCCAGCTTTTTATGTAACTGCCACTCGGAAGTAAGCGCCCGATAAGCAGTAAACAGAATGAAAGGCAGTATAACAGCTGCAAGAATAATATGTGTTGCAAGCAACAAAAGATAAAAAACCCTTAGCCCACCTGCCTGCAATTTCTCGTCGGCGCTTAAAATACCATCATGGTTGAGGTCACCAAACCTTGCTTCACCGGCGAGAAGATGGTGAGCTATATAGGATACAAGGAATAGAACAGATAGCAACATCGCCGTTATCATGATATTCTTATGTAAAATATACTTTTGATTTTTTACAGCAATAAGTGCAGCTATAAGTAAAAAGGCAACAGCACAATTTACAAAAGCGTTGATTTTAGCGAAGATGTGTACA
Source organism: Segetibacter koreensis DSM 18137 (assembly GCF_000374045.1). GTDB lineage: Bacteria > Bacteroidota > Bacteroidia > Chitinophagales > Chitinophagaceae > Segetibacter > Segetibacter koreensis. Next base: position 17,870 of record NZ_KB893319.1, on the reverse strand, counting down.
TCAAAACCTGGTTGAAAGCCGAGTTTAAATTTTCCGAGGGCGACAACGGCAATAAATACAACAAAAGAGAAAATGCCAATAAGCCAGTATGCTCTTTTATCGTTTTTTTGTATAGTAGCTTGTAACATTGATTATAAAATAATTTAAAATAAACTTTCTTATTGTGGCTGAAAAATATTAAATTTTTTCTTCCTGTCTTTTTCCAGCATTAATAAACCGATGTCTTTTGCTAAGGCAGCAAGGGATGTAGTATCGAGGCCATTATAATATCCTCTGACAACATAATCTTTATCAAGTAAAACAAATTTTTGTGTGTGTATAAACGAAGAATCAACACCTTCGCCATCTACTAACCCGAGTTTTAATTCATTTAATGCGAAGTCATAAATCGTCTTTTTATTGCCCGTTAGCATCCACCAGTTATCATGATCAACTCCAAACTTATCTGCATATTTCTTTAAGGCCAAAACTGAATCGCGCTCAGGATCAATAGAAAAAGAAAGAAACCTAACAATGGAAGAATCTATTACTTTTCTCCCTTCATTATAGTGAGAAAAAGATTGTTGAAGCTTAGCCATGTTTTTTGTAAGAAGAGGACAAATGGAAGGACAACGGGTAAAAAAGAAATCTGCCACAATTACCTTATTTTGAATATCATGCAGACTTACTGTATCTCCCAATTGATTCACTAAGGTAATATTTTCAGTCTTATGCCATACGGTATCAGTGGTAGTTTTACCATCCACCGTTTTTGTTATCACGGAATCAACATAAAATCTTCTTGGCATTACCACAGCCTCGTCACTTGCTGCCTTTAAAACATAATAACAAATAACAGGAATTAAAAGGGCAATACAAAGGGCTGCTACAGCTTTTCTATTCATTTTCTTATTTATAAAAGAAAACCATCGCCGGAAAGCGATGGTTTTCTTCAGGTTTTTATTTTTCTAAAAATTATAACACTTATTCCATCGCACCAGTTCTCTTTTCTTGAGGTTTACCTTTTTCATCTGCTTTTACATCCGTAGACATTATATGGCTCCTTTCTCTTTTATAAGGATCGTATGTATTCCTGTTATTTCTATAAGAATTTCCTTCATAAAGAAAAGCAATGATAGCCCATATCAGTAGCGCCAGGGGAACTAATATTGTCATAATAAGGTTTCTTATCTCAGATTTAAGGTGCATAAAATAAGCAACTATATAAAAAGCTTTGGCTAACATTAAAATAATAATGGCACCTTTTAAACCGAGACGAAGTCCGTGGCTTTCAACTCCAATAAGTATATAACCTAATATCAGTTCAACTATTGTAAGTCCCAATAATATCCAAAACGTTCTCCAGATTTCTTTAGTTCCTCCGGGATTATCATGAACCGCATTTACTATCCCGATATCTGTATTTTCCATAAAAAAGTTTTAATTAAATTATATATTAATATTAAAGAAGATAAAAACACGTAAATACAAATACCCATACAAGGTCTACAAAATGCCAGTACAATCCAGCCTTTTCAATCATTAGGTAATGGCCTTTCTTTTCAAAAGTGTCCATCGCCGTCATAATTAGCATAATGATATTAATCACGACTCCTGAAAATACATGAAAGCCGTGGAAGCCGGTGATGGTAAAAAAGAAGTTGGTAAAATTGGTTGAAGATGCAGTACCATCAGAATTAGGAAAAGGATTTCTACCCCACCATGCGCCTTCATGAAACAAGTGATTCCATTCCCAGGCCTGGCAACTTAAAAATGCAAGTCCGCCAAGTATTGTCCATGCAAGATAAGTCATCACACCTTTTTTATCTCTCTCGTGGCCAGCATGCACAGCAAGTACCATTGTTACAGAACTCATAATCAGAATAAAGGTCATAATACTTACAAACACTAAAGGAGCGTTAATTTCTCCTGACCCTGGGTAGGATCTGAATACTTCATTGGGATTCGGCCAGCCATTACTTGAAAATCTAACCGTACCATAAGAAATAAGAAAAGCGCCAAAGGTAAAAGAGTCACTCATCAAAAAATACCACATCATCAATTTCCCGTACTCTACATTAAAAGGACTTTTACCCCCGTTCCACCAATTTGTGTCTGCTGCAACTGCTGTTGTTTCCATGTGTTCTGTTTAAGTTTGGTATGCAAATTTATTAGCGCATATTGAAACGGCATTAAAAAAAACTGATTTTTTTATTTATTTCAAAACCAATTTAGTTGACCATAATCCCCTGTTCCAATATTAGCTGTGTCCTCACATTTTAAAGTTTATTACACCGCTTATTACCCGCTTACAATATTAAAAAATATAAAGAGGTAAATCCATATAGCATCGACAAAATGCCAATAAGTACTAGCAACTTCTATCGGTACTAAGCTGTAATTTTTACTGCGTCTGTTAAAGGCTCTTATAAACATTACAATTAATACTATTACTCCACCAATTACATGAAGCATGTGTACCCCCGTAATTACTCCCAGGAAAGACCCTGAAGGATTACTTCCGCTTCCTATCAACTTAACTCCATGCTCCTGCAGGTACTTGAAGCCCATTGTTTGAAGTACAACAAATAACACTCCTAATACTGCAGTGACAGTAATCAAAATCCTATATCTCACCATATTACGCGCCTTAAAAGACCTGCCTGCAAGGTACATAGTAAGACTGCTTGCTAAAATTACCGCAGTTGAAAATGAAAATACAGGAGGAAGACTAAATTGTAACCAATTACTATCATTCCTTTTTACAATATATGCACTTGTAAAACCGGCAAACATCATTAAGATACTTGCCATCGCTACCCACAATGAAAATTTATGTGGATGAAGTCTTTTTCGTTGTTGTTCACTCACAGTTGCCATCATCTCTTGACTTTTTTATTTATAGTAACTTAATCAATTTATTTTATCAACCAGCAAAGCCAGCAAAACAATTGGTAAATAAATATAACTGCTAAACATAACCCTTCTAGCTGACTTTACATCCATCTCTATATACAACCTCACACATTGTACAACCATAAAAATATTACACGCCATCACAATCCATAAACTCACGGCGCCTGACATGCCAACATAATAAGGAAAAATACCGAAAGGAATCATCATTAAAGAATACATTACTGCCTGCATAGCAGTAAATTTCGTTGGCCCTTTATCAGCAGGCAACAGTTTAAAGCCTGCTTTACTATAGTCATTGTGCGCCACCCAAGCAATCGCCCAAAAATGTGGAAACTGCCAAAGAAATTGTATTCCAAATAATATCCATCCGCCAGCGGTAAATTCTCCTGTACCTGCTACCCACCCTATAAGGCACGGCAACGCACCAGGAAAAGCGCCCACTAAAACTGCGACAGAATTAACCTTTTTAAGAGGGGTATAGATAAATGCATACAAAAAAAGACTAAAAGCAGATAAAATCGCAGAGGCTAAATTGAAGAACTGCCACATCATCAAGACACCCAATAGTCCCGTTAAAAAAGCAAAAGTGTAAGCCTCCTGCTGACTCATTCTACCATTAGCTACTGGCCTTTTTCCTGTTCTTTTCATCAAGGCATCAGTATCTTTTTCAACCGCCTGGTTTATAGCATTTGCTGCTCCTGTAACCAACATTCCTGCAACAAATAACAGCACTACCATTTTTAAATTATAAGTAATACCTGGAGCTAACAAATAACATATAACACAGGAAAAAACAACGGTAAAGCTTAAAGTAAACTTTATTAATTGAAAATAATCCTTCACCTTGGCAGCAAAACGATAGCTTGCTGATATCTCTTGTACAGTGCTCATCATAACCTCAACCTACATTTTAGTAAAACCAATGCCCTGAAAACTCAGGGCATTTTTATTATTATTTTCTGCTCTATCATTTTAGCAGATATTTTTTAATGAGTTACAGTTTCTTCTGCCCCTATCGGTGTTGTCTGAGCTATAAAGTCTTTACCGTCTTTACCATAGTCATACGGCCAACGATAAACTTCTGGTATTTCACCAATCCAATTTCCGTGTCCCGGATGAATAGGTGTAGTCCATTCTAAAGTAGTAGAACCCCAGGGGTTTTGAGAAGTCACTTTTCTTCCTTTAAAAATGGAATAGAAGAAATTGAAAAGAAATAAAAGCTGAACAGCAAAAACGATAATTGCAACGATAGTTATAAACAGATTTAAACCAGCAAACATTTTAAAACTCTCCCAGTTTGTATAATCATAATACCTTCGAGGCATACCCGCAAGGCCTTCATAATGCATTGGCCAGAATATCAGGTATGCACCTGTGAGGGTCACCCAAAAATGTATGTATGCAAGTGTATTGTTCATATATCGTCCGAACATTTTGGGGAACCAATGATAAATACCGGCGTACATACCAAATATACCCGCAACCCCCATTACAAGATGGAAGTGAGCAATAATGAAATAGGTATCGTGAAGGTGGATATCTAAGGCAGAATTACCAAGCCAAATGCCCGTTAGTCCTCCTGAGATAAACATACTCACAAATCCTATAGAGTAAAGCATGGCAGGGGTGAAACGTATATTACCTCTCCATAAAGTCGTTAACCAATTAAACACTTTTATAGCTGATGGAACAGCAATGAGTAATGTAAGTAATACAAAGAAAGATCCAAGGAAAGGATTCATGCCCGAAACGAACATATGATGGGCCCAAACAAGAAAAGCTAATACAGCAATAGCAAACAAGGAGCCGACCATAGCCATGTACCCAAAAATAGGTTTACGGGAATTTGTACTTAAAATCTCAGATACCATACCCATACCCGGTAGAATGATAATATAAACCTCCGGATGCCCCAAGAACCAAAACAAGTGCTGGTATAAAATTGCACTTCCACCTTCGTTAGGAAGGGCGCCAACACCATTTACGAAAATATCACTCAAGTAAAAACTTGTTCCAAAATTTCTATCAAAAATAAGAAGGATGAAGCCTGATAAAAGTACAGGAAAGGATAAAACTCCTAAAACTGCGGTAAAAAAGAAAGCCCAAATGGTCAAAGGAAGACGAGTCATGCTCATTCCCTTTGTTCTCATATTAAGTATAGTGGCAATATAGTTAAGCCCGCCCAATAACTGCGACACCACAAAAAGAGCCATACTTATCAGCCACAGGTCCATTCCTGTTTTAGAGCCCGGCGAGGCTGAACCAAGAGCGCTTAAAGGTGGGTAAGCTGTCCATCCCCCGCTAAAGGGACCATTCTCCACAAAAAGCGATGACATCATTATCACACCTGAAATGAAGAAGAACCAATAGCTCAACATATTCATAAACGGTGAAGCCATATCACGAGCCCCAACCTGCAAGGGAATAAGAAAGTTAGAAAAGGTTCCACTTAATCCAGCAGTTAACACAAAAAACACCATCACAGTTCCGTGAGTTGTTACAAGAGCATAATATGCATCAGCTGAAATATGTCCTCCTTTCGCCCATTTATTGCCAAGAAGCGTCTCAAGAAAAGGAAAGCTTGTGTCAGGATATGCAAGCTGAATACGGAAAAGTACCGACATTAAACCACCTATAACTGCCCATATCATACCGGTAATAAGAAATTGCTTTGCAATCATCTTATGATCCTGGCTAAAAATATACTTAGTTATAAAAGTTTCATGATGATGATGTCCTGCATGCTCACCATGATCGGTATCATGGGCCAAAATGGCCGAAGCGCCTGTATGTAAAATCTGTTCGTTACTCATACCAATCAAATTTACTTAATCCTTTATAGGATATTTTATAACATCTCTTATTTTAACTTATTTTGATTTCCGCCTAAAACAGCACTTGCACTTGCTGTTTTAACAGGAGCTGCGCTATCAACTTTAGAAGGCGTTGTCATCGGAGCAGCTGAAGGATCTTTGTCAGGAAAAGCAGAATAATAGTAAGGTTTTTGCTTTGCCATCCAAGCATCATATTCTTCCCTTGTAACTACCTCAATAACTCCTTTCATCGAATAATGGCCATTTCCGCACATCTGGTCACAACTAATTTCATACTGGAAATTTGCATTTCCGGTTTTTTCCCTCATTTCTGCAGTAGTATACTTTGGAGTAAACCATAAAGTCGTTGGAATACCAGGCACTGCATCCATCTTCATTCTAAAGTGCGGAAGACCTACGTCATGTATAACGTCTCTAGAGCCTATGATCAACTTCACAGGTTTGTTTTTAATTACATACATTGTTTGTTCCTGTACAATATCATCATATGCAGCGGGATCAGCCTTCTGATTAAACTCTTTGTTATCTGCCCAAACAAGACCTAAGGAATTTGTTGAAGGATCAATATTTCTAAAATACTTTTTACCAAATTCTTTATCTTTTCCTGGATATCGGAATATCCAACCAAATTGTCTACCGGTAACTTCAACGACAAGAGCGTTCTTCGGAGCATCACCGGTAAAAATGAACCAATTTCGTAGACCGATAACCACAAGAACTGAAAGAACAATGGCCGGAACAACTGTCCAAACAACCTCCATCGTATTATTGTGAGGAAAAAAGAAAGCTTTCCTGTTTTCTTTCTCCTGAAACTTATAAGCAAATGTGAACAATAAAATCTGAGTTATCAAAAAAACGATCCCCGTTATCACCAGGGTAATGTGCAGCATCTCGTCCACCTTTTCGCCTTCTTTTGATCCACTCTCACCAAGAACCCTTCCTCCAAGAATATGATGACAATAATAAACGCCAATTAACCCTAACACAAGAAAAATAATCATTAAAAAACCATTAATCTTATTGTTCTGCTTTCTTGAACTTTCCTCTCCCTTTAGTATAGATACATACTCACTTGCTTTGGCAATCTGAAAGATGACCACAAACACTAAAACTATGACCGCGATAACAAAGTATGTTGACATGATTGCTTCTAATATTTTCTATTCTATAAAAAAATCTGGTACAAAATTAAGTATGATGGATAATACTTTCTTTTAAGAAAGGATTATTTTTAGCAACCAAAGGAACTTTTGCTAAAGCTCTTCCAACAAAGAAGATGATCATACCTGCATACAAGGCCATTATTCCAAAATCGAGCAAACTTAATGTTACCTGGTCTCTTGAAATACTTGCCATTACCATCTGATTAAAATCTAGCCAATGACCAAAAAGGATAAGAATTGCCATAAAAGTCATCAACGTATAATTTCTTTTAGAACTTTTGGTCATTAAGATCAATAGAGGACAAACAAAGTTTATTACAAGATTAAGATAAAAAATCCCCTTCCACACTCCATGGTTTGTTCGTGGTTGAAAATAAGCAGTTTCTTCCGGCTGATTAGAATACCAAATCAGCATGTACTGGCTAAACCATAAGTAAGTCCAGAATATTGAAAAGGCAAACATAAATTTACCAAGATCATGCAGGTGTTCATCGTTAGTATACTCAAGATAGCCCCTGTTTTTTAGATAAATAACGAATATTGTAATCAATGCAATACCTGATACAAAAGCACTTGCAAAAGTATACCAACTGAACATGGTACTATACCAGTGCGAATCGATGCTCATCAACCAAAACCAGGGAGTGGTTGAACCTACTGTTAAACCGAACCAAACAGTAAACAACGAAGCAGTAACGGTGTTTTTCCACACCCACTTTTTACTTTGGTCAAGATTCATCGGAGACTCATCACTTTCGCGAGATAAAGATCTCATTCTCATACCCAAGTAACTCCACAAACCTATAGACAGGATAGTCCATACAACAAAGAAAACCGGGTTCAAAAATCCACTTTTCTTTTCAAGAATTTTATCTCCCTCTGGATTAACCCAATGATAAATAGGATTATGACCGCCATGATTTAGACCAAAAACAATATAAAACATAATAAACATAGCTATGACTCCAAAAATAGGAACCACGGCAGAGATAGCTTCCGGCACCCGTCGAAATACTACCTGCCAACCGCCATGTGCCAGAGTAGTAACACAAATAAAAAACATGCTGGCATTACAGATCAATAAGAAAAATACACTGTTGTATAATAAAGTTCCCCAAAATATGGCCTGCTGCTGTTCATCACTGCTCAAACCCTTTGTTATAAATCCGATAATGAAAGCGAGTAGACCCACGCCAATTAATCCCATTGACCAGGTTCTCATTTTTCCTGTTGTTTCAAATTGCTCTGAGATAGATGCCATTTTACTATTTTTTGCTTACTTACAGTTTATTTCCTTAATTACTATTTTGCTGTTCCAGGGGCAGCCGCAGCCTTGCCTGTAGTGCTTGTGCTGTCAGATGCTCCAGTGCTGGATTCATTTCCACCTTTAGCAGACTGTTGTTTCATTTTTATATATTGAGCCACCATCCAACGCTGCTTACGATCTAACTGAGAAGCATAGCTTCCCATAAGGTTTTTACCATAAGTCATTACATGATAAAGTGTGCCTTCAGGCAAACCCTCAATCTTAGGATCGCCAACTAACACCGCAGGTTTCGCTGCAAAAGGACCATTACCGCCCTTATACAATGGACCATTCCCATCTAATGCAGGACCATGACAAATAGCACAATTAATTAAAAAAAGTCTTTCTGCTTCTGTCATCTCTGCCCCATTTAATTTAGGAAGAGGATCAACAACTGATGCACTTTGCGCATATCCGGTGCTGTCATTTGGCAAATGATAAGGTAGTTCTTCCCCACGGCTTACCGTCCCTACCACAGGGCGGTTATTGTAGTTAATAGCCTTGGCCGATAAATTAGAATGGTCAGCATATGTCTCATAAGCACGACTGTAAGCCATATCAGGCATATAAACTCTTCCGGGCTTGCTGTGATCGTTACCACAACTAATCACTAAAAGTGCTGAAAAGGCAGAAAATATTATTATTGCTAATTTCTTCATTTTGTGTTATTCTTAAAAATTCTAATATCCGATAGAATGCGGTTCTGCATATAAATCCTGCTGTTTGTCGTACCTGCCAAACCACCAGCCAGACTCGGCAACCTGGTAATCAACTTCGACTGCTCCTGCATTGGACACGAAAGCCTTTAGGTCTTCTACATTTGTTCTGTCGGTACACTCTATAGCCATTACAAAAAGATCATCTGTAGCGCGAGGGTGAAAATGATGCTTTTTTACAAATGGGGCTAACTGGCATAAATAACAGAATGTATAAAACATTCCTACAGCAGAAAACAATACAGTAAGCTCAAATGTAATAGGTATAAAAGCAGGCAAAGGAAAATTCGGTTTACCACCAATGTTCATGGGCCAATCCTGGGTAAATATCCACCCCATACAAGAGAGTGCCGTAGTAGTTCCGGTAATGCCATAAATAAATCCGGCAGTATGAAGGCTTGTTTCTCTCATACCTAAAGCATGGTCGAGACCATGTACAGGAAATGGAGTATAAACATCCTGAATTTTATAACCTGCATTTCTAACCCTTTTAACAGCAGGAAATAAAACCTCTTCATCGTCAAAACATGCAACTACATATCTTTTTAGTGCCATAGTTTTTTAGCTTTAAACTGTCGGCCGTCAGCCTTACAACAGTCTTTTATTTATTTACAATTCACCCTTATTCTACCAAGGCAAATTTGAATTAATGAGCATACTCATGCGCAAACTCTTCCACTTGCTGATCTTCGACCTTGTCCATTTTCTCTTTCTGACTTTCGCCGGATGTTTTTAAGACATACTTAATCTCAGCAACTGCGATAGTTGGGAAGTATTTCGCAAAAAGGAAGAAGCAGGTAAAGAATAGACCAAATGTTCCTACATAAAAACCGATCTCCCATATAGAAGGACTGTAGTAGTAACTCCAACTACTTGGTAAGTAATCCCTATATATTGAAGTAACAATAATTACAAAACGTTCAAACCACATTCCTATGTTCACTATCACGCTCATAAAGAAAGTAAATGCGATATTACGTCTCAGTTTTCTGAACCAAAATACCTGGGGAGATACCACATTGCAAAACATCATTCCCCAATAGGCCCAACCATATGGACTTAAAATATTCGCACGACTATAAAAGAATGCGTATCCTTCATAATCATTTTTACTATACCATGCCATAAATAACTCAGTAAGATAAGCGCAGCCAACAATAGAGCCTGTCAACACGATTACTTTGTTCATCGCTTCTATATGGCCCAATGTTATATACTCTTGAAGGTTCAAAACTTTCCTTACCACTATTAAAAGTGTCTGCACCATTGCAAAACCAGAAAAAATAGCACCAGCCACGAAATAAGGCGGAAAAATTGTAGTATGCCAACCTGGAATTACAGAAGTCGCAAAGTCAAACGATACAATTGTGTGTACAGACAATACCAGAGGAGTTGCCAAACCTGCTAATACTAAAGACAATGCTTCGTGTCTTTGCCAATGTTTTGTACTTCCTGTCCATCCAAATGATACAATACCGTAAAGCAGTTTACGCAATTTTGTTTTTGCGCGGTCACGCACAGAAGCTAAATCCGGTATAAGTCCTGAATACCAAAATAACAATGACACTGTAAAATATGTTGAAATCGCGAACACGTCCCACAGCAAAGGAGAATCAAAGTTCACCCAAACCGGACCACGAGTATTTGGGTAAGGCAAAATAAAGAATGCCAACCAAACACGGCCCATATGAAATATAGGGAACTGACCAGCACACATAACGGCAAAAATCGTCATAGCTTCCGCTGCCCTGTTCACACCTGTTCTCCATCCCTGCCTAAAAAGTAGAAGGATTGCGGAAATCAAAGTACCGGCGTGACCAATACCCACCCACCATACGAAGTTAGTAATATCCCAACCCCAGCCTACAGTCTTGTTCAAATTCCATTGCCCCACGCCGTACGTCACTTCACGATAAAGACTGTAAACTCCAAATAAAAGCATTGCCACAGAAATAAAGAAGCCCACATACCACAATCGCCCCGGCTTTACCTCAATAGGACGAATTATGTCTTCTGTAACCTGGTGGTAATCTTTGTTCCCATCTACCAATGGTTCCCTGATTTGTGATTCGTACTTTAAATGCATCTGGTTTAGTTTAGAATCAGCTACCAGCTGATTTTAAATAATTTATTTAATCTTTTGACCTAGGCTATTAATCAACTATTTAACCTTCCGAGCCTTTTTATATCATTCTTTAGTCTAACTTCTTATTCGCCGGTTTTATTTATTCACAGGCTGCCCCTGACCTTCCTCTTGCTCTTCTTTTTTACCTTGTTTTCCGCCAATTGTTTCCTGTGTTTCTCCTTCTTCCGGCTTTAGGATAGTGTCATTATTTCTAACCTTAGCAAGATAACTTACATTAGGAAGTGTATGTATCATTTCAATAACATAGAACAACCTGTCCTGGTTATTTTCGCGGTGCTGATAAACCGCACTTTGTTTATTATTTACATTACCAAAAACAATAGCATCTGTAGGGCAGGCTTGTTGACAGGCAGTTTTCACATCAAACTCCCCGTTTTCTCCTGATTTTAATGGACGGCTTTCCTTCTTAGCTTTTAATTTACCATCCTGTAATCTTTGTACACAGAAAGAACATTTTTCCATTACCCCACGTGAGCGAACAGTAACATCAGGATTTAATACCATACGGGTTAAATCATCATTCATTATTAAAGAAGCGTCACTTAATACTTCCTTTTGGTTATCAGGGAAACTATCTGCTCCCATATAATCAGCCCAGTTAAATCTCCGAACTTTGTAAGGACAGTTATTGGCACAATACCTAGTACCAATACAACGATTGTATGCCATCTGGTTCAAACCTTCACTACTGTGCATAGTTGCGGCCACAGGACAAACGTTTTCGCAAGGAGCATTATCGCAGTGCTGGCAAAGCATCGGTTGAAATATGACATTAGGATTTTCAAGATCACCGCTAAAATAGCGATCAATTCTCAACCAATGCATATCATGAAATCTCGCTACTTCATTTTTACCAACAACAGCCACATTATTTTCTGCTATACACGCTACCACACAAGCCTGACATCCCGTACAGCTATTCAGGTCAACACTCATGCCCCATTTAATCCCCGGCTTAGGGAATAACGGATATAATGTCGCATCTCTTTCATAATTGTTGGTCTTTGGCGCAAAATCCTTATGCAATTCCTCTCTTCTCTCAAGAAACATCTCTGGCTCTTTCCGTAACGTTGCAAGAGTCGTTTCTAAAACCACTTCTGTACGATCTTCGTACGTTTGATGTGTCTGAGTTTGAGCCACTTTATATTTATAACCAGCAGCCGCAACATTAACTGAAGGAACAAAATAATCTCTTGTGACTCCATTAAACTGGACAAATGGAAACGCATTTTTTCCTGTTGCACCACCCGCCTTACCGATGTTTGTACGGGCTTTATCTATTTGAACTTTTCTTTTATCTTCATCATCTCCGTCTGAAGCAGCGTCAGCACCACGTCCATAGCCTAAAGCAACAGCAATTGTATTAGGGTTAGTACCAGGAACAATGATAACAGGTAGTTCAAGTACTTTTCCATTAACTGTGATTCTTACCACTTCCTTTTCAGGATGAACTTCATAATCATCTGAATCGCCCTTTTTCTGAAGGTCTATATTGAAAAGGCTTTTGGCTAAAGCGGGGGAAATAATTGCATAATTATCCCATGTAGCTTTTGTGATAGGATCTGGAGCTTCGTGCAACCATGGATTGTTCGCCTGTTGTCCTGCACCAATTGTCACCTTTTGGTAAAGTACAAGTTCTGTGTTACCACCTTTTTTCGCTGAACCTATAGCTGCTGCAGCCTGTGCAATAGGGCCGTTGTTAAAACTTGTTTTTCCTCCTCCTACATTTAAATCAATAATGGGAGCATTTGCACTTCTGGCTGTATCAGGAGAACTGGATGTTTGACTGGTAAGAACTGTCCTGGTGCTTACGCCTCCATGTATAACTCCATCCTGAAGGGCTTTGTCCCAATTAGCTTCACTTCCCAATTTTCCAATCCAGTATTGCTTCAAGAAAGCAAGATAATCAGTGGGAGCAGAGCTCCATTTCAACAAGCTATCCTGCCATTGCCTTGTTTTAAATAAAGGACTTATTGTAGGCTGAATTAAAGAAACGTAACCTGTTTTAGGTTCTGCATCTCCCCAGCTTTCAAGGTAGTTATGATCAGGAATAACATATTTACACAATTCGCTTGTCTCATCCATTTTTGTGTTAAATGACACAGCGAATTTCACTTTCTTTAAACCATCTATAAAACGTTTGCTATCGTAGTAGTTGTAAGCAGGGTTCGCTTCGTGAATCAACAATGCGCCTATTGTTCCCGCATTCATATCATCTACCAGCTTAAACATTTCTGCATCAATGCCTTGTTTCGTGTTATAGGTGGAAGACCAGCTTATAGTTGTTCCATTTGCTCCTATAAGCTCATTAATACCATTTATGATAATTTGGATATTCGGATCATTGCTGCCAGCCAAAACAATTCCAGCTCCTTTATTTTTTGACAAAGTTGCTGCTGTTTTCTGTACTGCCTGTTGCAAAGCTGTATCTAATTTAGGAGCAGTAACAGCGCCACCTAACGCCGCATACAACGCGAGAGCGACAGCGCCTGTATCAGATGGGCGGTGATGATATCTTTCATCTGCATTCGCTCCGGTCATGCTCATCATACTTTCGAACTGAATATGGCGACTCATTGTCGGATTCTTCATATTCAGCTTCCTTCCAATTCCGTATTGCCTGTTCATTTCAACAGGATTTACTCCGGAAGCCAAAAAATCTGAGCTTAAACTTACTATCACCTCAGCAGCAGCCAGATTCAAAGAAGGGATAGCCCGCTTACCATAAGTAGCTTCATTTGACAGCAACATACCGCTGCAACTAACAGCGTCATACGTAACATGACGGCTACCTGGATACTTAGCTAAAAACTGATCAATAACCAACCTGGTGGTAGGAGAAGTAACAGAACTAGTAAGTAATACGACCGGCGCATTTCCAATTCTGGCGAAGTCAGCGGCAACCAATTTATCAAAAGCATCAAAAGTGCTCACTTCTTTACCGTTTGCCATAGGATAAGGCAAGCGGCTTGTATCATACAAATCAAGTACTGAAGCTTGCATTCTTGGAGATGTACCACCAATTGTTACAGGTGATAATTCATTCCCTTCTATTTTTATAGGCCTGCCGTCTCTAACCTTAGCAATAGCAGGTGTAACCTCACCATCCTGCACAAACGTGGTTGCATAATAATTAGCAACCCCTGGTACAATATCTTCGGGTTTGTTTACAAATGGAATAGCTTTTTTAACGGGAACTTCGCAACTAGCCGCCACAGCAGCTGCTGCTGTGCTGAACCCCAAATATTTTAAAAAATCCCGGCGGGGAGTCTTAACTTCTAATAAACCTTTGTCATCAGCCTCAAACGGCAATTCTTCCTGGAACTCGTCTTGAGCAGCGGATTTGTAAGCGTTTGTTTTGTTCAGCTCTCCAAAACTTTGCCAGTACTTTTTTTGCTCCATAATTTATTTAAGTTGACAGTTGGCAGTTGACGGTTGTCAGTACCACCTTTTCTACATTATTTTTTAATTCTTCTAATTCTTTTATTGTATCACCTATACTTCTACTTCAAGAGTCGATAGCAAATATTAATAGTGACATTTCTGGCACTCTGTTCCTCCAATCTTCTCAACTGTAATACCTTTCGTGCTATCTATTCTACCATTTTTAAGGTCGTCATGGAACTTCTGATATATGCTATAAAATCCATTGTCTTTAAATTGAACTTGCGTTGTACGATGGCAGTTGATACACCATCCCATACTTAATTCTGCAAATTGATAGGCTACATCCATTTTCTGAACTTCACCATGACAGGTCTGACATTGTACTTTACCTGCTTTAACGTGCTGAGAGTGGTTGAAGTAAACATGGTCAGGAAGATTATGAACCCTTGTCCATTCAATAGGTTTTGCTTTATTAGGATCCCAAACTTTGGAAACAGCAGGATCAAAACCAGCGTATTTATATAACTTCTTTATCTCGGCACTTCCATCAACCTCTGTTCCGTCTTCTCTATAAATCTTATCCTTACCGGTATATTCATTAATAGCCATGTGGCAATTCATACAAATGTTTACTGAAGGAATATTTGCATGCTTGCTATCCTGCGCACCACCATGGCAGTATAGGCAACTTATCTGGTTTGTACCCGCGTGTACTTTGTGCGAGTAATAAATAGGTTGCTCAGGATGGTACCCTTTGGTACGTCCTAGCCCAATAGCTCCTGTCACCGTCAGGTAACCACCGATGCAAAATAGTAATATAGATAGAAGCGCTATGTAAGCTTTGTTTCTCCAAAAAGGAACTGGTTCCAAAGCAGGCTGTCCTTCTTTCTGGTCAGATAGTTTCTTTAAATTGCTGTTTACCTGTAACAGTATCAAAGCAACTACAGCGAGGATTAACGTAAGAATGCCAAAAAGCAATGTGTTATCTCCACCCTCAGTACTTGATGCAGCTTCAGCAGCTCCACCTCCTGCAGCCGCTCCTGGTGCAGGAACAGATTTTACATAAGCGAGAATGGCGTCTATTTCTGCATCCGTAAGATTTGGAAACAGGTTCATTTGCGTTTTGTTGTATTTTAAATACAACTCATTGGCGTATTTATCACCTGTCTTCAGAAATGCCTGGTTGTTATGTATCCACGCATGCAATTTCTTTTTATCTCCACCCCACCGCTCTTCTACGCCAGCAAGAGCAGGACCTGTCAGATCTTTATGTACCGCATGGCATGAGGCACAATTTGCAGAGAATAAAGCCTGGCCGTTTGCCTGGGCAGATATTTTATTACCAAATGAAGAAAAAATAACTAATACTAAACTAACTAATGTTTTTGCTACTCGTCTATGCTGAATCATATACACAAAAAGTTGTGCTTTGATGTGGAAAAATCTCCGGGAATGGGTGCAAAAATAGGGCACGATATTGACATATTATCAACATGCAAAAAAAAAATTTTTCCTTATCTGGTGCGGGTTTCAAGAGATTCGGTAAAAATTGATATAGTGATTGTCATTATTTTGTAACCAGATTCTTGTTATTTAAGTACCTCTAAAGCAAGGCTTTTTCTCACTCAAAAATTTGC
This sequence comes from Segetibacter koreensis DSM 18137, assembly GCF_000374045.1. Classification (GTDB taxonomy): domain Bacteria; phylum Bacteroidota; class Bacteroidia; order Chitinophagales; family Chitinophagaceae; genus Segetibacter; species Segetibacter koreensis. Next base: position 1,783 of record NZ_KB893319.1, on the reverse strand, counting down.
TACATCTTTACATTATGCAAACCAGAACAAACTCACAAGAGAAAAATATCGGTTTTACAAAAATTGCAATATTTGCATCTGGAGCGGGCAGTAATGCCAAAAAAATTATTGAGCATTTTGGAAACAATAATCAAATAAGTGTAGGCCTTGTAGTATGTAATAAACCTGAAGCCGGCGTTCTTGATATTGCCGCAAAAGCTCATATTCCTGTTTTGATTGTCGATAAAGAGCAATTTTTTAGAGGCAACGGTTATGTGGATGAATTAAAACATAGTGGTATTGATTTTATTGTGCTTGCAGGCTTTCTTTGGAAAATACCGCAAAATTTGATTAATGCTTATCGCAATAAAATTATTAATATTCATCCGGCGTTATTGCCAAAATTTGGTGGAAAAGGAATGTACGGCTCAAAAGTACATCAGGCCGTAATAGCCGCTGGTGAAAAAGAAAGTGGTATCACCATTCATTATGTCGATGAGCATTATGACAACGGTGATATTATATTTCAGGCTTCATGCCCTATATTGTCCGATGATACGCCTGATACTTTAGCGCAAAAAATTCACAAGCTTGAGCATGAAAATTTCTCAAGAGTCATAGAAGAGTGTGTGAAAAAGGTTTGACGTTTATAGAAGGGTATTTGCAGAATTGATAATAGGAGATGTTGTTGGTGCTACAACACCTTCTGCATATATACAACATTTGGTAAAGGATTTTTATAATACGCTGATGTATTTTCAAATCCATGTTTTACATATAGTCTAATGGCCGGTTGCAGTCTTTCTAACGTATCCAGTACCATTTTGTTGTATCCTTTTTCTTTTGCTGCTGCCAGTAGTGCCTGCACCAGCAAGTCGCCCAACCCAACTTGACGAAATTGAGGACGTACATATAATCTTTTCATTTCACAAATGCCCTTTTCGCTTAACGGCTGTAATGCTATACACCCAGCTGGTTCATCATTGTAAAAGGCTAACAGTAAGCTGCCAGAAGGTGAACCATATTTTTTAAGGGGATTTTGTAATTCTTCATCAAAACTCTGGAAACAAAGATTTTCATTTAATTCCTTTAAGTATTCCTCAAACAAATCTCTAATAATGCTCAGCTCATTGCAGTCTTTTAATATAGGTTTTATAGTAATCATGAAAACTTGTTTTCTTGCCAATCAAAGGCTTTTTTATAATTACCTATTTTTAAAGTTTCCCGCTTTTTGACTTACAGCTGATTTTTGAGAAAATTTAAAAAATCTGGGTAAATTATTGTTCACAGCTACTATCAATATTTTATTATCACCGCCTTTTATTTCCTTTACATCTCTTACTGCGCCTCTTACATTTAACCCACTTTGCTCAGCTTTATTTGCTGTAAAACTGCCTTTGCCATTTCCTTTAAGAAAGACACCATAACTGGCATCATAGATACCCACTTCAGGTTTTGACTCATAAAAGTTCCCTCCCATTATGATGTCTGTTTTTCCATCTTTGTCAAAGTCTTCTGCTGCTATGCCATACATCGGCGAAAACTGTGCTTCGGCTGGCAAGGCCTTTTGCCTGAATGTTCCGTTTGTATTGTTGATAAATACACTGCTTTGCATCGTATATGCATCCAGCTTTANGGCTTTNCTTAATTGCTCNGGTGTAAATATATCCTGCACGGTCTGCTCTTTATAGCTTTCGTACTTCAGGTATTTCTTCTTTAGCATTGGAAGCACGCTTACAAGATCGTGTCGTAACACCATCGGGTAGGCGCTGTCTTTGTTGTAACAGGTCACTACCTGTTCTAT
>NZ_KB893318.1 GCF_000374045.1 Segetibacter koreensis DSM 18137 | reverse complement strand
TATTACAACGCCGTATATGCTCCAGACCTGTCTTACTCCAGGATGTATTGCCACACTTTAAGCAAGTAAATTCCTTTTGCCATTTTAAACAACTCAGATATTTTAAACACTTTTCCTTGGTATCAAAATGCCTTGCAAACTCCAAAATGTCAGTACCTTTAAACATAATTAACTATAAATTTTAGCTAAGTTACTGATATTGCTAATATTATTAGTTTTAGTATTGGAGTATTTAAAGGCCTATTTCTATATATTTTTTATCATTTACAGATTAGTAAAATTAAGGGTGCAATAAGAAGAGTTTTAAAATTTATTTTCTGTTTAGTAAGATGAAGTAAATCTACCTGTTTAAAAAATTCCTATAATCATTATTTATCGTCTTCTACCTTATCTTTATCTTTATCGCATAAGTTTTAATGCCTCTATATGAAAAGAACTTTCTTATTATTTATTTTCATTTTTACTTTTTTCAGCACTTTTGCTGCAATAGACACTGTTAGCATTTACAGCTCCAGTATGTTTAAAAATGTAAAGTGCGTTGTAATAACTCCTTCGGATTATAAAAAATCTAATCACCGTTATCCTGTCGTTTACCTGCTGCATGGTTACAGCGGCAATTATAGTGATTGGGTAATCAAGGATCCTGAAATGCAAAAACTTTCAGATGAAAATAAAATGATGATTGTATGTCCAGATGGTTCTTTTAGCAGTTGGTATTTTGATAGTCCTGTTGACTTGACCATGCATTATGAAACAAATATTGGCGTAGAGATACCAGCTTACATTGACTCTGTTTATCATACTGTAAAAGACCGTAAAGCAAGAGCGATTACGGGCTTAAGCATGGGCGGGCATGGGGGATTATTTATTGGCTTTAAGCACTCAGAGACTTTTGGTGCGTGCGGAAGCATGAGTGGGGTTTTAGATATTAGCAACTTTCAACAAATTCGCGGACTGGATGTTGAAAAAAGATTAGGTGATACCATCACGAACAAACAATATTACTATGATTGGTCTGTGATAAATATTATTGAGAAATATCCCAAAGACTCTTTAGCCATTCTTTTTGACTGCGGCATTGCGGATACTTATATCAATATGAACAGACGGACACACGAAAAAATGCTGCAACTAAAAATCCCGCATACTTACACCGAAAGACCTGGCAAACATGACTGGGATTACTGGAATAATGCTTTACGCTATCAATTGTTGTTTTTCAAACAATACTTTGCAACGGGAAAAATTTCATAAAGAAATAAACCGGAGAAGAATTTGAGAAGTAGTGAGCTAAAGAATACCTTAACGAAGGCTCTAACTATTAAATTAATAAGTCGAGCCATCAATTACTTTGACTTTCTTTTTGCCAACCTTCTTTTCAAATTCCAGCACTTCTTTTGGTACTACCTTCGAAGGACTTCTTTCTTTGGCAGTTGTTGAATCAGATAAGGAAATATCTCCATTAATACCGGTTTTTATCTTTGAGGGATCTTCCAGCTTATCCAAAAAATAATTTTCTGTCCTGGTAATTAAACCAGTTGCATTGTCAAAATATTTCCATGTTCCATGCTTTACTGAGCTGCCTTCAATTTTAACCACTCTCCTTTCTACTTTGGTTGGATCAACCGGGTCTACTACATCTACTGTATCATATGGATTAGCAGGATTTACTGCTTTCCAGCTCTCTTCCCTCACCGGACCTGAAATACTATAATAGTCGCTTTTACCGTCCTTATTACCCCAACGATATCTTTCAACGGCATACAAATCTCCCATAGACGTGTAGACTCTCCATACACCTTCCTTTTTTCCATCTTTATATACACCTTCCTCTTCGTACCCTGGCTCGCCTCTCACGCCATCTACTTTAACAGACCATCTGCCTTGCTTTAAATCGTTTTTATCAACACAATTAATGGTGTCCCCACTATTTGTCAGCCGGTAACTTTTCCATTGAGAAGATGCGGCAAAGGATATAAAAAAGAAGGAAAAAAACAACCACTTCATAAGTCTATTTTACCTTGTAAATTAAAATGATTAAAGGAGATTTTAAGGAATAACGTGTTAAAATATGAATAACGTCAATGGATACCAATTGAAAGACGTTTTAGCAGCGGGTAGCACTTACTTAAAAAGCAGGATCAGAAACTTATTCACAATAGAGGCTGGTCCTGACCTAGTTGTGACATAGCTTCAGATCCTGCCGACGAGGTGCATTTATTAGCAAAGAAATCGATGCTTTTACCTTAATCAACGAACTATTAAATCAACTACTTAAGAAACTGCGTATAGCCAGTTCATATCCCTTTAATCCCAGGCCGCTTATTGTGCCTTTACACTTTGCTGATACATGGCTTATTTTCCTAAATTCTTCCCTGGCAGCAACGTTACTGATATGAACTTCAATAACAGGTGCTGTAATGGCCGCAATGGCGTCGCCAATGGCAACCGAAGTATGTGTATAACCACCGGGGTTTATAATTATACCGTTGTATTCAAATCCGTATTCCTGGAGTTTATTGATCAACTCTCCCTCTACATTACTTTGATAGTAGGAAAATTTTATTTCCGAAAAATTGTTTTGTAACTCTTTAAAATATTGCTCAAAATCTTTATTACCATAAACTTCCGGCTCGCGTTTGCCAAGCAAGTTCAAATTTGGCCCATTAATAATTGCTATTTTCATACCCTTATCCTCCGAAGATGGACTTTAAATTCTTTTTCAAAAAACTTTCAAATGATAATCGTAAATATTATTATAAATAGGTTATGTGTTCTAACCTCCCCACCTTTAGGCAAGGTTTGAATATCAGTTATTTTACCATTTCTATAAACTCATCAAACAGGTACCTGCTGTCATGTGGGCCCGGGAAACTTTCGGGATGATATTGAACACTAAAAGCTTTTTTACCTTTTACTCTAATTCCTTCTATGCTGTTATCATTAAGGTTTACGTGGGTTATCTCAATATCAGGATTATTTTTTACAGCCTCTGGATCAACGCCAAAACCGTGATTTTGAGTAGTTATCTCACATTTACCGGAAATCACGTTTTTAACAGGATGATTTAACCCCCTGTGCCCGTGATGCATTTTATAGGTAGGAATATTGTGGGCTAAAGCTAATAACTGGTGTCCAAGACAAATGCCAAAAACAGGTTTATTTTCTTGGAGAATTTCTTTTAAAGTGTCTACCGCATAACCCATTGCACCGGGATCACCAGGACCATTGGAAATGAAGTAGCCGCTTGGATTGAAAGTTTTCATTTCAGAGACGGTAGCGGTAGCAGGGAAAACCTTTACATGCGCTCCCCTGTCTGTCATACACTTTAAAATATTAGATTTCACACCATAATCTACTACAGCAATTTTTATCTGAGAGTCAGCATTACCCACTTCGTACGCCTCATTTGTAGAGACTTTTGAAGCAAGCTCCAAACCCTTCATGCTAGGCACTTTTGCTAATTCAGCTTTCAACTGCTCGACCTCAGTGATTTCAGAAGAAATAATACAATTCATTGCACCTGCATTACGAATATGTTCGACTAATACTCTTGTATCAATATCTTCAATACTAACTATGCCATTATCATTTAAATAGGTCTCTAACGAACCTTTTGCCTGTTTCCTGCTATATAATTCCTCAAGATTTCGACCAATTAGTCCCTGTATTTTTACGGTTGCGCTTTCAACATCTGTATCCTTGACTCCGTAGTTACCTACATGCACATTGTTCATAATTACAATCTGCCCGTAGTAACTAGGATCAGTAAAAACTTCCTGGTAACCAGTCATACCGGTATTAAAACAAATTTCACCAGTGGCTGTGCCTCTTTTACCAAAAGACTTACCGTAAAACACCGTTCCATCTGATAAAAGTAAAATTGCAGTCGGTTGTTTATTCATCTTATTTATTCCTCGTGTTATTTATATAAAGGATATACTAATTAAATACGTAAGAGCTCCAATAGTTTGAAACAAATGACCCCTCTTATTTTCAAAGGGCAAAATTATCATTATACACAAAAAGATTATCATAAAACTTTCTAACAATAAAAAAGGCAAGGTTAATAAAAACCTTGCCTTTCGTTATTTTTAAATTGCGATCATTATTCAGCAGGCTGATTTTGTTGCTCAGTGTTGTTGTTAATAACAGCTTCATCTGCTGTTGCGTCAGTGGCAGCAGGAAGTTCTGTAGCAGAAGTAGCTTCTGTACCTGCCTCCGGCGCTGTTGCTGTTGCTGCAGCCCCACTTCTTCTGCGTCCTGCACGACGTGTTCTTTTTCCTGCAGTTTCCTCTTGAGCCGCAGTTCCTTTACCATACACATCATTGTAATCAACTAACTCAATAAGTGCTAACTCAGCATTATCACCTACACGAGTTCCTAACTTAATGATACGTGTATATCCACCAGGGCGGCCTTCTACTTTCAGACGAACTACATCAAATAATTCCTTGATCGCTTCTTTATCCTGTAAATAGCTAAAAACGATACGACGCTGGTGCGTTGTATTTTCTTTAGCCTTCGTAATAAGAGGCTCAACATAAGTTCTTAAAGCTTTGGCTTTGGCTAATGTTGTAGTGATACGCTTATTAGCGATCAACTGAGAGGCCAGGTTACTAAGCAAAGCAGAGCGATGGCTTGCTTTACGGCCCAGATTGTTAATTTTGTCTCCGTGACGCATGACTTGTTGTTTTATGGGTTGTACCGTGTCAGGAATTACAACCCTATCTTTATAATTTTAGAAATTTTTAGAGAGGTGCTTTTCTAATTGTTAGAAATAACACCTGTTCACATTTTTTAGATTAATAATCATCCTTATCAACACCTAACTTACCAAGATCCATTCCGAAGCCTAGACCTCTTTCATTCAACACTTGTTCTATCTCACTTAACGATTTCTGTCCAAAATTTCTAAACTTCATCAGATCCTCCTGCTCATACTGTACCAGTTCGCTTAAACTATTGATTTTTGCAGCTTTTAAGCAATTAAAAGCACGAACAGATAGGTCAAGATCTTCCAATGGAGTCTTAAGCACCTTGCGAAGCTGTAATGTCTGCTCATCTACAAGATCTTCTTTTTTCTCTTCTTTGCTGTCGAAAGTTATGTTTTCGTCAGTTATGATCATCAGGTGCTGTATCAAAATACGGGAAGCTTGTTTTACGGCTTCTTCCGGATGAATGGTACCGTCTGTTTGTACTTCCATAACCAGTTTTTCAAAGTCAGTTCTTTGTTCAACACGGGTATTTTCTATGGTGTACTTTACATTTTTAATTGGCGTGTGAATACTGTCAATAGGTATATATCCGAAAACTGAATCTTTTACCCTGTTATCTTCTGCAGGTATATATCCCCGTCCTTTACCGATTGTTATTTCAATATCAAGTTTAGAACTGCTGTCCATCGTACAAAGAAGCAACATTGGATTCATCACTTCAAAAGCTTGTGTAGCATCACCAATCATTCCGGCAGTAAACTCAGTTTGATTTTTAATGCTCAACGTTACTTTTTCTGTATTAATTTCACTATCAACTTTTTTCTTAAAGCGTACTTGCTTCAAGTTTAAAATAATTTCTGTTACATCTTCTGTAACCCCTTTCAATGTTGCAAATTCATGCTCTGCACCTTCAATTTTAATTCCCACAATGGCATAACCCTCCAGCGAACTCAACAGCACTCTCCGAAGTGCATTTCCAATGGTAAGGCCGTAACCAGGTTCCAATGGACGAAATTCAAACTGTGCCTCAAAATCATTAGCTTTTTGTAATACGATTTTGTCGGGTTTCTGAAAATTTAATATGGCCATTTAATATTGACTATTTATTTGATTTAATTATTTGTGAATTCTAAGTATCAATTGTGAGCTAAGACTTTCAAAAACTTACACGCATCATCACTCACCGCCCACCTTACTTACTATATAATTCCACAATTAGTTGTTCCCTTATATTTTCAGGAACACTTTCTCTTTCCGGATACGCTATGAATGTTCCTTTTAGTTCGGTCTCATTCCAGTCTAACCAGCTAAACTTTTGATTTTTACCACGAATATTGCTGGTTACTGCTGTATTACCAGCACTCTTTTCTTTCAAACCGATTATATCACCAGGTTGCAATTGAAAAGAAGGAACGTTAACTACGAAACCATTAACGGTAACATGTTTATGAGAAACTAACTGCCTTGCAGCAGGACGGCTTATAGCAATGCCTAAACGGTATATTGTATTGTCAAGACGCGCTTCCAATAGTTTAATAAGGTTTTCACCTGTTACACCTTTACGACGGGCAGCTTCTGTAAATGTGTTACGAAATTGTTTTTCCAAAACGCCGTATGTGTATTTAGCTTTCTGCTTTTCTTTTAACTGTGTAGCATACTCACCCAATGTTTTACGCTTGCGCTGGGCTCCATGTATACCTGGAGGGTTGCTGTTTTTCGTCAACCACTTTCCGTTACCTAAAATCGGCTCACCGAAAATTCTTGAAATCTTGGTCTTGGGACCAGTGTACCTTGCCATTATGTTACTTTTTTACAGATTTTTTTGTTCCCGATGCAGTTCATTTAAAAATCTTAAAATTCGAGCTGCACCAGCTTTATAAATATTTATTTCAACAACGAATTATAATTTAATTCTAGATTTCTTCTTCTATACCCTACGCTTCTTAGGAGGACGACAACCGTTGTGAGGCAAAGGAGTTACGTCTTTTATCATCGTCACTTCAAGGCCTGAATTAGCAAGTGCGCGAATTGCACCTTCTCTGCCTGACCCAGGACCTTTTACATATACATCTACCCTTTTCAAACCTGCGTCCAGTGCTACTTTAGCTGCATCCTGTGCCGCTAATTGCGCTGCGTAAGGAGTATTCTTTTTAGAACCTCTGAAACCCATCTTACCTGCGCTGCCCCAGCTGATAACCTGGCCATTTTTGTTGGTAAGACTAATGATGATGTTGTTAAAAGTAGCATTGATGTGAGCATCACCATAAGCGTCTACTTTTACTATTCTTTTTTTCGCAGCGGCCTTTGCGCTGTCTTGTTTTTGTTGTGCTTTAGCCATGATTCTTTTTTGAGGTAATCTTCTGTTTTAATTATGCCCCTCCCTTTTACAAAGTAATAAAAGATCCGGGGCGGGTATATATACAAAATTGAAAATTTAAGATTCCAAATTCCCTTATAAAAAGTTGGAATTCGCAATCCTAAATTTTCATAGTTGCAGTTGTTATTTCTTAGGTGCTTTCTTTTTACCGGCAACTGTTTTACGCTTACCTTTTCTTGTACGGCTATTCGTACGGGTGCGTTGACCACGCAAAGGCAAGCCTTTACGATGACGAAGGCCACGGTAGGAAGCAATGTCCATTAACCTTTTAATGCTCATTTGAACTTCACTTCTCAAAGCTCCCTCTACCTTTATCTCGTTGGTTATAATATTACGGATATCGGTTTGCTCCTGGTCATTCCACTGGTTTACTTTTTTATTTATGTCTATACCAGCTTTATCAAGTATATACTGAGCAGTAGAGCGACCTATACCATAAATATAAGTAAGTCCAATTTCGCCTCTTTTATTTTTTGGTAAATCTATACCGGCAATACGAGCCATATTTTAAATTTGAAACCCCTACCTTACATGAGGTGGAGAATTTTTTATTTTTTATTTAATCGGTTTTTTTTGATTGTTCCCCGCTAACGGTGTGGTTTACCCTTGGCGTTGCTTATACCGAGGATTCTTTTTGTTTACAATATAAAGCTTGCCCTTTCTTCTGACAATCTTGCAATCTGCACTTCGTTTTTTAATAGATGCTCTTACTTTCATAATTCAGTTTTTTTCTTAATGCTGCAACCAGTTTGCTCCAAGCCTTAAGCGTTTACAGTTTATTTATTGTTCTAAGTCTTTAACCTTATTATATAATTGTGAACAGTATCCGCTCTATTTATAACGGAATATTATTCTGCCTCTGCTTAAATCATAAGGACTCATTTCCACTCCCACTTTATCTCCAGGAAGAATTCTTATATAGTTCATTCTCATTTTCCCACTAATGGTAGCAATGATCTCATGACCATTTTCCAACTTAACCCTGAACATTGCATTTGAAAGGGCTTCAACTATAGAACCATCTTGTTTAATCAGTGCTTGTTTAGACATACTATTTTTGGGAGCGCAAAGATAAGTGTATATAAATAAAAATAGAAAAAAACGTGGAAAACTTTAAAAAAATTGTGGAAAAATTAAAAGATTATCCATCTATTGATACTAAAATAAAGAATTATTTATAATTCTGCCTCAAATCTTTAGTTTCTTTAACAATTAATAAATCAATTTCATTTCTTCTTTTTCTTACCACTACAGTTAGAAAATCCACTAATTCAGACAGCTGCATTTCATCCCAATGGAAATTCAAAGGTTAATAACAACTCATTCTCATAATTTGCGCGTCGCCTCTAGGCAGCCACTTCCGCTGATACGTGTTCTGCTATCGCTTCGGCTTTTGCCTCTTCAATATCATGTTCTACCTCTTCTGTAAGATCTAATTCAATTTTTAAATTATCAATAATAAACTCTTGCCGTTGCATCGTGTTCTTACCCATATAATACTCAAGCAATTGCTGAATATGCGTTTCAGGCTGCAGCAGCACCGGTTGAAGTTTTATATCATCTCCAATAAAACGGGCAAACTCTTCAGGGCTTATCTCGCCCAATCCTTTAAACCGTGTTATTTCGGGTTTACCACCAAGCTTTTTTATTGCTTCCTGCTTTTCGGTTTCGTCATAACAATAAATGGTTTCTTTTTTATCTCTTACCCTAAACAATGGCGTTTCTAAAATATGCAGGTGACCATTTTTAACTAAATCGGGAAAGAATTGCAAAAAGAATGTAAGCATCAACAGGCGTATATGCATCCCGTCAACGTCAGCATCGGTAGCAAGTACTATATTGTTATACCTAAGTCCTTCAAGACCATCTTCAATATTTAACGCGTGTTGCAACAGGTTAAACTCTTCATTCTCATACACAACCTTTTTTGTTAGTCCATAGCAGTTTAGAGGTTTTCCACGAAGGCTGAAAACAGCCTGAGTGTCTACCCTGCGGCTTTTTGTAATGGAGCCGCTGGCACTATCTCCCTCTGTTATAAATACAGTTGTCTGGTTTCGCTTTTCTAAAATCTCCTCTTTATTTTTTCCTTCAATTTCATCGTTATAGTGAAACTTACAATCGCGTAACTTTTTATTGTGAAGGTTTGCTTTTTTTGCACGCTCATTAGCAAGCTTTTTAATGCCAGCCAACTCCTTTCTCTCCCGTTCGCTTTGCTCAATACGTTTGCGCAGTGCGTCGGCAGTTTGAGGGTTTTTATGAAGGTAATTGTCAAGTTCTTTACCTAAAAAATCCTGCATGAAGTTGCGCATCGTTGGGCCCCCTTCAAACATTGTCAAGGAACCTAGTTTTGTTTTAGTCTGGCTTTCAAAAACAGGCTCCTGCACCCGTACGGAAATGGCTGCGGCAATGCTACCACGTATATCTGCAGCTTCATAATCTTTTTTGTAAAAATCACGAATAACTTTTACAAACGCCTCTCTGAATGCCTGCTGGTGTGTGCCTCCCTGTGTAGTGTATTGCCCATTGACAAAGGAATACAAATCCTCTCCATAATCGTTATTATGGGTCAAAGCAATTTCAACATCTTCACCTTTCAAATGAATAATAGGATAACGAATTTCATCTGCATTGGTACGGCGTTGAAGCAAATCAAACAAACCGTTTTTGCTTACATATCTTTTTCCGTTATAGTTAATAACCAGCCCGGCATTCAAATAACAATAATTCCAAATCTGGTTTTCTATGTAATCATTTATAAAATGAAAATTCTTAAAAACAGTTTCATCAGGATTAAATGTTACCAGCGTGCCATTCGATTCATCTGTATCCTTTTCTTTATATTCCTTTAACAAAACGCCATTCTGAAACTCAGCCGTTTTTTGCCGGCCTTCACGAAAAGCAGTTACCTTAAAATACGTGCTTAATGCATTTACCGCTTTGGTACCAACCCCGTTTAAACCCACACTTTTTTGAAACGCTTTACTGTCGTACTTGGCGCCCGTATTTATTTTACTAACAACGTCTACCACTTTGCCTAAAGGAATTCCACGTCCATAATCTCTTACAGTCACCGATTTTTCAGCAATGGTAAGTTCTACATTTTTGCCATAACCCATGGTAAATTCGTCAATACAATTATCCATTACCTCTTTAATCAACACATAAATGCCATCATCGGGACTGCTGCCATCTCCCAGTTTACCAATGTACATACCGGGCCGAAGTCTTATATGTTCACGCCAATCGAGGCTGCGAATACTATCTTCATTGTATTCATTCAACTGATTTTTTTCTGCCATCTTCAAATTATCTTATTTCTCAAAAAACTTTTTATGGTAATGAACTTTTGTGCTACTATTTACCATTGTTGTGTCACTCACTTGTACCTGTATCTCTCCTCCCAACAATTTTTAAACAAAAAAGCTAAAAAATCTACACAAAGATTAGCAAGTCCTTTGCATAATTGTCTTTATAGAAATTCAACTACAATTATTTGTTACACTTCAACACAACTATCAATTCTCCATAATCCGCTTCAACGCTCCTCTTCCAACATGCAAATATAAATTGGGATAACAGGAAGACAAGGTTTAGTTTTAAACAAATTCAGGTTAAATGTGCAAAATACCTTTCAACGAATTTTTTCACACTTTATTTTAAAAAGCACTTGTAGAGTATGATTTTATAGTAATTCCCCGCTTATTAGTTAATTTGTCGTATTACCACTAAAAATGTATATAAGTTATTTCGATGAGACTTTTGATGCTGATTATTTCAATTTTTGTTTACTTACCTAACACCGCATCACAGGAAACAGTTCGTGTAGAGGTAATAACATCAGGTAAAAATACAAGTTTAAGAGGAATGAGCATTCCATCAGATTCGGTAGTTTGGGTTAGTGGCAGCAACGGCACAATTGGAAAATCGGTGGATGCAGGCAAAACATGGAAATGGATAATTGTTGCTGGTTTTGAGAAAAGAGATTTCAGGGATATTGAAGCTTTTGATAGTCATACGGCAATTGCAATGGCGGTAGATAATCCTGCATTAATTATAAAGACAACTGACGGAGGTAATACATGGAAAAAAGTATTTGAGCGTGAGATACCAGGGATGTTTCTTGATGCTATGGACTTTAAAAATAAACACGAAGGCATTTGTATTGGTGACCCAATAAGTATGGAGCAAACAGAGAAAAAAAAATTTTTTATAATAAGGACTTTTGATGGCGGTGATTCATGGAAAGAGATTCCTTCTGATGAAGTACCAACTGCTTATCAAGGTGAAGCCATTTTTGCTGCAAGCGGAACAAATATCTCATTTTTAGATAATCCTGGTTTTGAATATGGTTTTGTTACAGGTGGGGCTGTTAGTAACCTATACCTGGTTTCAAAGCGGGGAATACAGAACAAAATTGTAAACATACCAATGGCACAAGGCAAAGAAACGGAAGGCGTTTTTTCTATGGCTACAAACAGGAAAAAAATTATCTACTGTATAGGCGGAGATTATAAAATACCGTCAAAAAGCGTAGGCAATTACAGGTACACGAAAGATGAGGGTCGTACATGGAACTCTGCCATCGGAAGCGCACCCTTTGGATACCGTAGTTGCATTCGCATTATTTCTAAGAACATGTTAGTGTCATGTGGGCCATCAGGTGTCGACTTTGCCATAAATGGACAAAAGGAATGGAAAAATGTGAGCAATGAGGGGTTTAATGTATGCATGGTAAGCAAAGGAAAACAGGTATTTCTTGCAGGGGAAAAGGGAAAAATTGGAAGACTGATTTATCATTATTGATTTATATAAAGAGAAGGATGTGAAAAAACCGTTTTCAATATTTTTATATTTCATAAACAATTATTAAGAATACCAGTTATATTGTAGTTTATAAAATAAATGTAAACATGAAAAAAGTAATGTTCTTTCTCCTGGTATCCTTTGTATCAGTTACTGTAAACGCACAACTAAAAAACACAAAATGGAAGGGCACCATCCAGGCGGACAATAAGATTGACGTCATATTTAATTATAGGAATGACACTCTTGATGTTTCCAACACAGCCGATGGTTCAAATATTGAAACCATGACGTATGCTATAAAAGATACTGTACTGACTTTGCAGAAAATTTATGGTCAAAGTGACTGCGACGGTACAGGCTCAGGTAAATACAAATTTGAAATTAATGGCGATTTATTGTCTATTTCTTTACTTTCAGATGTATGTAATGACAGGTCTTCAGCATTGAACAATTCCAAATGGGTTAAAATAAAATAAAAGATACCAGGATTTTGACTACAAGTTTTTGAAATACTCCGGCAACACATTTCTTATTCCTAATTTTGTATTTGGTGTAGGGGTGAGCTGTTTTAGGCAAATAATAAAATAAGTTTATTATTTGCTTTCACAATACAAATTATGATAGTTGCAATTTTATAAAAAAGTGACTTTCCGTGCAACCGTTATCGTCAATATCCATACTTATCGCCCCATTTTTCTTTTAGATATTTTCGCAACTCGTTTTCTCTTGCATTTATCCCCGGGTCATAAAACTTTGTATTAGCAATTTTATAAGGCAAATACTCCTGGTCAGCAAAATTGCCCTGGAAAGAATGTGCGTACTTGTAGCCTTTGCCATAATCCATGTTTTTCATCAACTGAGTGGGGGCATTTCGTATATGCATGGGCACAGGTAAATCTCCGTATTTACTTATAGCAGCCTGTGCAAGGTTTATGGCTTCATAAGAGGCATTACTTTTAACTGATGAGGCAAGGTAGGTGGCACATTGCGACAGAATGATACGGCTTTCAGGGTAACCAATTTTATTAACAGCGTCAAAAGTTGTATTTGCCAGGAGCAATGCATTGGGGTTAGCATTGCCAATATCCTCGCTTGCGAAAATAAGCATTCGCCTCGCTATAAATTTTACATCTTCTCCCCCTTCTATCATTCGCGCAAGCCAGTACACCGCTCCATTGGGATCACTTCCTCTCATGCTTTTTATAAAAGCTGAAATAATATCGTAATGCTGCTCCCCTTGTTTATCATACAACGCTATTTTATTCTGAGCCACCTGCATTACCAAATCATCTGTTATTACAACCTGGCCGGGTTGCATTCCTGAGCTTATGTTTACAACCAGTTCAAACAGGTTAAGAAGTTTTCTTGCATCTCCCCCTGATATATTAATGAGTGCTTCAGTTTCTTTCAGGTCTATAGACATGTTTCTCAGCCATTCATCTTTAACCATTACTTCTTGTAATAAAGAAACCAGTTCTTCATTACTTAATGATTTAAGAACATATACCTGGCAGCGGCTTAGCAATGCTGCATTTACTTCAAACGAAGGATTTTCTGTTGTGGCGCCTATAAGTGTTATTATACCTTTTTCAACGGCGCCAAGCAATGCATCTTGCTGTCCTTTGTTGAAGCGATGTATTTCATCAATAAATAAAATGGCTCTTTGCTGTTGTCTTGCCTGTTCTATTACGTCTCTTACATCTTTTACGCCACTGCTGATAGCGCTTAATTGAAAAAAAGGAACTTTTAATGTATGAGCAATTATATTAGCTATTGTGGTTTTCCCTGTCCCCGGCGGCCCCCACAATATCATGGAGGGAACACTTCCATTTTCAATTGCAGTACGTAAAATACTGCCCTTCCCGGTAAGATGTTGCTGTCCTGCAAGATTGTCTAATGCAGAGGGACGCATTCTTTCGGCCAAAGGTACATTAGGTGACTTCATAGTATAAAGTAACTGAAAAGCGACACAATGGTGGCTATTTAAAAAAGAATTTATTGAAAAAACTCTTCATTCTTTTTAATTAATGCAAATGTCCAGAGAATGTGTATAGCCAGAATTATTGCATAAATGAGCATACCATAAAAAAAACTTGTCATACTTTTTAATGGCATATCAAAACCCATCCCCTTTAGTGCATCAGCAAATGATTGAGGATGTTGAAGAAGTGGTAAGACACCAATGAAAATCATGAAACTAAAAATAAGCGTTACAATTCCATTTACTTTTACCCAGTCTCTTAAACTATGTCTGACGGTTTTATGTTGTTGTAAAACGCGCTGCCGGAATTCAAAACTAAACCACGAATAAAGTATTACTGCAATCATCATAAAACCAGAAAGCATGGTGATTGGAGAAGAAAATAACATGGGAATACTAAACAATAAAGATATTGCAAGCATTATTGCAATAAAATTAATAAGGAAGCTTAATAAGCGATAGATGATGATCATTAAATTTTATAAATAATTTTGGTAGCAGGCAAATGTATTCCAATTAAACATTCTTGCGTCGCACACTTGTACATTTTTACTTTTTTTCAGCACTGCGATTATTATTCAAGTAAGCTAACTCTTTTTTACTCAATACAGTTTTACATGAAAACACATAAGTAGTAATCCATTATTCATTCACAACTTTCCAACATCAGGTAAATATTGTCAAGTTCTTTCTCCGTTATATTCAGTTCCTGAGTTGCAATGAATACGAAAAAAAGTACCAAATATCAAAAAATGAATATGTGTATGTAGATTATTTGTAGTATTATTGTTACAAGTAACAACAAGACGTGAGACACGTGTGAACAGCAGATAAATGAATAGTTTTTGAATAATTTCTATGGTTGCGGATCGGCATACAAACATTAATCTCTCTGGAAAAAATTTTCTTTACCCGTTTGTGAGTCCTATCCTGTTTGCATCTTCTTATCAAGTGGCTTACGTGCATTTTAATCCAATGACTTCTAAAACCAGCAGCGCAACAGTTTTTTAGTAATATCTCCATCCGCTGTTTATCCTTCTCGTCCAGCACAAATGGTAGAGATATTAAAGAACTAACACCAGGAAATGTAGAACTGAACTCGCTAAGATTTTGAACAATATTCAAAAACAAATGGTAGAGCCTTTTACTAATTCAATAGTTTTTACTCTTTACCCGGAATATTAAAAAATACAGAAATGAAACAAAATCAATATCGAAAGTATTCTTTAGCTTTTTCAATTTCTGCCTTATTTCTCTCTTTTATCTTCCCTGTAGGTACAGCAGCTCAAAAAGTATTAAATGACACTGGTAGTTGGCAAACTATCACTTCGACCTCTGGTGCTATTACTGGTCGTGAAGAAAATTCTTATGCCGCAGCAGGAGACAAATTTTATCTGCTGGGTGGAAGGGGCATTGCAGCAGTGCAAGAATATAACCCGGCAAACAAGACCTGGACAAACAAATCAAAGCCGCCAGTAGAAATGAATCATTTTCAGGCAGTTACTTTAAACGGGCTTATTTATATAGTCGCAGGAATGAATGGCCCTTTTCCACATGAAAGACCGTTAACGAAAGTATATGTGTATAACCCCATTACTGATAAATGGTTTCCAGGATCGTCCATACCTACCGGCCGCGAGCGGGGTGCAACAGGGGCAATAGCATACAAAAATAAAATTTATGTGGTTGGAGGAATAAAAGACGGGCATTGGGCTGGATGGGTGAATTGGTTTGACGAGTATAATCCTGCTACTAATACCTGGAGAAAATTGCCAGATGCGCCGCGTGCAAGAGATCATTTCAACGTTGTTATTATTGGCGATAAGCTTTATGTAGCCGGAGGTAGACGAAGTTCTGCAAGTACAGGGCAGACGTTTCAATTAACTATTCCCCAGGTCGACGTCTTTGATTTCACTTCCGGCGCCTGGTCTACTTTACCCGACAACAGTAACCTCCCTATTCCCCGAGCGGGCGCTGCGAATGTTGCCCTAGGTAACGAAGTTATTGTTATTGGCGGCGAGAGTGGTTTGCAGTTAGCAGCTCATAAAGAAACTCACGCCCTTGATGTTACAACGAAAACATGGAGAAGATTAGCTGACTTACAAACCGGAAGACATGGGACCGGAGCGATAGTAAGTAACCAGGATATTTATATCCCCGCAGGTGCCGGCAACCGCGGTGCGACTCCTAAACTTTTAACACAGGAAGATTATTTTAAGCATTCACATACTACTCCAAATGGCACAGCCTTATCCCAAAGTCCATTAACCGGCAACTCCAGCATAAGCTTCGGCTCAATTCCCATTAATTCTGAGTGCAGTAAAACTCTTACAATAACTAATACCGGGAGTAATCAGGACATTATAATAACCTCAATAGCTATTAGTGGTTCGGGTTCATTTTTTTACAGCGCTCCTTATCCATTTCCTTTTACCATTTCTCCGGGAAAAAGCATAAATGTCGTTGTAAGGTTTAAACCATTAACAGGAGGCGCGCAAACTGGCAAACTAGTAGTGACACATTCTGGTTTAACGGGTAGCAAAACGGTTTTATTAAGCGGCACGGGAACGAACAGCACCCTCCAGGTTACTAATTTTACGCTCGTAAATACTACCACAAAACAAGAAACAGCATTGTATAACGGCATCGCTATCAACCTGGTTACTTCAGGTAAAACCCTAAGCATCAGGGCGAACACTTCTCCTGCGAAAGTAGGTAGCGTTGTATTTAATTTAAGTGGTCCACAATCAAAGACGCAAACGGAATCATACTTGCCCTACGCTCTATTTGGAGATAAAAATGGCCTTTACAATCCCTGGACACCTGCCGTTGGAAGTTATACTTTGAAAGCTACACCTTACCCATTAAGCGCGGGTGCAGGAACTGCAGGTACTGCCTTAACAGTAAACTTTATGGTAAGAGATGAAGCTATAACAACAGCGCAACGTATGGCAAGAGAACAAGGAAAAGTAATAACTGTTCCTGAGATTACGGTACTAAAAGCATATCCTAATCCAAGCAATAAAGCTCGTTTCACTGTATTACTTCCTAATAAAATTAAAGGAGACCTATTTTACTCTCTGCTGTCTGTGACAGGAAGCAAATTGACTACAGGAAAACTTTTTTTACAAAAGCCCACAGGATTCCTGACGTTTGATTTTTCAAATGAAATGACCTCGCGCGGCCTTTACCATTTACAGGTAGAAAGTAAAGAGCAAAAAGGAGATGTGCAGTTAATGTTTATCAAATAATCAGAAAATGAAATAAACGTTTTAAAATATTAATAACCATACAAAGCACAATAAAATGAGGTTGTTCTTTTCAAACAACCTCATTTTATTTAAAAACCTTTTGAAATAGAGAAAGGTCTTATTAATCAGCCAATAATGTTAAAAATAATAATTCGCATAAATAAGATTACTTCAAATCAAGTTTTATTTGTAATTCATCAAACTGCTTTTGATCAATAGGACCGGGCGCATCTAGCATAACGTCCCGACCGCTGTTGTTTTTAGGAAAGGCTATAAAGTCACGAATACTTTCGCTTCCTCCCAATATTGCACACAGCCTGTCGAAGCCAAAAGCGATGCCACCATGTGGAGGAGCTCCATATTCAAATGCACCTAATAAAAAACCAAATTTTTGTTGTTGTTCTTCTTCATCCATTCCTAATGCTGCAAACATTTTTTCTTGCAGCTCTCTTTGAAAAATACGGATTGAACCTCCACCTATTTCATTTCCATTTAGTACCATATCATAGGCGTTCGCCTTAATATTTGAATAGGGATGATTTAAATAATCGGCGGCATCTTTAATAACAGGATTGTTATTAATCATAACGTCAATTTGCTCGGGCTTAGGGGAAGTGAAAGGATGGTGGCGGGCTACCCAACGGTTATCATCTTCGGAATATTCAAACAAAGGAAAGTCAAGTACCCATAATAATTTAAATTCTGTATCTTTTCGTAAACCTAGTCTTTGCCCCATTAACAGGCGAAGTTCACTAATCGCTTTTCTTGTTTTTTCTTCTCTTCCTGCCAAAACGAGGATAAGGTCACCTGGCTTTCCTTCACAAGTTGCTGTTATCTGCTTTAATTGCTGTTCATTAAAAAATTTATCTACGCTACTTTTCACAGAACCGTCTGCATTGTATTTTATAAACACCAAACCCTGCATTCCTATCTGGGGCCGTTTTACCCATTCGGTTAACTCATCTGTCTGTTTGCGTGTATAATCAGCACAACCAGGAACGGCTATAGCAAGAACGGTTTCCGCATTATCAAAAACAGGAAAACCAGATGCGCCCTTTCCCAATGGCGAAGCTTTAAGAACTTCTTGCTTATTAAGGAAAATAGTGGAAGGAATTTTTAAATTTCCTATTTTCATTCCAAATCTTATATCTGGCTTATCATTTCCATATGTCCACATAGCATCTTCCCAAGTCATTCTTTCTACAATTTCACTATAATCAATTTCCTTTACCTGTTTAAAGATCGACTTTATCATTCCTTCAAACATATTCAGAATATCTTCCTGTTCTACAAATGCCATCTCACAATCTATTTGTGTAAACTCTGGCTGACGATCGGCACGTAAGTCCTCGTCTCTAAAGCATTTTACTACCTGGTAATATCGGTCATAACCACTTATCATCAGCAGTTGCTTAAAAGTTTGGGGAGACTGCGGCAATGCATAAAATTGCCCTGGGTTCATTCTTGAGGGAACAACAAAATCTCTCGCACCTTCAGGTGTTGATTTTATTAAAAACGGGGTTTCTATATCTATAAAGCCCTTTTCGTGAAGATAATTTCTTGCTGCGCGATTAACTGCATAACGAAGCTCAAGATTTCTTTTTACAGCATTGCGACGAAGGTCGAGATAGCGGTATTTCATCCTGAGATCATCGCCGCCATCAGTATCATCCTGGATAGTAAAGGGTGGAACTGCAGATTTATTAAGAATCTTAAATTCCGATACAAGAATTTCAATTTCACCGGTCGGAATGTTCACATTCTTATTGCTTCGTTCATGTACAATTCCATTTGCCTGCAACACAAACTCACGACCCAATGGCTGTTTATCTAACTGCTCGTTGAGGTTTTCATTAAACAATAATTGAGTAATTCCATAGCGGTCTCGAAGGTCTACAAAAGTAATACTGCCAAATTTACGAACAGTTTGCACCCATCCTGCAAGCGTAACTGCCGTTCCTGCATCTGTTAATCTTAGTTGTCCGCATGTATGTGTCCTGTACATATGATATAGTTATAGCTCGATAAAATATTTCAGTTTCCGCCGGCTCGGGAAGACACCAAGAGAAATGGTTTATAAGTTCTTCTGCCGGTTACAGAATTTTTTAAAAAGAGGGGCAAATATAGTTAAATGAAGGAGAAGGAAAGATATAGAATTATTATAGGTATGTTTAAAAAAATCATTAAAGCAATGAACGAGATAATATTAGTGCAATTACCGATAACATGGCAGCGAAATTGCTACAATACGATAAACTCTTGTTATGAAAGAAATTTGGATTGGGTTATTGGTAATCGTTGCGCTTAGCAGTTGCAGCGGAAATTTGTCGAATAATAATGAAACTACCGGCAACACTACTGACAGCACCGGACTAACAAATCCTTCGGCTATCGATACCACAAAGCATCCATCGGGCATGGATAACAGTAATGTAATCAGTACTGACACTGCTGCAATGAATACAAGCAATGCCTATAAAAAGGCCGACTCGGCAATGCAAAAGAACAAGTAGTTTCATTTCATATATCTTTTACAATAGCGTTAATAACTTAGAAAGAACTATCAACTGATTCACCAGTAATAAAAAAAGCAGGCATAAAACCTGCTTCTTTTATTAACTTCTTTACTTTTATTACTACCAGAACTTCACATACAAAGCTGCAATAAGAAGCAGTGTTACCAGGATCATCGCCAGTGTTTGCGGTTTCACCTTAAACATGTTTGTATCTAGCTCGAATGCCTTCGGATTGATTTTTGGACCAGCAAGACTTAATCCGATCATTGCGATCATGGTAAACATAAATGATAAGCCCATGCAAATATGAAATGGTATTTCAAATCCTCCTTTGCCATTTGGGTAAGCAGTATACAAAATTGTATTGTTACCAAAAATCCCAGGAGCAAATTCATTAAATAATACGGATAATAAAAACCCTAATATAACACCTACTACAGCGGCGGCCCCTGTTGTTCTTTTCCAGAACATGCCCAAGAAGAACATTGCAAAAACACCAGGGCTTATAAAGCCGGTGTACTTCTGTATGTAAGTGAATCCACCAACGCCACCTATACCAAGCAAATCGTTCCACGTAAATAACACTGCCAGTATCATTGCTATAAATACTGCAACCTGGCCAGTGCGCACCAAACTTCTTTCATCAGCTTTTTTTCCGAAATATTTATGGTGAATATCTAAAGTATAAATGGTAGAGATACTATTAACCTTACCAGCAAGAGAAGCCACGATTGCGGCTGTTAACGCAGCAACAGACAAGCCCTTTAATCCGGTCGGTAAAAAAGTAAGTACTGCAGAATAGGCTCCGTCTTTACCTCCCACTAACTGCGGCAGGCTACCATTTTTGTACAACACGTAAGCAGCGATACCCGGTAGCATTACAATGAGAGGCATCATTAATTTTAAAAGACCGGCAAACAAAATACCGGTACGCGCGGTATGCAAATCTGCTCCCAATGCTCGTTGCGTTATATATTGGTTACATCCCCAATAATTCAGGTTAATAATCCATATGCCGGCGAGATAAGAAGCCAATCCGGGAAAAGTGAGATATTTATTTATTTCATTTTGACTGGAAGTAGCAGTTGGTCGGGGTATGATTATCTTAAAATGTTCGGGAGCATCTTTCATAAGCGCCTTAAAGCCGGCAATGGCATTTGCGCCTACACCGAATTTTTCACCTACAACAGTCAACGCTATGTAAGTAGTTACCAATCCACCGATTATCAATACAGCGACCTGGATCACATCTGTATAAGCAACCACTTTCATACCACCGAGTGAAATTACCAGGGCAAATACAGCAAGAGCAACCATAATAATATGAAGGTAACCACCGCCCGTAAGCCCGTTTATGGCAACGGCGCCGAGATATAAAATAGACGTAAGGTTTACAAACACATACAGGAATAACCAGAAAATTGCCATAATCAATGCCACGGATTCATTATACCTGGTCTTTAAGAATTGGGGCATTGTATAAATATGGTTCTTAAGATAAACGGGGATGAACCATACTGCGACAATAATTAGGGCAACTGCAGCCAGCCATTCATAAGCAGCAACTGCGACACCTAAAAAAAATCCTTCACCGCTCATACCGATAAACTGCTCTGCTGAGATATTAGATGCAATCAAAGAAGAACCAATTGCCCACCAAGTCAAATGACCCTCTGCAAGAAAATATGCTTTGGCATCGTGTTCATCCTTTTTGCGTTTATGATAGATACTGTAACCATATACAGATACTATGATAAAGTAAATGATAAATACCGCATAGTCAGCAGTGGTTAATCCCTTTTCCATAAGCAAGTTTCTGGGTTAGTAATTATTTTGTTTTTTTATAATCGGGCGTTAAGATACTAAGATTGTTAATTGCTTTTACAATTTATTTAACTGGTAATAAGCTTCGCTCCACCTCAATTCGTTTTTCAATTGAAAAAGGTTTGTTTCTTTTCCAATAAGAACATATTCTATTCCTGCAAATGAGGCAAAATCTTCCATGTGTTCGGATGTTAGGTTTTGACTATAACCGGTGTGATGAGCGCCACCGGCATAAATCCATGCAGCACAACCTGTCTTCATATCAGGGTAGGGTTTCCACAAAACACGAGCTACAGGAAGTTTAGGTAAATCATGTTCTGCGGCAACTGTTTCCACTTCGTTAACTATTAGCCTGAACCGATTTCCCATGTCTACAAGAGATGCATTTAGCGCAGGACCTGCAGCAGAATTAAATACTAACCTGACCGGGTCTGCTTTACCACCAATACCTAAAGGATGAACTTCACAAGAAATCTCTCCCTGTGCTATAGACTCATCTACCTCAAGCATATGAGAACCTAAGACCATTGCGTTGGCGGGGTCAAAATGGTAAGTATAATCTTCCATAAAGGCATTGCCACCGGGAAGGCCACTTCCCATTACTTTCATCGCACGTACCAGCGCGGCAGTTTTCCAGTCGCCTTCGCCGGCAAAACCATATCCCTGATTCATTAAACGTTGCGCTGCAATACCTGGCAATTGAACCATTCCATGCAAATCTTCGAAAGTATCAGAAAAGCCTTTAAAGTTTCCTTCCTGCAAAAAAGTTCGTAGACCTATTTCAATTTTCGCAGCTTCTATAAGCGATTGATGTTTTTCAGCACCTTTTCTTAAATTGTCTGCTAACTTATACCTGTCCTCATATTCCTGTATAAGTGTAGCAACATCAGCATCACTTACTGCATTGATAACCTTTACGAGGTCACCAATTCCATGCGTATTTACAGAAAATCCAAACTTGTATTCTGCTTCTACTTTGTCGCCTTCTGTTACTGCTACGTAACGCATATTATCTCCAAACCGAACAAATTTAGCACCTTGCCAATCGTTCCAACCTGCGGCCGCTCTTGCCCATGAACCTATCTGCGCTATAGCCTGCTCATCCTGCCAGTGACCCACAACTACCTTACGGTTTATACGCATGCGAGTCATCATAAAACCGAACTCGCGGTCGCCATGAGCACTTTGGTTAAGGTTCATAAAATCCATATCAATGTCGCTCCATGGAATATCGCGGTTGAACTGGGTATGAAAATGCAGTAAAGGTTTTTTAAGAATCTTTAAACCACCTATCCACATCTTAGCAGGTGAAAATGTATGCATCCAGGCGACAATGCCAATGCAATTTTTAGCAACGTTCGCTTCCTGACAGATGCCATAAATTTCTTCTGTTGTTTTTACAGTAGGTTTAAACACAACAGATACAGGTATTTGAGAAGCATTATTTAAAGCTGTTGCAATAGTTTGTGAATGCTCCGCAACCTGTCTTAAAGTTTCTTCACCGTATAGATGCTGGCTGCCTGTTACAAACCAAACCTCCAGCGTTTTTAAATCAATCATAGTCTTAATTATGTATATTTTTTTGTTTTCAGCTTTCCTTATATTAAAGACAAAAACACAATATTGAATATCCGCGATTTCTGAATTTTTTGTAGCCCTTGCCGACGAATAGAGAACAGGAAGTACAAGTGAGTGACACAACAAAAGCACAATAGTTATTCTTCTGCCTGCTCAAAAATATATTTTTGTTCTATCAAACACTTTAAATAACTCCTCACATCCCATTAAGACAACTACTGTCCGTAATAAGAATTTGGGCCATGTTTTCTTTCAAAATGTTTTTTTATCAAAGCTTCTTTCAGCTTTGGATTTCCGGGTCTTATTTGTTCCGTTATAAACGCCATTTGGGCAATTGCCTCCAGCACTGCACTATTATACACTGCCTTATCAGCGGTTTTGCCCCATGTAAAAGGCGCATGATTACCCACTAAAATCATCTCGACTTCTTCGTAACTATAGCCTTTTTCTTTGAGGCAATTTATAATTTGGAAACCTGTTTCATATTCATAATTTCCTTGTATCATCTCATCACTCATGGGGGGTGCACAGGGAATATCGGCAGTGGTATGGTCTGCATGTGTGGTTCCGTAATTAGGAATGTCGCGGTGGGTTTGAGCCCACGCAGTTGCATAAGTAGAATGTGTATGAACAATTCCGCCAATATTTTCCCAATTCTTGTACAATACCGCATGGGTTAGCGTATCTGAAGAGGGACGTAATTTGCCTTTAACGGTTTTACCATCAAAATCAACAATCACCATATCATCAGGAGACAATTTTTCGTACGGGACACCACTAGGCTTAATAGCGAAAACGCCCAAATCCCTATCGGCTGCACTTACGTTACCAAAAGTGAAAAGCACCAGGCCTAATTTCGGCAATTGCATATTTGCTTCGTAAGCGGCCTCTTTTATATCGTTGTATTTACTCATGCTGAGGGATATTAAATGAACAATGAACAGGGAACCACGAACAATTAATAGAGAACAATTAACAGTGATGTACCTAAACAAACAATAGAGCGCACAATCAACTTCAAATCATTATTGCATTGCTTATCACTCATTGTTCACTGTTCGTTATTCATTGTTTTGTTTCGCTGTTTTGATTGATGTAATTAATAATCTTAGTAACTCCTTACAATCATTTACTGGGTTGTCGTACAATTTATAGTCAATGTATCCGGTATCCTTTAAAATGCTTATCCAATATTCTGTTTCATTAGCTTCTTTAAGGGATATAGTGAGTTTGTGTATAAAATCTGTTTTGCTTTGTCCATATTCGGCTTCTCTTATCAGTGCTCCCACTGCAGTACCACTTCTTAATATTTGTTTAGACAAAACAAATTCCTTTTGTTCCGTTTGCAAGTACTGTGACAGTTTGACAATTCTTATAGCAAATTCATAGCTCTTACATTTTAAAGCATTCTCTTTAATCACACTTTAGTGCTTTATTTTTCACTTTTCATTATTAATTATTCACTTTTCACTGTTCACTGCCATTACTAGTTGCTCACTATCCATCGCTAATTGCTCGGGCTCAAGAACCTCATCTTTCTTACCCCCATTTGTGTGCTGTTCAATAAATTTTCCCAACTGCTTATACTGTTCGTAGCGTTTTCTGTAAAAAGAAACTTTTTCTGGATTTGGATGATATTCTGCATCAAACCCCTGCCCCATTGCGTTCATGGCGTCTTCTACTTTATTGAAAATTCCTGCGGCAGTTGCAGCAAACATAGCTGCACCAAGGGCACAGGTTTGTTCTGACTTATGTATGCGGATAGGCATGTTCATCACATCGGCCATCATCTGCATTATGAATGGAGACTTTCGTGCAACTCCGCCCATACCTATTAAACCTTTTACCGGGATTCCCTGTTCAACAAATCGTTCAACAATTGCTTTTGCTCCAAAGCAGGTTGCCTCAACAATTGCCCTGAATATTTTTGGAGCGTCGGTGCCCAAATCCATTCCAATTACAGCACCAGTCATCAATTGGTTGGCATCAGGAGTACGGCGACCATTGAACCAGTCGACCGCTAACTCGCCAACATCTTCTATAGATAATTGCTCTGCCTGTCTGCTTAATTCAGGAATTATTTTATCGGCCGTTTCCTCAACCAACTGCTTTACAACATCGAGGCTTACTATTGATGATTTTGAGAGTATGTTTTGTAAAGGCCATGTAAGCACTTTTTTAAACCATGCATAAGCGTCACCAAAAGCTGACTGCCCTGCTTCCATACCAATCATTCCAGGTATGATAGAACCGTTCACTTGTCCGCAAATACCAGCGACAAGTTTACCTTCCACTTCATCAGCCGGCGCGACAAGCATATCACAGGTGGAAGTTCCCATCACTTTACTTAAATAGTATGGCTCAATCTGGCCGCCTACTGCTCCCATATGTGCATCCATAGCACCAACACCAATAACCACAGTTTCGGGTAATCCAAGCCGGGAAGCCCATTCTTTACTTATGGTTCCTGCAGCCTGGTCCGACGTATACGTTTCTTTAAAAAGACGCGAGGTAAATCCATCTAACAATGGGTCGAGGCTTGCGAACCATTCATTTGGTGGCAGTCCACCCCATTCTTTCGCCCACAATATTTTATGACCCGCTGCGCATACACCTCTTTTCATTTGAGCTACATCATTGCCACCTGTTAATAAAAAAGGTATCCAATCGCAATGTTCAACAAATGAATAAATAGAACCTCTTACCTGCTCATCCTTACGAAGCACGTGGAGAAGTTTTGCCCAAAACCATTCGGAAGAATATATGCCGCCTACAAACTGAAGGTAATTTGTATCAAACTTCCCGGCGTGAGCATTTATTTCTGCTGCTTCTTCTACTGATGTGTGGTCTTTCCAAAGTACAAACATTGCGTTTGGATTGTTTTCAAAACCAGGTAGTAGGGCAAGTGGACTTCCAGTTTTATCAACAGCTACCGGAGTTGAGCCGGTGGTATCAACTGATATTGCTTTAATGTTTGCAGCTACTGCAGCACCTGCCTGTGTGAGGCATTGTTTTATAGTTTCTTCCAATCCTTCAACATAATCTAAAGGATGCTGGCGAAACTGGTTAATAGCAGCGTTGCAGTACAACTGTTCTTTCCAGCGGGGATAATAATAAACAGATGAGGCAATTTCATTACCGTTATGAGCATCTGCGACTATAGTTCTGACAGAGTCAGAGCCATAATCAACGCCGATAACATATTCATTGGAAGCAATCATAAAAATGTTTTTAATACTTTTATTATAAAAGCTATTTTCTGCTTATCGCCTTACGAACAGCATTTACTATATTTTGAGCATTCAAACCATATTTCTCCATCAATTGTGCAGGCGTTCCGCTTTCTCCAAAAGAGTTATTTACACCAATCATTTCTACTGGCGACGGCATATTTCTGCTTAATACCTGGCAAACGGCATCACCAAGACCACCATTGAGTTGATGTTCTTCTGCAGTAACAGCACACCTGGTTTTAGATACAGATTGTAAAATAGCTTGCTCATCAAGAGGCTTTATGGTATGAATATTAATGATTTCAGCATCTATTCCTTCTTTCTCAAGAATTTCGCCGGCTAGTATTGCTTCCCACACAAGATGACCGGTAGCAAAAATGCTTACATCTTTTCCTTCATTGACCATCCATCCTTTTCCTATTTCAAATTTTTGGTCAGGCGCTGTAAAAATGGGAACAACAGGTCGACCAAAACGAAGATATACCGGGCCATTATAATCGGCAACAGCTATGGTTGCAGCTTTCGTCTGGTTAAAATCGCAGGGATTGATAACTGTCATTTCAGGCATTGCACGCATCATTGCAATATCTTCCAATATCTGGTGGGTAGCACCATCTTCACCCAAAGTCAACCCTGCATGAGAAACGCAAATTTTTACGTTGGTATTTGAGTAAGCAACACTTTGTCTTATCTGGTCGTAAACTCTGCCTGAACCAAAGTTTGCAAAAGTGGTTGCAAAAGGAATATAACCACTAAGCGCAAGGCCGGCAGATACGCCAATCATGTTAGCTTCTGCTATTCCGCATTGAATAAAACGCTGAGGATTGTCTTTAATAAATGCATCTAACTTTAGAGAAGCAACAAGGTCTGCGCACAGCGCAACCACATTTGGATTTTTTTTCCCTAATTCTGCCATACCTGCTCCAAAACCAGAACGGGTATCTTTTTTATCTGTGAAAGTGTATTTTTTCATACCCCTTAATCCCCTAAAGGGGAAATTTAAAAGTTTAAAAATGTTTCTTCGTTTATACAAAGATTTATGTGAGAAAAATTAATAGTCTCCAAATGTTGCTGGTAATTGAAGTAGTGCAACTTCCAATTGCTCGTCATTTGGTGCAGCACCGTGCCACTTGTGTGTTCCCATCATATAATCTACACCAAAGCCCATATCAGATTTCATTAATATAAGCACTGGTTTATCATTTCCGGTTTTTTGTTTTGCTTCATTAAGCGCTTCTACTGTCAGCTTCATATCATTTCCGTTTGACAAGTCAACAGTTTCCCAACCAAAAGCCTGGTATTTTGCTTTTAAATCCTTATTGCTCATTACCTTTTCTGTAGGCCCGTCAATCTGCTGACCATTCCAGTCTATAATAGCAATAAGATTATCAAGCTCATGATGTGCAGCAAATTGAGCCGCTTCCCATACCTGTCCTTCCTGCTGTTCGCCGTCGCCCATTAATACAAATACCAGTTTATCATCCTGTCTTAGCTTTTTAGCATAGGCAGCGCCTGCAGCAACAGAAAGTCCCTGCCCTAACGAACCGGATGCGATGCGGATACCAGGAAGATGCTCATGCGTAGCAGGATGACCCTGTAAACGCGAGTTTATTCTGCGAAAAGTAGACAATTCCTCTATCGGAAAATATCCGCGCCTTGCTAAGACTGAATAGAACAAGGGAGAAATATGGCCATTGGAAAGAAAGAATAAGTCCTCGTTTTTTCCTTCCCTTGAAAATTTTAAAAATCCGTCTTCACCTTTTTCATCATCTATTTTCATAAAGTGAAAGTAAAGGGAGACAACTACGTCAGTACATCCAAGAGAACCACCAGGATGACCAGACTGGGATGAGTGTACCTGCCGTACTATATCGCGTCTTACCTGCGAAGCAATATCTTTTAATTCTTGTATTTCCATAGTTTTTAATTACATTTTTTTAGCGTCTTCTAAAAATTTTGCAAGACCAATGTCGGTTAAAGGATGTTTTAATAACCCGAGAATAGGCTCAAGCGGACAAGTGCAAACATGAGCACCTGCAAGAGCAGCCTCGATTATATGATTAGGGGAGCGAATGGATGCAGCAAGAATTTCTGTCTTATAATCCTGCACTTTAAAAATTTGTACAATTTGCTTTATCAGTTGCATACCATCCCAGCCACTGTCATCTATACGACCAAGAAAAGGTGAAACATAACTGGCTCCAGCCTTTGCTGCAAGTATTGCCTGTCCTGCTGAAAATACTAAAGTACAATTTGTTCTTATTCCGTTATCTGCAAACCATTTAATTGCTTTTACTCCATCCTTAATCATAGGGACTTTCACCACAATGTTGGGATGAAGTGCTGCAAGTTTTTTACCTTCTTCTACAATTGTACTGAACTCTGTTGTTAATACCTCTGCGCTTATGTCACCATCTACTAAATCGCAAATGGTTCTGTAATGCTCATTAATAGCTTCTTCCCCTCTTATTCCTTCCTTAGCCATCAGAGAAGGATTGGTGGTAACACCATCAAGAATACCTAATTCGTTTGCTTCTTTAATTTGAGTGAGATTAGCAGTGTCAATGAAAAATTTCATATAGCAGTTGGGTATATTTTAAAAGGTAAATGTAATAAAACTTAAATGATAAATGTCAATTTTACAATTACTATTTTTAATATTATATTTATTTTTTTATTTATAATTAAATTACCATTTTACTTTAAATAAAGATACGGCATGGCCCGGTAAACGAACATCAGCATTTACTACCCCATTTCTTACCGAAGCAGTGTAAGGCTTGCGATAAGATTGCAGCTTTTCAGACTTCTCCAACATGGAATATTGCTCTTTGCTAACCTGTTGTGGGGAACCTATTTTTTTCCATTGCGTGTATGAATTGCTGTGTTCTTCATCAATTCGGTATTCACTAATAATAACTTTTTTTGCAGGAATATTACTTAATTGCAACTTTACGGTTGCTTCCGGTGCTAATGTATCATCATCGTAGTAATTCCATAATAAAATATCAGCTTCTCTTTCGCCGGTAGTTGCAATTGCATTGACATCAGCAACAGAGTCATGCACACCTGTTGTTTGCAGTTGTTCTAAAGAAAAGGCCTTGTCATTTTCTACAACCAATCGTTTACCTCTCATTTTCCCAAACATCCTGAACACGTTGAGGACGGGCTTGTCAATGCCGTTTGTAGCCAAATCTCTGAATCCAGCAAACCAAGGTTGATTTTCAAACTCAAAAGACCAGCTTACAGCCCCTTCAATATCAACTCCCAGCTTTTCTGCTATATCGTAAATACGTGCATAAGAAGCGGCAGTATAACTTGAATACATTGCGCCATTACGATAGGCATTTTGCGGATTGAAGTCTACGGAGCAGGCTGCGCAACCTTCAGGGTCACATTCACCAATAATTACAGGCAGATTTTTGAATTTAGGCGAAGCAGCCACAGCTTCAAAACCTTTATAAATATCTGTAAGCTGAACAGCCATGTTCATTCTTACGTGACCTTCCATAAATTTAGGACTACCCTTTGCGTGAAAACTTACATAATCAAGAGGTGAGCCTTTCTGCCCTGTTGCATAATTTGTTTCATCAGCACAATGGTTCAGAAAAGCCTTAAGAAAAGCATTTGCTTTTTCAGCTCTCGGACTTGTAGTAGTTGGTCCGCCGATACGTGCACCTGTGCATGCTCTTTTTACTGCATTTGCAGCAAAATCGTAAAGTTTAAAATAGTCGTCACGTGTACCTTGCCAATAACCAATATCCGGTTCGTTCCAAACTTCCCACCACCATGATTCCACTTCTTTCTTCCCGTATCGTTCTACGCAATGTTTTACCCACTGATACACAAGCTCACCCCATTTTTTATAGTCCTTTGGTGGATAAGCCCAACCTGTATAAATATCCTTATAATCTGCTGCCGGAGTCCAGTTGTGCTCATAAGGCTCAGGTTTTACAGACAAAGCTTTAGGCATAAACCCGATTTCAGCAATTGGCTTCATACCTCTTTTGACATAAGTATCAAAAATGGAATCAGTTATTCGCCAATCATAAATCGGATTACCAGAAGAATCTTCGGTATATGCATTTGTAGAACCCCATTTCAAATGCGGCTTTCCATTACCGGTAGTTAGCAGGTTATGTGTTCTTACATATACAGGAACAGGAGTTAATGCAGACAACTCTGTCAACAGCTTTTGTCCATCTTTCATATAAGTGTAGTTCGGCTCATCATAGCCAAAAAATGCCCATATTGGTTTTATCGACCCTTTTGTTTGAGTAACATCTATTTTAATATTATAGATATTTTTTTGAGCAAAAGAATGGATGCCTGTACAAACAAGCAGCATCGCCAACATTGGCAACTTTATTCCGGCCAGTGTCGTCAACTGTTTTTTCTTCACTACAAAATTTTGTTCCGGTTATTCAAACAGTTATTTACTTACCGATACCTTGTAAGCAGTTTCATGATGATATTTTTCTCCCGGCTTCAAAATAGTAGAAGGAAAAGAAGGCTGATTAGGAGAATCAGGAAAATGTTGAGTCTCCAGGCATAAAGCAGCGTGTTGGTTAATGGGTTTACCATCATCAGTTTTAATACTGCCGTCTAGGAAGTTACCGGTATAAAATTGAATACCTGGTTGGGTAGTATATACTTCCATTTTTCTTCCGCTAATTGAGTCTGTAACTTCAGCTGCTTTCTCGAAAGAATTTCCTTTCTTGTTCAAAACAAAATTATGGTCGTAGCCACCTTTTACCTGGTCAATACGTTCACCAATTTTATGAGGTGTTGTAAAATCAAATGGAGTTCCTTTTACAGATTTTAATTCTCCTGTAGGTATTAAAGTTGTATCAACGGAAGTATATTTATCAGCATCTATCATCAATACATGATTAAGAATAGTATTGCTAACATCACCGGTCAAATTAAAATAACTATGATTGGTTAAGTTAACAGGAGTTGCTTTATCAGTTTCTGCATCATAAGCTATTTTCAATTCATCGTCGTCAGATAAGGTAAATGTCAACGTCACTTTTAAATTTCCCGGATATCCTTCTTCGCCATCTTTGCTTACATAATGTAATGTCAATGCCGGAGTTTCGCCTGCTAAGGGTGCTGCATCCCATACCACTTTATCAAAACCCTTAAGACCGCCATGCAGCGCATTTTTGCCGTTATTGGTAGCAAGCTTGTATGTCTTGCCGTCCAGAGTAAATTTGCCGTTCGCGATACGGTTTCCATAACGGCCAACTGTTGCTCCAAAGTAAGGAGGATGAGCGAGGTATCCCTTCAATTCATTGAAACCTAAAACTATATTGCTTTTATTCCCCTTACTGTCAGGAGTGACCCATGAAGTAATCGTTCCGCCATAGTTACTTATTTTTACCTGTGCGCCATCTTTATTTGTAAGTGTATACAAATAAACTTTCTTACCATCAAACTCTCCCCAATCTGATTGTTGAATGCCTTTTTTCATAGTTGTAGTAGTTGTAGTTGTTGTTGAATCAGCAGACTCATTTTTGCTTGTACTATTATTTGAACAGGAAGCAAGAACACCTGTAAGCATAATCCCACAAGCAAAGTTTTGAAAGGTTTTTATCATTTTATTTTATTTAGTATTAATCATTCTTCAATCTTACCTTTTGATATGGTAAAGGAGCTGGGGAGGAAAAGACAGGTAATTTTATTACCACTGGCATTAACAGAATGGCAGGCTTTTCAACCGTAAAAACAATCTCCTCGGTAAAGTAATTTCCTCGTTATATACGAGGAGCAATCATTTTAAATTTTTAAAAGTACCATTAAACTTTTATTTTGAAATTATGTTTTCAAAATAAAAGTTTAATGCAATAAAATAAAAAGCATTTAAATCTTTCTTAATAAGGCTGTCTCATCACCACAGGCCATTCGTTAAACCAATTTAATTTTTCGATTTTTAATTTAGAGCGTCCCTTGTCAGCTGCATCATAACCATGAAAAATTAAATAGTCAGTTCCATCAAAAGTATAAGTAGCACTGTGTCCCACACCAAACCAATTTTGATCTCCTTCTATAACTAATGAGCCTCCTCCCAAATTCATAGGCACACCATCTTTATCTACATATGGTCCATAGACTTTTTCACTCCGTCCCACTACGACCTTGTAAGTGCTTTTTTCTGCCCGGCAACAATAATCCCAGGAAACAAAAAGGTAATAATATTTCCCTTTTCTAAAAATGAAAGGAGCTTCAATAGCTGCATTCCCAGCAATGGAGTCAGGAAGGATAAAATCTCTCTTACGGGAAGCAACAGTGTACCAGTTTCGGAGTGAGCAACTGCCGTTAATTCGTTGTTTAGTTTTACCAGTTTCACTCCATTCCAAAAAGAACCGAAGGCTTTTTGAAAAACACAGTAAACAGCAGTTTTCTTTATTTTCCTTGCTTTACCTATCACTCAATTGAATCAAGTTATAAGATTATTTGGTTGAAACTCTTATGACTGAAAAAGAATAAGGCTCCAGTGAAATATTTAGATTTTTCCCTTTTAGCTCAACTGGTTTTGTTACCGGGCTCACTGCTGTTGGATTTTCAAGGCTGTTAACTGCCTGTAATGAATCTCCTTTCAACAAGGTAAGAGAACCTTGTCCTGCAAGTTTTTCTGCGCCTTCAATTGAAAAGGTGGTGTTTTTTTGTTTGTCGGACGCATTCACCACTTTTATGATTACTTCATTACTTTTTTTATCGATAGCTGCTGAAGCATATAAACTATCCTGTCCTGCAATTTCTTCGTTACTCATCGATATTGAGACAACATCGGTGCCCTTATAATTAGAGAACAATTTCTGCACGTAATAATTCGGAGTTCCGTAAGAGCGAAGATTGTCTACCCAGATAAGATCGGGTGTCCACTGCCAACCTTCTATATGAGCAAACAGTGGTGCGTAGGATGCCATATGCACTACGGCAGCATTTCGCTCCATGCCTGTCATAAATGCAGCCTCAGCTATTGCTGTTTCCCAGTTATTTTTATTATTTACACTTACGGTGTGATCGCTTTGTGCCGCATATTCTCCTGCAAATATTTTTGATCCGTTTCTATCATAATTGTCATATCGTTTTGCATTTGCCAGGAACCATTCAGGTCGGCGATAATAGTGCTCATCAATAACATCGGCTTTCATTTTCCTTAAATAATTATTCAAGTAATCAAAACGATCACCGTTTGGATCAGTGCCAGAGCTATAATCTAATTTGATGTCAGGATATTTTGCTTTGATAGCTTTTGTAAAAGCCTGTAATCTCTCTACGTATTGAGGACCCCAGTTTTCATTTCCTACGCCTAACATTTTTAAGTTGAAGGGAGCAGGATGTCCCATCCGAGCCCTGACCTTTCCCCATTTGGTTGAAGTGTTTCCGTTAGCAAACTCTATAAGGTCTAGTGCATCCTGCACATAAGGACCTATTTCATCCATCGGGACTACTTCTGCGGTATTAAACTGGCAAGCCATTCCTGCGTTTAGTATTGGCAACGGCTCTGCACCAATATCTTCTGCAAGCTGAAAGTATTCAAAAAAGCCAAGGCCAAATGTTTGGTAGTAGTCGGGCGTGGGCCGATGGGCAAATTCGGTGTTCCAGCGGTTCATAATTAGGTGCCTTTCTTCAACTGGTCCAATGGTTTTTTTCCATTGGTATCGGTTAGCCAGATCCCGTCCCTCAACTATACAACCACCCGGGAAACGGATAAAACCAGGTTTTAAGTCTGCTAATTTCTGTACCATGTCAGCACGCATTCCGCCTGGCCTGTTTTTCCAGGTGTCTTTTGGAAAAAGGGAAATCATATCCAGATCAATTACGCCCGTCCCTTCAAACCAGATATTCAATCTCGCTTTTGGCTCTGTGGCATTTGCAGTAAAACTAACTGATTGCTTTTTCCAATCCTTGTTTTGATTTGCTGCTGGTATTAATGATGCGCTTCCCAGTACTTTCCCGGTTGAGTCAACAAGATCAATATTCAGCTTCACTCCGGGCTTTTGCAAGCGATACAATACAGAAAAATCATAACCCACTCCCTTTTTTATGCCCATTCCTCTAAAACCTTCATTTGTAATACCCTGCTGACCTTTAGCACTGCTATGAGAGGTAACGTGAATATATCTTGGATTAGCGGCGTTCAATTCCTGCCTGTTTTGTACCAGGAGGTCTCCTTCTTTAAAATTGTTCCCCTGGAGTTTCCATCCCATCAAAGGAGTGGCAAATTCGAACGAACGGTTTTTTACAAGTTCTGCATATATCCCTCCATCTGCACCAAGATTAATATCCTCAAAAAATATCCCCCACATTGTTGGCTGAATCTTTGACTTTACAGCGTCAACTTTTACTACTATTGATTGCTGCGCATACGAGTTGCCTGCAATTATACAAGCGGTAATAATGCATATTATGAAACCTTTTTTCATATGGCCAATTATTATTTTATATTAAATGCAATACAGGATGATAAAAATTAAGAACATTGAAAAGGCCTCAAATAGCTTCTAAATCATTTTTTTAGAAAACGAGCCTTATCACATTTATTTTAGTTCCAGTACTACAACAGAATATGGAGGAAGCTTCACAGTAAGAGTGCTCCCTCTAATAACAGCGCCCTTAAATGCAGCAGGTTTTATTCTATCGGGAGTTTCAAAAGAATTAAAGTTCTGCAGTTTATTTGAAGTAAGTATGCGACCTGAAACAGTATTATACTTTAATCCTTTAACTTCCAGAGATATATCCTGAGATTTTTTCGCATCAATATTTACCAATGAAATATGAGTTAAACCGGAAGAATCTTTTGAAGCTGATGCTGAAACTGCAGGCAGTTTTTCATTGTCTACAATATAGTCGTTGCTTTTAATTTTTAATGGTAATAATGTAGCGTTTTGATGTACATTGTACATCTCCATTACATGATAAGTCGGAGTGAGAATCATTTTTTCCTCATTGGTAAGAATAACAGCCTGAAGTACATTAATAGCCTGCGCAAGATTTGCCATACGAACACGATCTGAATGATTGTTAAAAATATTTAGCGTAACTCCGGCAATCATAGCGTCGCGTATTGTATTTTGCTGGTAAAGAAAACCAGGGTTAGTTCCTTTTTCAACATCATACCAGCCACCCCATTCATCTACCACCAACGCTACTTTTTTACCTGGATCGTATTTATCCATTATAGCAGAATGGTGGGAAACAAGCGTATCCATCAATAAAGCAGATTTCATTGTTTTAAAATACTGCTCTTCTGTAAAATCAGTGGCAGATCCTTTCTTACTCCACTCCACAGATGAATAATGATGCATAGCAACGCCACTCAACATATGAAGGGGAATGTTTTTCATCAATACTTCAGTCCAATTATAATCTGCATCGCTGGCACCACTTGCAATTCTGAAAAGCCCACCGGTGTTACTCCAATCTGACATAAAAGTTGTGTACTTCCTGTACAGGTCAGCGTAATATTCCGGCCTCATATTTCCACCACAACCCCATGCCTCGTTTCCAACACCCCAAAACTTCACCTTCCACGATGAGTCTCGCCCATTTTGCTTCCGCAGCTTTGACATGGGACTTTCTCCATTAAAATTTACATACTGAACCCAATCGGCCAGTTCCTGCGGAGTACCACTACCAACGTTTCCAGAGATATAAGGTTCTGCACCCAGCAGTTCGCACATGTTTAAAAAGTCGTGAGTACCAAAACTATTATCTTCTGTTACTCCACCCCACCAATTATTAACCATTGTAGGACGTTTGTCTTTTGGTCCAATACCGTCTTTCCAATGATAAGTATCGGCAAAACAACCTCCAGGCCATCTTAAGTTAGGAATCTTCAACTTTCTCAATGCCTGTACAATATCATTACGCACCCCGTTGGTATTAGGAATTTTAGTATTGTTTTCACCAACATAAAAACCACCATAGATGCCATGACCGAGGTGTTCTGCAAAATGACCGTAAATATGTTTACTAATTGTTGTTTTTGCAGAGTCTGCATTAATTACAATAGTGTTTTGAGCATAAGAAAAATTTGCAAGCAAAAGGAAAAACAAGAAACAAAGTGAATTTCTTTTCATAAAAAAATAATTAAAAAAAATAAGTAGATAAATAATGCTAAAAAATAACCAGGGGTAATGATTAAACTTTTATGAAGTGAACAAAGCCCCTGGTTTTTTTATATAAAAAATCCCAAAAGTCAATTTATGTTTGAGAAGCAACTCACCATGTTTTAGAGTTAATAATAAGGTTCAATTTCTTTTCATTTACATCAAATCCCAACAATTTTACATAATATTCTTTTTTGTTAGAACCGTTAAATGAACTCATCTATCAATTATAAGAAAACCCGAACCAATATACTGCTAATAACTTATTCTCACGTTTGTTCCATTAAACAAAAGTTCTTTGCTTGTATTTTACCAGCTTTGCCAGCTCCTACAACAACGGACAATACCGCTAAGATAAATGTAATTTTGACAATTAAAAAAATATCTTGATAAATTTTTCGTGAAAAAGTTCGTTGTTTAAACAATAACCAGAGAAAAAAATTTTAAGTTTAGACTTCCAACAATGAAGCATTGGAGTCTTTTACTTCACCAGTAGTTGCCTGACTCATATCGTTGATATAATTGAGGAAAATATGCAATTTTGCATTAAATTGTTTCTTGTCTAATTTATATAGAAAAGCTCCTTTTCGAGAGCTCGATTTATCTTTCGCAGCAAGCTTAATCAATAGTCCTGTAGACATCAACTTCCTGATAAAATTTCTTTTGTCAAAAACAGTTTCATACACACCTTCATACAAATTTTGCAATTGGGGGATGGTAAATTGCTCGGGTAATAATTCAAACAGCAATGGTTGTATAGCGGCTCTATACCGCAGTTGATTTTGAGCCAACGTTACCATTTCATCATGATCAAAAATAAGCTTTGGCCTTTCGTTAATTAAAAACCACTCGGCAGAATACTCGGGCGTAATTTGTTTCTTATATCTTTCAATATCAATAAGAGCAAAATAAGATACTGAAACAGTTCTTTCACCCGGATCGCGATCTATTTTACCAAAGGCGTGCAATTGTTCAAGATAAATATCTTCAAGGCCAGTTAGTTTTTTAAGAATACGGTTAGCTGCCTGGTCGAGATCTTCATTTTCTTCTAAAAATCCACCCATCAAACTCCACTTATTTTTTTCAGGTTCAAAACCTCTCTGGATAAGCAGCAGCTTTAGATCTTTTCCATCAAACCCAAAAATGATACAATCAACAGCAAGGAGAAAATGGTGTTGGCCTTTATATTTATTCATTACCTTATATAGCGTTAGATATCGTTGCTAAAATATAATAATGGAATTATTAAATAAAATTTTTTAAAATTAAATACGATATCATCAGAAGTTACTTTGCAATAAAAATGTTTTAAAGTACTATTGTTTATGTGTCAAGTAAGCTTGCGTAAAGCGTTAAACCAATCACTGAGTACCTCATGAGTCATTAGCTATTCCTCATCTCTTCAGCCCATTTATCCCTGTCATCTGGAGAAAATTTCCAGGGAGCAAAATTATTTTCGACATTGCTAAACATGCTATTCCATTCCGCGGGCGCGTTACTTTCTTCCATTATTAAATGACGTCTCAACTGTACAATTATATTTAGTGGACTAATACTTACGGGGCATTCTTCAACACATGCCTGGCAGGTGGTGCAAGCTCTTAATTCTTCCACCGTTATATAATCGTGTAATAATGTTTTACCATCATCAATATATTCACCATTCTTATTAATATTTCTGCCAATTTCCTCCATACGGTCTCTCGTATCCATCATTATCTTTCTTGGATTAAGTTTTTTGCCCGTAATATTGGCCGGACAGGCAGCAGTACATCTTCCGCACTCAGTACAGCTATAGGCATCCATCAGATTTTTCCATGACAGGTCGGGTACATCTTTGGCTCCAAACTTTACCGGCGGCTGTTCGCCCGCAGGAGCGAGTTCGGGTTGCATTGCATATATTACTTCATTTTGTATTTCCTTCATATTTTCAAACTTGCCTTCGGGCGCCAAGCTGCTGTAATAGGTATTGGGAAACCCAAGAATAATGTGCAGGTGCTTTGAATATGGCAGGTAGTTTAAAAAAGCAAGGACACCTAAAATGTGTAGCCACCAGCAGGTCCTTTCAATAATTACCAGCGTTTGGGGATTCATTTTAGTAAATAATGACGTTATAAAACCCGAAATAAAAAAAGATGAAGTCTGATAATAATGTCCATAATGTTGTAACTGCAGAGCTTTATCAGCAGCATTCATAGTTAGAAACAACGCCATCAATGCAATTTCTGTTATAAGAATAATATTAGCGTCGGTCTTTGGCCATCCATCGAGTTCTCTCCTGTTAAGACGATTAACTCTTATAACATTTCTGCGAAGCAGGAAAATAACGCAAGCTGTAAGTACACCAAAAGCAAGTATTTCAAATATATTTATCAGCCATCCATATAAAGCCCCAAGAGCAGGAGCAAATAAACGGTGCGTTCCAAAAATACCATCTAAAATAATCTCGAGAATTTCAATGTTTATAATAATAAATCCTGCATATATAGCAAAATGCATTAGCCCAACCACCGGGTATCGAAACATCTTTTTTTGTCCGAAAGCAAGCAGCAACACGCGCTTCCATCTTTCGGCTTTATTATCATGCAACGTGATATCGCGTCCCAATAAAATATTTCTTTGGATATTCTTTACATTTTTAACAAACAGCCAGATGGCACCGCCCGCAACCAATATGAAAATAATTTGCTGAAGTATTTGCATAGATAAATATTGCAATGCAATATAACTTTTTTGATTAGTTCTAATTTCTGTTTATCATTTGCTTTTATAGCTATTTTTGATCTCAAAACAAAGAGAGGTGGCAAAAAACCAGATATTATCAAAAGAGGTGGCAGAAAGAAAAATGGAACGTATTGCCCTTGAAATAGCAGGTCAGCTATATACCGAAAGTGAACCACTAATTATTATTGGCGTTGAAGGCAGCGGAATGGTAATAGCAAATAAGTTATATCTTTTACTAAAGCCATTGCTGCAGCAGCCGGTGCAAATTATTACATGCGGCATTGATAAGAAAAACAATGAGGCTATTTCATATAGTGAAGAAATTGATTTTAATAATAAAAGTGTTCTTTTGGTTGACGATGTTACCAGCAGTGGAAGGACGTTGCTGTATGCCTTAAAGCCCCTTCTCGAATACCAGCCAAAAAGAATTCAGACCATGTGCCTGGTAGAACGCATGCATAAAAATTTTCCTGTAAAAATTGATTACATAGGATTATCAATAGCGACAACTTTACAGGATCATATACAGGTAGAAGTTGAAGATGGAGAAGTTATGGGTGCATATATATTATAAAGAATAACATTAGGTCATTGAGATATCAGCATACTAACAGAGATGCAGAAGTTAATACAAAGAAAGCTATATTATAAAAAGACCTGTTAAATGATTATTTTCAACGTGTTTTCCTTTACCTTTGCAGCCGCTTAATAAAAACAATACTAACTATTAAGCAGACATTACCCACAAGGCTCCATAAGTTTTCGCCCGTGCGAAACGCCAGCAGGGTGTAATCTAATAAGATTATTTAATGCCAAAGGTAAAAACAAACTCAAGCGCAAAAAAAAGGTTCAAGCTAACCGGTACAGGAGAAATTACTTTTCAAAAGGCTTTTAAACGCCACATTTTAACTAAAAAATCAAAAAAACGTAAACGCAGCCTGGGCAATAAGGGTCTGGTATCTCCGGCGAATACCCATTTTGTAAAACGTTTATTGGGGATGAAATAATTCTTCGGTATTAGTTTTCAGGAAAAAAAGTAATAATCTCATTTCAAAAAATCTGTTCCGTCTTTTCCGATAGCTATTGGAACCCCCGGACTTCAAAAAATTATAAAATATGCCACGTTCTAAAAATGCGGTAGCATCAAGAGCCAGAAGAAAGAAAATACTTGACCAGGCTAAAGGTTACTATGGCAAACGTAAAAATGTTTACACCGTAGCCAAAAATATTGTTGAAAAAGGTATGACCTACAGTTATGTAGGCCGTAAGCTTAAAAAGCGTGAATACCGCACTTTATGGATAGCACGTATAAATGCTGCCGTAAGAGAAGAAGGTTTGACTTACAGCGAATTCATACACGCAATAGCTGCAAAAGGCATTGATATCAATCGTAAGGTTTTAGCAGATTTGGCTATGAACGAGCCTGCTTCTTTCAAAGCCCTGGTTGCTTCTGTAAAATAAGCGAACGACCTGTTTAAAAAAAATTAACTGCCGGAAGCAATACTGCTTCCGGTTTTTTAGTTTTATTAGGCTTCAATCTATTAATTTTGATTCTTATTTTGTTATTTTTCATTAAAAGAAGAACTGACCCACATCAATGAATAATAGTTACACCGATTTGGTGAAGCAAACCTTCCACTTTCCACAGGAAGGATTTCATTTAGAAAACAATTATCTCCAATACAACAAACTTGATCTAAAAGCTCTCATAGACAAGTATGGAACTCCCTTAAAACTGACGTACCTGCCAAAAATAGGAATGCAGATAAATAAGGCGAAAGAGATGTTTGCAAATGCGATTAAAAAGCATAAGTATGAGGGAGTTTATAATTACTGCTATTGTACCAAAAGCTCTCATTTTTCTTTTGTTGTTGAGGAAGCTTTAAAGCATCAAATTCATCTTGAAACTTCTTATGCGTATGATATTGAAATTATTAAAAAGCTTTACCAGCGAAAGAAGATAACAAAAGATACTTTTATCATCTGCAATGGTTATAAGCAAAAAAATTATACTAAGCGTATTGCCAACCTGTTAAACACTGGTTTTAAAAATGTGTTTCCAGTTCTTGACAATGCAGAGGAGTTAGATGCTTATAGAAAATCAGTTAAAGTTCCTTTTAAGCTCGGTATTCGTGTGGCTGCAGAGGAAGAGCCTTCTTTTCCTTTTTATACATCTCGTCTTGGTATAAGACAAAAGGATATTCTTGAGTTTTATGTTGATCATATAGAAGGTTATGAAGACAAATTCACTTTAAAAATGCTTCATATATTTCTAAACAAAGGAATTAAAGACGACATTTATTATTGGAGTGAATTGAACAAGGTTATTAACCTGTATTGCCAGCTTAAAAAGATCTGTCCAGAACTGGATAGCATCAACATCGGCGGCGGTTTTCCTATAAAACATTCGCTGGGATTTGAATACGATTACCAGTTTATGATAAATGAGATCGTTGGCAATATTAAAAGAGCATGTAAAAAAGCCAAAGTGCCTATGCCAAATATCTTTACTGAGTTTGGTAGTTTCACTGTTGGTGAAAGTATGGCGCATATTTACAGTGTTCTTGGTCAAAAAGTGCAGAATGACCGCGAAAACTGGTATATGATTGACTCTTCTTTTATTACTACATTACCTGATACATGGGGTATTGGAGAGAAATTTCTCATGCTGCCTATTAATAAATGGGATGAAGAATACCATCGTGTTGTTCTTGGAGGGATAACGTGTGATAGCCATGATTATTATGACAGCGAAGAACATATCAATGAAGTTTTTCTTCCAAAATTAGCCGGAGAAGAACCCCTTTATGTCGGTTTCTTTCATACCGGTGCCTACCAGGACCAGATTAGCGGCTACGGTGGTATCAAACACTGTCTCATACCTAGTCCTAAGCACATAATCGTGGGTCACGACAAAGATGGCAAACTAAAAGATTGGGTGTATGCAAAAGAACAGTCAGCACAAAGTATGCTTAAAATACTAGGCTACATGTAATGTTTGCTTTAAAAGGAAATTGGAAACAAAAAACTTGAAGTCCACCTCAAAAGGGTGGCTTTTTGTTTTCAAGCTGGCTTTCGTACAATATATATTTCTTTTGCTTTTAATAGTTAAATTTGAAGAATGCTTACAGTGCTTTATATTGTTTGGAACAGCTTTAAAATGGCTTTGCAGGAATTGCAAAACAATAAATTGCGCACATTTTTATCACTCTTTGGCATAACCATCGGCATTTTCTGCATTATCGGAGTTTTGGCAACTGTCGAAAGCCTCGAAGCCAAAGTACAAAATGATATAAAAAGTCTTGGCAGCAATACTGTTTATATAGACAAATGGGATTATGGCGGAGGCCCTGACTATCCGTGGTGGAAATTTGTAAAAAGACCCTACCCGAAATACAGGGAAATGCAGGCAATTAAATCTCGTTCTTCCCTTGCTTCTGCAGTTTGCTACACTATTAGGGGACAAAGCAACCTGGAGTATAATGATAATATACTCAATGGTATAAGTTGCTACGGTGTCACAGAAGATTTTAATAGTGTTGTAACTGTAAGCATTCAATATGGCAGGTATATAACTGCATCGGAGTTTAAACAAGCCGCCCCCATTGTTCTGTTAGGCTATACTAATGCGGAAAATCTTTTCGGAAACCCTGAGAGAGCAATTGGTCAGCAGGTGAAACTGCAAGGAAAAAACTTCAGAGTGGAAGGTGTTATAAAAAAACAGGGACAAAGTTTTGTGAATGCATGGCAATTTGATGAAGCAGTAGTACTTCCATACAGTGTAATGTCAGGTATATTTACCGTCGAACAAAGCAGTCCAAATATAATGGTAAAGGGAAAAGAAAATATTTCTTCAGTCGGGTTGCTCGATGAATTAAGAGGTATTATGCGTTCTCTTCATAGGCTAAAGCCTATACAGGAAGACGATTTTGCATTAAATGATATTAATATGTTCAGCAAACAGACCAGTACTATTTTTGGTTCTGTTAATCTGGGTGGTTGGGCCATAGCCGGTTTGTCTCTTATAGTTGGCGCTTTCGGGGTTGCAAACATTATGTTTGTAA
Source organism: Segetibacter koreensis DSM 18137 (assembly GCF_000374045.1). Lineage (GTDB taxonomy): Bacteria > Bacteroidota > Bacteroidia > Chitinophagales > Chitinophagaceae > Segetibacter > Segetibacter koreensis. Next base: position 159,823 of record NZ_KB893318.1, on the reverse strand, counting down.
CAGTAAGAGAACGAACCAGCCAGATTGGTTTGAAAAAAGCAATTGGTGCAAAGAGCTCAACAATACTTACTGAATTTTTGCTTGAGAGCGCCTTCCTTTGCCTCGTCGGTGGATTAATAGGCCTAATACTTGTTTTTGCGCTTACCAAAGTTTTAAGTGCTGTTATGCCGTTTCCTATAAATATTTCTATGCACACACTTACGCTTGCAATTTCTATCTGCCTTATTGTAGGTATTCTTGCTGGCATTATCCCTGCCTCCATTGCGTCAAAGATGAATCCGGTGGTTGCTATTAGGACGAAATAAAACAATAAGGTTACAAGCAATAATTATTAACTTCCTTTCAGTTAGTTTTTTTGAATCTTACGAACCAGGCTTTGTCGGTTCTATAGTACTTCCGTTGCGTCGCACTCTTGTACTTTTTTATCAATATTAAGCTAAATAGAATCTTCAAACATTTACGTCAGCTTACATTTGCCAAATGAGTGATGTTTCGATACCCGCTTTCAGCAAAGATGTTTTAATATTAGCCATAGAATCCTCGTGTGATGATACCGGTGCTGCAGTTTGCCGTAATGGTAAAATATTATCTAATCTTATAGCTTCACAAAAAATACATGAGCAATACGGAGGTGTTGTACCTGAGTTGGCAAGTAGGGCCCACATTCAAAACATTGTGCCGGTAGTTGATTTGGCTATAAAAAAAGCAGGCATTGATTTGCATAAACTTGATGCCATCGCTTTTACACAAGCTCCTGGCTTAATTGGCAGCCTGCTAGTTGGCGCTCAATTTGCAAAATCTCTTGCAATGTCTCTGCAAAAACCTTTGATAAGTGTACATCATATGCAGGCTCATGTGCTTGCTAATATGATAGATGAACCCCGACCCTCTTTTCCCTTTTTATGCTTAACTGTTAGTGGAGGACATACTCAAATTGTAGTATGTAAAAGTCCTTATAATCTAGAAGTAATTGGCGAAACTATTGATGATGCAGCAGGAGAAGCTTTCGACAAAACCGCGAAACTGCTGGGCTTGCCTTATCCCGGAGGGCCTTTAATTGACAAATATGCTAAAGAAGGAGATCCTAACCGTTTTTCTTTTCCTGAACCTAATATAGCAGGGCTTAATTTCAGTTTCAGTGGTTTAAAAACCTCTGTTTTATATTTTTTACAGGCGGAAAAAAATAAGAACAGTTCTTTTGTAGAAGAAAATCTAAGTGATATCTGTGCCTCTGTTCAGCAAAGAATTGTTTCAATTTTATTAAACAAATTAAAAAAGGCATCAAAAGAAACGGGCATTCAAAACATTTGTATTGCAGGCGGTGTTAGCGCGAATAGTGGATTAAGAAATGGACTTGAAGAGCTCGGCAACAGAGAAGGATGGAGTACTTTTATTCCAAAATTTGAATATTGTACAGACAATGCTGCAATGATAGCTATTACCGCGTACTATAAGTACTTAAACCAGGAATTTGCAGACATAACCATCTCCCCTACTGCAAGAGCAGAATGGTAAATTTTTTTACTTACTTTTTAAACGATGCTTGTAATACTTATGAATGTTACAAGCATCGTTTCTTAATTTTTTTTTGCTTTTATTGGTTTAGATGAAAAGTTTGAATCATGCTTTTATACATGCCTGGTGCAGTCCAGTTGCCACTGGCAATCATTCTCCTTATTGTATACAAAGGCTCATCGGGATCACGTTTAGTACTTAATTGAAACGCAGCTTTTATACCTCTTTTTTTCAATTCCGGAATTCCTTCCTTATTCCAAATTCCGTAGGGATAAGCAAAATAATCAGCCGGTTTTCCTGTTATTTCTTCTATCTTTTTCTTCGGCTTCTCTACCTGTGTTTCCCAATCGAGAGGTGTTTTATATTGAGTAAACATATGATGGTCCCAGGTGTGAGAAGCAATCATATTACCTTCATCAGATAATTGTTTTACCTGCTCACGTGTCATGTATTTGGGACGATTTAGAGACACCGTCATTATAAAATAGACACCTTTAAAGCCATACTTTTTCATTTCAGGCCACGCAATGTTATACTGATCATCATCTGTATCATCATAAGTTAGCATAAAAGGTTTTGGAGGCAGAGGTGCACCTGTGGTAAGATAATCATACAATTGGTCTGGCAAAATAGTATGGTAACCGCTATCCGCCAGTATTTTTAGCTGTGCTTTAAATAATTCAACGGGCACAATAATTTCTTTTGAACTTTTCGAGTCCGCTGCCGTCCAATCTCTAATCTGGTGATAACACAATATCGGAACTTCTTTGCGTGCCATTATAGTTGCGGCATCTGCTACAGGTTTTGGCATTCGGTGTATAGGTGATTTTGCAACTGCCGTGTCTTTTTTTTCTTTACTGGCCGTCATCAAAGTTTTTTCCTTTTTCTGGCACGCGAAAAGGAGACCTGCCATCGTAATGGCGATAAATATTTTTCTCATTGAAGCATTAAGGTGGGTTTTAAATAAAGTGATGCATTTTATATTAAACGCACATTTGTCTTTATTTATTTAAGCGAAATAAATAAAACTTTTCCTAATGTTTTGTAAAATGAATTTGTAAGAAATTGTGGTTATTTTCAAAAACCATAATTGTCACAACATTATTCTGCTTTTCGTTCGGGGTGCAAATCCTCTTCTTTAATATTGTGTATTTTTTCAACCGCATCTTTCCTTTTCAACATTTTCCAGATCTGAATAATGGCAGTTGCTGTAAAAATGCCTCCTATAATAAGATGTAATGTATGCTGATTGGTATTTAATTTCTCAACAACCAACTTGCCACCAAAAATGAAAACGCAGGTAGCGAGAAAAGTGCCAAGGCCAATACCTGTAATATAAATATTATAATGATCATTTCTTGGCAACAATATTTTTTTTGTAAATAATACTGTACTCCAACCAAACCAGAAGGGAATCTGAACCGGGTTGACGGCACTCATAAATAAACCTAAAACAAAACGAGGCATAGAGTTAGACAATAATATGTTTTTGGTATGAACATTATTTTTAGCGGCAGCAACAAATGACGAAATTGCCAATGCGCTCACAATAAGTAATGTGACCCATTCCAATGCTTTTAAAATTTTTTCATGCTTTCTTATTTTATCCATTGCCACTAAAGAAACTCTTACATAAATAATTTCTATCAGCAATATTCCCGTCCCAAACCACAATGCCTGCGTGTACCCATCTGTTATTGATATTTGCATGGCAGCTACGTTAAGTGAGCCTAAAGGCAAAGAGCCAAGAAAGCTTATAATCATACCTGTAAAAAAAATCCTGGTAAGCTGCCGCATATTTATTTTTTCATCCAAACTTTATGATCCTAACGAAGAAGAAAGCTATTACTAATATTGAATATCGTACTGACGAAGATTTTTAAAAAATCTTGCAGCATTTCTTAAGTACCGATACCCTTTTATAAAACTCCAGTGATGTATACCTCTTTGCTTATTTATTTTACCGATTTCATACCAATCTTTCCAATGATTGGCAACTTCCTTTAGTGCCTTAATATAGCTCATTCCACAATCGTAAATATGGTTGGGCTCCGCCCCTGCCCCGTTAAACTCGAGAATAAAGATATTTTTACCTTTTTTTAAATCTTCTATCGAGGTACACTTTAGATCGTAGCGCCCAAAATAAAACTCTTTTGCCTGTAGGCTGATATTGTCAAAAACATTGCACAATTGCTGATCTATCTCTTTATGCAAGTTGATAAACCTCGCTCCCCTGTTATGATTTCCCGCAATACTTAACACATATTTTTCACCTTTTTGTAAAATTTTGTGCAGGTGTTGTTTATGCTTATGGTGCATTTCGTCCTTGTAATACTTCGCTTTAGGATGTTGTTTTATCAACTGAAGTAACGTCGACATTCCGTCACCTTCTGCATACATGTATTCCTTTAAAATAAAACCTGTTACTTTTCCCTTCGTTTGCGATGGGTATCGAATGTGAAATACACTAAACTCCAACGGCAGGTCTACATATTCCTGTATAATATAATCAACGGGAATGAGATAATGATAATCTGATAATTCCTTTTCCAATTCTATTTTTCTAAAGAGAATACCCTGCATTCCGATCTCCGGTTTTACAATAAAAGGGTATTTTATGTTGCTATTCATTAACACCTTCATTACATCCTTAAAATCCGTTCCGGCTTTTATATGAAGGGTTTCCGGGTAAAGATGGACTGGCAATTGTTCATACATCTCTTTTTTGGGTTCGCCTTCAAATCCTGAAAATTCAATAGTGGGATTAACATTAGAAAAAAACCAAACTGCTTTCGCCTTCCAGGCATAGTAAAGCCATACAAAACCAAGAGGCGCATAAATCAGGTAAAACGGCCATCGTTCCCAATCACTTATTCTTTTCCAGCTTTTTTTCAAACCTAACTTTTTAGAGTGGCAAAAATACGTTTCGGTTTTTACTGAAAGTTTTGATGCAACACTTATTATGGTGTATCAATAAAGAGTAACTGTTTTTTTGCAGTATTTTTGACTAAACTCTATAAAGATGAATGTGCCTACAATGGCTGAGATGATTGCAAACGGAGAAACACCCGAAATATTATTTTGGGTGGGATGCGCAGGAAGCTTTGACCAGAGAGCACAAAAAATCACCAAAGCATTTGCCACTATTTTACATGCTGCTAAAGTAAAATTTGCGATACTTGGAAAAGAGGAAGCATGCACAGGGGACCCGGCAAGAAGAGCAGGTAACGAATTTCTGTTTCAGATGTCTGCATACAACAATATTCAAATTCTGAACGCATATGAAGTAAAAAAAATAGTAACAGCATGCCCTCATTGTTTTAATACTTTAAAAAATGAATATCCGGAATTGGGTGGCAAATATGAAGTAATTCACCATACGCAGCTGTTGCAGCAACTTATAGATGAAGGGAGAATAAAACTAAAGGAAGGCGGAAGTTTTAAAGGCAAAAAAATAACTTATCACGATAGCTGTTACCTCGGCAGGTCCAACGGAATATATGAAGCGCCAAGGAAAGTGCTTGAGTTACTTGATGCTGAGCTGGTAGAGATGAAACGTTGTCGTAGTAACGGATTGTGTTGTGGCGCAGGTGGTGCACAAATGTTTAAAGAAGAGGAAAAAGGCAACCGGTATGTAAGCGTTGAAAGAAGTACAGAAGCCATAGAAACAGGTGCCCAAATTGTGGCAGCAGCCTGCCCTTTTTGCAATACTATGCTGACTGATGGAGTAAAAAACAAAGAAAAGGAAAATGAGGTGGCTGTAATGGATGTTGCAGAAATTGTAGCAGCAAGTTTGCAAGACAATTCTTAACAGTTTTGTGTTTACTTCATTTCATTAAATAATTTATATAAAGGTAAATTTGCAACCAGGTTTTAATGCTGTAACAGCAACAAGCCGTATTTAAATAAAAAAGCTTTTATGAACTTTGATTATAAACATCTCATTCCAGAAGATTTTCATCCAACATCAAGAGTGTGGATTTACCAGTCTAGCCGTTTATTTTTTATAAGTGAAGCTCTTGAAATAGAAGAAATGTTACAGGAGTTTACAGACAACTGGCGATCGCACGGTGCAGAAGTAAAAGGATATGCAAATCTTTTATTCGGACAATTTATTGTTTTAATAGCCGATGAAACGCAGGCAGGTGTAAGTGGCTGTAGTACTGACAGCAGCGTCAGGCTAATTAAAGCGATTGAAGAAAGATTTAAGGTCGATATGTTTAATCGCCAAAATCTTGCGTTTGTTGTAAAGGAGAAAATTCAAATGCTTCCACTTTCGCAGTTAAAGTATGCTGTTGAAAATAACTTTATAGGCGGCGACACCATTTATTTTAATAACCTCGTTCAGACCAAAGACGAGTTGCTAAGCAAATGGATGATACCTGTGAAAGAAAGTTGGTTGTCTAAAAGAATTCCTTCTATCCAAGCGGTGTAAAAAATAAATTCAAATATTAGGGAAGTAGGGTTTAGCCGTGGCGAACCTCTTACATATTGCTAACAACATAATCACCCTTCTTATTAATAAAAATTAAGGGAAGCTTTTTCTTTTCTTCAAAGTAATCGTACACCTCCTTTATTTTTATTGCAAATCGCTGAAGGTCCTGGTTATCTTTCGTGGTTTTTGCAAGGTATTCAAAACTCTTTCGATTGTTGAAACGAATAGGAAAAATGTGAACCGGAATAAAATCTTGTCCTTGCGATTTCGCCATTGCTGCTAGTATATACAATTCTTCTATCTGGTCATTTTGAAGAGGAATGCAGCCAATAGTAACGCAGTTGCCATGAATATAAATTTCACCACCAGGTTTAATAGAATCACTCAAAACTCTGTCTGAGGCATTTGGATAGTTTATACCTAAAGACAAATGGTAACTGCTTTTTGGATTAAATTCATTTATGTAGTAAAATCCTTCTGGAACCTGGTAATCTCCTTCAAGACGCTTAGGACCAATAGCACCTGCCATAGCGCATACGCGGTAAGTTTTAAAAAGCTTAAACTGAGCATCGCTGCTGCTTCTAACCCAAACTTCCATTTGGCTGTCATACTTGAAAGAGCGGATATATATCTGTTTTGCCGGCCATTGAAGACCTGCTCTTGCAAACTGGCTTTTAAGGGAATCTTCCTTCGATTTTAACGCAGTAGCAACCGTCGGATAAGTTCTTTGGTAGTCGATAAAAGATGGTTGTGCAAATGCAGACTGAAGCGCAAAAAGAAAAAACAATATGAAATATAAGGGTTTCATTACTTCAAAAGTATTAGTTATGACCTTAAGATGAAAGAAAAGTAAAGTTAAATTATGAAAAGTAAAATACTATCAACCAAACAACTTTAGTCCGGAGGATAATTAGTTTGAAATCAAAAAGATATTAACACAACAGATAATAAAATGTCGATTTTAAACATTCCCCGGTATAAACGTTAGAACAATATGAAATATTAGCAAATAGAATGTAAAATATTTTTTAACGCAAGGAGCGGAATGGTAACTTCGCCGACATATTTTGATAACAATGAAAGTAGGGATTCTTGGAGGTGGCCAGCTTGGAAGGATGTTATTGCAGTCTGCTGCAAATTACCCTGTTGAAACATTTGTGATGGAAAACGATGCAAATTGTCCTTCGGCTCATCTGTGTCATCATTTTGTACAGGGAAACATTCGCGATTTTGATTCGGTATATCATTTTGGAAAAAACCTTGATGCCCTTACTATAGAAATTGAGGCCGTCAATGTAGAGGCCCTCGAAAAATTAGAAAGCGAAGGAGTAAAAGTGTTTCCAAACAGCGCGGCTATTAAAATAATTAAGAATAAAATTTTACAAAAGCAGTTTTATAGCGCATATAAAATACCCTCTCCGGAATATATAGTAACGCAAAATGTAAGTCAACTTAATGAGCATCTTTCTTTTTTACCCGCTGTTCATAAAATTGGTATGGGTGGTTACGATGGTCGTGGCGTACAATTGCTTCGTAAGTCAGAAGACTTTTCAAAAGGATTTGATGCTCCTTCCGTACTTGAAAAGATGGTAGATATTAAGAAAGAAATCGCATTGATGGTTGCAATGAACGAAAAAGGGGAAACGACCATTTATCCCTCGGCCGAAATGCTTTTTGACCCGGTTTTAAACCTTCTCGATTTCCAGATCAGCCCTGCAGACTTACCCGAGCAAACCTTGTGGAAGGCAGAAGCTATTGCCTTAAGAGTGGTAAAAGAATTAAAAAGCGCGGGCATTTTCGCTGTCGAAATGTTCGTAGACCAAAACAATGAAGTATGGGTAAATGAAACAGCGCCACGCGTGCACAACAGCGGTCATCACACAATTGAAGGTAATTATTGTAGCCAGTTCGACATGCTATGGCGTGTCATTCTCGGTTACCCCCTTGGCAATACCGACCCAATTCTTCCCTCGGCTATTGTAAATGTTTTAGGTGCAGAAAATTTTAGCGGAAAGGCGGTGTACAAAGGATTGAAGGACGTGCTGAAAATTGATAATGTATTTGTGCATTTATATGGAAAACAAGACACAAAACCCGGGCGTAAAATGGGACATGTAACTATTTTAAGCAATGAAAGGCAGGAACTGATTCACCAGGCGATGAAGATTAAGAAGTTGCTGACCGTGGAGAGCGAAAACGCAAACGGATAAAGGGAAGATATTTGGAGTTACCAGCATTAGAACTTCATTGATCCGTCGTTGCGTCGCACTCTTGCGCACAGTTATCATTATTGAACTTTTTTCAAAAAATTTGTCAATTAGAAAAATATGGCTGAACAACGAATGAAACCTCTGGTTGGAATAATCATGGGCAGCGACAGTGATTTGCCCGTGATGAAACCCGCGGCCGACATTTTAAGAGATTTTGAAATAGAATTTGAATTAACTGTTGTATCAGCCCACCGCACTCCTCTTAGAATGGTAGATTATGCAAAGTCAGCAAAGGAACGGGGCCTTAAAGTCATAATCGCCGGAGCTGGCGGCGCTGCACATCTTCCCGGTATGGTTGCAGCCATCACTCCACTTCCTGTCATTGGTGTACCCGTAAAATCATCAAATAGTATCGATGGGTGGGATTCAATTTTATCTATTCTTCAAATGCCAAATGGTGTTCCTGTAGCCACGGTTGCATTAAACGCTTCAAAAAATGCGGGAATACTTGCCGCAAAAATGATCGCACTTAGCGATGAGCAATTATCAGGAAAAATAACTGCTTTTATGCAAACGCAGGAAAAAGCTGTGCAGGAAAAAATAAAGTTGCTTTCAGACGAAGGCTGGCCCAACAGTTTTGATGTAAAATAGAACAAAAGTTATTCTCTGCTCTCCACTTAAGCGTTAGAGTTAAGATGTACAATTCCAAACTGTTGTTCTACACTTAAAGATGCCTCGAAAATGTCAGTCAACCATTTTTTACCGTATATAACAAAGAATGGTGAAAAGTTATCTGTTCGTTCCTGTAAGCCATTGCCAGGAAACAACTGTTGTCTTAGTTTATCTATCTGCCTTTGTTGAGCTTCGAATTTTCGTTTTTCAGATCTCAGCATTTTCTTTTCTAAAGCATCAATTTTCTCTAATGCCTTAACATGTAATGCTTTAGTATGTTCAGCAAGTGTTATATCTATTTTGGCAGTTACTTCCTTAATATTTTTATAGAAGCTATTCAGCTCTTTCTTTTCATTAGTTAACGAAAGCTGCAAATGGGTTTCTCTTTTTACCAAAGCATTGATTAATTGTTCTGATGGTTTAAACAAATCAATAATTTCAAACCCAAGTTTTTTACATGCCTCCTCTTGTAACGGATTGATCAAAAGAAATGAATTTCTTACAATCAGCATAGGAAAAGGTACGCCACATGCTTCAAATACGCTTTTTAGTTCAAGCCAATATGCGACCTCGCCTCCTCCACCTATAAAGGCAATATTTGGTAATATTGTTTCCTGGAAAACGCCCCGCAAAATAACATTTGCACTAAATCGCTCCGGATGTTCTTCCACTTCCTTAAGCATTTCCTCTTCTTTCCATGATAAACCTAAACCTTCCGCCTTAAATCTTCCGCCTTCTTTTTCTATTCGTTCCCTACGGGTTTCTGTAAGGTAAAATAAATTTATTTCTCGTCCGCTTGCCTGTACTTTATAATGTTCGTTTAATTGCTCACCTGTTTTTTCAACTAAAGAGTGTGAAAATTGTTCAATCAGTTCTTTTTTAACAATGGAATTGAAAGTTTTTTTCAACGCTGCATTATCAGGTATCACCACCAGCAATCCAAAATCTTTAAACAATTCATTTACCAGCTGCATTGTTGCCTGCTGTATAGTTACTCCTTCTTTATAGGCTGTTCTTAAAAGTTCAACAAGTTCCTTACCGTGTTTTTCAATTTCCAGCTCTCCTGCTATTCTGTCAATAAGCTTCACAAGGCCCTTATCAACTTTCATTCTTCCAACTGCGCCGGTTTGTTTTGTTTGCCACTCAAGTTTCTCTCCATTCAAAAATATATGCCCCAGTTCATCAATATCTGCATCTTCACTACCCATATAATAAACCGGAACAAAATTGCTGTCAGCAATTTCATTCTTTAAAACCTCTGCAAGTTTTACAGTATGTAATATTTTATAAATGAAGTAGAGGTGGCCGGCAAAGATATTGGGCTGGTGGGCCGTGCAGATAGTAAATGTATTTTCCTGCAAAAGAAGTTGCAGATTTTCCTCCTGTGTCTTGGTTAAAGATAGGCTTTCGTATTGCTTTCTTAATTCTTCGACAAGAACGCTCCGTGGAGTTTCAAATTGCTTTCTCGCTTCAATGGAAGCCTTAATTCCTTCAATTGATACAGGATATTTATAAAAAGGCCTTAATTTTTCATCACCTTTCACATAATCAATCATCATCTTAGAAAAATACCCAGTGCTTTCGTAACTTATATATTCGCAGTTAGTCTCCATTAAAATTAATTGGTGCGCAAGTTAAGGTATGATTTATAACATGAATTGAAACGATTAAAAGGATTTCACGGATAAAATTAATCAGAAGAACTTCATCCTTTATCGTTATCTGCTTTTGACTTCCTACACTACCTCACCTTCCAAATCATAATCGTATGCTTTTGTAATTTTTACATTTACAAACTCCCCTATCGATAAACGCCTTGCTGTATTTATAACAACTTCGTTATCTACTTCCACACTGTCAAATTCAGTTCGGCCAAGATACCGTCCCGCTTCTTTTTTATCAATCAGGACTTTAAATGTTTTACCTACTTTTTCCTGGTTTTTTTCAAGACTAATCTCCTGTTGCATTTCCATTATTTCCTGGGCACGACGCTCTTTTTCTTCAGCAGGAATGTCATCAATTAAATCATAAGCACTGGTATTCTCTTCATGACTATACGTAAAAATACCGACGCGGTCAAAACGTGTTTCCAGCAAAAAACCTTTTAATTCTTCAACATCTGCCTCGGTTTCCCCGGGAAAACCTGTTATCAGAGTAGTGCGCAAACAAATACCGGGAACCCGTTCTCGAATTTGATGAACCAACTCCGTCATTTCCTCTCTTGTAATTTGCCTGCGCATTGCTTTCAGCATGTTATTACTTGCATGCTGCAAAGGCATATCAATATATTTACAGATATTATCACGTTCTCTTATTACATCCAAAATCTCTAATGGAAATTTGCTCGGGTATGCATAATGTAACCGAATCCACTCCAGGCCTTTCACGTCTGCTAAAGCATGTAACAAGCGCGGCAATTCTCTTTTTTTATACAGGTCTAAACCGTAGTAGGTAAGTTCCTGAGCAATCAGCATAATTTCCTTTACACCACGTTTTACAAGGTTCTCAGCCTCAGCAACCAATTGTTCAATAGGTCTGCTTACATGTTTTCCGCGCATAAGCGGAATAGCACAAAACGAACATGTACGGTTGCAACCTTCACTTATTTTAAGATAAGCATAGTGCGATGGGGTACTTAATAATCGCTCACCAACCAGTTCTGCTTTATAATCAATATCAAACCTTTTCAAAATCAGCGGCATTTCCATTGTGCCAAAAAAAGCATCCACCTCTGGTATCTCCTCTTCAAGATTGCTTTTATAGCGTTCGCTAAGACAACCGGTCACATATACTTTATCCAGCTTGCCTTTCTTTTTAAGATTAACCTGGTCAAGAATCGTATTAATACTTTCTTCCTTAGCCTTATCAATAAAGCCACAAGTATTTACAATAACAATATTATGGTCACGTTTTGCACTTTCATGAACTACATCAACTTCGTTGGCCTTCAGCTGGCCGCTAAGTACTTCACTATCAACCATATTTTTGCTGCAACCCAGCGTAATAATATTGACTTTATCTTTTTTAAGTGTTCTTACTTTCATAACAGGCTGCAAAGGTAATAAGAATGAATTCCTACTATGCATTTTAACCTTTTGTTTCCCATTTAAAAAAAATATAGTTCGTGAAGATTCAAAAGAAGCACAAATTAAAACGATCGCTTTTTTTTCCCTGGCCGCAGTATGGAAATCAACAAAATAGCCAATACACACAAACCAATAATCCATATAACAGCGGATGCCATAGAACTGCTGTGGTCCGGGTTATTGCTATTTGCAGCAATTGCCTGTCCTTGCTGCTGTGCAGCAGCAGCAAAAACCGCCATTACTGAGGCGACCGTTAATAGTGCTTTATGCACATGGCTTACTCTTTTACAACTATTTTTCCTGGCTCGCATAATATTGGTTTGAAGAAGACAAATTATTTAAAAAGTATGCCACAGCCAGTATGGTTCAAATTTGTTTCTATCTACAAAAAACACAAGAATAGTAGAATTCTGTACAAAAAGATGAACGAAATGCGACTAAACGAAGATTAACCAGGGAACAAATGGCTAGTCCTGAAAATAGCATAAAAAAAACAATTCATTTCTAAATCCGTCTGTAAAGGAATTTGTGTAATGTCTTATTAGCTTACCCGCTGGCACGTTCTTTTATTCTTCCTAACAATTTAACATTTAACTCAAATTTGATAGCTAATCCATTTTTATGATTGAAACTGAAGAACAGAGGAAAGAAGCGCAAGAATTTTACAGGGAAGCGCTTGAATTGCTGGATGAAAGCGGAGCGAAGTATATGTTAGGAGGTGCTTTTGCTATGTTTCATTATACGGGAATTTACCGTGATACAAAAGATCTGGATGTTTTTTGTAAATCAACAGAGTATCCTAAAATACTAAAGTATTTTGGCGAAAAAGGCTACCGGACAGAATTAACCGATGTTCGCTGGCTTGCTAAAGTTTTTAAAGGAGATTATTTTATTGATATCATTTTCGATACCGTCAATAATATTTGCAGGGTTGACGAAACCTGGTATGAAAGATCAATTGCATGTGAATTTGTAGGAAGGCCGGTAAGAATGATACCGCCTGAAGAATTGATTTGGTGCAAGTTATACGTGCAAAACCGGGAAAGGTTTGACGGAGCAGACGTAAATCATATTATGCTCAAATACGGTCACAAACTAGACTGGAAGCACCTGCTTTTTCGTATGGACCAGCATTGGCATTTATTGCTGGCGCAAATAATTATGTTCCAGTTTGTTTATCCTTCAGATTACCGCGATATTCTTCCCAAATGGCTTTTTGTAGAATTGATGTACCGGGCAAACGAACAGTATGATTTACCACCTTCACTTGAAAAAGTGTGTCGCGGGCCAGTCATTGACCAGATACAATATGCAACAGATATAAAGGAATGGGACTATAAAGTTTCGACAATTAAAACCACCTAATGTATGGAAGAGACGAAAAAAACGAGGATAGCAGCAGTTGCCGATATTCATGTAAAAGAAAGTGACAAAGGGAAATGGGTAAATTGTTTTAAAGAGGCATCTAAACAAGCTGACGTAATGCTTATTTGCGGAGACCTCACAGATACAGGAGACGAAGCGGAAGCTCAAATATTGGCGGAAGAGTTAAAGGCATGTACGATTCCTGTTGTAGGTGTCTTAGGAAATCACGATTACGAAAAAGGCCGGCATAAACTGATCAGGCAAATTGTTCAAAATGAAAACGTGCACATTTTAAATGGCGAATCCATTGTCATTGCCAATATTGGTTTTGCCGGTGTAAAAGGATTTGGCGGTGGTTTTGACAATCACATGCTATCGATGTTCGGCGAAGGTGCCATGAAGGCTTTTGTGCAGGAAGCGGTAGATGAAGCATTGCATTTAGACAGAGCACTTGCGCGACTGGATGCGGAGTATGCGAACATAAAAAAAATAGCTGTACTACATTATTCACCTATCAAAGCAACCGTAGTAGGCGAACCTGAGCCTATTTTTCCTTTTCTTGGATGCTCAAGACTGGCAGAGCCATTAACAAGAAGGCAAGTTGTTGCTGCATTTCACGGGCATGCGCATGTTGGTACTTTAGAGGGTGAAGCTGCTGGTGGGGTAAAAGTTTTTAATGTAGCAAAGCCTATACTTGTGAAAGCGGGTTATACTTTGCCCTTTTATATGTTTGAGGTATAAAAGATTATAGTTGGATATTTACGTTTGATGATCGCATTTTGAAATTTCCCGCCACTCTTTTAAATACTAAAAGCCTTCACATACGAAGGCTTTTAGTATTTAAAATATTTCTACTGAAAGCTTTACATATTATAAAGCAATTTGTTTTTCAGTCATTATTTTTCGCATGTTTAAAAGACCATATCTCATACGACCCAACGCGGTATTAAGAGTGCAATTTGTTATTTCCGAAATTTGCTTGAAACTGAAGTCAGCATAATGGCGTAAAACAATTACTTCTCTTTGGTCTTCAGGTAGCATGTTGAGTATCTGCCGTACCCCTTCGTGACTTTGTGATTGCGTTATTTTTTTATCGGCATTGTCTTCCACAATATTTATCATGTCAAAAATATCACAATCATCACCGGTTGTAATCGTTGGCGTACGATTTATCTTTCTAAAATGATCTACGCAGAGATTGTGTCCTATACGCATGGCCCATGGTAAAAACTTCCCCTCTTCGTTGTAGCGTTTACTGCGCAGGGTGTCAATAATTTTGATAAATACGTCCTGGAATAAATCCTCGGCAAGATACCTGTCCTTGACAAGAAGATGAATAGAGGTGAAAATTTTGTCTTTGTATCGCTCTATCAAAACTTCCAGCGCTTTGTTGTTGCCTTCCTGAAATAGATGCACTAATTGATTGTCGGTAGCAGAATTAAGTGTTTTCATAGTTATTACGGGTTTTACAAAAAAATGGATACAGTAAGGTGAATTAAAATTTTTTATGTTATCTGGAACAACCAGGGAACTACCTTTTTTCGATTGTTTTCAGTAACATGAAGCGAAGTACGTCAATAATTAAGGTTGTAAATAATTGTTAAAGGTAAAAGGATAGCCCAAAAAGACACATTCCCATAATGAGAGGATAAATTAATATTGGAATGACTGATGATTATAGGAATAGAAGCAGCTTAAACTGCAAAAACTTGTTGATGCAACGGGAAAAAGGATAAACTAAAAAACCTCTTAACTAAAAGAGGTTTTTTGTTGAGTATAAAAAAGGTTTAGATATTTAAGTAATACCGGCCGCAAATATAAGGTCAGGCACCAGAATCCAAAGAAGTGACTTTCTTTTCATTTAGCCTTGGTCTTAATCTCTGTTTCGATTTATTAAATATCATTATGCCATTTTGTTTTCCTTCTCGTAATTTTTTTTGCTCTTCCAAAGGAAGGTTGTAAATGGTTTGGCATTCGGAGGTGCAACAACCATCATATTTTGCAGCGCATTTATCGCACTGTATAAACAGAAGGTGGCATGAGTCATTTTTGCAATTGGTATGTGCGTCGCACGGTTCACCACATTGGTGACACTTTGAAATAACATCTTCAGTAATTCTCTCGCCTAACCTGTCATCGAAAACAAAATTTTTACCTATAAACTTGCTTTCTAAATTACTCTTTTCAACTTCTTTAGCATAGTTTATTATTCCACCTTCTAAATGAAAAACATTATTAAAACCATTATGAAGCATATACGCGCTTGCTTTTTCACACCGTATGCCCCCGGTACAATACATAATAATGTTTTTGTCCTTTTTATCTTTCAACATATCTACAGCCATGGGTAGTTGCTCCCTAAAAGTATCGCTTGATACTTCTATCGCGTTTACAAAATGTCCCACTTCATATTCATAATGGTTGCGCATGTCAACAACAACGGTATTGGGATCCTGCATCAATTCGTTCATCCGAGCTGCATTCACATATTTACCCTTTCTCTCCATACTAAAATGTGGATCTTCAATGCCGTCAGCAACTATTTTTTCCCGCACTTTAATTTTCAGAACCCAAAAAGATTTACCGTCATCATCTACTGCAATGTTTAGTCTAATGCCACTTAAAAATGAATAAGAGTACAAAAACTCTTTAAATGCTTCATATTGTGAAGATGGTACACTTACTTGCGCATTGATGCCTTCCTTAGCCACATAAATACGACCAAAGACATGAAGAGGATTCATTCCTTTATACAATTCATCTCTAAATTCCTTGGGGTCGTTTATGGGGTGATATTTGTAAAAGCTGATTGTGGTTCTGGCCTCAGTTTCCTGGTACAACCGTTCTTTTAACTCTTTCTGAGAAACCCTATTATGCAGTACAGGCATATTTTATATTTTAGTACATCCTTCTTTATCCTTCACGTTTTGGCAGACAGGGACAAAGCAAACCAGGTTACTGTAGAACCTGTTAAAAGCAAAATTACATTGTAAATATCAAAAACTGTTCCCCCCCATATTTTCCTTTTAAAAAGTTTAAGAGAGATTTTAATGATTCTGCAAATCATTTTTTTACAAAAAAATTGTCCTCCTAATTTACAGGTAAGGCGTACAAAAATTATAAGAATTTTATTATGAAATGTGAAAAATTACAATAGAAATATAATAGAGATAGGGAAATTCAGATTATGATTTACTTTCACTTTTTTTAGACCTAATCAGTTTACTGTGGACAATAATAAATCTGCTCATATATTAAATACTTCGTCGAACCTGCTTGGTCTTTGTTTTATTGTTTTGACCTCTTTGCAGGTCTTAAAATTGAAACAAACATCATTAATAGACGAGTTTACAGCTATAGCCACCGTATCTTTTATGGCAAGTAGTCTTTTATCATTTTTATCGATTAGAAGCAGTGACCAAAAGCTTAGTGAAAAATATGAAAACATTGCTGATTTCATTTTTATGACCGGGCTCTTTGATTTATTCATTACTACTATGGTAATAACCTTTAATATTATAAAATAATTATTTAAAGATAAGTCTTCATTACAGGTAAGTTGAGTTCGAAACATGTATCAATAAGATGAAGTAAAGAAAAGATAGATAAGCCTCCCCTACAGTTTATTGAAGGTTTAAAAAAGTAAAATAGAGAAATTGTAGCACAAGTGAGTGACACAACGATGCAGAAAGGAGTTATACTGTTGGCACCAAAATCATTTTGCGAATTAAGCTCTTTATACTCAAACTTTATAAACAATTTTCTTTCGTACCGCTACAGGCGGAGTTCTTAAAAAACTTCCGGTTAATGCGGCAAGCCCCGCAATAATTCCACCGACTAATGCAGTGAAAAGTATTATAGCTATATACGAGCCTCCCAATGGTAATATTTGAGCAACTTTTGTAGAAAGCAAATGGCCATTTTTTGTGTCGATTAACGCTGCTTGTCCGCCCCATAAAAAGAACAAGGCTAAAAAGCCACATATAAATGCTTTAAATCTTGATTGTGGAATAAGTGCTGCAACAATAAAGGCAGCTACGGCGATAATCCACCAGGGAAAAAATAAAGCCCACGAAAAACTTAATAAAGCGGTAAGAATGAATGCTATAAAAAACTTCATAAATTAATTTAATCTTTTGAAAAAGTTATTTTCCACTTTATATCATTGCTGCCTTTAGCTGCATCGTGGTTTAAAAACAATAAAGGATAATACTTTCCACTTGCCCAGGTATCAATAAAATTATCGTAATATTTACTGCCGGGATTTCCGCTTTGCCCTCCGGCATATACTCCGTAAGCTTCCGTATTCTTTGTTAACTGCACTATCATGCGCCATGTAGGACCATGATCTGCTTTTGTAGCATTTATAATATTTTCTCCTCCCCCTATAGGTAAATGCAACCTGCTAAGCGATGATAGCTTCAGCAAATGTCTTATGCCTGTATCTTTAAATTTCCCCCACGCGAGTTGTTGTTTATCATCGCGGGTTTTTAATTGTTGGTAAGCTGACTTGTATGCTTTTAAAACAATGTCTTTTACATTTTCAACCTGCGGAGTAGTTACGTCATCAACAAATTTATAGGCACTGTCTTTTAGCAATCCTTCCAGTAAGGTACTTTCTTCAGGCCACTTTACCGGTAAATCAGTTTTTGAAAATTCATCTTTAAAAACTGCATTTTCCAACTCATCCCACCAGAGTTGAAAAATAGTAGGACCTTGTTCATTTATATCGTTTCTTAAATTCCAGTTTTTTAATTTAAATACATATACTTTTTCAGCAGCCGTCAGCTTGTTCATATCAAGATATTTAAGCAAAACAGGACGGGCCATTGCTGCAAAAATATTGTAATTATCGGTCTGCATTCGCTCCATATCTTCAACCGTTATATTGTTCATCGAACTTAGCATACGATTTATAATAAGACCCCTGTAAATGCCGGCTGAGGCTCCAAGATAATAAGGATAAGTTGTATCTGCAGCCAACTGGTTGGCACTACTGACAAAGCCAAGTGCAGGATTATATACGGTGGGATTTTCTTTAGAAGGAATAAATCCTTTCCACATATAACTGCTGTCAGTTCCCTGCATCAAAAAGTCTCCCTGCCTTCTCCATTTTGCCGGAAACTGACCTTGTTGACGGATGGCTATGTTACCACTTTTACTGGCAAATAAAAAATTTTGACCAGGGGTTTGAAAGGTCGAAATCGCCCTGATGTAATCAACAAAATTGTGCGCATGATTTATTTTGTTGAAAGCGAGTAACTCATTACTTGGGTCATGCGCTTTCCACCTTACGGCGTAGTACTTATTATCTTTCAAAACGTCAGGATACGATCTATCGTACATAACAGGACCGAACAGTGTCATTGCAATTCTTTCAGTTACGTCAGGCTTTCCTTTTACCTTAATCGTTTCATTTCTAAAAGTAGTTTTTAGCCATTTTCCGTTAAACCTATACTCGTTCATTGTACTGTCACGAAAATGAATTTCATAATAATCTTTCACATCTCTTCCTGCATTTGTTAACCCCCAGGCTATACTATCATTAAAACCAATAATTATAGAAGGTGACCCGGGAAAACTGACTCCATAAGCATTAAAGGTGGGCGTAGAAATCTGCATCTCATACCAAAGTGAAGGAAGATTTAAACCAAGATGCGGATCGTTACAAAGAATAGGAGCTCCGCTCCTGGTCTTGCTTCCTGACACTGCCCAGTTGTTGCTACCGTTACTTTTATCAGGTTGTAAAACAAAAGGTTTTTGTGTCGAATCAGGAAAATTATAATAAAGCGAATCTGCAGTTAAAGGCATCTTAGGGTGAAGACTTGGGCGCATAAACGGAGTGCCTTTGGGAACAATTGGGTCTAAACTGTCTTCAGAAGTGGGATATAATTTTTCAATATCAGCAGGCGAAAAAATATTTTTGGCATTCGTCATTTCAAAATCATCATCTTTGCCTGTAAGGTCATACGCCATGTATTTTAAAAATAACTGCGTCTTTAAATCTGTCCATTTTTCAGGTTGGTAATTAAGCAGCTTGTATTCAAGTGGATACTGATTGGGCTTTAACGATGATATGTACGCGTTTACACCTGCAGTATAGGCTTTTGTCTCACGTCTTGTTACAGAGTCTTCTTTTAGTTTTTTTAAAGATTGTTCTGCGCCGTATACCATTCCTAACCGCCTGAAGTACCTGTCTATTTTCAAAAAATCTGTTCCACCTCTCGTCTCTCCCATAATTTCACTTAATCTTCCCGCCGCTGCATGTGTTTGAAACTCCATTTGCCAAAGCCGGAACTTTGCATGCAGGTAACCTTGTACAAAATATGCGTCCCGTTCTTTTTCAGCATAAATGTGTGGCACTAGTCTTTCGTCAAAATATACATCAACCTTGCCGCTGAGGTATTGATAATTAAGTTTGTCATTGAAGTTATAATCCAAAGGTTCGGCATTTTGCCAAAATCCGTGCTGTGGACTTAGAAATGAACCAATTGGTGGAGTTTTATCTTCGGCTATGGTTAGGGGTACATTTAAAATAACAATTAAACCAATTGTTATCATTGCACAAATAATAAAAGGAACGATTCTCATAAATAGTCAATTGTTGCTCAAAGTACATTTTTTAACAGAGCAGCCATTCATCCGGTTTACTAAGCTTATTTTGTAAGTTGTTTTTCATAATAATTGGAAATGCACTATTATACTATTCCTAAAAAGGAATCTTTACTTTGGGTAGAAGACGCATAAAAAACCATTCTTTTACTTCCGTCATTTGTTTTTCACAACGTTTACAAATGTGCCTTAAAAAAGGGCAAAAAATAACTATTAATATTTTAGCACATCATTCAACAATAAATATCCGCCAACTCCTCTGTTCTTAACTGATATTTGTAACAAAAATAGCAAAGCATATTTATCTGGTTACAGCTTTTAGTTATTTTGATTTTTTTTAATGAACCTATAATAAAGATGATGGAATTGGTGTCGGATTATCAAAAAAACATTTTAGGATTACAGCTTCCAACTGATCCACGATGGGTTGATCTTGCCCATATTTCCCTGGAGGAAATTTTGACGGATCATGCTTACTGCGAACAAAAGGCTGCTACAAGTTGCATTTCCCTTATTCAACGTTATCCTGATAAAGAAAAACTGGTTACTGAGCTGGCCCCTATAGTTACAGAAGAATGGGGACATTTTCGTCTTGTTTTAGCGGAATTGAAAAAGAGAAACCTGAAGCTTGGCAAACAGCGAAAAGATGAATATGTAAATAAACTGATCAACTTTCAAAAAAAAGGTGGCAGCGATGAAGAAAGATTTCTCGATAAATTATTAATTTTTGCTCTCATTGAAGCCAGGAGCTGTGAAAGATTTAAGAGGTTGAGCGAGGGGTTAAAAGATAATTATTTAAGTAATTTTTACAGGCGATTTATGGAAAGTGAAGCAGGACATTATTCTTTGTTTATTGATCTTGCTGAAACTTATATTGAAAAGAATATTGTAAGGATGCGCTGGCAACAATGGCTTGAATATGAATCACAGGTAATGAAAGAACTTGAAGTCAGAGGCGACAGAATTCACTAATAAATTCTTTCAGATTTACATGCAAACGAAATGCAGTGCAAACTTTTAAAAAGCATGCAAACAAAACAGGAAATAAAGTTTTGGCAATCGCTGACGTAATATGTAGAGTAATGAAAAAAAGAAATAAAATGAAAACGCTTTAAAGCATCAGTAATAAAAAAATTAAATTAAAAAGTCCCAGATATCACATCCGGGACTTTAGTTATGTGGAGTGCTAAAAATCTAATCGTTGGATTTTTTAGCAGCAGCCTTTTTTGCGGCAGCCTTTTTAGGCGCGGCTGCTTTCTTAGCAGCAACAGCGGCTTTCTTAGGTGCAGCAGCGGCTTTTTTTGGAGCAGCAGCTTTCTTAGGAGCAGCAGCGGCTTTTTTTGGAGCAGCAGCCTTCTTAGGAGCAGCAGCGGCTTTTTTCGGAGCAGCAGCTTTCTTAGGTGCAGCAGCGGCTTTTTTTGCGGCGGCTTTTTTTGGAGCAGCAGCCTTCTTAGGAGCAGCGGCTTTTTTTGCAGTTGCCATTGTTAGTAAATTTTAATGGTTAGTAAATATTCATTAAAATTAGAAACTAAATTTCAACTGCCAAAAATTAATTAAGCCTCCTGTTGTACCGGAACGATTGAAACAGTATTTCTATCGTTTCTTCCTTTTTTAAATTCTACCAGTCCGTCAGTTAATGCAAACAGTGTGAAATCTTTTCCCACACCTATATTTTTACCAGGATGGTATTGCGTACCACGTTGGCGAAGAATAATATTTCCTGCAACTGCTGATTGACCACCAAATATTTTTACACCTAAACGCTTGCTTTGTGAGTCGCGGCCGTTCTTTACCGAGCCTTCACCTTTTTTATGAGCCATAATACTTTAATTTATAAATTTCGCGAATTAGAGATTTCAGATATTGAAAGAAGTTAAAAGTAACTTTAAACGTCACATCATTCATCCTACAATTTACGCAATACTTTGAATTTTAATTTGAGTATACTGTGTTCTGTGACCTTTCTTTTTACGAAAACCTTTTCTTCTTTTCATTTTAAAAGCGATTACTTTATCACCTTTAATAAGATCACTGACAATTTCGGCGGTTACTTTTGCTGCAACGCCTTCACCCGTAGAAAGATTTCCATTGTCGTCAGTCAACAGTACATCACTGAACTCAACTTGATCTCCGGTATTACCTTGCAGGTGAGGTACGTACAAACTTTGTCCGGCTTGTACTCTAAATTGTTGTCCTGCGATTTTAACTACTGCAAACATAACTTTCTAAAAATTAGGAGCGCAAAGGTAATGATTTAGATTTCATAAAATAAAACAATAGTAAAAAATATGGAAAAAACATACAAAGTATAAGTTTCATTAACATTATCTCTACTTAAAATTAGCAAAAACAAGAATTATACCTTTAGGTTTTTATACTTTTGTTTCCCTTTCTTCACAAGCTTACTACTATGAGTGTAAAGTCGCTGTTGGCAAAACCATTTGCATTATTGGTGCATAATAAAATAAAAAAAGGAGCACAGACAGCGGTTGCTGACCAGGAAGCTATTTTTAAAACCTTATTAAAAAAGGCAGTCGGTACACAGTTTGGAATAGATCACTCCTTTGACAAAATTGAATCATATGACGATTTTAAGAGGTTAGTGCCAATAAGAGATTATGAACAATTAAAAGATTATATCGAAAAAATAAAACAAGGCAAGCCAAACATTTTATGGAAAGGAAAGCCTGTTTATTTTGCAAAAACGAGTGGCACGACAAGTGGCGTCAAATACATTCCAATAACGAAAGACTCTATATCTAACCATATAGACACTGCAAGAAATGCATTATTGTGTTATATGGCAGTCAGTGGCAACTATTCTTTTGTAAATGGAAAACTTATTTTTTTAAGTGGATCTCCGGTTTTAGAAGAAATAAACGGAATAGCAACAGGCAGGTTAAGTGGTATTGTAAACCATCATGTGCCGGCGTATCTGCGAACAAATCAACTTCCCACTTATGAAACCAATTGCATTGAAGACTGGGAAACCAAGCTTGACAAAATTGTAGAGGAAACGATTAATGAGGACATGACTCTTATCAGTGGAATTCCTCCCTGGGTACAAATGTATTTTGACAGGCTTACGGAAAGAACTGGGAAAAAGATAAAAGACATTTTTCCGAATTTTTCTGTTATGGTTCAGGGAGGTGTAAATTTTGAACCCTATCGTACAAAGCTGCTTGACAGCATTGGAAAGCAAATAGACACCATTGAACTTTTTCCTGCATCAGAAGGTTTCTTTGCTTTCCAGGATAATTACAAGGAACCAGGATTGTTATTAAATACTAATTCAGGCATTTTTTATGAATTTATTCCTGCCGCCGAAATCTTTAATGATAACCCCACCCGTTTGTCGCTTAAAGATGTAAAGGTTGGAGAAAACTATGCATTAATTATTAGTAATAATGCAGGATTATGGGCTTATAACATTGGTGATACGATAAAGTTTATCAGTACAAATCCTTATAAAATTATTGTAAGTGGCAGAATCAAACATTTTATTTCCGCGTTTGGTGAGCACGTAATTGCCGAAGAAGTAGAATATGCTTTATTGAAAGCAGCAAACGAAGAAGGTGCTAAAATTGTTGAGTTTACTGTAGCGCCAATGATAAGCCAAACCAAAGGAAAAAGTTATCACGAATGGTTTGTTGAATTTGAAAATCCGCCAAAAGACGTACTGTCATTTTCTAAAAAAGTAGATGAAAATCTTCGCAGCAAAAATGTTTATTACGATGATCTTATTACGGGCAACATTCTTGAGCGGTTAAAAATTTCACCGGTAAGAAAAAATGGTTTTATTGATTATATGAAAAGTATAGGAAAACTTGGCGGACAAAACAAAGTTCCAAGGTTAAGTAATGACAGAAAACTGGCAGATGAATTGAAACCTTTTATTGCTTAATGGATGTAATCCCTTTTTTGATTTTCTTAGCCAATCAGCTTTAGAATAGGAACTGAAAGTTGTACCAGACTGGGTAATTTAACTTTCACAATTTATCGAAAATATTAAAATTGAATATTCCTCTATCTTTACCGCCCCTATTGTATAAATTTTATGTCTCAAAAAAGAATAGCAATATTTGGCTCAACAGGTTCCATTGGCACACAGGCCCTGGAAGTAATTGAAGCCAATACCGATAAATTTTCTGCAGAAGTACTTACTGCTCAAACCAATGAGGAACTGCTTATTCAGCAGGCGCTTAAGTTTAAGCCAAACGTTGTGGTAATTGGGGATGAAAAGAAATACACCAAAGTAAAAGAGGCGCTGTCGCGCACAGATATAAAGGTTTTTGCGGGAGAAAATGCCTTATTACAGGTGGCAGCCATGGATTGTTACGATCTTATGCTTGCCGCAATAGTTGGGTACGCCGGCCTCAAACCTACTTTAGAAGCTTTAGACAATGGTAAAGCAGTTGCGCTTGCAAATAAAGAAACGCTTGTTGTTGCCGGCGATATTGTAATGAAAAAAGCCCTGGAAAAAAGAGTGCCTGTAATACCTGTTGACAGCGAACACTCTGCTATATTTCAGTGTCTTGTCGGGGAAACCAGGAACCGGATTGAGAAGGTAATACTTACTGCAAGCGGCGGACCTTTTCGGGGGAAAAAACCAAATTTTCTTGTTAATGTAAAACGCGACCATGCGCTGCAGCATCCTAATTGGACGATGGGCGCCAAGATAACTATAGACAGCGCAACATTAATGAACAAAGGTCTGGAAATGATTGAGGCAAAGTGGTTGTTCAATCTAAAACCAGAGCAGATACAGGTTGTCATCCACCCACAAAGTATCATTCATAGCATGGTGCAGTTCGAAGATGGAAGTATAAAAGCCCAGATGGGATTGCCAGATATGAAGTTACCTATACAATATTCGCTTGGCTTTCCTAACCGCATACCTACCAATTCTCCCCGTTTAAATTTTAAGACTTACTCAACTCTTACTTTCGAAGAGCCGGACCTTAAAACTTTTAGAAACCTTGGCCTTGCAATGGAAGCTTTAAACAAAGGCGGAAATATGCCAAGCATTTTAAACGCAGCCAATGAAATAGCAGTTTATGCATTTCTTCGCAACCGTATCGGGTTTTTAGATATGACAGAAGTTGTAGAGCAAACGATGACTAAAATTACTTATATAGAATCGCCCACACTTGAAGAGTATTTTGAAAGCGACGGTGAAGCCCGTAGTTTTGCGGCTTCTTTAATTCAATTGTAGTACAATTTTATAGAGTTATAAGTAAATGAAATTATGACGTCGGCATTAGTATATACACCAGCTTTGCTTGCGTCGCACTCTTGTACTGTAAATCTTTGAGAAACAATTAAAAACCTTTAACTAAATACTTAAACAAAATTGAATGTTTATGGTTTTATTTGCTGAATACGGAGTTGTGGTACAAGTGAGTGACACAACAAAAGCTGAATAAAGGTTGATAGACGGAAACCAAATTATAATTTAAATCACAAAAAAATTAGTCCCGTCAGGGATTTAGGCATGACATTATTAGCTATAGACTGGAGCAGTGTAGCAGTTAAAACAGGACAGTTTATTTTATCTTTTTCAATATTGGTCATTTTGCACGAAATGGGACACTTCTTTCCTGCAAAATGGTTTAAGTGCCGCGTTGAAAAATTCTTTCTTTTCTTCAATCCATATTTTAGTTTGTGGAAGAAAAAAGTGGGCGAGACCGAATACGGCCTCGGCTGGGTTCCCTTTGGTGGATACGTAAAAATTTCTGGTATGGTGGATGAGAGTATGGATAAGGAGCAATTAAAAAAACCCGCAGAACCATATGAATTCAGAAGCAAACCGGCCTGGCAGCGGTTGATCATAATGATTGGAGGAGTAGTAGTAAATATTGTACTGGCTATTTTTCTTTTTATAATGATTATGTACGTATGGGGTGAAGAATATTTACCTGCAAAAAACCTTACTTACGGTGTACATGCTGATAGCCTTGCAACGCAGATAGGCATAAAAGACGGTGACAAAATTGTATCGGTTGATGGTAAGCCATTAGACAATTTTGGAACCATTGGAGCAGAAATAATTTTAGGAGAAGCAAAACAAATTGGTGTAATCAGAAATGGCCAGAATGTAAACATCCCTATTCCTGACGGTTTTATAAAGAAACTGAATAAAAATAAGCTGGAAGGTTTTGTTGAAATCAGGGTACCAACCTTTGTGGACTCTGTTGCAAAGACCGCAAAATTTATAGATGGCAAACTAGAAAAAGGTGACCAAATTATTGCTTTCGACGGCGCCCCTGCCCCATTCTTTCATGACTTAAATACCTACAAGAAAAATAAGGTAAACCAGGTCGCAACTCTTACTGTTTTACGCCATAGCGACACAGCTAACGTAAAGGTGAAACTTGATGAAAAAGGATCAATTGGTTTTATAGCGCGGGATCCATTTACAATTTTAGGCACTACCACAAAAAAATACACACTTGCACAATCTATTCCTGAAGGTTTTACCAAATGTTTTCAGACATTAGACAGGTATGTTACTGGTTTAAAGCAATTGTTTACAGGTAAAGTAAATGCCAGCGACTCATTAGGAAGCGTAATAAGCATAGGAAATACATTTCCCAGCTTGTGGGACTGGCAACGTTTTTGGACACTGACCGCTATATTTTCTATCATACTCGCCTTTATGAATATTCTGCCAATTCCCGCACTGGATGGAGGACACGCATTGTTTACTCTTGTAGAAATGGTAAGTGGACGTAAACCGAGCGACAAGTTTATGGAATATGCTCAAATGGCTGGTATGGCACTCCTGTTAGGACTAATGGCATATGCATTAGGGCTGGATTTTTGGAGATTGTTTAAATAAGATTTTTTAGATATAATTGTTATTAAGAGGAAATAAATAAAATTATTTCCTCTTAATATTTTATACCAATAATACTTTCTGAATGCTTTTTTTTAAAAATCAAATAAAATCTTGCCTTTTTATAGTTGCACCCGTTGCCCTGTATTTGCAGCTTTATGAATTGCCTCGACGATCCTTATATCCCTAAGTCCTTCTTCACCCGGCACCAGCATTGGCTTCCCCTGCATGATCGACATAGCATTATCATCCATTTGTTTAGCCTGTTGCCATGGAACATCATAAGGAAAATTAATCACACCAAGTGGACTGCTGCCTTGTACTCCCGCATATGCCTGGTACGGTGCTATTTTAATTTCCCCTTTTTCACATTCAATATTGAGGTAGTTGATGTTTTCACCAAAACTGGTCTTTATGTCCGCCGTAATGCCACCGGGAAATTCTAATGTAGCTATAGCAGTCTCGTCAAGACCATTTTTGTAAATCTCAGGACGGGTAGTAGATGTTTTTGCCGATACTACAGCAATCGGTTCCATTCCCGTTCCCATTCTTGCACCCTGTATGGAATAGACACCCATGTCATACATCACTCCGCCGCCCATTTCCTTTTTTTGTTTCCAGTGGTCTGTACGGTTTTCAACATAGCCCGCACCGCAACTCACCTTCTTAACGTTGCCAAGTAATTTACCTTTTACGATCCTGCGGTATTCCTGTGTGTTCGGTTCATGTTGCAGGCGGTAACCGATAGCAAGAGATTTTTTGTTTTTGCGGCACGCATCTATCATCTCCTGGCATTCCTTTGCTGTTATAGCCATTGGCTTTTCACACCATACATGTTTGCCGGCATTTGCAGCGCGAATGACATACTCCTTGTGCATAGAAGGAGGAAGCACCACATACACTACATCTATATCACCGTTGTTGACGATCTGATCGAAGCTTTGATAATTGTAGATATTCTTATCGGGAATGTTGTATTTCTTCTTCCAGACCTCGGCCTTCGCCGGTGTTCCTGTAACAATACCTGCGAGGTAACACTTTTTAGTTTGTTGTAGTGCAGGAGCCAGGAGGTCGGTACTATAATATCCTAAACCTACAAGAGCCACGCCCAGCCGATCTTTCTTTGCCCTCGTGGCAGCCAATAAACTATGAGGAGAGAAAAGTATACCGGCACTACCCACGGCAAGTGTTTTCAATACATCTCTACGTGAAATTAACAAGCTCGATTCTGGGTTTTGATGTAACAGCGACTCTTCAGCAGAATTTATGTTTTTCATTTTTATTTTTTATTTTGCGTTTTACTTTTTCCTACATACTTGTCTTACCTGGTGATAGTTGACGTGGATGTAAGAACAGGCTTTATTTATCTCTAGTTGGGTTACTTTAGATTAATATATGCCTTTAATTAAAAAAAATTTCTTTGATAATGATCAGGTTCTTTTACGAATCACCTTCATAAAACGGCGAATATTCAACAATCTATTACCTACTTGACGACTAATATATAAAATTTTAAAATAATGCAGCAAAAATATGAGTAGGTATGAAACAGGTACCATTAGCGCAACAGTAAATAAAATGTTTATTTTACTATTTAGCGTAAAACGATCGGTAGATTATTGTGGAAATGAAAATTGTAGTAACAGATGACTACGTTTAATGTTGCACGTTTTTAATGATAGGAAAGACCGATGCCAACCTCGCAGACTAACAAATACAGGTGTTTGATGTAGAAAGAAACGTTGCTACAATTATTTACTGAAAAATAAAAAAGCTTAATAAAAACAACAGAACGACTTTGAAAAAATCAATCAGCCATTTTTTAGCGTTATTGTTTTTGGAATAATACGGTGATGAAGGCTGTGAGTAGGCGATGTGCATTGTATTTTTCATACGGTTGGATTAAAAATTATAGACTAAAGTTATTTTAACCCTAATAACCATTCTGGTTCAAAAAGCTTTTTTTATGCTCGAAAAAGACATTTTCGCCAATAAAAATTGGCAGAGTAAAATTCTATGCCTCACTCCTACTTGTTCTATTTTATCCTTTCCAGGCTAAAATTTACAGGAACAGCGGAAAAATTGTTTCGCCCTACTTCCTAACACGAAATCACTTTTCTTAACCGCTATTCCTTCTCTTTAAAATGTTAAAATCAATAATTTTTTATTGACCTTGTATTCTGCTACGAAACAATAAAACCGATCACAAACAAGACCACTATTTTAAGAAATTCTTTAAACCATCTTGCTGCATTATTGCTTTTTCTATAATCATTTGCGCACAGTGGTTGCGAATAGTACAAGTAACTCGTCTTTTTCATACTTATAAAATTTAGAATTAAAGTTATTCACTCTGTTATTTTCATTTTGGCTGTAAAAGACAATTCCCTGCTCCAATACGTTTCTTTTCACGTATGTTATACATTAACTAATTCTATTGCATCTGAAAGGTGTCTTATACGTATCTAAATAACTTTTTCACGCGTTTTATTGCTTCTATACACATTACTATCCGACTCTTATAGAAGTTTCTTTAGCTTCGACTTCTTTTCAAATGCCCATTTCTCCAACAGGTAAGCTGAACAATTTCAAAAACCTTTCTTTTATTCCTAAAAGAATTGTATCGCTCGTTCCTTCTCAAACCGAATTATTATTTAGTTTAGGATTAGATGAAGAAGTAGTAGGCATCACTAAATTCTGCGTTCATCCTGAACATTGGTTTCGAAAAAAACAACGTGTAGGAGGAACAAAAACTATTAAAACGGATGTTGTAAAATCATTACAACCAGATCTTATAATTGCTAGTAAAGAAGAGAATGTAAAAGAGCAAATTGAGGAGCTGAAACAAATAGCACCGGTATGGGTAAGTGATATTAAAACACTCGATGATGCTCTCGAGATGATAACCTCGATGGGAATACTTGTACATCAACAGATCAAGGCAAATAAACTGGCAACCGAAATAAAAGAGGCTTTTGAACAAATTATACCTATAAAAGAAAAAACGAAAACTGCATATTTAATCTGGAAAGATCCCTATATCGCTGCAGGTGCAGACACTTTCATACATGATATGCTTAGCTGTTGTGGCTTAACAAATACTTTTGCAGGTATAAACCGCTACCCTGAAATAACAATCAGCGAAGTTTTACCTATACAGCCATCGTCAAAAATAAACACCTCGAATTCTGTAAACCGCCAAGAACCATCTGTTACCAATGATCTGTCATCTCAAAATTGCGATCTTGTTCTACTCTCATCAGAGCCCTACCCTTTCAAACAAAAACATCTTACGGAACTTCAAACAATACTGCCAGCTACTAAAATAATGCTCGTCGACGGCGAAATGTTTAGCTGGTATGGTAGCCGCCTTTTGCAATCCGCCCAATATTTTAAGAATTTGATTCAGCGAATCCAAGGTTAATAAAGTACATTTATCTATTAACTACCTACATGGCTTTTTCAGATATTACAAATGCAGAAAGGGAGAAAAAAACAGATGCGCCTTCCAGAAAGAAGCCTTTCTATCCTATTAACAACCAACTTCGCGGCTACCTTAAACACAACGGCAGGGAAGTTAACCTTCCGGTCAGTTATGATGACCTGGCCCGTATCACCTATTCTGTACCATTAAAAGATAAGGATGGAAAAGATACATTTTGGGAGAAAGCGTTGTACGATATGAATCAATGGGAATATTTACGCGATGGTTTAATTACAATTTATGCTATTTTAAAAACAGAAGGAGATCTCACCTTCTCAAAACACCTGGATGTTGCGAGAATTGATTATTGCGCATTTGGAAACAGTAATCCTTTTCGAATTCGTATCGTTAACAAATACAACGACAACTATGACCATTTTTATATAAAGGTTGCTGATGCCTCGCGTATTTACGGTCTTGAACTTGAGCATATTTTATCCCCTAACCGCATTACCTATTTTACACATTACAACACGTTGGTTGAAGAACATATACCGGGCATACCGGGTGATCTGTTTACTCAAAAATTCCTTAACGAACCAAATACGAATAAAATACGTTTCGCAAAAGAATTTGTGAAGTTTAATGAAAGGTGTTTTGTAAGGTTACTCGGCGATATGCGTAGTTATAATTTTGTTGTAGATATAACACCTGACATTGAGGACTTTCAATACCGTTTGCGAGCTATAGATTTTGACCAGCAATCGTACGAAGGAAGGAAAAATCTGTACCTGCCGCAGTATTTTAAAGAAAATCTTATTCTTGTTAACCTCACCCTGCAATACCTCAACAAAGATTCTATAGAACAATACCAGTCAGAAGAACGGACTATGATGGCTTTTCGGGTAGCAGATTCGCGCTATAGGCTAATGGAACTTTTTAATACCATGTGTAAAGATGTCATTTCGACCCCCGAAAAGATGGAACAGTTGAAGCATGAATTGGCATCCTATTTTAACAATCCGAAGTTTTTAAAATGCGAATCGATGGGAGATGTTGTAAAATTAAACTTAAAGCAAACCCTTCGAAAAAATTTATACCTTATACAGCAAGCAAAAAGGAAAAAAACGAATTAAAGGCAATTGCGGCATTTTCAATATTCGCTGGCTGGAAGGGAGAAAAGAATTCGTCGTATCTATTCATGTCTACCATCGTTATCGCTGCGTCGCTCAAAATATCACTTGTTTCATCCCTTCTCACATTTTTTATTTAATCTTTTCTAATTTTATATTTTAATATCCGAGTTAAAATAAAGCCCAAAATCATCTCATGGACTACTCCTAAATTTACCATTACCTTTGTAAACGCTATATTAACAGCATTTCCTCAAGGCTTTTACTTGTCTACTAACGAGATATAGACTGTGTTCGGCGAAAAAGAACAAAAAATATCTAAAAGTTTTGGAGAAAATTGACCTAACCCAACTTAATAAGTTATACGTAAGGTTTAAAAATAATAAAACGAGAAGAAATTATTATTCATGGTAAATCAACAAATTTTGAAATTACTTGGAGATAAAGCAGAATTTCTGCTAAGTCACGAATGTAAAACCATAGATAAGTCTGCTCTTCACCTTCCCTCTCCGACACATGTGGATGACGTATGGATTAACAGCAACCGCAATAACCAGGTGCTAAGAAGTATGCAGATTTTGCTGAATGGAGGACGTTTAGGTGGTACTGGTTTTTGCAGTATTTTTCCTGTGGACCAGGGAATAGAGCATAGTGCTGGAAGTGCTTTCTCTCCAAACCCAATATATTTCGATCCTGAAAATATTATTAAACTGGCAATAGAAGGCGGTTGCAACGCAGTAGCTTCTACATTTGGAGTGCTGGGAATAATGAGTCGGAAATATGCACACAAAATTCCTTTCGTGGTTAAGATTAACCACAACGAACTTTTAAGCATGCCCAATACATACGACCAGGTTATGTTCGGGACAATAAAAAGTGCCTGGAATATGGGAGCCGTAGCTGTAGGAGCAACAATATATTGGGGAAGCCCGGAAAGCAGGAAACAGTTGCAGGAGGTAGCTTTGGCGTTTGAAATGGCGCATGAATTAGGCATGGCAACCATTCTTTGGTGTTATACACGTAACAATGGTTTCAAGGTGGATGGTGTCGACTTTCATACTTCTGCCGATCTTACCGGCCAGGCAAATCACCTGGGCGTTACTTTGCAGGCAGATATTATAAAACAGAAATTACCAACTAATAACGGGGGCTATCTTGCAACCAAACACGGTAAAACAAACAAACTTGTATACGAAAAATTAACAACCGATCATCCTATAGACCTTACTCGCTATCAATTACTAAATTGTTATAATGGGCGCGTTGGTTTAATTAACAGCGGGGGCGAAAGTTTGGGCGAAAGTGATTTGCAAGAGGCGGTCATTACAGCAGTGGTAAACAAACGTGCCGGTGGAATGGGCCTTATTTTAGGACGTAAAGCTTTTCAACGTCCTTTTAATGACGGCGTTCATTTGCTGAATACCTGCCAGGATGTTTACCTTGACAATAGTATAACAGTAGCTTAAAGTAAAAGGAATGCAACGTAAACAAGCAATTTTTTTATTACGGTATATCAGTTTTTAACTGATGTTTGCATACCAAAAACAGTATTATTTCACTAAGTTTTGTATTTACAATAATATTTAAACAAAATTTACCGGCAGAAGAATTAATATTCAGCAATTTGTCATTAGCTGTAATTATTTACATATAAATTGCAGGACATTTTCTTCAATACCGCATTTTGAACAACATGAAAAAAGAAGAAGAGGATTTCGATGCCAAATTAACCGGCGAAAAAGAGAAGCAGGAGGAAGCGAAGCAGCGCTGGTTTAAACGAATAAAAAAAGGCATACTTACAACGACCTCTGAAAAAAAAGAAACACCTGAAGGTCTGTGGACAAAGTGCCCGGAGTGTAACTTCATAACCACTTCCGCAGACTTGCGTGAAAACCTGTTTGTATGTCCTAAGTGTGATCATCATCATCGTATTGGAAGTGAAGAATATTATGAAATAATATTTGACAACCAGGAATATGAAGAGTTATTTGATAACATTCGCAGTAAAGATTTTTTAGGCTTTACTGATTTGAAGCCGTATGGAAAAAGGCTGGAAGACATATGGGAAAAAACCGACCTTACAGATAGCATGAGAGTTGCTGTAGGTAATGTTGGCGGTAAAGAAATAGTGCTGGCATGTATGGATTTCGAATTTATCGGCGGAAGTCTTGGAAGTGTAATGGGTGAAAAGTTTAGCCGTGCCGTTGACTACTGTATAGAACATAGATTGCCATATATGGTTATTAGCAAAAGTGGTGGTGCACGTATGATGGAAAGTGCATTCAGCCTTATGCAACTTGCAAAAACAAGTGGAAAGCTATCACAATTAACGGATGCAGGACTTCCATACATAAGCATGCTTACAGATCCAACATTTGGTGGTATAAGCGCCAGCTTTGGCATGCTCGGAGATTTAAACATTGCCGAACCCGGGGCCTTAATTGGTTTTGCAGGACCGCGGGTTATTAAAGAAACCATAAAAAAAGACCTTCCTCCCGGTTTTCAGCGAAGCGAATTTTTACTGGAGCATGGCTTTCTTGATTTTATAGTTCACCGAAAAGAATTAAAATATAAGATATTTCAACTTGTTCTTCTGTTTCAAAGCTAATATCACAACAACTGTAAGACGATAAAGCAAATTGAAGGATTAAAAGATGTATCAGGGAAACTTTTAGTCAGCTATTTGCTTTTCACTATTAACTACTGACTAATATGGCTACAAAAGAAATGAATAACAGGTCGGCTTATCACGAATATTATATTGAAGATAAATGGACGGCAGGGATTGTTTTACTGGGAACAGAAGTTAAAAGTATTCGGGAAGGAAAAGTAAGCTTTAATGACAGTTTTTGTCTTTTGCATAAGAATGAACTATGGGTTCGCGGATTGTATATTGCAGAATATGCTTTGGGAACAAGTAACAATCACATAGCGGTGCACGATCGGAAATTATTGCTTACAAAAAGAGAACTGAGAAAGATCGAAAACCGTATGAAAGATAAAGGATATACAATAGTTCCTTTGCGTGTATTCTTTAATGACAAACATTTAGCTAAAGTAGAAATTGGAATTGGAAGGGGTAAAAAACAGCACGACAAACGTGAAACATTAAAGAAAAAAGACACAGAAAGAGAGATAAAACGTTACCTGAAATAACCTAATCCTCACCTTGTCAGAAATAATTTAATCCAAGTAAAGGTGGCATTAAAATGGCTGCCTTCCTCAACTTTAAATGAAGTATTAATCACCTTATGAAATTGTATCCATCGAAAAGTGTTATATTTTTTGTTGTTTTGTTTAACTTTCTTTTTATTTCTTTAGTATCTGCACAGTCGGTAAAAGGCTTATGGTATGGTGTAGGGCAGGTAAGTAAATATGGCGACAACAACAACTACCTTTCTGAACTAAAATTGAAACAAACAGGAAAAAAAGTAACGGGTGAATTTAATTACTTTTTCCGCAGGTCAGAAATAAAGAGCAAAATTTCAGGTACATACGACGCGAAAACACGAACGCTTTTTTTAAATACAAGCCCCGTTCTGAACTTCCAGGCTAAAAATGAAAATGGCGCAGATTGCCCTATGAAAGGCGTGTTCACATTAAAGGT
This sequence comes from Segetibacter koreensis DSM 18137, assembly GCF_000374045.1. Lineage (GTDB taxonomy): Bacteria > Bacteroidota > Bacteroidia > Chitinophagales > Chitinophagaceae > Segetibacter > Segetibacter koreensis. The sequence continues at coordinate 124,926 of NZ_KB893318.1, read as the reverse complement.
TTCCAGAATAGAATCAACATTATCAGGACAATTTGTTGCAAGCAGCGATTACAAGTTAACCTGTCCTGATATTACTGTAAAATTTACCAAGGGGATAAATGAGCAACCATTGCCCACCGATACTACTCCTGAAGTAGAAATAGTAACTGTCCCTCCTGCTGCACCAAAAAAGCAAATAGATCCCAATGAAAAACTGGTAGCAGCGCTCAATAGCAGAGCCTTTGACGCAAGCCCTGTAATAGATGTTGATGCAGACAGTTTAAAAGTTACTCTTTACGACAACGGAGAGGTTGACAATGACACCATTTCTTTGTTCTATAACCGTAAATTGGTAGCAGCCAAAAAAATGCTCAGCGATCAACCATTAACATTTATGTTACCGGTTGATACAACCGTAAACGAAATAGCGATGTACGCAGAAAATCTTGGAAAACTTCCTCCAAATACGGCGTTAGCGGTAATTTATGCAGGAGATAAAAGGTATGAACTTGGCATGACCAGTACATTTATAAAAAATGCTACCATACGGTTTAGGCGAAAACAAAAAACATCAGATCCTAAAAATATTAATTAAAAGTTATAGGTGCTATAACGCGAAAAGTACAGGCAGCTTAAAAAGCTGCTTTTTTCATTTGTTATAATAATCGTTAGGTTAATTAATCTTCATTTTCTAATTTTTTGCATCAACCTTACATCTCGACTAATAATTATTAGTGTAAGGTCTACGTATTAACAATTTAATTTTATAAATTCAACCTTCTACCTTTTTTACACTTTATGCTTGCAAAGGTTTTAATTTAACTTTGGACGGTTTCAGAATCACAATAACCAGTCCCGGCATGATTACAAACAAGAAAGTGGCTACTAAAGATTTTTCAGATACAGATATTTATTTGTCGAACGCCAAAAAAGTGAAGAATAGCTTTTTAAATGGCAGACTGTCTCCTGTTTTTATACTTATTGCTTTGGCGCTTGGTATTTCGTTTTTAACAAGAATTGCTCTTCTTTTTAAAACAGGTAGAAATTTTGATTGGAGCTTTACTAACCTAACCGGCTCATTTACCATTGGCGCCCTTTTCGACCTGTCTATGGCAAGCTACCTCATTGTTCCTTTTGTTTTTCAAATCTGGCTAACCAACGAAAAAATATATTCAAAACAATGGAAATGGTTCGGCATTGGAGCCTACGTTATTATTATTGGTATTTTATTGTTTACCAATTTAATTCCTGCAGACTTTAATGCAGACCTTAAAAAGGCTTTGACCGCTTATATTGTACTACGTTTCATTATTTTCGTTTGCCTCCTTTTTACCGAAAGCGCATCCAGGAAAAAATGGAGAACAGCAGTTCTATATTTCGACTTTTTTCTTGTCATTTTTTTGTTGCTCTTTAATGCTGTAAGCGAATGGTTCTTTTGGGATGAATTCTCGGTCAGATACAACTTTATAGCAGTCGATTACCTGGTCTACACGAATGAAGTTTTAGGAAATATAAAAGAGTCTTACCCTATTCCGGCAATTGTTACCGTGATACTTATTATCACAGCCGCTGTCTTTTTTCTTATACGGCCACTTTTAAAAAAAGCTGTTTATGCCCCTTCATCTTTTCTTACACGTACGCTAATTTCCTGTTTGTTGCTTGGTATATGTGCTCTTAATTACTTTTATGTAAAGGAAGACTGGAGAAATTTTAGTAAAAATGAATACGCTAATGAATTGGCTGGCAATGGCATTTTTCAGTTTTCAAATGCTTTCTGGCACAATGAACTTGATTTTTTCAAATTTTACAAAATCCTTCCAGATGCAGAAGCTTTTAATATTGTAAAAGCAGATTTAGCAGTTCCTAACAGCAAATTTACCAGCAATGACTTATACAGCATAGAACGTGAAATTAGCTATAACCAGCCCGAAAAACATCATAACGTGGTTTTGATAAGTATCGAAAGCCTGAGCGCGGATTTTATGAGGTCTTTTGGTGGAAAGCAAAATATTACTCCCTACCTGGATTCGCTTGCAGGACACAGTATTTTTTTTAGAAGTCTGTATGCCTCGGGCACGAGAACTGTAAGAGGACTTGAAGCTTTGTCACTAGCATTGCCACCGTCATCAGGACAAAGCATTGTAAAGAGGCCGGGAAATGAAAATCTCTTTTCGCTGGGAAGCGTCTTTAAATCAAAAGGTTATATCACTCAATACATTTACGGCGGCTATAGCTATTTCGATAACATGAAATACTTTTTTGGGAATAATGATTACCAGGTTATTGACCGGGAATCGTTAAAACCCAATGAAGTCCATTATCAAAACATCTGGGGAGTGGCAGACGAAGATCTATTTACGCTTGCGGGCAGAACGATGGATAGTAATTATGCCAAAGGGAAACCTTTTTTCGCACAGGTTATGACCGTCTCGAATCATCGTCCATATACATATCCTGAGGGTCGTATAGATATTTCACCCAATACTCATTCAAGAGAAGGGGCGGTAAAATACACAGACTATGCTATCAACAGATTTTTAAAAGAGTCATCATTAAAACCATGGTACAACAATACTATTTTTGTAATTGTTGCCGACCACTGCGCCGGAAGCGCAGGTAGCGTAGAGTTGCCGGTAACCGGCTATCATATTCCCTTGCTTATTTTTGCCCCCGGCATTGTACAACAGCCACAGGTAGTAGATAGATTAATGGCACAAATAGACATTCCACCAACTATTCTTGGCATGCTTAACTTTCATTATAAAACGAAGTTTTTCGGACAAGATATTTTTAACTTGCCAGCAGGCAAAGAAAAAGCATTTATAAGCACGTATCAGGGTCTGGGCTTTTTGCAGAATGATCGATTAATTGTACAAGCCCCGGTTAGAAAACTAAAAGAATATAAACCAAATTTTGAGACAGGTTCTGCAACAGAGACACCAATAAATGATTCACTGGCCAAAAAAGCAATTGCTTATTACCAGGTGGCTTCATGGTTGATAAAGAATAAACGGTATACTAAAAATTAAAAAACAAATTATTTAGTTCAAATCTTATTAAGGTTGGATTTTCTTTTTGATTACCAATTATTTAGAACACATTTTAAAAACATCTCACTTCAGTGCCTCATATAAAATTTCAACAGGATGTTTTGCTTTCCTTTTTGTACCGTCTTTTATCTGGTGCCGGCAACTTGTTCCTGGTGCAGCTATAATAACATCTTCAGGCTGTTTTCTTACTGTTGGCAGTAGTACCAGTTCACCAATTTGCATAGATATATCGTAATGTTCTTTCTCGTAGCCAAATGATCCGGCCATGCCGCAACATCCGGAAGGAATAGTCTCTACCGTATAATTTTCAGGCAGTGATAGTGCATGTTCCGAAGCGCCCAATGCACCCCAGGCTTTTTGCTGGCAGTGGCCATGTAGTTTAATTAGTCTTTTTTCAGTAGTAAACTGTTCTTTAGTGATGTTTCCCTTAGCAATTTCTTTTGTAATGAACTCTTCTATCATGTAAACATTAGAGGATAATTCTTTAGCTGTCTGCAGCTGGTTATCGTCTGCGAGGTCTACATATTCATCGCGGAATGTAAGAATGGCCGAGGGCTCTACACCAATTAATGGAGTCTGTTCATTGATGATAGAGCTAAGCAACTCAATATTTTTTTGTGCAATTTTCTTTGCCTCCCGCAATAAACCTTTTGACAACCATGCTCTTCCGCTTTCTTCGTGATTCGGTATCTCTACTTCATATCCTAATTTTTCCAACAACAGTATTGCTTTAATTCCTATTTCTGTATCGTTATAGTTAGTAAACTCATCGCAAAACAAGTAAACCTTACTTTTTGCATCTAACATTCTACTATTAACTTCTCTCCTATGCTTCTCAAACCATTTCCGCAAAGTTGTTTTATACATCGTCGGCATGGATCGCTCAGCAGCAAAACCCGAAAATCTTTTTACCAATTTACTGACACCTTTACTGGTCATCATAAAATTGTACATTCCAGGAAGCAGAGCTCCGAGCTTTGCGGAGTTATTAAAATTCGCTATCAGTCTAGAACGGAAAGGAACACCATTCGCGTCATAATAATGCTGCAGAAACTCAGCCTTTAGTTTGGCCATATCAACGTTTGATGGACATTCGGATTTGCAGCCTTTACAACTAATGCACAAATCCATCACGTCTTTTATCTCTTCGTGGTCAAACCTGTTTAGTTTATCTGAATTGGTTAGAAACTCTCTTAAAATATTTGCTCTTGCCCTTGTAGTATCTCTCTCATTTCGGGTAGCCATAAATGAAGGACACATAGTACCGCCTGACAATTCTGTTTTCCTGCAATCGCCGGAACCATTACACTGTTCGGCATGCTGCAATATATCCTGGTCATAAAAACGGAAGATGGTTTTAAATGCAGGTGTTTTTTGGCCCGGAGTGTACCGCAACATCGTATTCATCGAAGGAGTATCGACAATCTTATTAGGGTTAAAAACATTGTACGGGTCCCAGCTATGTTTAATCTCTTTTAAAAGCTGGTAATTTTTTTTACCAACCATCTGCTCTATAAACTCACCACGCAATCTTCCATCACCATGTTCTCCACTTAATGAGCCATTATACCTTTTAACTAGAGCAGCAATTTCCTCTGCAATTGTTCTGAATAATTTATTGCCTTCAATTGTTTTTAAATTTATAATGGGACGTAAATGTAACTCGCCCGAACCCGCATGGGCATAATGCACCGAATGCAGGTTATACTTCTTTAGTATTTCGTTGAAGTCACGAATATAGGCAGGCAGATCATTTACATCTACCGCAGTATCTTCAATTACCGGAACAGCTTTATCATCGCCCGGCAGGTTGCTAAGCAATCCAAGGCCGGCCTTTCGCAATGTCCATATTTTTTTTGTATCAGCGCCAAACAACAGTGGAAAATGGTAACCGAGGCCTGCTGCACGCATATCAGTCTCCACCTGCCTCGCAATTTCCACGACTTCCTCCCGATTGCTTCTGGCGTATTCTATTACTAATATAGCTCCCGGGTCACCCTGTACAAAAAACCTGTTTTGAATTTGTTCTTTATTATCTTTCGTACATTCAAGAATGTAATGATCTATCAATTCACTTGCGCTGGGCTTGTACTTTAATGCTATAAGGTTAGCTTTTAACGCTTCGTCAATTGTATTAAAATGTACACAAAGCAAACCAGGTTCTTTGGGAGGCAACGGGCTAACATTCAATTTTATTTCAGTAATAAAAGCAAGAGTACCTTCGGACCCGGCTATCAGTTTACAGAAATTAAAATCTTCACTACCTGCGGTAAAAGGCGCTGTTTCAAGCAATACGTCTATAGCATAACCGGTGTTCCTTCTTTCAACACTTTTCTTGGGAAACTCTTTTCTTATTTCTACCTGGTTTTCGTAGTTACTTAATAAGCGACGTATTGTTTTATAAATATTTGCCTCTATAGTTTCACCTTCACATTTTGCATGAAATTCTTCAATATCAAGCGCTTTAAATTCAGCCTCTGACCCATCGCTCAGTAAGGCTTTTACTTCCAGTAAATGTTCCCTTGTGCTACGATAAACAACAGAGTTAGAACCGCACGAATTATTACCAACCATGCCACCAATCATTGCGCGGTTAGCGGTAGATGTTTCAGGTCCAAAAAACAAACCATGGGGCTTTAAAAACATATTTAATTCATCGCGGATAACCCCGGGTTCTACACGCACCCATTTCTCGTCAACATTAAGTTCAAGTATTTTAGTAAAATTTTTAGATACATCAACCACAATTCCCTTGCCTACAACTTGCCCTGCAAGTGATGTACCTGCAGTTCGCGGTATCAAAGATGTTTTTTCGGCGCGAGCGAAAGCAATAAGTTTTTTAATATCCGCGACTGTGCGAGGGATTGCGACAGCAAGCGGCATCTCCCGGTATGCTGATGCATCGGTAGCATATAAAATTCGCATTCTTTTATCAAAATATAACTCACCTTCCAGTTCACGGGATAATTGCTTCAGCTTCAAATTCATCTTTTTATATTAAACAGCAGCAAAAATAGTCTGTTTAATCTATAGATGGAAAGTCCTGCTTATTTCAGGATTTGTTATTTTTTGACTAACAGAAGTTTTTTAGTGAGTCATCGCCGTGTGAATTGCATTTGCTTACACATTATTATTCAACTTTGCCCTAAGAGAATTTATTTTGTCAACTCACTACATCGCAATTCGAAACACTTCGGTAAAAAGGGATTGTCACTAGAGCAAAGTTGCAGTAAGGATTAGCAAACAATAGTGCGCAAACAATAAATCCGGCAAAGTAAGGCAAAATGATTTGTTAGGTTTAATGCAAAGAATCACTCTCAAATTTATCGCCCCAAATGATCTGCATTAGCTTAGCTCCTTTTTCGGCAGCAGCTCTTTGCTTCTTAAGTTCGTGTTCTAATTCAGCAATTCTTGCCTCTAACTCAGTAATCGGGTTTGGAATATCATTATTTTGTTTCTCAACATTTTCCTGTACAAACATTTCAATCGTCAATTGGTTAGAGCTGATACTATTTTTCATAAGCAAAGTTTTATAAGGCCATTCTATACTACAAACGTTTAATCGAAGTTCCGTTTTAATTGAAACCCCGGCTTTTCCCGGCAATGGTTGAAGAATATTGTACTTTAGACGAGATATCTCGTAACAATTTTTCAAATTGTTACACTTAAAAATTCGTATTAATGGAAGTCATATTTATAGACGCATTTTATCATTGAAAAGTTTATTTTTTCATTCTTTTTTAAAAAATAAACTTTACCCGATATTCTAGCATTCATTAAATATGCTTTAAAAACAAGTGCCTTTTATTTTTGCAATATTAGCAATGCCTGACCTTTTTTGCAACTTAAAAATCTGATATTTTTGTTTTACAAAGGAAACGTAAAAGCTTTTTAAACAACAACTTATTTAAAACATTTTAATAATTCAGGCATCTTATTTGCTTATTTTTATTCTCAAATAAATATAAAAAGACCATTATGAAAAAGATTTTAATGTTTTCGCTTATTGCAGCCTTATTTATCACCCTGAAAAGCTTCGCCCAGGAAGATAAGTCTAAAAGGCCAAGCCCTCCTGCAAAGGTTTCGCAAACTACTTCCAACGGTAATACTATTACAATTGATTACAGTCAGCCAAGCGTTAAAGGCCGAACAATAGGTAAAGAGATTGCACCTTACGGTAAAGTATGGCGCACCGGCGCAAATGAAGCAACCGTTTTCGAAATTTCAAAGGATGCGAAAATAAACGGTAAGCCGCTTCCAGCAGGCAAGTATGGTTTATATAGTATTCCGGGCGAAAAGAACTGGACCATTATTTTTAATAAAAAATGGAAACAGTGGGGAACTGAATATAATGAAGGTGATGATGCTTTACGCATAGAAACACAAGCAGAAAGTGCACCATCGGCTACAGAAAAAATGACTTTCAATGTAGGTAAAGACGGAAAGGTGACATTATTATGGGGTGATAAATCAGTAAGTTTTACAGTTAGTTAGAAATAACTAATAACGATTATAAAAAAGCCTGGAACTTCCGGGCTTTTTTATTTAATGGCGTTGTATAAGCTTCCACCTTTTTCAAATAAACGGTCTATTTTTTTTTCTATAAAAGGATCTTTTTGAACAGGCGGCGCATGATGAGGTTTTATACGTGCATCCATTAACAGTGGCCCGTTACAACCCCAATGCTTATTGATGGTATAAGAGTTTATTCCATAAATATCATGAGAAGGATTACATCTTGTATAAGTAACCCATAAGTAATTATTGAAAGCATTGCTGGTAAAACTGCTGTCATCACAAATAATAATAAATGGTGTTTGCTGCAACTCTGCAGCCTTATCTTTCAACTGTTCATTTAACGCCTCCATCTCGCGGTGAGCTTCGTTATAACTTAAAAAAGGCTTCGTTTGTAAAGAGACAACGCCCGGCATACACAGTTGTGCATTCTCAAATTGCTGAAGATTTTTTAATGCATCAGGCACTTGTTTACATAATTCTCTTTTTACATCGCCATAAGCTGCAAACACTACTTTGCTGCCGCTGTTTAAGCCTGTTCCTGAATAATCAAGTGTATCAATAGTTGTGTTTGTATAAAAATGAACATCACGTGTAAGATCGATATGTTGAAGCATATATTCCATAAAGCCTCTTACATCATGTGTAGTAAGGCGGTTTGTGTCATCGGCAGTAATAAATAAAAATTTAGCAAGGCTAAGTTGACCGGTGCCTAAAATATGGTTGGCAATTGTGAGAATTTCCGCAGGTTGTTTTGCAGGCATATACGGAGTATATCTTTCACTACCAATAGCAAGCAACAACGGATGGACACCAGCTGCATCAACAGCATGCACTTCTTTTAGCCCTGGTATCTCCTGCGGAATTGCATCACCTGTTATTTCATGTATCAATTTTCCAAAACTTGTATCTTCCTGCGGTGGCCTTCCAACAACCGTAAAAGGCCAGATAGCATTTTTTCGCGCATATACTTTTCTAACCTTCATTAATGGAAAAGGATGTTGCAGGCTATAGTAGCCCAGATGATCACCAAAGGGCCCTTCAGGTTTATTTTCTCCCGGGTAAACTTCTCCGGTAATGACAAAATCAGCATCAGTACTAATACAAAAACCATCGTTGTAACTATATCTGAAACGCCTGCCACCTAAAACACCTGCAAATGTCATTTCGCTGATTCCTTCCGGCAGCGGCATCACCGCAGATAAAGTATGTGAAGGTGGGCCACCGACAAAACAACTCACTTTTAATGGTAATCCCTTTTTATTTGCTTTGCTTTGATGAATACCGATACCCCTATGCAACTGGTAATGCAGTCCAATTTCTTTATTTAGCTCATATTCATTTCCTGTTAACTGTATGCGATACATCCCAAGGTTCGCCTTCATGATCCCCGGCTGATCTATGTCTTCAGTATATACCTGGGGCAATGTTACAAATGCTCCCCCGTCCATAGGCCAGTGATGGATTAAGGGTAAGTCAGCAATATTGATTTCGTTTGCAAGAACTGGTTTAGATAACGGATTTTTTAACGGCAATGCTTTCAACGCAGCTAAACCTGCATTAAAATTTTTAAAAGGCTGCTTTATGGCTTTTACAGGATCGTTTTTTAACTCTATCAGTTTACGTACCGAAGCTAAAGTATCTCTGAAAATAAACTTACTTCTCTCCAACGAACCAAATATATTAGATGCTGCCCGGTACTTTGTTCCTTTTACGTTTTCATATAACAACGCCGGTCCGCCTGCTTCGTGCACCCTCAAATGTATAGCGGCCATCTCAAGATAGGGATCTACTTCTTCTTTAATACGTACCAAATGACCATTCTTTTCAAGGTCGAGCAAACATTCTTCTAAGGAAGTGTAAGACATAGGTGCAAAAGTACGGTGCAACACGTTAGCTTTAAGTGAGGCAATTATCTTACTCCTTAAACCCTTTACCTTTGCAGCATGACAAAACTTAGCGTAAACATCAACAAGTTTGCTACCTTAAGAAACAGCCGTGGTGGCAATAACCCTAATGTGTTGAAGGCAGCATTGGATGCAGAACGTTTTGGAGCCGATGGAGTGACAGTGCATCCCCGTCCCGATGAAAGGCATATAAGATACCAGGATGTAAGAGAAATAAAAGAAGCAATTACAACAGAATTTAACATCGAAGGAAATCCACAGGAACAAAAATTTGTAGATCTTGTATTGGAAGTAAGACCAGATCAGGTAACACTTGTACCCGATGCACTTGGGCAAATAACATCTAATCATGGATGGGATACAATAAAAAATAGAGATTACCTGGTAGAAATAATTGCGGTATTTAAAAATGCTGGAATCCGAACTTCTATTTTTGTTGATCCTGATATAAAAATGGTGGAAGGCGCAAAAGCGACAGGAACAGACAGAATTGAACTATATACAGAAGGCTATGCCAAACATTTTCACGATAATAAGGAAGCTGCAATAAGGCCATTTATAACAGCAGCTAAAGCAGCAAACGCAGCAGGTTTAGGAATAAATGCCGGTCATGATCTCGATCTGCAGAACCTGAAATATTTTGCTCAAAACATTCCCGGTCTTCTTGAAGTTTCTATTGGTCATGCTTTGGTTTGCGATGCTATTTATCTTGGCTATGAGAACGCCGTGCAAATGTATAAAAGGCAGTTACAGTAGACTGCATAATTTTGGTAAAACGAAATGTTGTTTGATGGTTTGCAGTATAAGCGACACCACGAAATCTGACATGTTCCCCAGTATGCGCCACACGTATCACCGTTTCTATAGTACAAATCGATCGTTTTAAAAGATAAACCCCCCTTTGAATAAATTTTGACCCTTTTTTAGAATAATGTATATTTGAGTACTATTATTTCATGAGGCCTGATTATCCAAATAAAATTTTTTCTGACAGGTACAACAACTATGCTTGCCTCATGGAAGCGCTTGCAACAGATACGGTAGTATAATTCTTCTTTTTATCTTTTAGTTACACACTGCGTTAGCACTGCATTCTTTATTTTATTTTAAAAAGATTTTTATGCCAGCCGTTATTGAACAAAAAAAGATAATAAATACAAATACCGATTTCTTACCTCTTGACGGAACTGATTATATAGAGCTATATGTGGGCAATGCGAAACAGGCTGCTCACTATTATATGAGTGCTTTTGGCTTTCAGGCTGTTGCGTATGCGGGGCCTGAAACAGGGGTAAAAGACCAGGCCAGTTACGTTATACGTCAAAACAAGCTGACCTTTGTTTTAACAACACCTGTTCGTCCGCACAATGAGATGGCCGAACACATTTATATGCATGGTGATGGCGTGAAACACATAGCGCTAAAAGTGAATGATGCGTCGGATGCGTGGGAACAAACAATGAAACGTGGGGCAAGCAGCTTTTTAGAACCGGTGCGTTTAGAAGACAGTTACGGTGAAGTGGTAATGAGTGGTATACATGTTTACGGCGACACAGTTCATCTTTTTTTAGAAAGGAAAAACTATACTGGTCCCTTTATGCCTGGTTACCGGCAGTGGAACAATCCACATTTTCAGCCAAAAGACACAGGACTGTTATACGTCGATCATTGTGTAGGAAATGTTTGCTGGAACCAAATGAATCGCTGGGTACAGTTTTACGAAGATGTGATGGGTTTTAAAAATATTCTGACGTTCGATGATCAGGACATATCAACAGAATATTCTGCTCTTATGAGCAAAGTAATGAGCAGTGGAAATGGCTTTGTAAAGTTCCCGATTAATGAGCCGGCAGAAGGAAAGAAAAAATCGCAGGTAGAAGAATATCTTGAATTTTATAATGGACCTGGTGTACAGCATGTAGCAATGGCTACCAACAATATTGTTGCCACAGTAAGGGAATTAATGAGCAGGGGTGTTGAATTTTTAAAAGTACCTAATACTTATTATGATACCCTTTTAGACCGCGTTGGACATATAGACGAAGACCTGGAACCGCTAAAAGAATTAGGCATTTTAGTTGACCGCGACAATGAAGGATATTTACTTCAGCTGTTTTCGAAACCGGTACAAGACAGGCCAACACTTTTTTTTGAAATTATACAACGAAAGGGTGCAAAAAGTTTTGGCAAAGGTAACTTTAAAGCACTATTTGAAGCTATAGAAAGAGAACAGGCCGCGAGAGGAAACTTGTAACGACCCAATGTTCTCTCGCTTGTTTCAATTCATTAACAGGTAATATCTCAAAAAAGAATTTTTTACTTATTACCGTCTTTTTTGTGGCATTTAAAATAAACCGGTAAACATTTTAAAACTTACGATGCTATGCCTTATTATTATTCATTAGGTAAAATTCCTCCCAAACGGCATACACAGTTTCGTAAGCCAAATGAAGAATTATATTCGGAAGAATTGTTTTCGACCGAAGGTTTCTCAAATGATTATTCCCTTTTGTATCATGTATACCCGCCGACACAAATCATAAAAACAGAAAAACCTGTAAACGTAGCTCCGGAAATTGCAGAAGAAAAGATGCTGAAGCATCGAAGTTTTGAGGGTTTCAATATAAAACCATCTGAAGATTTTTTAAACAGCCGTATTCCCGTTTTAGTGAATAATGATGTACACATTGTTTTGGCATCACCGGAAACCAGTGTTGAAAATTATTTTTATAAAAACGCAGATGCAGATGAAATCATCTTTATTCACAAAGGAATGGGAGTCTTAAAAACAATGTATGGCAGTTTGCCTTTTTCTTATGGAGATTATTTAGTTATTCCGCGCGGTACTATTTACCAGCTACATTTTCAAAATAATGAAAACAGGCTGTTTATTATAGAATCGTTTAGTCCTGTTCGTTTTCCCAAAAAATATTTGAGTAAGTATGGCCAGCTATTAGAGCATTCTCCTTATTGTGAGAGGGATATAAGGCCCCCAGAAAGTTTAGAAACACATTCTGAAAAAGGAGACTTTTTGGTACGAACTAAAAAGAAGGGAATTTTATATAACATCCATTACGCCGGGCATCCTTTTGATGTTGTAGGTTGGGATGGATGTTGTTACCCTTATGCTTTTTCCATTCATGACTTTGAGCCTATTACAGGCCGACTTCATCAGCCCCCACCTGTGCACCAGACTTTTGAAGCTAATAATTTTGTGGTTTGTTCTTTTGTTCCCCGGTTGTTCGATTACCATCCGCTTTCGATTCCTGCACCTTATAATCACAGCAACATTGATAGCGATGAAGTGATCTATTATGTTGATGGCGATTTTATGAGCCGGAAAAATGTAACGCGAGGAATGATAACGCTTCATCCGGGAGGCATTCCTCATGGCCCACACCCGGGAACCGTCGAAAAAAGTATTGGGGCTAAAGAAACAAAAGAGTTAGCAGTTATGGTAGATACGTTTCATCCGTTGATGCTAACAAAACAGGCATTGGAAATTGAGAATGAAGGTTACATACATAGCTGGATAGAGTAATTCTTCTTTTCAGCAAAAAGTGTAGCAAGTCAACCAATTTCATATACCTTGTACAGGGTTAACTTTTACTTGAGTAAAGTGACGTAACCCGCATACTTCGTGATTTTGTAGTCCACTCCTACCACTTCTATTATATAATAATATACTCCAACCTCTGCAGGCTTACCATTTACTGTACCATTCCATCCATAACCAGGATCATTTCCTGATACATTATTTACTCCAAAAACCTGCCTTCCCCACCTGTTATAGATAGTAAATGACTTGACATTTGAAGCATCATTCCCAGTTGGATAAAAAACATCATTAATGCCATCCCCATTTGGTGAAAAAGCATTTGGAATAACAACCTTTGCGTTATTATAATTTACGACAATCTTGATTTCGTCTTCCGCACTGCAATGCTCATTTTCTACCAGCAATTTATAAGTAATATTGTTTGTGGAGATAAAATGGGGGTTGGCGCAATCAGAGCAACTAAGGCCCGTAGAGGGTGACCATGCCAGCCTGATAGCATCATTTGAAATAGCAGGGGTCAGTACTACAGAACTTCGCGTAGATATTATTTTATCAGCTCCCAAGTCAACCGTAGGGTTATCATATACAGTAACAGTTACTGAACTTGTATCACTGCGACAGCTCATCCCATCAAAGCCAACAACCTTGTATGTACTGGTAGTATTGGGTGATGCAACCGGGTTTGAAACGGAAACAGAACTTAAACCGCCTGAAGGACTCCATAAATAATTTGGTGCGCCATAAGATATTAACTGAACCGCTTGCCCCCTGCATATAGCAGTATCTTTAGAAACGGAAACATTAAAAGGTTGCAATACTTGTACGGTAACAGAATCAACAGCAGAACAGCCCTCTGCGGAGCTTCCTTTTACCATGTAAGTTATATTGCCTGCGGGATTAGCGGTAGGGTTAGCACAATTACGACAACTTAGACTATTATCGGGAGACCCCCATTGGTAAGATGCGGCTCCTGATGCAGAAAGCAAAACTGAATTTCCCGAACATATAGCAGTATCAGGAGTAACTATAAGAGATGGAGACGCATTTATTACAATTGGCTTTGTAACCTCCGAAATACAACCGCTGCTGTTTTCTACTGAAAGAAAGGTATTATAGCTTCCGGCAGAACTATAAAGTTGACCGGGCGGAAACTGAAACGAGGAAGTTTCACCGTTCCCAAAATTCCAACTCCATTTGGAAATAGAGGAGGTATCATTTTGCAACTGCACAGAAAAAACCACAGAGTCTAAAGAACATGCATTGCTTTTAGCAATAATGGAAGGAATTGTTGTTTTAACAACTTTAACAAGCATCGCAGCGGAGTCAGTACATCCACCAGGTGTTGTTAAATGCAGCACGATATTATAATTTCCGGGTTGTGTAAAAGTATGCTCCGGACTTCCAAGCGAAGAAACAGCACCATCATCAAAATCCCATTTATACGAAATTCCCCCTTCGGTAGCAAGGGTGTTGTTTGAAAAATGGACTGTTCCGGTATCACACAAAATATTCTTATCAGACAGAATACTTGTTTTTAAATCATTGGCCACAATTGTATCTTTTCCAGTGATCACAAACCGGCAACCGGTTGAGTCTTCTACTATCAATTTCGGAAGATACAGACCAGCCGTCTCATAAGCATGTGATGAAGTATTTTGAATAGTCGAGTCGGTGCTGCCATCCTGGTAGTTCCATAAATATTTTATAGCAGTTTGAACATTTGCTGTAAACTCTACTTTTCCAGGCGTACATGCCGTTAAGGGAGTATAGCTAAATGTGCCTTTGGGACCTTTGACAACTAACACTTTTGATGTTGTATCTGAACAGCCTGTATTATTTTTCGCCAATAACTTTACTCTGTAAGTGCCTGGTTCTGTATAAATGTGCGATGGATTAATGAGAGTAGATTTAGCATCATCATCAAAATCCCATTCCAACTGAGAAAATCCAATAGATGTATTCGTAAAATTTACAGTCAATGGTGGACAGTTTACAAAAGTATCACTCATTGCAAATCCGGAAGCAGTTGTAACCACATTAATATAACTTACAAGAGAATCGCTACATCCGTATAAATTTGATACAAAAAGTTTAACCTCGTATTTCCCCTCTTTCAGGTAGGTGTGTAGCGGACTAATACTATCAGATATAGCGCCATCGCCAAATTGCCAGTGGTAAATATTATTTAATCCGTTTGTTTGGTTTGTAAATGTGATAGTAGTGTTAGGACAAATGAGCGTATCTGATTGAATAAACTTAGCTACAGGTTTTATTATATTTAAACTATCTGTTTTAAAAATGCTGTCTACGCAACCGTAACTATCGGTTACTGTCAGACCAACCCCAAATTTCCCTTCGTTATTATATTGGTGCGTAAAAGGAGGTTTGGTAAACGTCTGACTCACCCCATCTCCAAAATTCCAGAGCCATTTAGCAACAGGATGAATTCCATCTGTTTTAGTAGAGTCGTTAAAGCTTATTGTATTTCCAAAACACGCGCCGGGAACTGAACTTTGAAAATTAGCTTTTGCCCCGTAAATAGTTATTGGGGCAGCAGGATACAAAGTATCAGGACAATTTAAAATATCAGTAATAACTGCTGCCGCAGGATACCTGCCTGGTTCAGTATACTGAGTAGTAGCGGGGTTAAGAAATACAGGAGCAACCGGCTCTGTAATACCGTTAAAATACCACGCGTAAGACCGGATATTAGAGGGGTTAACGTTAGAAACAGAAAAGTTAACACTAGTATTAATACAGCTAACGGGATTAGTTACATCTAACTTTCCCTTCTCTTTTATTACAACAACGTCGGTTTTAACCGTGTCACTGCAGGCTCCATTTGTTACTATTAAAGAAACCGGGTAAGAACCAGTGCTGGCATAAGTATGAGTAATTTTTTTTGCAGTAGAAGTTGTTCCGTCCCCAAGATCCCAGCTCCATGTTTTAGCACCAATTGATTTGTCAATAAAATTTCTGTTTAAAGGGCTGCTACATAAAAAAGCCGTATCGAACCTAGCTACAGGAGGCTTAACATGAATGTATCTTTTTTTCCTAAGAGTATCACTGCAGCCGTAATTGGTAGCAACTAAATAAATTGCAAAGTAGCCTGTATCCCTGTACAAATGCGAAGGATTTTGTTCAATAGAAGTATTTCCGTCTCCAAAATTCCATAACCATTCAGTAACCGTTCCCCCCGTTGACCGGTCTGTAAATTTCAGGGATTTTGACGCACAAATGTTTCTGGAATTAGCTCCGAAAGCGACGATAGGTTTAATACCCGCTTTTACTGCGCTTACAATTACTATTGAATCTGTACACCCGGAAGATCTAATAACCAATTTAACGGTAAAGCTGCCAGCTGTAGTATAAGTGTGAGTAGGCTTTGCTTTTTTTGAAGTTGTTCCGTCACCGAAATCCCAAAAATAACTGCTTACTTTCAGACTGCTATCGGCAAAAACAGGAACGGGTTTAATGGTTAGCGGCAGGCATCCTTTTACTGGAAGGCTGGCGATAGAACTAATTGTGGGAGGAACTATTTTTACAAAATTTTCTTTTACTGCCGTATCTGTACAGCCATTGGTACTGGTTGCGACTAAACTTACGGTATAACTGCCTAAAGACAAATACGTATGTGCAGGGTTTTGAAGAGTTGATGTCGAGCTATCACCAAAATTCCATACGTAAGAAATACTATTTGCCGTAGTATTATTAAATCTAACGTTTAAAGGCGCACTGCAGCTTTTATTATTCACGCCTGTAAAGTTCACAACAGGTTTAGGCAAAACATTCATTACCTTAACTATCGAGTCTTTACAGGAACCAAAATCTGTAACGAGTTTAACCTGGTGATTGCCTGAAGTTGAATAGGATTTTAACGGATTTGCCTCGGTAGAAAATGTACCATCACCAAAATCCCAGAAAGAACCAACGTATGAAGAAGGATTAGATGTATTTGTAAGCTGAAAAGCACTTCCGGGACAAGCAACATCAGGTTTTGCAAAGTCTGCCTTTACGAAACCAATATTTATTGCATTAGGTTTGATTAAAGTATCTGTACAACCATAACTATTAGTTGTAATCAGTTTCACCGTGTACACACCTCCATTCTGATAATAGTGAAGCGGATTAGGGTCTTTAGAAGTGATACCGTCTCCAAAATCCCACTTAAAAGCTAAGTCTCCAGTACCAATAGACTTATTAATAAAATTAACGGGTGCAGGCGTATGGCAACCAGCTAGTGAGGTGTATTCAAAATTACTTTGCACACCATTTTTAAGACGGATATAAGAGGATTTGGAAGTAAATTGAACACAACCATTACTATTAGTGACCTTAAGTATAACTCTGAAATTGCCATTGATCGTATAGATATGTAGCGGGTTTTGCTCAAAAGACACGGTGCCGTCGCCAAAATCCCACTCCCAATTGGTAATAGTGCCTGAACCGGCAAGACTTCGATCTGTAAAATTTACTTTTAATGGAAAACACCCTGTGGTAGCAGAAGCCGTAAAATCAACACCAGGTAAAGCATTAACAACCACATATTGACTTTTTATTGCAGAATCGATACCTCTTCCGTTTCTGATAACAAGTTTGACAGTGTAAGTACCAGGATTGAGATATGTAGCTACCGGATTTTGAACTGCAGAACCGGTGCCATTTCCAAAATCCCATTTCCATGCAGTTGGGTCACCAGCGGAACTATCTGTGAAATTGATAATCATTGGCGGACAGCCTGAAAGAGGATTGGCCGAAAAGTCTGCATGCAATTGCGACATTACGATTGTTGGAAGAAATATAAATACAAGCAATAAACTTCTGATTGCAATCGTATTTAGCTTTTTGGCCATAATATAGTTATCATTGTGATAGTAGTACTATTTTTAATTTAATGAATGCAAGAAATAATTAAGTCATTTAAAAAGAATACTATTTTTACCAAAAAAGATTTGACTGCCAATAAAAAAGTTGCAACGAATTTTATTTATTGGCAGATTAAATTCAGATCGCTGAAAAAAGGTATTGAATTAAAGAGGTTATTTTCAAAGATAATTGGGATAAAAACAATTCCACAAAGAATAAAGCCGCTGCAATTTTAATAGAAAAAGTTTAAAAAAATTTAATTAAAAAGTATTTTAATATCGGTATTACTTTCAAAAATCCTATTCACATTATTACCTTCTTAATACATATTATTCATTTTAAAAATGCAAATACAAAAGTGTCTTTTGTTGTCTCCTATTAAAGCAAACATGATAGTATTTTTTATAAAATAGGCAGCTTTGAAATGTAAGAATTAATCAACTAAAACTATTCCCAAAAAAATAACATCAACTTTTGCAAAAGATGGTTGTTATTCTAAAAACAGCTAATTATTCTCATTTTCCTTACCATGCAAAACTCAACGAAAGGCGAACTATTGATTAAACAACTGCTTGATGTTCAAACAGATTCTGCATTGTGGATGAAACCGTTATACCAGGATAATACAAGAAATGGAGTTATAACAGATTTTGTTGTTTGCTATTACAATAAATCCGCAGCAATCATGATGGGTTTTGGTCAACAGGCGGATTTGGAAAAGCATCTTATAAAAGACAATTTGCTGAAAGGTGATTGTGAACAGACTGTGTTTGCTGAAAGCGTTTATGTTTATGAAAATAATACCAGCAAAGAATCGAGCTATTATAACGATTATTTGCAAAAACATGTACAGGTTGTAAGTACCAGGGTAAATGATGGAGTTTTAAGTATACAACGCGAGGTTGATGCCGAAAGGAAGTTGCAGGAGCAGGCAGAACTTTTGAATACCATACTTGATACATCTATTAACGCTGTTTTTGTCTGTGAAGCCATTAGGAATGAAAATGGAAAGATTGAAGATCTGCGGATAATAAAAATAAATCGTGCATTTACAGAAGTGACCGGCAAAAACCCGGAAGAAGTTGAGGGCAAAAAGTATTTATCCCTCTTCCCAACAGCTAAGGATACCGGAGTATTTGATTTAAATTGCACGGTTATAGAAACAGGTGAGCGTACACGAAAAGAAATTTATTACAAGGGCGAAAACCTCGATGATTGGTACGATATCTCCCTGGCTAAAATCGGAGAAAATAGATTACTGGTTACTTTTACAGTAATAACACAAGAAAAGCAATCATTATCACAGATACAACAGCAAAGCACGCTTTTAGACAATATTCTAAAATATTCTCCCAGCGGCATTTGCGTTGTTAATATAATTCGAAATGAAGACGGAGTACCTATAGATGGTGCTGCTATTCTTGCAAATGAAGCTGCAACACAGATTACAGGTATTTCAAAAGAGCTGATAACAAATAAAATTTCACTGATTGATGCGAAGATACTGTCAAACGAGCTTTTTAAGGAGGCAGCTTCAACTCTACAAACCGGGAAACCTTTTTTAGCACAATACTATTTAAAATCTTTGCATAAGTGGTTAGAATTGGGTATTTCCAAAATGGATGATGAACATTTAATTATTGTTTTTACCGATATTACTTCTTCTAAAACAGTACAGTTAGAGGTGGAAAGGTCGGCAGATCAGCTTTTAAATTTTATTAATACCGCGCATTCCGGTATATCTTACCTGCTTCCGGTAAAAGATAAAGACGGAGGAATAATTGATTTTCGATTTGGAATTACCAACAATGCTTTCGCCGCTTATTCTGGTCAGCAACCGGAGACCGTAAAGAATAAACTTGTTAGCGAATACTATCCTGCTTACAAAAATAACGGACTTTTTGAGCAATATAAATCTACCTACCAGACAGGAGAAACAAGCCGGTTTGAAATGCATTATACAGGCGAGGATATAGATGCGTGGTTTGATATAATGTCGACAAAAATGGAAGACGGTGTACTTGTTACGCTTAATGAACTTACAACGTTGAAGAAACTTCAGATTGATTTAGAAACTTTGATAAATCAATTAAAAAAATCAAATGAAAACCTACAGGAATTCGCATATGTGGCTTCACACGACTTGCAGGAGCCTTTACGTAAAATACAAGTTTTTTCTGAACGGTTACAAAAAGATGTGGCAGATGAGTTGAGTGAAGAAAACAAAAAAGTTTTTGGCCGTATGATAGCGGCAACGCAACGCATGAGCCAACTTATAAATGATCTTCTCTCTTATTCCCAATTGTCCACTAAGCCCTCCGCTTTTAAAACTATCAGTTTAAAAGATTTGCTACAGCAGGTAATTGCTGATCTGGAAGCAACGGTTAATGAAAAAAAAGCAGTTATTTTAGCAGGTGAACTGCCGCAGGTAAAAGGAGATTCTGTGCAATTAAGACAACTGTTTCAAAACCTTATAAGTAACTCCCTTAAGTATAGTAAAGAGGAAATTCCTCCTGTAATATCATTAAAATGGGCTTTAGTAAAGAAAGAAATAAATGGCTTATTGCTTTCTTTTCACGAGATAGAAATTAAAGATAACGGGATAGGATTTGAACAAGAAGAAGTAGAACGTATTTTTAAAGTATTTCAGCGATTACATGGCCGTAGTGAGTATCCGGGAACTGGAATAGGGCTGGCCATTGTGCAAAAAGTGGTAGAAAATCATAACGGGATTATATCTGCCGAAAGTGAACCTGGAAAAGGAGCAACCTTTAGAGTGTATTTGCCAGAATAGATGAAATCTTAAAACGATCAAAAAAAATTAGTAGATGTTTATGAACACGTGATCCTATGTAAACACCAAACATAAAAGTTGGCAACTAAAAGTATGCGTTCATTATACCAATGCGAAGAATTCCGTTTTAAAGTTATTTTTTCTAAAAATCTAATCCATAACTTTCTACAACGAGCACATCTCTCCATTGCTGTATTAGCTTTTTATAGGCCTTGCCAACAGGCATTATTTGACGATTTAAGTCAAATAAACCAAGTTCGTTTACATTGCCTGCATCATTTCTCAAAGCGCTATCCCAATCCACCTGGTGAAGAAGGCTATACCAGGTAAATCCCACAACAGGCACGCCGTCTCGTTTTAACTGGTGCACGTTTGCCCATTCCTTGTAGAGCCAGCTTACAGAGTGAGGCATAGAAATATTGGTTTCGGTATGCATAATAGGAAGGCGATAGCGACTATAATACTGGTGAGTAATAACATAATACCCAAAAATTTCACCTGACCCTTCTGTTCTACCATCAGGATATACAACATGCTCATTTGTTATATAATAATCGTTGCCCATAATGCAGCTTGCAGTAACCTGGTTATCCTGAAACCAGCAATATTCTTCTTTCGTCATTCCATTTGACATTAAGTATAGGTACATAGACGCTGTAAGCGGGTAGCCGTAGGTAAGGTCAAGAGAAAGAAACCTTTTTTCATTTAAAAAGTTGGCAATTTTTTGCGCGGTAGGATAAGCCGGATGAAAAAACTCTGATGACTCACTTTGTATAAATATTGCATTTGGTTGTACTTTTAGTATCTCCTGCATTGCCATTACATTGGCTTTGCAGCAATGTTTGAGTGCAGTAACAAAAGTGGTTTCACTGGTAAGCCTTTCGTTCCACCAGCCATATAAAGCGGAGAAGGTAGCTGTGATAAATATTTCATTTATTGGGGTATAATGCTGAAGATAAGGGAACCTCTCAGCAAAGGCACGGGCATATTCTGCAAAATATGCTGGAAAGTCAGGATTTTGAAAATTACCTATCCAGTCAGGTACGCCGAAATGACACAAATCAACAATAGGATTAATATTAAGCTCTTTCAATCTTTTGAAAATCAAATCGGCAAAATCCCAATCATATTTCCCCGGGCCCAAATGGGTTTTGTAATAAGGGGGCCCATACCGAAGGTGGGTAATATCCATAGATTGTACAAGTTCAAGGTCGCTTCCCCAATGCTGGTAATGACCGGTTTTTTCCATTTCATCTACTCTTTTTATGCTACCGTCCGGCAATTGAATAGTTGGATAACTGTTTTCAATGCCGGTGGCAAACATAAAATCTTCTGATAACGTTTTATTCATTGGCGTAGGTTAAAGAATATCAAGCCTTGCGCCATCTGCTACAAGGGTTGTTCCGTTTATAAAACTTGCTTCGTCTGACGCAATAAAACAAATGGCAGCAGCCAACTCTTCCGGCTTGCCAATAGCGCCTGTCAATTTCTCAATACCACTTTTGACGTTAGGATTATTTCTAAGCATAGGCGTATCAACCGAACCGGGTGCCACACAATTAAAACGTGCTTTTGTAGAAGCATATTCCTGGCTGGCACCTCGAACAAAAGCTTCCATTGCGCCTTTGCTCGTGGCATAAGGAATAACATTAGCAGTTGTTTCATGTGCATGCACCGAACTGATATTTACGACCGAGCCATGGTTCATATGCGGAAGACAATACTTGCAAAACAAAAACACTGAACGGATGTTTACATGCATTACCATATCCCATTCATTTGCCGTCAGGTCAATAACTTTTTTAAAAGTCATTGTTGCTGCATTATTTACCAGTACATCTACCTTACCCCATTTTTCTACTGTTGTATCAACTACGTGCTTTATTTCGTCTTCAATTCCCACGTCACACTTTATAAAAAGGGCTATTCCCTTTTGTTGTGTAATGAGGTCAACCGTTTGGTTACCCCCTTGTTCATTTCTGTCAACTATCGCAACAGAGGCACCTTCATTTGCAAGTCGTAAAGCTGTAGCTCTACCTATTCCGGAACCTGCACCGGTAACAATACAGACCTTATTAGTAAAACGCATAATATTAAAAATAATTCAGCAATATGGTAAGAAAAATATACAGTACCAATACAATGCCATCCAAAAATCTCTTTTAGATAATGCACTTATTTACTTAAGGAAATGGAGAGAATTTTTACTGCTGTTATTTGTAAAGCAGTAGTAGTTTGGTTAGAAAAATAGCAGGAAGAAAATGTAATGTTTTAACTTTTATACAATAAACCTCCTGCCGTTCAGATTGGTTATGTCAGTTTTATAAATTCAGCTTATAATTTCCTTTATATTCTCTTTTTACGAATTGATTGGCAGGTTCAAAGTTTGTAACTTTCATATTCTGACCATCCCATAATAACTTTTTTCTGCCAGGATAAATGTTCTCCCCTTTCGCATTTGTTTCACTATAATTATAACTGCGAACAGCGAGATTACCCATTATTACTGTTTCGGTTAACGGCCCTGCAATGTCAAATGGGGAACTGGTGTAAGTGCCATGCCCTTTTTTGCATGCTCTTACCCACTGCTGCTGGTGTCCTTCAGAGCCACCTTCTACAAAAGGATATTTAGATTTAGGTAAATTAGCTCCTTTCATTTTATTAGTGGGAAGCAAGGTGGCATTTCTACCAAATAGTCCTGCCATTAGTTTA
Source organism: Segetibacter koreensis DSM 18137 (assembly GCF_000374045.1). Classification (GTDB taxonomy): domain Bacteria; phylum Bacteroidota; class Bacteroidia; order Chitinophagales; family Chitinophagaceae; genus Segetibacter; species Segetibacter koreensis. The sequence goes on along the minus strand of NZ_KB893318.1, from coordinate 101,544 downwards.
CCTTTGGTTCCTTCAAAAATAATTCCGCCGTCCACCTCACCCATAGGTTCATCCGGCAATAATTCATCTGGTCGCCTTGGCTTAATTCCCCCATCGTACCAAACTAACTCAAGAGCTGGCATACTACCACGCGCAGGAAATTGTATATGTGTTTTTGAAGATGGAGGATAACTGTCTGTATAAACTGCTTCTTTAAAAAAACCTGTATAAACCGAGCCAACACTGCATTCAACAGATAAAGGATAACCGAGTTTTAAAGCACGGTAAGGAACGTCTATAAAATGACACCCCATATCGCCCAAAGAACCGGTGCCGAAATCGACCCATCCGCGCCAGTTTGCCGGAATATAAATAGGATTAAAATCGCGATGTGGTGCAGTACCTAGCCATAAATCCCAATTTACTTCTTTAGGTACGTCAAATTTTCCTGTAGGTGTCGGAATTCCTTGCGGCCACACGGGTCGGTTCGTCCACACATGTACTGTATGTACATCGCCGATTACTCCATCCTGTATCCACGTTTCTACCAGCCGCGTATCATCACCGCTGCTTCCCTGGTTGCCCATTTGCGTTACTACTTTGTATTTCTTTGCTGCCTGTGTAAGTATCCTTGCTTCGTAAATATCGTGTGTCAAAGGCTTTTCACAATATACATGTTTGCCTAGTTGCATAGCTGCCAATGCAATAGGTGCGTGCATATGGTCGGGGGTAGTAACTATTACCGCATCTATATTTTTAGCTTCTTTATCGTACAGTTCACGATAGTCTTTATAGTAGGGCGCTTGACGCCAGCTTTTGCGTGCATTAACAGCCATCCTATCGTCAACATCGCATAGAGCTGCTATGTTTACTTCGCCTGTTTTATAAGCATAGGGAAGGTTTACTTCAGCTTTACCGCCTGCACCTATACCGGCAATATTTAATTTATCACTTGGGGCCGTAAAGCCGCGGCCTAATACATGTCGTGGAACAATTACAAATCCGGCAGCAGCAATAGAAGTGCTTTTTAAAAAATCACGACGTGATGTCTTATTCGTTGTTTCCATACAGCAAATGTGAAAGTGAATGAATAGAGCAATAAATGTAATCAGAATACACAATTTAGAAAAAAAGAAAAATGTGTATTGATATTAATAAAACTTGCCCCAACCGCAATCGTTTATTTCTTAACCAGCGATTTTTTTGAAGCAATTCATTCTCTTTTCTTAACTTCAATATAAACATTTTTTTATGCCTCAAAGCAGAAACAGACATAAACACCATCATCACGTGCAGGTTCATCATACTCCTGCAAAAGCCAAACGCAGCGCCGCCTTAATATTAGCTATTCTGGCAGCAATTCTCGGTTTGGCAGTAGCTTTTTTTACACAAGGTGCAGATCTTGTATGGATAATATTTGGCGCAGCATCAGGTGCAATTATTGGTTACCTGGTAGGCCACAACATGGATAAGGCAATTGAAAAAAACAACTAACAAAGCAGCTAATCTTCGACCGACCCTTACAAACTTTTAGAAACTGGCCGACGTTTGTAACATTTGCAAGTCCGTATTTCAAATAATTCTTTTTACTACAAACAGAATTTTTGCTTAAGAAGGTTTGATATTATCTTTCTGGCTGGAGAGACAAATTGTAAGAGTTAGTTTTTATTATATAGAAGAATATATAAAGAATCAAGATATCATTGAATTTATTTGCTTCTTCTAAATAAGAGGCCTATTTTCTTTATATTCTTCCTCTTTAAAAATTTCTATCAATTTATAAATGTCCACCAAATTCCCAACCTGAACCAAAACCCCTGCTGCGGATAATGCTGCGCTGTAAGGTTATTTTGATTTAAACCAAATTTACCCGTATTTGTTCCAATCGTATTAAGATTTTCAGCCCTGATAAAAGCTTTGAAGGTTTTTATACGAAAATTGAAAAAAGCATTTATTTCAGGCCGATTATTTATAGTATAATTATTTTGATAAAAAAACTGGCCGATAAACGGAGAATAGTTATCCGCCTTATAAGGTGTATGATATCGAAGTTCGAGGCCAATAGCATAATGCATGTTTTTATAATAAATTCCTTCAAAAGAAATGCGGTTGCTGGTAAATATGAGCGGAATATTTATGGGCGGATTACCTGCAGTTTTTTGCACATGAACTTCAGTATACAGGTTAAGCACTTTGCTAAGTTTTAATTTCTTTTTTGCTGCTATATGCAAAACATTGAACAGAGTCCCCTCCTGCCGTGCAGTGAAAAAACTGTCGAAGTAGGTATAGTTGCTGATGAGGTAATATTCGGCCGAGAGCGAAGTACCTTTTGCATCATTTAAGATAGAACCACTGATACGGGTTATATTTTCCTTATTAAGGCTGCCATAAAATTTTACAGGGAAACCGCTCTGCTCCTGGAAAACATAAGAAGGAGTTCTGTTTATATTTTCAAAACCTGTTTCCAGGAATCCTATTTTTTTGCTGATCAGTCTTCTTAAACTGACGTGAAGTGCATAGTCTCCGCCGTTATATCCATTGAGATAAAACCTTCCTGTGCCTTCAATATCCCATTTCTGGTTGCGGGTTTTGTTTCGGTACTCACCAGAGAGAAATATATTATGAAACCTTTTTACTATGGTACTGCTCTTTGCCGAAGAGTCAAAAGAACCTGTAATATTTTCGAGCGCTGCTCCTGCTTTTATAAACTGGTTAAGATTGTTTTTTTCAGGAAAAGAAATGATGCTAAAATCATTGAGAATGTTTTTCCATTTATCTCGGTATAAAAGGGAATCATCTGAAATGGTGGAACCGAAATACGTTTTATAATCATTTACCTTGCTGTCGCCGGTAAAATAATCTCTGTACTCAAATTGCTGTCCGGATAAAGTGAAAGTATGCTGCAGTCTAAATCTTGGATAAAATAAACGGATAACTGTACTATCGTTTACAACAAGCGAATCGCTCTGCCCAAAATCGTATTGTTGCCGCAGCAAAAAATCGCTCTCGTGGTAAACATTACCGGTAGTTACACGAGTATTAAAAGGGTTTCTCAAGGGAGCGGAATCTCCAGATAATCTAGTAGGAATGAGGTACCTGTTGGTAAACCGATAATCATTTAAAAGAGAGTCTTCTCTAATTCCTCCATTTTCTGACGAAAGTAATTTGTTGGCAAGAAGAACGCCGTATACCGTGTATCGCTTGTTCCTGCTTTGGTAGTTGCCGTTTAGCCGGTAGCTGTTATCACTTGTATTTTGATTTTGAAGATTACCCGGAGAATTAATTAAACGATATTGCAAAGCCATATTAAAATTAGGCTTTATATTTTGCGTATGCACCAGGTTGATCATTTGCTCAGCTTTACTGCCGAGCAAATAACCTAACTCTGTATAAGGTCGTGTTGTCTGGTAAAACTTAGTGTCTTCAATTCTAAACCGATATATATCAAAAACATGAAAGCCAGCGTCAAAACCAGGTTTTAAGTTAGTATTGAATAATAAGGAATGAGCTGCAGTGCCCAAATTTCCCAACGTGACATAATCAGCCGGCAAAGGATACCGCCTCGTAAAATCATTAATGGATGAATCAAGATTGCGAATTGTCGTAGAGTCAAAGTACCTGTAATGTATGGTTATAGAATCATCCGTATTATCCCGGTGCTTTAATGAGTCCTGTCCTTTTTGCTGCGGCGAATTTGGTATAACACGTCCCTGTGCATCATATCGCGGCTGTGTTGTTGTGCCTTGCCTGCCTAATCTCATTGTTTGCTGAGCATGCAGGTTACCAATGCAAACAGTGAAAATGACAGCAATGGTAACAACAAGGCGTAAATAAAAAAATATATTCATTTATTGCAGAAGAAAATAACACGCAAAGTAAACCTAAAGGTGTAAACAAAAAACACAAATCAATAACCATTTATTTTCTCAGCAAACGTTACATCTCATGAATAAGATTTGTAAATATTGCGGTAAGCTTTGGCTCAGCATCTTTAGCAGCCTGCAATACTTCTTCATGGGTGATAATATTATCTTCTTCCCTAATGCCTATGTCGGTTATTACACTCATGGCAAAAACCTTGAGGCCACAATGAATTGCGCCAATTACTTCCTGTACAGTACTCATGCCTACGGCATCGCCCCCAAGTACTTTTATTAATTTGTATTCTGACCTTGTTTCAAATGTAGGCCCGGTTACCGCGGTATATACTCCCGTATGTACGGGTATCTGTAGCCGTTCTGCTATAGTTTTAGCTTTTGCAATTAACAATGAAGAGTAAGGGTCACTCATATCGGGAAATCGTGGACCAAGTTCACTTTCATTTTCTCCGGCTAATGGGTTTCTAACAAAAAAGCTGATATGATCTTTAATTATCATTAAATCCCCCACTTCAAAACTATTGTTTACTGCGCCTGCGGCATTTGATAGAAGTACCGATTGCACGCCCAGCATTTTCATTACTCTTATCGGGTAAATAACCTGTTGAGGCGTATATCCTTCATAAAAATGAAACCGACCTGCCATTGCCACAACCTTTTTACCCCTTATTTCACCAAAGATTAATTTACCCGAATGCCCCTCTACAGTACTTACCGGAAAATGAGGAATATCGCTGTAAGCAATTTCCTTTTCCACTTTCATCTCATCGATAAAATTTCCCAAGCCACTTCCCAATACGATACCAACCAAGGGAACTGTGTTGCAATGCTGAAGAATATAACCTGTAGTTTCCTTTAGTTGCTGTATAAGGGCTGACATAATTTTATTTTATGGCGGCAAATATAAATGTTTAGAAGTAAGTATATAAACCACATATTTGTTTCGACTTTTTTCTTTAATTAAAACCGATGAACCATTACCACTTTTGTAGTGAAAGGTGCGGTTCAAATTATTACAAGAAAATAAGTTTAAAAATTTGGTAAAATGAAAGCAGTATCAAAATCTTCTTTAATGAAAATACTACATCTTTAAATGGCCTTTCTTAGTCAGCTCTGGCTCGCCGTTATCTTCTGGTTGACTGTTACTTTCCTTTTTCTTTTCAATTTTATGCAGGTCTTCTCTTTTAATTCCATAAAAAGTTGCTGCCACCTGCTTTGTTCCTTCGCACGAAAAATAGAGCATGTTATCATTCCCATAAGTTATCCCTTCCAGTTGCCAGTCCCAGGGCTTATCCGCCAGGTTTATTTTTTTGTGACTACCTGAGAAAAAATCATTACCTGTAAATTTATTAAACAAAAGAATAAATGGAAACTTATGGCCTTTATGATAACCAATCAATGCAACTTCGTTATTGGCAGGATTGATGGCGGCATCAGTTATGAGACCTTTGCTGTTAAAACTGTTTATAAACCTGGCATTGTACTTACCGGCAGCTTTTGGCAACACATATAGCCTTGTTTCCTTGTCTTCGCGGTCCTTTGTAAAAACATATAACGAGTCTTTATAGCTAAGCAAAGATTCGCAATCAAAATTGTTTTGCTTCTTTTTTTCAACTTCCTCTTCATTGGTGAAAGTAAATTCAATGATTTCCCCCGTTACTTTTGCAGCGCTCCCCTGTTTAATGTTTGCTTTAGCTACTTTAATAATTTTTCTTTCAGTTCTGTCGCCGGCATTATCTCCCACATCTGCTATATAAATATAGTTAGGGTCTGAAGCAACTGCCTCAACATCAGTTGCTTCAGCATTCGTTATTTCAACCTGTTCTTTCAGCTTTCCTGAAAGATCTAATCTATATATAGTAGCGTGTGGTTTATCTGTTATTGCCCATATATCCGAGTCACTTGCAGTTATTCCGGAAATTTCTTTTAATTCCTTAGGCAATACCGTTTTTACAACTAATGCGCTTTTTTGTTCTGCGGCAGAACATGCAAATAAAAAAACAGGAATTATGAGAAACCAATATTTTATCATAAAAAGTTAATATGAAATTATGAAACCAGCATGATATTGATAAGAAAAGCTTTTTTAAAAAATGATCTTTATTGCAGTCATGATAAAAATACCGGACATACATTTAAAAAGTAAAACTTCTGCTATTGACAGAAGTTCTACTGAAAAAATAATAGCAAGGATCAAGTACTTATGTTATTGCTTCGCAGATAAATTTTCCAAGTCAGCGAGATCTTCCTTTGAAAGACTAATAGATGCAGCTTTATAGTTTTCTTCTAAATGCTTCACTTTGGACGTCCCGGGAATTAACAGGATGTTTGGAGAGTGATGCAGCAGCCAGCTTAAAGCGACCTGGTGAGCAGTGACATTGTACTTTTGCGCGATCTCATTCAGTTTTTCAAGTGCCTTTACATTGCCGGCATTTAAAGGATACCAGGGAATAAATGCAATATAATTTTCTTCGCAATACTGTAGCTCGTCTTCCCATTTGCGGTTGTCTACACTGTACATGTTTTGCACAGAAACAATAGTAACGTATTCCTGCGCTTTTTTAACCTGCTCGGTAGTCACTTCAGAAAGACCTATATATTTCACCAAACCTTCCTGCTGGATCCGTTGCAGAAACTCAAGAGTTTTTTCGTAAGGTACATTTGGGTCAACACGGTGCAACTGGTATAAATCAATCTGGCTTAGCTTCAAGCGTTTCAAACTTCCTTCGAGCGCTTCCCGTAAATGTTCGGGACTTGAGTTGATTGGCCACTGGTTTGGACCTGTTCGCAACAAGCCACCCTTGGTAGCAATAACAAGACCTTCCGGATATGGATATAAAGCTTCGGCAATAAGTTCCTCAGATATATGAGGGCCATAACTATCGGCGGTATCTATAAAGTTAATACCCAATTCTACAGTTTTTTTTAAAACGCTTATTGCCTCTTCTCTGTCATTCGGCGGTCCCCAGATACCTTCACCTGTTATGCGCATTGCGCCAAAACCCATTCTGTTTATGGTCATTCCCTCCCCAATAGTATATGCCATATTAAACCCGGCTGATACATTTGCCATATCTTAGTTTGTTTTTTCTAATAATGCACTTTTTATTAATATTTATTATTCATTACTTTCATCATGAACAATTCTACAAGGAATTTAAAAAATTAAAATAATTATTTTTAATATCTTACGAAGATTATGCCACCCAGCATTATCTGCTGTGCTCTAACAGTCAAAACATGCACAAGCAACTCTTCTAAATAATTTTAATCAATAGTATGAGAAAGCTTTTAACCGTATTCCCCGGCGTGCTCTTTTCCGTTCCCATAATACTTTTTTCACAGGAAAATGTAGATATGGATATGATGCAAAAAATAAGGGATGAAGAAAAGCAACATTCTCAAATCGAATTTATTGCACACAACCTTACAGACGTTACAGGCCCACGATTAACCAACTCACCCGGTTTCAACCGGGCTATTAATTGGACTGTAAAAACACTTCAACAATATGGGCTTCAAAAAGCAGGCACCGAAGCATGGGGAGAATTTGGAAAAGGCTGGAGTACGGAAGGTTCCTATGTTGCAATGATAAAACCTTATTACCAACCAATCATAGCTTACCCGGTGGCATGGACAACCAGCACAAATGGTCCTGATGTTACAAAAGTTATTTTACTAAACAACCTTGACTCTGCTACCATAACAGAAATGGCTAGTGAAATAAAAGGTAAGGTCGTAATGGAACAAATACGGGATACCGGTCTTCAAAGTGCCTTTATGCCTGACGCGAGGCGGTTCGAGGACAGCGAGTTAAACAAACTGCCCGATGACCATATGATTGACAAAAAGTTACTTGATTATTATATTCCTCGTATTATAAACGGCTATAAAACCAGGGTCTATCTTCAAAGCAAGGGTGCAGCAGGATTACTAACAGTAAACGAGAAGGGCCGTGATGGAACTATTTTTGTTAGTGGCACGCCTGCCTTTGCAAAAAATTACGCCCCTTCCCTGCCTGAAATGGTAGTTTCTAACGAACAATACCTACAGTTGCAGCGCTTGTTGTGCGACAAACAAAATGTGGAAGTTGAGCTAAATGTAAAGAATAAGTTTTATACCGACAACACCACCGGGTACAATGTTATAGCAGAAATACCAGGCAGCGACCCTATTTTAAAAAATGAAGTTGTCATACTTGGCGGTCACCTTGACTCGTGGCATAGTGGCACAGGGGCTACAGATAATGCAGCGGGGTGTATTGTGGCGATGGAAGCCGTTCGAATATTAAAAGCGCTGGATGTGCAACCAAAACGTACAATAAGAATCGCACTATGGGGCGGCGAAGAGCAAGGCTTGCTCGGCTCGTTCGGCTACGTAAAAAAACACTACGGAAACCCGCAAGACATGAGGCTGAAACCTGAACAATTAAACGTTTCTGCCTACTTCAATCTTGATAATGGGTCAGGAAAAATTCGTGGCATATACCTGCAAAACAATGAAAAGGTGCGTGATATTTTTTCTGCCTGGATGAAGCCATTTGCTGATATGGGCGTCACTGGCATAACCAGCAGCAACGCCGGCTCTACAGACCATTTGTCTTTTGATGCAGTGGGCATTCCTGCATTCCAGTTTATACAAGACCCTTTGGAATATGAGACCCGTACGCATCACAGCAATATGGATGTGTACGAACATTTGTCTATACCTGATTTGCAACAAGCTGCCACCATTATGGCGGCTTTTATTTATAATTCGGCTATGCGTAGTAAATTACTGCCACGCAAACCGTTGCCACAGCCACAACGTTTTGTTTTTGACACCGATTACCCGCTGTAAAATTTTGAGAAAACGAAGTAGTTATTTCAAAAATTATTAAAGCTGGATTATTAATTAGCCGGTTTTATAAGTTTCAATATTCAGAATACCTTTCCCATTCTAACAATTAAAAAGTGTAATTGATGCCGTTGCCTATAACGTAATTTATATTAGGCGTGCCAACCGCCGGAGATGCATCGTACGAATAATCCCAGCTAGTTGTAAGAGACAGATGTTTTGTTGCTTTTATGCTGAATGTTACCTGGTTTAAGATACGAAAGTCTTTTGGGGCCCTAAAAAGCGGTTGATAAAAAGTAGTCGTGGTCATATCAAAAACAGCGTTGGGCTTATATGTAAAAGTTACATAATCATCACCTCGCATGTCATTATAAATAATTTTCGGATTTTTATCTCGCTCATGTTCATACATTACTAGAGTGCCCGCATAAAATTTAAAAACCTTGCTATCAAGCACTCTAAATCTTGGCCCCGTACCAAAAAGTGCGCGGAGGTCGATATTGGTAACACTATTTTGTTGCCACTGCGTAAATGCTTCCCACCTGACGAGTTCACTGAGCTTTCTGTTGTATCGTAAATGATAAAACATATTATTTGAAAAATTTTGCTGATTTGCTTTTAGCAGGTTGTAGTTGGCTATTAGCAGGTAAAGATTTTTTTGTGTTTTATATTGCAGATGCATGGCGCCACTTACGCTTAACAACTGCTGAACATTTTGAGTAAAAGAAAAAGCAGTACCTACATCTCCTTTCCAACCGGTTGTGTCGGATTGAATACGTGAATTTTCGACATTTACTATTAGTTGCGCGCCAGCAGTGAAACTCGTAATAAGAAATAGTAAAAAGCAAAATAAACGAACCATAACCGTGCTGAAGATTTCAAAAGGTGTAATTAAAAAAAAGTGCAAAATAAAAGGAATTTGAAAATATATTAGTATAAAAGACTTCGTAGAACGTATAAAATCTAAATAGCAAGTAAAGGGAATAAAAATTGCAGAATTTATTGAAACCGTGTCATTTTGCGCAAGCTTTTTTTAATACTAAGCGTAATAAGCATCTTTTTGCTTTTGCCTGCAATACTTTTTGCCCAGGAAAAAAAACAGATGATCTTGTTTAGAATGTCTGACACACCCAAAATTCGGATTAGAGAGAGCCTTACCAGGAACGAATCTGTGCCGCAAAAAGACATTCTGGATATTGCCTCGGGGCTTTTCAAAAAAAATCATTCTCAGAGCGATCACGTTGACAGTATTACTTCAAAACCTGTTTTTACCGCAGTACCTGCTGTAGGATACACGTTGCAATCTAAATTGGTAGCAACATTATCCGGTAATGTTGTCTTTCATTTCAATCCAACAGCAAATCTTTCTACAATAACTGCAAGTGCCGCATATACACAAAGAAGGCAGTTCACGCTTCCCATAGAATCAAATATCTGGACAAAAGAAAATAAATTTAATCTTGTCGGAGACTTTCGTTATTACAAATACCCACAAAGCACTTTTGGTCTCGGATCTTCATCTGAGGTGAAAAATGAAAACCAGATGAGTTTTTCTTTTTTTCGTTTTTACGAAATGATACAGAAAAAAATTGCGGGTAATTTTTTTGCAGGAGCGGGCTATATTTTCGATTACCACTGGAACATTTATGAAAAAGGAACCAAGAGCGGAATCGTAAGTGATTATAAAAAATATGGTACGGCATCGCATACAAGGTCAGCCGGCATTACTTTCAATGCCTTATACGATATCAGGGATAACCCCATCAACCCCGCAAGAGGCTTTTATACAAACATTCAATACCGTCACAATTATATAGCCTTTGGCAGCACTTCAAGCTGGCAGTCGATTGTTATTGATGTAAGAAAATATATACCATTTCCGGGAGCATCAGAAAACGTTCTTGCATTGTGGTCTTATAACTGGCTCGTCTTAAAAGGTAAGCCTCCTTACCTTGACTTACCCAGCAATGGATGGGACAGCTACTCCAGCACCGGGAGAGGTTACATTCAAGGAAGATTCAGAGGTGCACAAATGGTATATGCCGAAACAGAATACAGGTTTAAAATTACCAGGAACGGCTTGCTTGGCGGTGTTCTTTTTGCCAATGCCGAAACTTTTTCCGCTGAACCCGGTACACCTTTGGAAACTATACAAACAGGTTTTGGACCGGGTCTTCGTATAAAATTAAATAAAGTTTCTAAAACAAATATCTCAATAGATTATGCATTTGGAGCGCATGGTTCAAACGGCCTTTTTATAAATATCGGCGAATTATTTTAATTCCATTTAAACCAATTATAATTATAATTTTAGAAAAAAATCAATATGAATATAACTGCTTTAAAGGAAAGTTTGTCAACAGATGCTCCCCCACTTAATGCGTCAGTTTACTTGAAGGCTCTGTGGTATGATGCAAAAGATGACTGGAACAAAGCGCATGAATTAATACAGGACATTCCGGATAAAAATGCTTCCTGGATACATGCTTACCTGCACCGAAAAGAAGGTGATATCGGTAACGCCGATTACTGGTATTCAAAAGCCGGTAAAAAAAGGCCATCAGTTTCTTTACAGGAAGAATGGGAACAAATAGCAGAAACGTTTTTATAGAAAAATGCTAAACAGTTAATCAAGTCTATTTAAGTAACTGTATTACCCAATCAGCGGCCGGTAAATTTCACTGCCCGACGCAGGTACCAACTCTTTTTCAAGCTTCCAGGAGGCATATTGTGGTTGGTGTACATCTATTTTGCTGCAGTATCACTTTTTCTAATATTTACTCTATACCTCATAATAACATCATCATTAAAAATAACATGCAGCCATTCAACATCAGGAGACTTCACAATATACTTACAGAAAACCCTGTTTCCTACCACCGTGTATTTTGGCTTTGAAGAGTCAGCCAGCGACGCGATAGCTATTACAGCAGAGTCAACGTAAGGAGTATCTACGAGGTATAATCGTTTTTCAGCATTGCTCGTTTCCAGTTCAATTTGTATGGTATCACCTGGTACTGCCTCTATAACACCTGACTGAGGTTTGTAAGATTCTATTTTATACTTTATAAATGCAGTGTTTTGAAAGGGAGAATATTTAAACTCCTTCAGCTTGGGAGGTTTAGAAAGCAATGTCCATTGCAGGTCTTCAGGATAATGATCTCTTATAAAATCTTCTGCCGGTGTTAAAAAGTAATAATTATTATAATTTTGGATAAAATCGTTTGAGCTGTATGTTACAAAGCCACTAGCCCAGGTTACGTCAAGTAAATACCAGGCACTGTCAAGATAAACAGCATTCCACCTATGGTTTGAAGTAAATTTTAAACGACGGTGAGACATACCTCCATCTGCATATCCCAATATAACCTCTGATTTTATACCTGCATAGTCACACAATGTTTTAAACAGCCGGGCATAACCATCGCATAACGCTATTCTTTTTTTTAACACCTCTATCGCTACGCGCTCACTTAAAGGCTTTAGCGCTCCGGTATCTTCGTCGTCATATCTATGCTTGTCTGAATAAAGGTTTGCATTATAATACGGCCTTACATTGTAGGTAATGTTTTCTGTTATCCAACGGAAAATTGAAGTAACCTTATCACGGTCAGTTGTGTAACCGTTAGTCAACATGCGGGATAATGAATCTGGTGTTAATACTTCTTCCGCTTTATTGGAAACAGTAGCATAAGAGTCAATGCTCAAATTTTGGGCAAATGAAGAAATTGGAAATAAAGCTAAAAAGATTCTGATCAACAGTTTCATACACCGCAATAATTAGCAAAATTGGTTATATAAGATCAAAAAACCAACGCAAAAACTCCAAAAAACGCAGTTTAACAAATTCTATATCCTGACATTTCTATTATAAATTTACTTATTTAAATTAAAAAAAGGCAACTTCTGTTGCCCTTCGAAATATGGGAAGTGGGGTGAGTTGTGTAAGTAAGAAGTCAGAAAACAGTAATTTTGATAACACAAATTGTAATACTTTTAAAAGTCACCAAAACTTCCATCCATGATATGAAGATTGCTTACCACTGGCTGCTAATTCTTTTTTGACGATAGGATATCATGACAGAGCCCTCTCAACCTTTGGATGATACCGAACAACTAATTTAATTACTGGATTCAAAAAAGCCAAAATGAATTTATTAACAAGGTTGAAAATGGTAAAAAAATTCGATATTTTAACGTATAAATTTTTTATAATGTACTAACTGTTGCTGTTGAAGGATTAATAGTAATTTACTACCCCGATATCTATTTTAAATCCAATCCATCCTTATGCTTTTCCTTGGTCTCAAGACAACAAAAACGTCTCAAACGACTATTGTAAGGTAACATATTTGTATCTAAGCGAAAGAGGATGCCTCTTTTGAGACATCCTCTTGGAAAAGTATTTGTGCATGTTGTTTAGCTATTCAGGCCCCCCTGCCCACCAGACTTTTGTCGTATAATCGTTTGCGCTCGCGCCCGTCTTGAAATTAGGATTTCCTGCAACTTCAGTGGTTGGATATCTTAATTTTTGAGGAATCTTTCCACCTGTTACATTTCCCGGATAATGGGTTGGTGTTAGGTTAGGATAACCTGTTCTTCTCCACTCAGTCCAGGCTTCCCACCAGTTAAGAAAAAGATTGGCCCATAATTGCTGGCCAATAGATGCTAATCCTGCGTAAGGCCTGGCAGTAAGATAAGCGTTTACCTGGGCATCGGTAACAGCAAGTGAAGGATCATAGATCGTATACATTTGCATCGATGCCTTTACGCCTTCTTTATAATACCCTTCCGCTGCTGCTGCACTAAGACCTCCGATCCCTCTTTGCGCTGCTTCGGCCAGGAGAAGTTTCACCTCCCCATAGTTCATAAGCATGTAAGGATCATCTCTGTTCAACAACTTCGGATTGATCCGTGAATAGGTATTCTCAGGAACCAAACTCGGATTTCCTTCCAGTGACTTAAGCATACTTAAATCATTCCCATTTGGCATGCCTTTTTGCCCAAGTGGATCAGCATTTAATATTTTAACACTGGTCTCGACAGGCCAATCGTATATACCACCGCTAAAGATCATTAAACGTGGATCGTCGTCAACAGTTGAACCTGCATTTGCTCCTTTCAGGAAGTCTATAAGTGTCTTACTTAAAAAAACACTTTTGATCTCGCCTCCGTCATCAGGGATAAATGCACGGGAAATTCCGTTTTGGTTTACCCAAAGGCTTGGACCTACTGCCATGGGAACAACGGCATTATCCTCATTACTTTGAAATACACCTCCGGCAACAGCTTTCGTTACATATGTGTTGGCCATGTCGGCATCTACGTTCGAAACACGCATAGCAAGACGAAGCATCAGAGAGTATCCCCATCTTTTCCATTTAGCAATATCGCCTTTATAATAAAGATCTGCGGCAGCAAAATCAGCATCGACTCCACTAAGGGCGACCGACGCCTCATCCAATTCTTTCAATAGGTCTGTGTAGATGGCTTTTTGCTTGTCATATTTAGGATAGAAAACACCGGAAGTGGCCTGCAAAGCTTCAGTGTACGGAATGCTGCCATAATAATCGGTAAGGCGGGAAAACAGGAACGCCCTTAAAATTCTGGCTGCTTGCCGGGTATTATTGCTTTTCCCATCGGCATATCCTCCTGATCCTGTTTGCTTTATTACTTCTGCTAAGTTTCGCAAATCCGGTAAGATTCTTTCCCAGGGGGCATTAATGCTTTCCACGTTCTCCAGGTACTTATCGCCCGTAGACGAAATAGGACCGTTAGGAGAAGTACCTTGGGTTGCAAGCTGCTGTATAGCAGTTGACGTAATTCCGATATTAGTTCTCCAGTCAATGTACCGGTTGTCACCCTGATCTCCAGCAGAGGCGGCACCAAGCTGGGCAGATGTAAACAGGAAATTTACATCAATCGTCGGAGCTGATGACGGGTCTATGTTAAGGTCTTTCAGTTTGTTCGTGTTACACCCTGTAACAACAAGTGCCGAGATGGCGGTGCTAAATATTATTTTTCGTAAATGCTTCATAGTTAAGTGTGTTAAGTTTAAAAGGATGCCCTGATGTTGAAGCCATAAGTGCGAGTGGCCGGCATACCGAAGTAATCAAGACCTTGCGCGTTACTACTTGTATAAGTGGCTTCGGGGTCTATGTTAGGAACATTCTTGTAAAGAATTGCAAGGTTACGTGCAACGAATGAAACCATGACACTACGGATAGGCGTATTAGTAAATAATTTGGATGGCAAAGTGTATCCCAAAGTAATTTGCCGAAGTTTAATAAATGAGGCGTCATACATAAAGTTTTCCTGGGCTCTTTCACCAAGTTGACTCCAGTAATTTGCTGCCTCTCCCGGGGTAAGTGTTTTGGTAAAAGGTTTAAAACCAGCAACGTCCTGTGTCACACCAGTTATTGTGAGAGGCGCTTCTCCTGCACGACCTAATAAAGACTGCTTCGTAAAACCTGCCTCAGTCATTCGCACGTTCGTTCCGGAATAGATATCTCCACCGGACCTAAAATCGATCAGAAAGCTTAGGTTTACTCCTTTCCAGGTCAAGGAGTTGTTTAAACCTCCGGTAAAATCAGGTACACCATTGCCCAGTATTTTGTAAGTATTGTCAGTTAACGGAGTGCCGCTTGAGTCATAGACGAGATTGCCATTTGGATCTCGCATTTGAGTTACACCCTCAATCATACCGTAAGGATAACCCACAATGTGATAAACGGCAGCAGTTCTTGTTCTCGGTTCTTCAACAAAAAGTTGATTTTGCCCTTCTATCAACGAAACAACCTTACTGTTGTTTTTTGCAAAATTTAATGATACGTCCCAGGTTAGTGCCGATTTCACAGGTGTAGCTGTCAGCAAAAATTCTACTCCTTTATTGGTAAGTTTACCTAAGTTAACTGATGTAGTTCCAAAGCCTGAAGATTGTGAAATCGTTGCATCCAAGATATCATTGGTAGTCTTTTGATCATAGTAAGTGATATCCAACCCTAATCTGTTCTGGAAAACTCTGAATTCAAGACCGTACTCCATCTCGGTTGAGGTAAATGGTACAAGATATGGGTTTGGCAAATTATTTCCTGCAGTAAATCCTCCCAGAGGGATTCCGAGGTGCGTTTGGGTAGCTCCATAAGTAATTGCCGTACGGTAAGGTTGAACAGATTCGGTGTTGCCTACCTGGGCCCACGAAGCTCTAAGCTTTCCGAAACTCAGCCATTTTGGCAATGTTTTAAATGCATCTGTGAATACAAAGCTTCCTCCAATCGAAGGATAGGTAATTCCATTCTTCTGCGGATTTAAAACTGAGAACCAATCCCTTCTTGCAGTTCCGGTTAAGAATAAATAGTTATTATAAGACAATTCAACTGATCCAAACAATGAATTAATACCTCTTTGGTTGTAACCGTAACTGTAGTCGTGTTGCTTTGCATTGCTTATAGCCGCCAGGAATGGTGTGTTGAATTGACTTCCGTTTAGGGATAGTTGCTCATACATTCTCCGCATGCGGTTACCGCCTACAAAAGCGTTGACACCAAACCGGTTAAAGGTTTTATTGAAACCCAGCATGTATTGCAAATTTATTTCGCGTACACGGGTATCAATTTCATTCATAGCACCAGGGCGGTCATACCCGGTCCCTTGTGGTTCGAGGCGGGTATTTTTTAGTGTATAGAAATCCATACCTGCTTGTCCCTGCATGTAAAGGAAATCAGTAATGTTATACCGAACGTCCCCGTTAGTAATAACACGATCGCGGGTGTCATTGTTCTTAAATTGGTAGGCAGCCCAATAAGGATTTTGTTGATATATGTTGTTATTAACAGCAAACTCTTCCCCGGGAGCTTTTTTATCAGCAATAGTGATCCCCATATCTTGCTGCTTTTCAATTGATGGGACAGCTCCAGGTTTACCAGGGTCGCCTATAAGGTTACGCACATCAACATCTCCCGGAGTGTAGTAAAGCGAGAGGTTAGCATTTCCAGGAGCATCAGATACGCGAGGTCTGTTTTTATTTTTCTCATTTGAGTATAAGACCTTTGCGTTCATTGTAATCCTTTTACCAATCTTTGAATTTGCGGATAATGTGGCATTAAATCTGTCGAAACCAGAGTTTGGAAAGACTCCGGTACTTGTGAGGTCAGAAAGCGAAAGCCTGAAGCTTTGGGTTTCACTTCCGCCGGTAATCGCAACCGTATTGGTTATTTGGTTACCTGTTTTGTAAAAACGTTTCCAGTTGTCACCTGCATAAGAGTAAGGGCGTGATATGCCGTCAAATTGAACAACAGAGCTACCGTCAAATTTTGGTCCCCAGCCATTAGCACCCCAACCGTTCTGCCAATGCTCGTCTAATGTCTCTGCTTTTTTAGCTACCTGATTTTGCAGCGTTGTTCCCACGTAGCCTCCATCACCGTGCGTTGTCTGGAAATCTGTTAAGTTTTGAACTGTCTCTGCAACATAATTTCCGTTGTATTCGACACCCAGTCCTTTACGGGCCGATCCTTTTTTTGTAGTGATCAAAATAACACCATTAGCCGCTCTTGAACCATAAAGCGCTGCTGCACTTGCTCCTTTCAAAACTGTCATTGATGCAATGTCGTCAGGATTAATACTATTCATAGCGTCACCCTGGTCGGAACCACCCCATACACCAGCCTGTCCCAGGTTAGTGTTGTCAATGGGAACACCATCTACGACATAAAGTGGCTGGTTTAAAGTGGATCCCAGAGTTTTCGCTCCGCGGATTACAACTCTTGAAGACCCTCCCGGCCCTGATGCAACTTTTGACACGTTAACACCAGCGACCCTTCCTGCAAGTGCATTGGAAAGATTTACTTCGCGCGCTTGAGTTAAATTTTCGCCGCCCACTGTTGTTATTGATGACTGAAGCGATCTTCTGTTCCTTTCAACACCAAGAGCGGTAACTACAACCTCGTTTAATGTATTAGAAGAATTTTGCAACGTTACGTTAAGCGGAGAACTATTAGCTACAATATTTTGTGAAACAAAACCAACATAACTGATGGTAAGTTCTGCCCCTTTCTTTACATTGATACTAAAATTACCGCTTTCATTAGTAGCTGCCCCCTGCCTGCTACCTTTTACAGATACTGTCGCTCCCGAAACCGGGTTTCCATTTTGGTCTTTCACCTTGCCACTAATCACTATATTTTGGGCAAAGGTGTAGGTCGAGAATAATAGGAGAATTAATAGTGGTAAAAACAAAAGTTTTTTTGTCATAACAAGCAGTTTTTTTTGGACAATGCAATTTATGAAAGCTTTAACGAATAAACCTAATACTTTTTCTCCAAAATAGGATATTTCAGAGTAGTTTTTAAAAAAGAATATTTTTATAAGTACTTACAATTTTTACAGAAGGGAGTTCCACATAAATACTATTACAGTTGACCTTTTTTATTGCGGATACCACATATTATAAAAAGAAAATTAATTAATGTTTTCTAAAAAATGTTGCGTCTATTTCCTTATACCTATGTGGCATAAGAACCTTTATTAAAACCTCCTTATATCTCGGTATAATTTTTTTACAGGCATGTATATTTCTAGAATTATATTTTTTTGGCATTTCGATATTTCCAGACAAAAATCAACTCTCTTTCTTTACGTTTTCAACCTGGTGAACATGACACGTAGTTACATAAATACTTATTATTTTTTACTTGAGGCTTTACTATGCACGCTCAAATTAAACTCGGCATGTACGAAATCTAAAGGAGGAAGGTATTTTCAATTTTGCCGGGCAAATGCATTCATGTTATCAATAAATCTTGTGTGGCGATAAGCACCTCGAAGAATATGAACTTGACTACCTGGAACGTTACAAAATATTTTTAATTCTGTAGTGATTTATCTGTCAAAAAAAGATGCTTTATAAACAACAGGCGTAGCTTTATTTCTAAGTTGTTTGCGCCTGAATAAACAGCTGCTTTATTGATGGATGTATTTGTTTAATTGTCTTCCGTATTCTTTCCATTGCATCTGTAACTTCTATGGTAGTAGAAGTTTTTTCGAACTCAGTTATTAAAACCAGGACAATTTCTTCCGGTGCCAGGTACATAGATAATGGCGGATCCACTTTTACAACTACCGGTTCCGCCTCCGCAATCTTAATTACACTATCCAAAATCTTCTTATCTGCACTTTCACCCATTAATAAACTGCGGCTTTCCCTGGCTAGCAACATAGAAACACTTGTCAATATCAACCCTATTACTATAGAAGCCACCCCATCGAGCGCCGGATTATTAAACATGTGTCCAAGATAAATTCCTAAAAAAGCAACTACCAAACCCAGCAGATCCGCTACATCTTCAAAAAGCACTACAAATGTGGTTGGATCTTTACTGCGTTTTACGGCAGCCCAAAATGGAGTTGCGCCTCTTTGCCTGTTAAACTCTCTCACAGCAGTTATACAAGAGATTCCATCAAACGTAAAGGCAATACCTAAAACAATATAATTCCAAAAAGGATCTTTAATTGCATGGGGATGTTGTATATGTGTGACTCCTTCATAAAAAGAGATACCCCCACCGATTCCAAATATCATGAGAGAAACGATAAATGCCCAAAAATACAATTCTTTTCCGTAGCCAAAAGGTCTGGTCGCATCTGGTGGCTTCTTACTTTTTTGTATCCCCAGCAACAACAGTAATTCGTTACTTGCATCAACTAATGAGTGAATTCCTTCTGATATCATTGCGGAGCTGCCTGTTATAAACGCAGCAATAAATTTTGTAATTGCTATAGCAAAATTAGCTGCTAGTGCACTGTATATAGGAGTTTTTGAAGCTGGCATGTTTATCTTGTAGTTTGAACCCACGATATTGACTTCATCAAGCATTAAAATCGTGCCTTTATACTTGAAGGAGAAAAAGTTTTAAAAGTCGAATAACTTGCAGCACTTCTTTAAACAAATCATCCAGTACGTTTATCTTATTTTTTTAGTCTGCTTAGGCCTTCTCTCTTTATAATCTATATTTACCATTTCATATTTGGCTACTAACGTACACACTTCATGCGTTAAAGGAACTGGCTTTATTTTTAAAAGTTTTTATGAAATCCGTTTACACTTTAAAAACACTTCCTTTTGAAAAGATTAAAACCTAAATTAAATTTATTTAAAAAAGATAGAACAACCAGTGAAAATTAAAGATATTGTTGACCTGCTCGATGGGCTTGCTCCCTCTTCTTACCAGGAAAGCTATGATAATGCGGGATTGATAACAGGAAATTCATCCCTTGAGTGTACGGGAGTAATTTGCACATTAGACGCTACTGAAGCTGTAATATTGGAAGCGAAACAAAAAGGTTGTAACCTGGTAGTAGCTCATCACCCGATTATTTTTAGCGGACTTAAAAAAATAACCGGTAAAAATTACGTAGAAAGAGCAATAATTGCCGCAATAAAAAATGATATAGCAATATATGCAATTCATACCAACCTCGATAATTTGCTTACCGGAGTTAATGGCAAAATGGCCGATAAACTAAATCTGCAAAACAGGAAAGTATTACTGCACAGGCAAAACAACCTGATGAAGCTAATTGTATTTGTGCCGGTAAATGACGCTGAAAAAGTAAGAGAAGCGATTTTTACAGCAGGTGGAGGCCATATAGGAAACTATAGCGAATGCAGCTTTAATATAAAAGGAACCGGAACATTTAAGCCGGGTGAAGGAACAAATCCACATACCGGCCAGGTAGGTAAAAAAGAAACGACAGATGAGGAAAGAGTAGAAGTTATTTTTCCCATATATCTGAAGGAAAAATTGGTAAATGCAATGACCGAGGCTCATCCATACGAAGAAGTTGCATACGATTTGATCGCATTAAACAATTACTTCCAGGAAGTTGGAAGCGGGCTGATCGGAGATCTGCCTGCAGATATGGACGAAAGGGATTTTTTGCAACTTATAAAAGACCAGTTCAATTTGCAGGTTATACGGCATACTCCTCTTTTGGAAAAAAAAGTTAAAAAAGTGGCTTTGTGTGGTGGAGCAGGAAGTTTTCTCATTAAGAATGCTTTGTCTCTCGGAGCTGATTTTTATATTACGTCAGATGTTAAATACCATGAGTTTTTCGATGCGGAAAATAAAATGGTAATTGCCGACATCGGGCATTGGGAGAGTGAACAATTTACAACAGAATTGCTGTATGATGTTTTGCAATCAAAATTTAGTAACTTCGCGGTCTTAAAAAGTAAAGTAAAAACCAACCCGGTAAATTATTTCACTTAATTTGAGATGTTTATTGCAGGATAATATCTTTTTGAACAAAGATTAATAAGGGAACAGGACGATGAACGGAATGCGTCGCAACGATGACAAAAGGAGTTATAACAGCCTGTACCAAAAATTCTGCTTACTAAACTTATAACATTAAAAAATTTTAGAAAATTAATATGGCTATTGTTAAAGACTTCTCTGTTGAAGAAAAATTAACCGCATTGGTTAAGCTTCAAAAAATTGATTCTAAATTAGACGAGATCAGTATTTTAAAGGGTGAATTGCCAATGGAGGTGAGCGACCTTGAAGATGAGATACAAGGTTTACATGCCAGGCAAACGCGTATAGAAGAAGAAATAAATGGTATTTCTGATTTTATAGAAAAGAAAAAAGAGACAATTAAGGAATCCGAGGCACTGATTAAAAAATATGAAAAGCAAAGCGAGAATGTTAAAAACAACCGGGAGTTCGAAGCCATTAATAAAGAAATGGAAATGCAACAACTGGAAGTAAAACTTGCAGAAAAACATATAAAAGATGCTAATGAAGAAATAGCGGAAAAGGCAAAATTGCTTGAAAATGCTAAAAAACAAATCGGAAGCAAGGAAAGTGTATTGAATAATAAGAAAAGTGAACTGCAAAAAATAATTACCGATACCGAGATAGAAGAAAACCAGTATAAAGAATTCAGCAACGAAGCACGCACCGCACTTGACGAAAGATTGTTGTTTTCTTATGATCGCATACGTAATAATTACCGTAATGGTTTAGCCGTTGTACCTGTTATGAGAGACTCCTGTGGCGGTTGTTTTAACGCTATTCCACCGCAGAAACAAAGCGAAATTAAACAACATAAAAAAATTCTGGTTTGTGAAAACTGTGGCAGAATCTTGGTTGATGAAGAGTTGCACCATAGTGTAGAAACCAAATAATTTGAATTATTCGATGACTTTATAGATGAAAGGGTACTTTACTGTACCCTTTTCTATTGGTTTAATTTATCAGCTCCTATCACAATGAAGAAGTTATTTATCTCAATTGTAATTTGTTTTTTCTTTACTGCTTCATTTTCCCAAAAGGTTTATGTTTTTGACTCTACATGTAGGTTAGCTTACAACGAAATAATCAAACTAAAGCTTGACCATGGTAGGGAGCTGATCAATAAAGCACATGAAGAAAACGCCGACAATCTTATTCCTGACCTTTTAGAAGGTTATATAGACTTTTTTGTTTTATTTTTTAATGAGGATTCAGCTGAATACCGGTTGCGGAAAGAAAACTTTGATAAAAGGCTGTCTGCTTTTGACTCTGGTCCTCATAATACACCCTTTTACAGGTTTAGCAAAGCAGTCACTTATTTGCAGCGCGCTGCAGTTAAAATAAAATTTGGAGAGAGATATAGTGCAGGCTGGGACTTTAAAAAAGCTAATTCTCAAATAAAGGAAAACAGAAGTGCATATCCGAAATTTCAGCCTAATAAAATGATCTATGGCCCGTTGGAAGTTGTAATAGGCACAGTGCCGCAGGGCTATAGATGGATTACAAACTTATTTGGCATGAAGGGTTCTATAAACGAGGGAATGCAGCATATGCGCAGTTTACTAAGCAGTAACGACGATCTGGCTAAGCTTTTTTCAAACGAGGCTACTTTCTACTACTGCTACCTCATGTTTTATATAGAAAATAAGCCAGACGAGGTTTTCAAACTGATCCGGGCAAAAAAATTAGATATTGTTAATAATCACCTTTTTACTTACCTCGCTGCAAACCTTGCCCTTAATAGTAAACAGACCGAATATGCAAGGCAGATAGTACAGCAACGGAACATGTCAGCAGACTACATGCAAACACCTGCATGGGACTTTGAACTGGGCTATACAAAATTTCACAAACTGCAACTGGATGAGGCGATTGCCAGCTTTCAAAAATTTATAAACACCTTTAAAGGCAAATTTTATGTAAAAGATGTTTTGCAGAAATTAAGCTGGGCGTATTATTTAAAAGGGAATAAAGAGGAAGCCGAAAAGTACCGGCAGCTAACTATTAGAAATGGAAATACAGACAGCGATGCTGACAAACAAGCATATCGTGATGCAAAAAAAGGATTATGGCCCGATGAAACACTACTGAAAGCAAGAATACTAAATGATGGCGGATACAATAAAGAGGCCTTGGCGATTTTGAATAAAAAAAATATTGAAGATTATACGAAGCCCGAAGAAAAACTGGAGTATGCGTATAGAATGGGCCGTATATATGACGACATGGGAAAAGATGATGAAGCCATACAGTTTTATGATATGGTTGTAAAACTTGGAAAAGAGCGAACAGAATATTTTGCCGCCCGCGCTGCATTACAGTTAGGTTTTATTTATGAAAAAAGCAACCAAAAAACACTGGCCATTGCATCTTTTCAAAAATGCCTCGATATGGGTGATCACGAGTACAAAGATTCGCTTGACCAGCGAGCTAAATCAGGGATTGCACGTTGCAAGGGTGAGTAGTTAGCAGCAACCAACAAGCTAATATCTTTTACCTCCAAGCTTTACATTCTTATCACAAGTTTTTCACAGATTTTCCATTTCAGTTTTTCCAAATCACTATCACAGCTATCTTTACTGTATGCTAAGGAAGCTGCACATACAGAACTACGCGATTATAGATGAAATTGACATTAATTTCTCTAATAACCTTAATGTCATTACCGGCGAGACAGGGGCAGGTAAAAGTATTTTAATGGGCGCACTAAGCCTCATTTTAGGAGGAAGAGCTGATACAGCCTCCCTGCAAAACAGGGACAAAAAATGTATAGTTGAAGGTTTTTTTTCTATAGAAGGTAAAAAAGATGTTGAAAGATTTCTAAATGAAAATGAACTGGACCGCGAAGAGGAACTGGTATTAAGAAGAGAAATAACTGCAAGCGGAAAATCAAGGGGTTTTATTAATGATACGCCTGCAACACTGCAGCAATTAAAGGAGCTGGCATCTTTGCTGGTTGACCTTCATCAACAATTTGACACACTGGAAATAGGCGATAGTGATTTTCAAAGGGCTGTATTGGATGGACTGGCTGGCAATTCAGACTTGCTGGTAACGTTTCAGGCGTGTTTTCGAAAATGGCACAGCCAAAGAACAGAGCTTGATCAATTACTAAACCAAAAAGGAACTTTTCAAAAAGAGTCTGATTATAATCAATATATTTTTAATGAACTGGATCAGCTTAATCTTGTTGAAAATGAACTCGAAGATTTAGAAACAGAGCTTAAAATGTTGAATAATTCCGAAGGAATTAAAACCGCCCTGACAAAAGTATATTTTGAATTAAAGGAAAGCGAGCAGCCGGTAGTACAGCAATTAAAACTACTTTCCAACCAGTTACAATCCTTTTCTGATTATCATACAAGTCTTCCCGATGTAGTTAACAGATTGCAAAGCGCCCAGATAGAATTGCAGGATATTGCTGATGAAGTAGACAATTTAAACGACCACATACACTTTGACCAGGAAAGAATAGACCACGTAAATGAAAGACTTTCAGCAGGGTACAAAATGCTTAAAAAACATGGAGTGCAAACTACTAATGAACTTATAGCCATAAGAAATGAAATTTCGAAAAAGCTGGAGGCCGTTTTAAATATTGATGATACGATATCTCAAAAGGAAAAGGAAGTAAAAGAATCGCTTCAAAAAGCAGAAGACATAGCAAAAAGTATTTCAAGCCGAAGAAAAAAAGAAATAGCGGACCTGGAACAAAAAGTAAATGCACTGTTACACCAGGTAGGCATGCCAAATGCAAGATTAAAAGTAGACGTAAAGCCGGCAACACTTAATTTATACGGCAGCGATACAATTGAGTTTTTATTTGACGCAAACAAAAGCAATCGTTTTGAGCCTATACGTAAAGTAGCAAGTGGTGGAGAACTGAGTCGTTTAATGCTCTGTATAAAATCACTGGTTGCAGAATCTATAGATATGCCAACACTTATTTTTGATGAAATAGATACGGGCATTTCAGGTGAGGCAGCGAAGCAAGTTGGATTTATAATGAAAGATCTCTCAACCAGCAGGCAGTTAATTACCATTACCCACCAGCCACAAATAGCGGGTAAAGCTGATGCGCATTTTTATGTTTACAAAGAAATAAAGAGCGATGCAATAAAAACAAACATAAGATTGCTGACGCACAATGAAAGAATAACAGCTATTGCACAAATGCTGAGTGGCGAAAAACCAACTGCAGCCGCCCTGGAAAATGCCAGGGAAATGGTAATGAATTAAAGTCGTTTACAATAATGTCTTAACAAAATAATTCGCAGGAAAAGTTAGATTTAATTCAGCATCTGATTCAAAAATGCCGAATACTGTGCTTCCGCTTCCAGTCATGGAGGCGTAGATAGCTTCAGCATCGTATAAAATATTTTTGATTTCCTTGATTGCTGGAAATTGTTCAAATACATTTTTTTCAAAATCATTCATTAATTCATCTTTCCATGTAGAGATGGGCTGCGCAATAATGTCCTGTATGCTTTTTGCCGGCATCCCAGGTGATAAGTTTGAAAATGCTTCTTTGGTCGAAACATGTATCCCCGGGTTTACGAGCACTATTTTATAGGCAGATAAGTCTACGTTAACTGGCACCAGATTTTCTCCGCGACCTGTTGCAAAACAAGGTGTATTGATGATAAAAAAGGGGCAATCACTACCAAGCTGCAAAGCATATTTTAGTAATTGTGGTTCTGATAAATTTAATTGAAATTTCTTGTTAAGCATTGAAAGCATAAATGCTCCGTCTGCACTTCCGCCGCCCAAACCAGCCCCCATAGGTATCGCTTTGTGTAAATAAACATTTACATATGGTAAATCCTCAAAATCCTTTTTCAACAATTCGTATGCTTTCAAGCAAAGATTGTCATTCTTATTTCCATTAACTTCTAGCCCGGAAAGCTGAAAAGACAGTTCATCTGCGGGTATTATTTCTAATGCATCTTTAATTGCTACAGGATAAAAAACGGTTTCAAGGTTGTGATACCCATCGGCACGCTTTTCTGTTATGTTTAAGCCTAAATTAATCTTACAATTCGGAAATAGAACCACGATGGATTGTATTGTAATATTATGGTGAATAGAAAAATTGTTATGCAATTAGCATTAACACAAATGGATGATTGGATTATAAAAAGATAAAAATGAAAATACAAAAAAGAAATTATTGGGATTTCGATGCTACCCCTTCCTCGTTCTGAGTCCTTGCACCTGACGGCAATTTTTGCGGCGTTGTTGTGGGGCCAAACACAGTTAGTTTTCCATTATCGGCTTTCATCCGGTCTATAAAAACTACACGTTCATCACCGGTGGCATCAGTTCTTCCATGGTATACACAAAACATTTCTTTTCCATCAGGAGAATAAGTAACGCTGTTGTGGCCAGTACCTGTTACCACACCACCTTTTGCAGTATTTTTTTGTAAAACAGGATTATTTGCTGCTTTTTTAAACGGACCAAGAGGTGAATTTGAAGTAGCATAGCCTACTGCATAGTTTTGTCCCGCAAAATGATTCGCAGAATACATCATGTAATATGTATTACCTTTTTTAAATGTTACAGAGCCTTCAGTCCATCTACGATTCACTTCATGTGATGTTACAGACCTGCTTTCCCACTCAGCTTGTTTATCGCTCATGCTTACCGGCGGCCGAAGCAATAGAACCGGCTCACCTATAACACCAGAAAAGTCAGGTTTAAGTTGTACGCCATACACCCAGCTCTCTTCAATTTCGTTGTACCATCCTTTTTGTTTTGCAACCTCTGCAACCTCACTCTTGACGGCATGTTTGTAACAGCATCGCGAATAATACAAATACATTTTTCCGTTTTTTTCAAAATAAACATTAGCATCTATAATCGGGTAGCCTGGGTCGAAGACAGGCTTATCAGAAATATTAACAAACGGACCTTGAGGGTTATCAGCTACGGCAACACCTATTTTAAAATTTTCGAGATCGTTTGCAGGATTGTATTTCCACTGAGCGCTGTAAAACATGTAATATTTACCCTTTACTTCATACACCTCGGGTGCCCAGAAAGAATGTATTCCCCATGATATTCCAGAATCTCCATAAAAGACCTGGCCGAGGGGCTTCCAAGTCACAAGATCTGTTGAAGAATAAGCAGAAAAACCGTTTTTTGCTCCTGCTCCGGTTCCATACATATAATACATGTCTTTGGTGTGCAGCACGTACGGGTCACCAAATTTTACTGGCAAAGGATTGGTATAGGTGGCTTTGACAGACGCATTATTGGCTGCCATTTGTGCAAACGGATGATTAATTGAAAGTGTGACAATTGTAGAAAATATGAAAAGTAGCTTTTTCATTTTTTGTGGTTTCATTGTAAAATATCCAAAAATAATGGTAAATAGTTTTGCAAAAACTGTGTTAGGTGTGAATTAGATCCGAAATCAATATCTTTAAAATTTTGATCCTAATAAAAATACCGTAATATTTTTAGATTATCCCTTTAGACTATTTTGAATATTAACTATTATGGCTATAAAAATGATAGGAAGAATTAAGTATTGTAAGTTAAATCGGTGCCAGTATTTGTGCAAGTCTGAATAAATAATCAAGGCTTTCAGATTTGCAATAAAACGGTACCGGTATGGTGAAACTTTAAAAAGATGGTCTTAATGTTTTTTATAAAAAACTTATTAAATTGTTTATACCTCTGTGCTAGCGGTATAAAAAGGAATAAAAGTATTATCTGCAGATATTTTATTGTGTTTATTTTTTGTCTCGTAATATCTGCTTTGGCAAAAGCACAGGAAGCTACGGTTAAAACTTTTACTCATGCTGATACACTTAGGGGAAGTATAACACCGCAAAGAATTTGGTGGGATGTCTTGAAATATGACATAACGATACACCCAGATTATGAAAACAAAACCAGTGAGGGGAAAAACACTATTACCTATAAAGTAGTCAGCGATAACTATCCTCCTGTTATGCAAATTGATCTGCAGCAACCATTACAAATTGATAGTATTGTACTAAACGGTTCCATTAAATCAAACTTTACTAAGGAAGGAAATGCATGGTTTGTACAACTTCCCAAACAAAAGAAGAATGCTGTCAGCCAGATCGACATTTTTTTTCATGGCAAACCTCATGAGGCCATACGTGCGCCGTGGGACGGGGGATGGACATTTACAAAAGACTCTTTGAGACGGCCCTGGATGACTGTAACCTGCCAGGGATTAGGTGCCTCAGTCTGGTATCCGTGTAAGGATCACCAAAGTGATGAACCTGATAACGGCGCTACTCTTAGTATAATTGTTCCTGACACGTTGGTAGCGGTTGCAAATGGCAGGCTCCATTCAAAAACAAACAATGCCAACGGAACCACAACTTACAAATGGGACGTTGTAAATCCTATAAACAATTATGATATTATTCCTTACATCGGTAAATATGTGAATTTTAGTGAGAGGTACAATGGAGAGAAAGGAAAGCTGGACTTGAATTACTGGGTACTCGATTACAACGAAGGCAAAGCAAAACAGTACATGCCAAACGAAGTGCATAACATGCTGAAGGCATTTGAATATTGGTTTGGCCCTTATCCTTTTTATGAAGACGGCTATAAATTGATAGACGTGCCACACAACGGCATGGAACACCAGAGTGCAGTTGCTTATGGCAACCTATACAAACCGGGTTACCGCCAAAGAGATGTTTCAGGAACAGGATGGGGAATGAAATGGGATTTTATAATTGTACACGAGAGCGGCCACGAATGGTTTGGAAACAACATTACCAGTAAAGATATCGCAGACATGTGGATACATGAAGGCTTCACCAATTACAGCGAAACGTTATTTGTTGAGTATATGTATGGTAAGGAAGCAGCGAACGAATATAATGCCGGCAGCAGGAAAAGCATAAAAAATGACAGACCTGTGATTGCTCATTATGGTGTAAATGAAGAGGGCAGCGGCGATATGTATTCTAAATGCGGTAACATGTTGCATACAATCAGGCATAGTATAAATAATGATAGTTTATTCAGGCAAATACTGAAAGGATTAAACACCACCTTTTATCATCAGACTGTAACTACCAAACAGGTAGAGGATTATATTTCAAAACTGGCAGCCTTTAACTATAACAAAGTGTTTGATCAGTATTTAACAACAACTCAAATCCCTACGTTGCAACTCAAATTTAGCAGCAATAATAAAAAAGTATCATATCGCTGGACAAATTGCGTAAAAGGTTTTAATCTTCCCCTTGTTTTAAAGAATGATGAAACGGAAATTAAAATTTGGCCTACCGAAAATTGGAAAAACACCGATGTAAAAGATAACCAGGCAATGTTGTTTCAGAAAGATGCAATTGAGAAAATGTATTATATAATGACAGAAGTTTTGTAAGAATTTATGCCAATTACATGTAAATTTATAACACAAAACCGATGGTTTTAAGTAAAGTTAAGAATATCAGGATGTACCTAATATACTGTTTTAATTTTCAAAAAAGCAGGCACAGTATTTTAAAGCGATTCATTTTTATCAGTAGTTCAATTACTCTTCATGAACCTTCTTTATCTCTCCATTGCACCTGGTCTGGCAATTATGCTGTACGTGTATGCAAAAGATAAGTATAACCGTGAACCTGTTCTCCACCTTATAATAAGTTTCTTTTTAGGCGTGTTTTCTGCTTTGCCTGCAGTATATATTGAGTTTTATAGTAACCAGGTTTTAAACCAATTGGTAGAAGTAAGCCTTTTGCATACGTTTATTATGGCATTTGTTGTGGTGGCCCTTACCGAAGAGTACTGCAAATACTTTATGGTAAGATATTATGCTTATCCAAAAAAAACATTTGATGAACCTTTTGACGGTATTGTTTATTGCGTAATGGTAAGCATGGGTTTTGCAACAATAGAAAATATCGGCTATGTATATCAACATGGAGCCTCTACCGGTTTAATAAGAATGTTTTTAAGTGTTCCTGCCCATGCCAGTTTTGCCGTTATGATGGGTTACTATGTGGGTCTTGCAAAATTTAATCCTCCACGAGCCTACTTATTAAGACTAACCGGAATATTTTTCGCTGTTATTTTTCACGGCACTTATGACTGCCTATTATTTCTGGGTGAAAATGGCCAGCTTTCTGAATATGCATCCGGCGGCATGCTGATCGTGGGTGCATTATCTTCCTATATTATCGGTGTACGCTTATCACTAAAAGCAATTCGAAAACAACAGTTACATTCAAAACAATTACATGACCGAAGGTTCCCTCTCTTCTGATCTAATCATTAGAACTGCAACTTTTAATGATATTCCACTTATACAGGATATTGTTGCTAAAACCTGGCCTGTAGCATATACAGACATTTTAGGCGAAAAACAGGTAAGTTACATGATCGATCTTTTTTACAGTGCATCGTCGCTTCTTCAACAAATGAATAACCAACATTGTTTTTTGGTAGCCTTTAACGAATCTAATCACATAGGTTTTGCATCTTTTTCTCATAAAAATGAATGCATCTATAAACTTGAAAAATTGTATGTATTGCCAACGGACCAGAAAACAGGTGCAGGAAAAGCTTTATTGCAAACTGTTGAAAAAGAGGCATTGAGTATGGGAGCAGCCAAACTGAGATTAAATGTAAACCGTAAAAATATCGCTAAGACGTTTTATCAAAAAAATGGATTTAAAGTTATTGCTGAAGAAGATATTGATATTGGTAATGGATATTTTATGAACGATTATATAATGGAAAAAGATTTACCAGTTCCTGAAAGATCGATTCGGCTATTTTTGAATAATTGAAGCCAGGAAATTGTTTTGTCATTCTTTCTGATAAAATTTGGGTCATTATATAATTCTCAATGTAGGCAGTTTCTATGGAAATAAGATAAGCCTGCATCTTATATTAAACTTTCTATATGAAATTATTACAAAACGCAGCAATTGGAGTTTGCCTATTTACATCGATAACGGTACAGGCACAAGAAACCTCGCCGACAGTTGAAAAAAATAAAGACACAATTTTGCAATCTGAAAGCAAGGAAAAGGAATATAAATCTAAAGAATGGAAGCAAGGAAATGAAGCTATTACAGATACAACCACCATATCTGATGAGAAACGTACTTTGCACATGAAGAAAAAAGGAAATAAGCAGCCTGCAACTCCTCCCCCTCCGCCCCTAGCAACACCTCCTGCACCACCACCTCCTCCTGCTAAGGATTAATCCATTTATAAAACAAAGGTTATAAGGAGCAAATAAAGAAATTCAGTAAAATCTTTGCTCCTTATAACCTTAACCTTTGTAAAAAGATTTACAATAAAATCACCTTTAAGCGGAGTTTCTTCCGGCATTGATAATTCCGAAAGAACAGCGCATCACCAGCTTCTGGTAAATCTGCTTTTCTTCATCGGAGGCCTGTTTCTCATCCAACTCACGAATTTTCGCCATACAATATTGTTGTATTGTCAGAAGTGGCAACACAATTTTTTCCCGCATCTGTATAGATAATGATTCTACAGGGTAATCACCCATCAATTCATCCTTGTCCGAAATCTCTAAAACATATTTTTCTGTCAGTTTATATTCTTCGTAAATCCGGTTCCACATCTCGCCATATTTCGGATCATCAGCAAGGTAAGCTGTCAAAGGGAAAAAACACTTTTTCATTGACATTTCACAATTATCTATAAGTGTTTTAAAGAATAAAGAATTTTTATACAATTCCTTAACTTCATTCAATTTGCCTTTTTTATCGAGCGCCTGTATTGCAATACCAACACCATAATAACCAGTCAGGTTTTGTTTTAACTGGCTCCAGGATCCTACAAAGGGGATAGCACGAAGATCTTTGATAGTAAGTTTGGAAGAAGTTCCCCGTTTCGACGGGCGGCTGCCAATATTGGTTTCGCCGTAAAATTTTAAGGGACTTATATTAGCAAGATAGTTCATAAACTCAGGATGATTTTTTAAGTCAACGTAAGCCTTCAAACTTTCTGTTGCCAGTTCATCCATCACCTGCTCTTCAGCATCAGTAAGTGTTTTTTCTTTATCTGAAAAAAGTTCATTACTGATTCCTGCGTTTAATAGCTGTTCCATATTGAACCTGGCTGCTTCTATGCTTCCATAGCTTGAACTTACTGTTTGTCCCTGTATGGTCAGTTGTATTTCTTTATTAGATATTTCCTTACCCATTGATGCATAAAACTTATGACTTTTTCCGCCACCTCTTGCAGGAGGGCCGCCTCTGCCATCAAAGAAAATTACATCTATTTCGTATTTTTTAGAAATCTGCGTTAATTCTCTTTTTGCTTTATATATGCTCCAGTTCGCCATCAGGTAACCACCATCTTTGGTACCATCAGAGAAGCCTAGCATAATCGTCTGCGTATTGCCCCTTCTTGCAAGGTGATCTTTATATACCTTATTTTCATATAAAGAAGCCATAATTCCTGATGCATTTTTAAGATCTTCAACAGTTTCAAACAAGGGAACAATATCAACTGTTAACTGTTCTTTTTTCCAATTGCTTAATAAGAAAAGGGCGTACACTTCTAAAACATTCAAAGCACTGTTGCATTGACTGATTATATAACGGTTGCACCCCTCCTGCCCGTTATACTGCTGTATCGTCTTAATAGCACTTATAGATTTTAAAGTGTCTCTTAATACACCTTCCTCATATTTTTCAGGATCAGCAATGCCTTCAATATTTACCAGTAAGTCTATCTTCTCCTGCTCTGTAAGAGAAGCATAATCGTGCGGCAACACTTCTTCCCTTTCTGCAATTAAATCCAGTAAGGAGGTGTGTACTGAACTATCTTGCCGTATATCAATCGCAGCAAAATGCAGCCCGAAAACGTGCACTTTATTTATGATGTTTTCAATTAACGAGACAAACAAACCATTGTGGTCTGATAAGGTAATTTCTTTTGCCTTCTCAAGTGCATCAAGAATTTTTTCTTTAGAGACTTCAGTAAGGTTTCCTGGAACAAAAATATTTGTGTACAAAAGGTTTTCCAGGGCTGCAAGAATGGTATCAACGCCTTTAAAAGTAAGCCTTTTTTTAATTCTTCTTACATCACGATAGTAAGATTTTATAATACTTGATCTTAATGCATTTGCAACCTTTAGCGTGGTTTCTGTATTTACATTAGGGTTACCATCGCGGTCGCCACCCGGCCAAAAACCCATCCCCATTATCGGGTGATGATACTTCATTGTTTCAGGAAACTGAGAGGTAACATCTGTGATCATCTGCCCTATTGCAAAATAGAAAACGTTTTCCATAAACCAGAGCAGGCTCATTGCCTCATCGTATGGTGTGGGTTTTTCTTTGTTTAAGAAAGGCGTTTTTGCCAGTTGCTGCAGGTACATATTTACCTTGCTGATCTCGTTATCTTTCAAAGCCATTGAGAGATCGTTGATGATGCCCAAAACAGATCCGGGGTAGAACTGGGTAGGGTGAGCGGTAAGCACCAGTTTAACTGAAAAATCTTTCAGCTTCTCAGCCAGCTTATCCTGCAAAGAAGTTTGAATAACTTCTGAGGTAAGATGCTTAAGCGTGCCTGGTCCGTTTATATCTATCACTTCTTTATAGGCAGAATCTTCGAGCGCATCAAACAAAACCACCTGCCGCTCAACATAATGTATAAAACGGAAAAGCAGGTCGTTTTTCTCTTTTTCGTTCTCGTAACTTGTATATCGCTCAAAAAAAGTTTCAATAATTTGCTGGGGACTTTCGCCTCGCTTATACCCTTCGGTGCAGTTTTCTAATAATAACGACAGATGTATGCCTGTATTTTCAACACGGTGAAAAGGTAATGAGATAAACAGGCTGTTGAACAATTGAAACTTAATTGCAACATTGTTTTTAAAAAGCTGGAGCTGGTCTGAGAAATTTAAATCCATAATTATATTTATTTACCACTATTGGTTTTTTAAAAGGCAAACATCGTCGAGATAAAAAAAACATTCTAAAAAAACCGATATAAGCGAACCAACAGGTTTTGAGAGTTGCAAGTTATTTAGAAAAAGCTACAATGGCACGGTTAAACCTGTTTCAATGGTTAAAATTTTTTTAAGTGCTTTTTCAATTATATTTGAAACGGAACCTAATTCCTTATAGAAGCATTTAAATCAAGCAATAAGTAACGAGTAAGCAGGACAGGTTTTGAAATCATCTATCATTCTAAATACATCTTTACAATATGAAACATTTCCGACTGGTTTTAATTTTTCTACCTTTTCTTCTACAATCCTATGATTCGAAAAAAGTCTCTATTAACCAAAAGGATACTAAAAAGTGGGTAAGCCTGTTTAACGGAAAGAACCTTGATAACTGGACACCCAAAATAACCGGTCATAAACTTGGTGAAAATTTTGGCAATACGTTCAGGGTTGAAAACGCGATTCTCAGCACAAGGTATGATCAATATGACAGTTTCAAAAACAGGTTTGGCGCTTTGTATTACAACAAAAAATTTACTAATTATAGGTTAAGAGTAGAGTATAGATTTGTAGGAGATACAACACCGGGTGCACCGTCATGGGGATTTAAGGATGGTGGTATACAATATCATTGCCAGGCTCCGGCTTCAGTTGGTTTAAACCAGCCTTTCCCTGTTTGCCTCGAATATAATCTTCACGGAGGAAATGGTAAAGAAGAGCGGCCAACAGGTGAAATATGTACTTCAGGAATGTTTGTAGAAATTGATGGAAAAAGAAATACATCTAATTGTACAACTCCTACTGTAAAAAGAACTTTTAACGGTGACGAATGGATAACGGCTGAAATTGATGTCCGTAATGGAAAAATCACTCATTTTGTAAATGGTGAACAAATAATTCAATTCGAAAATCCGAGATACGATGCTACAAATGAGTTTGCAAAAAACTTTATCGTAGCAGGAAACGATTTAGTGAAGGACGGATACATTTCCCTGCAATCAAATAGTCATCCTATGGACTTTCGCAAGATCGAGATCATGGAATATTGATTTTGTCTTAGCCGGTGTTCTTTATACACAATTAAAATTGCCAGAGCTGTTATAAGACTAATACAACAAAAGAAAATTTTTATTTCATAAGTATTCTTATTGTGTTACTTATCCGTCCTTTGCAACAGAAAGCAAGCTGTTTATAATTATTTAAGGACGAATTAAAAGAATATGATTACCAGGGATAGACAAAATTGGTTTAGGTTGCTTTTTGTATGGCAGGGATCGGTTTTGCCCCAGATACTACCCCGGCTGCTGGTGCTGCTAATTCTTTCGATGATAGTTGTATATTATCATGGCGAGTTTTTGCATTACAAAGTCCCTCTTAATGCGTCACCCTTTACTTTAATAGGTATTGCCCTGGCTATTTTTTTAGGTTTTTATAATAATGCCAGTTACGATCGTTTTTGGGAAGGACGCAAACTTTGGGGAGCGTTATTAAATGATACCCGTTCGTTATATCGTCAGGCTTCGACCATGGGCGGTTATGAAGCCGGCGCACCTGAACTAAAGGACTTTTTACACTTGTTAATTGCTTTTGTACATGCATTGAAACACCAGTTGAGGCAAACTGATTCTTCTGCAGATATGCAACGACTTTTACCGTTGCACCTTTCGCAATCTCTGCAAAACATTCAGTTTAAGCCTATTATTATCATGCAGCAAATGGGTAAATGGCTTGAAAAAGGAAGAAAAGAAGGAAAAATAGATTCTATTACACTAGCAGCATTTGATTATAATCTTAATAATCTTTCAACTATTGCCGGAGGATGCGAAAGAATAGCGGGTACCCCTATCCCTTTTACTTATAAAGTGATGCTGCATCGCACCGTTTATATGTATTGTTTCCTGCTGCCCTTTGGTTTGGTAGATAGTATCGGCTGGATGACTCCGCTTATTGTTGTCTTTATTGCTTACACGTTCATGGCATTGGATGCAATTGTATATGAAATAGAAGAACCATTTGGAGTTGCCCCAAATGACCTGGCTTTAAACGCGATGAGTAATACGATTGAGTTTACATTAAGGGAAATGGCAGGAGAAAAAGTTGAAAGGCTTAGCAAAGATAATGCAGATTTTATGGTTGATTAAAACCAAACATTATTCTTACTGAAAAGGCACAATTAAAATTTTATTGGCCTTGCAAAAGATGGTCATAACACCTGTCTCAAAAATCTATTTCAGTTCAAATATTTTATCCATCAATACCCACTTTTCTCCGGGCTTTGCCCATTCGAGGGGTTTTTGAAACTTCCATACAAAGTTTTCCCAATCCTGCACTTTTGGATTCTCCGCGTCCATCTTCCCTTTTCTTTCAAAGCTAAAATCATCCTCTACTTCCATTATCATAAAGAGGCGGTTCCCCGTACGATAGATTTCCATATTAGAGATACCAGCGTCTGAAATGCTTTTCATTATTTCGGGACGCCTGTTTTCTTTTTTATGCCAATATTCGTACTCTTCTATCAATGCCGGGTCGTCAATAAGGTCTAATGCCAAACAATATCTTTTCATATAGTGAGTTGTGACAGTGAGTTGTAAGTGGATGGTTGGGATTACTAGTTACCTACACTCACCAGTTACTAATCATTTTATTTTACAAACTAACGCCGCGCTTCCAGGGAATGAAATCTTCCTGGCCGTTTTTTACGGATTTTGCTACAATTTCTCCACTTGCCACCTTAATTACAAAATCAAGAATTCTTTCTCCTGCCTGCTCAATTGTCTCTTCACCTTCTATAATTGTTCCGGTGTTAATATCAATAATATCCTGCATTTTTTCGTACAATTTGGTATTGCTTGACAGTTTAATTACCGGAGCAACAGGATTGCCCGTAGGCGTGCCAAGTCCAGTTGTAAACAATACAACATTTGCACCTGCGGCTACTTCGGCAGTGGTAGATTCCACATCATTACCAGGAGTACACAACAAATTCAATCCCGCCTTTGAAACTTTTTCAGGATAATCCAATACATCGGTAACAGGTGAGGTGCCACCTTTTTTAGCTGCTCCGGCAGATTTTATAGCATCTGTAATTAAGCCATCTTTTATATTTCCGGGAGAAGGATTCATATCAAACCCTGAACCTACCTCTTTTGCTCTCTCATTATATCGACGCATTATATCTATGAATCGAACCGCTTTATTTTCATCGACGCAACGGTCACTTAGCTCCTGCTCTACCCCACACAATTCAGGAAATTCGGAAAGTATAACAGAGCCACCACACGCAACCAGCAAATCACTGGTATAACCAATAGCAGGGTTTGCAGAAATTCCTGAAAAACCATCAGAACCACCACACTCAAGACCAAGGCATAGCTTACTGATGGGCGCATCTTCCCTTTCAACCTGGTTAGCTATCATAAGGCCCGCGAAGGTTTGCTTAAGTGCCTGTGATATAAGATCTGTTTCAGTACCTATTTTTTGCTGCTCTAAAATATATAAAGGCTTATCAAAATTGGGTGAGCGTTTTGCGATTTCTTCTTCAAGCATTGCCACTTGTGCATTCTGGCAACCCAGACTTAACACAGTTGCTCCGGCAACATTAGGATGAGTAATATATCCTGCAAGTAAGCCACATAAAGCTTGTGCATCTTGCCGGGTTCCCCCGCACCCACCCTGGTGAGAAATAAATTTTACCCCGTCAATATTCTGAAATAACCGTTCACTTTTTGTTACTTGCTCATCTTCTCGAAATTGAACATTCAGTATATCCTGTACCGACCGTCCGGAAGCGTATAATTCCTTCAACTGCTGTGCAAAACGGTTGTATTTCTTCGGACGCGAAAATCCCAGTTCATCAAGCAGGCTTTCTTTTAAAACTTCCACATTATTATTCTCACAAAAAACCATCGGAATTACTACCCAATGATTAGCTGTACCTACACTCCCATCGCTTCGGTGAAATCCTTTAAAAGTGCGACCAGTAAATTTTGATACATCGGGTACACGCCAGTTTGTTCTGCGGTTTCCTAATTCAAATTCTGTAGACGCATGTTTTACATTGCTAGTTGATATTCTCGTTCCGGCCGGAATTTCTTTTTGAGCTTTACCTACCAAAACACCATACATTGTCACCTTGTCTCCCGGTGCTAAATCATGCTCTGTAAATTTATGTTTGGCAGCCACATCTTCTGCCAATGTATATGTATGCCCGTTTAAGGCAACCTGTTCTCCTTTTGCAAGGCCACGAAGCGCAACAATTACATTGTCGTTTGGGTGAACCTTTAAAATACTCTTTTTCATAATTTCAATCTTTACAACAATTCTTTTTGTGCCAGCACTTCGTTAATTGCCTGTCTTA
The DNA here is from genome assembly GCF_000374045.1 of Segetibacter koreensis DSM 18137. Classification (GTDB taxonomy): domain Bacteria; phylum Bacteroidota; class Bacteroidia; order Chitinophagales; family Chitinophagaceae; genus Segetibacter; species Segetibacter koreensis. Next base: position 63,258 of record NZ_KB893318.1, on the reverse strand, counting down.
CTTCACCATTCTGCATTTGTTGCAGGTTAGCTGCAACTGTTTCTTTAAATTTATTTAAAACTGTAAGGTCTGTTTCCCATAATCTTTCGTCACTTAGTACAGACGCTACAAGTTCCGCGCCTTGATAATTGTTCCATTTGTCGGCATATAGGCCTGCGTTATCATCCTCTACCATGTATTTATTGCCTTTGTAATTTCCGAAAAATTTTCCATTTTCCTCCCGGCAATTCATAAACAAAATATGTGCTGCAAAACCAAAAGCCATGAGACGTGGCGCATGAGAAGATGTTTTGTAATGCTGCAGCAAAAGAGGAATGTTTCGCATTTTCATTTTAGATGAATATTGCACTGTTATCGCCAACAGTTTGTGCTCGATGTATGGATTGCGAAAACGATCTAACACTTTGTCTGAAAACTCTCTTGATTCTTGGGAATCAATTTTATAGGGAATATTTGGAGCGATTTCATCTTGCATCAGTTGCTGAACAAATTGAGCCATTTTTTCATCCGCCATCATTTGTTTTACAGTAGTAAAACCGGCAAGATGTGCAAGACCGCAAGTGAAAGTATGTGTGCCATTGAGTAATCGTAGCTTTAACTCCCGAAATTTACTGATGTCTTCCGCTAATACCACTCCTTTGTCCGCTTTGCTAAATGAAAGTTTATCAGCAACTTCTTTATTATTCGTTTCAATAGCCCAAAGACTGTAAGGTTCAGACATGATCATTACATCATCAATATAACCTGCCTCCTTTTCAACTTTCTCTTTTTCTTGCTGTGGTAATTTTCCAGGAACGATTCTGTCTACTAAAGAATCACAAAAATGGTTACAGTTTTCAATCCAATTGATAAAAGTTGTATCAAGAGAATTAAGGCGGGCAAGTTCTAAAACAATTGATCTAAGTTTTTTTCCATTTCCTGGAAGCAGTTCTGTTGGCACTATTACCATACCTTTATTTGCACCGCCCTTAAAAAATGTAAAGCGTTTGTATAAAAAAGCAAGCAATTTACCAGGAAAAGATACAGGAGGCTGTGCATTAACTTTATCATCCCGGTTTAGGGCAATTCCAACTTCGGTTGTATTTGAAATAACTATTTCCATTTCCGGATTTTCTGCACAGGCAAGAATTGCATTCCATTCGTCTTTGGCCGATAGTACCCTGCTTATTGATGCATTTATTATGTTTTCCTCCACTTTATTTCCATCTTCTATTCCTCTTATGCAGTGAGTGTATAAAGAATCCTGCGCCGAAAATTCATCAGTTCCCCCTGTTGTCGTGCTCTTAACAACAACTACCCTTCCATTAAAAACACCCTGGTTGTTTGCTTTATTAATATAGTAATCACACAAACCACGCAATAAAACGCCTGTACCAAACTGCAACACTTTTTCAGGAAGTTGAAAAACTTTTTCGTTCGGTACTTCAATAAAATCGTTGGATATATCTTTTAATGAAGTGCGGGAAAGAACCATACAGTAAATATTAGAATTATGGTTATGAATATTATTAAATAAACAGGTGTACTAATTGCTTTAATACAAAAAGCAATAGTATTAACTATTCATCAAATAATAAAGAATTTTCTGTTTAAAGAAACTTATATAACCAACAGTTATTCATTTGACTTTGGACTTTTTTTAGAACAGCTATTTGAACATAAAAACTAATTATTCAGAAATTCACGTACTGCTGTTTCTTGAATATCACCTCAAGATTATCTTTTCGATATTTTCCTTACCTCTATGCAAGAAACGCTTGCAATCATTCTCAAAAAGTCGACAGTAATTTCAATAAGGTTAACGTGGCGACAGAAAAAAGGGCCATTGATAGAAATATTCGTTTTATTGCAAACAATGGTTTTCCAGCATTTGTTTATGACTAAGAAAACAAACTCATTTCGGCCTTCCCTAAGCCATCCTGCGTCGTATAAAACGGCCTTTTTTCCACCACGTAATGCGCATCTTCAGCAATGCCAAGAGCGTGATAAATTGTTTGATGTATCTGATCTATCACTATTGGTTTATCAATGGTTTTACAGGGCCGTTCATCTGCGGTCTTGCCATATACATAGCCTTTTTTTATACCTCCTCCAAACATTAAAATAGACGCTCCGTCAGTAAAATGCCTGTGCATTCCATAATTTTTCATTTCCTGAATAACATCAGGTTGTTGCACCTGCTCCTGTACTTTCAGTCCCGGGCGGCCTTCTACCATCATGTCTCTGCTAAACTCACTTGCTAAAATTACAATGGTACGATCAAGATGTCCTGTTCGGTCGAGATCTTTTATTAACTGCGCAACAGGTCCATCAATCTGCTTTTTCATATCCTTTGCCCTCGTATTGCCATTCTCATGCGTATCCCAACCTTTAAAAGGTTCATATTCGGTAGTGACACTAATAAAGCGTGCACCTTGTTCAACCAATCTGCGGGCCATGAGGCAACCTAGCCCAAACTTTCCTGTATTATAGATGTCGTAAATTTCTTTTGGTTCCTTACTTAAATCAAATGCCTTTGCTTCAGGAGATTTTAAAAGTATATATGCCTGCTCCATCGATCTTTTCAGCGATTCTTTTTGATAATCACTGCCAAAGTCACCCATAGCACTTTGGTTCACGAGCTCATTATATAACTGGTTTCGCTTTTCAAATCTTGTATTAGACATTCCAACAGGCGGTTGTACGCTTTCCAGTCCGGCCGATGGATCGGGTATTAGAAAAGGACCATATTCATTTCCCAAAAAACCTGCCGTATGAAAAGCTTTTAATTCTTCCCCTTCCCCCAAAGTAAATCGCTGCCCGATATCAATGAAGGCCGGAATGACAGGATTAACTGGACCCAGTTCTTTGGCAATCCAGGCCCCAAAATGGGGAGCAGCAACAGACTGAGGTGGTTTATAGCAGGTATGCCAGTGATATTGATGACGCGAATGCAGAATATGTCCCATATCGGCGGCTACGTAAGACCTTATCAGCGTTCCTTTATCCATGATCTTTCCTATCGACTCGAGACCTTCTGAAAAAGAAACACCATCTAGTATAGTCGGAACGGGTTTAAATGTACTAAGCACGCTATTCGCATCCATTCCTTTTGTAAATGGAGTAAATTTTTTAGGATCAAACGTGTCAGTATGAGCCATTCCTCCTGCCATCCAAAGTAAAATAACAGAGTCTGCTTTGGAATTGGTTTTTTTTCGGTTACACGAAGTCAATAAACTGGTCATTGGAGCGCCAGCAGCCATTGCAGCTAATGTAGCAGCACTGGTGTTTTTTAAAAAGTCTCTTCTATTCCATTTCATTGTCATAGCATTTTTCGTTAAGTAACTTAATAAATAATCTGAAACTCAGGAAGCAACAAAACTGCCCAGAACAGATCCTGGATCGCTTCGGTGCCAGGCGAATCTCCGAGTATCTTTTTGGCAACTTGAAATTCTTTTTTCTGTGGTTCCCGTCCTAATGCTTTCCTGTAAATTTCTTTAATAATTACATCTCCCTTCCCATACTTTTTCTTCCAGTACTCTGCACCATTTTTAAGTGCCTCATTGAATCGTTCTCCGTTTGTAAGTTCAAGTGCCTGTAGCAGATTTGCCTGCGTTTCTCTACTGGTAGAAACAGTTTCCCTGTTTGGTCTTCCTAAGGCAGTGAGAAAACTATTATTTACTACCAAAGATGCTCGAGGATAGAGAAGGATCGATTTTTCAAATACTAATTTTTCAGCAGCCAACCTGTCTTCAGCTAATTTTTCAGCAGCTAATTTTTGGGCGGCCAGCTTTTCTGCTTCTGATTTGTTATCATCTCCTTTTTTGCCAGTTGATTTTTCTACAGCAGGCTTCTGAACAATTGGTTTTGCAAAAGGATTATATTTAATAAGAGAATCGGGAAAAACAGTGCCTACAACAGTACTGACGGCATCAGCAAACTGCTCTCCCGTCATCCTCCTGCGCAGCATTCCTTTAAATTTGTAATCTTTTACAAAAATCTGGTTCGGCTGGCTAAAACCTACAGAAGGTAGCTGGTAAGTCCTGGAAGTCGTGATCATATAGATCAACTCCTTGATATCCGATTTGTTCTGTACAAAATTAAAGGCCATCCAATCAAGAAGGTCCTGGCTCCACGGCTCATTGTCCATAACATCAACCGGTTCAACAAGTCCTCTACCCATCAACTGCGCCCATATTCTGTTAACAAGAGTGCGATATAGTCGCCCGTCTTCAGGTTTAACCATCATTTCTGCCAGTTGCTGCTGTTTTATTGCAGCTTTCGCAGCACTATTTATAGTACCAAGTTCTTTCCATAACATTTTAGATTCCGTAAACTTTCCCGTAGGTTTATCACAACGGTTTATTTCAAGCGATGTATCCGAAAATATATTTGCAAAGCCATAAGCATCATCCAGTTTCCAGTCGCTTATAAAGCTGTTATGGCAGGAAGCGCATTTCAAATTTAATCCAAAAAATACCTGCGACACATTCTGTGCGGCCTGCATTTCTGTTCTCTGGCTTGCATTTATAACACCCCGCCATTTAATGCCCTGAATAAAGCCCATAGATTCTTTGCTAGGACTTATCAGCTCTCTTACAAATACATCGTACGGCTTATTAGATTTTAGGGACTGATACAACCAGTTAGTAATATCAAAGCGACCACCGGTAATGTAGCCTGTGCCAGTATAATCATTTCGGAGCGCATCGTTCCAGAAGGTAAGCCAGTTCATCGCATAATCATCATTGCGGTTTAACAGTTTCCTTACCCAAATTGATCTTTTATCTGGCCTGTTATCGTTAGCAAATTCGTTTAGGTCTTCAGGAGAAGGAAGCAATCCAATGACATCAAGGTAAATTCTTCTTAAGTAAGTCCTGTCATCTACAGGCGCACTCCAGGTTAATTTATTCTTTTTAAAATAATTGTTTACCCATAAATCAACAGGATTTTGCAAGTTGTCGGATGCAGCAGGCAGTGGAGGATTTCTCGGTTCCATTTTAGCAACCCGGTAAATGTTTTGTTTATCATCGCCGTCGGGCCAGGGTGCACCTTTTTGAATCCAGAATTTTATCACAGCAATATCCGCTTCAGATAATTTTTTGCCTTTTGATGGCATAACGTCTTTGTGATTCGCAGGAAGCGTAATCCGTCTGTACAATTCACTTTTGGCCGGATCGCCGACAGCAATAACAGGACCATCTTCTCCTCCTTTGAATATCATTTTTTTGCTGTCGAGCCGCAGTTCTCCTTTTATCTTTTCTGATCCATGACACTTATAGCAATTGTGCGCTAATATCGATCTTACCTGCACATTCAATTGCATCTCCTCCTTTTTGTCAAGTTTGGCAGTATCATCTTTTAATGAGGCGAAATCAAAATTATTAACAGCCGTTGTATCATAATCACTACTCCAGGGAAGTGTGCTTGACAGATAGTCGTTGCCATGAGTTAAAGTGGCACCAAAATGGCCAGCTACAGAAACACCAACGCCTGTAAGAACAAGTAAAGCACGATAAGGCTTTATGAAATTAACGTGGTTACTTTTTAATATTTTATATAGCAATAACAAGCTGACAGATCCGAGCGCTGCCGTAGCGATTCCAGTCCATTGATGTATATTCAAAGTATCTTTGCCATAGTCTCCATTCCTTGCGAGCAGCAAGCCTAAAACAACGGAAATGATAGCTGACAATGCTCCTGCAGCTACAAATACGTTTATGCCGGGTCGCAATTTTGATTGGAAGTTTCTAAGTGTAAACATTTCGAGGATAGCCGCAAATAAAAGCAGGGTTACCGGGAAATGAACAGCTAAAGGATGCAGCCGCCCGAGGAAATTCCAAAGCCAGAAAGATTTATTTTCAGAAGTGGAAAGTACGTTAACAGAAGCTGTTAAGGGTTTGTCCCCAGCATAGCTGTTTAATAATAATAAAGGATTTACAATAAATACCAATAAAATGATTAAGGTAACAATTAATACCTTTTTTGTGATAATCGTATCTTTAAATTGTATTTTCATTCAGCTTTAAATATAGATAAATAAACATTAATTACGTTCTCATCAGTAAACCGGCCACCCAGAAGTTGCTTTAAATGATGTATTTGTTTTCTTACAGGATAAGATAAAATCATTTCAATTTTTTAGCGTAATTACAGTAACCGCAAATGGCTTAAGAGTAATATTATTGCTGGTAACTCCACTTTGCACTGCCTGATTCTCTTGAGTTGAGATATCAACAGAATACATAGTTCCTCCATTTGATTCTACTGGTAATTCAACCTTTATTTCTTTATTTCTTTTATTGATCAACAAAAGCTTTTTGCCGGCTTTAGTCATAAATGCCTGTGCTACTACATCTGTCGAATGTGAAACGGTTGATACCAGTTTATCACCTCGTCCAAAGTTATCTTTTAATAGCTTTAGAGCCCAAAACCGTGCATTAGGCTTGCCATTTTTCCAGTCTATCATACTCACATCAGGAAATTGAGTAGGGTAGCCAACAAGTTGTGATTCTCCCGCAACATCGACGCCTATTTTAGATAGTTCCAAATAAATATAACTATACATTGCCCCCGATAAATTCCAATAACCGATGGGAATAGGATCTGAATAGTTATTACCCTCCAGAATGTTTCCAATCTCGTTTATTGTAGTAAATGTTTGAGGCGCAAGCCGGTTACGAATATTTTCTATGTACCTGACTTTATCAAGAAAGCCATTTGCCTGGTCAAAAAATGAATATTCATAATTATCGAGAGTTTGTTCCTTTGCTGCTTTAGTGCCATAGAAATGGTAAGAGATTCCTTCCAAAAGCACACCAGGTTTATGATTAGCCTGGTTCAGAAAATATTCAAACCATTCGGGATTACTAGTATAGGCAAGGCCCAATGCTATAAACTTCGTTTCAGGTGATACTTTTTTTAATTCAGTAACGATAGCATCGTACATTTTCGTGTACGACTGAGGAGTTATATTATGTTCTAAATCGGGCTCATTTAGAACTTCCCAATAAGGTATCTTGTAATAATGGCCAGACTTATGAAAATTGCCAACTTCATCGGTAAAACCCCCTTTTGTGTACCAGCTAAACAATCTTACATAATAGTCTGTCAGTTCTTTCATAGTGGTATCACGAAGCTGCACCCCCTGGTTATAGTCCCAGAATACCTTATTCGGGTCGGCCGGATACTGAACGGGTTTATCCATTTTAAACATCCAGGCGGGAATAGTGCTGAAGTTGATAACAACTGAGTGTCCTGCAGTAGCAGACATAAAATCATCTACAATGGGATCTATTTGACTAAAATCCCAAAACGTTTTATTTTTAGAAGGAGGCTGCAGTTCTGCAACAGCCATACGCGGATAAGGAAACCAGGGAACAAATCTTACATAATCTGCACCTAAATTTTTAAGAGCAGTGAAAGCACCTTCATGTATTGGTGAGTGCGCCCGTAACATAGGGTTTACTACAACTTGTAAAGTCGGAATTGATTTTGACACCCTGGTAGTTTCATCCCAATTTATAGATATTGATTTCGTTTGAGCTTGTAACTGGCAAAGCGATACAATTAGTAAACTACATATGAGGAATACTTTAAAACTACCTGGAAAGAATTTATTTTTCATGAGTGATTACTTTAGGTTTCGTATCTGATGTTGCAATTATTAAAAGTTATAATAGATTATCAATTAATTCAACAATCCTTTATATTAAAATTCTATTTGCTGAATAGTAACAGGCCCTATAAGGCCTGACTCCAGTAATGGCGCATCCTTTTTATAAGGGTTATAAGTGGTAAAAGCATATCTGCCACTGTTGCGCTCTTTTCCTGCCAAAAGCCATTCAGGGAATTTCTCATCTTTTATACCGTCATCCGGGAAGCGCTGGTCTCCAATGAGTCTGTTTGGCCACAAGTTTGCCACTTCAATTTCCAATTGGTTTCCATTTTGCTTTACTGCACCTGTAATATCTACTTTCCATGGAGCTGTCCAAACTACTCCCAATTCCTTACCATTAAGACGGATCCGAGCCATATTCTTCACTTCGCCTAAATCGAGGTAGAGAGGTTTATCCGTAATTGTGCCGGAAGGGAGATTAAAGCTTTTTCGGTAAACTGCTACTCCAGAATAGAATTTAACTCCCTCTTCCGGGCGGGATGTCCAATCTACCAGATGATCAAAAAATATTTTTTCATGACCTCCCCATTTCGGATCAAAAGATACCGCCCATGAACCGCTTAGTGTTTCCAGTTCTTTTTTTGCAGGAAAATTCTTCTTCCCGGGTAAAGGGGTGGTTCGATTTTTCCCAAATACAATAAAGAAACTTTGATAGGATTCGAATTGTAAAGGAATAGTAGTACGTCCGTTATTAGTGGAAAATTCAGGTAGTATTCTTGTTTTCCCTGTAATAGGATCCCAAAGTTCTGGTGTCCCTTTTGTAGTCCTGAACGTACATACTGCATTTATTGCCTGATCGGTACGATTAGCAACAAAATAAATATCCATATCATTTGTCGTGCGATGGGTATAGCGAACCGGACCTGAAGATTCAAAATCTTCGGATACGCCCATTTTCTTTATTAATGAAGCTGTAAGGTCATATGCGGGATAAAGGCTATTTTCAGGTTTGGCAATTAAAGAACCGCCAAATACTACCCTTCCTTTACCATAGGCATGCTCAGTCAGCAAAGAAGGCAAGTCTGCCCTCCCCCATATCTCTCTCGCCAATGACTGAACTTTTTGATCAGATAATGGAAAACCTGATAAACCTGGAGCTTTAGTTGGTGGGTTACCCACTACTGTAGCTCCTTCATTAACCAATGACCGCACTTTTTCAAGCAAAGCAGGTGTCATCGTTTTAATGGCAGGTAAAACCAGCAATCTATAGGAAGCTCCTCCTGGAAAAACAATCTGGTTATCTTTAACACTGGCAGCAAACAGTTGACCTGGAGAACAGCCATCGAAATTATAGCCTCTTCTGTCTGGAATAGTATCATTTCCATCTAAAGCAGATGGCGGCGGAAGGAATACCTGTGGAGCCCCCTCTGGTGTCAGGTACAGCACATCGGCAACGGCCTTTCCCTTTTGTAAAATATACTGACATTTCGATACATATTGATGATATGCGGACGCCATTGGCCACCATGTTTGTTTCCTGTCCCAATGCACACCGTAAGGCCCCATTGTCATACCCGGCCGCAGTTTTTCATCTAAAGGTTTGTGCTCAAAAGTGTGATAAAAAAATCGATTAATACCAGCAGCAAAAGCCCAATCTCCCTGGTTTTTCATTGACCCGGGATACTGCTTCCAAGCTTCAGTACCATCGGCGGTAAAAGCCTCAGCCTGTACCAAAGAATGACCTTTAATATGTGCTATTGAGGTTGCTTCCACGCAGCTAAACGTCGAATTAAATCCGTAACCTTTGCTCCAGAATTCACACATAATAACATCCGCTATTGTCCCCAGCTCAAGATCAGCAGTTGGGTTCATGTCATATGGTTCAATAGATAAATGTAAGCCATGCCGGTGACTGTACCTTTTAACCTGCTCAGCATGGTAATTCAATACCAATTCCTGGCTTGTTTGGCGCAGATCCCATAAAAATCGTTCACTAATCTCCTGGCTTTCAACAATATTACCTGCATAAACAGGATAGTAAGGTAACGGATCGTAGCCTCTTCTTTTTATAAACTCTTGCCGAAACTGTTTTGTCCAATTCTGAGCTCCCATCTCCCAACTATCCATATGCAGGGCTTTTAATCCGCCGGCAGACCTAGGATCAGGCGTCCCGACTTTGCTGAAGATTTTTCCTGTATATTTATTTAAATGGGCATTTAATGCAGCTGTATCAAATTTATCTGATTCGAATCCTAATCCGGGAATAGGTGCTGGCCTGGTAACAGCCCCATTGTTACGTCTTCCAAATCGCATGATCGTCCAGTTGCCTTTGGGCACCTCCCAGTCAAGTGTTCCGTCCGGCTGCAGTTTATTTGTAAGATCTAAAATGCGGCTTTTAGAAATTGAAGCCTCACCAGGAAAATCACTGTAATTAGCTAAAGAAGGTAAAAAAGGTTTAACACCAGGCACAGAGGAATATGGAGCACGATAATAAAGAGCCTTTTCATCGATATCATTTATTTTTTTTTCAATTAAAGGAGTTGGAAAGGCAAGAACGGCGACATCTTCGTAAAAGTCATCCCACTTTTTTTTCAAATCACTTGTAAATACACCTTCTCCAAAATAGGGCTTCTTGGGAATAGGAAGTGGAAGTTTAATTCTCTTGTTTTCATCTCCCGAAACAAGCGTGCTGCTTGAAACCAATTGCTGCATGGACTGGTCAGGAGAAACCCATGGGCCACCGCTTCCTGTCCATCCTGGCCCTATTCCCAACGTCATTGCAATTCCCAATCTCTTGCATTCATCTACTGCATGCTTAAATAACTCCAGCCATTTGTCACTTAAAAAATCAACCGGACCGCGTGGAATTCCTACATTTACTTCAAGGAATATAAGATGGCCAATGCCTGCCTTCTTCATCGACTCTAAATCTGCAGTCATTCCCTCCCTTGATAAGTTTCCATCCATAAAATACCAATAAACACCAGGTCTGGCAGAATCAGGGGGATTTAAAAAACCAGATCTGAGGGGAGTAACTTCAAAATCATATGCCTTTTCAGTCCTTACCAACTTGTTACTGCAACTACAAAAGAACGTGGTAATTAAGAAAACAGCGTTTATAAAAATCACGATTTTTTTTAATAATAGCATAATACCTTTTTAAATGCTGGATACTGAACTGTTTTGAGTACTAAGATTTGTTCTAAGTTTCCGAATCATATAAATTTTGCCCGTTTATGAATTCTGTTACTTAGCATACCTGTATCGTAATAATTCCCAGTAATTCTCCAAGTTTTTTAATTTTGGAAGCAATATGGCCAACGCCGACGGCGCAATGATGGGCAGGCCCCTGCGAGTTCCACTCTTCCACGAATTTGCGAGCGCCGATAGAAAACCGGTAGCGGCTGTTAGTATTTCCTATTTCGAGAATAGGTCCTGCTACGGATTCGGCTTCTGCAACCAGGAACAATAACTTTCCATCTATTGTTTCCACAACTGATAACAGAGTTACTTTACCATATCGTACCGTCATTTCCACCGACAGGCCCTTACCAACTTTCCCATGATACACTTGTAATGGCCGCACTTTTATTTTCCCTTCAGCAATAGCTAAGTGACCAGGGCCATCATGGCCCATGAGTACCACATCGTCATTAAAATCCATTGCGTAATATTCGGTAAATGAACCTCCTGCATCAAAACTGTCCATAATTTTCATGGCTTGTGCATTCTTGATTTCATATTCTCCTGCTACCGGTACTCGATTGGCTGTAAGCAGGGAATTGCCAAGAATAATGGAACTCATCGCATCTTCATTTTGAGGGTTACCTGTACCTTTATGGTAGTATGCCATAGAGCCGAGACTGTGCTTATGCACTAACCTATCAAGTGCTACAGATGTTCGTGCAGCCCGTTCCAGTTCATCTTTTGCACAATCCGCCTGTATATCAAAAACATCGCGGAATATCTTTACTTTTTCCTGGATGTCCTCGCTGGTTACTTCCTGGCGAAAACCCGACAGCTCATCTACCTCAATTACTTCTATATTTCCTCCAAAAATGGAATTGTGTAATGTAAAATTTGAATAAATATCTAGCATGCCGCTATAATAATTACCCATAACACCAAGGCGGTTATGGTACATTATATTTGCAACTTTAGCCGCTGCTATCCATTCTTCTATTTCCTTCCACGCAACCGGATCATTGTTGAGCATACCGGTAACCTGGTAAAAAGGAATATCAGAACGTTTAAAAACACTGGCAATTTCCGGGACAGGACATGCTGAGCAAAAGGCCAACCATTCGGCAGTCATGACGGTACGATCACCCATCTTATTAAATGAGTCATAATCTATAGCAGCCTCAGGAGAAAGATTAAGAACGATAACAGGCACTTTTGCCCGTTTAACTACCGGAAGGACGGTAGAAGACAAGGCATAAGTGGTAACATATAAAAAAATAAGATCTACATCTTCAGTACGGAATCTATGCCCTGCATCAAATGCTTTTTCAACGGTGTCTATCAATCCCAGGTTAACAATATTTGCCCCTAAATCTTTTAGCCTGTTTTCTACGACTTTTACGTAACCGGCCAGACGTTCTTCTAGTCCTTTAAACTGTTGCCAATAAGCTTCCAGTCCAATTCCAAAGAGTCCTATTTTAAGATGAGGCGTCATAATTTTTTATTGATCTATACACTTATTTTAAAGTTTCAAGATCTTCGCGTCCTATATTTTAATAATGGAAAACCTTCCTTTAAGCCCTATTTCCATGCATTCAATCTTTTAGAATAATTTTATGTTTTTTTCTCTCTAATCACTTTAAGCGCAAACAGAAAACTCTTGGTGTTTTTATAAAATTTTTTATTGAATGGATAATTCCCTCATTAGCGTTTTCTGTTTACGTCGTACATACATTCTAAAAGTTTCTGTCTGCTTTTAATATAAAAAGCTTTACCTGGTTTATATCTAGTTAATATCCGGCATTTTGTGTTAATTTATTATTGACCAAAATCTCGTTGCTGGGAATGGGATATTTTGCCTCAAAAGGTTCAAAAATATAATCACTGTTAGAATAGGGAATACCTTGTCTGCTTGTTGTCGGGTTCGCCTTTTCAGTAGCTGCGTAAGCATTTAAGAACTTTGCAAGTTCTTCAGGAGTTTTTGTTCTTTTGAGATCAAACCAACGCCAGTTTTCAAAGGCCAGCTCTACTCTTCTTTCATGAATAATTTTTTCGCGTAATGAACTTTGATCTAACCCACTCAATGGCTCGAGGCCTGCCCGTTGACGGACCTTGTTCACATAATCATATGCCTCAGCAGTGGGACCATTTTGTTCATTAGTGGCTTCAGCTAACATCAATAATGCATCTGAATATCTTAATACCGGCCAGTTATCATCGGTGCGCCCATAAATAGTATGTGGATGATTGTATTTTTTTATATACGGTACCACCAGTCCGGTAATTGGACTTTTAAAATCTAACCCAATAGAGATACTTTTTCGCAAATCTCCCTCTTCGTATGCACCAATCATGTCTTTCGTCGGAATATTCCAACCGCCCGGATTACTTTGTGGCCATCCTGTGACTGCGTCTTCAGATAGCCTCGGGGCGAAAGTATAGATAAAACTACTCCACTCTCCCAGGTCATTTCCTCCCTGGTACTGTACTTCAAAAATTGATTCTACACCGTTCTTTTTTGCGGGATCAAAAACATCTGCGTAAGAAGGCAACAAAGAATATCCTAATGAGAGAACCTGGTTTAGCGTAGTAACAGCCTCAGCATATTGCTTTTTTGTAAGATAAAATTTACCTAACAAAGTCAATGCTGCCCCTTTGGTTACCCTGCCGGTATTTGCACTATTGTAATTTGCAGGAAGTAAAGAAATAGCTTCTTTAAGGTCATTTTCAATCTGGGCATACACTTTTTCCTGCGGCTCTCTTAAGTAATCCCACGCTTTGGAAGGTTCATTTAATATTGGGTCAGTAATTAAAACGACATCTCCAAAATATTGCGTTAATTCAAAATAGTAGTAACCTCTTAAAAATTTTAATTGTCCCACAGACGTCGACTTTACAGAATCTGCAACAGTGGAAGCATCTAATTTTGCAAGGGCGTTGTTAATATTATAAAGAGCATTATAATAACTATTATACATGCCTGCTATATTACCTGTTCCGCCATTTACCTGCCAAAACTCAAACGCTTCTATTGATGGGGCCTGCCCCCGATCACCCGGATTAAAATCAATTGTTGTATTGTCAGAAGGCAATTCATTAAAAAGCCACTGGTTGTTAACAATCCCTTGTAATTGCCCATAAACACCATTAATTGCCTGTTCAATATCAGTCTCAGTCTTATAAAATTTATCTGAGTCTATCCTCGTTGGATCAGTTTTATAAAGAAAATCTTTTTTGCAAGAGTATCCAATAAAGGACAGACTTATACCAAGTATAATTATTATTCGATTCTTCATTTTCTTTAATTTTTAGAAGGTTAGATTAGCTCCAATAGAAAAGGTTCTGGAAATTGGGTATGCTTCATCATCCAATCCTGGATTTATGCCTCCGTTATTGTTAACATCGGGATTATTACCGGGGTAATTTGTAATTAAAAATAAATTATCGGCACTTACATAAACCCTGACTCCGCCAAAGTGCAGCTTAGACTTGGAAATGTTATAGCCAAGGCTTACGTTCTTTACCCACATATGACTTCCGCTATACACATAGCGGGAATTGCTTTCACGCTCCCACTTCCATGTATTAGTAGTTGCATATCTTCCCGACCCGGGATTTTGTTCAGATCTCCAGCGGTCTTTACTTGCAGTTAATACATTAAAAACGCCGTCCATATTCATCGTGGATGATTCTATTTGCCTGAAAACATCATATCCCTGTGCACCCGTGAACAGAACACTCAGATCTACATTTTTATAATCTCCACCAAGCGTTAAACCATATGTAGCCTTCGGCCATGGATTACCTATTTCAACCATATCCTTTGTGTCATAAGAAATTTTTCCATCGCCATCACCATCGTAATACTTATAAACACCCGGAATAGCGCCGTCCTGGGTAGAAGATTTATTTATTTCTTCCTGGTTTTTGAAAATACCCAATACTTTATATCCATATATCATTCCTATAGGTCGTCCAACTTTTGAAACATTATAGTCGCCATAAAATCCACCGTTCCAGATTTCATCATTCTCACCTCGTATTTCAAGAACTTTATTACGGTTAAAAGAGATATTGAAATTGCTCCAAAAGCTTATCGAATTAATTTTTGTTCTATACCCTGCTGCAAATTCAAGTCCTTTGTTTTGCACTTTACCCACATTGCCTAAAGTGCTGGTAAATCCGGAAATAGCGGGCAATTGAATAGACAAAAGCATATTGCTTGTGATTCTATTATAATATTCAGCGGTAAATGTAAATTTGCTATTAAACGCAGAAAGATCTAAACCGATATCAGTTTGCCTCGATTTTTCCCATCCCAATCCCGCGTTTGCAAATGAACTTACTACCAGTCCGCTTACCAGGTTATTGCCCAATATATAATTGCTGGTGTTCATAAATGACAGACTGGAATAATTTCCTATATTATTATTACCGGTTATACCAAAACTTCCTCTTATTTTCAAGTCATTTAACCATGTATATTTAGGCATAAAAGGTTCATCGGAAATTCTCCAGCCTGCGGACAAAGCAGGAAAATCGCCCCATTTATTTTTTGAACCAAACCTGGAACTACCTTCCCTACGAAAAGTACCGGAGAACAAATACCTGCCCTTATATGAATAGTTTAGCCGGCCAAAATAAGCCTGCATACTCCACCCATACTCTGTAGATCCGGAAGATTTTATGATGGCTGAGCCAAGATATGGAACAAGGTCGTTGGGAAATTGATTACCAGTTCCTGACAATCCCTTTGTAGTTTCCTGCTGTGCAGTATATCCGGCTAGTGCCTCAACGTGATGATCTCCAAATCCTTTACTGTAAGTCAGCAATTCATCTGCTGAAAGATTCATTGTACGAAAAACGTCATCATATTCGGATGCATCTCTTGGAGGAGGAGCATTTACGCCGGCCATGGTAGATGGAATAAACTGTTTATAAGAGCTGATATTAATGCGTGTGTTTACCGCTGTTTTAAATTTAAAATTTTTCAAAAAAGAAAACTCTAAAAATCCATTTGATAATACATCTCCAATTTCGCGGTTCCTGGTTATTTCATTTAAACTTTGAACAGGATTGGGAAATCCAAAAATCCCATCGTGACCGCCAATATAACTATTATATGTGCCATCTTCATTGTATATCGGCTCACGCGGATCCATCAATAAAGTTGATCCTACCAGATTGTCACGCCCTTCTGTGTTTGCTGTGTTTTGCCTGGAATAAGAACCGTTTATGTTCAATCCCATACTGATGAAATTATTTATTTTACCATCAATATTGGCACGGACAGAAAAGTTATCATATTTAGTCTTTATCAATGCTCCTTCCTGGCCAACATAGCCGACTGAAACTAAAGAATGTATATCTCCTTTACCTTCAGAAAGTGTAATATTGTAATTTTGAAATTTTGCATTTTGGTTTAGTATTGCATCATACCAGTTAGTGGAAAGTTTCGTTTGTTCAGGATTGCGAAAATCCAAGGGGACTTCATCGAGGGTAGGTTCCCTGTTTTCAAAATACCAAATTTTATCCATAAAAATATCCTTTTTAAACTGAGCGAAATCCACTCCATTCAGCACCTTTGTCTTTCTTGATTCCGGAATATTCTGGACGCCATAATTTGCTGTAGCAGTTAAACTTACTTCCCCGTTTTTGGCTTTCTTAGTTGTAATTAACACCACGCCATTCGATCCTCTTGCACCGTAAATAGCTGTAGAGACCGCATCTTTGAGGATGGTGATCGTTGCAATATCATTAGGATTTAAATTTTGCCCGACTGAAGTTCCGACCGGAAATCCGTCAATTACATACAGTGGTTGACTTCCTGCTCCCAATGAACCGGTGCCTCTGATCGTTACTTCGAATTCACGACCAGGAGAGCCCGTTACCTGCTTTACAGTTACACCGGAAGCCTGACCTGCTAATAACCGCGACACATTAGCTGCAGGAATATCTTTTAATTTTGAAACATCAATTGTAGATACTGCAGCAGTTACATCTTTCTTTCTTTGTGAACCGTAACCTACCACTACAACTTCTCCTAAGGTTGAACTTGTTGAAACCATAGGAATGTTAATAACACTCCTTTCATTATTTATTTTTACTTCCTTTTCTTCATATCCTACCGAAGAAAAAACCAACGTTTCTCCTTTAACAACCTGAAATGTAAACCTACCATCTGCATTAGTAGTTGTGCCGCTAACACTGCCTTTTACGTTTACAGATATACCTGCTAACGGTACATTGTCTGCTGTAACAACTTTGCCATTAACTGTAATTTTTTGTTGAGCAAATGAAAATAAAGAGAGAAAGAGAAAGGATATAAAAATGAACGGCTCCTTTCTCTGTTGTAAAAAAGGTAATAGTTTTTTTAACATAGCAATCAATATGGGTTTTAGAAAATAGGAAACTTATCATAAAAATTTTTTAATTTTTATGATAACAATGCAATCGTGGCTGGAATATTTACTTCCCTGTTTTCACAAAAAGATGAACAAAATGAAGATTTCCAGGTTTTACAAATGGCGTTACGAATAACCTTACATCGGAATTTTTTGTATTGGTTTGAGAAAGCCTTTAAAAGAAAACAGGCAGGTAATTAGATAAATAGAAATGAATAGAAGTAAAGACATAGCATCGTTGTTTTAAGTTGAATAAATTTGAGCTTAGCAGCCCTTATTTCAAAGATATTTCAATACCACTCCATCGTTAATATGCAAATTGATATTTGAAATATACATTTTGATATTTCTTTAATTTGTACATTTAATAAACAGTGCTTTCGATTTCTGCGTTCAATAATCTAAGAATACGAGCCTAAACTTTTTCTATGGTGAATTATTATAAGTACCTGCCGTTAGGAGATGAAGACGAGAAATGGGGTTTGTCAATTTTAAATGCCGGATGTACCCAAATAGGTGCTCACGAACAATACCCTTACAATTATCATCCAGAGCACCACTACTTTAGTTGGGATTCGGGAAGAATATTAAATGAATACCAGGCTATTTATATAATAAAAGGAAAAGGCTTCTTTGAATCTAAAAGTATGGAGTGTACAAAGGTGGAAGAAGGTTCTCTTATTATTTTATTTCCCGGAGAGTGGCATAGATTTAAGCCAGACGAAAATGTGGGCTGGGATGAATATTGGGTAGGTTTCCAGGGAGAGATAGCAGATAACTTAATTAAAAACAAATTTTTTAATAGTAACGAGGCTTTGATTAATATTGGAATTAAGGAAGAAATTGTCAGTCTTATTACCGAAATTATTGAGCATACAAAAGAGGAAAAATCGGGCTATCAACCCTTAGTTTCCGGAGCTTTGCTTCACTTGTTAGGCTACGTACACAAAACCCTGCGGCAGCAGCAATTTAAAGAAGAAAATCACATAGAGATAATTATAAATAAAGCAAGAATATTGCTAAGACAAAAAATAGACGCGGAAGTCGCCATGGAAGACATTGCAAAGGAACTGAACGTAAGTTATTCATGGCTTAGAAAGATGTTTAAAACATACACGGGCATCGCTTTAGGGCAATACCTAATACAACTAAAAATTGAAAGAGCTAAAACACTTCTGTCTAATCCTTCAAAAACAATCAAAGAAATTGCTTACGATCTTCATTTTGAATCGTGCTTTTATTTTTCAAAATTGTTTAAAGAAAAAACAGGTTTTTCGCCCGATGTCTTCAGAAATAAAATGAACTCAAGCTTGTTGCATAATCACAAGGAAAATTAGCATTTTCGAGGCTTGTTAATTAAACTTGTGCACCTGTTAATCATTATTTCTCATTCAACAGAAATTGAATTTTTCATATTAGAAGTACTTGTGATTGCAGCATCTACGCTCGCTTTACCGCCACCCGTAATTATAAGGATTAATGCTAAACCTAAGAGTAAGATAAAATATTCAATTCCTTCCCCTTTCTGACTTCCAGACCAGTTCATAAAGAAGCCATTAGCTAAATGAACTTTAAATATAACACCAATAAACTCAACAAAAATGCCAAAAGCAGCAATACGAGTTATAAAACCGACGAGCACAAACAAAGCTCCAATACTTTCAATCAGAATTACTAACAAAGCAAGAATATAAGGCAATCCTGCCTTTGCAGTTAAAAATCCTATTGTTCCGCCAAAACCGTAGCCACCAAACCATCCAAACAATTTTTGAGCTCCGTGAGGAAACAAAGTTATTCCTAATGCTAACCTAGCAATTAAAGCTGTTATGTTTGCTGCATTTGTTACTAATAACTTTTTCACTACACAAATTTAAATAATTAATAATACTTAGTGAAAAATAGTTATCAGCAATTTGTCGCCTTTAAAGACTGCAAATGGAATGTTGAAAATTGTTATATTGCTATTTTAATAAAAACTACAAAATAAATTGAAATTGTATTGGACGGTAATGATGTAATAGAAAACCCCTACTACAAATATTGAAATCGGTGTTACATTTTATGGTCTTATAATTGTTCCATCTCTTTTGCGAACCTGCCAGTTCGATTTGGTAGTTATGGGATATTTAGCAGCCTCCTTTTCATTAATATCTACTCCAATACCAGGAACTTCATTAACAGACATATATCCATTATTCATGGTGGGGCAACCTGTAAAAACACTTTTTAATTTATCAGAAAAATGAACTGCCTCCTGTATTCCAAAATTCCATATTGCCAGATCTATATGAGCATGAGCAGCATGACCTACAGGTGAAACGTCTCCGGGACCATGGAAGGCAGTCTTAATATTAAACCATTCACCAAGACGTGCAATTTTCATAGCCGGAGTTATGCCTCCCACCTGCGATACATGCACACGTATGTAATCAAACCATTGATTAACCATTGGCATTTTAAACTCATTGATATTATTAAACAATTCGCCCATGGCAATAGGAACACTGGTGCTCATTCTAAGCTGCTTAAACCATTCCATGTTTTCGGGAGAAAAAGGATCTTCAATAAAATAAGGATGATAATCTTCTACAGCCTTTATCATATTGATTACATCCATCGGCTGCACACGCTCATGAACGTCGTGTAATAATTCGACCTCATCACCACAAACTTTTCTTACCACATCAAACATCTTTGGTACAGACTTCAGGTATGCCCGTTCATCCATATAATCATCAGCTTCGTAACCAAATCCTGCTGCTTTAAAATCAGGTTTTTTAGCTACAGTTCCTGTTCCACCATATCCACCCTGTTGTATTCTTACATGACGAAATCCCTGCGCCATATATTTCTGAACACTTTCAGCGACTGCCTCAGCTGTATTTCCACTGGCATGCTCATAACATTCTACTGCAAACCTGCTCTTTCCCCCCAACAACTGGTAGACGGTCATATTTGCACGTTTGCCTTTAATATCCCATAATGCTTCATCGAGTCCGCTTAATGCGTTATTTAAAACAGGTCCGTTACGCCAATAAGAACTAACATAAAACGACTGCCACATGTCTTCAATATTATCTACGTCTTTGCCTATACAAAACTCATTAAGATAACTATTAATGGCTGCAACTACCGCCACTGCTCTTTGCGTAAATGTGGCACAACCCAAACCATATAAACCCGGCTCGGTGGTTTCAACTTTTACAATTACCAGGTTGCTTCCTTCGGGAGCCGTTGCAATAGCTTTCACACTTCTGATTTTTACTGCAGGCTGGTCGTTTTTGTAACCGGCAGGAGTCTCCCGCTTTTGCCCGTTAGCAGCAGTACTTCCCAACAGTCCCCAAAACCCACCTGTGGAGCCTAATGCAAGCATTTTCATCATCTCTCTGCGACTTTTTAAAAAATCAGTTTCAGATTTCTTCATAGCGTTGTTTTTAGTTTTACTTCCAGAAAGAATATTTCACCAAGTTTTACTTTTCAGATTCCCGAGTAGGTAAATGAATTATAGTCCAGGCTATTAAATAAGTAATTCGCACAAAGGGTAGATATAGCAATTTACAAAAGAAATGTTCTAAAATAAATTAACTGCATTACCCAAATTCAGGACCGCAAATCATATATTGTTTATCAATTGTTCCCGGACAATAATTTTCATCTTTATACATTCTTATAAAATGCCTTTGTTTAATAAAGCCAATAGAATGTAACCAGTTGATCATATCTTCTTTATCGCATAGAACATCTACAACTACAGGTTGATTACGAAGGCTCTCAAGTGCTTTTGTAATAAGGATTTTAGCATCATTAGTTGTTACAGCAGCAACAGGTCCTATTTGATGATATTTGCTTCCATCTCTGCCAAGTACGAACCCGGCAACCAAATTATTACGTCTAAGAAACCATCCCTTACCAGGATTTTGTTTTATCAAAAATTCGATAAGTTGTTGCCTGCTTGTACCGAAAATAAACTTATCAAAACTTACTATTTCCGGAATATGCTTTAATTGAATTGCGTCTGGTACAACCTCATAATCATCTATCAGCATAGTTGTCATTGATGTATTGACCATTCTTGCAATCGAATATTCATCTTTAAATCCAAATTTTTGATAAACCTGTTTTCCAACAGGAGTTGCATCAAGTTTGACTGATCTACAAAATTTTACTTTTTTTAAAACAGCGGTTAGAAGTAATTTGGCAACTCCAAGGCCCCGGTACGCCTCATTTACCAACACCATCCCAACCCATGCAACTTTAGATGAATAATTGATAGCAGTTGTAGTTCCAATAACTTTTCGGTCGATCTCAGCAAGTAAACAAACGTTTTCAGCATTTTCAATTAAAAGCCGCCAATCATTTTCTGTTTGATTCCATCCTTCTGAAGTTGACAACTTCATAGCATCATTTATGTCACTTAGTTTCATTGTCCTTATTGTGACTGATACTTTTTCCACACTGTTTGAAAGTTTTTTAATATGAAGTATTTCTTTTAATAGTTATAATACACCTACTCTTGTTCGAGATAATTGATGTCTTTCTTAAAAGTTTCTTCTAAAAAGATAAGAGCCAGTATTCCCAGGGCATAACTAATAAGACCAACCGTTAATACGCTATAAATTGTTCCAACGTAACTTTTTAAGAGTACAAAAAGAGCTGTTAAAGGAATTACGGTGCCTCTTACAAAATTAGGTACAGTAGTAGCAACGGTGGCCCTTAGGTTTGATCCGAAAAGTTCCGCGGCAACGGTTATAAAAAGTGTCCAGTAGCCGCTGCAAAATCCAAGACAGCCACATAAGAGATAAAGCATGGTTATATTGGGAATAGGTACCAGGAAAAAGATAAGCACAAACACAAAGGAGGACAGCATAAATAATAAAATGACCTTTTTCCTGTTTTGCCAATACTGGCTAAGCGATCCGCTGACTATATTTCCGGCAACTTGTCCCATAAAAGTAAATAGTACTGCTTTACCTGCATCTACGGGTGTATCAAGGCCAATTGCCTTTCCAAATTCAGGAGAAAATGTTATTAAAATTCCGGTGACAAACCATATTGGCATGCCCATTATAATACTGGTAAGATATTTTAAAAACCGGGTTTTATTATTGAATAACATTCGAATGTCTCCACGCTTCACATTTTTTTCCTTCAATTTCATGAAGATGCTTGATTCAAACACTTTCATTCTCAATGCTAACAATAATAATCCAAGTCCACCACCGATGAAGTATGACGCCCGCCATTCAAACAGGTATGAGACAGAGTACGCTAGCAATGCGCCAAATACTCCCATTGTTGCTACCAAAGTTGCTCCATAACCACGGATCTTATTGGGCAACACTTCTGTTACCAAAGTAATTCCTGCGCCTAATTCGCCCGCAAGTCCAAACCCTGCAATAAATCGCAAAACGGCATACATACCAATAGATGTGACAAAACCATTAGCAATGTTAGCCAGCGAATAAATAAGAATTGAACCAAATAATACAGACAGCCGCCCTCTTTTGTCTCCCAGAATACCCCATACAATGCCACCAATAAGCAAGCCTCCCATTTGAAGATTTAGCAGCATTATTCCATCTTTCATAACATTTTCACCTGCCACATTTAATGATTTTAAGCTAGGAACTCTTACAATGCTAAATAAAAACAGGTCATACATATCGACCATATAACCAAGCGCTGCAACTATAACAGGAAGGCGTAAAAGTTCGCGGGTAATTCTTATGTTTGAGGAATTTGTCATTGAGGATTAATTAGGCCAACCCCTAAAGGTGCTTTAAGGATGAGTTATAATATTTAATTCTGTTAGATTCTAAATCACTTTTATAATCGTGGAATCGTCATGCCACCGTCGACCATAATCACTTGTCCTGTAGAATACAAAAAATCTCCTTTAGCAAGCGATGCCACGACTTTTCCAACATCTTCAGGCTCTCCCCATCGTTTTTGCACAAATAAACCTTCTTCGATCAGTTTGTTATATTTCTCCTGAACACCGGCAGTCATATCGGTACGAATTACACCCGGTCTTACTTCATAAACCGGAATATTAAATTCGCCCAATCTTGCTGCAAACAGTTGTGTAGCCATGCTGATGCCTGCTTTTGATATGCAATATTCTCCGCGATTTACCGATACTACAGTTGACGATATGGAAGAAATATTAATGATGGATGCACTAAAAGCGCGATCATTTTTCTTTTGCTCTACCATGAGGTTTGCTACCTTTTGAGTAAGAAAGTATGGTCCTTTCAGGTTCGTAAAAACTACATGATCAAAACTTTCTTCAGTAGCTTCAAGAATATCTCTACGTTCCTTTGGGGCGACACCTGCATTATTTACAAGCACATTCAGCTTTCCATAATGATTATCTATCTGCTCGAGCATCACGTCTCTGTCACCAGGCGCTGCAATGTTTGCCTGGCAATAAATCACATCGTTTCCAAATGCTTTGAGCTTACTTATTGCGTCCTCAACATCATTCGCTGGTCGCATACCATTTATGGCAAGATCAAAACCTGCTTTTGCCAGTTCGGTTGCAATACCAAAACCAATACCCCTGCTTCCACCTGTAATTAGTGCTACTTTATTCATTTCAGGAAATAATTTAAATTTCGGGAATATCTACCCAGCACCTTTTACTCCAACTTTCCAGTCCTTTTTCGGCAAGTTGCACTCCTTTTACGCCTGCCAGCAGATCCCACGGAAAAGGATCATTGTTCACCACATGTTTTAAAAACAATTCCCACTGCACTTTAAATGCATTCTCATACGTTTCCTGTTCGGGAACCTTCGCCCACCCATCATAAAAATTAATGGATTGCGGAATATCTGGGTTCCAGACAGGTTTAGGCGTATTTCCGTAATGTTGAATATAGCATTCACGCAAGCCTGCAACTGCAGATCCTTTGGTTCCATCAACCTGCAGCGTTAACAGATCATCGCGTCGGACCCTTACCGTCCACGAAGAATTGAAATGAGCAATAATATCTCCTTCCAGTTCAAAAGTTGCATAAGCTGCATCATCTGCTGTGGCTTTATAACGTTGCCCTTGCTCATCTATTCTTTCAGGTATATGTGTTGCACCAAGGCAAGACACAGACTTTACTTTTCCAAAAACATTATCTAACAAATAACGCCAGTGGCAAAGCATATCTACAATAATACCTCCATCATCTTCTTTTCTATAATTCCAGGAAGGTCTTTGAGCGGGAATGGAATCGCCTTCAAAAACCCAGTAACCAAACTCACCCCGTACAGAAAGTATTTTGCCAAAAAAACCTTGTTGAATAAGCCGCTTTAATTTTAGAATTCCGGGAAGCCAAAGCTTGTCCTGCACTACACCATTTTTCACACCCGCATCATTACAAAGCCGGTATAATTCTAAAGCTTCATTTGTATCAACTGCAATAGGCTTTTCGCAATAAATATGTTTACCTGCTGCAACGGCTTTTCTAACTGCCTCCGCACGTCTGCCTGTTGTTTGAGCATCAAAGTAGATGATATTATAAGGATCAGCAAGAGCTTCGTCAAGATTAGTCGTCATCTTACTTACTCCTGACATCGCACAAAGCTTTTGCAACTTATTTTGATCGCGCCCCACTAAAATTGGATCCGGCATTATCGTTTCTCCGGCATTTATTTTAACCCCACCTTGTTTTATGATTTCTGCAATTGACCTCATTAAGTGTTGATTGGTCCCCATTCGTCCGGTAACACCATTCATTATGATTCCTATCTTATGCTCTTTCATATGGCAATCTTGTAGTTACTTTATGGTTTAAGAATGTTCTTTGTAAGCGTTAATTACTTTTTTTAGATAATCAGCCTGGTTTTCTTTCCAGTAGTTATTTGAGAAAACCTCCACTTCAACAAATCCGTTGAAACCTGTCGCTTCTACCCATGACCTGATTTGTTTCACCGGAATACATCCATCGCCCATCAGACCTCTGTCGTTTAAAAAGTCGGTTGTAGGAGTTCTCCAGTCGCAGATATGAAAAGCAAAAAGATTTTCATTTTGTCCGCATCGTTTTATTTCTTTCTTAAGGGCAGGATCCCACCACAGATGATAAACATCAACAGCAACCCCAACGAATGGAGAATTAAACTCTTCGGCCAAATCATTAGCTTGTGCCAAGGTATTGATGGCTGAACGGGCATCTGCATACATAGGATGGAGGGGTTCTATCGCCAGCTTCACTCCTGCCGCAACAGCGTCAGCGAGAACTGTCGCAATACCATCGCGAATTTGCTTTCTTGAATCTTCCAGCGACTGACGCGGGTCTGCACCGCATACGAGGACTATCATCGAAGTTCCTAATTGATGAGCTTCTTCAATAGCCCGCCTGTTATCATCTATCGCTAACCTTCTTTTATCAATGTCTTTCGCCGGAAAAAATCCGCCGCGGCAAAGAGAAACAATAGACAAGCCTTGATCTCTTAACATTTGACCTGTTTGCTGTATGTTTCGTGCTTGTAGTGCATCGCGCCAAACTGTAATTCCCTTGACACCTGCAGCGGAATAATTTTGCGCTGCCTCTTCTATATTCCAGGGATTGGTTGTAATGGTGTGAATACACAATTTAGAAATATCTGTAGGATTTGAAGGGTTCATTAAATATTAAAAAAGGTATAGTAAGTTTCGTTATTGATCAATCGTTGCAGGTATAAAGCAACTTCACGGGCATGATAATCTCCCCACATACTCGATTCGCCATTTGGAATTTTACTTCCCGGATGGATGTAATCCCAACCATTTGGCCTATGATAGATAGAGTGCAGCAACAAACCCTGGTGGCCTGCATCTGCGCTTAAATAAGGGTCATCAAAAAGTGTGTTTACAACTGTAAGGCCCGCCTGGCAATAACGACTTCCTTCTTTAGTTTCTCCATTTTTTGTCAGGAATCTTCCCAATCTTAAAAGACCCTGCGCAGCAATTGCGGCAGCCGAACTATCAACGGGTTCGTAATCATTAAAAGGATCGGCAGGCTTCTTTAAGTAATCCCCTAACTTAACTAAACCCGGAGCACCGGTATCCCAATAAGGAACGCCATCAACAGGAGTATTATTGATATAAAAATCACATGTTGCTTTTGCTGCTTTTATCATCAGCGGTAAAATGTTCTCTTTTGCTGCAGTATCTTTTTCTTCTTTTCCTGCAGCATCAAACCATTCAAGCTCTTCTGCAAAACCGCACATAGCCCATGCAAGTCCTCTCGTCCAGGTGGTAAAGCCCGAATAGCCTTGCTGGGAATTGGCGCTCCGGTAATTTCCATCTTTTACATTGAAAATACATTCGTGTGCTGTTCGTCCCCATAGATCATATTCATCACGCCCTTCACCATAAAATACAGAATACTTAGCTGTAGCTTCCAAATGTTGAATAGCGCGTTCTAATAAACTGATTCGTACGTCGCCCTCAGCCTGCAATACGTGGCCTAACTGATGACCGAGTATAAGTGCACGACACGAACGGATAGTATCAACAAAAAGCGAGTGAGGACCGTTAAATGAATGAATAAAACCTCCATCTTTAACGACTGTCCAACGGCTTGCCTGTACAGCTCCTGAGACCTTAAGCGCCAATTGGTAAAAATTCTTTTCCCATTCATTGAATGGTATCTTGCCCTCATTCATCAGGCGAAGCAAATTTCCATAGGTACTTACATTATTAAAGCCGTGGTCATGTACGCCAACATGGCTTATATGCGGAGCCATTACTTCAACAATTTTCTTCCGTGCCAGTTGCAGTAATGCATCTTCGCCTGTTACGTCATATTGTAAGACTATTGAACCATATTGAAATCCCTCTGTCCATTCGGTCCAGCCGCGGGTAGTGTAAGTGCCGTTTATTGTAAAAACAGGTGAACCTTTTGAAGGGTCATAATTCGTTTCAATCAGGTTAATTTTTTCTGCAGAGAGATCCCAAAATCTTTTTAGTTTGTTGGCAAGATCAGAGGGCTTTAAGTCTGTATTTATTTTAATCATTAGAATTTTTCTATTTCAAAAATTAATAACCAGGCTTGCACTTCAATTCATCCACTCGTTTGCTAATATATCAACTATTGTTTAAACTAATCGTTGACAACAAATAAATCACAACTATATTTTTAAATTATTGTAAAGTCTTCAATCGATACCTGAGATGTTTCATCTGCCGCTTCAGCAGTTGCTAGTTACCTAACTTTTTTACAGCGATATAAGCCATCAAGCCAATGCTAAGAACAAGCGCATTTTCATCGATATTAAAAGTTGATGTATGAAGAGATGATGTTATTCCTTTCTCTTTATTTCTTATACCAAGAAGATAAAAACATGAATCTGTTATTTGAGAATATGCTGCAAAATCTTCTGCGGCCATCCAGATATCTGTTTCAATTACATTTTCTTTTCCAAGATATTCTTCTGCAAAAGTGCGAACCTGCCCTGTAAGCCCTTCTTCATTTACCAGGTAAGGATAACCACGCACAATTTTAAAATCGCAACTACCGCCCATACTTTCTGCAATAGTCTCTGCCATTTTTTTCATTCTAACATGTGCGTCGGTTCTCCAGTTTTCGTCCAGAGTTCTAAAGGTCCCTTCCATATAAACCTCATCAGGAATTACATTGATTGCTCCATTGGCGATTACTTTTCCAAAAGACAAAACAGTCGGAAGCGTAGGATTGGCAAAACGACTTACGATTTGTTGAAGTGCAACAAGAATATTAGCAGATATGATAACCGGGTCAATGTTGAGATGAGGCTGCGCACCGTGACCACCTTTTCCGCGAACCGTAACAAATATTTCATCCATCGACGCCATGAATTTTCCTTTGCGAATAGCGATCTTTCCCGCATCTACCATTGGTGAAACATGCTGACCGATCACAGCAGAAGGTTGAGGCGCATTTAAAACTCCTTCTTTGATCATAAGACTTGCTCCCCCCGGAAGTTTTTCTTCGCCCGGTTGAAAAATCAGTTTAACAGTTCCCGCAAATCTGTCTTTTATTAATTGCAAAATACATGCAGCACCAAGCAGAGAAGCCGTATGTGCATCATGACCGCAAGCATGCATTACATCATCATTTTGTGAAACGTACTCTAGCTTGTTTGCTTCCCTGATCGGCAAAGCATCCATATCGGCACGTAAAGCAATTACTTGTTCTGAAGGCTTATCTCCCTTTATCAAAGCAACAACCCCGGTGCCTGCAATTGATTTCCATACGATGCCCAATTCATCCAGGCGAGATTTTATAAATGCAGAAGTCTCATACTCCTGAAATGATAATTCGGGATGAGCGTGTAAGTGTCGGCGATCAAAAAGCACCTTATCAAATATGCAATCTGCAAGTAGTTTTATTTCATCTATCAGCATAATAAACCCTGCGCTTTAAAAGACAATTTATTTACATCATAAACAAATTTGTCTTAATCCAAATGATTTTGCTTTTGTCTATAATCTCAGTTATCTTCTTTTAACCTCTCCGATAACTTATGCCAGTGCATTTGATTCAACTTGTTTTTTGTCTTTTTCAAGAAACTCTTTTACAAATGCATCATCTGTATTTTCTTGATACATTTCATAAAGCCGATCAATTTCTTCCAATTGCCCTGGAGAAACTTCTTCATGTGGGTTCAGGCACCATCGACCTTCAAGCAACCCTTGCCTTCTCAGCACTTCATGTATTCCGGGTATGCACCCATGAAAAGAATTTCTTGCATCAAAAATCACTTCATTCATATCTGTAATTTCGATGCCTTTGGCTAACAGGTCACTTATTTCGTCCCCATCACCTGTAAGACATTTTTTTATCTCAGAATGCAGTTCCACTGCTTTTTTTGTCCATACGGCCCAGTGTCCCAAAAGGCCTCCGACAAATCTTTTTTCTACCAATTTGCCATTTATATGGAATCGATAAGGAGTGAGCAGATCAGCAACTATATTATCATCATTACCGGTGTACAGTGCGATCTCATTTCGTCTTACCGAACTGCAAACCGCGCGTACGACATCAAGTGTTTGATACCTGTTAAAAGCTGCTACTTTTATAGCACTGACATTTGGTATTTCAACAAATTGTTTCCAAAAATTAAAACTCAAAATTCGTCCCCCAACCGCTGGTTGCAGGTAAAAGCCGAATACAGCAATTATTTCTGCAACTGCCTTGATGTGCTCAATAAGATCAGTTTCAGAATAGTCTTTAAGTCCACCCAAACTTACAAGGCCAAAATGATAACCATACTTAACCGCTAATTGTGCCTCTTTTATTGCATTTGCTGTAGGACCGACAATACCTGCAACTTTTATGAAAGGTCGTGATAACTGCGCCTTATCAATTTCTTCTGCGGCTAGTTTTAAAACCGTTTCCAAAAGGTTCACTTCGGGTTTCCTTATTTCAAACTGTGTAGTGTGAACGCCAACTGCTACACCTCCCGCCCCGGCAGCCATGTAGTAGCGTGTAAGCCGTCTTTGACGTTCTTCGTCAAGCATCCTGTTTTCATCTAAAACCAACGGGTGAGCGGGAATAACGGTTCCGTTATGAAGTAAGTCTTTAATTGTTGTATTTAATATTGTCTGCTTCATATATTCTTTAAAATTGACCTGTTCTTTCCTGGAAATGTGTTGGCTTGTTAATGATCTTTCCCCCTTCTTTTATCCATTCTGCAATTAATTCAATCATTTTTTTAAGAGGCACTTTTGGATATCCGAATAATCGAAATGACTCTGCCGCGTTGCTCAACAATGCAGTTTCCTGTTCATGATTAACAAATTGCGGCGTTTCTCCAAAAAGCTTTCCGAACTCTTTTGCCAGCCATCGTACAGATATTGTCTCAGGGCCGGCCACATTTAAAATCTTTGCAGGAGCGGCACAATGAAGCAATGATCTTAACGCTATTTCATTTGCATCACCCTGCCATATTACATTTACATGGCCCATGCTCAGATCTATCTCACGTTTTTCTTTAACTGATCGCGCAATTTCCAGCAGCACCCCATAAGTTACATCATTCGCATAATTAAGGCGATAGATAAGAACAGGTGTATTGTTCTTCACAGAATAGTATTGAAACATCCGCTCTCTGCCAAGACAGGACTGAGCATATTCGCCGACCGGCTGTGGCGTTAATGTTTCATCTGCCCCACCCATTGCAACCGGAGTTAAAGGATACACATTACCTGTAGAAAAAACTACAATACGGGAGTTTTTAAATTTCTGAGCAACACGACCTGGCAAGTAAGAATTCATTGCCCACGTAAACGATTCTTTGCCGGTGGTTCCAAACTTGGTTCCTGCTAAATACAAAACATTTTCAACACCAGGCAATGCCTGCAACTGTTCGTCATCAAGCAGGTCTGCACAAATGGTTTCGATGCCCTCGTTATTTAATTCCTCTTGCAGGCCCGGTTCAGAAAAACGTGCTACACCTATAATTCTTTTATTTATGCCGGCTTTGTCTGCTGCCTGTTTAGCAAGCCTGGCAAGCGCAGGTCCCATTTTGCCACCGACACCTAAAATTAGAATGTCTCCCTGTAGCCGGGTCATATCTGATATCAAATCCTCAGAAGGTTGTAATAATTTGTTGTAGGCTATTTCTACTTCTTTCATTACCTGTTTTATTTTCTGCTAAATTTATAAAACTATCTACTATTCTTTGAATTAGTCTTGTAACATTGCGGCTGTACGATTTTTTTTAAATTGCTATTGCCTTCTTTATTAAAAGTAATACTAAGCTTATTTCCCATTCAATTTTTTTGTTTTTACTCACTAAGGTATCAGTCGTTAATAAAAAACGATCTATGGTAAAGAGCTTTTTATTCCAAAAATAAAGGGCTACTAAACTCAAAGTCCGGTACTAAATGAATAGACAAAAAGGTAAAAAAACAGCTAAAATCATTTCAAAAAAAGTATGTTGCACTTAAAATAAATTATTTTGTCAGCCGTTTAGGATGGACTTTCATTAGAAAATTGATAAAAACAGGATGTTTAGACTTATTGTTGCAAAAACTTCTTTCACACATTACAGCTATAAAAAGAGTCTTGCATTTTTTACCACTTTAAATAAGAAAAATGTTTTCTTATTGCTTGTTACGTTAGCTATATTGGTGATGGAGACGCAACCTGCCCTTTCGCAAAAAGCATTAAAGAAAAAGGTATATTCAGCAGATACAACTGTTACTGACACCCTGCTTCCAAACCTCGTTATGAAAGTAGCATCTTATACAGCTACAATAGATCATACTGATTTTTTGATCAGGCGTAAATTTAATATCAAGCCTATCGCTTTTGATTTACCTGAAATTGAAAGAAAGGTAAAAGGCTTTAAATCAAGACTAGAAACTAAGGGAAGTCAAATGAACCTTCGCAGTTTAAATAGTGGCGTGATCATGTTAAATGAAATTTCCCGTAAACTGGCTTCTTATGAAAAGGTATTAACAAATTATAGTGGCGAATTAACTGAAAGCAATGCGGAAGTCAAAAAAATACTTCGCGACCCGATATTGGTTTTGCCGGTGCCTGATTCTATGCTACAGGAACAGATGGAGGATATACGTATTGAAGGGCATGAACTGGATTCTCTACAACAAAAGACACTAGCAAAGGTGAACCTATTGCGAAACAAAGTATCCGTTAATTTACTTCAATCTACTGATATCATTTCTGACATGCGCTATTTAACCATTTCATTGAAAATGGGCATGTGGAGCCAGGAGCAGTCTCCCCTATTTAGTTCTAAGCAAGATGAGTATAAAAACAATCTTATTGAAATCACCACTAAAGCCCTGGAAAGATCCTGGTTGATCATCTCCATTTATGTAAATGATAAATGGAATGTAATAACGCTGGGGATGATGATTTTCATTTTTATCTTTTCATGGACGCTGTTGAATATCCGGCGGATGAAAAAACGCCCGGATGCAGCTGCAGTATTAGAACCTATGCATTTTTTGTCTCGCAGTGTTTTAATAGGATGCCTGATGGCTTTATTTACTTATTTGCCTTTCTTATTTGCCAACCCTCCCATGTCGTTGCTGCATACTTGCGAGTTTCTTCGTTTAATAATGCTCACTCTGCTTATTTATCCCTTTTTTACAAGACGATCCAAAATAATCTGGGCCGTGCTCAGTTTACTGTGGTTATATTATGCGCTTGACGATGTACTACTTGAATCAGCATTGGGCGAACGTTGGGGACTATTTTTCGCAGGCATTTTGCTGGCGGTTACCAGTGTGAAAATAATAATCAATAGAAAGCCTAATTTTATTAAACTGCCAGAGTCTCCCGCTACCGCTGCACTTGTGATTTTCACCCTTGCACAAGTTGTGCTCTCAATTATTTTTAATCTTGCGGGAAGGGTATCACTTGCCAAAATATTTGGAGTAAGTGCTATTCAATGTCTTGTGTTAGGTATTACGTTGAAGGTGTTTTGCGCTCTGGTATTAGAGGCTATCTACCTGCAGTCTGAAGCTTATCATGAAAGTCGCTTTGCCAAATTTATCAATTTCAATACTCTTCAACATCGCTTTTTAAGGGTATTATGGATAGTGTCGACAGCAGTATGGTTAGTGTCATTGATGCGTAACCTTACACTATATGATGTTATGCTTGAGACTCTGGGTTCCTTTTTCACTGAAACAAGGACTATAGGCAGCATGGTATTCACATTTAAAAGTGTTGCTGTTTTTATTTGTATTATCTGGCTCTCTTCAGTTATCTCAGGATTTATCAACTTTTTCTTTGGAAACGAGAAAGTACAGAATACAACAAATAGAACGCGTCTTGGTTCAATGATGTTACTGATACGATTAACCATATGGACACTTGGTTTTTGTATTGCAGTTGCGGCTGCCGGAATTCCCCTCGATAAGCTGTCTCTCATGTTAGGCGCACTTGGTGTAGGCATTGGTTTTGGTTTACAAAATATTGTCAATAACCTTGTTTCCGGGGTAATAATTGCGTTTGAAAGGCCAATACAAGTGGGGGATCTTATAGAAGTGGGCGGTAAAACCGGAGTTGTAAAAGAGATTGGGGTGCGGTCGAGCAAGATTAACAACAATGAAGGCGCTGATATTATTGTACCTAATGGAGATTTGCTTTCCCAACACCTTATTAACTGGACAATGCAGGACCGCAGCAAGCAGGTCCAATTTTCCATTGGCATACCCTACCAGTCAGATATTCAAAAGGTAAAAACCTTGATAAAAGAAACATTAGCAAAAAATGAAAGAATAATGACATCTCCTGCCCCAGCCATAGCCATACAGGAATTTGGAGACTGGGCAATTGATCTAAAAATATCTTTTTGGGTGTATGATCTCAGTGAAGCGGGAACAATAAGGACCAATGCAATGATTCAGATCTATGAAATTTTGAGAGATATTGGCATAGAGCTTCCTGCTTACAAAGGGCCTGCAAACGAGCCACCAATACACAAAACTATTACACCTCGCAAGCAAGCAGAGGATAATTCATAAAAGCTATGCAACATAGATGGGGAATAACAACAAATAAATGCGAAAAAGCTTTTAAGCTTTTTTAGACTCATATGTATAGAAAGGGTCAGAACGAACATTTTAAGTGAGTGACTTAGAAAAAAAGCTTTTTCTTTTTATGATGTTACAATTATTTAAAAGACTTGCTGTAACAATCGCAAATGAAACCCAATTATTCATATTCTTGCAGACTTAATGCAGAAATGAACTCTATATCTGCAAAAACTAAAAACATCTGATAAAAACCAACCATTATAAATAACTGGATTAAGATACTTCCTGCATAATTATGAGTAATAATTCATTTAAACCAAGTCTTGGCCTTTTAGATGCTACCATGATTGTTGCCGGTAGTATGATTGGCTCAGGAATCTTTATTGTAAGTGCAGATATTACCCGAAACACAGGTAGTGCCGGCTGGCTAATGATCGTGTGGCTTATAACAGGATTTATGACAATAACTGCTGCATTGAGTTATGGCGAGTTAAGTGCAATGTTTCCTAAAGCGGGAGGACAATATGTTTATCTAAAAGAAGCCTACAATCCTTTAATCGGGTTTCTTTATGGATGGAGTTTTTTTTCGGTTATACAAACAGCGACTATTGCTGCCGTGGCTGTCGCTTTCGCAAAATTTACGACTTATATCTTTCCTGTCATTAGTGAAGATTCAATAGTAGTTAACCTTGGCTTTCTTACCATTTCCTCTGCTCAATTATTAGCAATTGCAGTAATTGTACTCCTGACTTATATAAACTCGCGTGGAGTGCAAAGCGGTAAAATTATACAGACAACGTTTACTTTAACCAAACTGCTGAGTTTATTTAGCCTGATTATTTTTGGGTTGATTGCGGCAAAACCTTCGGTTTTACATGCTAACTGGCAACATGCATGGAACTTGCAAAAAATGAATGTTGACGGCAGCTTTGAGGCATATTCAACTATGGCAGCGGCAGGAGCAATTGCTGCTGCCATGGTGGGTTCTGTTTTTAGCAGCGATGCATGGAACAATGTAACTTTCATAGCTGGAGAGATAAAAAATCCGAAGCGCAATATCGGCCTTAGCCTGTTTTTAGGTACACTTGTAGTAACACTTATTTATATCAGCGCCAATTTTGCTTATACTGCAGTACTTCCGTTGCATGATATTGCAACAGCGCCAAAAGATAGGGTCGGTGTAGCGGCGTCCGAAGTTATTTTCGGAAATGCAGGAACAATCATAATTGCTTTGATGATCATGGTGTCAACTTTTGGCTGTAATAACGGCTTGATACTGGCAGGTGCACGCGTGTATTATGCGATGGCAAAAGATGGGTTGTTTTTTAGGAAAGCAGGCGATCTCAACAAGTATGCGGTGCCTTCTTATGCTTTATGGCTACAATGCCTGTTTGCGTGCATGTGGAGCGTAAGCGGTCATTACGGAGATCTGTTGGATATGATTTCTTTTGTTGTAGTTTGTTTTTATATGCTCACCATTGCAGGAGTATTCATTCTGCGAAAAACACAACCTGAACGCGACCGGCCATATAAAGCAGCGGGGTACCCTCTGTTGCCTGTTTTGTATATTATAATGGGTATTTGTTTCTGTTTTTTACTTATTATTTATAAACCCAAATTTACCTGGCCCGGACTTATTATTGCCCTGTTAGGTATTCCCGTTTATTATCTGCTACATTTGAGAAAAAAGAAGGAAGAGCAGTATCATTCATATGAGAAAACAAACACAGAATAAACATTTCAGGCTCTTCTTATACTAAATCAACGAAACCTGTATTTTTTTAAAATAAGGGCGAAACATACAAAACAATAAACTTATTAAAACAGATAAATATGGAACTTTTTGTAGCTGATACTTACGAAGCAATGTCGAAACAAGCTGCTGAAGATGTATTACAACTAATGCAACCGGCTGAGAAAGCTTTGATTTGCCCGGCTTCCGGAGATAGTCCTGCGGGACTGTATAAGGAGTTGGTTCAACTGGTAAAAACAAAACAGGTAAATATTTCTGACTGGTCTTTTGTTGGGCTCGATGAATGGGCTGGAATGAATGGAGTTGATGAAGGAAGCTGCCGCTTTCACTTAAACAACCAATTATTTAATCCTTTGGAAATAAAGAGTGAAAAAATTTGTTTTTTTGATGGAAGGGCAAGTGACTTACAGTTTCAGTGTAATCAGGTTGAAGATTTTATCGCGGCGCATCAAGGTATTGATGTAGCAATAGTTGGACTGGGTTTAAACGGTCATGTGGGCATGAATGAACCGGGCACTTCTGCATCCCTGCGTTCACATGTTACAGACATTGATCCCCTAACACAAAAAACGGGTCAAAAATATTTTAAAGAACCACGGTCGCTAACACAAGGTATTACATTAGGTTTGGCCAACCTCATGGAAACAAAACATGTTATTCTTTTAGTTAGCGGAAGACATAAAGCTGATATTGTAAAACAAATACTTGAAGGAGAAATTTCAGAAGCTTTACCTGCGAGCCTATTACGAAATCACCAAAATTTAAAAGTTTATTTAGATAAGGAAGCTGCTGCATTGCTTCATTTATAAATAACCTTACAATTTAAATTATATCCGTTTATCTATTTTGATATACCCCGGTTATAGTTTCTTACAATCACTGCCGCGAATAAATTCGTTTGTTCCATATATCACTCACTTTCCTGCATAATGGCATCTCTAGCTGTATTACTACTTCAGCTAAAGATGCCACTCTTTTTTAAGGATCTCAATCTCTAATTACTAATCGACTAATTGTTTGTTTTCCAAGCCATTTCTGGCGGACTGATCGCATCATTTTGCCACTTTTTATTTTGATTGGCTCTGCCGTTTTACTTTAAAAATATTTTTGTAAAAAATTTGCTTTTACTTTTTAAAATATTATCTTAGAACCATCTTCACATAATTCTTAAAGCGTATTAATCCTTTATCGCAAAGAAAAACAGTTTTACTAAAAGGCTCTTATAAACTGTAATTCCAATATTTTAGAAAAAGTAGGTTTCTCCATGGCCTTGGTATAGCCGAACCTTATGTTTATACAATATAAAGAATGGATAATTGTTGTTATTGGACGAAAAATGAGGTTGTGAGCAATCATAATTTCAATAAAAAAGCAGCGTGTAATTAAAGCAGTATTTCAGGGTTTATTAGAAAGATAAATTTTACAGCACTTAAACCAAACTAACATGAAAAAAGTACTAGTATTTATTTCTTTAGCTATGATGTTGTATGTTTCTTCCTGCTACACCAAAGATGACAAGGAAACAACAAAAAATGGAGAAGGGCAAACAGTACAGCCGGCCCCCGGTGTATCAAAACAGGATAAGATACAACGTGGAGAATATCTTGTAAATGTAATCGGGTGCGGAGACTGTCATGCACCTAAAAAAATGACTGAGAAAGGACCGGCGCCAGATATGGACCGTTACTTATCAGGCTTTAACAGCACGCAACCCATGCCTAAATTTGACACCAAAGTAATGCAACGAGACCAGGTAGCGATGTTTAACCCCGAACTTACAGCAGCAGCCGGCCCCTGGGGCGTATCTTTTGCAGCAAACCTTACCCCGGACGAAACAGGTATTGGCAATTGGACGCTAGACAATTTTAAAAGAGCATTGAAACAAGGCAAATACAAAGGTTTGGAAAACTCACGGGACCTGTTGCCTCCAATGCCATGGACAAATTTTAAAAACCTCAAAGACGATGACGTCGAATCTATATTTTTATATCTTAAATCTTTAAAGCCTGTAAGTAACAGAGTTCCGGATGCTATACCTCCGGCCGGTACAAAGTCCTGACTTTCGTAGTCCCAACTTGCTATACCTATGACTAAGAAAGAGGTTGTCTCAAAAAAGAGATAGCCTCTTTGTATTCCACTTTGTATTGTAACTATGAATTAGTAACAGACCTCACTCTCTAAAATTCATATTGAAATACTTCTTATTGTACTTCAGCTTAGGCGAAAATTTATAGCTGATGATTGGATAAAACAATTTTGCCGATATGTTTACTGCTTTCCATTAAGGTATGAGCAGAAGATGCTTCCGCCAAAGGAAATTCTCTATAGATTACAGGTTTTATTTTTTTACTTTTAAGCAATGGCCAGACATTCTTTTCAATTTCAACGGCAAGTTGTGCTTTAAACTCAACTTCACGATTGCGGAGGGTGCTGCCAGTAATTGTCAAACGACGGCCCATGATGTCGAAGACATTAAAAACCGCTTCAGCTCCTTTCATAGCATTAATAAAAACCAGCCTTCCATCTGGCTTTAGCAATCTTATGTTTTTCGGAACATATTCTCCGCCTATCATATCAAGTATAACATCCACCCCTTCATTTTTCAATGCGTCTTCAAAATCTTCTTCTTTATAATTAATGCATTTATCTGCTCCCAACAATATACAAGCTTCACATTTTTCTTCACTTCCTGCAGTTGCAAAAACTTTTGCACCAAATGCCTTAGCCAGCTGAATGGCAGTTATACCAATTCCGCTACTTCCCCCATGCACTAAAAAATGTTCGCCGCTTTGTAAACGGCCTCTTTGAAATACATTGTGCCAAACTGTAAAAACAGTTTCGGGCAAAGAAGATGCTTCTGCAAAAGACCACTGTGTTGGAACAGGCAAGCAGTGTGCGGCATTTGCTATAGCATATTCGGCGTAGCCGCCCCCGGCCACCAAAGCACAAACGCTGTCTCCCGGTTTCCATCGTGTTACCAATTCTCCGCATTGTTCAATAATACCAGCCACTTCAAGACCAGGAATGTCGGCAGAAGTACCGGGTGGTGCGGGATAACTTCCTTTTCGTTGTGCTACATCAGGACGATTAACACCTGCTGCCATTACTTTAATAAGAACTTCGCCAGCCAACGGAGTAGGAACCGGCCTCTCAAGCATTTGCAAAACATCAGCGGAGCCGGGATGGGTAATCACAATAGCTTTCATTGCAGTAATTTATTGTAAGCCTATTATTACTTTTGATGTTCTTCTATTAACCTCCCCAGTTCTTTTGCTAAATCTGTTTCTCCCTTATCAAATTCACGCCAGTGATAAACTCCCGCCTGGTCAGTTTGTAATTGAATTTTTAGTTCTTTTTCCTCTAAATAAACTTTATAATGAACATCACTACTTTCACAAAAGGGCTTGACTTTTACATAAGTATGATTAAATGGAATATTGAAATCATTATCACAATTCATATGAAAGCTTTTATAAAATGAGAACTTTGATGGATGTATAGCTGAAATATAATCTGCTGTGTTCGAACTTTATTGATAATTAAAGATACTGCAATTGCCAATTCCTTTCTATTGTACCCTTAGGGTAACTTGTAAGTTCATAGTTACTGGTTTAGTAGTTACTCTTCTTATTTTACCAAATGCATTATAGGTTAATACAGAACCATTGAGATAAGGCTTTAATTCGGGATTGTTATCTGGTACGTAGGTATATGTTGCACTATAGGTATCAGGAAATTTTACTGATGCAATTGTTACAGTATCGGTTTTTGTATTGGATGAAAATGTAAATCTTGCGCTTTCAAAATTTGAAATATTATTTTGATCGTCAGGATTGGCTAAAGAAAAAACAATTTCTTTCACCTTTACAGAAGAAACATCATTAGCGCCATAAACGTTATTGGTGTTTGCCCTGACGGCGCTGTCTAAATTAAATTTCTGGCTGAGAGAACCTAAAGAGACTTCGTTAGGGGGTGCATAAGGAATTGCAGGAAGCGTCACTGAAAATTTTGGAACATCAGCGTCAATCCCCTCGAAAAGATTTCTTATAATTTTTTTACAACCCGATAATCCACAAAATAATATGGTAACAATAAGAGCAGAGATAGAAAGCTTTCGCATGCTTAAATTTTGTTTTTGAAATTATACAATTGATATGCCATCAACGAAAATCATGTAAAATATAATCAAAGATTGCTATCAACTAGTAATATCCCATAAAAATTTAATTCTCTGCCATTTCTTCTCTTTTTAGAATCTTATTTGCCCATTTTTCCAATAATTGCATAATCGTTTCTAAGGCAAAAGGCTTACTAAGATAATCGTCCATACCGGCCTGCATGCAAAATAGCTTGTCATCCTTCAATCCATTTGCAGTTAATGCTACAATAACCGGCTGCTTCTCTATAGAAGAATTTCTAATTCTTGCGGTTGCTTCAATTCCATCCATTTCAGGCATTTCAATATCCATCAAAATAAGATCGTATTGTTGCCGATCAAGCGCATCAAGTGCTAACAGCCCGTTAGTTACAGTGTCAGGGTTATATCCTAAATTGCTTAATACTGATACAACTACCAGTAGATTGATCGCATTATCTTCTGCAATTAAAATCTTTAATGGATGTTTAAGGCTAAAATTGCCTGTAAGAATTTGAGAGGTTTTCTCTTTTTTAATGATAGGACCATCTTCATCATTAAATGCTTTTGATATAGCATCAATGAGCATTTGATGCTTTACAGGTTTGGTAAGAACTGATGAAAACAAGCCGTCATTGTCTTTTACGCCTTTCTCGCCAATGGTTCGTAATAGAATCAAAGGCAATTTTGAAAATCGTTGTTTAATTTCCAACGCTAATCCTACGCCGTCTTGTACCGGCATTTTAAAGTCTGTTATCACCAGGTCAAAACCTGGTTTCGCATCCAGGTATTCCAATGCCTGCTGAGCTGAAACTGCAAGAGTAGCCGTGAAATTAAATTCTTCTAACAGACCTTTTAATATTTCGAGAGATTGCTCATTATCGTCTACAATAAGTACTTTTTTGCCTGACATATTTAATGATACCCCGGGAGTAATCCTTTCATCAGCACATTTTGCTGTAATGGAAAAGAAAAAAACAGAGCCTCTACCCGGTCTGCTTTCCAGGGAAATAGTACCGTTCATTAATTTAACTAACCGCTTTGAAATGGCAAGGCCAAGTCCTGTTCCTCCATATTTGCGGGTAGTTGAAGAATCTCCCTGTATAAAAGCATCGAACAAGCCAGCCTGGTTATCTTGTTCAATTCCTATTCCCGTATCATGTACTTCAAAAGCGATTTCAATGTCATCTCCCTTTTTACCTGCGAGCCTTACTTTAATAATAATTTCTCCTTCGCTTGTAAACTTTACAGCATTACTTACCAGGTTTATTAACACCTGTTTTAAATGCATACTATCTCCCACGATCCAGCCAGGAACTGTCTTCTCTATTTTATACATCAGATCAATACCTGCCTCTGCAACCTTCCCCGCAAAAATATCCAGTACCTCTTCGATACAAAGATGAAGATCAAAGGCGTTTTGCTCAATCTCCATCTTACCAGACTCGAGTTTAGAAAAATCAAGAATATTATTAATGATGGATAAAAGATTATTACTGCTTCCACGAATTATTTCTGTGTACCGTTGCTGTTCTTCATCCAGTTTTGTTTCAGCCAATAAAGAAGTCATTCCAATCACCCCATTCATAGGCGTTCTTATTTCATGACTCATTGTTGCAAGAAAAACGCTTTTAGCTTTGTTGGCTTCCTCTGCTTCAAAGCGAGCCTTTTGTTCATCTTCGGTTTTTTGCGCAAGCTTTATCGTGCGCTCCTGCACTTGCCGCTCGAGCTCCTTATTTCTCTCCTTTATTAATCGCGTCCTTTGTTTATATATTGCTATAGCAACCGCAAAAATGATTGCCACAGCTAAAAGAATAAACCACCACGTTTTCCAAAAAGGAGGAGTGATCACGATTTTAACGGAAGCTTCTGTTTCCTTCCAAAAGCCCTTATTATTTGCGGCTTTAATCCTCGACGCTTTAACCCTGAAAATATATTCACCCGGATCTATGTTGGTGTAGGTCGCTCTATGCCGGGTACCAATTTGATTCCAGTCTTTGTCAAAGCCTTCCAGCTTGTAAGCGTACTGGTTCTTTTCCGGAGCCGTAAAATCCAACGCAACAAAATCGAACGAGAATACGGAATGTTTATAAGAAAGTTCAATTTCTTTGGCTTGGGAAATATCTTGTTCTAAAATGGTATTTGCATTTCCAAATCGCACAGAAGGATTAAATACTTCCATGTTTGTAATTATTACCGGTGGAACAAAATTGTTGCTTTTTATAGTAATCGGATCAAAAAGGTTAAAACCATTATTGCCGCCAAATAGCATTTTACCATTTTGCAACTTTATGGCAGCCCTTTCTCTAAATTCCCTTCCCTGTAAACCATCGTTTTCAGTAAAATTGCTTACAGTTTTTAATTCAGGGTTAAACTTACAAAGCCCGTTTCCCGTGCTCAGCCATAAGTAACCTTCATTATCTTCCAGAATTCCTGATATAACATCGCTTGGCAGTCCATCTTTTTGAAAATAAGTTTCAAACTTTTTGTTTTTTAAATCAAATAAATTCAATCCCTCGGCTGTGCCTATCCAAATTCTTTTTTTATGATCCTCAAACAAAGTATTTATTCTATTGTTGCTTAAAGAACCGCTTACTTTATCGCTGTGAACCCACGTCGTGTATCTCCCTGTTTTCCTGTCGAGAAGGTGCAAACCTTCCCATGAGCCCAGCAACAAGTTACTGTCTTTGTCTTCATAAATTGCAGTTATCTTATTAGCTAAGCTGCTAGATTTAAAGGAATAATCAATAAACTTATTTGTCTTTTTATCAAAGAGATTAAGACCCGATAAAGTTCCTATCCACAAATTTTCTTTTTTGTCTTCATACAGACTCAACACATCATCTGACAACAGGGACCCTTCCGGATGCCTGGAATTATGACGATAATGAACAAAGGTGTTTTTTACCAAATCATATTTATCAAACCCACCTGACAAGTAACCA
Organism: Segetibacter koreensis DSM 18137; assembly: GCF_000374045.1. Taxonomy (GTDB): domain Bacteria; phylum Bacteroidota; class Bacteroidia; order Chitinophagales; family Chitinophagaceae; genus Segetibacter; species Segetibacter koreensis. The sequence continues at coordinate 20,770 of NZ_KB893318.1, read as the reverse complement.
ATCCAAAGAGTATGTTGACTGCCCTTTAATATATGTGATATAACATTAGAACCAATGCTATTTGGGTTGTGGGCACTTGCCGCGTAGCGGGTAAACTTTTGTGTGGATACATTAAATTTGTTTAATCCCCCGCCGTCGGTTCCAATCCAGATATTATTGTATCCATCATCACAAAAAAAAGTGATATTATTATTGCTAATGCTGTTGTCTGAAAAACCATTTTTCCGGAACCAGGAAAAACTTCTTTCCATGATTAAATCCACTCCTGTCTTATAAACCCCCAGCCACATGTCGTGCTTCTTATCCTCATAAAAACATCTGACCGAATTAAAACTCAGGCTTTCAGGATCTCCATCATTTTTAAAATAATTTAAAAAATTAGTATTTCCTTTTTCCAATATGCTTATTCCGCCGTTTTCTGTGGCTGCCCACAAGCGATTTCTACTGTCCTTAAAAAGACATTGCACATTGTTGTTAATAAGACTATGATTGCTGCTGTTGTGCCGGTATTTAGTAAGGCTTCTGTCTTGCCGGTTATACAAATATAATCCGTCTCCTTTAGTAGCGATCCACATAGAATAAGGATCGTTTTCTACTATATCTGATGCATTTGTTGCTTTTAATCGCAATTCTGACCAGTTAGAATATTTGTTAATATAATACACCCCACCGTGTGTAGCTACCCAAAAAGCACCTTCCTGGTCAATGTAAAAATTCTGAACTTCATCTTTATTATTTACAGAGAAATACAGTGAAAAGCGTTTTGTAAAATTGTTATACTGGTAAACATTGGTTCCACAGCTTACATATAAATTTCTTTGTTTATCTTCTTTAATAGCTGTTATAGGATGTGCGCCTATTTCTGGATAACGAATAAAATTATCTCTTTCTTTTTCGTAACGGCATAAACCACTCAACGTACCTACCCAAAGGTTTTTTTGATTGTCTTCGTATAGCCTACTAATCTCACTACTTATTACACCTGACGATGACTCAGAATTGTGTTTGTAAACTTTGCAGTTGTAGCCATCATATTTATTCAAGCCGTTAGATGTACCGAACCATATAAATCCTTCGTGATCCTGAATGATAGCCTGCACATTGTTATTAGAAAGGCCATTGGTAACATTAAGATGCTTAAAGCGAAGGGTATTATCCTGAGAAAAGGCTTTTGAGGATAAAAAAACAAGTGATAATACAAAAAATGCTATTGCGAGTTTTTTTATTGAAACTTGCCTTTTTTTCATGTTATTGATGCCGAAAAATGTTTTAATTGTCTTGTTTGTATATATAAATAACGTATAACTGTTTGCTTTATTCAATTTAACCCTCGCATATTTTAAATATTTTCTTAAAAACAGTAGAAAGTATCTTTAATGATTTGTTATACAGCAATAAAATTTAAACACCCTTTTCGCTTATGTATATAAAATATGATGTGATAATCCATTTAGTGAAATAACAAAACTTTTCGTTGAAATAGATATTAGGGGAAATAAAAGGGGTACCTTTTCCGTTTTATCATTACTTCAAACACATTAATGCAGCTATTGGATAACATCTTAGAGCCACCTTCTTATGGATGGATGGACAAACAGGGAGACCTAATAAAACCTACGCCAAAACAAATATTAAAAGAGTTTTTTTCAAGAATAAATATTTTTAATACACGTAAAAACTGGTTACCATTCTTCAACTGGTTCACTGTCCTTTGCTTATTCCCATTCCTTTTATTATTTATTTTTAACTACTTCAACTGGTACTTATTTGCTGCTGCCTTTGTATACAGCATGATTATTATGGGCACTCATGGTACTATCTGGCATCACAGGTATTGTACACACGGCGCTTATAAGTTTCGAAATAAGTTCTGGCGCTTCTTCACACAAAATCTTACAATAAAAGCTATACCCGAAGAAATTTATGCATTATCGCATCACGTGCACCATGCAAAGTCGGATCAGCCAGGTGATCCTTATAATGCAAATGCGGGTTTTTTATACTGTTTTCTTGCAGATGTTAACCACCAGCCAATCAATAGGAATCTTTCAGAAATTGAATATGGTAAGGCTGTTAACCTTATGCGGCACACCGGAGTAAAAGCAAACACGTATAGACAATATCAGCAATGGGGATCTATTGCAAGCCCTTTGACAACTTTTCTTGAAACATTTCTTAATTGGGCTTTTTGGTATGCTGTTTTTTACATTATTGGTGGACATGGGTTGGCATGTGCACTTTTTGGAGGTGCATTTGTTTGGGCGGTAGGTGTACGTACTTTCAACTATGAAGGACACGGCAAAGGGGAAGACAAGCGGACGGATGGTGTTGATTACAATCGGGAGGACATGTCGATTAATCAAATATGGCCAGGAATAGTTGCCGGAGAGTGGCATAACAACCATCATTTATATCCTAAAAGTGCCCGCTCAGGTTTTAAACCCCACCAGCTTGATTTTGCCTGGTATTATATAAAATTTATGAGCCTTATTGGCGCAGTTACTTATTATCGTGACTCTAAAAAACAATTTTTAAAAGAGCATCATCATCCTTACTTAAATAGTAAGAAACAAAGTAACACAACCAGAACTAGTGTTTAGAAAGATAAAGCGAATGCGTTGATTTTTTTCCAAAATACTATCAAATTCCAGGTCTGTCTGTCATTATTAGAAAGTAAAAACCGCCTCGTTAGAAGGATAATCGAGCTTGGTACTTTTTCTATTTCCATTTACTATTACATGCATAATATTTATCTGCTCCTGTTTGTAATCCTGTAAAATCGTGTTATTAACTGTAATTTTTCGTATTGCCGGAACATTCATTACCTCATAATAACAGTAAACTGATTCATTATCTTTTTCAAAACCTACAAACTTCAAAGCTGTAGTCCTGGCATCAAGATTTATTGATAAATGCTTTAAAACATAATCATTTATCAATTTATTATTTTGCGCTTGCATCTTGTCATTGCCAAGATCAACAGGAACCTTATAGTTCTGTTTCAAAACATCTTCGATATCTTCTGCAAACATTTTGCAACTTATCTCCAAAGACTTGGTTTTTGAATTAAGCAACATCTCTGTAACACTAACATAAAATGGATGATATGCATAAACTTGTACCGGAGTAAAAAACAAATAAGTAACGAGGAAAATAACCAAAGCGCTTCTGTATAATCTTGCCTTCATTCAAAAAATTATTGTTTGTTTTACAAAAGTCTGTTTTATTTTGAACCCTTGCATTAAAAAGACTTTGATTGATGAATGATATTATATTTTATTTCACTTTAGGATGGGAACATATTATAAGCCTCGATGCACTTGATCACCAGCTTTTTATTCTGGCTTTGATTGTTTTATATACCCTGAAAGAATGGAAACAGGTATTGATACTTGTAACAGCATTCACAATCGGTCATTCCATCACACTGGCATTAAGCACCCTGCATGTGTTAACAGTTCCATCCCGTTTAGTTGAATTTTTAATACCTTGCACCATCTTAATCACTGCTGCTGCAAATATCATTAAACCCGCACACGGCCACAGAAAAGTTGAGTCAAATTATTTTCTCGCCATGTTTTTCGGTTTTATTCACGGCCTTGGTTTTGCGAACGCTTTACAGTTTATGCTCGCGAGAGATCAAAGTCTTGGCTTGTCATTGCTTTCATTTAACCTGGGTTTAGAGGCAGGTCAAATAATGGTAGTTGTAATTCTTCTTTTGCTTGCACATATATTTATCTATTTCCTTAAAATCAACAGGAAATATTGGATCATAACAATATCTGCACTGGTTTTAGTTGTATCAATAAAAATGGCCATAGAAAGGTTTCCATCATAAAACAAACAATACATGAATAGAATTTTCTTTTTTCTTGTTTCATTTGTGTCTTTTTACACTGTTAATGCACAAAACATTCAAAACAACCCGGGGTCGAATCATGCCAATAAGTTTGAGCAGTTAGGAACAATCCTGCCAACACCAAACGAGTATCGAACAGCCAGTGGTGCACCGGGAAACAAGTACTGGCAACAGCGGTGTGACTACGACATTAAGGCGAATCTTGATGAAAAAAATCAAAAATTAACCGGCAATGAAAAAGTTACTTATTTCAACAATTCGCCGGATCCGCTGTCTTACATTTGGCTGCAGTTAGATGAAAACCAACATAATTCTATTAAGAATGCCGGCTATCAAAGCAGCAACACCATTCCTTCGCAGGTAACTACTCAATCTTTGCTACCACTCGAAAATCCGAAAGAAGACAACGGATTTGGAGTAAACATTGTAAAAATAACTGATGGGGCAGGAAAGTCATTACGGTATACCATCAATAAAACAATGATGCGTGTTGATCTAGCCACACCTCTAAAACCCGGTCAGAAATTCACTTTTATAGTCGATTGGAATTATAACATCAGCGACCGAATGGTACAAGGAGGACGCGGTGGCTATGAATATTTTCCTGATACCAAAGACTATTTGTTTACTATGACTCAATGGTATCCCCGCCTTTGCGTATATAGCGATTTCCAGGGATGGCAAAATCACCAGTTTGCAGGACGCGGAGAGTTTGCACTGACATTTGGTAACTTTAAAGTACAGATGAAGGTGCCGGCAGATCATGTTGTGGGAGCAACCGGAGAATGCCAGAATTATTCCAAAGTATTAACTCCATCACAATTGGCAAGGTGGCAAAAAGCGCAAACAGCAAAGGAGCCTGTAGAAATAGTAACCCTGGCAGAAGCTAAAGACAGGGAAATAAACAAGACATCGGCTACTAAAACGTGGATATTTAAGGCTAATAATGTACGTGATTTTGGATGGACCTCATCACGCAAATTTGTTTGGGACGGAATGGCAATAAATGTTGAAGGAAAAAAAATCATATGCATGAGTTATTATGGCAAGGAAGCATATGGCTTATACCGTAAATATTCAACCAAAGTAGTTGCTCATACGGTTAAAACATACTCGCATTTCAGCATCCCCTACCCTTACCCTGTTGCTCAAAGTGTAGAAGCAAGCAATGGCATGGAATATCCTATGATCTGCTTCAACTATGGAAGAACAGATAAGGATGGTTTTTATAGTGAGCAAACTAAAAATGGTATGATCGGGGTAATTATTCATGAAGTTGGCCATAACTTTTTTCCAATGATAGTCAACAGCGATGAGCGCCAGTGGACATGGATGGACGAAGGCCTGAACACTTTTGTTGAATATCTTACCGAAGAAATGTTTGATAATAAATTTCCTACCCGCCGAGGACCAGCCTGGACAATCGTGGACTACATGAAACTACCTAAAGATCAGCTGGAGCCAATTATGACAAATTCGGAAAACATTGTTGGTTTTGGCCCAAATGCTTACGCAAAACCTGCTACCGGGCTGAACATTTTACGCGAAACCATAATGGGTAGAAAATTATTTGACTATGCCTTTCAGCAATATGCTCGTCGATGGGCTTTCAAACATCCTACTCCTGCCGACTTTTTCCGTACTATGGAAGATGCCAGTGGTGAAGACCTTGACTGGTTTTGGAGAGGCTGGTTTTACAGCACCGATGTTACCGATATTTCACTTGACTCTGTTAAGTATATGACACCTGACCTAAATGCCGATCTTCCACTCGCTGATTACACACAGAACGTTTCTTTAGCAAAACCTATTAAACCAGAATATGATGATATTTCCAAAATAAGAAACCGGGAAGACAGCAGCATTAAATTCTATACAGATGTTGATACTACACTCAGAGATTTTTACTGGAGATACGGACGTGGCATTCAAGGCTACGATAGTGCTAAATATGCCATTAAAGTGCCGGGAAGTTTCGAACCGCTTGATGAAGCATCTAAAGCAAAATACCGCAACAAGTATTTTTACCAGCTCACATTTACCAACAAAGGCGGCCTTGTAATGCCTATAATTGTAGAATGGACATATAAAGATGGTTCAAAAGAAATAGACCGTATACCCGCGCAGGTATGGAGACTTAACGAAAAAAGTGTTGTAAAGAGCTTTATGAAAGATAAAGAAGTAGAAGCTATTCGTCTCGATCCTATGCGTGAAACTGCCGATATAGATGAAAGAAATAACAACTGGGGTGCTGTAACAGAAAGCCCCTCCCGGTTTGCACTTTTTAAAGCCAAACAGGCAGAAGGCCGGGGACAATCTGCAGGATTAACACCAATGCAAAAAGCACAGGAAAGAAGCATGAAATAAAATAATAAAATTTAACATATAAAAAGCTTCTTAACTAAGTGTTAAGAAGCTTTTTCTTTTAATAACACTTTTAAATAAATCGTTTATAAATTATTGATTATTATAATCCTACATTTTTTTTACAGTTAGTTTAAAACCTTGTAGAAATAATTTTATGCTGTAGCTATTTTGGAATTACATTTTAGTGGCACACTTTTTTTGACTTTTCAAGTAACCAAAAACAATAAAAATGAAAAAAATAATGATTCCTGTTTGTTTTGCATCATTCCTGGCGTTTGGTACAGCCTGTAACAGCAATAAGGGGGGCGAAAACACTACTGATAGTACAACAACAACCAGTACAACTGGCAGCACAACAATGACTGATACAGGTACAAACACTACTGCAAACGCTGCTACTGCCGATACGAGCATGGCTAATGACAGTAAATTTGTATTAGACGCAGCCAGCGGAGGTTTAATGGAAGTAGAGCTTGGCAAAATTGCAGCAACTAATGCGGCATCTGCAAAAGTAAAAGAGTTTGGAAGAATGATGGTAACCGATCACTCTAAAGCAAACACTCAGTTAAAAGCTGTTGCTGCCAAGAAAAATATCACTATTCCTGCAACTCCTGCTGAAGAGCAGCAAAAACATATAGACGACCTGAAGACAAAAAAAGGTGCTGATTTTGATAAAGCATATGTCGATATGATGGTTGACGATCATAAAGAAGACATCAGCAAATTTGAAGATGAGTCAAAAAATGGAAAAGACGCAGATGTTAAAGCTTTTGCTTCAAAAACACTTCCTGTTCTTAATAAACACCTCTCAAGTATACAAAGTATACAACAGGGAATGAAGAAATAATAAAAGAAATAATCTTTTATTTAATTCTTTTTAAATTAAAGTGCGGTAGTCTTACAAGTGAGACTACCGCACTTTTTTTATATAGCCTACTCGTTTTTTTTATTGATGTTTCTATTGCTTTAGCAGAAGTTGTTTTTGCTAGCTGATAAATGTTGTCGTATTCTCACTCCTTGCACATTTACTTATGTAAACGTCGTTTACAAAGGCAAAACAATAACCAAAAGAATTCTTTCGTTACTATAGCTGTTTATCAGTTAATAATCCAATTAGTATGAAAAATTCCGTAATGCATCTGTTACCCGGACAGGATGTAAAAGGTTTCTTCAACCAGGCGAAAGGCAAAAAAAAGAATGGACTGTTAAGGCACAAAATCAATTTCTCGTCTGATAAAATATTAATAAATAATAATAAAAAGGGCTATTTTTTCCTCTTATCCTTACTGGTGACAATAACTGTTTTTTCACAGAATAAAACCTATTATATTAGTTCAACCGGCAATGATTATAACAACGGATTATCTGTTTCATCTCCCTGGAAAACAGTTTCAAAAGTTTCCTCTTATAATTTTAAACCTGGCGATAAAGTATTTTTTAATGGAGGCCAAAGTTTTACAGGCAACTTAAAATTTCAAAGTGGCGACGGTCCTCTGACTGTTGCTAGTTATGGCGCGGGAAAAGCTATTATACATGCAAATACCGGAAATGGAATTTATGCTTACAATACAGCAGGTATTGAAATTCACAATTTGATCGTAGAGGGAAATGGAGTAGTAAATGACACCAGCAGCGGGATTTCTTTTTATATGAACCAGTCTGCTGATCTAAATAATATTGTAATTGACAGTTGCGAGATGTATGGATTTGGAGGATTTGGAATTAAATTGGGAGCATGGTCAACCAGCAACGGTTACAACAATGTAAGGATAACAAATAGTAGCACTCATGATAATGGACAGGCAGGAATTTTCACTTATGGGTATGGGGACATGTATAACCATACCAACTTTTATTTCGCATATAATAAAACATATAATAATCGAGGCAGAACAGACATAACTTATACCCATACAGGAAATGGGATGGTATTATCAGGGGTTGATGGATTTACTATAGAGCATTGCGAGGCTTATGGCAATGGAATGAATAACAGGAATAAGGGGGGCGGCCCGGTAGGCATCTGGTGCTATAATGCGAAAAATGGAATAATTCAATATTCTGAAAGTCATCATAACAAAGCAGGTTTACAGGCAGACGGTGGAGGTTTTGATATTGACGGAGGTTCTCAAAACTGCGTAGTCCAATATAATTACAGTCATGATAATGAAGGTCCCGGTTATGCCTTTTTTGAATATGGCTCTTCCAATCAGTTCCTTAATGATACTATTCGTTATAACATCAGTGAAAACGATGGTTTAAAAAATGGTTATGGAGGCCTGGCATTTTGGGCTAATGACTCTAAAAATAAGATCAGCAAATCAGTGGTCTATAACAACGTATTTTATGCGGGCAATTCCTTAATGGGTTCAGCCATAGATATTATGAATACGAATATCAGTGATGTAAAGGTTTTTAATAATATTTTTTATTGTATTAACGTACCAATGTTAAAAGGAAATCCGGAAACAATAACATGGCAAAACAATGACTATTACTCTACGGGTACAACTAATTTTACGACTGGAGGAACAACTGCTGATCCAGGATTTATAAGTCCTGGTAGTGGTATAAAAGGATATAAATTGTCTCCCAATTCCCCTATGATAGATGCAGGTTTACCTCATAATACTGTGAAGGATTTTTATAGCAATTCTGTATCTCGGGGAGTATCTGCCGATATTGGCATCTACGAATCTCCAGAACCCAATATTGCCTCAGTTATTGCAAGTGATGATGATGGCAACGTTCCTATTAATACCATTGATGCAGATGTAAATACAAGATGGTCAGCATTCGGAAATAATCAATGGATTAAATATAATCTTGATACAACAACTTTTATTGATACTATAGAAATTGCATGGTACAGAGGAAATGAAAGAAAAGCTTCATTTGATATTCAAACATCTATTAATAATAATGATTGGATAACTGTTTTTAGCGGGACAAGCAGCGGCCAGACAACAAAAACGGAGAATTATGGAATACCACCTCAATACGCTAAATACATAAGGATTGTCGGTCATGGCAATACTCAAAATGCCTGGAACGCTATTACAGAAGTAGAAATTCAAAAAAGTTTTGAAAGTTCTCCATCTGAAACATTACAAGCTGCACGAGCTGTAAATTCATTAAAGCCATCCGGCCTTCGTCTTTTACCTGGATTAACAGAAACAAACAATAATTTTAATATTGACATTTATCCTAATCCTGCTATTGAATCTTTTAGTATAAAGACTGACAGGAACTGGATAGGGGCAGCATTATTAATTACCGACATCTCAGGAAAAGTTGTTCAAAAAAGAGCAGTAGAAAAACCAGCAACGCTAATAAATCTTGCGGGAAATGCAAAGGGAATATATCTATTACAAGTTTCGAAAAATGGTAAGATAGCAAATAGAAAAATAATTTTACAATAGTTATAAGACACCTTAAGTTTCATTAATCATAAAAAAAGTTGTTGTCCGCAATTAGACAACAACTTTTTTATTGTACATCTTATTTTAAGCAAGATTAACTGAAAATCCTGTCATGTGAGCGCAGCTCGTTCCATTGAGGAGTTGGCGCAAAGTAACTTTTGTCGGTAGCATGAAGATGTTGCTTAACCACATCTTCATTCAGCTCAATTCCTAACCCCGGAGCAGCAAGTGGAAGATTAGCAAAACCTTTTGTAATCAATTTTCTTCCATCTGTTGTTTTCACTAAACTTTCCCACCATGGCAAATCTATTGAGTGATGTTCCAATGCTAAAAAGTTTTGAGTTGCTGCAGCACAATGTACATTGGCCATAAACGAAATAGGCGTGCCAGCCTGGTGCATTGCCATCGCTATGCCATGTTCTTCTGCATAATCTCCAATTCGTTTGGTCTCTAATAATCCGCCCGAGGTAGCTAAGTCAGGGTGAATGATATCAACCGCCCGATTATCTATAAGGGGCTTAAATCCAGAAAGCAGGTAAACATCTTCGCCGGTAAGTGTAGGTGTTTCCAGTGCATCTGATATTGTTTTCCATTGTTCGGTATAATCCCATGGAACAATATCTTCCATCCAGGCCAGTCTGTATTGCTCCAGTTTCTTACCCAATCGTATGCCATTGTTTAAATCAAAGTGACCATAATGATCTGTTGAAAGTGGAATATCATAACCCAGTATGCTCCGTACATTTTCTACCAGTTTTGCCAATCCATCCAAACCCTTATCTGTAATTTGGATTTGTGTAAAGGGGTGCCTGGTATTGCCATAAGACATATAGTTGTTACTACTCCCCCATTGCTGAAGGTCACCTTTTTCGTTTTGCCAGAACTTTGAGTTAACAACTCCACCGGGAATATCTTTAAGTTCTCCAATCCCCAGATCCATCTTCAGCCAGGTATATCCCTGGTCATTAATGCGGTAGTTCATCAGTTTTTTCTGTTCTTCAGGAGAACCCGCTTCCGGAGTATCTGCATATAACCTTATTTTATCGCGGTATCTTCCGCCAAGCAACTGCCAGGCAGGTACGTTATATGCTTTACCGCACAGATCCCAAAGTGCCATTTCTACCCCGCAGACTCCCCCAGCCTGTCGCGACGGGCCTCCAAATTGTTTTATGATCTTAAATATCATTTCAACATTACAGGGATTTAGACCAAGAATGCGGCTTTTTAACATCAGTGCATACCTTTCATCGGCTCCGTCCCTTACTTCTCCCAAACCGTAAATACCCTGGTTGGTATCAATACGTATCATGGCTGTACGTCCGAGAACCGTAGTTACGGCATAACGCATGTCTGTAATTTTTAAATCTGATGGAGATGAAAACCTGTTTACACCTCCTGTGGTCTGCGCAACAATATCTTCTATTGGCGTAAATAAGGACGCACTGCCTAACGCTAAACCGCCTAAAGTGGATTTCTTTAAAAAGGATCGCCGTGGGTTTTCCTTTTCAACATGTTTATCAGAGACTGCATTTACTTCAGGCTCTTTAAGACCAAGTTTTGCTAAAAATTTCTCAGATGGAGTCATTGTTTTTGTAGTATTAAAAGGTAAATTATTGTGTTAATATTTTTTTACTTTTTATTTGAATAATACGCTATTACCAGGTTCTGCTTTTCATATACTGATCCAATTCAGAACGTGACATAGGAAGCTTTCCGGGATTCTCATCCAGCCAGTGAAGGAAGTCCTTTTTGATTTGGTCCGTCCATTCGGTGTCTATCTGACCCGGAGTATATTTACCTTCGCGAAGACGCTGGTGACCAAAATCGTCACGCAATTGTATAAATTCAGAACTTAATACCAGATCTTCTAAAAGAAATGCAGGTATAAAAATAGTTCCTGCTTTTTTAGCAAGAATTACATCTCCCGGCAACACTGACGCTCGACCAATACGAATTGGTACATTGATACCTCCTAACATCATTTGCTGTATGTAAGACGGATCCTGTCCTTTAATCCATGCATTAAATCCTTTGATTTCACTAAGACCTTCCATGTCTCTTACAGAACCGTAAAAGATAAGTCCTCGTTTTGATTTTGCGTATATAGCATTACCCAGGTTATCACCGATCAAAGTGCCGTCAATAATTTTTCCATAACTGTCTGCGACATATACGTCTCCGTTTTTCAAAACATCGATCGGCCATGAATTAGTTGCTCCGATTCGTTTTTCAATTCTCCCCTTGTCTTTAATCACTTTCTCCATGTCGGGTCTAAGCGGCATATACTGTGCTGTAACCGCCCTTCCTGTCATCACGCTGTCAGGATTTAGAATAGTCCAATCACCTTCAAATTGATTTTGGTATCCTTTATTTCTTAAAAATCCCCACGCTTCTTCTATTGATACACTCTTGAGCCTTTCTAAAAGAACATCTGACACGCGAGGTCTTCCATCAGCAAAACGTTCTCCTTTCCAATCAGGAGTCAATGCTTTTACCTGTTCAGCAGTAAGGGTAACATTTTGTGCCCGCACTAAAAACCCTGAAAAAACAAATATTGAAATCCATAGCATCCTTTTGTTCATAGTAATATTGGTGTGTTTATTTATCTGAAAAGAATTGATTGATTACTAACAATGATTAATTATACCGGTTTTTGTTTTTGTCACTTATCCCAAAAAATACGCGTTGCTAAATTATCTGCACCCATTCTTGCTACGGCTTCATTGTAATTTGTTGAATTAACCGATTACTCTCTTACAGGGTATACTAACTTATGAATAAAATCTCCTTTAACCGAAGCATCGGCCCCGGGATAAGGATTTGGTTGCAAAGCAGGAAAACCGCTGCGCCTAAAAGGCAGGTAAAAGCAGTGTAATTTCCATTTACAATTTCTGTAAGCAGCTCTTTTTCATCGGTCTGCTCATTGACGAAAACCTTCTTAGCAAGCATCGATCGTTCTTTGGATAAAAATAATAGTTTTATTCTATTTGTGGTCCGTAAGTTTTAAACTATCAATGTTTATCTGTAAGCACCGATTATTAATGATCCATTATTTTTTCTGTTGGTATTTGAATTCCCTGTATAAAATATTATATTGTCTAATATTTTAAGATTTAAAAGGTTAGAATAAATAAGCACCTTTTTTCTTAAACTTTCACTTTCTAATACAACTAAGTATCCATGCAATGAACTTTAAATACAAACAAATAGTTGAAGATATTTTAGCGCTCGCCGGAGTAGCAATAAACGGAAACAAGCCTTGGGATATCCAGGTTAGTAACGATGCATTTTACAAAAGAGTGATCACAGATGGGGAATTGGGAATGGGAGAAACCTACATGGCCGGATGGTGGAATGCAGAAAGAGTCGATGAACTCATTTGTAAAATTTTACAGGCTGCTCTAGATAAAAAAGTAAAACTTACTTTTTCTGTTAAGCATAGTTTACCTGCCATTCAATTATTTAACCTGCAATCAAAAAGGCGAGCTTTTATTGTAGGCGAAAAACATTATGACCTGGGAAATTTGTTGTTTGAAAACATGCTCGATAAGCGGATGAATTACAGTTGCGGGTATTGGAAGAATGCGACAACCTTAGATGAAGCACAGGAAAATAAACTCGATTTAATCTGCCGTAAATTATATCTGTCTGAGGGTATGAGGGTGCTTGACATTGGTTGCGGCTGGGGTGCATTTGGCAAATTTGCAGCGGAGAAATATAACGTAGAGGTTGTAGGACTAACAGTTTCAAAAGAACAGGTACAATTGGGTGAAAAATTATGCGGCGGTCTGCCAGTTAAATTCAGGCTGATGGATTACAGGGATGTAAATGAAAAATTTGACAGAATAGTGAGTGTAGGAATGATGGAACACGTTGGTTACAAAAACTATAAAACCTTTTTTAAAACCGCTAACAAATGTTTGAGTGAAAAAGGGCTGTTCCTTCTGCATACCATTGGCAGCTTCACTTCAGTCAAGTCTTTAGACGCGTGGACAAATAAATATATTTTTCCAAACGCTATGCTGCCGTCACTATCGCAACTTGCATCTGCCTCAGAAGGTCTTTTTGTTGTTGAAGACCTGCACAATTTTGGGAAATACTACGATGATACGCTGATGGCCTGGTATGACAACTTTAAAAAGAACTGGATAAAAATTAAAAAAGACTATAACGACTGGTTTTTCAGGATGTGGGAATATTACCTCCTGTGCTGTGCGGGGTCTTTTCGTGCAAGAAAAAACCAACTTTACCAAATTGTATTATCTAAAAACGGCCTGCCAGGTGGATATGAATCTGTCCGTTAAGACTTACGATTAAAACTTTTATAAACCGTTACAATAAACCTTAAAACATAATTTTTTAATCTGTTGTTGATAGAAAATGAAAAGTTTTTGCAGTAATAGCCAATCGTATTAATCATGGTAAGAATAATAAAAACTTCTAACATTCCTGCATTACTTTGTCGGTTAGCTGTAGGGTTGATATTTCTTTCAGAAGGGATACAAAAGTATCTGTTTCCGGATTCTGCAGGAACGGGGCGTTTTGCAAAAATAGGTTTTAGCGATCCTTCTTTTTGGGCTTATTTCACCGGCACGTTTGAAATTATCTGCGGTATTTTTATCGTAATAGGATTATTTACCCGCCTGGCTGCTATTCCACTTTTAATCATTATGATAGTAGCATTCATCACTACAAAATATCCTATACTTATTGATAAAGGTTTTTGGGTTATGGCTCATGAGTACAGAACAGATTTTGCAATGACTCTACTGCTGATTTACCTGCTACTGTATGGCGGTGGAAATTATTCAATCGATAAAAAACTCACCGATTTTAAAAAGTAGCGTAACACCGTCAGGAATCATTGATTAAGCTATAAAAATAAATTGCATTTTCACCAAAAATCAATGATTTTTCATTTTCGCTGAATGAAGAAAAATAGTCTTCCACTACTTCCCTCATTTTTTCATATGAAGCCGCCACAAGACAAACAGGCCAATCAGAACCATACATAATTCTGTTAGGACCAAATGCTTCAGTTACCACATCAAGATACGGAGTGAAATCTTCTTTTTTCCATAATTTCCAATCTGCTTCTGTCATCATGCCCGATACTTTGCAAAAAACATTTTCACACGAGGCTATGGCAGAAATATCCTTTTTCCAGTCATCTATTTTTTTGGCTTTGATGTACGGCTTAGCGATATGATCAATTACAAAAGGCTGATCAGGAAAAGCCTTTACAAACTGGTATGAGTGCTGTAACTGGTCAGGAAAAATAAGAATATCGTAAGTAAAATTGTATTTGTGTAATAAGCCAACGCCGTGCATGAATGAAGGACGTAACATAAAATCGCGCTGAGGTTCACCCTGCAATACATGCCTGAAACCCTTCATCTTTTCAAACCCTTTGTAATAAGCTAACCGTTCTTCTATATTCTTTGCCTGCAAATCCACCCACCCCACAACGCCCTTTATAAAATTGTATTTTTCAGCATTAGAAAGTTGAAAACTGTTTTCTTCCTCTGATTGATCTGATTGTACAGTTACACATCCGTCTATTTTATTTTTTACCAGTACAGGATACAAGTCTTCGGGCAGAAAGTCTTTTTGAATAACTGACATCTCATCATTTATCCAACTGTCCCTTACTTTATCAAATTTCCAAAAATGCTGATGAGCGTCTATTTTCATTTTGTTTTTTTTTGTAATCAACACTTGATTTTCATAGCATCTCCGTTGCGTCGCACACTTGTACTGCACACCTTACTCGTCAGTTTTGCTTAAAAGATCTTTAGACAATAAGAATTGCGAAAAAGTATTTCATCCTGCCTCTTTACTTTTTGCGGTAAAAAACGTAATAGCTTATACTTATACGAATTTGCAATCTTCACTTATAAGCCCTTTTGTTTTCATAGCCCGCCAAAAATCGACTGGCACTTTTGCATACGCCATTTCTACATTTTCCTTTACCCTGAGAGGATTAGTTGTACTTAATGCAATACTAACTACACCCGGAGCCCTTAGAGCAAATTGCACACATGCTTCAGCTGGTTTTATATTATACGCTTTACATACTGCAAAAAAATCTTCTCTCCATTTAAAAAGCGCCTTATTTTCTTCGGAATCAGCTTTTACCAACTTATAATCATAATAATCGCCGCCGATTAAAAAACCTGAATGAAAAACAGCGGAATTAATAATAGCAACACCTTTATCCTTTAACGATTGCATAAAGTCGAGCAGTCGTTTAGGATGGCTTTTAATGGTCATGCTGTTTGCAATCATCACCCAATCCAAATCAATATCTTTTGATATTTTCTCAATTGCTTTCCAGTTTTTTGCGCCCACTCCTATAGCCTGCACTTTACCCTGTTTTTTTAGATATGAAAGAGCCCTGTAGGCATTCAAAATATCCTTATACAATTCTTTTTCTTCATCTTCATCTTTTGCCAGAGCGAGATATTCGTCAGGATCATGCACAGAAACCAGTTGTGGAATATATCCGTTCAGCAACTCGTTACCCTGATCAAAACATTCTAACATGCCTTCATAACTAATTCTTTGAACAGCATCATATTTTAAGTCTTTCCATGCACCCGGCTCAAAGGTTGGTTCCGGTGTTTTTAACTCCGATCTTACCCAGGCCAGTTTATTGCTAATGAGTACATCTTCCTGTTTTATACCTAATTTTCTTAAACATTTACCCAGCGCCTCAAGTGCAAGACCGGCTCCGTATTTTCCTGCAGAATCAAACACTACAGGTAATTTTGAGTATTTTATAAATTCTTCAACTATGCGGCATTTAACATCGTCGTCTAAAGCGACAAATAAATTACCTAATCCACTTGTTCCCAAAATAACCGGTGGAAATTGTAAGTCTGTAAATCGAGTGGTAGCAGATGGCATTTAAAAATTCTAAAAGTGAAAAAATGAAATTACAAATGCCCGAAGGAAAAATCAAATTTTCAGAAAGTATTTAAACAAGCTTCAAAGGAGGTAAAAAAGACTTATCATTTCATACGTGCAAAATCTTCTTTTCTTGTTCTTAATTTCATTGCAATAAAATTCCCTATGCTAATTCCTTCTTTCATACCGTTTCTTATAGAAGGCATATAATGAATGCCACCATAAAAACGACTGATAGCGGCTTCCTCTGCAGCTAGCTTAAATGACTTGAAATGCCGAACAGGAATGTCAAATTCAACCTCAGTAGAGTCTGCAAAAGAAAAGTTATCTCCAAACAATTTGGTAAGCATTATAGCAGAAGCCATAGATACAACGCTATGCCCGCTCGTATATTCGGGAAAAGGCGGCGTTTGAAGCAACGGAACCCATTGAGGGTCGATATATTGATTAATAAAAGTTTCGGGCCTGATAACATTACTTCTGTATTTTTCGTCCCAGCAACTAATAAAGCAATCAGCCAAAGTAACGGAGACACAGGCGTAAGCCTCAGCAGAACGAACAAGATCAGCATTTGCTTTTTTACAGGCAAGACGTGTTATATTTATCCAGTGACCACCCGGAGAGATTTTTTTTGTGGCATACATCACATGCCCGTTGATATTCATTTTAAAAGGATTGCAATCCCAAAAGTTTGAGACTTCAATTTGTTCAGGGGTTAGATGTAAACCTGCATCGCGTACTTCTGACGCTTCTTTAAAAAACCTGCTATTTTTATTTGTTGAAAAAGCTGTGGGAGGCAGAGGTTTAAACTGTTGCGCTGACTGAATCAAAAAAGGTCTTAATCTATTCCAGTTTGGTTCAATAGCCTTCATATAAGCGGGAGGAGTAGGTTTCCATGCGGATATGTCACTACTAACGGAGTACCGGGGAAGTGACTTAACCTGTTTGTAATTATCTTTTGACGCCCATTCTAAGATATGGTCCGCAACCTGTTTTCCCAATAATACCGAATTATTAAAAACATCGTCCGGCATGCCGGTTTCTTTAAACTCCTGCAGAATGTTCTTATGATATTCTTCCACCTTTTCTTCCGAAATAACCAAAGTCTTTCCAACGGTCAGAATAGCATGGGCAGCGGCTAAAGCATAACTATATTCTTTCCCTGATGCGGGCCGGGTCAACGGCATAAGACCGTGTAGCTGAGAGGCAAGTGAGATATACTTTGGATCACCGAGCCTCGCGGCTTCGTACCCGGCAACGGTTATATAAGCATAAATACGGCTTGCTACAGGTGGAGAAAAAATATCGTGTACAATAACATCAGTAACTTCTTTTATGGAGCGGTGAATGTAATCAGCGTTTTCTGAACTGCTTTTCCAGTTTGAACGCGCTTGAGATTGAAAGCAAACCAGGAGCAGAACTGATACTGATAAAACAAATAAACCCTTCATATTCTTTATAACTGATTTATACTTATCGCTTGATTAATACTTATTTTAAAAATCATCGTATCATTTATTCAATGTTAAAATAACAGGGTTACGATGGCAGAAAAAACTTTTTTAGTAATCTTTAACAAAATTCGTCTTTATTTGATATATGTGCAGCTAACCGACTTGACAAGTTAATTATAATTTTAGCTGCTTAATTTACTTTACGGCGAGACAATGTTACAATATTCAAAATCACTTATTCCTTTTTTATCGTTGCTTTTGTTGGTTTTGCTGGTTAGCTGGAACAAAAGGAATCCTTTTGCAGATAAAGGAAATTTTCAGCATTCCTCAAAAGCTGACACTACCCTATTTAGGTTACTTCCATCTTCACAAACCGGTGTTAGTTTTACAAATACGATTTATGAAAATGATGCATTAAATATTTTAAACGAAACCTATATCTACAACGGTGGTGGCGTAGGTATAGGAGATTTTAATAATGATGGATTAGAAGACATTTACTTTTCGGGAAACATGGTTTCCAATAAATTGTATTTGAATAAAGGATCGCTAAAGTTCGAGGACATAACAGACTCTGCAGGTGTGGGAAGTGAAGGAAAATGGTGCAGCGGGGTATCGGTAGCAGACATAAACGGAGATGGGTGGTTGGATATATATGTAAGCTCAACATTTCTGAAAGATGCTACTCTGCGAAAAAATCTGTTATTCATAAACCAGGGTCTTAACAAAAAAGGTATTCCTACCTTTAAAGAATCAGCCAAAGCTTATGGAATAGACGACGATGGTTACAGCACCCAGGGAGTTTTTTTTGATTATGACAACGATGGCGACCTGGACTTATATATCGTAACCAACGTGATGGATAGAGGTACTCCTGTTGCATACAGACCAAAAATAACTGACGGTTCGGCAAGGAACACAGACAGACTTTATAGAAATAACGGAAATGGAACATTTACCAATGTATCCCGACAGGCAGGAATTTCAATAGAAGGTTGGGGTCACTCGGCATCTATAACAGATTTCAACCTTGATGGATACCCTGATATTTATGTCAGTAACGACTTTGTTGCTAACGACATTTTGTACATAAATAATAAAGACGGAACTTTTACAGATCGCATTACTGACTACTTCAAGCATACGGGTTGGTCCACAATGGGTACAGATGTTGCCGATATAAATAACGATGGTCTTGAAGATTTAATCTCTCTTGAGATGCTGCCCGAAAGTAACCTCCGTAAGAAGAGAATGCTAATGGGTGATAATTACATTACTTATATTAATAATAAAAAGTTTAACTACCAGCATCAGTATATTAGAAATGTGCTTCAGCTAAACTGTGGCATGACACCTGAAGGTCATCCTGTTTTTAGTGATGTTGCCTTTATGGCCGATATTTATCAGACTGACTGGAGTTGGGATCCCCTTGTTGCAGATTTTGATAATGACGGTTATCGCGACATGATTATTACCAACGGTTACCCGAGGGATGTGACCGATTTGGATTATATTTCTTATGATAACGGCCAGGGTGGTAGTACTGTTAATTCGACACAATCAAAAGTCAATCAACTTCCTGTTGTTAAAATATCGAATTATGCTTTTAAAAACACCGGTGGCTTTANGTTNGCCAACGCCACTAAAGCATGGGGATTGTATAAACCTTCTTTCTCNAANGGTGGTGCTTATGCTGACCTTGACAATGATGGCGACCTTGACCTGGTNATTAACAACATNAATGACCCGTCTTTTATTTATGAGAATACCCTTAACTCTGCTAGTCAGAAAGGTAAAGAACATAGCCTTACTGTAACACTTGCCGGAAAAGGAATGAACATAGGCGGCACAGGTGCTTCCGTTCGNATTTATTATAACGGAAAGCAACAGTTATNCGAGCAACAGCCTTGCCGTGGTTATCTCTCAACGGTTGATGCACGAGCTCATTTTGGNCTTGGTGCTNACACAAATATTGATTCNCTTCGTGTTCGNTGGCCNGATGGTAAAAGTCAANTNCTTACAAACATTAAAGCCGATAAACCTCTGACCCTTTCNTATAAAGATGCTTCAGAAGTTTCACCCGCCTCTGCTGAACCTGCCCAAACTCCTCTTTTTACATCGGCTGCTGCCGGGTATGGAATACAGTTTAAGCATGAGCAAAAAGATGTGGTTGATTTTAATATTCAGCCCACCATCCCTCATAAATTCAGCCAGTATGGTCCCGGTATCGCTGTTGGTGATATAGATAATAATGGTTTTGATGACTTTTATATCAGCGGTTCACCAGGCAAACCAGGTGTGTTTTTTATGCAGGATGCAAAGGGTCATTTCTCTGAAGATACCAAACGCTTTATTCAGAANGATATTCCTCAGTCCCAGGAGTTAGGAGTGCTTCTNTTTGATGCCGATAATGATAAGGACCTTGACCTGTATGTCGTCACNGGAAGTTACGAACTTCCTGCTACTCATCCGGCCAGCCAGGACAGGTTATATCTTAATAATGGAAAGGGAAAGTTTATAAAAAGTACCACGGCTCTCCCTAAAATGCTTTCTAATGGTTCCTGTGTGCGTGCTGCAGACATTGATGGGGATGGCGACCTCGATTTGTTTGTAGGCGGACGGGTAGTATCAGNGGCTTATCCTTTAGCACCCAAAAGTTATATATTAAAAAACCAGGCAGGAAAGTTTACTGATGTTACCTCTCAATATTGCCCCGCTTTGCAAAACATCGGAATGGTTACCGACGCTCTCTGGTCAGA
>NZ_KB893317.1 GCF_000374045.1 Segetibacter koreensis DSM 18137 | reverse complement strand
ATACTTATGTGCCTCTACAAAAAAAGGATATGCTAAAAGAGTAAATAAAGGATGAAAAAGGTAATTTTAAAAACTGCTCTCTTTTGCTCGCAAATAAACTGTTGCAAAAGAAGAGCGGTAGAAAAAAAAACTAAAACTAAAACCAAAATAACGGCAAAAAGAAAAGTGATACTTACCTCCCAATAGCAAACTTACGGCGACGTCGGTCAACCCAAAAGTATACCACAAAGCCCCGCAAAAGGACTACAATGCGGGGCTTTGATTGGGGGCTTCGCGGATACTTTTCTTTTTGTTGTGCGAAGACTTTTATGACCAAGCATTTTACCTACAGTTTCAATTGGTACACCGTTCGTTAACGTAACTGTTGTTGCGAAGGTATGTCTGGCACAGTGGAAGGTCAATTCTTTGTTTATACCACTACAATCAGATATCTCTTTCAGGTAGGAATTCATCTTCTGGTTTGAAAGAATAGGCAGCACGACTTTATTGGCTATCGCTTTGGGGTGACACTTGTATTTCTCTATAATATGCAATGCTTCCGGCAGTAATGGAATTCTTGAAAGTGTGTCCACTTTAGTGCGTGAAGTGAATACCCATAACTTTCCATCAATTCCTTTAACAATTTCATCGGGCGTTAATTTAGCCAGATCAGAATATGATAAGCCGGTGTAGCAACTGAATAAAAAAATGTCTTTGACCAGTTCTAATCGGGGGTTAATAAATTGCTTTTCATGTATCTTTTTTAGTTCAAATTCCAGTAAAAAGTTTCGGTGTGTTTCTGCCGTAGTTACCTTAAAAGATTTAAATGGGTCTTGTTTCATCCACCCATTAGCGACACATATTCGAACTATTTTTTTTAATTTCTTCACCTTTGTCATTGCCGAATTGTGTTGATTATTCTCCGTTGTTTTTAGATAGAATTCATAATCAGCTAAAAACTGGTGAGAAATCTTTGAAACAGGATAGTCTTCCGCTTTGTATTTGGATTTTATAAAAGCATGGAGAGAATTATAAGCAGATCTAAACTTTTTTAAAGTTCCAATCGCGAACTGTTCTCTTTTAACCAACTCTTCAAATTCCTGGTTATGGTGCTTATAAATTTTGAGAAGCATATTTCCCTGATCTTCCTTTCCCATCAATTTATCACGAATAGCGATAGCGCTAACTATTTCTCCGCTTAGAGATAGTTCCTTTTCAGCTACATAAATTCTACTTAGCAACGATTCCAATCGGCTATTCAATCGGTTTATTTCTTCTTTTTTGCCAATTACCCGCTCAGATTGCTTATTCCATTTTGATGGCTCACATTCTCTCTGTGTTGATACTTCTATTCTTTGACCATCTACAGTTAATCTCATATAAATGGGCATTTTCCCATTGGTATAATTTTTTGGCTTTTTTAAATAAAAGTGAATTTTAAAGCTCTTGTTCATTCGACTAATTTTTGCGGTTATTAAAATTAGTATCAAAGTGAGCTATGAGCAAGATGTTCAATAATTGAACGGGTTGAAATACAGGGAGTTATTAAAACAATCGAGAGTCACTTGTTTTCAAAATCCCGACTCTCGATTTACTCTCGATTACTTTGTGCTTTTTTGAGCAATTCTGAAAGATTTTCCCATAAAAAAACCTCATAAAAATAGTATTTATGAGGTTTTAAGCGATTTTGACTACCTATCTGTGATCCCGCTGGGACTCGAACCCAGGGCCCATACATTAAAAGTGTATTGCTCTACCAACTGAGCTACGGAATCTTCCTCTAACAAGTTTGGAACAACTGCCCTTTTTGTTTTCGGAGTGCAAAAATAGGGTTACGACTATTACCTGCCAAATTTTTTGTAAAACATTTTTCGTTTCTTATAGATATTCCTATTAAAGTTTTATAAAGAGCAATCTGTTACTTTTGCAAATTCAATCTGCAAGTTATGTCTTACTATGCTAATAAAGTTGTTGTTGTGACCGGGGGAAGCGGTGGAATTGGTAAAGCGCTGGTTGAACTTTTGTTGCAGAAAGGAGCACGGGTGGCAACTTGTGGACGCAATTATGAAAAGTTATACGAGCTGCAAACGTCTCAGGCAGGAAGACCATTGCATGTTGTGACTACTGACGTAAGTAAAGAAGCTGATTGCCGTAAATTTATTGACTCTGTTATAAAAACTTTTGGCACTATTGATATTTTAATAAATAATGCAGGGGTTTCTATGCGTGCATTGTTTAGCGAAGTTGAACTGGATACTTTACGGGCTTTAATGGATGTAAACTTTTGGGGTACTGTATATTGTACAAAATTTGCCCTCACTGAAATTACCAAAAATAAAGGTTCTGTTATTGGTGTTTCGTCCATAGCAGGGTTTAGAGGATTGCCGGGCAGAACCGGCTACAGTGCCAGTAAATTTGCTGTTAATGGTTTTTTGGAAGCATTAAGAACCGAGGTTATGGATGATGGTGTCAATGTAATGTGGGTTTGTCCTGGTTTTACATCAAGCAATATTCGAAATGTGGCTTTAGATAAAAATGCAGAGCCCCAAAAGGAAAACCCAATGGATGAGGAAAAAATGATGAGTGCGGAGCAATGCGCTAGTTATATTTTAAAGGCTATAGAGCAAAAAAAGCGAACAATGGTACTTACTTTTTTGGGGTTGCGCACGGTGTTCATGAACAGGTTTTTACCTTCACTTACCGATAAATTGGTCAGGAAGTTTTATTTCAAAAATGGAAAGCTGGTAAAATAGCAAAAGAACCAGTTCAGCATAATATGGGTTTAGATATATTAAAAGAACCAAATTCAACAAATAGAATAAAAATATATTTAAGAAGCAGTAGCGTTGATACAAGAACAAAAGTATGTCTATAATTACCTTAACTACCGATATTGGTCAGCAGGATTACGTGGTAGCGGCCGTTAAGGGTCAGTTATACAGTGTGAGTGAAAGTCTTACTATTGTTGATGTTTCGCACCAGCTTTCATCCTTCAATTATCCGCAGGCGGCATACTTTTGTGATAGCGCCTTCAGACATTTTCCTCCCGGTACATTTCACATTGTGCTGGTAAATATGTTTGACCAGAAACCCACACAAATGTTGTTGGCCTATCACAACAAACAGTTTATTGCCTGTGCTGACAATGGCTTATTAACAATGATCATTGATGGTCAACCTGAAAAAGTTGTTGGTTTGCCTTTGCCCGAAAATGAACGGCCTACTACTCTTGTATGCACACAGGTTATTGCCAATGCTTTATGGCAAATTTTAGCAGGAAAAGATCTGGATTATATAGGCGAGTCCGGTGTAACGATAGTAGAAAAACTAAGGCTTAAATATGTGAATAGCCCTACTACAATGGAAGGACAAATTTTGTATATAGATAATTTTGAAAACGTAATAGTAAACATTACAAAAGAAGATTTTGACCGCGAAAGAAATGGCCGCCGCTTTAAAATTGTTTTTAAACGGGATGAAGTAATTGATACAATTAGTGAAACATATGCCTGTGTTCCGCAAGGCGAAAAGGTAGCTTTTTTCAATTCGTCAGGATATCTTGAAATTGCTATTAATAAAGGGAATGCAGCGGGTCTTTTTGGCCTGCAGGGTTTTTCGGAAGCAATGCAAAAACAAAGTATAGCGTTGCAAAACAAATGGTTTTACCAAACCGTAAAAATATTTTTTGAATAATGCTTGTAAGAGTTGTTAAGATGACATTTAGAGCAGATGCTGTTAAAACGTTCAAAGAATTTTTTGAAGAAAGAAAAGAGAAAATAAGAGGTTTTGATGGTTGTTGCCATCTTGAGTTATGGCAGGATAATATAGATACCAACATCTTTTTTACTTATAGCCTCTGGCTCAATGAAGCAGCCTTATCTCACTATCGTAATTCAGCTTTTTTTAAAGAAACATGGCGGCAGACCAAACTATTATTTGCCGCAAAAGCCGAAGCCTGGTCAGTAGATAAACTTGTGGTGTTGCCCTAACGCTCACTATTTTTGCACTACATGAAAACTTTGATGAGGCCGCTTCAATGGTTGTATTGCGTATATGCGCTGTTATTATTCGTCATCATTATGTTTGCGGCCATTCCTTTCGTTGTAGTCGCGTCCTTTTTCGGAAAAATTAAAGGTGGTAATTTTGTTTATAAAGTTTGCAGAGCATGGGGCTATCTCTGGTATTTTTTTATTGGTGTGAGGCATAAGACCATTTATGATGCTCCACATAATTCTGCCAGTCAATATGTGTTTGTGGCAAACCATATTTCTTATATGGATATTCCTCCAATTCTTATGGCCATAACACAGCCGGTAAGAGTGCTTGCAAAGTATGAATTGGCAAAAGTTCCGGTATTTGGCTTTATCTATAGAAGTGCGACGGTGCTGGTAGACCGGCGAGATGCTGAACGCAGGGCTAAAAGCATAGAAGAAATGCGATATTTTCTTAGCAAGCATGTTTCTATATTTATTTTTCCCGAAGGCACTTTTAACGAAACTGGTGCTCCACTCAAAGATTTTTATGATGGCGCATTTAGAATCGCGATTGAAACAGAAACAAACATCAAACCCTTACTATTTATTGATACTGTTGAAAGATTATCCTATAAAAATATTTTTTCGTTAACTCCAGGTCCCTCAAGAGTAGTATTTATGAATGAAGTTTCGGTTAAAGGAATGACAATGGAAGATTTGCCTGCATTAAAACAGAAAGTACATGAAATTATGACAGCCGGATTAAGGCGATATCGAAAGTACCATTTACAAACTGAGGAGGTGTGATAAGCAAAAATGTTTGTTCTTGACTGATTGGTTTTTGAAGCTATAATTGTGAAAGGTGCTTTACATTGAGCTAGAACTGTCGATCGTCCTAAAATTGCTATAAGGACCTTAAATTCTATAACGGCAGACTTTCATTTAGTATAATTCAACTTATTTTGTGTTCTTATAGCCATGCCCGACACTACAAAATCTCTTCTTTTCAATAATGACAAAGACATTTCCGTCTTTGCGGAAGTAATTATTCCACTTGCACTACCGAGAAACTATACATGGGCGATACCAAAACGTTTGCAAGAAAATATACAGCTAGGTTCAAGGGTGGAAGTAGAATTAAAAAATAAGAAATATTCAGGTATTGTGAAGTTTATTCACACGAATAAACCGCCATCATTTGAACCAAAGGAAATTCTGAACGTGCTTGATGAACAGCCATTGGTTTATTTAAACCAGTTGAAACTTTGGCAATGGATGTCAGAATATTACATGTGCACCGAGGGAGATGTCATGCAGGCAGCTTTGCCATCACATTTAAAACTATCGAGTGAAAGTACGTTAGCTTATAATGAAGAATATGGTGAGGATTTTTCTGCTTTAAATGACGAAGAATATCTTGTAGCGGAAGCGCTCTTACTAAAAAAAGAACTAAAGTTAAGTGAGGTACAGCAAATATTAGATGTTTCTCATGTATACCCGGTTATAAAAAGACTGATTGAAAAAAAAGTTTGTATAGTATGGGAAGCTTTAAAAGAAACATACAAACAAAAGCTGGAAACATATATTCATCTTCATGCTGAGTATCATCAGGAAGAAAACCTTGCAAAACTTTTGAATGAGTGGAGTAAAAATAAAGCGCCGAAGCAATTGGAATTACTTCTTGCCTACCTGCATTTGCAGAAAACAGAAGGAGAAGTGACGCAAACAAATCTTTTAAAAAAAGCCAATGCAACAGCCGCGCAATTAAAAGGCCTGGCCGATAAAAGTATTTTACGGTTAGAAAGACGATCTATTGACCGTCTTCCATCTTTGCCAAAAGATATAAAGATAGATTTTGAACTCTCTCCCGCACAGGTTGAGGCGGCAGATAATGTGAAAAATATTTTAAACGACAAACCAGTTTGTTTACTGAAAGGCGTTACATCCAGCGGCAAAACTCAGATTTACATAAAAATTATTGAACAGGCTGTTAAGGAAGGAAAACAAGTATTATACATGCTTCCTGAAATTGCACTTACTGCGCAAATAATAAGAAGGCTGCAAAAATATTTCGGAGGCTATATAACCATATATCATTCAAAATTTAATCCGAATGAACGTGTTGAAATATGGAACAAAATAAAGACAGGCGAAACAAAAGTCGTTCTGGGAGCAAGGTCATCTTTATTTCTTCCTTTTAAAGACCTTGGGCTCATTATTGTAGATGAAGAGCACGACTCATCTTACAAGCAGCAGGAACCTGCACCTCGTTACCATGGTCGTGATGCGGCCATTTATTTTGCCTCATTGTTTAATGCAAAGGTGCTGCTTGGAAGCGCAACTCCCTCCATCGAAAGTTATTTCAATACCAAGTCAGGTAAGTATGGATTGGTGAAGCTTACAGAGCGATATGGGAATGTACAGATGCCACTAATAGAGATTGTTGATGTAAAAACAATCATTACAAAAAATAAAGGGAAAATTATTTTATCGCCTCAACTAACGGAAGCCATACACCAATCACTCCAACGAAAAAAACAGGTGATTTTATTTCAGAACAGGCGAGGGTACTCGCCCTACCAGATTTGTGGAACTTGTGGATGGATACCACAATGCGAACACTGCAATGTTTCACTTACCTATCACAAGGCGAAAAACAAACTTCAGTGCCATTACTGTGGTACTGTTTACCCTTTGGTACTTACCTGTGCGGCATGTGGAAGTCATAATTTTTTGCAGAAGAATTTTGGGACTGAAAAAATGGAAGAAGTTTTAACCGAAGCATTCCCTCAAGCAAAAATTGCAAGAATGGATTATGATAGCATTAGGGGAAAAAATGATCATGACGTGCTTATTAAATTATTTGAACAGCAAAGAATAGATATTCTTGCCGGCACACAAATGGTGGTAAAGGGTCTTGATTTTGAGCATGTAAGTCTTGTAGGCATTGCAGACGCGGATGGAATATTAAATTTTACTGATTTCAGAGTAAACGAAAGAGCTTTTCAGCTAATGGAGCAGGTAAGCGGTCGAGCCGGCAGACGCGAAGAACAGGGAAAGGTAATAGTGCAGGTAAGCAATACCCACCATCCCGTGCTGCAATTTGTACAACATCATAATTACGAAGAACTATATGCATTTGAAATTGTAAACAGAAAACGTTTTTTTTATCCTCCGTATTCAAGAGTTATTCAATTAATATGTAAACACAAGGATAGGAATATTGCTGAAGAAGCTGCGAATATTTTAGGACGGTTTCTGACTGAAAAATATCCAACTTTTGTTAACGGACCAGCCGAGCCAGCCGTAAACCGTGTAAGAAACCAATACCTGTTTGAGTTGTTGCTGAAGCTGCCAAAAGACACACAATTCATAAGACAATGCAAACAGGATATTTGGCAACAAATTGCAATTATTCAATCTAATAAAAGATATCGCAGTGTAACTATTATTCCAGATGTTGATCCTGTATAGGAATCAGAATTGTTACTGGTTTAATAATAATGAATAAAAGGTAAATGGCGTTTAGTCTCAATTCCTTCATTAGTATTCAAAAAGCCTTCACTATCTTTAGAAACATATATTCACTCCCGCTTCTACACGTGACCGTGGATTATACTTTCTTAATCCGGTATTATATATCTGGTATCCTGCACTGGTAAATAATGATACTCTTTTTGCAATACTCCCTTGCATTGCTATTTGTGGCCTCACCGAGATCATTTGCGATCCACTTAACCTAACATCTATTCCCATATTAGGTATTACTGCAAACCTTTCGCTCAGGTTTATTATATAACTATACCGCGTACCCAAAAAGAATTTTCTGTAACCCAACCCGTCTTTCTTATATCTTTCCGTTTGAAATGTTTCAGCATAAAGAGTAAACCTGTGCGTATTCCTTATCTGCACTCCAATATCGCTAATTAAACGGATCATGTTGTCCTGCATACCTGTACCAGCCTGAATAAACAGGTGATCATCTTTTACCTTTTGAGCATTTACATTTAATGCTAATAAAATCGCTGCAGATAGTAAAATTTTTTTCATACAATTGTTTTTATTATTTGATTTTTAATTAAGAGAAAAGGTTGCTTGCTGTTAATAATACTTGCTCTTTTGCAGTGAGAATAAAAGGAATTATAGCGGATGTAATAAAATGCTTCAAAAAACTTTATTAGTGATGTTAGAAGCGCTGAAAGAACCTATTTTATAAGGCGTAGGTATATTTCCGGATATGGTATGTTTAGCTTTGAAATGGAAAACAAACTCTTGTGGAGATGTATTATAATTTGAAACTGACGCTTAAAAAGAATTTATGAAGCCTTCAGAACTTTATTTTATTCTTAAACCGCATTTCTTTTCAAAAGTAGTAACAGATGCAAGAGACAATGCCTAATCAATTAATTAAAATAGTACTAAAATGAATTTTAAGAAAGAAAGTTTTATTTACAAATTTTATCTTTTTATAATTATTTTTTTGATTACGGCTATGTATGCATGTAGATCTGCACATATTGCAGGTACTGCGAAACCGTTTTATTTTTTTCAAATGTCTGATCCCCAGTTTGGAATGTTTACTGATAATCACGGTTTTGCCAAAGAGACAATAAATGCTGAGAAAGCTATAGAGGCTGCTAATCGTTTACATCCTGCATTTGTGATAGTTTGTGGCGATTTGGTAAACCGTACCGCAGACACGGTTCAAATTGCCGAATATAAACGAATCATTGCTAAGCTAGATCCTTCCATTCCACTTTATAATGTTGCAGGCAATCACGATGAAGGTAATACGCCCAGTGCATCGTCTCTGACAGATTACCGAAAAAATTTTGGAGCAGACTTTTATTCTTTCAAATATGAAAACCTGTACGCGATAATTCTTAATTCATCACTATTCTTTGATCCATCTCTTGTACCGGAAGAATCTGTTAAGCAGGATGCATGGCTGCGCTCAACTCTTAAAAAATGGTCAAAAATGAAAAACACTAATATTGTTGTGTTTGAACATATTCCCTGGTTTGTTAATCAACCTAACGAAGAAGATGGATATTTCAACATTCCGTCTAAACGGCGAAAGCAATATATCGATTTATTAAATAAATATGGAGTAAAATATGTATTTGCCGGGCACCTCCACAAAAATGCAACTGGTAGCTATAGAAATTTAAAAGTAGTTACAACAGGGCCTATAGGTAAACCATTAGGAGCAGATTCATCTGGTTTTCGAATAGTGAGTGTACATGGAAATGAAATAACCTACCCATACTATAGTTTAGATTCAATTCCCACTAAAATTGCCTTAATTCAGTAATAGGTGTTTTGACTACTAAGATTTTTTTTTAAAAAAAAGCATTTGGCGGGTGCATAATTAAAGGCAAAAGTTACAGGAATGGACGAAATGGTATTTCTTCTTTTAAATAATGAAGAATTATAGATAAAAAAATTATTAAGCGAGGCAATCAATAAAAAACGGAACTTTCCATAAGTAAATTTTCTAAATAAAACTTACAACAAATGGTAAGAAGCCCAGTTTTATCTACATCTATTTTTAAAGTAAATGTTGCTGGCATACAGAAAGTAGACGATATGCTTGCCGCAGAAGAGCCGTTGGAAATACGTATAAGCTATAGTGCTTTTGCAAAAAAAATTCAGAAGAGTATATCTGTGACGATGCGCACACCGGGAAATGATTTTGAGCTTGCAACAGGCTTTTTGTTGACTGAAGGAATAATAAAAAATGCCGCGGATATAATAGGCATTAAACATTGTAATGGTCTACATGAAAATGTTGTTCGTGTTGAAATAAAAGATGATCTGCAACTTGATTTAAGTAAGCTTGAACGAAACTTCTATACCACTTCCAGCTGCGGCGTTTGTGGCAAATCATCTATAGAGGCTGTAAGAACAGTTTGCCGGCTGCCTGTCGAAAAAAATGATAATTTCCAATTTCCATCTGAAATTATTTATTCGCTTCCGCTCACTTTGCGAACCCAACAGGAAATTTTCAAAAATACAGGCGGCCTGCACGCATGCGCGCTTTTTGACACCTTCGGTAACTTACTCCTAACCAAGGAAGACGTTGGGCGACACAATGCATTAGACAAACTAATCGGCGCAGCCCTAATCGATAACACACTTCCGCTAAATAAATCCCTTTTATTATTAAGTGGAAGGGCGAGTTTTGAGTTAATACAAAAAGCATGGATGGCAGGAATTAAAATTGTGGCTGCAGTAGGGGCACCGTCAAGCCTTGCAGTGCAAATGGCAGAAGAGTTTGGAATGACGCTTATTGGTTTTTTAAGGGATCAGGCATTTAATATCTATACGGGCTCACATAGAATAAAAATCAGCTTATGAAAATACGTATAAAGGGTAATTCTGTGCGCGTAAGGCTCTCCAAATCAGAAGTGGAGTTGTTTGCAAAAGAAGGTTACGTTGAAGAAAGAACTGAATTTGAAAACAGTACTTTAATTTATGCTGTAAAAAGCAAACATGATGGAACCATGTCTGCAGATTTTACCAGTGGAAACCTCACTTTATTTGTTCCTGCTGATTTGTTAAAGCAGTGGTCGTCTACAGACCTGGTAGGCATTGATCATAACATGCTTTTAAATAATGGAAAGTATTTGTATATCTTACTGGAAAAAGATTTTAAATGTATAGATGCTGCAGTAACAGAAGATCAATCCGATTATTTTGAAAACCCTCTAAAGGTCTGTTAACAATGAAAGAAGAGGAAATTGATGAGCCTAAAGCAGAAAACCCCGAAGAGCTTAGAGACTTAAAGATCGAAAAACCTAGTACTGTTGCTGCAGGCCTTAAAGCTGTTTATCACAGTGGGCAACATGTATTTGGCGAGATGAGTGTTGCACGCGGAGTGAGAGCATTGTTAGCGCTTAATCAAAAACTTGGCTTTGATTGTCCGTCGTGTGCATGGCCAGATCCCGATGACGATCGTTCTGCAATTGCGGAATATTGTGAGAACGGTGCAAAGGCGGTTGCTGACGAAGCCACCACTAAAAGCTTGCGGCCAGATTTTTTTGCAAAACACTCTGTTAAGGAACTATCTGACCTTGATGATTATCATATTGGGAAAAATGGACGCATTGCCCAACCCATGTTTTTGGATGAAGGCTCTAACCATTATCGGCCCATCAGTTGGGATGATGCATTTAAAAAAATAGCTTTCCATTTAAACAGCCTTTCCAGCCCTAATGAAGCAGTATTTTACACCTCCGGTCGTACCAGTAATGAAGCCGCCTTCTTGTATCAACTGTTTACCAAAGAATACGGCACTAATAATTTACCGGATTGTTCCAATATGTGTCATGAATCTTCTGGTTTTGCGCTTGCTCAGGCTATCGGTATTGGTAAAGGATCGGCAAAGCTTGAAGACTTTTACGAAGCAGAAGTAATTATTATTATAGGACAAAACCCCGGTACTAACCACCCACGAATGCTTACTGCATTGCAAAAAGGCAAGGCTAATGGCGCTACTATAATATCTGTAAATCCATTACACGAAACAGGGCTACTTGGTTTTAGCAATCCTCAAAAACTTAAAGGTGTATTGGGAATTGATACAAAACTTACAGATATATTTTTACAAATTAAGATAAACGGCGACCAGGCTTTAATCAAAGCTATTGAACATCTGCTTTTAGAAGAAGAAGAACGAAATCCGGGAAGGGTATTTGATCACGAATTTATAAAAGAACATACTGCAGGGTACCAAGAGTTTATTGAGCAGGCAAAAAAATACGAGCTAAATTATCTTGCTGAGGCTTCAGGTATTTCGTTGCATCAAATCAAAGAAGTGGTTGAGGTTTTGAAAGACAAAACCAAGATCATTATTTGCTGGGCAATGGGTATTACGCAACATAAAAATGCTGTAGATACCATTCGTGAGTTTATAAACCTGTTATTGCTTAAAGGCAGTATTGGCAAACCCGGGTCGGGAACTTGTCCTGTTCGCGGACATAGCAATGTACAAGGTGACCGGACGGTAGGTATATTTGATAAACCACACCCGGCGTTACTCGACCAGATAAAAAAAGTCTTTGGTTTCGATCCGCCAAGAGAACATGGATATGATGTTGTGAAGTCCATTCATGCTATGTTTGAAGGAAAAGCCAAAGTGTTTTTTGCTATGGGCGGTAATTTCCTATCTGCTACTCCAGACACAAATTACACTGCAGAAGCATTGAGAAGATGTGACCTTACTGTTCATGTTTCAACCAAACTGAATAGAAGCCATTTGGTTCACGGCAAAGAAGCACTAATTCTACCGTGCCTCGGCCGTTCTGACAAAGATGAACATGATGGCGCCGTTCATTTTGTTTCCTGTGAAAACTCAATGGGAGTAGTACAAATGTCAAAAGGAGTATTGAAACCGGTATCTGACTATTAAGCGAGCCGGTAATAGTGTGCAGAATGGCAAAAGCTACTCTTGGCAGCCGGTCGGTAATAAACTGGGATAAGTATGAAAAAAACTATGATAATATTCGGGATGACATTGAGAAAGTAATAAACGGATTTGAAAATTATAATGAACGTGTACGGCTAAAAGGAGGATTTTATTTACCTAATGGTACACGCATACGGCAATTTGATACCTTAAATCATAAAGCAAATTTTACAATTACAGATCTGCATGTTCCGGTAACGAAAGATGACGAACTAATGATGATGACCATTCGCAGTCATGACCAGTTCAACACAACTATTTATGGATTTGACGACAGATACCGGGGCGTTTTCAATGAACGACGTGTGGTATTTATGAATGCACTCGATATTGCACGGGCAGGTTTAAAAGCAGGTGACGTAGTGGACTTGCTTAGCACTTACAATGGAGTTGAACGGGCGGCTCATAAATTCATTATTGTTGAATATAATATACCAGAAAAATGTGTTGCTACCTATTATCCTGAAGCCAATGTACTTGTTCCTATTGACTGCGTATCAGATATAAGTAACCAGCCAACTTCTAAATCTGTTGTTGTAAAAATCAGAAAACATGAAGTGTTGTAAGCGGTTAGGCTAACAATTAGTTTTCTTACGGTATGCCACATCCGTCAATAAAAGAGGTTCCATGTTGTCGTCCTCCATCTATCCCCTGGGCTTGTTCCCATTGAACATTAAGCCTTCAAATTTATAAACAGTAGTGAGGGTATCAGGAATTTCAAGTGCAGAATCAGAATCTGCCAATTTTCCCCTGAAAATAACTCTAAGCTCAGTTAATCAAATCGATGTCTACAAACATATGAAACACTGACGGCAAGCATTGATAGAGGTGTAATCGAAGAGTAACTTTATCCTTAAATATTACTTCACTTTTTTATAAACATTATTATGCAATCTCCAACTGATACCCAATTGCATGAACTTGCCCGCAAACGCGTCGAGTTCAGAACACACTTGATTGTTTATTGTGTGATAAATTCTGTTTTATGGATCTTGTGGTTTGTTACCGGCAAGGGTTACCCCTGGCCAGTTTGGCCGCTGGCTGGCTGGGGCGTTGGCCTGTTTTTCCATTATATGTTCGATTATCGTCCTTCCCGGTTGCTTTCTGAAGAGGAGGAGTATAAAAAACTGAAAAGAGAAATGGAAGAACACAAACAGGTCACTCAATAAACGCTTTAGTAGAAAAAGCAATGAATTTTGACTGAACCAGGAATACAACAAAGGCTTTAAAGTTAGAGCTGTGTTGAATTAATGTAAAAGTTTGTGTACAAATTATGCCAATAGCTGCTAAATATCAAGGCAAAAAGCAGGCTGTAAAGAATTTTTGTTTATAATTTTCATTTGTCCGTTGATAAAAAACTCTCGTTTATGCAAGAACAAAAACTTCATTCCTGGAAGAATAAAAAGACGTTCAAACGGTCGTATGAAGCCAACAACGGCAATTTCTCTCCAATGCGCGTCGCGCGAATGCGAGCAGCCATGCAGCGCTATATTGACAACGGATGGGCCCCCGGTATTGTAACTCTCGTACACCACCGGGGGCAGGAGCATGTGGAGGTGATGGGCACCATGGCCTTCAACGACAACGCACCAATGAAGCGAGATACCATTTTTCGGCTTGCATCTATGACAAAGCCGATTACAGCTGTCGCTGCAATGATACTGGTGGAAGAATGCAGACTAAGGCTCGAGGACCCTGTTGACGAATGGCTACCAGAACTGAAGGACCGAAAAGTCCTCAGGACCATCGACAGTCAACTTGACGACACTGTACAAGCAAATCGGCCCATTACTCTCCGCGATCTATTCACCTTTCGTTCGGGATATGGCGAAGTGGCGTTCATCTCGCCAACCTGCCCAATGCAAAGGGCAATGGCGGAAGCACAGCTCCCACTGACTGAGTGGATATTTCCTGGCTCACAGGATGAGTTTATGAAACGGTTGGGCAACCTGCCACTCGCTTTTCAACCAGGCGAGAGATGGCTGTACCATATGAGTGCGGAAATCTTGGGCGTGCTGATCAGCCGCGTTGCGGGCCAATCGCTTGGCCAATTTCTTCATGATCATATTTTCGAACCACTCGGCATGAAGGACACCGGCTTTTATGTACCGGAAGTCAAAATTGACAGGCTTCCGACCTGCTATGGAACAGATATTAAAACAGGAAAACTTGTTGTATTGGATGAAGCGCGCGGTGGACAAGTTTCACAGCCACCCCAATTCGAAGCTGGCGCTGGAGGCCTTGTCTCCACCATTGATGATATGGCTGCCTTCGCACTTATGATGTTGCACAAGGGTTCTTATGGCCAGAAACGCATACTTTCCCGGCCATCAATCCAATTGATGACCCTAGACCAGATTACTGCAGAGCAGAAGTCTTCTTCGCCCTTCTTTGCGAGCTTCTGGGATACTCGCGGATGGGGTCTCGGTCTCGGTGTCACAACCAAAGACACAGATCTTGGCGAATTCGCTGGTCGTTTTGGCTGGGACGGAGCCTTTGGCACATCCTGGTATGTTGACCCAAAAGAGGAATTGGTGGGCGTACTCATGATTCAGCGCCGGCCCGACGTACTGAAACTCGCTCCTATCACCCACGATTTCTGGGCCTCTGCCTATCAATTAATCGATGATTAAGTTGTAGCCTTTTGGATTGCATATCGGCCAAATATTACTTACTGAGGTAAAAAAAATGAAATTGAAGAGGCAAAAAGCCTTTTAAAAGGTCGCAAACAATTAATTTACGAAGTGATGTAAGAAGTTCATTGTGCCGCATCTTTTCTCTTTATTTTTTCAAAGAAAATGCTTGTCGCATTTAACCCTTGTATTGTCGGCTTCTCACTCTATACATCATATTTTCGAAACATATCTTTATGCATTCAGAATTTTTCACGGAATTACTAATCATAAAATTTATATGATGGCCAGCGTTAGTACTTATTTAAATTTTCCCCGTACCACACGGTAAGCTTTCAACTTTTACAAAAGCGTTTTTGCGGTGAGTTTTTTGGAGCAGGCATAATGAGATTTGGTGATATTCCAGAAGCGCCCGATAGTCCTCCGATAACTCCAAAGGATAAAAATCTTGTTATGCATGTTGAATTGCGTATACTTGACTGTCATACTTTAATGGGTACTGATGCTCCCGAGTCAATGGGCTTCAAAGTAAATTTCGGCAATAATAGTTACATAAATCTTCAACCAAGTACAAGAAAAGAGACAAAAGAATTATTTGATAAATTATCGCAGGGTGGAAATGTGACAATGGATCTTCAGGACATGTTTTGGGGAGATTATTTTGGCAGCTGCACAGACAAGGTACAGCGTACAATGGATGTTTAATTATGGTGAAAAGAAGTCATAATTACAGATAAGAAAAATGTGCCCTTGTCAATGTTGAGCCACATCAGCGGGCAGGACAATTAATGCAGTAATTCATTTTAGTTTAGTGTCAAACCGTATCAATTTACCTTTTGGTAGTTTATTTTGCACCTCATGTTCCTTGATGGTAGAGCTCTCCCTTCTTCTACTAATATCAGAGAAATAAAGGCAATCATTCTATTCATAGCCTCGATAGATTTGAGTTTCACTTATGATGTTTCAAGCCAATAAACTGTTTGTCAATTAAGAAGCGATTAATTTCCTGGCAAATAAAGAATATTTGTATATTGCTCATTAGAAGTTGGCAGAAGGCAGGATAACAATCTTCGGCCATGACTTTTTGTGATGTATTTATTTTCATAATCTGTTATACACTTCCCTAACTTTTCTTGCCATGAGTAATTTTACAATTGACCGTCGTCATTTTATAAAAGGAGCAACGGCTACACTTGCTCTTACAGCACTGCAAGTGAATGGTATGAACATAACGTCGCCAGGTAAGACACTAACAGTAGCGCTTATTGGTACTGGCTGGTACGGCAAAAGCGACTTATTCCGATTGATACAGGTTGCACCTGTGGAGGTGGTAGCACTTTGCGACGTGGACAAAAAACAGCTCGAAGCCGCTGCTCAGTTAGTAAGCCAAAGACAAAAGTCAAAAAAGATACCTAAACTCTATGGCGACTACAAGAAAATGCTGGCCGAAAACAAGCTTGATATTGTCCTCATAGGCACGCCGGACCACTGGCATGCATTGCAGGCGATTGATGCAATAAAGGCTGGAGCTCATGTATATGTACAAAAACCCATAAGTGTAGATGTAATTGAGGGTGAAGCAATGGTAGCTGCAGCGCGCAAGTATAATAAGGTGGTGCAGGTAGGAACACAACGAAAAAGTACACCTCATCTCATTGATGCCAAAAATAATATTGTGGATGCAGGATTATTAGGCAAAGTATCGCATGTGGAGATGTGTTGTTATTTTCATATGAGGGCAAATGGGAATCCTCCAACGCAGCCTGTGCCTACATTTTTTGATTATGAAACCTGGACGGGGCCAGCTCCATTGCGCCCTTACGACGGGTTGCCACACGTTCGATGGTGGCGTACGTTTATGGAATATGGCAATGGCATTATGGGTGATATGTGCATTCACATGTTTGATACCGTCCGTTGGATGCTTAAGCTGGGGTGGCCTAAACGTATTAGTTCCACCGGGGGTATTTATGTGGAGAAGGATGGCAAGTCTAATATCACAGACACCCAATGTGCCCTCTTTGAGTACGATGATTTGAACTGTGTCTGGCAACATCGTAGTTGGGGTACGCCCGCCAATCCCGAGTATCCCTGGTCATTTACACTTTACGGAGACAAGGGCACTCTGTTTGCCTCTACCATGCAGTGCGATTTTGTTCCTGTTAATGAAAAAAGTGGAAGTAAGATTCATAAAGATGTAGTGTATGAAAAAGAAAAATATCCGGAAGATTTGACCGAACCAACCGAGCCGAAAATAGAACTCAATGCGGCACCGGCTACAAGGCTGCACATGCTTGATTTTTTGGCTGCCATTGAAAAAGGAAACCGGCCGGTCGCGGATATTGAGCAAGGACATATTTCTACGGCAAGTTGCATCATTGCTAATATGTCTATGAAATTGGGACGGCCCCTGATCTACGATCCACAAAAGCGGGAGATCGTAAATGACGCAGAGGCTACCGCTTTGTTGCAGCGCCCGTATCGCTCCACCTATATCCACCCTCACCCGAAAACCGTATAAATGTCATTTTTTAATAAATAGGCAGGCAATTAGTATCAGCGGAAGAATCGGAGAAGTGAAATTATCGATTAGCAATTATTAACTTTTGAAAGATCATTTATAAAAAGGAATTACGGCTAGAACAAATTCCATTTTCAAAATTTTATATACTTCATATCGCCTTCGAAATTTAAATTCATTTTTTCAACTACAATTGTTGGCGAAAGAATATTTGTAGACAAATGAGAAACATATCTATCATCTATTTTTATTTGATGCAGAAACCATTCTTCATTATTCCAGTCTATTTTATTATCGCTAATAGTTATTTTATCCAGTGGAAGATAGAGGCCTGTGCCGATCGCTTTTAAAAAAGCTTCCTTCTGGGTCCAGAGTATGTAGAAAGATTGAAGGACATTCTCACCTTGTAAAATGCTATCCCACTCCTTTGAAGAAAATTGGTCTTCAAAACTTAAGATCGGAATATTTTGTATCGCTTCGATGTCAACCCCAATCTTGCCTGTTTTAGTAATTGCGCAAATAATGTAATCGGCGGAATGTGAAATATTGAAATCAATTAAACTATCAAAGTATGGTCTTTTAAACTCCGTTAATTTCAAATCACTTAATAAATATGAGGTGAGGCCCATCTGTTTAAGGCCTTTTATTAGCAGAATCTTCGCAATTAAACTTCTTTGCATTTCCTGCCATCTCTTGAATTTCAAGATTTGGGCTTGAAAAATAGGTGGAAGTTGTTTTAATAGTTGGTTGAAACGCTTACTTTCTAATCTCCCGCCAAGAATATTGAAAAAGACGTGTATCATTTACAACCCCCGTTCGTATTTTAATGTAATATTTTTTGAAAGTTAAATTCTATTTGCTATTAGAAACGTTGATAACCATCATGTACAAATTCACCGACAACGCTTTTTTGTATTCACCTAAAAAATAACCTACTTAAATTGATTATTATTCAACAGTTCTATCAATTTACTTAGTACACCTGTTAAGGACTTCTTGTAATTTTTGAGCAAGTTCTTTGCCACCAATGTCCGGCTCAAATATAGTAGAATGTTCACCTGCTATTTCATGAAATATCGGTGACGTAGCATACCGTTTCCATCCGCTTTTGATGCTATCACTCAAATCAAGCTTCTTATAATTTATATTGTTATCACTATCTATAAAATAATAATGATCTTTTGCATAAAATATCACTACTTCTCCATTATATGCTGTCATCTCATAATTTAGATAAGCTGATTCAAACATATCTTCTAACCTGGCGAAAATTTCAAATTCACTGTTTTCCTTCTTATTTGTCTTATAGCCGAAAATTTTAGTAATTAAATTCTTTATGCTATTAATCTTATATTGAATGGCGTACTTCGTATGTTTTGTAAACAAAAAAGTTTCAAAGTGAACTTTTGAATGAACTTTTAAAAGGAAATCTTTTATTAAATCAGGTCCGTAAAAGAAATTTCTGAATGTTGCTGGTTCACGCTTTTCACTTTCTTCAATAATTGTATCAAACATAGCTAATAACGCTACCTTTTTACCCATTGCTTCCAATTGTTTTGCCATTTCAAAGGCAACAATTCCACCCAGACAATGACCAGATAATGCGTATGGACCATAAGGATTTTGCACCAATATTGCATTAATATACCATGCCGCTATACCTTTTATATCGACCGGAAACGTTTCCAAATCTTTTGTATCTGTTGGCTGTTGTAATACATATACCGGCTGGTCGGAGTCCAGCATATCAATTAATGGTTTAAATTTAAACACAGTCCCTGCACCACCACAAACCATATATAAAGGCGTCTTACTACCCTCAATCCTTGCAGGAATAAGAGAGTTAGCATAATTATTCGAAAACGATACTTCTTTTTCTTGTTTTTGAAAATAATGCTCTAATTCCGGATCCTTTATCACGCCCGCTGCTGATTGAGTTATTATGGCTTTTGAAAGCTTTTCGATTGTTTGGAAATGGAATAAATCTTTCGCTTGTAATGTATATCCGAGACCTTTGACTTGCCCAACTACCTGGATCGTTTTGATTGAATCGCCTCCCAATTCAAAGAAGTTATCATAGATGCCGACCTTTTCCACTTTCAACACCTTCTGGTAAATGACACATAACTTTGCTTCCACGTCATTATGCGGAGGTGCATATTGATTAACTAAAGCGTCTGCCGCATCCACACCAGGCAAAGCCTTGTAATCTATCTTGCCATTTGCAGTTAAAGGAAATTGCTTCAGTTCTACCCATTGAACAGGTATCATATACTGAGGCAACTTGCTGCTTAAATACTGCGTTAGCTCCTGCCGGTTTAATCCTCCTTCCTGAGGCACTACATAGCCTACCAGTCGTTTCGTGCCTTCTTTATCCTCGCGCGCCTGCACTACAGCCTCCTTAACTTGCTCACACTGCTGAAGCACGCTTTCAATTTCTCCCAACTCAATACGATAACCCCGGATTTTTACCTGATCGTCCACACGACCTACAAATTCAATGTTGCCATCCGGCAGCCACCTTCCTAAATCTCCGGTCTTATACATGCGGGCTCCAGTTTCCTTACTGAAAGGATTGGAGACAAATTTCTGCCTGGTCAGTACCTCATTATTTAAGTAACCGCGGGCTAAACCATCACCTGCTATATAGATTTCCCCAACAACGCCTATTGGGTTTAAACGATCTTCCTTATCTAATATGTATACGCTTCGGTTACTTAAAGGACGGCCAATTGAAATAGGCTTATTTATCTCGGTTTCCGTAATCTTATAGGTCAAGGAGAAAGTCGTATTCTCTGTGGGCCCATAGCCATTGATAATAGCAATATGAGGATAGCTTCGTCTTATCTTTTCAACATGATGTTCTGACAGTTTTTCCCCTCCGACTATTAGTGTCTCCAATCTACTGAAAACACTAATATCAAGATCAACGAGTTGATTGAACCAGCTGGATGTAAACCACATTTTATTCACCTTTCTCGTTATTATTTCCTCTTTAAGCAGCTCACTATCCAGCAAGCGGTTTTCAGTGCATAAAACCAACTGTCCTCCATTCAAAAGCATGCCCCAGTATTCAAACGTGGTTGCATCGAAGGAGAAAGAACCCGTCGATAGTAAAACGTCTTTATTAGTTAGAGATACATAGCTAATTCCCTTTACCAAGCTTATAACGCTTTTATGTTCAATCATCACTCCCTTAGGTGAGCCCGTAGAACCAGAGGTGTAGATGACAGAAGCCAGGTCGTGTGGATCAAGAGATGCTGGTACCTTTTCTTTTGAGTAATAGCTGATGTTAGCCCAGTCTGCATCTACTTCTACCACCTCGCGCCTGGTAGCCATGGGCAGCCTCGAACGGCTCTCTTTACTGCTTACAACAAGCGAGGCAGACGTGTCGTGGAGCATATAATTTATTCGTTCTTGTGGATACTGAGGATCAAGAGGCACATATGCCCCTCCGGCTTTAAGAATGCCCAGGATACCCACTATCATTTCAAATGATCGTTCTATACATATCGGCACCAGCGTCTCCTCTTTTACTCCCTTGCTCCTCAAGTAATGCCCCATCTGGTTGGCCCGCTCATTAAGCTCCCTATAGGTTAGGTGCTGCCCTTCAAAGACCAAAGCAATATTATCAGGAGTAAGTGCAACCTGCAGTTCAAATAAATCTACAATGCTCTTGTCCATAGAATAAGCTTTTGTAGAACCATTGAACTCTTCCAGCAACTGCTGCTGCTCTTGCCTACTCAGTAACTCGAACTCTCCTATACGTTGATTCGGTGCCCCCTCAATTATCTGTGTTAATACATGCCTAAAGTGGCAGGTCATCTGCTTCACATAATATTCTTCCAGTAACCGCGTGTTATAATTAAACCCTATCAGGATATCCTCCGCGGCAACTATTGTTATGCAAAGAGGATAATTGGACTGTTCATTCATCCTCAGTTCCTTAATCTGCAAATCCTGGTCGTTTGAAAACACCACCTTGCTAATCGGGTAATTTTCAAAGACGATTATATTGTCAAACAGATCTCCGTGCACGTGCACCCATTGCTGAATGTCATTTAACCTACTGTACTGATATTGTCGACTGTATACCTGATCCAACTGAAGATCATGAAGGAACTGATCCACTACTCTATCTTCCTTAAACTTGGTGTGAAAAGGCAAAGTATTGCTATACATTCCTACCCTACGTTCTATATTGGCTAATTCTTCGGGACGACCCGATACAGTTACCCCAAAGGTCACATGACTTTCGCCCGTATAGCGATAGAGCAAGTAAGACCAAACCATTTGAATAAGCGTGTTGAGCGTCAACTGCCTACGCTGAACATACTCATTTATTCTAGCAGTAAAATCCTTGTCAATATGAAGGCTCTCTTCTTCATAATGACCAATCCCTTTTGTTCGATCTAACGCGGAATGTATAAAGGGTAAAAGAACGGGCCGTTCAATCCCGGACATGTAAGTCCGCCAATACTCCTCTTCCTTGTGTTTATCCCGGCTTTCTATATAACGAATGTAATCCTGGTAACTATCTTCTTCCTGCGTATGGAGCTCTATTCCTGCTAACAGAGATGCGTAAGTACTCTGCAACTCTTCTATTATTAGCGGCAATGACCAGCCATCGGATAAGATGTGATGCGAAGTCCAAACCATATGGTAACGCTCCTCTTCTATCCTAATGAGCGCCAAACGCATGAGGGGAGGCTGTG
The DNA here is from genome assembly GCF_000374045.1 of Segetibacter koreensis DSM 18137. GTDB lineage: Bacteria > Bacteroidota > Bacteroidia > Chitinophagales > Chitinophagaceae > Segetibacter > Segetibacter koreensis. Next base: position 188,401 of record NZ_KB893317.1, on the reverse strand, counting down.
TAAAGTCAAAGCCCTTATTTCGGTCTGCCTCTTCATATACTTGTAAGGCCTCCTGTTGAGCAACAGACTCCATATGCCGATAATCAAGTTCCTCAACAGGGAGAGTTGCCTGCCGATAGACGCATTGTATAGGGATAGCAAAAACTTCATAATAAAAAGCGCTACGCAGAATACTATGCCGGCGAATTAAAGAGTCCCAACTCTTCAGAAATATATCCGTTCTAACACCAGGCAGCTCGCATACAAATTGCAATACGTACGCATTAGCCCCTTCATTATAAAGACTATGAAACAGCATACCCTCCTGCAGCCCGCTCAAACGATAAAGAGATTCGATCGAAGTCCTCTTCCCTTCCAGGAAACTATCCAGTTCCTTGTAGCTCACCTCCTTTTCTAACCCATAGTCTGATGGAGTGTACGCCGATCCTTCTTCGCCCTGTTTCAGGCAATGTCTAATCAACTCTTCCAGCTGAATAATGTAGGATTGACCTAACTGCTCGATTGTCTCCTTTCGGTAGTGCTTCCTGCTGTAGCCCCAATCAAGCTTGAGTTCACCTCCTGATATTAGACTATTTACTGCAATCTTTTCGGATATACGGTGAGAGTCGCTAATTTCTTTGCCAGGAGACTCTTCACACCTCGTAAACAAATTACTCTGGCTTATGACGTTATCAAACTGTCCCAGATAATTAAATACTATATCCCACGGATCCTTGCCTGCTTCTATATTTAACTCCTTTAATTTATTAAAATACTTGAGCACACCATACCCTAATCCCTTATCCGGTATCTGCCTTAGCTGCTCTTTAGTGGCTTTAAGCAAACTTCCCTCTGATTCTTCTGATACAGATTCAAGCAATAGAGGATAAATCGTCGTGAACCAGCCCACAGTCCGACTTAAATCGATTCCTTCACCAATATACTCCTCTCTGCCATGCCCCTCCAAGCCTATCAATATTTTGTTGTTCCCAGTCCATGTAACAAGCACCTTGCTCAAGGCCGCCAGTAACACATCATTAATTTCAGTATGATAAGTTAGTGGAACCTGCTGTAATAACAATTGGGTTTGAACTACGTTTAGTTTCACTGTAACTACATCCCAATCTCGAAACTTAACTTCTTGGTCAGAGATCAAGTCCGTTGGTAGAGGTTTTGCATTCTCTACCACTGTTTGCCAGCGGCTTTGCTGCGATAACAAACGAGGGTGGTTTGAATACTCCTTTAAAGCGTTATACCAATCACGGTAAGAACTACTTTTGCGCCCTAAATTTAAACTCTCGCTATTCCTTATACTGTTTATCGATACTTCCAGATCTTCCAGTAGTACACGCCATGATACTCCATCTACTGCTAAATGATGAATAACCAATAATAAACGATTGTCCGGCTGCTCGTTCGGAGTTTGGAATAGGACCACCCTTAACAGATCCCCTTTCTCTATATCTAAACCGGCTTGATAATCGCTTGCTTTGTTTGATATTGTTGATGATAAAGAGGCAATTGGTTCACTACGAAAATCGCATTCTGTTACCGTTAAATGACTACTTCCATAGATCTGCGTCCATCCTGATACGCTGTGCTTGTAAACGAAACGTAACACATCATGCTTTATAATAACTATACGAAGTGCTTCTGTGAGTTCTACCAATGTGACAGCTTTATGAATACCCACAAGCATGCTTTGGTTATAGTAAGATATCAGTGGATTATCATTTTCCTTTTCGAGATACCATTGCTGAATAGGTAAAAGACTACACTCACCTAACAACTCTCCCTGCTCTGCCTGAAAAGCAGAAGCAGTGGAATTATTAATTATTGCTGCTGATAAACGACTTATGTCCTGGTACAAGAAAATGTCTCTTGGTCGTATCTCATATCCTGCACGCTTAGCTCTGCTGCTGATCTGAATAGTGATAATGGAATCTCCGCCCAGTTCAAAGAAGTTGTCATGAATGCCGACCCTTTCCACTTCCAACAAGTCCTGCCAAATGACACACAGTTTTGCTTCCACTTCATTTCGTGGCCCCTGGTACTGCTTACTTAGCGCCTCTTCACTTGCATCCACGTCAGGGAGTGCCTTCCGATCAATCTTGCCATTTGGGGTTAAAGGCAACTTCTCTATTTCTACCCAAAGACCCGGTACCATGTACTGAGGTAGCTTGCTGCTTAAATACAGAATCAGTGCTTCCCGGTCCAGGCTACCTTTCGTGGGAACGATATATCCTACCAGTCGTTTCCTACCTTCTTTATCCTCCCGGGCCAGTACTACCCCCTGCCTTACCTGGTCATATTGCTGTAGCACACTCTCCAATTCGCCTAACTCAATTCTGTAACCCCTAATTTTTACCTGTTCATCCTTTCTGCCTAAAAATTGAATGCTCCCATCGCCTAACCACTTTCCCATATCCCCTGTTTTATACATTCGGCAGCCTGATAGGGGGTTAAAAGGATCTTGAACAAATTTCTTATGTGTTAGTTCAGGCCGGTTTAAATACCCACGCGATACCTGTAAACCGCCTATATGTATCTCACCAGGGATACCTATAGCTTGTAATTGGTTTTGGTGCCCAAGGATATATATACGAACATTAGCTATGGGTTTACCTATTAATGATGCCTCCGAAATACTCTTAACCTTGTTATAGGTAACCCCGATGGTTGTTTCGCTAGGACCGTAACCGTTTACGATGTTAACTTTTTTAAATAAATGATCAATCGAGGAAGGATACAGGACATCTCCCCCGTTGATCACATATCTTAATTGGCCTGTACCTGATAAGTTGTTGTTTAACCACTCGATTGTCATGGGCGCGGCGCTTAAAACAGTGGCGAGCCCATCTTCAATATATTGTTTTATTTTTTCAACATCCCTTCCGTCTTTTATGATGCAAACGCAGCCACCACTTATCAAAGCGGGGTATATCTCTTCCATACTAGTATCAAAAGATATTGAATATTGTTGTATTACAAAATCGTTTTGAGTTATTGAAAAATAGTCTTTAAATACAAGTACATAATTTAGCAATGAACCATGTTCAATCATTACCCCCTTAGGTTGGCCTGTTGAACCTGATGTGTAAACCACATAAGCCAGGTTATTGTTATTAAAATTAGTTTGAAGGTTCGTCCGAGGCATTTTTTCAATGATCGGCCAATCTTTGAATAAGTCTATAATATCGAGTTCGTCAGTGATTTTCAACTTCAATTTACCTGCTTTGCCGGCTACCACTATGTTGGCTTTGATATCTTCCAGCATGAACGTTATTCTTTCCTGCGGATATTCCGGATCAATCGGAACGTAAGCAGCGCCTGATTTTAAGATACCTAATAATCCTACAAGCATTTCGTGACTTCTCTCAATGCATATTGGTACAAGGCATTCTTCCTTCACCCCCTTGCTTCTCAAATAATGTGCAAGCTGATTGCTTCTTTCATTCAGTTCTCTGTAGCTTAAGCGCTGCTCCTGAAAAATCACGGCAACATTATCCGGAGTACTTTCTACCTGCTGTTTAAATAAATCAACAATAGTTCTGTCTAAGGGATAAGCTACAGGCCTTGGGTTAAACTCCTCCAGGAGTTGTTGCCGCTCGGCCTCTGTGAGCATTGGTAATGCTGCGATCTTCTGATGCGGTGCAGTCACTATGGACTGGAGCAGACTCTGAAAATGGTCGGCCATTCGACCAATGGTTCGTGCTTCAAATAGCTCGGTGCAGTACTCAAACCCGCTTTGCAAGCCTCTTCGAGTTTCTTCTACAAATAATGTCAAATCGAACTTCGCTGTCATATCGGCAAACACTTCCGTAGATATTTCAGTGTTTCCTAAATGCAGCTCCGGCACATCCCGAGTATTCTGTGAAGCAAACATCACCTGAAAAAGAGGGTTACGACTCACGTCCCTTTCCCTGGTCACTTCGTCCACCACCTTTTCAAAGGGTACTTCCTGGTGTTGATAGGCATCAAGAGTTGTTGCCTTTACCGTTTGCAACAGCTCTACAAAGGATGCATCTCCCTTGACTTTATCGCGTAAGGCCAATGTATTGGCAAAAAAGCCTATTAAGCCTTCCACTTCCTGTTGTTGCCTGCTGGCAGTCGGGCTCCCTACACATATATCTTCTTGTCCGCTATATCTAAATAATAAGACTTTAAAAGCTGCAAGCAGGGTCATAAACAGGGTTGTACCCTGTTGTTTGCTTAAGGTTTTGAGCTGTTCACCTAGTTGTTTATCAATGAGAAAGCCCTCTACTGCTCCTTTGGTGCTTTGTACCGCTGGCCGTACAAAATCAGTCGGCAACTGCAACACCTGTACCTCTTGCAGCTTCTCTTTCCAGTAGCTCAGTTTTGCCTCCAGTACTGCTCCGTGCAAATACTGGCGCTGCCATATAGCATAATCGGCATACTGAATGGGCAGGGATGGCAAATTAGGCGGACGTCCCTGTTCATAAGCGGCATATAATTCTGTAAGCTCTTTAACAAAAAGAGGCGTTGACCAACCGTCCGTGACAATGTGGTGGATCGTGATCACCAGTACCTGATCTTCTTCCTCCAGCTTAATCAACTGTGCCCGCAGCATATAATCCTCCGCCAAGTTAAACGGCTGTACAATTAATTGTTGAATGTAAGATTGTAAAGCGTCGGTATCTTCATTGTACAGGGAACCGTATACAATTTCCAACCGCCACCCATCCTCTTCCTTGATGTATTGCCACCCCCGTCCTTCATCTTCCTTAATGACCGTTCTAAGTACTTCATGACGATGCATAACTCCTTTAAAAGACGCTTCGAGGGCATCCGCATTCAACTTGCCTTTTACGCGCAGCACCTGCGGTATATGATACTGCACACTACCTTCCAGCCTGTCAATGAACCACAAACGCTCCTGGCTAAATGATAAAGGAATGCGCTCCTCTCTTGCCCGTCTTTCAATGACTGGAAGTAAGAGTTGTTTGTTTTGCCTTTCGATATGAGCCGATAAAGCTGCTATCGTACAATGAACAAACAGGTCTTTAACAATAACTTCCACTTCCAGCTCCTTGCCAATATATGATATGAGTCGCATGGCTAATAAAGAATCACCGCCCAGTTCAAAAAAGTTGTCATGAATGCCGACCCTTTCCACTTCCAACAAGTCCTGCCAAATTACACATAGTTTTGCTTCCACTACATTTCGTGGCCCCTGGTACTGCTGACTTAGCGCCTCTTCACTTGCATCCACGTCAGGGAGTGCCTTCCGATCAATCTTGCCATTTGGGGTTAAAGGCAACTTCTTTATTTCTACCCAAAGACCCGGTATCATGTACTGAGGTAGCTTGCTGCTTAAATAACGCATCAGTACTTCCCGGTCCAGGCTACCTTTCTTGGGAACGACATATCCTACCAGTCGTTTCCTACCTTCTTTATCCTCCCGGGCCAGTACTACCCCCTGCCTTACCTGGTCATATTGCTGTAGCACACTCTCCAATTCGCCTAACTCAATTCTGTAACCCCTAATTTTTACCTGTTCATCCTTTCTGCCTAAAAATTGAATGCTCCCATCGCCTAACCACTTTCCCATATCCCCTGTTTTATACATTAAAACTCCGGCTTCCTTAACGAAAGGATTAGGAACAAACTTCTGCCTGCTCAGTTCCTCATTATTTAAATAGCCTCGAGCCAAGCCTTCGCCTGCGATACATATCTCTCCAGCGACTCCTATAGGGGTTAGGCAAAGTCCCTTACCTACAATATAAATGCTCGTATTATCTATAGGAGCCCCAATGGTTACCTTACCAGTAACAGCCTCTATTTTGGCCACCGTTGCCCATATAGTGTATTCTGTAGGACCATACTCATTAAATAAAGAAACATTATTTGTTTTATCAAAATGAAGAGACACGATTTGCCTATTAAGATCTTCACCAGCGACTATTACTTTTGAAAGAGATGAATTTTCAACTACTCCCTCTTCCAACAGAAGCTTATAATAAGAAGGCACACATAAAATTGTTTCCACATTTCTTAATAACCCTCTGACAAAATTGATATCCTTTATTAATTGATCTTCACATAAGACTAAACGACCACCTGTTAATAATGTACCGAATATTACGGCGACTGATGAGTCAAAAGAAAAAGAAGGTATTAAAAACACAGATCCGAAAGTTTTATAGTACCGTTTCCTTGATAACGTAGAAGCTACCAGGCTTCTGTGTTCAACCATTATTCCTTTGGGGCGACCTGTAGAACCAGAGGTATAGATGACATAAGCAAGGTGGTGTGAACGAAGAGATGTTGGCACCTTGTCTTTTGAAGAAAGGCTTATGTTACCCCGGTCTGCGTCTACTTCCACTACTTTGCTGTCCTCTGCCAAGGGTAGCTTCAAACGGCTCTTTTTACTGCTTACTACTACCGAGGCAGCGATGTCTTGGAGCATATAGCTGATTCGATCTTCAGGATACTCCGGATCGATAGGCACATATGCTCCTCCGGCTTTCAGAATGCCGAGCATGGCAACTATCATCTCAACGGAGCGTTCTATGCATACCGGCACCAGTGTGTCTTCTTTTACTCCTTTGCTTCGTAAGTAATGCCCTAACTGGTTAGATCGTTCATTAAGTTCGCTATAGGTTAAGTGCTGATCTTCTAAGACCAAAGCGATATTATCAGGAGTAAGTTCTACCTGCTGTTCGAATAAGTCTACAATATTCTTGTCTATAGGATAAGCTTCTGTAGCACCGTTGAACCGGCCAAGCAACTGCTGCTCTTGGGAAGGCAGTATATTGATATTACCAATATTTGTATTAAGGGCGAACGGAAATTGTTCTAAAATAAATATTATTCTTTTGGCGAATAAATCTATCTCTTCTGAAATAAAATACTCGTAGTTATAATGAAGCCCCAACTCTAAAGGTTGTTGATTTCCATAATCTCTCCAGCATATTTGTAAAGGGACCTTTTCATACTCACTTTGCAACCAAAATATTGTTGATTGAATCTCTGTGCCAAAATCTATTTGAAAATTAAATAAAACATTATCGACCGTTACATCATACAAAGAACTTTTAGAAGTATCTATTTTAAGGAACTCTATTAAATCACTAACCAGGTAATTTTGATGAGCGCAATCTTCTTTTCGTGAAATTGCAATGTCTTTTAATAAATCTGCTAATTTTATATCTTCTTCAAAAACACCCTTAAAAGGTAAAACACCTGAAAGCTTTCCTACAATATTCTGCAGTTCAACTGAACTTCTTTTAGGAACATTTATGCCAAAAACAATATTTGATTGACCTGAAGTTTTTCCAAAATAGATTAGCAGTGCAGCAATTGTCAATTGATCTAAATTTGATTGAGTAACATTTATTACTTTATCAATTATTTTTCTTTGCTCTGGACTTATCTTAAGATAGTAATTGCCACTTTTTGTTGTTGGCTTTGTAATAAACCTGTTGTTTTTTCTTAGTAAAGCCTCTGGCTGTTCATTTATTTTCTTTTTCCAATACTTTCCATCTAATTCATAGTCAGGTGAATTAAGAAATTCTGATGCCTTTATAGCTTCATCTACGTAAGAACCATAATGAAATTTAAGATCATCAGCTATAAGTAATGATGTATACTTTTTGGAAACGTAATTTAACCACATAGCTAAACCATAACTGTCAATAATTATCTGATGAAATTTAAAGAACAACCAATATTCATCTGAAGCAATTTTAATTAAAACAGGTTCGAAAAGCAAGTTTTCCTTCCGTATTATAAACGGAACATTAAATCCGTTTTGCATCCAACTCTTAGCCTCATGCTCAGGATTTTTTCGTCCACTGAAATCCATTTCCGCCAATTCCAATCTATTATAGTTCTCATCAAAATAGCAAATGAGATTTACATCCTGCAGATCAAACCTCAGCCTAAAAGCATCAAATATTTTGGGAGATGAATTAACAGCTTCACGCAACTTCTCCTTATTCAATGCCCCCTTAAGCTTTACATAAAACCCAATGTTATTGTGCGGACTTTCAAAGTTTATCTCCTGGCCCATATAAATATCGCGTTGTGCGGGATGTAAAGGGAAGATCGTTTTATACATGGTATTTTCACTTAAGATCAGTTCAAATTGCGTGTACTTAAACTATTGTTGGCAATTTGTAAATTAAATATTTGGCGGGTGAAAACAAAAATCAGGGTTGTGAAGGAGTTGTCTCTGTTACATTTCTAACTAAAGTATCGAATGATACGTTACGAAGAAGTAGTATTATACATCAAAGCTTCGCTTGTCCAAGTCACACATGAACAAGTTGTTTTTTTAATAAAGGATTTGAAAAAATACCAGGTTTGTTTCCCCTCTTCTACTGCTGGTTATTCTTACACAATTACGTGCAAAGTGTCGAATGAGTACAATTTGATAAAAATCAAATGAAGATAAACTTGTCGGATCTTTTGCTCGCGAGATTCAAAGGATATTTGTGGATTAAATTATAAATTTTTTCTCAAATTATAAATATTATTTATAACGACCTGATAACTAAGTAATATTTACATAATTAAAACAATCAATGAGGTGTCGCTATTATCAGAATTGTTACGATTTCCCGTTAGCAGGTATATGGAAATATGCTTTCTCTAAATCATACACATCCCGCCATTGCTTGCCCTTACTTAAATAGAGGCAACGTCTAGAGGCAACCTCGCTTGAAAGTCCCGAAGTATGTAGAATCACAGTGCCTAAAACGGCACGAAATGTTATTAAATTACCCCTATTTTTAAACTTTCAGATATTACAAAAAAAATATCTATAAATCTTGCATATTCGATAAATTGTTTCTACATTAGATATGGAATTAAAAAAAATGTGAGTTGTTATTGTTTATAGCAATTGAGAAATACACCCCCCGTTTTCTCTTATTTTAATAGCAACCACATTCGGGTTTTATCGTATTAACTAAAATACCCAATATCCTGTCTTCTCCCCCAGGATAACAACTATTAGAAATTAACTTAAAACTTTATTGCTGCCCTAATGTATAAGGGCAACAAAGAAAATATTGTTTAAAATAATTCAGTGCTAGAAAACTAACATTGGAAAGGGGGAAAGCGAAAACCCGTTGAAAGAGTAGCTATTTTTTTATTATACAATTTTTTTTTATGATTACGTTAGAAAAACTTCTGACAGAATTGAAAACAGAATCACTGAACGAAATTGTCGGTGGTCATCGCTACGGAAAAGGACATAGAAGAAGAAGAAAAAATCGTTGTCGAACCAGCCACAAATCACGCTCATGCCACTCAGGCAAAAGTAGCTACTGCACAAGCGGCAGAGATACTTACACAACCCGCTGGCATGGTTGGTAGTAATCAAAACCGAGGGTTGTTTAAGTGTTAGCAGCGTGTTCATTGAAGGATTGAAAGGGTAACCTTTCAATCCTTTTAAATAAAAAAACTGCACGATGGAAAAATTCAGGCTATCTAAAAATATCTCCATTAGCGACATTGGAAATTATACTGATACCGGGGAAAAGGATACGGAGGAGTCCGACGAGGCGGAACAACAAGAGGAGGAGGAATATTCTGCCAATGATGACGAAGAGGAAATCCCAAATAAATACCTACAGGGGCATTATATATTATATGACGAAATGCGGGACAGAGAATATTTAATTAACGATACTATAAAATATTTTATAGATAAATTTTCTTTTCCGAAAACAAAAGCAGAAGTCTTACAGGAAATACAGGCAGATATAAAAAATGACAGTGCAGAAGTAGAACAAGCGTGCTCTCCGTTTTTTGACTTTCTGTGCAAAAGAAAAGTATTGGTACCGGAAGACTATGAGGAAGCTATACTAGTGGATACTTCATTATATAATGAAGGAGAATCCGTGGGCAATTTTACTATTTTAAAAGTTATTTCAAACAGGCGTTTTATTGAAATTTACCTGGCCCGGGACAGAGGTACTAATAATGAATTTGTAATAAAATTATTAAATCGAAATAAAACGTTTGATCAAACTATTTTTAAGGATGAACTGGGCATGTTAGAAAGAGAATTTAAATTTCTTGAAAATGTGAAACATATACCTGCTATGTGCAGGGCTTATTTCTTTAATAAAATGCAGGGAGAAAATCCCTATATTATACTTGAATACATTAAGGGAAAATCATTGCACCGGTTTTTAACAGAAACACCTTCGCTAAACAAAACAATTTGTTTTCGCATTATTGAAGATATTCTTCGCGCCTTTTCAATGGTGCATAAAAGCAACCTGGTACACGGCGACATTCATTCATCTAACATATTAATAACTGACGATAACAGTGTTAAGATCATTGATATGGGATTAACACTAAACGTTGAAGAAATTGAAAAAAATGAATTGATAAAGTTCGGCGGAGTAATTTTTTATATGCCTCCGGAACGGATAAATATTACGACAATTAATAAGTACACCAAAAAGCCTGACTTATACTCTGATGTATACCAAATTGGCCTGTTAATGTACCTGATACTATACGGTAAAACACCATTTAAAGGATTTATTTGGGAAGAGCTCGCAACAAATATTAAGATAAGTGATGCTTCCTTTCCTCGTTATACATTTTTGAACTACCCCGTACCGCATTGGATAATAAATATTGTAAAAAGATGTCTTGCCAAAAACCCGGTTGAAAGATTTAAAAACGCGACAGAAATATTGGTGAGTTTTGAAAGAGGGGCATATAAAGAAAAAAGTACGCTTGTAAATCGAATGAATGCATAAAGAAATTGATCAACAACTAAAGCAAAACGACTGTGGCATAAGTGCTGCAAAAATTATTTACAATTTGCACAACATTCATGTCAACAGACAGTATATTGAAGAAAATATTTACTTAAACGAAAGCGGATCGAGTTTACAGGATATAAGAGACTTTTTTACTAAGGAAAGTTTTATTACAGAATTTAATCTTCTTGATCTTAATAGCCTTAAATCTAATCCTGAAAAATTAAAGAAATTTCTTCCATGTATTTTGCCTGTTAAAAACAGCCAGGGTGAGCATTATGTGGTCATAAAAGGAATTCACAAAAAAAAGCTTGAGGTACTTGACCCGGCGCTGGGACGACATGAGCGCTGGACTTTGATGGAATTAATTAATAATTCTCATACCGCGACAGCTAATTATGATTATGTAAGCAATAGCCAGTTGTTGCAGCAGATTATCAACGACGAACTTTCGCCTTTTGGTATTGACGTTGAAAGAGTACAGGGTTATGATAAAGCTGATGTAATTAATAAGCTCACCTATTTTTCATACGTTCAGGAAAACTTTGGTTTTGCAAGCAAAGAAGCGGAAAAAAACTTTTTGAATGACTTATTGTTTAACCAGAACCTGAATACTCTTCCCAAACAATTTAGAACGCTGAAACTAAGCGGAGCAAAACTACGGATTACAGCTCCGGTAGTATTAACGGTAAGGAGAAATGCTGAAGTTGCTACAATAGCCGGCAATAACCCTATCCCCGCAAAACCAGTAAGCGCATATAGAAGGCTGGTAAGCGAAATGAAGCCGTATCATAAGCTGTGGGGCATTTATATTGGTACCGCTATTTTCGCAGCGTTAATAGGGCAGGTAACTATTTTCAGCAGCCAAATTCTTATTGATAATATTCTTCCGAGCTACAATGTAAATATGCTTGTTCTCTTTGCGATAGGTCTGGGGCTTTTTAAAGTATTCAACCTTATTTTATCTTTATATAAAAGTTTTGTTTCCATTCACCTGGCAAATATTTTAGACAATTTTTTTCTTACTTCCTTCATCGAAAAACTCAATACATTTTCCATTCGTTATATTCACACTTTCAGCAAAGGAGATCTTTCTGAAAGGATTAAAGATAGTCTTGCACTCAAAACCTTTTTCATCCGTTTTTTTACCGGTATACTTATCAATGCTTTTGTCGCAATATATTCTCTAGCTATATTATTTATAATCAATTGGAAAATCACATTAATTGTAGTAGCTATTCTTACGCTTTTTATAGTTTGGTTTTACGTGATAACTCCCTTCATCAGGGAAAACGAAAAGCGAAGGTTTATGGAAAAAGCAAGTTTATTCTCATCAGTATTTGAGAATATCGACGGCCTGCAGGTCATTAAATCATTTCGGCTGGAAGGTTTAATTATGCAACGATTATCAGCGAGAATTAAAAGCATTTTAGCTATACAGCGAAGAGTTAAATATGTGAGCCTTGTAAATTCTGCCGTTATTAGTTTTATTATTATCGTAGCCAGCATACTCATAATGGTATTTCTATCGCTGACTGCTATTACCAGCCGGACAATTTCCATTGGCCAGATAATTACTTTTATAGCCTTGTCTGCCCAGGTATTTTCATCTGTCAGTAGCTTTCTCGACGAGAACCTTGACCTGCAGGAAAATGCAATAATTCTAAATCGTTATTTTTATTTTGAACAAGCACAAGATAAAGCAGAAGGCTCTCCGACACATAGTAAGATAAGGTCTTTTGATCTTGAAAGCATTGAATTTAAAGACGTTGCTTTTCATTATATTCCTCAAAAACCTGTTTTTTCTAATCTAAATATCTTAATAAACAAGGGCGATAAAATACTCCTGGAAGGAAACAATGGCGCCGGCAAAAGCACGTTTTGTAAAGTTTTGTCGTTGTTATATAATCCAGACTCTGGCAGCATACTTATCAACAATGAAAAGCATACTTTTTATAACCCGTCTTCACTAAGGAAAAAAATATTACTTGTTAGCAACGAGGATATACTATTCAACGATACTATTGGCTATAACATAGCATTTAATTATGCAGATAGCATCGAAGATATTTTGTCGCTGGCTAAAGAAATAGGATTTTACGAATTTATAGCAGATCAACCTGAAGGACTTGATTTTATAATTACCGAGCAAGGCAGAAATCTGTCAACCGGCCAGAGAAAGAAAATTCTTATGATGCGGGCGTTGTTGTCGTCTGCACAATTGATTATATTAGATGAGACCTTATCGGGTATAGATAAAGAATCGAAAGAAAAGATTGAGTTGTATTTAAACACTATTAATGACCGGTCTTTTATAGTAATTTCTCATGAGCCATTGCAGTATTTACAATTTTCAAAAACCTTAATGATGCATAATGGAAGCATTGAACAACTACAACTACAAGGAGTATAACTTCACTATATGGTTTTTCAGATTGCTCGTTTTAATCGCGACAACTATAATAGTGCTGGTATTTGTCCTGTATATAAATGAAACCGTAACGGTCAGCACCGGAGAAATTGTGTCATCCAATCCCCAGGCAGATTATAAAGCTCCTTTTGAAGCCCAGGTTATAAAAATTTTCGTAAAGGAAGGAAAACAGGTAAAGGCAGGTGACACATTACTGGTAATGCAAAACCTCGATTACCTTGAGCAGCATGCGACAAAAAAAACAGAAATAATTTTCCTTGAAAAAAAAATAAAATCAATTGCTGTTCTTCAAGATGCATTACAAAGGAAAAAAGTAATGATAGATCGCACAGGCAATATCGCAGCAAGGAAATATCAGTTAGATATAAACAGTCTGGTAAACGACATGCAAAACCTGGATCAGCAATATGCCTCACAAAAAGAACGGTTGTCGCTTGCTAACGAAAAATATATTGGAGACTCCATTTTATATAAAAAAGATATGCTTAGCAAATATGAGTTTAACACGACGAAAGAAGCTAATTCAACACTAAAAGAAAGCTTTAGCAATATTCAGAATCAGCGTATAAAACAGGCTTCCGAAAAGAATCTGGTTTATAATAATTTTACCAAAGAGCAAAATTCCCTTCAGCTCGAGAAGGTTCAGTTAGACGAAAATGCACAGGCATTGATACAGGCAAAAAACGAATACGAAAGCCAGTTGATACAGGCAAAAGAGATGTTGCATAAAATAGAAACAGAATTAAATGAGCAAAATGTTATTGCAAAAAATGCTGGCATTGTCAATTTCGTTTACAATACAAAACAGTCAAGCAATGTAATCAATAAAGGCGATTTGCTTATAAGCATTGCACCTTACACCATTGCATATTACGCGAAAGTTATAATTCCTGAAAAAGATATGCCTTATGTAAAAGCAGGCCTTCCCGCACATCTAAGGCTCGATGCGTACCAGCATTTTGAACATGGACCTATAGATGGAAAGGTGTCCTACGTAGCCGAACGTAAGGAAAACGATAAATTTTATGCCTTGGTCGAACTGTCTGAAATAAATCGATTTCAATTAAAATCTGGTTATTCCGTTTATGGTGAAATAGTGGTAGCCAGATTACCGCTATACAGATATTTTATAAAAAAACTTTTTAAACGCGTAGGTGAGGTTTGAGCAAAGTAAGATGCCTCAAAAAATAAACGGGGTAATACAAATTTTCAGGCTAAAGATTTCTATAAGATCGGCGATCAATAAACAGGGCCTTATGAAAAGAGAAAGATCTGCACATTTTTTTTCAAATGCTATTCTTATTACAATTATAGGAGTTCATCCTTTTATTTTTTCTGCATCAGGGCAAATAAGAGGAGGAAATATAAATAATTCAGAAAAAAATAAGTCGACGACAATTGAAAAAACAACGTTAGAAGAAGAACCCGAAAATAGTGGAGTTCGTAAAAATGGGCCTTACACTTTATCCGATTGCTACAACCTTGCCCGGGCAAGAAATATTGGTTTAAAACAAGCACAAAATGCTATTAATACAAATCAAATAGACCGCAAAACCGCTCAATATAATTTATTACCCTCTTTGTCTTATGATCTCGGCCATTTTATTTCTTTTGGCAAAAACATTGATCCGGTTACTAACACTTTTGTAAACCAAAGATTTAGTGGAGGCTCCACGGCGCTCAGCTTGCAATTGCAGCTTTTTTCAGGTTTTAACAAGATAAATACTATCAAGCAAAGTGCTTATCTTATCAGGTCGGCAGAGTATGCAAGAAAAAGTGCAGAACTTGAAGTACTAACTAATATCACACTAACCTATGCCCGGTTGTTGTTAGGCAAAGAAGAATTGAGTGTCCAAAGAAATAATATACAAAGTACGACAAAAGAATTAGAGGTAGTTAAGGAGAAAATAAACGTAGGCAGGCTGAGTAAATATGAATTTTACACCTTTAATGCCCGCCTCAATACTGAACAGGCCGATTTGGTTTCCATACAAAATGACTCATTGTCGGCCTTGCAGGATCTTAGGCAATTATTAAATTTTCCCTATTCAGAAAAATTTGAGATAGCCCCTATTGACACAACTACTTTATCAAAAATAATTACCGCCAACATTTCTCCGGAGAAGTATTTAGAAGATATCTTAATATCCCATCCTGCAATGAAGCAAGCTGAGATGGATGTACAGGCAGCACATTTAGGTGAAAAAATAGCAAAAAGCAGTTTTTACCCTTCCCTGTCTGTCGGTGGTAATCTTGTATCAAATTACAACATTGGGGAACAAGATACCAATGGCGGGAAAATACCGTTAAAAACGCAATTAAATGATAATCTCGGCCAGAACATATACATAAGTCTTAGTATTCCTATTTTTTCGCAAATGCAAAATGCAAACAAGGTAAAAAAAGAAAAGATAAACATTTCCAATGCAGAACTTGCAATGCAGGATGCAAAAAATACTATTGCGACAAACACACTTCAAATAATTAATGATTTCAATGGAGCTAAGCAAAAATTTACTGCAATTTTATCGGCTTGGGAAGAAAACAAATTATCGTACAATTTATACAAAGAAAAGTACAGGCTTGGCCAAATAAGTTCAGTTGAATTGTTAGCTGCCAGGGACATTTTAAACACTTCAACTTCAAAATATCTCCAGGCTAAACTTCAATTATTTTTTCAATATCAGCTTTTGGAGTTATTAAAAGCGTTTTAATACAACTACCATTAAAAATCCTTAAAATATTTTCACCTCCCTTTACTTTCTTTAAAAATTGCAAGGGCCTTTTTGTTGAATTTCTCTAAAGGAGGCTCTATTTAAAACATCTAAGGTAAAATTATTTTTGTATGTGTTTCCTTTTGACGAACCTCTTGCTTAAAATGATATAACCTCGAAATTAAAAAAAATATTTGCTGAAATATCTTGAAACCCTATTTTTGCACTCCAATTAAACGGATTGCCCGATAGTATAACGGTAGTACGACAGTTTTTGGTACTGTTTGTCGTGGTTCGAATCCATGTCGGGCAACAGCTTTAAAAAGAAGACCTTCATTATCAATAGATTTTGGAGGTTTTTTATTTATGGAAAACAGTTTGTGGTGTAGTTTTTTAAAAGATTATTGGCACTAATTAATATAATTTTTTACTATTATTATGTGCAACCTGTAAAAGAAGTGCTTTTTTAATGGCTTGTTTCTAAGATCAACTTCAATAACGCAAGTGACTGGAGCTATATGTTTAATGAATGGCTATTTAAAGTTACAGTGTAAGATGCAGTCTTTGTAGCTCCACCACCCTATTCATCTTTCTTAATTCCCTTATCGGGGAAAGAAGGCAGGTTCCAGTGAAAATGCAAGCCCAAAAAGCGTAAACCAAAACAAAACACGATTGCTATTGTCGATACGGTTTCTTTTGGATATCCCAAATAATCTCCCGCTACAACAATCATTGCGCCTGCCATTGCAGCCGATGCATAAATTTCCTTTTTTAATATAACCGGAATCCGGGCAAGCAATACATCGCGAATGACGCCACCACCAACGGCAGTAACGATTCCGAGAAGGATGGCAACCTCATAATTATGGCCGAACGCAATTGCTTTGCGTGCGCCGGTAACAGCAAAAACAGATAGTCCCAAAGCGTCGAATAATAACACAGGATGATTTAAAATATTTACGATGCGATAAAAACCGATACTAATAATGGTTGCGGCAAACACCGTTACTAGGTAAAGCCAATTGGTTAAACCGGCAGGTGGAACAGCACCAATGCATAAGTCGCGAATAATGCCTCCACCACAAGCTACAGTAAAAGCTATTGAAAAAATCCCGAATATATCAAGACCCTTTTGTTTGGCTGCAACAGCACCGCTAAGCGCAAATACAAATGTTCCTGCGAGATCCAGGAAAGTATAAATATTATTTACCGTATTAATCATCTATCATGCATTTAGCCAAACAGCGGCGGCAGTTATCATCGTTGCAAAACCTGTTTTTAAGGTAGGATGCAGAACTGGCGCAAACTTAGGTCAATGATTGTTGGGAAAGGTATTGCGGGCTTTGTTTTTTTCGCTTCCACAAATTTTTTTTATCGGTGCCGCCTACAAACCAAGTCGCTAGAAGAAGCGTTATTCACAGTTGCATATTCTTCTAATCGCAAAAGATCGCCTTCATTGTAAACCTGGACGTGATGCTGAAATTGCATCCGCTAATTTTCTAGATGACAACAAAACAAAAACCTAACTTTACTGTAACATTCCTTCCTACATGCAGGAATTTGTAAAAGCCGCTCTGGCAGGTAATACTTCCGCCTGGAATATGTTATACCGGCATAACTACGCCCGCCTCTATGCTAAGGCCTTAAGCATTTGCAGTAACACCGCTGCTGCAAAAGATGCAGTACAGGATACCTTCATACAAGCATACCTGAAACTGAATCAACTAAAAGACCCTGCCGCATTTCCCGGTTGGTTAATGACCATCTTGATGCGCTCCTGCTACCACACTAAACAGGACAATTTTTTGATTAACTATAATAATGTCTTTCCCCTTCCTAAGGAAAAGTATTGGGAGGATGAAATAAACAATAAGATTGAACTATTTGCCCGGCAAGCCAAGCTATATAGTACCCTTTGCTATTTACCTGACACACTGCAAAGCGTCTTACTCCTGCGCTATTTCTCTAACTGGAAATCTTATGAACAAATGGCAAAAATACTCAGCATACCTGTGGGAACCGTTCGTAGCCGGCTTAACCAGGCCAAACAAAAATTAAGGGAACATTGGTTAAAAGACAGTGTTGACAATGAAAAGGCTTTTCAGGAATCTAATGAGTGGAATCACTTTTACAGTAATTACTTTGAAACGGTTCATTTTTCATTAAACAATCGCGAAAAATTTATACAGCATTTTGATAAAAATTTGGAACTTATTTTCACGAGCGGAAAAACTGCATTTGGCCGTAAACTGATAGAAAAGGAGATAGAAGAAGATTTATTGCATGGAAGCGTTTTCGCTGATGTACAAGTAATGACTGCCGGAACCCTTTCAATAGTAGAAGTTCGAAACATTCATTCAAAAGAATATCCTGATCGTTGCCCTGATAGCGGCATATTTGTTTTATACCGCAGGCAGAATAAGGTTAACCGGCTAAACTTTCATAATTCCAAATAATTTTTTTGTTCTTCGAACTTTTCACCTTTTCTACTCCTCCTATATATAAAAGAGAGGGGTGAACTATGATTGCAAAATTGCCATATTACTTCATTGCACTGGTTCTGTCCTCTGCATTGTACGCATGCTACAGCATACATCAACAAAATAATACTGCTATGAATGCCGAAAAAGACGCTTTATTAATTGAACAAACAGAAACTGCCGCATGGCGTGACCTGATAGATGCCGCTCCTGATTCATTCCGCCAGGCAAAAGGATTGAGATATCAAAATATTGGGGAAGGTCTGGCAATTAACTTTCAAAAAGAGCCTATTCCGCTTTTTAACCGGGTCATTGGGTTAGGACTAGCCAAACCATTCAGCCAGGACTTGATAGAGACTATAAAAGCTTTTTACACACACCATGAAAAGTTTATTGTTCATTATTCATTACCAATGAGACCACCACATGTAGATTCATTATTAAAACAAAATGGCTTTTACCTTGCTGGTTCCTGGGAAAGGATTGTAAGAAATAATAAGCCTATAAATGAACGACCCGATACCATTGAAGTTAAACAGGTAGACGAATCATTAAAAGAAAGCTGGGTGAAATTTTTAATAGAGACTTATGGCTTTGATTTTTATGAATGGCCCAGGTCTTTTGCTGAACGTAAAGGATGGAAGCATTATGTTGCTCTCCGAAACGGCAAAATAATTGCGTGCCGTTCATTTTTTATGACAAAAGAAAAGACAGTTTTTTCTGGGGTAGATGCACCTGTACCTGGCGTCATGATTGCTGACCATGCACCTGATTTTGCAATTTGGCAAAAAGCTATAAAGGATGGTTTAAAAGAAAAGGCAATATTGTTTGTTGCAGATATCGAGATGCCCGATAGGGAAAAGAACAAGGAGGCTTATGAGGGTTTTAAACAATTGGGATTTAATATTCCTTATACACGGTATCATTACAGGCTGAATAAATAATTTTACTCACAGCTTAAAAACAAATTTTCTTAAGCTATAGATCGTATACGAGTGGAAAATTAATTTTAGCAATAGTTGGTGGATTAGTTGCTTTCGTAGAATGGGCAGGCCGATTATTACTGGCAACACATATTTAAACCATGCATAAAAAAAAATTATATAGCAATCTTAGATGCAGCAATACTATATCAAGTTATACTTTGCTTTGCAATACTCTAAAAATAGAACCAGTGTGCTGTTGCCATGAAAAGCAAAACGGTTCAAAAACTTATTTTCGGTTATAAAGATTAGCTGAAGCCATATGCGCTTTTGTTAATTCTGTTCTTATAGAGTCTTAAACTGCTGCCGGAAGCTCTATTATAAATGTAGTTCCTCTGCCGGGCTCACTTTCAACATATATTATTCCATTATGTATATTAATTATTTTTTTACAGATGGCGAGACCTATTCCCGCCCCTTCGAACTGGCCTCTTGAATGAAGCCGTTTAAAAGCAATAAATATGCTTTTACTATCTTCCTTATTCATACCAATTCCATTATCGGCAACATAAATAAAAACCCTCTCCCCTTTTTGTTCGCCTCGTATATTGATAATTGGCTGACCAACACAAAATTTTATAGCGTTACTAAGCAAGTTTGAAAAAAGCTGGGTTAAAAATGCCGGATTACCTTTTACCATTGGCAAAGGTCCGCAATGTATAACTGCATTTTTTTCCAGTAATTTTATTTCAAGATCTTCCTTCGCACTATCTATCACATCTACTGTCTGTACGCTAACCATCTCTACTTCTTCATTTATAGTAGAAAGGGTCAAAACATCATGAATCATATTTTGCATCCTTTGAGTCGAACTATTAATTTTTTGTGCAAGTTCTTTACTTCTCTCATCAAATGTATTTTCATTAGCCTTTTGCAATAAAGAGGAAAAGGTGCGAATCTTTCTCAACGGTTCCTGCAAATCGTGTGAAGCTATATAAGCAAATGCCTCCAGCCCTTTGTTTACTTCGCCCAGTTTTTTTTCCGCTTCTTGTCTTTTGGCAATTTCCTTCTCCAGTTCTGCATTTGTTTTTTGCTTAAAGACTTCGGGGAGTATTTTGATTAAATAAAAAAGGGTGGCTAAACTTACCACGCCTGTTACAAACCTGACTACTGCATTTAAGCGATAAACAGGAACCCAAAACATAAGAGCATCGAGGAAATGTGTCGAGCCACACAGTACAATGAAAGCCGCAAAAAGTAAGTAAGCTTTGTGAAATTTAAGACCAGTTCTTTTTTCAGAAGCGTAACGTATTATAATAATGGGCATAAGAAAGTAAGCTGCCCAAACCATCATATCACTAATAATGTATAACCAACCATGAAAGTCAGACCAATAGCCACAATGCCACCGAGCTGGCCAAAGGCTAGTATCGAAAAGTCCACTAAAAAAATCTATAATTTGATTCATACAGTTCATTCAGTCGCTTTCAAAATCAATATTAGTACAGCAGTAATACAAAACTTGATATCAATAAAACTAACAGAATTACTATTTTGTTTAATCAATCTTACATGACCAGCCTATTACTATAAACGCTTTTGTTTTGAAAAAATTGTTGTTACAACACTAGAAGTTTAGAAATAATTATCTGACCAAAACAACTGACCCCATCACAAGTATTTTCAATACAGTAGTAGTAAGATGAAAGAGATATTTTGAAAAATAAAAAGGCAGCAATAATGCCGCCTTGTCTAAAAAAGTTTGTTTCTAAATTAAGATCTTACATATGGGAAATTACGTGATACTTTTCTCATCATTCTTTCCATAACCTCATTAGCTGAACTGGTAATATCTTCGTTCATTTCTTTGTAAAAACGCCAAAGCAGATCTCCATCTTTTCCATTGTAAATCTGCATGGTCAGCGAGCCACTTCCTGTTTTTCCAAAAGATGAACCCAACAAAACAGTTTTTACAATCGCACCGCCTTCGCTTCCTGTTTTTTCGTAGGCGAAGGAACATTTTACTACCGCATCTACACCCAGTGCCTTACAAATAGAGTCCTGGGTTACTTCATTTAGCCTGTCGTACAAACCTTTTTGCTTTAAAAGTGCATTTGTCCTTTCCACATCCTGAAAACTTACTGTGTAGTCAGACGTCTTACGCAAAAGATAAGTGTACATGCCTTGTTGCAGATTAGCCGCCATTGTATTTTGTTCTGCTTTGTTGGCCGTCTCGTCAAAGTTTTTTGGAAGTCTCCTGTAAGAAATAGTCGCGGTAAAAGGTAGTATAGCTACTGTTTTATGAGCCGATATCTCAGCTTTTAGTTTCGGCGATGAGTATACCTGCTTACTACCTTCAAATTGTGCTACAGATGATTTGCATATAACTGCAGCGATAAAAATTGCCAGAATGTTTTTAATTTTCATTTTATTTTTAGATTTAAAATTCTATGCAAAGAGAATATATATCCGGCAATGTTTTGGTACCGCTCATCAACGAAAAGTACTGCTTATCAAAAAATAAGACATAAAAAAAGAGGCTCATGAAAGCCTCTTCAAAAAACCCGGTTTTTATCATCTACAACTTTATTCCTAAAGATAGGCTGAGGACCCTGTTTTTCCCTTTATCGTTTGCGGTGTTATCAGAGCCTGAATTTATTTTTACTAAACCATACCCATAATTAGCACCGATAGAAAACTTAGGAAACTCAATACCTGCAAGAGCATTAACGCCGTAATCAAATCTTTTAAGTTTTCCGTATCCGTAGTTTTCCTCCTGTGAGGTGGTAGGGTTGTCATTGCTGTAAACAATGTTTTTGCTGGAATTGGAAACAAGACCGACAGTGTGTGTTTCTACTTTGTTTTTACCAGCGATACCCGCAGCGGCGTACGGACCCGCTCCTATAAAAAATTTACTGTATTCACCAATAGGGATTTTAGCTACAAAATTTACCGGCAATTCGAGGTACATAGGGTTTGAGGATGCCTTGTAATAAAAATTATCACTTTCCTTACCTAATTGTGTTTTAGCTCCTTTGCCTGTAAATATAAGCCCTGGTTGCAAAGAGAAATAATCACAAAAAGGAATGTCATAACCAAGACCGGCGTGAAAACTGGTTAGATTATTGGCTTTATCAACTCTGCCATTATCAGTAACAGAGATGTTGGAAAAATTAACACCGCCTCTTATTATAAATCCACCTTTATTTGGTGATGTTTTTGACTGAGCCATCGCTCCAAATGACATAACCGCAATTACTGCTGCACTTAAAAAAAGTTTCTTCATATTCATTCATTTTTAATTACTTCCATATGTCCATTTTTATGCCATTGAAGAAAAAAGTTGAGCAATGTGAGTAAATGAAAGTGATTGCTTATGTTATTAACAGCGTTCATAAAAAAGTGCCCTTTCGTTGTTTTCGAAACCGTTATTATTTTCTTCCTGATTCTTTTAATACTCCTTCTCTTTTCGCTGGTTCAATTCTTGTAGCTTTCAAAATAATGGAATATTAAATTTTATAAAAATGGCAAGTAAAAAAACAGTAGTACTAGGAGCTTCTGCTAATCCGTCAAGATATAGCAACATTGCAATTAACCGTTTAAGTGCATACAGGCATCCTGTTGTTGCAGTGGGGCTTAGAGAGGGTAAAGTCGGAGATGTAGAAATTGTAAAAGGTCAACCCGAAGAAGAAAATGTTGATACAATAACATTATATCTTAATTCAAAAAATCAAAAGCAGTATTACGATTACATTTTATCACTTCGCCCCAAGCGGATTATATTTAATCCGGGTGCAGAAAATGACGAATTAGAAGAATTAGCGCATCAAAATGGCATAAAGACTATGGAGGCATGTACCCTGGTAATGTTGAGTACCGGACAATATTAGAACTTTGAATTAATTGTAAAAGCAGGGATGCCGGGAGAATGGACTACCGGCATCTTTATTAAAAGTACAAATGCATAGTTGCCTCTGATTTCATTTTTGTTTGGCTCTTATTAGAGATCCTTCAGTTTGAAAGTATCCTTAACCCTTACCCCTTTTTCAGTCGTTTGAAGTGTACAGCATTCGCTTGCGGGATCATGTTCAAAAAAGAGTACATAATCGTTTTCAAAAGCTTCCTGCAAAAAGCTTTTTCTTTCCTGCAAGGTTTTTAAAGGAAACATATCGTAACTCATAATATAAGGCAAAGGCAGGTGTGCCACGGAAGGAAACAAGTCAGCGACATATACTACTGTTTTGCCCTTGTATTGTATTGTCGGCAGCATCATAGCATCAGTGTGACCATATACAAATTTTACAGTAATCTCCTTATTAAATATCGATATACCTTCCTTCACATCAACAAATTGCAACTGTCCGCTTTCTTTTATAGGTAAAATATTTTCTTTTAAAAACGAAGCTTTTTCACGCTCATTTGGTTCTGTTGCCCATTTCCAATGTTGTTGATTGCTCCAATAAGTAGCGTTCTTAAAAGCAGGCACCAGTTTTTCGCCTTCCCTTAGAATAGCGCCTCCACAATGATCAAAATGAAGATGAGTAAGAAAAACATCTGTAATGTCATCTTTCGTCAAACTTAGTTCAGCAAGTGAGCTACCTATAGTTTCATTTCCATGAAGATAATAATGGCTGAAAAACTTTACATCCTGCTTATCGCCAATACCTGTATCAATTAAAATTCTTTTATCATCCACTTCGATCAACAAGCAACGCATGGCCCATGTACATAGGTTGTTTTCATCCGCAGGGTTTAATTTGTTCCATATGCTTTTCGGAACTACACCAAACATTGCGCCTCCATCTAATTTAAAATACCCGGTATTTATCGTGTAAAGTTTCATTTTGCTATATTTAGTAGCTGTTCCCTTTTATCTTTTTGCAACGTTATAAATAATGTAACCAGGCCTGCTATAAAAAACACGATTAATGCGATAACCGAGTTTCGCATATTGCCCGTTAATTGTTGTACAAAACCAAAGCTAAACATTCCTATAACAATCGCTATTTTCTCCGTCACATCATAAAAGCTAAAAAAAGATGCAGTATCATTTGTTTCAGGCATTATTTTACTATATGTAGACCTGCTCAAAGACTGTATACCACCCATTACCAATCCAACAGAAACAGCGATTATGTAAAATTCTAATTCAGTTGTAATAAAATATGCGCCAAGGCAAATTGCTATCCATATAAACACTACCAGCATTAACACATGAAAATTTCCAAAACGTTGAGATAATTTAGCCATGATGTAAGCTCCGGCAATTGCAACAATTTGTATTATAAGAAGAGAAATAATAAGTTTTGCAGTTGGCAGACCTATTACCTGGCTTGCAAATAAAGTTGCGGCCAGCATAACAGTTTGCACTCCCATGCTATAGAAAAAAAACGATAACAAATACCTTTTCAGCACAGGCATACACTTTACCTTGTTCCAGACTTTATTCAATTCTTTAAAACCATTTGTAAAAATATTATTGTTTGTATTTTCAAAGGCGGGTGTTCCTTTTGGTAAATGGGCAAATGTTATCTGCGCAAAACCCATCCACCACAGGCCTACCAACAGGAATGACAAACGGGGGGCGAAGGTTGTATCTTTTATTCCAAAAAGTTCAGGCTTTAATACAAATACAAAACATATCAATTGCAGCAAAACGCTTCCTATATATCCATAAGCAAATCCTTTTGCACTAACCCTATCCTGATCCGGGCCTGAAGCAATCTCAGGCAAATAAGAATTGTAAAAAACAAGACTTCCGCAATAGCCTATTGCCGCAAGCACACAGCAAATAATACCCAAAGAAAGCCACTCTTTTGTAAACCAATATAAGGCACAGCACGCAAGACTACCAGAATAACAGAAAAATTGCAGAAACTTTTTTTTGTTGCCTTTGTAATCTGCAATAGAAGACAGAATCGGTGAAATAACAGCGATTACCAGGTAAGCAAATGCTATAGCATAATTGTACAAGGAAGCACTTTCAAACGTGCCACCCGAAAATTGAACTTTATGCCGCACTATCCCTCCAATTTTAGTGGTGGTAATAGCATCATAATAAGCAGGAAATATTGTTGTCGTAATTACAAGATTATAAGCGCTGTTTGCCCAGTCGTACATAGCCCAGGCGTTGATAACTTTCTTTTCGGCAGTTTGCATAAAATGCTTTTGTAATGTAAAGTTAGAAGTAGAAAATTATAAATGTAACAGCAGAAATGTCTTAAGGGCTCGGGAAGCCAAGGTTATTATACTTTGAGCCTTTGCTCTAAAAAATCAGACATGTAAGGATATCAGTTTTAAAGACTGACATTGCAAGAAATGAATGTAACCTGTTTTAATACGATTTTCTAAAAGGAATGTCAGATGTCTTGTACATTACACAAGGTAACCCGTAAAAATTAATACAAGCAGCACCGCACCAACAATTATGCGGTACCATCCAAAAAGTCTGAAACCATAGCGCTGTAAAAAAGATATGAAAAATTTAATAGCAATAAGCGCCACTACAAATGCCGCAAGATTTCCAACACCAAGAACTGTAAGGTTGTGAGTATCTTTAACGACTTCGGGGTGCTCTTTAAACGTTTTTAATAGTTTGTAGCCAGTGGCAGCGGCCATTGTAGGTACAGCAAGAAAAAATGAAAACTCTGCTGCCAGCCTTCGCGTAAGTTTTTGTTGCATACCGCCTATAATTGTGGCTGCGCTGCGGCTGACACCCGGTATCATAGCTATACATTGCCATAAACCAATAACAAACGCTTTTCCATAAGTTATATTTCTTTCTTTATCAACTAGCGGCCTGTCAAATACCTTATCGATAAACAATAAAATAAAACCTCCTGCTAATAAACTTACAGCAACGGTTGTGGGACTGTCAAGCAATTCATCAATGCGGTCAGAAAGCAGAAAACCAAAGCCTAATGCGGGTATAACTGCAATTATAAGTTTTACATAAAACTGCCATCTTGCCAAATCAAAAAATCTTTTCCAGTACAAAACAACAACACTTAAAATCGCTCCTAATTGAATGGCTATGGTAAAAAGCTGTGTAAAAGGATCTTCTTTAGGCAACATCAATAGTCGTTCTGCTATAATCATATGTCCCGTTGATGAGATAGGCAAAAATTCGGTAATGCCTTCCACAATCGCAATAATAATGCTTTGGATTAACGTCATAGCAGGTAAAAATAGATGGTTTTATTAGACGGGAACAATTAACTTAGAAAAGGCAATGAGAAGCATCGCCCGACAGACAACAAAAACAGTTATTGGTGAACTTTAGGTCTTTTGAAAATTGCATAGATCTCAATCATCAAACCTGCCAATATTAAAATAGGGGCAATAGTGATACGTGTAGTGCTGTATACTAATTTATAATCAAACTGGTTAGGATTTTGGTTTTTCCCTCCTGCCATTATCAACATACCTATAGCTACAACCGCCGCGCCAATTCCCATCCACATATAATTCTCTTTTTCAAAAAGAGGTAGTCTATGTTTTGGCTTGTTTATATTAGTATTTCTTATAGAAGAAGGTTGGGTAGAAGTGTAAACTTTCTTTTCAGCCATTATTTGTTATTTTAAAAGTGCAAAGTAAAACAATTAAATATATAGTAAGCTCTTTAGCTGGGGTTAAGCATTAATAAAGGTCATCGAGGCTCATTTTTAGATACTTTATAACACTACGGTGTGTACTAAACAATGATATGCCTACACCAACTACTACCATACCTATAATTAAAATGAGGGTAAGTTTCGTATCACGAATAGTTGCTAACGCCGGAAACTGTCGCTCTGCCCATTGTATTAAAATAAATAGTAAAAAAATGGCTATTCCCGCGCTGATAAGTCCATTTAATACAGCCCGGAAATCCATCGGGCGGGCTATAAAACCACGGGTAGCTCCTACCATTTGCATCGTTTTAATTAAAAACCGGTTGCTAAACATCGCCAGGCGTATGGTATTATCAATGCTGACAATTACAATAGTGCACAGCACGACCGCTACTACAATAAATATTAATCCAAGCCGGCTTGCCCGTTCGTTGAGGTTATTTACCAGCAATTTAGGATAAGTGATCTGATCAAGTTGACCGCCCCATTTACTAAGAATATCATCAGAAATTTTTGTAAGGCTGTCCTGGTTCACATATATTGACCTGGCATAAAAATCCACGCTTTCAGGCAAAGGATTATAATCGAGTATTTTTGCCCAGTCCTCATTATTTCCCTCTTTACTCCAGATTGCCTTTGCGCCTTCTTTATTTATATACGCCACATTTTTTGCATAGGGTTGCTTCGAGATATATTGCTGAATCATATTGATCGTGTCCCTGTTGGTGGTTCGCAGGTACGCGCTGATCCGTATGTCTTCTTTAAATGAATTGCCCGCAAAATTGAAATTGAGAAATATCCAACCTAATATTCCCATTATTAAAAGTACGAGCGCCACGCCTACAATACTATATATGTAACTTGGCTTACTCCGTTTGCTCGAGGCTTTTCCGAATTGCGACATGTTGGTTGTTTAAGTTTTTACTATGGCTGCAAATGTAGTGGATTGAGGTCTAAAACCTTAATTTTGCACCTTTCAGATTATTTTGATTATGCTGGTAAATTACACACTTGCTGCATCAAAGGAGTTAAAGAATTGTTAGCATTTTTTGCAGCACGCATAAGAATATCATTTAGCTTCTGTTGCGTCGCACCCTTCAACTGCAGATCACTTTGTACTGGTTATAAATGAGCCGCCGGATGTGTGATAAGGAAAATCAGAAACGATAAGATAAGCAAAGAGATGACAAGTTGATAAAGTACTGTACTTTGCGTTGCCATAACCGTCTATTTTATAGAAGAAAAAGCTGAAAAAAGTTTTACAGTACAAGTGAGTGACACAACGAAAGCAGAATAGAGAGAACAAGCTGGTAACATAAAAATTTAATTATACCAGCTTAAGTTATAAGCCAGAAAAACAGGAATTTTTAAATTTCAGATTAAAACAAATTAAAGAGTTGGGGAAGGTGCTATCGTAAAACATTGCACCGGATACCCTAAACCTATACCCAGAATTTACAACAAAATGGAATACAACTTCAGAGATATTGAAAAGAAATGGCAGCAGTATTGGAAAGAAAGCAATGCTTATAAAGTAAGTAACAATAGCACTAAGCCAAAGTTTTATGTGCTCGACATGTTTCCTTACCCAAGTGGTGCCGGTCTGCACGTTGGTCATCCACTTGGTTATATAGCAAGTGATATTTATGCCCGCTTTAAAAGGCTCAAAGGTTTTAATGTACTGCACCCAATGGGCTTTGATAGCTTTGGATTGCCGGCAGAACAATATGCAATGGAAACCGGTCAGCACCCTGCGGTAACAACTGAAAAGAATATACGGCGATATCACGAACAGTTAGATAATATTGGTTTTTGCTACGATTGGAGCCGTGAAGTAAAAACCAGTGACCCTTCTTATTACAAATGGACCCAATGGATTTTTTTGCAATTGTTTGATACTTGGTACAATCGGCATAGCCAAAAGGCAGAACGAATACCTAACCTGGTTTCAATTTTTGAACAGGAAGGTAATGCAAACCATTACTGCCCAGGAAATGAAAGACTAATATTTACAGCGCAAGACTGGATAAACTATGATGAGAAAAGCAAGGAAGATATTTTAATGCATTATCGCATTGCCTATTCTGCCTTTGGAGAAGTAAACTGGTGCGAAGCGCTGGGAACAGTACTTGCCAATGACGAGGTGGTAAATGGAGTAAGTGAACGCGGGGGACACCCGGTTGTAAAAAAGAAAATGCGCCAGTGGTATTTGCGCATAACCGAGTATGCAGACCGATTGCTGCAGGGATTGGAGCAGGTTGACTTTAGCGAGTCAATGAAGGACATGCAGAGGAACTGGATTGGAAAGAGCCAGGGAGCGGAGATAACGTTTCACCTTACAATCAAGCAACAGAAGGAGTTAACTGATGAACCCACTCTAACAGTTTATACCACAAGACCAGATACCATATTTGGGGTTGATTTTATGGTCTTGGCACCCGAACACGAACTGGTTGCGAAAATTACTTCTGATGAACAAAAAGCAGAAATTGATAAATATCTTGAATATGTAAAAAGCCGGAGCGAAAGAGAACGCTTAGCAGAAGTGAAACAAATTACAGGGGCATTTACAGGGGCGTATGCCATTAACCCTTTTAATGGCAGGGAAATTCCAGTTTGGATCAGTGAATATGTTTTAGCTGGCTACGGTACAGGTGCAATTATGGCTGTCCCTTGTGGTGACCAACGCGATTATGCTTTTGCAAAATATTTTAATATTCCAATCACTAACATTATTGGTGATGCTTATAATGGCGATGAAGCCAACCCAACCAAGGATGCCATACTACAAAACAGCGGGTTTATTGACGGAATGGTAATGCGCAATGCAATTGGTGTCGTCATTGATGAATTGGAAAAAATGGGTATTGGCAAACGAAAGGTAAATTACAAAATGCGCGATGCAGGTTTTAGTCGGCAACGGTATTGGGGTGAGCCTTTTCCTATTGTATACAAAGGAGGAATTGCCTTTCCTTTGAATGAAAATCAACTTCCTTTAGAATTGCCGTATGTAGATACTTACAGCGCCGGACCAGAAGGAGAAGGGCCGTTGGCTAACCTGGCAGACTGGATAGCAGCACCGGGAGGTGGCACAAGAGAAACCAATACAATGCCTGGTTATGCCGGGTCATCATGGTATTTTCTTCGCTATATGGACCCCAACAATGATAAAGTATTTGTTGACCGGAAAGCAGCAGATTACTGGGGACAAGTTGATTTATATATAGGTGGAACAGAGCATGCAGTAGGTCACTTGCTGTACAGCCGCATGTGGACGAAAGCTTTATATGATTTGGGATTCATTTGTTTTGACGAGCCTTATAAGAAGTTGGTTAACCAGGGAATGATACAAGGCGCAAGCAGATTTATTTATAGGATTACGCCAAATTTAAGCGGCGAACAACAATTTGAGACACCGGGAACCACAAATAAAGTTCTTGAGGCCCACCCGCTGTACATTTCGAAAAGTTATAGAGACAAAATTGTCGCAGGCGAAATAAACATAAAAGACCTGTTTTATAAAATATCAGCTTTTTCTAAAAACAATCTAGAAATAATAGAACTATTGGGAGAACGTTTAGAATGCAAATTAAATGAATTACATGTTGATGTAAGCTTTGTGGATGGTGTTGAATTGCATGTTGATTCATTAAGAAATTCACGACCCGAATATGAAAATGCACTTTTTTTATTAGAAGATGGTAAAGTAATCTCGCAAGGAGTTGATTTTGACGAAGTCAATGACAAATACATTTGTGGTGCAGAAACTGAAAAAATGAGCAAAAGCAAATATAATGTTGTCAATCCTGATGAGATTGTTGAACGCTTTGGTGCAGACACCTTCCGTATGTATGAAATGTTTCTTGGACCGGTAGAGCAAAGCAAACCGTGGGATACAAAAGGCATTGAAGGTGTTCACCGCTTCTTGCGCAAGTTCTGGAGATTGTATGTTGACGAACTAAAAGGACTCATTCTAACAAATGATGCAGCAACACCAGCAGAATTAAAAGTGCTTCACAGGGCTATAAAAAAGATTGAAGATGATACAGAACGTTTTAGCTTTAATACTGCCGTAAGTGCTTTTATGGTTTGTGTAAATGAACTAAACGACTTGAAGTGTCATAAAAGAGAAGTACTTGAGCCTCTTGTTATATTACTGGCTCCATACGCACCGCACATTTCCGAAGAATTATACCAACTTCTGCAAGCGTCTTCTACAGAAAAGTTAGAAGCTTCTTCTGTTCTTGATGCCGCTTTTCCAAAATATGAAGAAAAATACCTGGTTGAAAGCAGTAAAGAATACCCGATAAGTATCAATGGGAAAGTAAGGGCTAATATGAATATTTCATTAGATGCAATGCAGCCCGAAGTTGAACAAATCGTTCTTCAAAATGAGATTGTACAAAAGTGGCTTGATGGAAAACCACCCAAAAAGATAATTTTTGTAAAGGGCAAAATGATAAATGTGGTAATCTGATCCTGAATTAATTATAACTTTAGATTTCTTCAAAATGTAACCGCGGCCAACTTTGCCGCGGTTTTTTTTCTCAATCATTTTTAACCTTTTTTGAAGAAATATAGTTAACAGCTATAAAGATAAAAAGTATATAAAACCTTTAAAAGGTTGTACTGTTAGTATAACAAACCATTAATATGTCTAAAGTCTATTCTCTAAAAACCGTTCAGAATATTCCTGTTACTTTAAATGAAGCCTGGGACTACTTCAGCACGCCCGATAATCTTAAAGATATCACTCCCGGCACACTGGGGTTTGTTATCAGAAGCAAACATCACGGAGAAAGAATGTATGCTGGGCAAATAATAGAATATACTGTAAAGCCTTTGTTCGGTATTCCTTTGTACTGGATGACAGAAATAACGCACGTAGAGAGAGGAAAATACTTTGTAGACGAACAGCGTTTTGGCCCTTATAGTTTGTGGCATCACCAGCATCATTTTAAAGAAATACCACAAGGTGTAGAGATGACAGATATCGTTCATTATAAAGTGCCTTATATGTTTTTGGGTGACATCGCAAACACGATTCTCGTAAAGCAGCAGTTAAAAAAAATATTTGATTACAGGTTTAAAGTGATTGAAAACAAATTTGGAAAATGGGAGCAAAAAAAATCAAAAGTATAAGGAAAAATACACAAACCTTGATTAATACATTTTTAGATAGTAACTTTCATTATCATTTTTTTACTAAAACCATTCTATGTGTAAAAATCATCATTCACCTGTTCAGTGCATTATTCCTCCATACATAACCGATAAATTAGCAACAGCCGCAGATAAGGATATTGCAAGAATTGCTGTTAATACAAAATTTCGCAGTTTCCGTTTTCGAAGTGACCGGGTATTTTTTAAAAATGCAAGTCCCGCAGAAAAAGCGATGCTAGGTCTGGTTGGCAAAAAAAAGATTGCAACCACTCCTCAAATGGAAGTGTATAATTGCAAGAAGGGAACGAGCCTTTCTGCTGCTGTTCTTGTATGGAAAGATACTGATACTAAACTTCCAGCTGATAAGGATGCTAAGAATGTCATAAATGCGGGCAAAGACACATGGCAATTCTATTATGATCTCTTTGGCCGCAACTCCATCGATAACCTTGGTATGATCATTCAGCAATACATACACTACGATAAAAAATATGATAATGCTTTTTGGGATGGAAGAAGAATGATTTATGGTGACGGCGATGGAAAAATTTTTGGCAGCTTTACAACTGATATAGACGTTATTGGTCATGAGCTGACACACGGAGTAACGCAGTATGAGGTGAATCTTGACTACCATACACAGGCAGGAGCGCTAAACGAATCATTTTCAGACGTATTTGGTATTATGATAAAACAAAAAGCGCTTAACCTCGACGTAAATCAGTCAGACTGGCTTATTGGAGAAAATGTATTGTTAGGCGATGAATATGCTTTACGAAGCCTGAAAGCACCTGGTACTGCCTATAAAAATCACCCCGAGCTTGGTGATGATCCACAGCCTGCCACCATGGATAATTA
This sequence comes from Segetibacter koreensis DSM 18137, assembly GCF_000374045.1. GTDB lineage: Bacteria > Bacteroidota > Bacteroidia > Chitinophagales > Chitinophagaceae > Segetibacter > Segetibacter koreensis. Next base: position 155,486 of record NZ_KB893317.1, on the reverse strand, counting down.
TGTAAAACTTCCCGATACTGCTGACGGCGATTGGGGTGGTGTTCATTACAATTCTGGCATTCCAAACTTTGCTTTTTATGTTACAGCTTTTAATATGGGCGGGTATGCCTGGGAGAAAGCAGGTAAAATATGGTATGGCGCACTCACTGACACTACAAACCTTAAGCAAAATGCAACTTTCAGTGATATGAGAAAAGTTACAATAAATGTTGCAGGCAAATTATTTGGAGTAAAAAGCGCTGAAGTGAAAGCAGTGAAAGATGGGTGGGACGCTGCAAAAGTTAAATAAACATATATGAAGATCACTCTTCAAAGGACAGGTGGAATTATTCCCTTAAAAAAAATCGCTGATACAGAAGTTGACTGGACTGAGAAGGAAATAGATGAACTGATTAAGTCAGTAAGTACAGTTGATGAACCTGGAAAGATGAGAGATAGTACCCAGTATCATTTAATATATAAAGGGCAACCGGTTTCAATAGATTTAGAAAAAATCCCAATAAAATACCGGGATGTATTTGAAAGATTAAAAGATAACCTGCAGATAGTAAAGCCGGGATGAGTTATCCCGGCATTCTTGATATATACTTTTCAATCTCTTTTATTTGTTCCACAACTTGTTTAGTAGTAGGTTTTAAAGCTTTCGCCTTACGGAAATAATCTTTTGCGGCTCTGAATTCTCTTTTATTCATAAATATCTGGCACATGCTTAAGAAAGCTACGGCCTGGCTTTCCTTATCGGGAATGCCTGCACGTATCGCCTGGCGTACGTAGCTTTCTCCTGTCTTCATATCTCCCTTTTGCAAGGCCATCATCCCCAGTTGCAACTTGTTGGCGCCTTCTGCTTCAGCCATTGGCGAGCCGAGATCAAGACTTTTTTTCATGTGCTTTTCGGCAGCATCATAGTCTTGGTTCATCATCGCAAGGTTTCCTTTCAAAGTGTAATAAGTAGAGCGGATGGGGGTATACAACAGGTTAGGAAACCAGATAGAATCCATTATTTTTTTAACTTCCTCCATATTTCCCTGCTCCATTGGCTCCTGGATCAAACGCATTGGCCCAATAAAAAAATGGCTCGCGAAACCTATAACGGCCAGGAAATACAATATAAAAGAAGCCCAAAAGCCTGCATTTATATTTACTATGATGGCTAGAATAAGGGCAACTATACTTAAGTAAAAACGATATTTTATGAGAAGATTATAAAACTTCATATTTTTAAAAATTGGGTTGCAAAGATACAATGCCGGAAGCAGAAAGAATATTTTAGCAGTAACTTTTGCAAAATGATACATGAATCCTCTATTTTTGCGGCCGGAAAAGGAAAATGTCAGATTAGCCTTTCCAGCAATTCTTTTTTGGCCCCGTAGTTCAATGGATAGAATAGAAGTTTCCTAAACTTTAGATACAGGTTCGATTCCTGTCGGGGCTACTTTTAGTATTGATAATCAGTTACTTATGTAAATGGGGCACAGTTGGGGGTACAGTTTTATTTGTACTTTGGGGTATATTTAAAAAAGGTGGTCTATTATATTTAAGATGAAAAATTGGTTAATACTTAGTTATCTCTACAATTTCAATCCCTCTCTGTATAATTACATACTCTTTAAATTTTATCACTTTCAATTCTGCAGCAAAGACGATCCTACTATTACTGCCTCCTTGTATCTTGATAATCTTGCCGCCGAAATAAAAAATGAAATAGCGGAACAAAAAACAGTCAATAAAAAATCTTTGACTCTTACAGTTGTAGAAAGAGTTCTGGAAAACAAAGAGGCGAAACAGCAAATGATTGTGCTGTTTGAAAAGAAATACAATATTAATAAAGAGGAAATAAAGCATTTATTAATTCAAATAAACGCTTTGCTCAATCCTCCTAATCAGCAGGAGCAAATAAGTTCGTCTGAATTAATTGATCAATCATTACAAGTTACTAGTTCAAATGAGCCTGTGAGTGTTCCAGACTTTCCAGTCCGCGCTTATGTTATTGCTACGCATATTTACTTAGAAATAAATAACAATGAACTGCATTATGAAACGCTTATACGAGACACCAGTGCATTGAAAGAATTTATTTCAGCCAAATTTAAGCTTAGCAGAATACCAGGCAGGATTGAGGAGATGAAGAACTTTTCTTATAAAAAGATTTTGCAAAGCAAAAGTGCGGTTAGTGCAAAAGGACAATTAATACCACAAATCCGACTGATTGCACTAAATCCTGAAATTTTCGGAAAGGATGTTTCAGCATTCGCTGAAAATATTCTTAGGGAGCATTCTCCCCTCAAAAAATAATAACGCTGCGGGTTTATTCCTGAAAAGGTATACCCTTGACCTTTATTAGGGTATACCTTCCTTTTATTTTACTTGATTTTGTTAGCAGATTTGCTTTCTAAAATCAAGTATATGTCTACCACCATTTTATTTAGTGATACTCCAGAGCATTTTTACGAGCAGCTCCGTGATTGCATTCAACAAACCATTAAGCAGGAACTCTCAACGTTCAAAAAAGAGGATAACGATGTTTATCTCAAAAAACACGAAGTGTGTAAGATGCTAAAGGTATCCAAACCGACAGTTGACAGTCATGTTACGCAAGGCTATTATAAGAAGCATTATATAGGGTCAAGGGTGTTTTTTAATAAACAGGAAATACTCGCCTACCTCACCAGAGGTAATAAAAATGTATAGAGAGATTGATCATTGAACATATTAATTATTTTTTATGGAATATGTGCGTATTGGTACTACCTATTACAAGAAGGTACGTAAACCTTTGGCTTCAGGTGATGCCGTTGAATTCTTAGTTCCATGGTCGACAGAATGCATAAAGCAGGATCACGGGAAACATTTTCTATCAACCGTAACCCGCTTTGATGGATTTTGTCTTGTACCCAGTCACCTGGAATACAAAAGAGAGATTGAGAATTTTTATAACCGTTACCACCCGTTCTTACATGAACCCTCGCCAGGTTATCCCAAAAAGATACTTGTATTTCTTAATCACGTCTTTGGTGAACAGCTGGATATCGGTCTGGATTATTTGAAAATCCTCCTCATGCATCCCATGCAGATACTGCCAATACTTTGCCTGGTCAGTACGGAGCGCAATACCGGTAAGACAACCTTCCTGAATTTTCTCAAAGCCATCTTTGGAGACAACATGACCATTAACAGTAATGAAGACTTCAGAAGCAACTTCAATGCAGAGTGGGCACACAAATTAATTATCGGCGTTGATGAAACGTTTCTTGACAGAAAGGAAGATTCGGAAAGGATAAAAAGTCTGAGCACCTCAAAGTATTATAAGATGGAAGCCAAGGGACAAGACAGGCAGGAAATAGAATTCTTCGGCAAGTTTGTTCTCTGCAGTAACAATGAAGATAATTTTATCATGATTGATCCGGGAGAAATCAGGTATTGGATAAGAAGATTACCTATACTGCAACAAGAAAATAAAAACCTACTGGATGAACTCAAACAGGAAATTCCGTATTTCATAAATTATCTGATACAAAGACCTTTTACCACCCACCCAGTTTCCCGAATGTGGTTTCGATCTGAACAGCTTTCTACACCAGCACTTAAAAGAGTAAAAAGATATAACCGGAACAAACTGGAAGTAGAAATGGCTCAGCTGCTTCTATCAATTATCGATATTAAGGAAGAAGTCGAAGAACTTCAATTCACCTTATCGGACATCCAGGATTGGTTAATCAAAAAAGGGTTTAGAGGGTATGATAGCGGAGCGATCAGAAATGTCCTGCAAAACACTTGGAATTTGAAGCCTGAGAACAACTCAATTGCTTACCTGCAATACAGGTTTGGAACTGATGGAAACATTTATGAATTTAATATAAAAGGAAGGTTTTACAGTATCAATAAAAAAAATGTTTTTGACCTCAATAATCTTGATGATTTTGATGCGGTTAGTATAACTTCTTCTTAATCAGAAAGATGTACGCATCAAAAGTCGCATCAAGAGCGCATCAGAAAAATAGGGTTGATGCCGATTTTTAAAGGTTGATGCGGCTTTGATGCTACAATAAACAATTAAAGGACAAGCAGTTATAAAGGTTTTTATCACCGCATCAAAAAAACAACCATATGGCCACCCGTTTTTTAGACCCAAAGGAAGTGAAGCAGATAGACATTGTAGAGTACCTGGAAAAACTAGGATACCAACCAGAGAAAATCAGGAACAATGATTACTGGTATTTATCACCATTAAGAGACGAAAAAGAAGCATCTTTTAAAGTAAACCGAAAACTAAATCTATGGTATGACCATGGTTTAGGCAAAGGCGGAAGTATAATAGACTTTGGGATGTTATACTACAAATGCTCTATTCCCGCATTTATTCAAAAACTATCCCAATCTTTTTCTTTTCATTGTAACCCAAAACTGCTTCAACAGCCGGAGGCAAATGCACCACAACCTGACGAGGCACTTGAACCTGTGATAAAAGTGATAGCCGCAAAACCGATTACCAATCCTATCCTTTGCCGCTATCTCAGTGAAAGAAAAATACCAGTAGCAGTTGCAAAGAAGTATTGTAAAGAAGTCTACTTCGAGCTAAGAGGAAGGAGAAACTTTGCTATCGGATTTGAGAACAATTCAGGGGGATTTGAGCTTAGAAATTCTCTTTTTAAAGGTAGCAGTTCGCCAAAAGATGTTACACTTATAAACACTTCCGCTTCTAACGAAGTTTCAGTCTTCGAAGGTTTTTTTAGTCTTCTTTCTTACCAAACGCTTCAGCAAAATTGTGCGGACCTGACAAATTTTCTTGTCCTAAACTCCCTTTCATTTCTGGAAAAGAGCAGGCCATTGATGGAGCAACACGATAAGATTAACCTCTATCTGGACCGGGATGAGGCTGGTATGAAGAACACTCAGACAGCTCTCAAATGGGATAAGAAATACATTGACAAAAGTCATTTGTACAAAAGCTGTAAAGACTTAAATGAATATCTCGTCAACAAAAGCGTTGACCAGACACGTCAGAATAGATTTAAAAGGCATCTTTAAAAGTTAAGATGTGCTGATTTCCGTCGGGTAATTGATGTACAATTTATGTTTTACAAAAACCCGTATTAAAGTGCTTCTTAACGCACTTGGTTAAATGTCCGTTTGTAATACAAACGAAATTTAACCCTTTCGCTCGGAACTCGCTTGGGGGAAACACCTGACGATTAAAAGTTATAGATGCAATTGATAAAAGTCAAGTAGAGAGCCTTTTCAAAGCTCCCTATATCGACTGATCGCTGATAATATTTCTAAGTGATAAATGAAATTGTGATGGAACAAGCAAAAGATAATCGTACAAGACTCGTAACGCTAAGGTTGACTTTGTCAGAATATAACGAGATAAACAACAGGTTTAAAGCTACCACTTGTCGCAAGTTGAGCGATTATATGAGGAAGGTATTATTAGCGGGAAAGGTAACTGTGCTAACCCGAAACAAATCACTCGATGACTTTATGACAGAGATGATAAACCTGCGAAATGAGTTAAATGCCATTGGAAAGAACTACAACCAGGCAGTTCATAAGCTTCACTTATTTGATAAAATACCAGAGCTCAGAGAGTGGATATTATTGCATTACGTCGACCATAAAATCCTGCTCAATACGGTGGAACAAATCAAAAACCGTATCAATCAATTTGCAGAAAAATGGTAGCCAGGATAAAAAGAACACAAAGTCTTTCGAGGTCTCTAAACTACAATGAAAAGAAAATAGAGGCAGGAGTCGCGGAGTGTATTCAAGCAGCGAATTATCCAAAAGACCTGGAGCGACTGAACTTCTACGACAAGCTCCACCGACTTGAGCACCAGGCCCAACTCAATGAGAGGGTAAAAGCGAACAGCGTCCACATCTCCCTTAACTTTCACGAAAGCGACCAGTTGAATAAAGAAAGGTTATCAGCTATTGCCGAGACATATATGAAAGAGATTGGTTTTGAACAGCAACCTTACCTGATATATCGGCACTATGATGCAGGTCATCCTCATATTCATATTGTAAGCACCAATATCCAAAGCGATGGCAGTAAAATAGAAATGAACAATATTGGTCGAAATCAATCTGAAGTCGCACGGAAAGCTATTGAAATTAAGTTTGGACTGATCAAGGCAGAAGGACGAAACCAAAAGCAGGAAAATGAATTAAAAGTAAGTGCACAAAAAGTTCAATACGGAAAAACACAAACCAAAAGAGCTATTACCAATGTTCTGGACACAGTGCTAACACAATTTAAATATACCTCGTTACCAGAACTAAATGCAGTGTTAAAGCTCTATAACGTCATGGCAGACAGGGGAAAGGAAGATACCAAAATGTTTCAAAAAAGGGGATTAGTATACAGCGCACTAGATGAAAAGGGAAACAAAATAGGCACACCGATAAAAGCTAGTGATTTTTATAGCAAACCTACATTGAAGTATCTGGAACAGAAGTTTGTGCAGAATGAAGCCTTAAGGCAACAGCATCAACAAAGGCTCAAGGTAGCTATTAAATGGACGCTAGTAAAAGAGAAACAAACGTTAAGGGAGTTTACAAAAACTTTAGCAAGCGAAGGTGTCAGTGTAGTATTAAGAGAAAGCATCCAAGGAAATATTTATGGAATAACTTATGTTGACTTTAGAACGAAATGCGTGTTTAATGGCAGCGATTTAGGTAAAGAATTTAGTGCTAAAGGTATATTGGAGCAATTAAGACAAGAACAAAAACACGACGTAGTTGCCGTAAGTCAAAAGCAGTTAAATATTGCAAAACCTGCTGATGCTCTCAAAAAAGATGTACAAGGAAGCCAGAAAAGTGGTGCGACAAGGAAGTTTCATAGCAATATCTTTGAGCAATTATTGAAACCGAGACGATCGGAAGATTTTATGCCTCTGGAACTTCAACAGAATATACAAAACAAAAAGAAGTCGAGAGGGCGGCATTTGTAGAACATTTGTGAATTGAGCAATCTACGGTTTAGAGTACAATTCTGTGCGACGGGAAGAGGACCGCATGCCGACCAAGGCAAAAAGGCAGCGAAGAGGCGAGTTGTTTATAAAGACAGGCCGTGAGCAATGGCAGGCTTATCCATACAACTCCTGTATAAGAAGCAGCAAAACTATTTCGGGGAGATACAGAACATGAAGTTTTTATAGTTTACAAAACCACTTTACGAAACTGTCCTTCCTTTTACCCCGTAATAACAATTTAGATTATTTTTTTGCGTTTTAGTGTAAGCCCGGTTTAAGCTGGTAAATAGTTGTATGCGGATGTCAATGCGTTTGAACAAACTTTTAATCCTGTTTCTTACATTAATTTCATTCTTAAAATCTTATTCTCAGGAAATACACTTTGATTGGGTTAAGCAATTAGATCGAAAAGCAGGATTGTCATATGAAGAAACTTCTTTTATAGGTACTGATGCTTCAAAAAACGTTTACCTCGCGGGTAACTTTGGCAACACTATGGATCTTGATCCTGGAACCAGCACATTTAATGTAAAATGTGAATGGAACAACGTATATATATGCAAACTTGATCCGGCAGGGAACTTTATATGGGGTAAACAATTAGGAGGGTCAAGATTTACAATATGCAAATCCCTTTTTGTTGATTCAGCAGGTAATGTATACACTACAGGTTATTTTAGTGGTACAGCTGATTTTGATCCTGGCCCTGAGGTATACAATCTTTCTGCTGCTGAAAACTACTTCCCTGAAGACCGAAATGTTTTTATTTCGAAACTTGATGCTAACGGTAATTTTAAGTGGGCAAAAGGAATTGGAAGTCCCGGGGAAGACGTCGGCACATCTATTACTGTAGATAAATCAGGCAATGTCTATACAACTGGGTGTTTTTCAGGTATAGTGGATTTTGATCCCGGTCCGGCTTTAGACAATCAGGGAAGCAACGGTATAACAAATACATTTATTACCAAATATGACGCGTCAGGGAACTATAAGTACGCCAAAATCTTTGATGGCAATCACAATGCCGGGGGTGAATTTGTCATGACTGACAATAAAGGAAATGTATATACAACTGGCCATTTTGATGGAACGGTTGATTTTGATCCCGGCCCTGGCGAATTCAATTTAAGTACAGGTTTTTATCTAAATAAAATTTTCCTTGCAAAACTTGACTCGGAAGGAAATTTTGTTTGGGCTAAAGATGATATTAAGGCTTACAATTTAGCGGTAAATTCTAGTGAGGAGATCTATACATATGAAAGGGAACTTTCGAAATATGATATCAACGGTAATCTTTTGTGGAGCAAATTAATGGGAGGAAGTCCAAATACGGCACTCCAATATTCCGATTTAAAGTTGGATAATGGAGGTAACATTTATATCACAGGCTCATTTCGTTATACAAAAGATTTTGATCCTGGTTCTTCGGTTTACAACCTAACAGTTGCTTACGGGGGCTTCGCCTCTGATATTTTTGTCAGCAGGCTTGATGCAGATGGAAATTTTATTTGGGCGAAGGCCTTTGGAGATTATGCAGAGGATTATGCTACCAGCCTATCCGTGGATAACTCAGGCAACGTATATACAACGGGCATATACACAGGCGAAGTAGACTTTGATCCGGGGCCTGACGTCTCTAATATGAACACTTTTTTCGGTGGTGGTATTTTCATTCATAAAATGTCTTCCTGTAAAAACCGAACTTCATCTGAATTAAATATTATTGAGTGCAGTAGTTATACTTTAAATAATATTACCTATGACAGTAGTGGGATTTATACTCAAACAATACCTAACAACTCTGGCTGCGACAGTATCATTACTCTTAACCTGTTGATTAAAGGTTCAAGGAATGACATTGTCGCTTCTAGCTGCGACAAATATTTCTGGCAGGGTAGGCTGCTTAAAACAAGTGGTATATATACTGATACAATGAAATCAGTCAACGGTTGTGACAGTATTTTATATTTAAATCTTACTATAAAAAATCAGTCTTTTTCTTCATTAAAAGCGTCCATTTGTGAAGGTGGGAGTTACGCAGGTCATACTCTCGCCGGCACTTACATAGATACTTTCGTTTCAGCGAATGGCTGTGATAGCATCCGGACCTTAGATCTTAAAGTCGGTTTTAAAAAATCTTCCTCTATAACCTCATCTATTTGTAAAGGACAGTCGTTTTTAGGTTATACTGTAACCGGAATTTATGTCGATACATTTGTAGCTGAGAATGGCTGTGATAGTATTCGCACCCTCCATTTAACCGTGAACCCCTCAAGTTTTAGCGAGATAAATCAAACCATTTGCTCAGGTCAATTTTATCTTGGTCATAACATAACGGGCACTTACATCGATACATTTATTAGCGTAACCGGTTGTGACAGTATTCGTAGGTTAAACCTAATTGTGACCCCACCATACGCTGCCACAATTAATAAAACTATCTGCTATGGAGAGAGCTACTTAGGACATACCGACGACGGTGTATATACTGACACCTTCCATACTGCTACTGGGTGCGATAGTGTGATCACAACACGTCTCGAAGTAGTGAAAAAACCGTTTGTTGATATAGGTTATGATACAGAAATTTGTTCAGGAGACTCATTGCAACTAAGGGCTGGAAATTTCGACACCTACGTTTGGCAGGATGGTTCAAAACAAGTTCAATATGTTGTAAAAAGAGCAGGCATATATTCCGTAACAGTAACAAATTCATGCGGTGAAGGATATGACGAGATAGTGGTTAAAGAGAAATCCTGCAAAATTTATTTTCCTAATGCTTTTACACCTAATGGTGATGGAAGAAATGATCGCTTTTCTGTTTTAAATCCTTATAACTTAAAAGACTTCCATTTATCAATCTATAATAGATTCGGTCAAAAGGTATTTGAAACAAAAGATTGTACCGTAGGATGGAACGGTACGTTTAATGGTGTACTATCTGAACAAGGCGCGTATGTATTTTATTCCGAATTTAAAGAAGTCGGTGTTTTTAGAAGTATAAAAGGAACTGTACTATTAGTAAAGTAAACGGATCGAGAACTCTGTTCTAATTCCTGTTCTATCCTTCTTTGCATGGCAGGTTTCCTTTAAGCATTCTAAAAAATTGCTTGCGTCAGTTCGCGCTTAAATTTTCCCCTGTTCTTTACCTCGGAAATACAATTGGGAAAGGGCTGTGAGTTGTGATGAAGGCGTTAACAGTAGTAAATCAAAAACCATACGAAACTTTTTAGAAAACGAATTGTCATGATGCTACTATGATGCTGCCGAACAAAACTGCTACCAACTAATAGGAAGCGTCTGTTATTGGATAGTACGATCTTATGTAGCCTAACACTAATTATATTACTTTCATTTCCTTTGTTTTTCCCCAGTGAATTTTTAAAATTTTTGCATGTTCAGAGGGAGAAATCTTAATATACCTTAGAAAGGATTTTTCGGTCTTGTGGCCTGTAATAGCCATGATGGTAAGAATGGGAGCTCCTGATAAATATTGATTTGTCGCAAACGATCTTCTGGCAGTGTGCGTGGTCATTAGCTGCCATTTGTCATTTGTAATTGTCACTTTATTTCCTGCCTTGGTATAAGATTGACTAAAAGTGGTACGGAGCGAAGGAAGCATTTTCCCTATTTCCTTTATGTAGTCATTCATTTTTTGATTGCTATTAGCTTTTGGTAATAACCCGTTATATTTTTGAAGTATTCTTTCAACTGTTTCATGAATTGGAATAACTACAGCCCCATTGGTTTTTAGCTGTGTAGTTTCAATAAAGCCGCCGTTTATTTGATCAGCCCTTAATACACTATAGTCACTATACCTTAAGCCGGTATAACAACTTATCAAAAACAGATCTCTAACCTTTTCTAATCTTAAATTATCAGCTAAATCTAGGCTCTCTATCTCCTGAAGTTCCTTTTCGTTCAGGTAAATTGTGTCTGTTTCTTCATTTAATTTAGAAAAGTATTTGCTTCTAAAAGCAACGTTTTTGTTTATTCCTTTTTCAGTAGCCTCATTCAAAATAGTTTTAAGCCTTTTAATATGATCTCCGATAGTACTAAACCTTAATTTCAAATCGTGCATTAAAAACTTGACATAATCATTATAGAAATCAATATCGATCGTATCAAAATCAATTTTCTTACTATAAATGTTTTGAAATTCTTTTAAATGGTTAAGTGTGGTAGTATACCCCTTATTTGTGTTGGTCACAGTCGGCCGCTTTGTTTTGCTATTTACCCTTGTCCCTTCTGTTGACCTGCTAATGAATTTCTCTATGTATTCAAAGAGAGTAACTTCTTTTGGTTTTACAGATTGTATCTTCTTTATTTCAATATCAAGTAAATGTTTTAAAGTTTCAGGTAATGGAATTTCTCCATTATTGTCATTCTGATACTTTCTAAATACATTTCGAATAGCGCTTTCGATATGAAAAAGGCGGTTATTAAATTCAGGATATTCTCTGAAATTTTTTGATCCCTTTGCCCGATGTGTATTTTTATTCCAGTTTGCCGGATTAATCTTTTCCGAGACATAATATTTCAGTTGATAGCCTTTGTATGATATCCTAGCGAAGATGGAAGTGTTTGAAGTTGCTTCAGGTCTTTTGAGGTAATAGGTAACTACCATAAAAGTTCGATTAACTTCTATAAAGGTAATATATAAAACTTAATTTGGGGTACAGTTTGGGGTACAGTTTGGGGTACAGTTTGGGGTACACTTTTTTATAATCTCATTTTTTATAGCTTTTTCTATTAATATTATAACACGTTGATTAACAGTCAAGTAAAAGTAAAAATAAGTAAAATTTGATAAGATTAAGTCAGACGTAAAGTATTCCTGTCGGGGCTACCAAACTGGAAACCTTCGGATTTCCATTATTATGTGTTTTCGCCAAACCCTTATCGGTATTGAGTATTAGGGTAAAAACTTCATTAATTTTTGTGGTTCGATAAGAATTATTTTCAAAGATGATTTTTTCAGGGAAAATCGAACCAATAATCTTTTGTTTGATAGTAAATGATGCATTAGCCTAATTTTTTTTAGGTTTCCTGACAGGGAAACACTGAAAGAAACATACCTATTGAACTCCTTATCAAGGCTAAAGCAATTTGCATGTTTACTGATTAAGCTATTTCGCTCATCCTCAAATCTCTTCTTTGTTTCCTTGTACGTGCCTTCATCAATTGCATCTCTATTTCACCTTCATTGGTTTTAAAAACATCATGCAACACCAATTGGTATAACTCTAAAACTTCAGGTGAGGGTTGAAGCGCGTTATTTCCTTCATGTTTAACTCCTGATTGCTTAACAGCTCTTCTTCAAGTCCTGTAATTGCTGGCTGCAATTCGCTTATAATTGCTGTTGAACACTATTCCATAGAGCTGGCCTGAGCTTCTCTCATTATTTTACTCTCCGGTATGTTTGCTAATACTAATTTTTACCACATCATCTGGCCTAAATTCTGGCATTACGCCATTAACAGGATTCTGATCAAAAGTTGGAGTATGTTCAAAATGTTCCTTGTCAAACTCAAAGAAGAGCTCCCCCTCCTCTCCCTTAACCTTATCAGGAGAAGAAAAATCATTCATGAATGGAGTAAGTGTTAGGTCAATCATATTTGTAGGTTCAAGCAACAACGGAGGATACTCAGGCAATTTTAATACGTTCTCTTTATTGTAAAAGAAAAAGTCTTTCTTGTTTAAGGGTACAGGTATGGAAAATATAAAATTTTGAAAGTATAGAGCTAATACATGCGTATGCATAGGTGACATAGCGTCCTTTTTTTTAAACAAGTAGGCTTGAGGTGGCAGATTATAACTAAAAGGCAAGGTATAACCGGAAACGAAGCAACCTGTCATTTTTATACTATTTGGATGCAACAGAAAGTCTATAGCTAACTGGTAATCTTCATTTAATTCATGTTCCTTAATTATTGACATTGCTATTTTAACAAATGCCTTATATACCATCAATGGAGAGTAAGAAGGCTTTTTGTATCTAACGGTTAGGTTAGATAAGTCTTTGTTTACTTTAATTGCATCATTTGAAGTATCTTCTCTTAAAATATCGATCGTTTCCCCGTTAGCCTTTGCTATTATTTGTTGATCAGGAGATTTAAAGCATGGTACACCTTGTTTTGCGTCTACACCACTTATTGTTCTAAAGATCCCCAAAAAATGCGCTAATTCATTTTCAAATTGACCAAATTGATAGTTACAGTTATCACATTCTGAATAAGACAACAAGTTCTTATTTCCCAACATTTCCGGAATTATATGAGCCTCTTTTTTGAACTTCGTTTGCCCATAGGTTTTTTTACAAAATCTACATCGTCTTTCGGCCTTTGGAATGAGTTTTTGAATTGTCAATGCTGAATGTTGCACAGCTACGAGTTCGAAATTTTTTGTAAACCCATCAACCTTTTCTAAATATCCGTTCGGCATAAACAATTGAAATTGAAATTTCCTACCCGTGTTATTTTCCACACCAGTTACGTTTTAAATAAATCCAATGATTAGGTGAAACTATGATCTTATTTACATAGAAGCAAAAGACAAAAATCCACCGTATGTGAACAAACTGCGGAAAAACATTAATGGCAAAATAATAGCTGCTTTATTGAAAAAGTTTCTTTATCTGAAGCAATCAACACCCATAAGAGAAGAGCTTGTAAGGATATTGAAAAATATGAATTAATGACGTTTGTTCCATATATACTTTCCGGTTGTCCTTTCTACGTCCTTATAATATGCTAAAATATAATTATTCTATTTACTAATATACTAAGGATAAGGGTTTAATACCAGTAGAGAATATTATCATACTATATTTGTTGTCACTGAATATGAAACAAAAGGTTTTAAAGCGGTAATAGGTTCTAAAAGAGGCTGTAATTCATACAAACCTTTCAGATCAAATAAGAATTGGTTCAATAATTCAATAGGTGGGGCCACTTTTAGTACTGATTGCTGATGTGTTACGGTGTTGGGGTACAAAATGGGGTGCAGTAATTTAATCTTTTTTAGTAGTTTAATTTTCACAAACTCATTGATTAGTTAAGATTTAATCTTTTGCTTCAGATTGTCCTGTTGTCTTTCTTACAATCTTCCACAAAAGAATATTTCCATGGTAATCGTCCCTTTTTACTTATTTTTTTACTGGTCTTCTCTTTTCTAGTTTATATTCAAATACACAAACATGGTAAATACAAAGAGGCTTTATTTATATTAAGATGAGTAAGGGGGATATACAATATACGAGTCTTCAATTTACTAAAGACTAACTCCTATGCCGGCATAAAAACTTCTTCCTGTTAACGGAATGATTCCCGGGCCCGGATATTCATCTGTTCTTTGGGTAAAGTATCTTTTGTCTGCGAGATTATTTTAACCCTGCTTTCAATTTAAATTTTTTATGATTAAATGAAACTGAAACATCAATTACCCCGTACCCGGGCTTCTTCCTATAATCGGGTTACTGCTTCTAATTGTGTTTGCAGCATCCGCAAATGCTTCTGTTTGATGCGACAACTGAACTGATGCAGACAAAGCTTTTTTTGCATATGTTATACCTATGCGGTTGATGAGTTTCGGTGCGTACTCTACTTTGTTTCCTTTGAATTCTCCTTGCGTATATCTTGCATTGGTGTAGGCTAAAGAATTATAAACGCTTATGTTTCCTACTGTTTTATTTATTTCAAGCGCCCGTGTAACGTTCAACTCAACGTAGCTTTCAATTCCCTTATGTACGCTACGGGCAGTATTTGTTTGAAAGGTGTAGAGTGACCCTGCTTCATCAGTTCTCTCCACCGTGCCTATCCGGTTGTTATAGGCAAGATAAAATAATCCGATATCATAGTTAAAAAGGCTCTTAACAGATCCCCTTATCCCAAGGTCTGCATGATATCCCTTTGGATCATTAGAGCTAGAGAAATTGAAGGTTTCCGTAATAATAAGCTTTTTGTAGCGGGCAGCTCCAATGGTATTTTTCAAAACAGGATTGGTAGCTAGCTACACACTTGGCACCATAACTCCGGCTACCCCCACAATTACCGCAGCCAAAGTAAATGGGTTAGCAAACGAGCAAACTCTGGCACAAAGGCTTACAATAAAGGCCCGGCCTAATCCTTCGGCTAATTATTTTACCCTATCGCTAAGTGACGCAGGCAACAATCCAGTCGCTATGAGAGTTAGCGATGCATTAGGGAAATTGATTGAAATCAAAGCCAATGTTGCTGCCAATACGGGTATTTATTATTTACAGGTTATGCAGGGGTGATAAAATAGTAACCGTGAAGCTTGTTAAGCAATAGGAAACTAGTTTGGCTCAATGCAACAAAAAGATGCCGTCTCAATACTTCAATGAGTCGGCTTTTTTCACCTATTTTTAAATTAGATAATTTGGAACCAAACGATACGATAAGATAGAACAAATCCTTCCCGCATTCGATATTTTGAAGTAATTGAAGCATCATTTTCATTCCATTGCCCGGCTAAAGGTTGTTCGCAGCCTTCTATCTTTTCACGTATAAAAGTAGAGAATTAACACTAGTTGTCCTGCCACCCTAGCCGCTACAAATGCTTAGAAGTATAAGGACCAAATATATTTTTCACCAGCATATTTTTATTCGTATCATCGAGTATAATTACATAGTAGTTTTTACCACCAGGTAAAACTCGTACCACAATATGCCCTTGCTGGCTTCGATAAGATTGATCTACCAGTGGCCCTATCACCAGTTTGTTAGGCTCTAGCATGTTAGTGGCAAAAAGATCGCGTTTGCCTTCATATAAATATGGAGACGTTGCCCGTATTAATACTTCATGCCCTGGGTGATCTGCTGTCCATGTTTGCTCTATCCATACCCTTGGCTTAAACGTTTTTACCTGAAATTCATTTACTGCGTCCCTGTTCCCGTGATGATCCATTGTGGCTACATCAACCTCTCCGATTACTTTTGCCGCGGGCGTTTCCACATCGCGCCAAGTCGCATCTGCGGCAAATACATTTCCCGAACAATCACCGCCAGTATAATAAGTAAAAGGACCATAATGGATTAACATCACATTGCTTAATGTGTTTTCGTCTGGCCAGGATTTAGGGTCTGCGGTGTCAATGACAGGAAAATGCTGTTCAGTCAAAGTATCCTTGCCTGTCCATATTAAGCCGTTAGACTTGATGTTTTGTATATTAAAATCGCGAAAATTTAATGGATGCCGTAGCAAGGTGATTTGGCTTTTTGCCCCGGCTTTAAATGCTATAACCTGCATCCCTTTTTGCTGCTGAGCCTTAATAAATGAAATGTAATTATTCCATGTTTTTATATAATTATCGTCGTTACCCTTAAACCTTTTCAGCCTGTTTTCAATAGCAACAGGATAGTTATAATCCCGCTGCAACAAGCGATGAATAGGAATAAGTTCACCTACTCCCGTAATGCCTGTTAATACGTATTTCCTCGTTTCAGATAATGGAGCACCGACGTACCAGCTTCCAAAATGATCATCATGAAAATGGGAGATGACAGCGTAATCAATCACTGCTTTCTCCTTCAGCGGTGATACTTTCCTTATGTAATTCACGATCCATTCGTAGGGATGTTTGCTATCGTTTGGACGAATAACAGCGTTTCGTTTCGAAGTGGTTCTTGCATTTGTTGGATCAAGTTCACCGGCATCGAACAAAACAGTTGTACCATCTGGTAAGATATAAAAAGCAGCGTTTCCCCTGCCTGTATTTATATGGTGAAGATCAAGATAACCTTCTTTCCATGCCTGCAACGGTTTGCCTATCTCAGCTATTGGTTGGGAGTAAACTCTAAGACAGGCAATCAATGTCAATAAGCCTAATAACCTTTTCATAAGTAAAAGATATACTTTGATTTTTTATTTTTTTTTGAAGCACATATTGAAAGCGTGTTTAAGCTTTACTTGGCTAATGATATCCTGCGAAACTACACCGGCACCAAAAAGGTTTATGACTAAAACATCAATAACAAAAAAACCAGGATTGCAAGTACGTTTTTTAGAAAGAAATTTTACTGTGGTTCAATTTGGTTAAATCTATGCTTCATAAAATTTATAAACACGGATGATTAGGATTATTACAAATATTTAAAGAATCATCTCATATCTGTCAATCCTAACAATCCGTGTTCCATCATCAGCCTTCTTTTATTTAGAATGAATATCGCACACCAAACTGCACAGAATAATAACTGGCTGTTTTCACTTTGGTACCTGCATTCGCATTCACCTTATAAATGTAAGAATTAGTAGCCTGGTCAAATCCATTAACATTATATAGGTTCGTATTAATGATCTGACTATAACCTCCCCATTTATAATTTAGCAGGTTAAGCACGTTAAATATATCCGCCCGAAAGGTAACCTTATGGGTTTTATGAATTTTAAGATCATAAGCCGCACTCATATTCCACTGCGTGCGCCAGGGCATTAGACCGCCGTTGTACTCAGCAAACTTACCCATATTCTTTGTAAGAAATTCGCGAAACTCAGGACTGGTTGTTTTCAGCAACGCCTGCATTTGTTCCGCTATGTTGGCAGGGGTTGAAGATTTAGCGGGATCATAAATATAAGCAAGGTCAGTACCATCGTTACCCTCACCAATAATATCCCGGTTTACATATGCAGAATAACGACCGTTTTGATACGCCTGAAAAGATGAACTGATGCTGACTCCATAAAATGTTGGACTCAATAGCAAGGCAACCAGTTTATTCGGCTGATCACCTTCACTGTAATAGTTTCTGCCATAAGTACCGTAATCCTGGTAAGAAGAAGCTACACTGAAGTTTGCATTACGGGGATCGCCACTGTCATATGGAGGCGTACCTGTGGCTTTGCCCTTTGCATAAGAAACACTTAAATAACCATCTTTACCCAACTGTGCAGAAGCCTCTACCATTACCCCTGCATATTTTGATGACCAGTTTGTATTAGTAAAATATCTTACCTGGTTAAAGTTGGCAGAGATCCTTGAGTTGACTATTGGCAGTGTTGTCGATACACCTGCAGGAATTGACATAGCAGGTACATATACATTGCGACCTTCATTCGTTACAAACTCAGGTGTATGTTTTAAATTGATGTCGTAGAGGTAGAAATTATCCCAGGTATTATTGTAGTACAAATTGGCACCCATACGAAACCAGCGATTGAAATAATGGTAATAGCTAAGACTTGTTTTGAAGGTCAATGGGTTCTTTAGATTTTTATCCATTACCAACACAGTGGCTGGTTGCTTGGCAGTAAGCGAATTATAATAATCCACTCCGGGCACCTTGCTAAAGTCTTTTTGGTAAGCCTGCCAGTCGGGAACAGGAACGTTTTCACGTATATCAACTTGCCTGAAATCAACGCCATTATCAATATGAGCAAAGGTGATAGGCTGGGTCGTTAATTCAGAGGCAAACAAGCCGGCCCCTATCTTAACCACATCTTTTCCATTACTGTTTACATCCCATACCAGGTTAACACGAGGCTGTACATTCTTGGCATCAAAAGGTACAACATCAGTTCTTACACCAAGATCCTTTTCAAGTAACGGGTTGGCTGTTGGCTTGTTCCCTATTATATTCGCATCCCATCGTAAACCTGCTGTCAAGTTAAGATTCGGTCTCAGATTTGTTTCCATTTGAGCAAATAAACCTAACTCAATTACGGGAACGCTGATAGCAGGATTGGTACCATTTAAAGGAATTTTCCTGTTAAAACGGTATGGATTGTTTCTTTCCATATCTGCAATAGATGCGTAATAAAATTGACCCTGCTGATCGTGCGATAACCGGTCGGTAACACGGTTGATGTTATTATCAGTACCAAAAACAAAATTAAAATTACCGGCTTTGTATCGTAAATTATCTACTATCTGTATTACATCTGAAGCATCTCTCTCCGGTACCCAATTTTGATTTCCAAAAGCAACCGTAATGTTACCGGTAGCGCTATCATTTACAGTTACAAAACCTTCAGGTACATGATTGTTTAAAAAGCTAAGAAACTTTCTGTAGGTACTAAAGCTCAATCTTAAGTCATTGGTTACCGAGTTACTGATCTCCGAGCGTAATCCCAGCATCACAGCATTGTCTATTTCTGTACCTGTGTATTGTGTAGTTAATAATCCCGAACCTTTTAATTTGTTGGGATCAACAAAGTGAAGGTAGTTATACTTCAACGTTAGCAGATTTTTCTTATTAATATTCCAATCAAACTTTGCAAAGGCATTTTTAGTTTCCTGAACAATATTGATCGTACCATATTGAGGACTCGCAGGGAAACCAAATTGATTTTCCATAACACCGACAATCTTATCGAGATTAGCTTTTGTTATACCCAGGTTTTTTTCTGCCTGTGCCTGTGTAGCACCTGCGTAAGTAAAATCATAAGCTCTGAAAGGAATGGTATTTTGGTACTGGTCATAGGAAATAAGAAAATGCACTTTATTTTTTATGATAGGCCCACTCAGGTATGCACCTCCCTGGAATATTTTGTATTTGCTGGTGAGTTTGTTTCCATTTACGTCTTTTTTAGCAGCCAGCGAATTTGCCCCATAGTAACTCCAGGCAGCACCTGACAAAGTGTTGGTTCCTGATTTGGTAATAGCTTTTACTACACCTCCTGACCCGCGTCCATTAGTGACATCGTAAGCATTGGTGGCTACTTCAAACTCACGTATTGTTTCAGATGAAATGGAAAAGGCAGCATCAGATAAACCACCGAATGTTGCTCTCCTGTTACTAACGCCATCTAACATATACCCCGTACCGCCCGCCTTCGCTCCTGCCAATGAAGCACCATTTGCCAATGGAGAAAGCACGACAAGATCAGCATAATTACGTGAGGCCAAAGGTATTTTCTGAATAGCTCTCCCACTAACCGCTGTAGATGTTCCCAACCGATCAATGCTATTGTTAAAACTGTTGGAGGTAACTTTTACCTCAGCCAGTTCGGCAGACTTCTTTCCTAAAACAATTTTGCGTAATACCAGCCGGTCGCCAAGGTTAAGCTGGTTGTCTTTTAAAATTTGACTTTGATAGTTAACTGATGAAATTTCAATGGTATATAAACCTACAGGTAAGTCTCTCAAAACAAAATAGCCCTTTCTGTCTGTTACAGCAAGGGCGACAAAACCCGTTGCCGTATTCTTTGCATTGATAGTTACACCATCCAGAGGTTGGGACTCCTGAGAGTAAACAAATCCGCTGATGCCAGAACCGGACGACTGGCAAAAACCTTTAAGCGAAAATATCGCTGCCATCAAAAAACAGAGGAAGCTTTTGTAAGTAAGCTGCAATTTCATAAATTATACTTTTTCAAATAAGCTGCAAAACTATCGTAGACGGATAAGGAGAAGAGGTCTAAATCTTAAGTTAATAAATTGTTTACGATATGATAATTAAAAGTTAACACGGCATTATAAAAATAGAACGAGTGGTTTTATTAAAATAACGTTTTCGCGAAATGAGGAATGGTAAAAAATTTAGGCCTTGCAAGGCCTAAATAACTGATCGCATTTAATATTGCTGACGAATAATATTATAAGAAACGACAGTATCGAACGTCTTAATTTGTATTTGTTCTATAATGTGAGCAACTGGTTACACTAACGCCTTTACTGTACTTTCTATACGGGTATCGCTAAATGTAAATTGGGGTAATAACATTTGCTTTCCTCCCTGCATTGCAGATTCATGGGCCAGTATACCGACACATGTTATATTTGCTGACTTACGGGCGTTGGGGAATGGCTCTCTTTCTTCAACCAGCGAACTTAGAAATTCATGAACCATATGCGGATGTGAGCCGCCATGGCCTGCACCCTGGATAAAAGATAAGTGCTGGTTGTGTTCTGCATCATACACCCCACCTGTCGTAAAAGATTGAATGGGCTTGGGAAGCAAATGAGCATAATCAGGAATCTTAACATGTTCTGGTTTTTCACCGGTATGTATCACCGGATCTTCATGTTCAATCAATGTCCATTCAAATGTTTTTTTAGAACCGTATACATCAAAACTTTCACGATATTGCCTTGCGGTATTGAACAATGACCGGGTTACTTCCGCCGCTACATCCGAATTTCTAAATTTTATATGACAGGTTTCTATAGCAAAAGGAGAATTATATTTGCTGATCAAATGTTCGTCTATTCTTCCCGACCCTAAACAGGAAACAAATTCAGCATCTGCTTTGGCTAAGTCAACAACAGGACCTACACAATGTGTGGCGTAATGCATGGGAGGCAATCCTTCCCAATAACCTGGCCAGCCGGCCATTTCCTGCTGGTGAGAAGCTCTTAAGAATTGCAATCTGCCTAGCTCTCCTTTTTCATACATTTCTTTTACAAATAAAAATTCCCGGCTATACACTACCGTTTCCATCATCATATAAGTCAGGCCGGTCTCTTCAACAGCTTCTACTATCTTGCGACACTCATCTACTGTGGTGGCCATCGGCACCGTGCACGCTACGTGCTTACCTGCTCTTAGTGCTTTTATAGACTGTTCTGCATGATTTTTAATAGGAGTATTAATATGAACCGCGTCTATAGCTTCATCTTTCAATAACTCATCGTAATCAGTATATCGACCTTCAATTCCAAATGCATCACCAATTTGATTTAGCTTTTCGGTATTCCGCTGACAAATAGCATACATGTTAGCATTAGGATGGTGCTGGTAAATTGGAATAAACTCTGCTCCAAAACCAAGTCCGATAATTGCCACGTTAATTTTATTCTTCGCCATTTACGTATGAATTTAAGTTTGAGTAATTATGGACACTATTTTTTCCGGACGCCCAATTTTTTAAAAAAGAAACTCCTTCAGAAGATATTTTAAAATGCAGCAGCGTTAAGGAAAAAGAAATAGACCCCTTTAGTTCCCCTGATCAAACACTGTGGAATACCTTTTGAAACAGGTATTCAGCCCAAATAGATTTTATACCGGCACGACGTTCGGCACAAGGATCATTCGGACGAGATTTATCTTAATTTAAAGCAGAGGCGACCATCTAGACCTCGATCATTTTTTGAGACATATTCAATTACACTTTTACAAGGTGCACCTGTTGCTATCAACCGAATACGTAATAATCATTTCAAGCAGGTTTCGTTCAAAGAAGAAATAGCCAGGGAACAGTAGTTTAAATATGGAAAATAATACAGCTACATACCTGTAAAAGTAAATAGCTGTATCATTATTGTTCAAACTAGTTTTCTATTTCACTATTAACTTGATCATGTCAGTTTTAGTTGCCGAAACGATCCTCAAGTAATAAAATCCTGGTTTTAAGGATAAGTTTGAAATATTTACTTCCTGGCTTGATCCTCCAGCCTGTAAATTAAATTTTGCAACCTCGTATGTTCTACCCATAGCGTCAACCATTTGCAGATTAGTACTTCCATGGTATTCAGCCGGAAATTTAATATTAAGCATCTTTTCTACCGGAATTGGATAAACCCGCACCTGGTTTAGTTCGCTTTCCGTAGCCACGATATCAGCTGGCCTTGCGCTGGAAGAACGGAAGCTATAGACTTCTACAGCAACAACCATGGGCCTGTTGACAGTGGCAGAAAAGTTAATATTAAGTTTTCCATCATTCACCGTTACAGGTATGTTTTTAACCAGTGCTGTAGCTCCACCTACTTCGTGCGATACATCCAGATTTATTAAACGTAGTTGATTTTCCAGCGAAACGCTCATTACTCTTGAACCTGGTCCTCCTTCAAACCCGCTGCCCGGAGCTCCCCAGTAAAGTTCAGCAAAATGTAATCTCACTACGTAATCACCATTTGTTACCGGAAATTCATATCGGAAAGGTTTTTTATCTCCATTTGAGGATTGTTCTCTTAGATATAAAGCATCTTCATCTGTACATGCAATCTGCTTTAGACTGCTATTAGAATAAGGCTCAAGGTTGTCAAAAGAATATTTGTTATCGGCACTCCATGTTTTGCCATTAATAGTGAGAGAAGTTGATGAACCACTGTTAACCCGGTAATTTGCGGTAACTGTAGTACCTGAAGCTTTTGCAATACCATATAGCGGAACACGAAGAGGTGATTGCGAGTTATTATAATATATTAACAGATCAGCAATTTTTAAACCTTGAGAGGCGGGCTTAAAACCTACGTTCAGCGTTGTACTTTCCTGGGGGTTTAAAGTGGTTTTTACAGGCATAGTCGCTGTAAATTCTGATTTATTTACTCCAACGATTGAAATGGAAGAAATAGTGATTGCCGGATCTTTTGAACCATCAGTATAAGTTTTTCCAAGGCTTGCAAGACTTAGCTGAAGGGAGTTGGAACTTGCTAAAAGCTTTTGACCAAAATCTAAAGCTGAAGGAGAAGCCCGCAGTGCAGAATAAAACGCAGACCCTTTTTCAGGCCTAACATTTTTAATAAAATACATATTATCATTGTAATCATAGTTGGTACCGCTCGTACCTAAATAATCATTACCGATTATGTAAGAGTTAGGAATAATTCTGCCTTTACTATCATAGGCTTTCCACACACGAATGCCTATTTTCCGTCCCGGATTCTTGCTTGCATCTGTAGTATTTCGACTTCCTACATTAAACCCAAAGGCTGTCGTCGGATTTAGTACTCCGGCAGCAACTATATTAGGTCTTGCTTTCCGAGGTAATAATGATTGTGCGTCTACCCCAAAATGCGTAGTAATAGAAATTAAAGTGTCTTTACCCTTGGGAAACCATGTTAACTTCTCAGTAAAAGTACAACAGGCATGATAGGCCGCCATTTGTGTTACAGACACCGGTAAAGAAGCATCAGCCCTAACAAAATAAGAAGGTTTGATTTCATCTCCCTTTAGCTTGGTTGAGTCTCCTTTATCAGGATCTGTTAATCCATACCCTGTTTTAGTTTTAAAACCAAAAGTGTTAATGATGTCTTGTGTGGAAGGTTCATTTACACTTTCCCCTTTTTTCTGCCATAAACCATCTAAATAAATGGCTTTTGAAGGAAACTTGACATCATTTGAAACTATAGTAAGGGTATCATGTAAAACTTTTACTCTTGTGGCGGCATCCAGGGCCACAAACTTTACCGTTAAATCAGCATACGTGCCGGAACCAATAGTAAGGGGTAAAGAGGCTGAGCTATAATCTGCTCCTTTTAGCTTTACAAATTTCCAGGTAGTGTTATTAGATAAAACAAGACTTTTGATAATAAGGTTATTAATTCCTTTATTATGAATTCTTACTGTAAGAGAATCGTGATTAGCGTTATATGTCTTACCATCGCGCGACCATGGAACCTGGATTTTTGAAAAGACAAAATGATCATTTGATGGAAATTTATCCAGATTTTCAACAAACAAATATGCATTGCTCAGAGTTGTAGCAGTTGTTGACGCAGACTGAGCTACCACCCGGGAATAAGCAGAAAGCAGAAGGAAGCCAGCGAAACAATATCGGAAAAGATATTTTAATAGTTTCGGTCTTAAAAAAGAGTAGTTATTCTCCATATTTATTTTTTAATGCAGATTAAATAAAAATAAAATACTTTACAAAAAAAGTTTAATAGTGACCCGGAATTACCGGCAATAGCAGGGGATTAAAATCAAGGGAATCGTAAGTAGTTGCTAAAGTAATGTAAAATCGTCAAATTTTACAAATCTATCATTTGAGGAAGAAAACGAAACGTTGGGCTGAGAGAAGATATCCAGAGGGAGATTATAATAAAAATAAGGGGGTAAGATAGAAATCTCACCCCGTTTTTATCCAATATTCTATGAAAAACCAAGTATAAGAGTAAGGATTTATAACAAAGGTTGCAGTATCTCTTTATTTAAGTGATCTAGTTATTGCCACTAAAAAAATGTATACCTATTCTATCAAAATTATGCAGCAATTTGTACAGTTTTTATTGCACAATATTGAAGCGAAATCCTATTCCATGTATCGTTTCAATCGTTATAGCCGGTTCGGATCTAAGGTACTTTCGCAGCCGGGTCATGTATACATCCATGCTTCTGCCAACAAAAAAATCATCTTTTCCCCAAACGTTTAATAATACTTCTTCTCTCTTTAAAACCTTATTTTGATTTTCACATAAAAACTTTAATAAGTCGGTTTCCTTTGCGGTAATGTTGTAAGTTTCTGACGGTGTAATTATTTTTAAATGAGTTGGAGAAAATACAATTTTTCCTATATTATAATCTGCCGCTGGTTTTGAATGTAACTTTTTGGTTCGCCGCAAAAACACTTCTATTTTTTTTAATAGCTCCGGCATACTAAAGGGTTTTGCTATATAGTCATCAGCTCCGGTATCATAACCCTTTAGCCGATCCTCTTCACGGCTTTTTGTACTCAGAAAAAGCACAGGCATTACATCCGTCTGTTGCCTGATTTTTTTTGCTACAGTATAGCCATCTTTATAAGGCATCATTATGTCAAGTAAACAAATATCAAATTTATCTTTATCAAAAGTATCAATAGCAGTTTGACCATCTGAGCAATGCACAACTTTATAACCTTCTTCTTCCAATGCATCCTTTACCATAAATGCAAGGCTAGTATCGTCTTCTGCAAATAATATAGTTGCCTTATTTGTCAGCATACAATTGTCTTGTTTTTTATTGTGTCGGCAGTTCAATTATAAACTCAGATCCCTTACCTGCAATGCTTTTTACTGTTATAGTGCCTTTATGGCCATCTATCACTTTTTTTACAAAATACAATCCGAGCCCGAGGCCCTTCACATTATGCACATCACCAGATGGTACCCTGTAAAATTTTTTAAATAGCTTGCTTCTTGATTTATCTTCAATACCCACCCCATTGTCTTTTATAGAAATAGAAAACTTGCTGTTGATCGCTTTAGTTTCAATCTCAATCAAAGGCTCTTTTGAATACTTCAATGCATTTGAAATCACGTTTACAATGGCGACGAATAAGCTACTGTCATCAGCATATATGGCAGTATTATTTTTTTCAAGCAAAAGCTTCACTATTGCGTGTTTTTCTTCTACAACTGCATAAAGCTGTACCAGAGCCTTTTCTATCAGTTCATTTGGTATAACTTCTCTTTTATCCATGATCAGCCCATTAGCTTCCGCCTTCAATACCTTCATTAAATTTTCGATATGATGTTTAAGGTATGCAGTCTGTGCACGCATTAATTTTATATATATTTCAAATCTTTGCGGGTGTTCAACTATAGAAGGTTTGGCAATAGCATCCAGTCCCACAATTAGAGTGGTAAGAGGAGTTTGAAATTCATGTGTTACATTCTGAATAAAATCGTTTTGAATTTCGTTTAAAAATTTTTGCCTGTATAAAAAAAATATACTTAGACTGAGCGCGACTAAAACTAATAATAAAAGAACGCCTGAGGTAATCCACCAGGTCATGGAATTTAATATGTATTGGTGTCGGTTAGGAAAATATAAATGGACATAGGCATAATCTTTCTTGTAAGGCTGCAAGTCAATACCGCTACTTTTAGGATGTTTTGTATCTGCAGAAGGCAAATACATTTCATATAAATACTTTTGGCTCTCGGGGCTATATAAAGCAACTTTACAATCAGCAAATACCTGGAAATCCTCAAAATTGTCTAATATATCATCCAGCAGCATTATTTTGGGAGGTATACTGTCTATTTTGAAAAGAAATGTGTTTGGGTCTGGTTGCTCTATAAGTTTTTGTAATTGTGTTGTATTTGAAGTTGTTAATTGCAAATCTTCATATACGCCCTGTATACTTTTAACCACACTTGTGCTAAACTCCTTCTGCTCGTAATTATAAATTTTATTAAGCCAGAATAATTGGGCCGAAACCAGTAAACCAATTGCAAGAGCTGTTAATAAAATAATCCATCTTAGAGTAGCAGACCGCATTTAAGCCAATTTATATATTTTAATCAAAAATGGAAACTGATAAAGTTAATATTAAACGGGTTGTAGTAAGGTTAAACGATGGTTAACGATAATCATAAAGGGAACAATGCATAAATAGCAGGGTAAAACTGTTAGTCTTTTCAATGATCATATTGACGTCGATATGTTACTTCTCTCAACTAAATGAAGGCTTTGCAAATCAGGTAACGTTCTTTGGAGGCGAAGGCATGATAAAATAAAGGTACAGGACCCTCTCAACTACTGTATACATCGTGATAACAAAAAATTGGTTTTGGTTAAACGGTGGTTAACGCCATCAGAAGAAAATAAGACAGTACTAAATTTGAGTATCAACAATAAAAATATAAAATATGAAAAAGGTAATTTTAGCAGCCGTTATGCTGCTTGCAGTAGCTGGAACAACAATGGCTCAAACTGCTAAGAAAGATACAACAAGAACGACCAAAGCAAGGACTCACCATGTTACAAAACATCACAAGATGTCCACAATGAAAAAAGACACAGCAACAAAGCAAAAATAGTGTCAGGATTTGCTTGTACCATTACAAATAAAAATGCCGCAAATAGCTGTGGCATTTTTATTTGTAAGAAGAACGATAAAACTGGTATTGAAATATAAACCGTTATGCTGTAAATCATTTCCAGCTTTTTTCACCCATTTTACTTTCTGCAGTACTTTCACATTTCTACTCTTTTCACAAAAAAAATACCTATTGAAGATCTTTCAAGAGCAGGTAATTAGCAGGATCTAAGAATGAAAATAATCTTTTTAATACTCTTTATGTATTTAATGACCCACCATCATTCCTTCCAGTTCTTCTAAAGTCTGTCCTTTTGTTTCCTTCACCTTTGATTTTATAAACAAAAAGCCAAGGAAACATATTCCGGAATAAAAATAAAATGGGCCATACGTACCCAATTTTGCTGCCAGTATAGGAAATGTAAAAACCAGGATAAAATAGGCGATCCACAGAGAAACAATGGCTACTGAAGATGCTTTACCGCGAACATTATTAGGAAAAATTTCTGAAATCAAAACCCAGGTTACAGGAGCCAAAGACATTCCATATGTTGCTATTGCCAATAATACCACAATAGAAACCAGGGCCGCACTTGCGTGGTTTTTAAGCAAAGTAGAGAGAATAAGATAAAATATAGCGAGGCTTATAGAACCGATCAACATCAAAGGGCGACGACCCAGCTTGTCTACAAGCGCCATTGCGACAAGTGTAAAGACAAGGTTTACAATACCTATCGCAACCGTCTCAAACAATTGACGATCAAGATTTGCACCAACGGATTCAAATATGGTAGAAGTATAATTAAATACTACATTGATACCACAAAGCTGCTGAAAAACAGCTAATGCAATACCTAATACAACTGCTGGCCGTACGGCTTTTTGAAAAACTGCCTTATACGATTGTTTTGAACCGCCTGTTAATGATTGCTCAATATCAGCTATTGTTTTTTGCGCAAAACCCCGAGAGCCAATTTTTTCCAAAACCGCTTTAGCGTGTCCTGTTCGTCCGGCTTTCATCAACCAGCGTGGACTTTCAGGAAGCCAGATAACTCCAATAAAAAACAACAAAGCAGGAATAGTACCTAAACCAAACATCCAGCGCCATGCATCGGGACCATTGTCAGAAAGAATATAATTGACAAGGTTGGTGACCAAAATACCAATAACAATTGTTAACTGATTAATAGCAACATTGCGGCCACGAATGGCAGAAGGAGAAACTTCGGCTATATATAAAGGACTTAACATAGAAGCCATGCCGACACCAATGCCCGCCGCAAACCGCATTGTTATAAATACTGCTATACTATTTGAAAAGGCCATTCCTAAAGATGAAATGCCGAAAATGGCAGCAGCTAACATTAAGCCAGGCTTACGACCGTACTTATCTGCAAGATTACCGGCAATCAAACAACCAACAATACAACCTAATGCAAGAGAACCGGTAAGAAAGCCTTCCCAATACACAGATAAATGAAATACGTTTCTTAAAAAAGGAAGCGCACCTGATATTACAGCAAAATCAAAACCAAACAGGTAACCGCCTAAGGCTGAGATGAACGAAATGCCTAGAATATATTTACTATTAAAAAGGTCGTTTGAATTACTCATGTATTAATTGTATTGTTCTTGTTTAATTCTGCTTATAACCACTTGCTCCTATTTAAATATACTTTTACTTTAAAAGATTGTTTTGCTTTTCCTGCTTTACGCCGATAAAAACTGTATCATTTTTATATGAATTGCAGCTCCAGAGTGATTAACATCGAGCATTAACACCTGTTGAAAATACTCATTAGCCTTTTCGAGGTTTTTGTCGCCTAATCCCAAATGCCCCAGCCCCATTAAATACAGACAATGAATTTTATTCCGAAGGTTTAGATCGGGTTCGAATACTAACAAATCCGGTAACGAAACAGCAAAATAATCTATACTGATATTGTCATTTAAATGCTGACTACCAAAAGATATGAGCTTTTCAAAAATCGATATTGCTTTATCTCTTTCATTCAATTTCAAGCGGGCAAGTCCTTGGTAAAATATCTTATCAGGTTGAGGATCGTTATAGAAAATGGCCTGCACGGGTTCATCAATACCCATTGTAGCTTTTTTGAAATATGTTTCAGCTAATTCTTTATTTCCCTGCTGTTCATACGCCAGACCTTTTAGATACAATATATCATTTTCCTGGGCCCCATACAACTTACCCTCTCCAAGATTAGCAGGATATGTTTCTGCCTGCTCTAAAAGTTGAATTGCTTCTTTACCCTTGCCAAGTTCTATAGCAGTTTTTGCCAGTGCGAGGTGGCTCACCAGGTATTGCCCCACAACTTTACCTTCGCCCCCCTCCCATGGATGAAATTTATACGATGTCATTAACTGTTTAGCTTTCTGATACTCTCCCAACTGGTTGTACAATGTAATACGCTCGAGGTATAGATCTTCACGGGAAGTAATTAAAGGCAAATAAGTTTCAAGGAATGAGAGACGTTGTTGAGGGTGTCTGTTTAATCTCTTATAAAGCTGGTCCAGTTCCATTAAAACACGTGCATCTTTGGTATCTAAAAAGAATGCTTTTTCTAATGATGCAAGTGCTTTCTCGGGTTCATTTAATTTGTTGTAGTATGCAAGGGAAAGGTTACGGTGAGCAGTAGGAAAAGTATCATCAATTTCAACTGATTTTTCCCAACATTGTATCGCGTCCTGATATTGTCGTTTATCATACCACAAATTACCGAGGTAATAGGGCGCTTTGGCATCCGCAGGATTAAGTTCTATAGCCTTTTGCAAAACCACTACATCTTCAATACGATTCGGGAAACAAAAATCAGGATTTGCTGTTGCCGCTTTATTAATAAATTCAAGAGCTTTTTCAATTTTATTTAATTGATAGCTAAACCAACCCAGGTAACAGTAAATCATAGGGTCTGCCTCTTCACCACTAGAAAGATATAATTGCAATAGTTCAATTGCCTCGTCATATAAACCAGCATGGGCAAAATCTATAGCATATTCAAGAAAATTGTGAATCCATTTATGTGATAGTTCAATGAGATTTTGCAACGCTGCATTTACTTCATCATGCTTGTCTTGCATCTTTAGAACCAGGTATTTCTCAAACAAACAACCGAAATTAAAAGGGTCAATTGCCATAGACTCAGCAACCATAGTTAATGCTTCTTCATTCATGCCCAGTTTTCTTAAAATAGCAGTTTTAAGATGTCTTGCAGAGTGACTATGATAGTTTTTTACTAGTGATTTATCAATTAATTCTAAAGCCTCTTCAAATTCGCCACTACCGGCAGATATTCTTGCAAGTTGTAAATACCCCGCGTGTTGCCATGCATCATTCCACACGCTTTTATAAAATGCATCAAAAGCCTCGTCATTTCTACCCTGCATTTTAAGTGACCAACCTAAATTATAATATGGCTCACCGTCGTACGGATTTGGATTTCTTTCAGATAGCGTAGCAATAGCTTTTCTAAAATAAGGTTCGGCCTTTTTAAATTTGCCTCTTCTAAGATACCATAAACCTAACGCATTATTATTTCTTACATCCTTTTCGTCTCTTCTTAAGGCTTCTTCATAATAATCGCTTGCAATATAAGTCGCGTGCCTATATTGCTCCAGGTGAAGGCCGGTGAGGTAAAGTTGTTCGTTGTTCTTTACATCCGCCGGTCTTTTTGCTGCCTGTGCTGGAGATGGCATATCCTGTTTCACCGCTTTTTCCTGTATATAACTTACCAGGATTTTACCGGTTTTAATATCCGTTATTATGGTCTGAATTTCTTCGGGAGCTTCAACTTTAGACAGCGTTAGTCTTTTCAGGTAAGGATTTTCGGGAGAGATAGTGATTATTTCACTAATTAATTCCTGCTTGTTTCGCAACAATGCAACTTTTACTTTTTCATAAGGAGAGGTAACATAAAGCCTGATTTCGACATGAATGCCTTCAAATTCTACACCCAAGACTGCTTCTTTTGTAGCATTTTTCACGACGCCAACTTCTGCATAAGGCATGAAATACTGCTTGAAAGTTTTTTCTTCATACGGCTGCATCCATGAAAAGTCCGGTTGGTTATCAGTATAAACACCCGTCATCAATTCAATGTAAGGACCATCCTCATCTGTAAGATTTCTATCCCATGCCTGGCCAAATTCACCATGTCCCCAAGTCCATTGCTTTTTACCAGGTGATATGTGGTGGTCTGCTACGTGAAGCAGTCCTGCCTGTGTATCATGCTCATATCCGCCTATAAAATCATACTTCGAGTTTATCGCCATGTACGAAGTAGGAACAGGAATATTTCTATATCTCGAAATATCAGTACCTGGGGCATAATCCACCTTATAATACACTCCTTTTGCTATCGGAAAAGAAGACACATCACGCTTACCGTGGTCAAATACAGCATATACATCGGGAGGAAATATAGATTGATAATTATCATTTACCTTAACAGCAGGATTCGCCCACCATAAAAACGTTTGTGGAAACGGTGTCCGATTATACAGTTTTCCCTTTATTTCGATAAAAGCCTTCTGAGGGTACAATGTAAAGCCTGCCATTCCTTTTGTTCTGAACATTCTTTCAACTTCATTTACCCAAATTGTTTTACTACCATCCTTATTTTCCTCAATGGTAAAATCAACAGGTTCGAATGTACTTGGACGGTGATGTTGAGGCCAGTTAAACTCTATTCCGCCTGAGATCCATGGGCCTGTCAAACCCACCAAAGCCGGCTTAATAACCTGGTTATAATAAACGAAATGTCTTTGTTTTACTTTATCGTAAGCCATTTGAATTCTGCCGCCTAATTCAGGTAAAACCATTATTTTAATGTATTCATTTTCAAGGAATACACCTTTGTAAACTTTATCAACTCTTTCATCTGAAATTTTTTCAATAACTGCATGTGGATAGACAACTCCACTGCTGCCCTGGTAAACCCTCTTTTCGAGGAACATAGGATTTTTTTCAGGCTGACCGGCGGGATAAGTAGGGATTACAACATTTTCTACCCATGCTTTTACCTGTTCTTTCATATCGCGGATTCTGAAATTTTTATTATTAAGTAAAAGTAAATCCACTTACATTTTTAATTAATGGAGAAACTTTTGCATTTGATGGATTATTCAACTATCAGTTCTATTTTTAAGGTCGTGTAAACTGTTATTCACACATAAATCTTATGGATCAGGACTTGAGAAAAAAAGAAGGTTTCCAGGGTCAGAAAGCTATAGTGATACCAAGGAAAATTTTATCAGATCTCGTTGCTGGGAATAATGTTGTTAGCACACTCTATATAACTGATATTGGCTATTATCCTAAAGCACAATTTCATTATCGCGAACGGTATGAAGGTGCTGAACAACACATTTTAATTTACTGCCTTGAAGGCAAAGGGCAAGCTTTTATTAACAATGCCACTTATACAATCGAAGCCGGAGATTTTTTTATAGTGCCTATAGGAATCCCTCACAAATATCAAGCTGATGAAAACAATCCCTGGACAATTTATTGGATACATTTCAAAGGCTCTATAGCTAATTCCATTGTTACGTCGATGGTTCAAAAATATAATGGATACAAAGGTTTTAACCTCGATAATAAAAATTGTATAGCCCTCTTCAATGAAATTTATAGTCAATTAGAAAGAGGTTATAGCAGCGATCATCTGGTATATTCAAACATGTGTTTGTGGCACTTTATTGCCGGCTTTATTTACAATAGTAATTACAATGCAGACAGTAATTCACACTTTAAAGATTCGATCGACCTTGCTATTGACTTTCTTAGAAAAAATGTAAACCAACTGCTTACACTGCAACAGATATCAGCTTCCGTAAATTTATCGCCTTCACATTTTTCATCCATTTTTAAAAAGAAGACTGGCTTCACTCCTATTGAATATTTTAACCACTTAAAAGTACAGCAAGCCTGCCAATATTTACTTTTTACAAGTATGAGAATCAAAGAAATTTCACTGGAATTAGGAATTGAAGACCAGTATTACTTCTCACGTCTTTTTAGCAAAGTAATGGGAATTTCCCCCATAGACTATCGCGAAAAAAGAATTCATTAGCTTATTGATATTAATAGAAAAATTACTAAAAATCTTCCTTTGCTATTTATCTCTTTAAATCATTTTTATTTTCAAAGCAGTATAAAATCTTCTCATTGTTGTGCCTTTACTTTTACCCCTTACTTTGTCAAGCCTTCTATGCTTGAGGCTGCAACCTTTACTACGGGCTTAAACTGCTCTTGAGCCATATATGTTTTTAAACTGTGCAAAAGCTGTCGTGCTTCCGGTCGTTTACCGGCATCAGAAACTAGATCTATACCTGAAACAATTAATTTTCCTTTTCCTACCTGGCATTCGAAAATCAGCCCAAGAGAGCGTGCGGTAACCCAATCGTCAATCACCCTTACTATTGGCTGCAAGCCTTTTGACACCGAGTCAAGAAGAATGGGCTGCGAATGACTCATTCCATCCCACCACTGCCAATTGCTGTAAAATTTTGTAGGGAAATTCTTTAATGCAGGATGTTTTGGATTACATAAAATACCTAAGGTAGTGGGTGGTTGTCCATGTGTCCACGCTGTGTTCCAGAATATACTTGAGAAGCCTATTGCTACATCTCCACCTTTCTCAGGTTTCAATGATCCTTTTTTTATTGTAAGCAGAACTTTTCCGCCACTGTTAAGAACCTGCATTGCCTTATCAACGTCCTGTGTTACCACAACATCATTATTCTCTGCAGGATAAGACGCAGGATACACAAAAATATCCCATGAATTTTGGTGATTGCCAATAGAAACTGTTAGAACCAGTTGAGTTGCCGTTTTCAAGGAAGATAATGCTTGCTGAATATTTCCAAGTTTAAAACCATTTCCTACAGGAATAGTTGTTTTTGCCAGTGTTCCATTAAACAATGTTTTACCTGAAGCATCTTTAATGGTCCATTCTGGCGTAATGTTATTTATAGGAGCTTCGCCAAAATGAGCAATTTCTATGGGAACCAATAGTTCCTCGTTGTTTGTATAAATCATTTTTGGAAGCCTTGCCAGGGGAACTGTTGAATTACAAAACTGGCTGTATTCTTTTGATGTAATATATCCCTTATCTTCCCAGAAAGGATTTAAAACACCAACTAAAGCTGTGCCCTGCCCGGGAAAATCATGAAGGTCTAGCAGTTGAAAACCACCAAAGCCTGGAGTACGCAAGGCGGCTTCTATATCAGCTTTATAACATAATGCCTGCAGCTTTCCCGATGACAAAAGAAAAGAATCGGCAAGGTTACCAAGTCCGTTACTAACAAGCTTGTCTCGGAAGATTTCAAAATTTTTAGCTTTTAATACACCTGTATATTTTGCTATTTCTTTAAAATCAGGATATACACACCACTGACCAATTTCATGACTTACTGTAGGATGTTGCCATTTTGAAATAATATTTGACCAGTCATAATCACTTTTGGGCGGCTGACTGTTAATGATACTTTTCAAGCCTGCTCCCCATGCCTGTATGCGAGGGTCCGGTGTACTGTTATAATTGCTTTCAGCAATTATTGGCCAGCCTGCTCCCGTGGTGTAAAGTCTGCGGGAATCTCTTTGCTTCCAGTAGTTTACAAAATCAGTAAGATATTTTACATGGTTTTTGCCGGCAGGTTCATTACCATACAGCATCATTACAAAAGATGGATGATTTCCATAAGCTTTTGCCATACGGCGACTTTCGTCATAAATGTATTCATCCAATGGCTTACCATCACCAATAGTAGCGTCCTGGTTTGCCCATGAAGAGCATTCAACCTGTATGTAAAAACCTGACCTGTCTGCAGCTTCAAAAGCCGCCTCCGGCGGGCACCAGGAATGAAAACGCATATGGTTGAGACCGTAAGACCGGCATACTTTAAAAACATGCATCCAGGATGCGGTATCAGTTGGAGGAAAACCTGTTTTAGGAAAAATGGCACATTCTAAAGTGCCGCGAAGAAAAGTAAGATTGCCATTGATCGTAAACTGAGTTCCCTTTGCCAAAAATTCACGCATACCAAAGGTTTCGTTCCTTTCTTCAGCATTTTCTCTTCCAGATGTCAGCCGTACTTTAAAAGAATATAGGTTAGGATGAAATTCATCCCACAATAAAGGGTTATTACCCATAGGATATACCGCATCTACAACCGCACTATCAGCTTTTACCTCAATTTCCAATTTCCGCCCCTTCAGCTTTTCGGCTTTAGAATTATCTGATACTGCCAAAAGCTCAAGAGTTGATTTAACAGGTGCACCAGAACTGTTTTTAATAATGATATGGACCGCTACTTCCTTATTCTTTAAATTTGGCAATAATTGAATGTCATCAATATAAACAGATGGACGGGCAGCAATAAAGAGCTTTCCTACCATGCCGTTCCAGTTGCTTTGGGTGTGATCGGATATGCTGTGTGAATTTTCGCCTACATTAAACTCTTTAACCCTGTTGTCAACCCTGACGGATATTTTATGAGACCCGGGAGTTAATGCTTTTGTAAGATCAAAGACATGTGAAGTACCTAGGCTGTTCTGCATTCCTATTTCCTTGTTGTCAATCCAGACAGTAGTTTCCCAGTGACTCCTTTCTATGAAAAGTTCAAGATGTTTCTGTTTCCATGATGAGGGAATGTTGACAGTTTTTTGATACCATGCAGCACCTTTATAGTACTTTATAGGCTGCAGCCAAAAAGGCACTTTAATATTCCCTTTTTTACGGTATTGGGCATACTGAGGTTTAAAAAACCATGAAGAATCTACAATACCTCCCGTCCAGGGAGTATTAACATCAACATCGTTTCCTTTACCATTTGTTGTCATTGAACCAGGCAAATGAATTTTATCTTTTAAATTTTTATTGAACCATTGCTGTTGTACGCCTTCATCCAACGAATCAACCTGGAAAAGCCAACCACCTGAAAGATCAATTTTGTATTCATTTTTTATTTGCGGGTCTTTTTTTACTTGTGCCACCAGTGATATATTCCCAAGAACAAATGACATGGAAAGCATTAGACTGTATTGTACAAATTTTTTCATAATAACGTTTTGATTATTGATTCTTAAAACAACTGCTTAAAAGCGGAGAATAGGATTATTAATCTATAAAAAAGCTTCCCGCCAAGCAACGGTTCGCAGGGAGCTTTTAGAATTATTTATACAAAAACAATTTTTTGTTTTTCAGAAAATTTGACACTTAATTATTGTAAGAAAAAAAACAGTCTATTATAATCTCCGTATCTCCGGAAGTTACCTTTTCTGTAATCGTTTGCTGCGCAAAAAGAACAGTAGAAAAAAATGTAGAGAAAATAAAAAAAAGAAAACGGGAATTTTTTAAAAGATGATTCAAATATTCCTGTTGTGTGACAATGCTCTCCTTTTTTGAAAAGTCATTTTTCATGGCGATTTTGTTTAAATGAGACGTTAGAATACTGAGAGCCATTTTTATGAAAAGCACTGTGGTGCTACCAATACAAGCTGTCATAAAAATCACTCCAAAGATAAAAACACAGTCAATTTGAATTAATGGAGTAACTTTTGTTTATGATGGATTATTTAACGATTATTATTTCCATTTCCTACGCCGGCTCCTGCATTGGTCGGAGGTGAAGTATAAGT
Organism: Segetibacter koreensis DSM 18137; assembly: GCF_000374045.1. Taxonomy (GTDB): domain Bacteria; phylum Bacteroidota; class Bacteroidia; order Chitinophagales; family Chitinophagaceae; genus Segetibacter; species Segetibacter koreensis. Next base: position 118,427 of record NZ_KB893317.1, on the reverse strand, counting down.
GAAATACCCGATTATTTTAAGTTTCCCCTTTCTATACATTTTAGTTCTTAACTCTTACCTGCTACATATGGTTGTATGTTTCTTTAGCTGGGGCACATGAAACATTTTTTTTGTACATTCCCACCTTATATGAAAAATACACTTCTGTTCGTACTATTTCTAATATTGTTTAATAATGTTTCTTATTCTCAATCAATCAATGGCTGGATAAGAATTAACCAGTTAGGTTATTTGCCAGGCGGCGTAAAGGTTGGAGTTTTTGGTAGCAAAGTGCCTGTATTGATTAGTGATTTTGAACTTGTTAGTGCATCTATAAATAAGACTGCTTATAAGGGGAAAGTAGACAAGGCGTTTGGAAAATATGGTCCTTTTGCCAGTACTTACAGGCTCGATTTTTCTCGTTTTAATAAACCAGGCAAATATTTTTTAAAAGTCGACAACATTATTTCACCAGTATTTTCCATTAATAAAAATGTGTATGACGGAGCCGCAGACTTTTGTTTGCGATATATGCGGCAGCAACGAAGTGGCTTTAATCCATTCCTCAAAGATTCCTGTCACACTCATGATGGTTATACACTCTACGCACCCGTGCCTGACAGCACACATATAAATGTAGTAGGCGGTTGGCATGATGCAAGTGACTACCTGCAATATTCAACAACAAGTGCCAATGCTACTTATCATTTACTGGCCGCCTACAGGGACTTTCCAAAAATGTTTAAAGATGAAAAACTTTCGAATGGTTTAGAAGGTAAAAATCAGGTACCGGATATATTGGATGAAGCGAAATGGGGTTTAAACTGGCTGCTAAAAATGCATCCGAAAGATGACTGGCTATTTAACCAGTTAGGTGATGACAGAGACCATAAAGGAATGCGCATACCAAAGGAAGATACCAATTATTACGGTAAAGGGCTAGAACGCCCGGTTTATTTTTGTACAGGTAAACCGCAGGTACGTGGTAAGTTTATGAATAATACAACCGGGGTTGCTTCAACTGCAGGAAAATTTAGCAGTGCATTTGGATTAGGCTTTCAGTTGTTCAAGACAATTGAAAAAAAATATGCAGTGCAACTACAACAAAAATCAGCAACTGCAATACAGTTGGGTTTCGATAAACCAGGAGCCTGCCAGACTGCTTCTGTACTTTCTCCTTATATATATGCCGAAGATAACTGGGCAGATGATATGGAACTAGCTTACGCAACACAATATAACTTACACAAACAGAAAAAAAATGCTGGTGATCTTCTTACTAAAGCTTATAAATATGCTAAGCATGAACCTGTTACTCCCTGGTTAGGTACCGATACAGCAAAACACTACCAATGGTATCCTTTTATAAATGTCGGGCATTATGAATTAGCAAGGCAGTTAAAAGATAAGCGAAGAGATACAATTATACAGTTCTATAAAGAAGGTATTGACAGAGTCTGGAAAAAAGCCGGCTCAAATGCTTTTTATCGAGGCGTTCCGTTTATATGGTGCAGTAATAACCTGACTGTGAGTTTCGCAATTCAGTGCTATTGGTACAGGCAGCTTACTCATGATAAAAAGTATTTGCAACTTGAACAGGCATCTTTTGACTGGATTTTTGGCTGTAATCCTTGGGGAACGAGCATGGTATATGGCTTACCCTCAACAGGAGATACACCTGTAGACCCACACTCTGCTTTTACCCATCTTAAAAATTATCCTATCGATGGTGGTTTAGTTGACGGGCCTGTGTATACCAGCATATATAGTAACCTTATTGGTATACAATTACATGAAGATGATGAATATAAAGAATTTCAAAGTGACCTGGCTGTATATCACGATGATTATGGTGATTACAGCACTAACGAACCCACGATGGATGGAACCGCCTCATTGATTTACCTTCTTGCGGCAGAGCAGGACGCATCAAAAGGGAAGGAGCCAATTATCAAACAATGAGTGCTTCTCTTTAATAAAATTTCACTTCAAATACTACAAGTACTTAAGAAGGTTTTAAATATTAATTTTATTCATTACATACTATTATCTGGTTTTTACCGTAAGGCTACACTTACTGTCAGTTGCAGATGATTTATTACTTTTATAACTTTGGTTAAACTTAAACTTATGTCAAAACATTTTCCGATTAAATTCATTTTAGAAGATGGGGTTCATGTTGAGGTAAATAAAACAGGAGATAACAGCTTCCACTTTATCTTAAAACAAAAAGACGGACCAGAACGACACTTCACATTACTGGATGACGACAGGCCAAAAGACGAAATTGAAGAGTCATTGGATTTTGATCAGCTAAATGCAGTGCGGGCTTTTTGGCTGAAAAAAGATGATATATTATAATGTATAGGAATAATTTTTAAATTGCCAATTGTATATTTATAATAGATATATCTATCGTTCTTAAAAACAGTTAAACAGCGCAGGAAGCAGTTAACAAAACAAAAAAAATTGACGATTTTTTACTATCGCATTATATACTAAAAGCACTAATTTTATTGCTTCATGGGTATTGATTGGGGGATTAATATTTGTGGGAACGATTAAAGGGAAATGAGAAAAATCATTTCCCTTTTTTTATTTAAAAAACCTTTTAAATATGGTATTTTATAGTAAAATGCCTAATTTAAATTTTGAAATAATCTTTAATTCTATGGCAAATAAAAAGCCCGGTATAACAACCGAAAAAGAATGTAACGGTATTAATGAATCCCGAAGGGATTTTTTGAAACAATCTTCGCTATTAACAGGTCTTGCTATTACGCCCGCTGCTGTATTAAAGGCGGCAGAAGAAAAATGGGATGAAGAGTTTGCCTCTTCACTTGAAAAGATGCCGTTGAAGCTTGAAATTAATGGAGTAAACCATGATCTAAGCGTAGAGCCGAGAACTACCCTACTCGACCTTCTTCGCGAACAACTGGCGCTTACCGGCACAAAAAAAGGCTGCGATTACGGACAATGCGGTGCGTGCACAGTACATGTCAATGGAAAACGGGTTCTCTCGTGCCTCAGCCTCGCGGTTATGCAGCAGGGCAAAAAAATTACTACTATTGAAGGTCTTGCAGATGGAGAAAAACTGCATCCGATGCAGCAGGCTTTTATAAAACACGATGGATTTCAATGTGGCTACTGCACACCCGGACAAATTATGTCTGCCGTCGCATGCATTCGTGAGGGCCATGCCAATTCCGAAGCAGAAATAAGGGAATTTATGAGTGGAAATATTTGCAGGTGCGGAGCTTATCCAAACATAGTAGATGCAATAATGGAAGTTAAAGAGGGAGGGCAACAGGTATGAAACAGTTCCAATACGTTCGCGCCGCAAATCAAAAAGCAGCAATAAGCGCTCTTACAAAAAATGCTTCCGCACAATTTATTGCCGGCGGAACAAATCTTATAGATTTAATGAAAAGGGGAATTACTTCTCCAGATACTATTATAGACATCAATAACCTCCCAATAAAAGCGATAGAAGCATATGCAGGCGGAATAAGAATTGGCGCTCTTGCACTAAACAGCGAAGTGTCAGAAAACAAATTAGTTATTCAAAAACATCCACTGCTTGCACAAGCGTTAAATGCAGGAGCTTCAGCCCAATTAAGAAATATGGCCACAGTTGGTGGCAACATGATGCAACGTACACGCTGCCCATATTTTTATGACACCGCTTTGCCTTGCAACAAACGACAGCCCGGTACGGGATGCAGTGCGTTGGAAGGCTTTAATCGTATGCACGCTATTTTTGGACACAGTGATACATGCATTGCTGTTCATCCTAGCGATATGTGTGTTGCGCTTGTTGCGTTAGACGCCACTGCTTTGGTTACAGGCCATAAAGGCAACCGGCGTATTGCATTTGCTGATTTTCACCGCCTTCCAGGCGATACTCCTCAAAAAGATAACAACATCGAAAGAGGCGAATTAATTACCGGGGTCGAAATTCCAGATAATTCTTTTACTAAAAATGTTCATTATTTAAAAATCCGAGACAGGGCTTCTTATGCTTTTGCACTCGTTTCTGTCGCCGCGGCTCTTAACCAGGAAGGAAACACTATTAAAGATGCAAGATTAGCAATGGGCGGTGTCGCGCATAAACCCTGGCGCTTGCATGAAGCTGAAAAAGCATTGATAGGAAAAAAGGTTTCTGAAGAGAGTTTTCGTAACGCAGCAGAGATTGCAATGAAAGGAGCGAAAGGATTTAAGTATAATTCATTTAAATTGAAGATGGCTCCAAATGCAATTGTGGAGGCATTGAAAACAGCAGCAGGAATGGCTTAAACTAACTCTGGCTATCTTAAAAAGAAAATGTAGGGTACAAGCATCAAATTATTAATAATTCATCGTTGCGTCGCATTACGTTCATCAGACATGCTGCTATTAAGCTTTCTCATATTTCCCCGTTTGTAACAACAAAGACAAAAAACGAAAAGACGTAACAAAAAGTTTGAAGCCGTTAGTGCTATTTCGATTTACATAAATCAAAATGGATGCACAAAGAGATAAAAGTCGAAGTGAGTGACACAAGGATGAGAAAGCTTCAAATGACAACTAACAAAAATTATAGCAAAAGCTTTAAATAATTTTATGGGAAAGCAATTATTTTCTCCGGGCGAAAAAAACAAGGCACTGGATAGAGTTGACGGCAGGCTAAAAGTAACCGGGGCTGCAAAATACTCAGCAGAATACCAAATACCTGGCTTAACGTACGGCGTACTTGTCACAAGCACCATAACTAAAGGCAGAATTAAAAATATAGAGACAAAAGCGGCTGAGCGGGCACCAGGAGTGTTGGCGGTGATATCGCATGTAAATTCTATAAAAGTGCCTGGATTTGCTGATAACGAACATCCAACAGAACCACCAACCGGGGGAAGACCATTACGTGCCTTTCATAATGACCGGGTTTATTTTAATGGCCAACCTGTTGCTATCGTAGTGGCTAATAGTTTTGAAAGGGCAACTTATGCAGCGTCACTTGTAAAGTTACAGTACGACAAAGAAGAACATACCACTGATTTTGAAGCAAACACGGGAAAGGCGGTGTTGCCCGCGCAGGCTAAAAAAAATACGGACAATCCTTTGAATGATTATAATCGTGGAGAGGCGGATGCTTATAAAACCGCGGCTGTAAAAATAGAGGCAGAATATGTGCAACCGGCAGAAATGCACAATCCAATGGAATTACAATCTATCATTGCCTTATGGGAAGCTGGTGACAAACTTACTATTTACGATAAAGTACAGGGAACAAAACCCACTCAAAATGCCTTTGCTAAAGAATGGAAAATACCCCTTGAAAACGTGAAGGTAATTTCAAAATTTGTCGGTGGCGCTTTTGGTAATGGTTTACACAACTGGCCGCATGAATCCGCAGCCATAATAGCAGCCAAACAGGTAAAGCGCCCGGTAAAAGTAGTAATAACGAGGGAGCAAATGTTTACGATGGTTGGCTACCGGCCACGCACCTGGCAAAAAATCGGTATAGGCGCGACACCAGATGGAAAATTAGTAGGTATAACTCATGAGGCAATAGGGCAAACATCAAGTTACGAAGAGTTTACAGAGTCCACCTTGCAACAGACAAGAATGATGTATGCAGCTCCTAATGTTAGCACCCGCTATCGCATTTTACCTCTCGATGTCAGCACCCCTATCTGGATGCGGGGGCCGGGAGAAGCAACAGGAGCATTTGCACTAGAGTCAGCTGTAGATGAGCTTGCACACGCCTTACATTTGGACCCAATTGAATTTAGATTAAAGAATTATACTGAAACAGATCCTGAAAAGAATCTACCGTGGTCAACCAAGTTTTTAAAGGAATGTTTTACAACAGGAGCAGAAAAAATTGGCTGGAGTAAACGAAAAATGGAACCTGGCACTGTAAAAGCAGGAGAATGGCTGGTTGGTTACGGAATGGGTGTTGGCACCTTTGGTGCACATAGAGGCACTGCAGCAGTAAGAGCAAAGCTGTCTGCTGATGGTAACTTGCTAATGCAATGTGCTGTTACAGATATTGGTCCCGGCACCGGCACTGCTATGGTACAGGTTGCAGCGACCGCTTTAGGTATGGCACCGGAAAAGATAACATTCGATCTTGGCAACTCTGATTATCCCATGGCTGGCAACCAGGGAGGTTCTTCTACAGTAAACACTGTTGGATCAGCAGTACAAGCGGCGTGCAAGGCATTAAAACAAAAGCTTAAAGATCTAGCGACAAAAAAAGAAGCAGCATTTGGAACTGCGGATGCTGACAATATTATCATTAAAGACGGCAAATTATCACTTACAGATAATTCTTCTGTTTCTATTGCTATAAGCGATTTATTTAAACAAAATAATTTACCCGAAATAGAAGTTACTGAAGAATCGAAGCCCGGAGAAGAAGCAAATAAGTATTCGAAATATTCTTTCTCGATTCATTTCGCTGAAGTACATGTACACCCTAAAACAGGACAAATACGAGTCAAAAAAGTAGTTACCTGCGCCGATGCGGGTACTATTATCAGTTGGAAAACAGCAGCCAATCAAATGATTGGCGGAGTTACAGGAGGTATTGGTATGGCTCTTACTGAAGACGCTGTAATGGATCACCGCTATGGCAGATATGTTACAAAAGACCTTGCCGATTATCATGTGCCGGTACATGCTGATGTGCCACCAATAGATGTATGGTTTGTAAATAAACCTGATTATATTGTAGACCCTATCGGAACGAAGGGGCTGGGTGAGATAGCAATTATAGGGGTAGCGCCTGCAATAGCAAATGCCATATTTAATGCCACAGGAAAAAGAATAAGGGAAGTGCCCATCACTCCTGATAAAATTATTATCTAAAACTTATGTGTTTGATGTGAACTTGTCCTGGCAGCAGATAAGGTAAACGTAGTAGTAGAGTTAAATCCCTGTCTAAAAACTGGTTAAGGCAAAAACTATACAAATTTGTCATTTACGCGGTAAGCAGTATTTTTGCGCAGCTTTTAAAAAAGTTGCAGGTTTACCCGTACATTCATTTTTTATAAGAGGTGAAATCACAAGAGTAACCAGCAACCTTAATTATCATTCATACTAAATAATATTACAAAAATTATGGCTTACGACGTAATCGTTTTAGGAAGCGGCCCTGGAGGTTATCCTGCTGCTATCCGTGCCTCACAACTTGGTTTTAAGGTTGCCATTATTGAGAAAGAAAGCCTTGGGGGCGTTTGTCTCAATTGGGGCTGTATACCTACAAAAGCTTTACTTAAAAGTTCACAGGTATATGAGTATGCGAAGCATGGCGCTGCTTATGGTATAAATATCAGCGGGGCACAACAAGACTTTGGTGGAGTTATAAAACGTAGCCGTGGAGTCGCAGATAAAATGAGTAGAGGAGTTCAGTTTCTGATGAAGAAGAATAAAATAGATGTGATAATGGGTTATGGAAAACTGAAAGCCAAAGGACAAATAGAAGTAACCGCACAGGATAACAGCAAGCAAACAATTGAAGCCAAATACATAATCATAGCTACAGGAAGCCGCGGAAGGCAATTACCAAACCTGCCTATTGACGGCAAAAGTGTGATAGGTTACCGTGAAGCCATGTCTTTACCAACACAACCCAAAAGCATGATTGTGGTAGGTAGCGGAGCTATAGGTGTAGAATTTGCTTACTTCTACAATAGTATGGGCACAAAGGTGACAGTAGTTGAGTTTATGCCGAGGATTGTACCTGTAGAAGATGAAGACATTTCAAAAGAATTGGAGAGGCAATATAAAAAACAAGGCATTGATATTATGACCAATGCTACGGTAGAAGCAGTTGAGCCTACAGCCAATGGAGTAAAGGCAAGAGTTAAGACCCAAACCGGAGAAGTAAGCCTTGAAGCAGAAATCGTTTTAAGCGCAGTAGGTATTTCTGCAAATATCGAAAATATCGGTTTGGAAGAATTAGGCATTAAAACCGAAAAAGGAAAGATCGTAGTTGATAAATATGGACAGACAAATGTTCCGGGTTTTTATGCCATTGGCGATTGTACACCAGGGCAGGCTCTTGCGCACGTTGCTAGTAAAGAAGGTATAAACGCTTCTGAACACATTGCCTATGTAGAGAAGAAAAATAACCATGCTCCTGAAGGGATTGATTATAATAATATTCCTGGGTGTACGTATTGCACTCCAGAAATTGCCAGCATAGGTTTTACAGAGAAAGCCGCAAGAGATGCAGGTTATGAGATCAAAGTTGGTAAGTTTCCATTTACTGCAAGTGGCAAAGCAAGCGCAGCAGGCGCAACAGAAGGTTTTGTAAAGGTAATTTTTGACGCAAAATATGGTGAATTTCTTGGTGCTCACATGATTGGGCACAGTGTAACAGAGCTGATAGCAGAAGTCTCGGTGGCAAGAAGGCTGGAAACCACGGCTCACGAAATTCTTAATGCCATTCACCCGCATCCGACAATGAGTGAAGGTGTTAAAGAAGCTACTGCTGTAGCGTATGGTGAGGCTACTGACATTTAAGGATGTAATTTAATTTTTCTTCATATTTTTTTAAAGGCTGCTTTTTTTAGCAGCCTTTAAAATTAACGACATAACAAGCTTCTAATTTGAATGTATGGTGCAATAAAATCATGAATTTTACCTTTAATCGTTCTTTTATAAACTTCCCTTTAAAACATTCTAACAACCTATTTCTTAAAAACACAAACGGTAATGTCTAAGCCAATAAAAATGATTATATTAGATGTTAAAAATTGTAGGTGATGAAAAAGTATATTCTTTATTCAGGCCTAATAATCATTTGCTCTTTATCTGCTCATTTATATGCTCAGCCCGGTCTGAATAAATATGATACTGTTTCAAATTATATTCACATCGCCCCAGTAGCAAATAGTAAATGGAAAAAAGTAACAGGTTTTATTTTAAAGAATATTGGCACTTCAGGAGATACTAATTGGGTATCCGGAAAGATAACTTCTGTTGAAAAAGACTCTTCCGACTATTTTGTAAAAGTGAATATACCGGCCGCTGTTTTACAAAATTCTAAGGAAGCATGGTGTACAGCATTTGTACAAAGAGAAACACCTAATGGTTTAGACACCATTCCCGTGAAATATGGAGGCGTACAGTTGAGCAAAATAAAACTATTTTTAAAGTCGTCTCCCGAAGGCGCGGAGGCCTTTCTCATCCCCAACAGGATTTGGATGCAAAAAATACAAAATACAAACTGGGAGAAAGACAATTCGAAAATCGAAGATTTCAGGGTGAACACATCGAGCACAAATACTTTTGCTTACATAGATGAAACGGTATTTGTTGTATTATATAAAAAGGATAACCGGTATAAAAAAATTATTCATTTTACAAAACCCATGAGTGTGGAACAGGAACAAACTGCATGGGTAGAATTTTAAATGCTTGAAAAAACTTTCTGCTTTTTTATCTGTTGCCTCCGGTGTATTTGCAGTTATACCCGGCATTACTGTTATGATTAGCAATGTAGGAGTTCCCCCAAATTCTTCGAAAACTTTATTTGCAGCAACAATCGAAGCGTTAGGCGTTCTAACTCTTATGCTGATGTGGCTAAATAAAGAATGGATAAAACAAAAATCTCTTCAGACAATTACCAGGATTTCTGTTTATTCTATCGGTATCTTCTTATTATCGCTTTTCGCTTATATCTTTTTATATGGTTATTTAGTTGTTGATGTTGAAAATTCTAATTCCTTATTTTTCCCTCTGTGGGCTGAAGGAGAATTGAAAACCTATCTCGAAAAATTTGGAAGCCGGCCAGAACTAATAAGGCAATGGGGTCGTGATGATGTATATAAAGTTATTCAAAGCTCCTCGACGGTGCCTTTATTGTTTACAACAATACTATTACTGATCATTTACCAGCTTATTTTTGTTTCGCTGACTTTTTCATTTGGAATACTAGGTATAAAAGGAGACACGGAATAAAAGCATGAAATACTTGTAATATCCTAAGGCATCTTACAAATTTTTCTGTTATAATGCCTCACGACACTTTTCCTTGGCTAAAAAATGTTTCTTAATAATCTATAACTCTTTTTTCTGTATTACTTTTTAAAGCTGCTTCTATAACTTTTATTACTTCAAGGGCATCTTCGGCAGTTACCGGTACAGGGTCATTGAACCGTATGGCTTTATACATCTGGTCAAAATACTCCATATAATTTCCCTTAGGAGCAGCAATGTATTCTTTTACAACCTCGTTATTCCTTTCGGTATGCAAAAAGCCTTTTTCAGTTTCAGGCTCAATACCCCAATTATCGCCTTCAGGCATTTTTCCGGCTATTAAAGCATTTTCCTGCACATCACCTCTTGACTTAATTAAAGAACCTATCGACCCATGCATAACAAAAGCGGGTATTGCTTCCCTTACCGCGTTGCTTGCTTTAAGTCTGACTCTTTTACGTGGATAATACAGAAGAACTTCAAAATAATCATCTACTTTAGAAATAGGACGTATGGCGATATCATCTGCGAAAACTGCTTCAGGCTTTCCGAACAATTGCAAAGCTTCATCAATTAAGTGAGGACCTAAGTCAAGCAATAACCCAGCGCCGGGGCCAGGTGTTTCCTTATGTACTTTAGGGCTCAGTTCTTTTTTAAACCTGTCATAATGCAACTCCGCCTCATTAATCTCGCCTAATAAATTTTCATTTACTACTTTTTTCAAAAGCTTTGCATCGCTATCATACCGACGGTTGTGATAGACTGAAATCTTTTTTTGCTGTTTTGCTGCCAATTCTATCAATTCTGTTCCTTCTTCGCTATTGATTACAAACGGCTTTTCGACTATTATATGTTTGCCTGCAAGCAGTGCTTTTTTTGAATATTCAAAATGAGTTGCATTTGGTGTATTTATAATTACCAATTCTATATTTTCATCTGCAAGCATTTCTTCGAGTGTATCGAACGATTTTATTTCAGGGTAAATATCTTTTGCAGTTTTTTTACTTCTTTCCCAAACACCATATAAATTATATCCTTTGTTTACGTGTATAAAAGGAGCATGAAAAACTTTTCCGGACATACCGAAAGAACATAAAGCTGTTTGTATTGGTGATTCGCTCATAGTAATTTTTAAGGAATGATATTAATAGAAATACGATAAAAACTTATAAAAAAGCTTTTAGTTAAGCGATTGCTAATTCCGTTTTTATCTCACTTTGCGAAAATCTTATTTTCTTCTAACATTTTAAATTAATTTATTAACCAAATGCAGATAATAGAACAAAAAGATGAACGAAATGCAACGTGATGATGCAGGGATAAAAAACAAATGCCGTTTCAAAACCTAAAAAACCATTTTTCTATGCTTCCAAATTTTCAAGACACTTTGCAAGGTCAACGCCATTTTTACTATCGAGAATTGGCGCAAAAAGGTCGCCTTTTTTTTGTAGACGTTCGTGTATGGTGTTAATGGTAAACTCTTTTGGAGATAAGCCCTGTTTAACCTCGCTCCATTCCAGCGGTGTTGAAACAGTAGCGCCTTTTTTAGGTCGAAGGCTGTACACACATGCAATCGTTTGTCCTTTCCGGTTTTGCAGGTAATCCATGTATATCTTGTCTTTGCTTCTTTTGGTCAAACTTCTTTCCAGAGTTGTAAATTCCGGAATAAGTTGATTAGCCATCATACATACGAGATTTGCAAAATCTTTTGCATGGTCGTAATCATATTTCTTTCCGAGAGGCACATACACATGTAAACCAGATGCGCCGGATGTTTTACAAATACTTAATGCCCCTGCTTTGTCTAATATACCTTTGACAACATTTGCGGCCTCTATTACCTGGTCAAAAGTATTGTTATCACTCGGGTCGATGTCAATAATCATATAGTCAGGATTATCAAGAGATTTTACTCTTGAGTGCCATGGATTTATTTCTATGCAACCCAGGTTAGCGAGGTACAACAAAGTAGCTTTATCATTGCACAAGATATAATCAACATCTTTATTATTAGATTCTGAATATAAAGGAATGTGCTTTACCCATAATGGCGCTTCGTCTCCGGCATCTTTGTGAAAAAATCCTTTTTGACTTATACCATTAGGCGTACGAAACAAAGATTGGGGGCGATCTTTTATATATGGAATAATGAGTTCACTCATCTTGTCGTAGTAATCTAATACATCCCCTTTAGTAATGCCCTCGTCAGGAAAAAATACTTTAGTACGGTTAGTGGTTTTCAATTCTGCTTTACCAATCTTGTAAGTCTTTTCATTTTCTACAACATCTTTTTTGGTTTCTGATTTTTTAATTACCGCAGATTTTTCCTCTTTTGCTTTTTCAGCCTTAGGCTTTGAAGCAGGGGTTTCAGACGGAACTTTTTTGGCAGAAGTTTTATTTTGAACACTTTCTTTTTTACCGGCTTTGTCTTCTTTAGAAATTTCTTTTTTTGAATTTACCTTTTGTTTTATTTCTTTTTTCTGGGTTTTTTTGTTTGCTTCAGGATTTTCTGCCCCAGTATAAACAGATTCCATTTCATCTGTATTTATAAGTTGAGTGGTTATATCTTTCACTTGTTTATCCTCACGCATTCTTAAAAAGATGGGGTGTCTTAATTTTCCATCTGAGGTCCATTCGGAAAATTTCACTTCGCAAACATAGAAAGGTTCTACCCATGTAACTGGCATATTGGTTTTCACTTTTTCATCGAAAGGAGATTTCTCACGAATAAGTGGCTGGAGCTTAGCGAAAATTTCTTTCAATAATTCACTATTAAAACCCGAACCTGTGTGACCCGCATAAGTAAGTTTTCCATTGACCATAGTTCCCAGTACCAAAGCTCCAAAATATTTCCTTCCACCGCGGGGAGCAGTAAAACCGGCTATAATTGCATCTTCAGATTTATGATGTTTTATTTTGAGCCAGTCAGCAGTTCTTTTGCCGGGATAATATTCGCTGCCCGCTCTCTTAGCCATTATTCCCTCCAGGTTTTTCTCTTTGATTAGCTCAAAAAAGTCTTCACCACTCTCTTCAACATGATCGCTATACTTTACAACAGGGTTTTTTGGGATAATTTCGGCAAGCAGTTTTTTTCTCTCGATTAGAGGCATGGAATACAGCTTTTTACCGTCTAACTCAAGAAGGTCAAAAACATAGTATTGTATTGGAAAACTTTTGTTTATCCCGTACTCCTGCAACTTTTGAAAATCGGGATTGCCTTGCTCATTTAGCACTACGATTTCCCCGTCTAGGACTGCATTCAATTTCATTTTAGAAAGTTCTTCTACAACTTCAGGATAAGCCGCAACAAAAGAATTTCCATTTCTTGAATATAATTTTACAGTTTTCTTATTTACTTCTGCAATTGCACGGTAGCCATCCCATTTGATTTCGTATAACCAATCCTCTTTGGAAAAAGGCTTGTCAGTTTCTTTTGCCAGCATTGCCGGAATATAATTTTCTAATTTTTTAACCGGCGTTTCAACTGGCATCAGGACTTTTTTTTTGAGGGTGCTTTTTCGGGCTTGTTTTTAGAGAGCCATTTATTGATAGGGGAATTTTTAGGAGTTTGCTCTTCGCTGTTGTAGGCTTCATCCACCGCGAATTTATCTCTATGTTTAATCAAAAGCCAACTTTTGGACTCATCGTCTTTTAACCTTACAAGTGCAAACTCTCCTTTTAACTTTTTGCCATGCAAAACAAACTTTAAGTTTCCTGCCTCAAGCCCCGCCTTTAGCAGTTTTTCATCCTCTTTAGCATTTTCTTTCTGCTCTAAAGAAGTATATGTGCCGCTATCCCATATTTCTACAATACCGGCCCCATAATTTCCTTCGGGTATCACTCCTGCAAAATCTTTGTAATCGTACGGGTGGTCTTCCACCATCATGGCGAGACGTTTGTCCTGTGGATTGAGACTTGGGCCTTTCGGCACCGCCCAACTTTTTAAAACTCCGTCCATCTCAAGTCGAAAGTCGTAATGTAAGTGAGATGCTTTATGCCTTTGAATAACAAAAATTAATTTTTCATCTTCTGCCTGATTATTTTTATCACCAGAAGGTTCTGCCGTTTTTTTGAAATCTCTTTTTTTATTATAAGTAGTTAAACTCATTATTTAAGAAGCTTTCTTTTTTCTTGTGTTTAAACTTGCTTTTAGCTGAGACATTAAATCTTCTGTTGCACTATGTACTACTTTCATTTTTGGTGCTGTAGGTTTAGCACCTTTGGCTTTAGCCTGTATCACTTTCATCAACTCTTCAGTATAAGTATCTTTAAAGGCCGAAATATCGAATTTAGAAGTAAGCTGGTCAATAAGAGAAATGGCCATGTCTAACTCTGCTTTTTTAATTACCGGTTCTTCAGGAAGATTTAATTCTGAGTAATCTCTTACTTCTTCTGCAAAGCGAATACGGTTTAAAATAATGACTTTATCCCTGGGACGTAGAATAGCAAGGCCTTCTTTATTTCTCATTACAAATGTGGCAATACCTACTTTTTTTGTTTTCAACAGAGCGGCCCTTAACAGAGCATATGCGCGAGTTCCGCTTTTGTCAGGCTCCAGGTAATACGGAGTTTCAAAATATACGCTATCTATTTCTTCCTCTTTTACAAAATCAGAAATCTCTATTGTTTTTGTCTTTTTTGCATTTGCTGCTTCAAAATCTTTCTCATCAAGTATTACATATTTGTCTTCCATCTTGTACCCCTTAACAATAGAGTCCCACTCTACAGGCTTTCCGGATTTTTCATTTATACGCTGGTATTTAATCCTGGATAAATCATTTTTATCCAGCATGTCGAGGTTGAGCTCACTTCTTTCTGTAGCACTGTACATTTTTACCGGTATATTTACCAGGCCAAATCCTATCGCACCTGTCCAGATGGATCTCATAATTTTAATTTTTTAGTTGCTTTTAAAAACATTTTAAAAATATCTTCTGTTACAGTCAGCAATACAGCAATATTTGATAAGTAATTACTGAAAGTTTCATGCCTCTTATAAAGTTAAGAAACATATTAATTTACAAAGTAAAAAAAAGCAAACGAGGAAAATAGTCTACAAGACTTTTTGGATTTTTTCTGATCAATAGAGTTGATTTTTTTGCAAGTTTTTTTTCTAAAAAAACCATTATTATTGTTATAAATTCGCCGTTATTGAATATAATTGCACTCAAATGAATGGCACGATTTTACGATTATTTTATTATTATTCTTTCGATAATTCACTCTTAAACTTTTGAAAATGACAATACCAGCAAACCCAATTAATGAGGACCTTACACTGATTGGCTATGATTTTAATCAAGGTTTTATAACTTCTTCTCTATCATTGGATGATGACGATGATGATGACGATGACGACGATGATGACCTGGAAGTGGACGATATAGATATTGATGAAGTAGATGATGATGTGGAAGATCCTGTAATCGAAGCGGACGACCTTGATGACGACCTTGATTTGGATTTAGACGACGATGATGAGGATGAAGACGATGATGTTATTTAATAACTTTAATAGAAAAGGGGCGGTTATACTCTCTGCCCCTTTAATTTTGCACCCTTCTTCTAAATTCCAACCGTATTCCTTTAATTTTTTATATTATTAGATCTTAAGTATTCATACAATTTTTGAACGACCTGGTTTGTATAATGAAGTTGTACATCATACGGCTGCTTATTAACCGAAGTCATTCTTTTGCTTACAACTACTTCGCCCTTATAAGATATGGAGAAGAAAGCAAAAAGACCTTCTTTTTCACATTCCGGCACAATAGAAGCATATCCTGTTATTCCGATACCATAATCACTTGAAAACATTTTACTTACTTCAATTGCCATTGTATCCGCAATTCTGTCTGCCACGCAATTTAGTTTATTACAAAAGATTGGGTCCATATTTAAATGCCTCGCTTTCTGGCCAAGATTGTATGTTGTAATACCTCCCTGAAAATATTTTGAAGCTTCTATTCCCACAGAAAAAGCAGCCTGCAAATGACCTGATGTTACGCTCTCAGCCACTGCAATCGTTTCTTCTTTATCTATTAAAATGTCTTTTATTGAGTTAATTATATCCTCGCTATATATCATATTTATTGTATTACCGTCATTAAAAAATAAAATGCAGACAAGAAACCTTCTTATAATTGTCCGCATTTTACGAAATGCAATTCACTTATGTATTTCCCCGTTTTCATCGTCCTATCAACCAAATGTCTAGCCTAATTTACTTGCCTTGTGCATTTAAGCTTTCAACCATTACTTTCACTTGCCTCTGTATCTCCGCTTATAGCGTTGCCTCTTCCATTATTTGAATCATTAGAATATTCAACTTTATCCTTCTCATTACTGCTACGCATTGTTCTCATATTGCCACCAATTGTACCATTGTTCATGCTTCCTTCGTCCTGGTCTCTTTCGGCATTGCTTTCATTTCTGCCTGTGTTCTGTTTATTTTTATCTTCTGTCATAATAGCCTCCTTGAATTGGTAAATGATATAATATTATAACAAGAAAAAATCCGTGCCATAAGTTAGATTATAAATAATACTTCAATCTTTATCGACTGAACCTCTTACCAAGCATCTTTTGGAAAAGAAAAGTAAGTTTTCGGATATTTAGAACCACGCTTGCCCTATTATAATAGTCAATACTCAACTTCATATTGATGAATATAATACCACAGGAAGAAGAGCCTTTATTCAATAATTAATAGTATGAGGAGGGCAAAAAAAAAGTCAGATATGAATAACCTGACTTAAAAGAATTAATTAGATAGGGCTTTAGATAGTATTACCTTCTTGATTTTCCCGACTTTCCTGGCTGTCCTGGTTTTCTTGATTCTGTTGATTCTCTTGGTTGTCTTGATTCTCTTCATTTCTCTCTTCTTCCTGGACAGGAACGGGTCCTTCTTCTTTTTCAGCTTCTAAGTTAATGCTGCTAATAGCTATTTGTGTTAACCGTTCATCAGTATCTTTTTCCTCCTGCAAAGTCTGTCCGAGAAGGTCTTTTGCCTCCTGCAAACCTAAAGTTTCTGCCAACTGGGCAAGCCCGCCATAAGAAGCTATCTCATAGTGTTCTACTTTTTGAGCAGCTAAAATAAGCCCTGCATCGCGACTCATTGTACCTTTTTGCGTTTCAGCTACAATATTATCTGCTTCTCTTGTTAGCCCGTCCATAGCTTCGCATTTTTTTGCTATTGCTTTTACGCCTATAAGTTGAAATACCTGCTCAACCCTTCCAACCTGTTGTTCCGTTACTACTCTGTGTTCTTCAAAAGCTTGCTTCAACTGATCAGAAGTTGCCGCTCTCATTAATTTAGGCAAAGACTTTGTAAGTTGTTTTTCCGCCCAATATATGTCTTTAAGCCCATCAATAAATAATTTTTGGAGCAAACTTTTTTGATCGGCAGGAGAACTTGCTGCTACTTTCTTGGCTGCTGCTTTTTTGGGTGCTGCTTTTTTAGGCGCTACTTTTTTTGCCGCTACTTTAGTAGCTGCTGCTTTTTTAGGCTGTGGTGCAGCTACTTTTTTAGGCTGTGGTGCAGCTGCTTTTTTAGGCTGTGGTGCAGCTGCTTTTTTCGGTGATGCTGCAGCCGCTTTTTTTACATTTGGTGCAGCTGCTTTTTTTGCTGCTGCCTTTTTAGGAGCTGCTTTTGCGGCTGCTTTTTTGCCTGTTGCTTTTGCCATAGATAAAGTTTTTTCTGGTTAATATTAACTCAATGTACATAAAATTGATGCCATTGAAAAACAATATATTATATCAAGACATGGCGAATTATTTCCACACGTATCTTCAATTATTTCAAAACAATTTACTACTTCTTATTTATCTAGAGGATATCGCGAGTTAATATAATTCTTATTAAGAAAACTGCTGAAATGGATTTTAAAAATTTATAGTGTAAGAATGAAAACTTACTACACCTCTTTTTTAAAATTAATGATCATATCTATTGAAATGTAGATAATGACTCTTTATTGATTCATTATCTTTTCATACACTAAAAGGAGTATCAATGTTAATTATGGCTTTTGCAATCGTGTAGAACCTTTCCTATACATCCGTAATTAAAATAAAAAAGCGATCTCTACATTTAGAGATCGCCTATTAAAAAAAATTTTTTAAGTTTTTACCCTTCAGAAGAAATTGGATCTAAAAAAACAATCTCTGTTACGGCTTGAAGGTTTAAAGGTCCATATATATGAGGAAACTCCTGTTTTTGTTCTTTGTCTTTATCATACCGCAAGCTGGAGGTAAGTCTTAAAGGGTCAATGACAAGTTTTATAAGATTTTCATGTTGTTTAAAATGCTTTTCCAACACACCTTCTACCTGCTCTTCGGTAGCACAATGAATAAAGCCTTCTCTTTCATAGGACGGAGGTGTATAACTTCCTTTATCCTGTGCATCTTCCCATTCCTGCACTGTTGTAAAATGATAAATAACCGGAGCGTTCATGTTTCTTAAATTTAAAATTATACAATACGGTTAACTCGATTTTCCAGCATCATTAAATCGGCTAAAACAAATGCTGTTACAGCTTCTAATACTACCGGAACTCTTAGTGCAATGCATAGATCGTGCCTTCCCTTTACTGAAAAAGTTTCCACTTCTTTAGTTTCCCAGTTTAGCGTTTGCTGTTCTTTTGGTGTTGATGATGTCGGTTTTATTGCGATTCTGAAAATCATTTCATTTCCGTTCGTTATTCCACCCACAACGCCTCCCGCATGATTTGTTCTTGTTTTACCTTCTTCATTTTCAATAGCATCGTTGTGAAGACTTCCAAACATTTTTGCAGCCGCAAAACCGGTTCCAAACTCAATTCCTCTAACTGCCGGAATCGCAAAAACTGCATGGCTAATATAAGATTCTACCGAGTCGAAAAACGGCTCACCCAAACCTATAGGCAATCCATTTACAGTACACTCTACAATACCACCAATGGTATCTTTTGCATCAATGGCTTTTTGCAATCCTTTTTCTATATCAGCCTCACCCCCAATTTCTTTTATATTGGCCTCAACTTTAACCTGGTTTAGCAATTTTTTTGCTATCACACCTGCGGCGACCAAGCAGACAGTTAACCGACCGCTAAAGTGTCCACCACCCCTGAAATCTTCGTTTCCACCAAATTTTTCATGCGCTACAAAGTCAGCGTGGCCAGGCCTTGGAAACGCTCTCTGTTTAGCATAGTCAGTGCTGCGAGTATTGTTATTTTCAAACAGAATAGTAATAGGTGCACCGGTGGTTTTATTGTTAAATAAACCACTTTTAAAAATCGGTATATCGTCTTCTTTTCGTGGAGTAGTTCCTTTCGCACCCCCTTTACGCCTTTCTATGTCTGCTATAAAATCATCGACGGATAATGATAATCCTGCAGGACATCCATCGATAGTTAATCCGACACTTTCCCCGTGGGACTCACCAAAAATATGGACTCGAAAAAGGCGACCAAAACTGTTCAAAATAGATAAATAATTTTATTATTAAATAGTTGTAATATTCTAACAAGCAAATCAATTAAAGCTTCTTTTGATTTCTATCATCATAACAATAACTATTGGCTATTGTTATTCCTTAAAAAACATATCTTATAACTCCCCTTTTTATAACCGTTAGTCTTCTTTGGCCCATATACCAACAAACAGTACAAGAGTGCGACGCAAGCAAAGTTCAATATTTGTTACTATTGATGGGCAACAAAAAATAAAACTCTTAAACCTGAATCTCTTCCAAAAAAATCAATACTTATTGTAACACTGTCGCTCCAAGTTTTTTTAAATGCGCATAAAAATCAGGATAAGATTTATTAATTGCGTTAGCCTCTTCAATCGCTACTTCTCCATTTGATCTCAGGGCAGCAACCGCGCAAGCCATTGCAATGCGGTGATCGTGACGTGAGTGTACGTTAGCTCCTTTTAACGAGCTTCCTTTTACAAGCATTTCATCACCCCGCAAAATTATCTCTACGCCCATCTTTGCAAATTCTTCCTGCAAAGTGAGTCCTCTGTTACTTTCTTTATGTGCAAGTCGACTTACACCTTTTATGATTGTTTGTCCATCGCAATAAGAAGCCAAAGCGACTAAGGGTGGAAAAAGGTCAGGACAGTCTGTGGCATCGAAATGGAATGCCTTTAAAGCGGCGGGCCCGATTTCAATAACTTCTTTTTGAATTGATAAAAAACATCCTGAATCCTTTAAAGCCTGCAGAATTGCTTTGTCCGCCTGTGTGGAGGAAATATCTAATCCTTCTACCGAAATTTTTCCCGCAATAGCACCTGCGACCAGCAAAAATGAACCGCCGCTCCAATCACCTTCTACTCTGTAAGTCTGTGGTTCGTAATTTATAGCCTGTGGTTCTAAATGAAAATACTCATAATCTGTATGAGTAACTTTTCGGCCAAAGCTTTCCATCACCTTTAGTGTAAGATCTATGTAAGGTTTACTTTTCAAAGCATTTACTTTGATAGTAACAGGTTCAGTAACAGATGCGCCAAACGCCATTAAAAGACCGGTAAGAAATTGTGAACTTAATGATCCGTCCACTTCAATATTTGCCGGATGCAACGGGCCTTTGATTTGCAAAGGCAACCGACCTTCCCTTGATTTAATTTCAATTCCTAGCAAAGGAAAAATTTCATCAAAGAAATGCATCGGCCTTGTCAACAAACTACCTGTTCCATTTATAGTTATTGGCTTGCTGCTTAGTGCAGCAATTGGAGTAAACATCCTGATACCTAAACCACTTTCGCCGCAATTAATTTCATCTTCTACAGGATCTACGCCCTGACTATGAATAGTTAAAGAACCATCTTCATTTTTGACAACTCTTGCACCTAGTTTTTGAATAACGTCTAATGCTGCAAGATCATCATTACTTTTTCCGGGATTGATTATTTCTGATGCACCCTCGCAAAGTAGCGCTGCTGCACATGCACGCTGCATACTGCTTTTGCTGGCAGGGGCAAAAATATTTCCATGCAGAGTCGAGGGTTGAATTTTTACTGTCATTTGCCCTGTTTGTAAAAGCTATCCAAATTCCGGAGGAATTTATAACTGGTTTATTAAGGTTTCAATTTCTGTAAATGGCAGAGGCACTATTGTTCCTTTACCTATTTTATTCAGAAGAATATAATTTATTGATTGATTATCCTTCTTTTTATCACTCTTTAAAATTCTAAAAGTTTCGGCTTTATCAAATTCAAATTGTGGAGGCAATCCGTATGTTTTCAGAACCTGTATGACACGTTCTGTATCTTTAAAGCCTGTAATTTGTTCTGAAATTTTACATGCCGCACCCATTCCGATGCTAACAGCATGACCGTGTGGAATGTGGTATAAATTTTCTATTGCATGTGCGAGGGTATGTCCGAAATTTAACAGCTTTCTTTCGCCATTCTCAAATTCATCTCCAATTACAACCTTCGTTTTTATAAGCGCATTTCGCTGAATCAACTTAGCTAAAGCCGCAAAATCCTTTTGAAAAAATGAAAGCTTATTATTTTCGAGCTGGGTAAACATTGCAGCATCTTTTATGCAAGCATGTTTTATGACTTCCGCAAAACCATTAATCCATTCTTCTTTTGGCAAAGATTTTAAGAGAGAGAAGTCATATAAAAGAAACGAGGGCTGACGAATCAGCCCTACCATATTTTTATATACGCCTACGTCAATACCGTTTTTTCCGCCAATGGAAGCATCCACCATTGCTAAAATAGAAGTTGGAACAAAACCGCATTTTATGCCCCTCATAAATACACCTGCCACATACCCTGTAATGTCGGTAATTACACCTCCTCCAACTCCTACCAATGTTGTCTTTCTGTCTGCACCCAAGTCTATTAATTGCTGGATAATGTCGTCAACAGTAGCCTGAACTTTATATTGTTCCCCGGCTTTAATTACTATTGTCTTCCAGCCCTTTAACTTTTTCTGATGCTTTGCAAAAATATTTTCGTCAGTTACAATTACTGCCTGCTCTTTTGATACCAGCTTTTCGAGATAAGCGAATTCTGCATTTATATAGTAAGTAACATTAGCAGAAGAAAATGAAAAAGATTTTTTTATCATAAGCCTGCTAACTATTCATAATGTTATTCTGGTGATTGATACTTTCCATGTGAACTGCATCGTAATACTTTGTAATAAATTCTTTGCTCAATCCCAACGCTTCACCTTTTTTGGTGGCTCTTTCCAGTATCTCGTTCCAGCGACTTGTCTGAAGAATAGTGATATCGTTGTTCTTTTTATATTCACCTATTTTCTCAGCAATTTTCATTCTCTGCCCAAGTAGTTGCATCAGTTCATCATCAACATGATTAATCTGCTCTCTTAATTTTTCAAGCGCTACAACAAATTCTTTTTGATCTGTACTTTCATGTCTCCATATAATAGCATCAAGAATTTCGGCCAGTCTTTCAGGTGTTACCTGTTGTTTTGCATCACTCCACGCTTTGTCAGGATCTATGTGACTTTCGATCATTATACCATCAAAATCGAGGTCAATAGCCTTTTGAGCAACACTTTGTAATAAAGTACGATTACCCGAAATATGACTTGGATCATTAATAATCATCATTCCGGGGTTGCGACGCTTCATTTCAATTGCCATGTGCCACATAGGAGCATTGCGGTATTCAGTATTGCCATAAGATGAAAAACCGCGATGTATTAAACCAATGTTTTTAATCCCTGCTTTTGCTACACGCTCTACTGCGCCAATCCATAATTCCAGATCAGGATTAATAGGATTTTTTATCAGTACCGGAACATTTGCTCCGCGAAGTGCATCTGCTACTTCCTGTACACTAAACGGATTAACGGTGGTTCTTGCACCAATCCATAAAATGTCTATGTCAAAATGTAATGCATCTTCCACTTGTTTTGCGGTAGCAACTTCTACAGCAACTGGCAGGCCCGTTAATTTTCTTGCCTGTGTTAACCAGTTTAGGCCCTTGGTACCTACACCCTCAAAACTTCCGGGGCGGGTTCTTGGCTTCCAGATACCAGCACGCAGAACATCAACTTTACCTGTATTTTTCAGGCGTGTGGCAGTTTCTATAACCTGTTCTTCGGTTTCTGCACTGCATGGTCCGGATATGATCAACGGACGTTTAGTTAGTACCTCGTCAATTTTTGACAAGGTATTTAGTGTTTGTTCCATATATAAAGTATTGACGTATTTATTAGCTTACTATAAACTTCGACACCTTTTCATTGGCAGTTATGTCGCTGTTACTTCTTATGTTAAACTGAACATTGGCAATCCACTCGTTACATCCAAGTTGAAATAATTTCTCATTAACCGCATGCACTACATTCATCACCTCCCCGTAAGTTCCTTCTACTACCGTTGCAAACGGACCGATCTTATATTTAATACCCGATTGCTGAATAACCAATATCGCCTCGTCGACCCATTCGTACGGATGTTTATCCTGTACTATTGGTAATACCTGTATTGAAGCATTTACAATATAATTGTGCATTTTTACGCTTTTACCTCTTTTTTGTAATCATCGCTGTATCGTTATTCATCATCCTTGCGTCGCACACTTGTACTATAGGTCTTTATTGGACAAATATTAATAATCATTGCAAATTATTTTACTTCTATCCTCTGCTGTTAGCATCATTCATCCTGATCCTTCTGCCTTTAAATGTTTTTCCATCTATTGATCGCACCATTTTGTCGGCAACATTTTTATCAACCTCTACCCAGCTATTCATTTCTTTCATATCAATTCTGCCAAGAGCTTCTTTTTTGAGATCGCTCATATCCAAAATAAACTGAAGAAAACTTGCTTTATAAAAACCATCCTTCGTACCAAGGTTTACAAATAATCTTGCAAAATCACCATTACCATGTGAATATTCTCTACCGCGCATATCTCTTGAACGGCCCTGGTCTGCACCACCTCTCTCGAAACTTTTTTCTCTTACTCTTGGCTCACGAACGTTAAGATCCCCAGCATTGTCATAATACTTAAGAAAACGGTCAAACTCCATTGCAGCAACTCTTTTCAAAACTTCTTCCTTTGTTACGTCTGCAAATTTCTCCTGCAACATTGGAACGTACGTTTCGTAATCGCCGTGGCTGATATCGGTTTGCAAAAGCTTATCCATAAAGTAGAAGAACTGTTTGCGGCAAACATCCTTTCCACTCGGAATATCCAGCCTGTGAAAAGGTTGTTTAATCATTTTCTCAATCTGGCGCAACTTAAAAGTTTCTCTTGCATGAACAATTGAAACACAAATTCCCTGGTTTCCCGCACGGCCTGTACGACCACTTCGGTGGGTGTACACTTCTACATCATCAGGCAATTCATAGTTAATGACATGGCTTATTTCCTTCACATCAATACCTCTTGCGGCTACGTCTGTTGCAATAAGCAGTTGCAGGGTTTTATCCCGAAACTGCCCCATTACCTTATCACGTTGAGCCTGGGTAAGGTCTCCGTGCAAAGCATCAATGTCGTAACCTTCACGGGTTAGCTTTTCTGCTATATCCTGCGCATCTAATTTAGTGCGCGTAAATACAATACCGTAAATACCGGGGTTAAAATCAATAATTCGTTTTAAAGTCTCATACCGGTTATGAGCACTGGTTACATAATATTGGTGATCAATATTTTCATTACCAGTGTTTACCTGCCCAACAGTTACCTCAACCGGTTCCTTCATGTAGCGTTTGCTAACCTGCCTAACTTCAGGCGGCATCGTTGCACTAAATAACCACGTGGCTTCACGTTTTGGGGTATTCTTTAATATAAATTCAATATCATCTCTGAAACCCATATTTAGCATTTCATCAGCTTCATCAAGCACTACATATTGTATTTGCTCAAGGTCTATCGCCTTACGCTCGATCAAATCGATAAGACGACCGGGAGTTGCAACAACAATCTGAACGCCCCTTTTTAAATCTCTGATCTGAAGACTGATAGATGCGCCGCCATACACCGCAACTACATGAACTCCTCTTATATGTTTTTTAAAAAGTTCAATTTCCTTTACAATCTGCATACACAACTCACGTGTAGGACAAACAATCAACGCCTGTGGAAACTTGTTTTCTACATTAATCAATTGCAATAAGGGTAAGCCAAATGCTGCTGTTTTTCCGGTACCGGTTTGGGCCAATCCTACAAAGTCTTTAGTGCCACTCAGCAGCACCGGGATTGCCTTTTCCTGTATCGGCGTTGGGTTCACAAACCCCAACTCATCGGTTGCCTGAATTAACCTCGCGTCAATTCCCAACCCTTCGAATGTCATCATATATTCTTAAAATTTGCGCAAAGGTACTATTTATTTAAAGGCCTTTTGCTGCTTTTATGTTATGATACTGTTGTAACCCTTTGTATAGAAAACGATGCAAGAAAATACCACCTGTTATGAGAAAGTTTAAAAAACTTCGGAGAGGTTGTTTACTTCTAATCTTTTCGTCACAATTTCGTCACTTCAGTATTTTTCGTATTCCGTTTGCATGTTCTATCAGTTCCTCCAGGTATTCATAATTCTCTTTTTCAAGGCAACTTTTAAATTTCCGGAGCTGAGAAATATGTTCATTTAATACATCCAGTACGTTTTCACGGTTTTGTTTGAAAATAGGCACCCACATTGCAGCATTACTTTTTGCAAGACGTACGGTGCTTTCAAAACCAGCACTTGCCAATTCAAATATCGCATCTTCTTCCTTCTCCTTTTCTAAAACCGTATTTGCTAAAGCAAAAGATGTGATGTGAGAAATATGACTAATGTAAGCTGCATGGAGGTCGTGTGCCGCTGCATCCATATAAATAAGATGCATGCCCGTTTGTTTATATAAGTTTTTTACCAACTCCAGCGCATCCGGATCTGAATGTTCAGAGTCACAGATAACAGCCGCCTTATTTGTAAATGCATTTTTTACAGCAGCTTCAGGACCGCTATATTCAGTTCCCCACATGGGATGGCTTGCAACAAATCTCCTTCTTTTTGGATGCTTTGCAACCAAAGCAATGACGTTTTCTTTTGTCGAACCCATATCCATTACAACCTGGTCTTGTACCTGGTCTAAAACAACAGGCAATATTTTATCTAAAGCATCGACCGGAACCGCCAGAACAATCAATTTACTTTTTGCGATTGCCTCTTCGATTGGCAATATTTCATCAACGATACCTAACTCCAGGGCCTTTTTCTGGTGTTCTATATTTTTATCAACACCTATTACTCTTTGAGCAAGACCTTTGTCTTTTAAAACCAACGCAAATGAGCCCCCTATTAATCCTGTTCCTATAATTGTGACAACGCCTCCCAATTTCTTGTTGGCAGATATTAAATTACCGTCTTCTGCAACAGGTATTGCCCCTGCTGCGATAACATTTTCTTTTTCCATATTAACTTCTTTAAGTCCTTTTGGATTGTCAGGCTAAAATTCTTTCCAATGCTTCTTTAAGAACATCTTTTTTCGCACATAAGCTTACCCTTATGTAATTGTTTCCATTGCTACCGAAAATTCCTCCCGGTGTCAAAAAAACATTTTTGTTGTATAGCACCTCATCACTCAGCTGATAGCCGTCTTTATATTTTGATGGTATTTTAGCCCAGATAAACATTCCTGACTGACCTTTATCATACTCACACTCTAACCTGTCAAGGATTTTAAATACCAATTCTCTCCGTTCCGCATATTCGGCATTTAACTGTTGGTACCAATCTTTGCCTAAGCTTAGGGCTTTTGCAGCAGCTAATTGTACAGGTAAAAACATCCCGCTATCCATATTGCTTTTAAACCGTAATACCTCGT
The DNA here is from genome assembly GCF_000374045.1 of Segetibacter koreensis DSM 18137. GTDB lineage: Bacteria > Bacteroidota > Bacteroidia > Chitinophagales > Chitinophagaceae > Segetibacter > Segetibacter koreensis. The sequence goes on along the minus strand of NZ_KB893317.1, from coordinate 91,692 downwards.
CAATTCTCTCTTTGGCGCCAACCATCATACCTACCCTCCATCCTGCCATATTGCTGGCCTTGCTTAGAGAATTTAATTCAATAGCGACTTCTTTTGCACCGTCAACACTTAATAAGCTTACCGGCTTGTCGTTTAAAATAAAGCTATAAGGATTATCATGACAAATAAGAATATTGTGTTTTTTGCCAAATGCTATAACTTTTTTAAAAAGCTCAACTGACGCCTGTTTGCCAGTAGGCATCTCAGGATAGTTGATCCACATTATTTTTATTTTACTGAGATCTGTTTTTTCTAAAACGTCAAAATCCGGCTCCCAGTTGTTTTCTTCCTTCAAATCATATTCTACGCATTTTCCTCCAGCCAGTTTTACAGCACTGCTATATGTTGGGTAACCGGGATTGGGAATCAGTACTTCATCACCTTTATTCAAATAAGTCATGCAAATGTGCATGATACCCTCTTTGCTACCGATTAATGGCAAAATTTCAGTATCAGCATTTAAATCAACACCATACCAGGTTTTATAAAAACTTGCAATAGCATTTCGCAAAACAGGACTACCCTTGTAGTTTTGATAAGCATGAGTTGTAGGTTTTGCAGCTTCTTCCTGCAGTACTTTTACAACATCAGGATGGGGAGGCAAGTCAGGACTTCCGATGCCCAGATTTATTATCTTTTTGCCCTCCTTATTCAGATTATCAATTTCACGAAGCTTTGTAGAAAAATAATATTCCCCAATTCCATTTAGCCTTTCTGAAACAGTAATATTCATCTCTGTTGATTTTTACTATTATTTTAAATTTCCTTTCTTAAATGCACCGAAAACCTTTAAATGCGCCGTTAACTTATCTGTTGCCTCAAAAACTTCATTAAAATGATCCATATCTTTTATTTCCATATCTGCATAAAAACCATATAAGAAATCGCTGCCAGGTATAGGCATGCTTTGCAGTTTGCTAAGATTTACTCCTTTTTCTGCAATCACAGTCAGCACTTTAGCAAGGCTACCTTTGCTGTGATCAGTTTCAAAATATACTGAGGCCTTATCTGCATTCTCCACCGCAACAGCTTCTTCCTTTCTTTGCAACATTAAAAACCGCGTGTAATTATTCTTTAACGTATGAATATCAGGCGCAAGTATATCCAAATCGTATAATTCCGCTGCAAGTTTGCTTGCTATTGCAGCTGTATGTTTACTCTTATGACGGTTAATATATTTTGCGCTCAATGCGGTATCTTCTGTCTCGACCAACTTCCAGGTATGATGTTGTTCTAAAAAATCTATGCATTGCAATAATGCCATTGGATGAGAATGCACCTCTTTAATGTCTTGTAACTGCATGCCGTGATTAACCAAAAGATGTTGACGAATGTGAAGGTACTTCTCCCCTACTATCGTCAGGTTACTTTTCTTTAAGAGATTATAATTTGGAAGAATGCTTCCTGCAATAGAATTTTCTATAGCCATTACTGCACCGTCACTTTGTGTTTTATCTGATGCAATTTTTATTACCTCTCTAAAAGTGTCACATGGAATTACTTCAACGTTTTTACCAAAGAACTTCCGGGCTGCTTCCTGGTGAAAACTTCCTTCATATCCCTGGATAGCGATCCGTAAATTTTTTGACGAGCCTCCCTTTGTTTCTTTTTTACTTGCATTCATATTCTTGCATAAAAAAATCCCGGCTTTTTTGGCCGGGATTTTATATTTTGATTTTTTATTATTTCTAAATCTCAATAAGTTTCCCGGTCCACTTTCTAAAGTAGAAATAAAAATAAAAACTAAACCAGGTATTTTCTATTGTTTGTTTCATCGAAGCAGTAAAAGTAGGATTTGCAATTTAAACCAAAAATATTTTTTTATCTTTTTTACAAATCTCAAAAATGTTTTTCATAACTAAAACACAACACCGCACCACCTTTCAACGATTTTTTTTACCGCTATCCAAACAGATTCCTAAAAGAAAAAAAGCTTCCGGCCCAACACAACTATTAAAAATAGTTTGCAAAAGATTTTTAAAATGAAAAGCGTAAAGAGAAAACAACAGCTCAATTAACTGACGCAGTAGATCTTTCTTAAGAGGCTGCAAAAGCAGCAAAATAAAGTTATTAACATCAATTGACAGTGTAAAAAAAAGCCCTCCTTAAGAATAAGGAAGGCCTCTAACGATTGCTTGCCATATGAAAATTTTTATAAACTGCTTAAAAAGCGACAAGCTACTTATTGCATTTACAACCTGCAGTTATATATATAATATTAGTGAGTAGTACTCTTAGCTGCTGTATCAGTACTCATTTTTGAAGTGTCAACACTCATTTTTGAAGATGTATCAGCCATTGAAGAACCTGAGCTCATTGTTGATGTAGTATCTGTAGTTACAGTAGTTGTTGAATCAGCGTTTGCGTTAGACTCTCCTGAACCACCACAGGCAGCGAAAGCGCCTAGTACAAATACAAATAATAGTTTTTTCATTGTTTCTTTGTTTATTGTTATAGTTGATTTAAGGGTTAATACCGGGTTAGAAGAAAGGTAACCCCCTAAATAATTTTTTTTAATCGGATTTAAAATATAAACCGTTCAAAAAATTTTATTCATGTTTAAATAACGCTCTTCCTGATGCAATTACTTTTAAGTACCTGAGTCATTTGTTTGCACAGCAGTAAAATTATTTAAAGATGATTATCAGCTAAATTTGCCTTTTTGAATTAGTGTTGATATTAGAATAACAAATAGCATTTGCTGCTATAAAACTTCTTTTAAATTATTTTGATAGAGATAAGAAACAAAAGGCAGGAATAGAAGTACACTTTACAAAATTATTGATATTACCTTGGGTTACTTTAAGTATTTCAACGGTATTAAATACAAGTCAGTGAAAGCCGAATTCAGCGAACAAGTTTTATTGAAAGGATTGGCAAAGAATGATGCAAAGGCAATTGAGACCATTTATAAGAATAATTTTAATATGGTTCAATCATTTGTATTAAATAATAATGGCAGTTATGATGATGCAAGAGATATTTTTCAGGAGGCTATGATTGTTTTATATGAAAATGTTAAATCAGAAAAATTTGTTTTAACCTGCCAGATCAAAACCTATCTATATTCTATATGCCGCAGATTATGGTTAAAAAGACTACAATATGCAAACAGGTTTACTACGCAAGTTGAAAGTCTTGAAGAAACTGTACCTATAGAAGAAGACCTTGAGCACCAGGAAAAGAGGAATTTAGATTTTGCTATTATGGAAAGAGCTTTAGGAAGCCTCGGAGAACCTTGTAAAAGCCTGCTCGAAGCATACTACCTTCAAAAGAAAGACATGACAGATATTGCATCAATTTTTGGTTATACCAACGCTGACAACGCTAAAAATCAGAAATATAAGTGCCTGATACGATTGAAAAAATTATTTTTTTCGCAATATAATATAGGAGAATAAGTGATGGATGATATTTTACTTTTAGATACTACAGAACGATACCTTAACGGGGAGTTAAGTGCTGGGGAAAAGGCAGCATTTGAACAACTTCGTCAAACAAATTCCGACGTGGACCAAATGGTGGTAGAGCATAGTATGTTTATTCACCAGATTAGCGAATATGCCCAAAACCGCGATTACAAACATCAACTGCACGAAATTCACAATCATTTATTAGAAACAGGTGAATTGAACGAAGGACAATTAACAACCTCGGGCAAAGTAGCGCAAATGTGGAATAAGTACAGACGAGTAACAAGCATTGCAGCAACTATTGCAGGTGTTACTGCCTTATTTATCAGCGGCTTGGTTACTTACTTCACTCCTGTCTCAAATAAAAAAGAAATTGTGCAGCTAAACAGAAAGATAGAACAGGTGATGCATAACGTGAGGGTGCAGGGTAACCAGTTAAATAATGTTTTACAACCTAAAGTACCGGTTAATGAGGTAGCAACAAAAGGAGGCACAAGTTTTCTGGTTGATGGAAAGGGATATCTTGTTACCAATGCTCATGTTGTGGCTGACGCTTCTACTATTCTGGTTCAAAATAATAAAGGACAAGAATTTAAAGCATCCATTGCACTTATCGATAATGATAAAGACCTTGCAATTCTTAAAATCAATGATGAAGATTATAAACCTCTCACTTCCTTGCCGTATAGCATAAGAAAAAATTCTGCTGATTTGGGCGAACAGGTTTTTACTCTTGGGTATCCAAGGGATGAGATTGTTTATAATGAAGGATATATGAGTGCGAAAACTGGGTTTAACGGTGACACAATAAGTTGCCAGATAGCTGTTAGTGCAAATCCTGGCAATAGCGGTGGGCCTGTTTTTAATAAAAATGGGGACGTTATTGGTATATTAAGTACTGCACAGATTAAAGCCCAGGGAGTAGTTTTCGCAATAAAATCAAAAAACGTTTTTCATGCTATTGATGATCTGAAAAAAACAGATACAGCTTACCCAAGAATTAAAGTTCCTTCTACTTCCAGGTTAAAAGGGATGGACCGGGTTCAACAGATTAAACAAATACAGGACTGTGTATTTATGGTAAAAAGCTTTACAAAATAATCGTTTTAAAAAGTTACCGGATAACAAAAAAAATAAAAAGTCCTGCTTCAACAGCAGGACTTTTTATTTTTTGTTAAATTCATTTCACATTATTCACATTTACTTTTTTCTTTCCAAATTGTTTTCGGTGATAAAGAAAGAAAGTTGACATCTCTTTTAATCCGAAACTTCCGCCTTTCCTTGCACCCACTGCTTTACCAGTTCTGTTGTTACACTCTTAGGTCTTTCAATAGCAAAACCTAGTGCCCTGTCCCAAATAAGACTTGCAAGCACACCTAGGGCGCGGCTTACTCCAAATAAAACCGTATAAAACTCATACTCTACCAGACCATAATGCACTAGCAATGCACCGCTATGAGCATCTACATTTGGCCATGGATTTTTAATTTTGCCAAGTGATTTAAGAACTGGTGGCACAGCTTCATAAATATTCCATACCGTTTGTACCAAAGGATCATCTGGCATATGTTTTTTGCCAAATTCCATTTGTGCCGTAAAGCGTGGATCTGTTTTACGAAGCACTGCATGACCATACCCAGGGACTACCTTTCCTGCCTTTAAAGTATCCTGTACATATTCTTCAATTTGTTCTTTTGAGGGTGTATCACTGCCTAATTTTTCCCTCATTTCAAAAATCCACTTAATCACTTCCTGGTTAGCAAGGCCGTGCAAAGGACCAGCCAGGCCATTCATACCTGCAGCTAAACTCTGGTATGCATCTGCCAAAGCAGAACCAACCAGGTGAGTAGTATGAGCACTTACGTTTCCACCTTCATGATCAGCATGAATAGTCATATACAAACGCATCAATTCCCGAAAGCTTTCATCATCATAACCCATCATATGAGCTAAATTACCTGCCCAATCAAGTAAACCGTCTGGTTGTATATGCTGATTTTGTTTGTATTTACGTCGATATATATAAGCAGCAATACGTGGAAGGCGTGCTATCAGGTTCATCGCGTCATCAAAAGTTGCACTCCAGTAATCTTTTTTATTCATACCCTTTGCATACTCCTTTGCAAAAATGCTTTCTGTTTGTAAAGCCATAATACCTATTACAAACATTGTCATAGGATGGGTATCAAGCGGCAAAGCATCTATTGTTGCAAAAACATGAGTAGGTACATGGCTACGTCGTTGCCAGATACCTGTTATATTTTCAACATCCTCGGTTGAAGGCAACTCTCCAATCAGCATTAAATAAAATAAGCCCTCGGGCAAGGGTTCAGTTCCTCCGGGGGCTTTTGGAAGTTTTTCCTGTAGTTCAGGAATGCTGTAGCCGCGAAAACGAATTCCTTCCTGTGGATCTAATAAACTGGTTTCTGAAACAAGACCAGTAATTCCACGCATGCCCTGGTACACCTGTGCGAGGGTCACTTCTCCTATCTTTTTGTTTCCATACTCTTTTAATAGTGCTTTAATTTCCAGATTTGCTTCATCAGCTTTTAACTTAAACCTATCTTTTATACCCATTACAAGGAATTTTTATTTTATAAGTAAAAAAATATAAGCTCATTACCTCTTAAAAGCACTCATCACGGCTAAAGGATAAAGGTAAAACAATTGTGTACTTTAACAAAAGTATTGTAATAATGTTGTGTAAATCAGTCCTTCTTATTTCGGAGATCGACGGTAAAACCAGAGGGCAACAAATGCAAAAATGATATTAGGCATCCAAGCCGCAAGCACAGGATGCAGGTTTCCTTTGGTAGAAAAAATAGTAGAGAAGCGGTCGGTTAATATAAATGTAGCTCCGGCTATAAAACCAATTGCAAGATGAACTCCACTACCTCCCCTCACCTTACGGCTCGCTACCACTGCACCTATAAAAGTGAGCAATATTACCGATGCAGGCGTAGCATCTCTCCGGTTCCGTTCTACCTTTAGAGCGTTTAGTCCCTCTACACCTCGTAATTCTTCAAATTGTATAAACCTGTCCAACTCCGGAGTGGTTAATTTGTCTTTAGCATACTCATCACGCTTCAGATCAAAAGGTTTGAAAGTAAAAGTTTTCGTCATTGAAGGAGTCATTTTTACCGTTTCTTTCAAACCGTTTATCCGCCGCTCTATCACGTTATCTAATATCCAGTTGTTATGAGCTGTGTCCCAACGTATACTTTCTGCCCTTAGATTGTAATCGACCTTATTGCCGGTAACGTGCTGTACAAAGAAAGCAGTTCCGGTTTTGGATGCAGTGTCATAACTAAGACCTGCATAGCTTGAAGGATCAATTTGAAGATACAGATTGCTTCTGTTGGCCACCAACGGATTGTACGAAGAATTTTTATCTATATAATTTGCCTGGAAAGCAACTCTTATTCCATTGGCTCGCGGTATTACATACCGGTTACCCAGCCATAAAATAGTACCGAGTATTATACCTGTTAACAAAAAAGGCCTCAAAAAACGATTAAAGCTGGTACCACTTGCCAAAATAGCGATAATTTCGCTTCTTCCTGCCATCTTACTGGTAAAAAAGATAGTCGCCAAAAATACAAACAGTGGAAAAAGCAATGCAAGTATATGCGGAACAAACCCAAAATAATATTGGGTTACTATTTGTGTAAAGGTTAGTCCAGATCTTACAAAATCGTCTGTCTTTTCGCTGATATCAATAACAACACTAATAAAAGCAAACAAAAAAAGGGAATAGAAAAAAGTAATCAATAAGTTCTTTAGTATGTACCAGTCAATTTTTTTCATGCCTTATAGCAAAGTACTCAAAGATAAAAGGAAGTGATGACAGAAGCGGAAAGAACTTGTTAATTGAATGAAAGCTTATTTCGTTAGTTTATATATTATTCAAAAACTTGGAACGCAAAAAATTATGGTACAAGCTTTTGTTCTTTTATCTGCTTTTGTTGCGACGCATTCCGTTCATCTGTACATCTTCTTGCAACTTTTCTAGTATTGTTTAGGAATAATCATGTTTTTGCTTTTTATTTTCTGTCGACTTAAATTGCTCTTATCTCACAATCTCTAAAAAAAACTCCAGTTCTATAACCTCTGTTGCAGAAGTGGAACCATTTCGTTTTTCCAGCTAACAAAAGTATTATTAGCAATATGCTTTCGCGCTTCTTTTACCAGCCATAAATAAAAAGCCAGGTTGTGAATGCTTGCGAGCTGAAGTCCAAGAATTTCGTTTGCCACAAACAGGTGGCGCAGGTAAGCCTTACTATAATATTGACTCACTTCATTGGGAAGCTGGTCATCGATTACGGAGAAATCAGTCGCCCATTTTTTGTTTTTTATATTAATAATTCCCTGGCTGGTAAACAACATGCCGTTTCTTCCGTTGCGGGTTGGCATAACGCAATCAAACATATCTATGCCGAGATCTATACATTCCAGAATGTTCCATGGCGTTCCTACACCCATCAGGTACCTTGGCTTTTCATAAGGCAATTCCTCACAACAAAGCGCTGTAAACTCGTACATTATTTCCATTGGTTCTCCTACACTAAGCCCCCCGATAGCATTTCCGGCAGCATCTTTTGATGCAATATATTGACATGATGCCGACCTTAAATCTTTATAAGTTCCCCCTTGCACAATAGGAAAAAGGTTTTGGTCAAAGCCATATTTACCCGGCGTAGCATTAAAATGTGTAAAGCAGCGGTCTAACCACCGGTGAGTAAGTTCCATACTGTCTTTAGCATATTTATACTCGCTGGGGTAAGGTGGACATTCATCAAAAGCCATTATAATATCTGCTCCGATTGTTCTTTGTATGTCCATTACTTTTTCCGGAGTAAACAAATGCCTGCTTCCATCAATATGAGACTGGAACATTACACCCTCCTCATTTATTTTGCGGCTTGCTGCCAAAGAAAAAACCTGGTATCCCCCACTGTCGGTCAAGATGGGTTTGTGCCAACCATTGAATTTATGCAAGCCGCCTGCAGTCTCCAATACCTCCAGCCCGGGACGAAGATATAAATGGTATGTATTTCCGAGGATGATCTGAGCCTTTACATCATTGTATAACTGTTGTTGTGTTACAGCTTTTACACTGCCAACTGTGCCCACCGGCATGAAGATGGGCGTTTCAATGATGCCATGGTCTGTAGTTATCTTTCCTGCTCGTGCTTTAGAATGCTCATCGGTATGTTGTAGTTCAAATTGTAATGCGGGCATAAGGGGCAAAAGTATGAAAATGACAACAGACCGCCGACAGAGGAAAAACAACAGCAAATTTTGATTTTGTAGAGTCTTCTCATTACAGTCACGGCAGTTTTTGGCTTATCGATTTTCCTTATTTCTTAAATTTTCCACATAAAATGCATTTATAATATTCCATGTTTTGCAAATCCTATTTTTGCTAATTATGATATTGACGCATTGGAGGGAAATTATTTTTGGTATTTTCTGTTTTGTAACACTTATCCAGGTTATTTATTATTTGGGCTTTTTTAGTCGTCTTGCTTTTTACAAACCTACACCCAAACCTCACAACGAGCAGCGGCCAGTTTCTGTTATCATTTGCGCGCGCGATGAAGCAGACAATATTGTAAAAAATCTTCCGGGCGTTCTTGTTCAAAGCTATCCTACGTCTCATGAGGTAATTATGGTGAACGATAACTCTTCAGATGACACAAAATACCTTCTTGAGGAACTTCGTAAGACTTTCAAAAATTTAACGCCACTACAGCTAAACCAGGAAGCCAAGCTGATGGCGGGAAAAAAGTTTCCATTAAGCATGGGAATAAGAACCGCAAGGTACGAAACACTACTACTGACAGATGCAGATTGCGTTCCTGCCAGTGAGCACTGGATGCAACTAATGCAGGACGGATATAACCCCGAAACCGAAATTGTATTAGGATACGGAGCATATCATAAACACAACACATTGCTAAACAAATTAATCAGGTTTGAAACATTTCATTCTGCACTACAATATTTAAGTTATGCCTTAGCAGGTGTTCCCTATATGGGTGTTGGAAGAAATCTTAGCTATAAAAAAAATGTTTTTCTTAGCAACAAGGGTTTTGCTTCTATTAATCATTTACCCGGTGGAGACGATGATTTGTTTATTAATAAAGTGGCTAATAAAAAAAATACTTCCATCGTTATTGATGCTGATGCCCATACGTTAAGTGAGGCAAAAAAAACCTGGGAAGAATGGTATGCGCAAAAAAACCGGCATTATTCTACAGCAAAATACTACCGCGGAAAACATAAATTTTTATTAGGATTATACTCAGCAACACAATTCTTATTTTACCCATTTGCTATATTGGCTATTGTTTTTTTCAACTGGTGGATGGCTCTTGCGGTTTTTGCAGTAAAATTAATTTTACAGGCTTTCATTTATTTTAAATCTATGAAAAACCTAAATGAAAGCGATTTGTTTCCTATGTTTCTTTTCTTCGACTTATGGATGTGTGTTTATTATCTTCTTTTCGCTCCTTCATTATTTAAGAAAGAAAAAAAGACATGGAATTGAGTTGAGAATTAAAATTGATAGTTGAAACATATTGTATTGAATTCACACATCGTTTTTCTTAAAAACGTAGAGTTAAATGGAGATTATCTTAAAATATTTTAGTGACTTTAGTGATAAGCAGCTTCACCAGTTTGCGAATCTATATGAATTGTACAAAGATTGGAACAATAAGATAAATGTTATTTCAAGAAAAGATATTGATAGCCTTTATCTAAAACATGTTTTGCATTCGCTGGCTATTGCTGCAGTTATAGAGTTTCAGCCTGGTACCCAAATTATTGATATTGGTACAGGAGGAGGTTTCCCCGGCGTACCATTAGCTATATTTTTTCCTGAAGTTCAATTTCACCTTGTTGACAGCATTGCTAAAAAATTAAAAGTGGTTGATGAAGTTGCTAAATCAATTGGGTTAACCAACGTAACTACACAACACATACGCGCTGAAGAAATTAAAAACAGGCAATTTGACTTTGCAGTGTCTCGTGCTGTCGCGCCCATAAAAGATTTGTGGCGATGGTCATATCCACTAATTAAAAAAGGTAACAGGCAGGAATTACCAAACGGGCTTATTTGCCTTAAGGGTGGCGACCTTGTACAGGAAATTGCAGAAAGTTCAGTAAAACCGAGAATGATACCGATTGACGAAATTTTTCAGGAAGATTTTTTTAAGGAAAAGTATTTGTTGCATATAAGCAAGTGATAATATTTATCGGCAGGGCGTTCCACAAATTGAAAAAAGTATTGATTTTTTTAAGACGTTTATAAGAAAGTGCTGTTTTACTTTTGTTTGTCTTTTTGAAGCGCTAATTATAGGTTTGCCACCCGTAGGGTACGACGTTAGAATGTAGAATGTGTTATACTGATGGAACCAAAACAAACAAAGATTCCAGCCCACAACTAAATTTAGAAAGAGCTTAAATACCGAATACACACAAAAAACCCGGAACTTTATCAGCTCCGGATTTCTTATTTAGATCACTGAAATTACTACTGATTATTTCTTCAAATACATCACTTCCTTTACCAGCTTCACTGTTCTTGGAACATCCGGAAGATAAGCAGCTACCAGGTTTGGAGCATAGTGCATAGGCGCATCTGCACTTGTAATACGACGGATAGGCGCATCAAGATAATCAAAACCTTCTTTTTGAATGCGGTAGGTGATCTCTGAGCTTACTGAAGCAAACGGCCATTGTTCTTCAACAATTACCAACCGATTTGTTTTTTTGACACTTTCCAGAATAGTATGCCAATCTAAAGGACGAATGGTTCTTAAATCTATTACTTCTGCCTCTATTCCTTCTTTCGCTAACTCTGCTGCAGCACCTAATGCTACTTTCATCATTTTATTAAAAGAAACGATGGTCACATCTTTTCCAGGTCTTTTAATGTCTGCTTTACCAATCGGTATATAATATGTTTCTTCAGGTACTTCTCCTTTTTCTCCATACATCACCTCACTTTCCATAAATACAACGGGGTCATTATCTATTATTGCACTTTTCAATAATCCCTTTGCATCGTATGGATTGGAAACTGAAATAACTTTCAGACCAGGAATATTTGCATAAAGGCTCTCAAACGCGGTAGAGTGTTGAGCACCTAATTGTCCTGCACTACCATTAGCTCCCCGAAAAACAATAGGACACCCTACCTGTCCACCGCTCATAGCTAGCATTTTGCTGGCGGTATTTAAAATTTGGTCTAGTGCCAGTACTGCAAAGTTCCAGGTCATATATTCAACTATTGGTCGAAGTCCGTTTTGAGCAGCACCCACAGCAATTGCCGTAAATCCCAGTTCTGCAATTGGGGTATCAATTACTCTTTTTGGACCAAACTCAGCCAACATACCCTGGCTCACTTTATAAGCTCCATTATATTCTGCCACTTCTTCGCCCATCAGGAAAACCTTTTCGTCTTTTCGCATTTCTTCACTCATCGCTTCTCTTAGCGCCTCTCTAAAAAGAATTGTTCGCATATTATCAGTGGAATTATTAGAATAAATAAAGTTTTGCTTTACTAAAAGCTCCGCAAAAATATAAGATTATGAATTACAATCCCAAAATGTATAATCATCATTATTGAATAAATATAAAAATCCATAGAAATCTTTAGTAATAGCAGCTGTAACAAATAAAATGAAGGTCAAAATACATTATAAGCAAAACTTACATAGTACAACCCTCCAATATAAGGATTTCCAAAAGCGGTTCTGTAATAGTGATTGGTTAAATTAGTAGCGCCAAGTTTTACCATTGACCGTATGGATGTAAACTTATAATTTACCTGCGCGTCGATCGTATGAAAAGCCGGAATAGTTCCAGCAGCGAAATCACCCTGGTAATAAACTTTATCCTGGTATTTATATTGAACAGTGAATCCAAAACTTTTGTTCCAAAGAAATCCACTATTAGAGACTCCAATATTACCACGATATTTAGGCGTATTAAATTGAGCTACAAAATTTGCAGGAACATTTGTTATTTCATCAGAATAAACATTTGCATTTACAGAAAAGTTATGCGGTAGCAAATATTCTGCTGATGCTCCCCACCCATGCGTATTTACTTTTTCTTTGCTGTTTACAGATATAGAAAATATATTAGGGGGAAAAAGGCCTGACGGTGTTCCGTTTGAGGATTGAAGCACTACAATACGCCCGATAAAATTTTTATATTGTGAATAGTAAGCATAGGCATCAAACAAGAACTTTCCAGCAATCAAAGATTTATATCCCACTTCGTATGAAGTAGCAGACTCAGGCTTATAATCATCAAACGATACTTTCTGCAATAGTGCTGGGTTAGGCGTTCCCGCCCGTGCACTTGCACCAAATGCCTGCACACTTGCAACTGTATACACAGGGTTAGTATCAAAATTATATTTTTTTCTTAACTGCGTTAGGCCTCCTATCAATCGGGCACCGTTCTGAACTTCGAGATCAATCCACTGGTTTTGAGTAGAGGGGAAACGGTAAGTAGTCTGGTATGAAAGCCTGATGTTGTTATTTTTGGCAACTGTTATAACGGCTGAAAAACGTGGCGTAAAACGACCCTTAAAATTCTCATTCTTATCGTATCTGCCAGATGCAGTCAATTTCAATACATTATTGAACAAAGCTTTTGATATTAATGCATACGCACCCGTTTCATTAATTTTAATTCGTTTGTCTTTATCAGGAAATAACGTTCCTTCAGAATTTAATACATATTGTTTAAAGTTTGCTCCAACCAGTACTTCAGCTACTTTTACGAGATCTGTAAAATTGTATTGCCCTTCTGTCATGTAAAGACTAGACTTATCTATAAATAACCCGCCTCCATTTGATATTGGCCTTGAGGCAACAGAATCGAATTTTTGGTTAAACTCCGCGGAGCCTGCTTCAGGTCGTCCCTGGTCAGCATAATTACGGGCAATAGTATGAAAAGTCGTTGTATTATTTAGCATTGCGGTCTGGGCAGTAGCCGCCGCCTGTGCGTCTGTTTGCCCTGCAGAACGAGCTGCACTAAATGCGGTCTGGTATGCTCCTACCGCTGCAGTCGCAAATGCTATTGAATATTGTGGATACCAGCTTCCAAGAGGATTTGCATTATTGTAGCTCGGTTTCCATGATTCATTAAACAAGCGCGTAGTTACGGTAGCATTAAATGTTTTTCCTGCATTTTCCTGCGTAGTGTATGCTCTTACAAACCAGTTTTTATGCTTAACCTCTGCTTTGTATTGTGCCATTACGAAATCTTTGAACGAATACCGGTCGCTTCCTGTGTAAACTGTTGATCCAGACCCCCAGTTACCGCTTAGCGAAGCCTCAATTGCAGGAGTTATTTTATAATACAATCCACCGGAAAACTTTAAATTTTTAGTAGTAGGGTCTAAAATATCTGTCTCTCTGTAACCTGTACGCGAAACAGGCAGCGGAGACTTTAAATATGGATCAAGTATAGCTGTAAGTTGTTGATGATTAGGGGATGCATTTATCACTCCCTGTAATATACGAGAGGTGGGACCGTTAATATCCACAGATGTTTCATCGCCATACACATTCACTCCCTGGTAATTTGGATCCATTTGCCTGTTTCCCGGCTTTACCTTTCCTGTTGCCGGGTTATCGCCAATATCATAATTGGAGTAATCGCTTGCTACCCAATCTTTAGCTTGTATGAATTGTCCACTGATTTTAAATGCAAATTTTTGTGACACCTGCTGCCCCCACCTAAAGCTAAGGTCGTAGTACGGAGAAGCTTTGGCCGCATCATCAGCTATATGCATTATACCCTGCTTTACCTGCACGCTTAATCCCTGGTACTTAAAAGGATTTTTACTGTTTATAAGCAAAGTTCCATTCATACCTCCGGGCCCGTACAAAGCAGAAGAAGCACCGCTGAGCAGCTCCATATTTTCAACATCAAGCTCTGTTAAACCAGCCATAGCTCCTACCGCAAAGTTCAACCCCGGCGATTGATTGTCCATTCCCTCCACCAATTGGTTAAGCCGCAGGTTTCCACTGCTATTAAAACCTCTCGTACTGGGTGTTTTAAAATTTAAACTCGATGTTACAATGTCAACACCTTTTAAGTTGGCCAAAAGGTCATAATAACTGGGGGCCGCTGCATTGCGTATTGTAGCAGCGCTTACTCTTTCGATAGAAACAGGAGATTCCAATATTCGCTGTGGTAGTCTAGAAGCAGATACGACTACCTCCTGGGCAAGTTCTGAAACCGGGTCAAGTACAACATTTACCTTTTGAGAAGTATTTTCAACTACAATGTCTCGAGGGGCAAAGCCAACAGAAGAAAATACTAAAGTAACCGGGAAACTAAAGTTACCCGCAATTTTAAAATTGCCGCTGTTATCAGTATACGTTCCAATACTAGTACCTTTTATAAGAATAGAAACGGCAGGTACGATTTCATTGTTAACTCTATTTTTTACATTTCCGCTAATTGTATTATTAGCCTGTGCACTGCCAGATACCGAAATGATCGTAGCTGCTATGATGAAGAGTAAACGCCTACGAATATTTTTCATAAGGGGGGATTTTTATAAATATTGGAATAACAACGTAATAATTACCTTTTTGTTATCTAATTTAAATTTTAAATCTAAGTTTTAAAAGCAAATAAAATATATTTTATACTGAAGCCATATTATTTTTGACTATGATAAAATTTCAATTTCCTTCTCAAAATAATTTTTACAGCGGCAAGGTCAGGGATGTGTATTCCATTGGCAGCGATTGGCTCGTTATGATAGCAAGTAACAGAATTTCTGCTTTTGATGTCATTCTCCCCAAACCCATTCCTTATAAAGGACAGGTTTTAAACCAGGTTGCTGCTTACATGCTTAACAAAACAACTGACATTTGCCCAAACTGGCTTGTCAGCACCCCTGCACCTAATGTGGCGTTGGGCAAACGTTGCGTGCCCTACAAAGTGGAAATGGTTGTAAGAGGCAACCTGACAGGACATGCATGGAGAACGTACAGAGAAGGAAAGCGAACCCTATGCGGAGTTACTCTTGCAGACGGACTTAAAGAAAATGATTACTTTTCCTCTCCTATCATAACACCCACCACCAAAGCCGAAGCGGGCCATGACCAGGATATATCGCGGGAAGAAATAATTGCGCAAAACATAGTAAACGAAAAAGAATATTTACAATTAGAAAAGTATACGCTTGCCCTGTTTGAAAGAGGTAAGGAGCTTGCGGCAAAAAGAGGATTGATACTTGTTGACACAAAATATGAATTTGGAAAAATAGGTGATACAATCTATTTAATGGATGAAATACATACTCCCGATTCATCCCGATATTTTTATGCAGACGGCTTTGAAGACAGGCTTAAGAAGAATGAGCCGCAAAAACAATTAAGTAAAGAGTTCGTTCGTGAATGGCTTATTGCTAATGATTTTATGGGCAAAGAAGGCCAAACTGTTCCTGAAATGAATGATGAATGGATACAAACCATTAGCAAAAGATATATAGAATTATACGAACAATTAATAGGTGAGAAGTTTGTACCGGAAGATCTAAGCGATGATGAAACTGAAAGAAGAGTTTTACATGCTTTAAAACAGGTGAAAGCAATCTAAAGACTTATAAACAAATAATTTTTTTTAGTTGGGTTCCGCCGATCGTGTTTAGCTGCATTAAAAGCGAAGCTGCATTAAATTTAATGCAGCTTCGCTTTTAATAAAAAATACCTGGAAAGTTTAAAATCGGCTTTTTCTATCATTTTTGTCTTATCGCTTTAAACGCTCATTCATCTTTCCATTCAGGCATTTAATATTTTCTATAAATAATAATCTGAAAACTTTTAATCTGATATTACAACCGGAAAAGAAACATTTTATTTATTTAGTCTGTTAAAGGAGTGCTACTGTAGTTGGTAAGCGACAACACTGTTTTTCCAGAAGGTAGGCACATAAACAATTTTGTTTGCAGCATCGTAACCAATATCAGCAGAGTTGATCTTTTGATCTCTTGTGTCCAGCAAGTGTTCTTTGCTGCCATCTGCCTTTACATACCAAATAGAACCTGACCAGCAAGAAACAATAAAATCGTTGCCGGCTACATTCTCAACCCCATCAGTGCCGCCATCCATTCCGTCTGCAATTTTTGTAACACTTTTATCTTTTTCTGCTTTATACAGTCCACCGTTATCCAATATGTACAAGTTACCGTCATAACACAACACTCCATTTGGCCCCTGAAGTTTTTCTAACCATACAGTTGCTTTGCCATTTTCGATCCTATGAACTTTTTTCGTCTTAGAATCAGATACATAAACGATCCCATTCTTATCAATGCTAATATCGTTTAAACCTTCTGCCCCGTCTACAGGTATTGTCTGTACAATCGTTTTGTTATTAATGTCGATTACCGCTACCTGGTCTATATCTGCCGCATAGAGTTTTCCATTATAAATTCCCATTCCTTTGGGAGCATTAAGTCCTGAAACCCAGTCTATAAAAATTATTTTTCCGTCTGTGCCAACTTTTGCAATTGACCCTTTTCCATCTTTCCCCCACGGATCAGTTCCATCAATATTTGAAACGTACAAGACTTTTCCCTTTGCATCAAATAAAACGGATTCGGGTACTTTAAGCACTGAATCTGTTTCCCATTTTTTTATAAGTTTATGTTGTGCAAATACCGGCGCTGCACATAAAAGTATCGAAAGCATTACAAGTAATAGTTTGCTCATGGGTTACTAGTTTTAAAATAAAGATATAAAACTCCACTTCTTCTTGCAACAATTAACAAGAATAAATAGTATTAGTCTTTTTTACATGAAAACGAAAATTAGTCACCTCGCTTTATGTGGTACAAACAACACCGCTTATTTTCGGGATGAGAAAAACCTATTTTTAAAGAAGGGTGATAACTTTCCACTTTTCTGAAAGCTTAGGATTTAAACAATAAGGGAGCAGATGATAGCATTACAAAATGTAAACAGATGCAGACTAACTCAACTTTTTAATGTACGTAAAGTAATAGAATAACGGGTTTCTTTTACAGGAGTAATGCTATGTTGCCATTCGTTTCTTGCACTGCCCATGATAACATAGAGAGAGCGACGTTGTACAGGAAGAGAAATGACAGATGCACGGCTTTGTTTTGCTTTATCATACGGGCGTAAACGAAATATGCACTCTCCCATAAGAGAAACACCAGCTATAACACCAAATGGAGGAGCATCACGATGCCAGTTGATGACCGTTCCTGCAGGATATTCTGTAACCAATAGTTCTCCGAATTCATCCGGTTTTATGAATAAATGTTTACTTACTTTTTCGGTGAGGAAATGAAATTCCTCAGGAATTTCATTTCCTTTTGTCAGGCTTCCATTTTCAAAACTATAATCATACCCAAAACTTGCTACTTTTCTATTTGCTTTAAATCCCTGGAAATTAAAATTGTTGAGTTCGATCTTTAAAATCTCCCTGTACAACCTTGCTTCTTCATCCTCCGTTAGAAAATTAGCAGTGTAGACAAAGCCATCGGGGTAAGCGGGTTCTATAGGAAATAAAGTATTCATCTATTGCAAATATTAAAAACGATAAGGCGCAAATTTTCAGCCAAGAGTTTAAACTATAGGCTCTGAAAAAATAAGCTCTTCAATTAATCCAATACTTTTCTGCCTGATTTCTGCTATTTATACATTCAATACTGTCACTTACTAAATGTAGTTAACTCTCAAATATTAACAAGTGTACCTTGTGGTGTCTTGACAAAATAATTTCTCCCCCAACAAAACCAGATCGGACCGTACTTGATACAAAAATTTCGGCTGGTAACATCGTTTTCAAAGCTGAGCCAACTGCATCATTCATAGCAAAACCCTTGGTTCAAAAAAGTCTGTAAAACAAAATAATCTATGGCATCAGTAAAAATTCATCGCTATGAAAAAAATTATTACTGCCCTTACAATAACCTTAATTTTCGCTATAACATTTTTACTTACAGATGCTCAAAAATCAATGGGAGTCTCGCCTTTTAATCATATAAAACATTTAAGAACTTATTTTCCTGATAATACGAAAATTACAGAAACAATAGATGACCATAGCCGCTTATACTCGATTAACTTTAAAGCTGTTCAACACTTTAAAAATACCTACCCAGACGTTACAAATGAGAAATGGGACATAGTAAATAATGGGTATATCGCGAGTTTTGTTTCAAATTCTGGTTGGACAAGAAGTTTTTATGATAAAAAAGGCAGATGGTTACAAACTGTCCTACAGTATGACGAAACAAAATTACCCCCCGATGTCCTCAAATTGATAAAAAGTAGCTACGAAGATTATTCAATCAATGTAGTTCAGGAAATCAGTACAAATAGAAATAATAGAGAACCTATTTATCTTGTATATATTAAACATGATACAACTTATAAAACAGTACGCGTTTGTACCGGAGATCTGGAAGAAATAACATTAACAGCAGAATAAGTATCGATTTATTCAGATTGTAACAAGACTGGAAGAAGTTGGATGATCATAAAGATAAGATGAAGTAATTTATCGCTGGCAACGAACGATTTTTGCAAATAAATTTACTTCGCCCCTTCCATCTTATAAGAGACGGTTGCAGGAGTGGAACTTATATACCTTCCGGCTCCTCTGTACCGGGGCTTCCAGTAAATATCGTTAAGGTCGCTAACCATTACACCATTGCTGGTAGCAGCATGTACAAATTTATTATTAAGAAGGTATATGCCTACATGAGTAATATCGCGGCCACCATTTGTATTGAAAAAAACAAGGTCGCCTTCGTTAAGGTCCTCAAGGTTTATTTGTTTACTTGAATTATATTGTTCCTGTGCAGTACGCGGAATAGTCGTGTTGTACACATTCTGCATTACCGTTTGAGTGAAAGCAGAACAATCAATACAATCTTTGGTACTACCACCCATGCAGTAACTGGTTCCCCACCAATCGTCTATTGACTTTAGCAAATTAACATTAGTCAGCGTCTCTACCGTTGCATCTAACACTATCGCATACTTTAACTGTAAAAAGTCTGCTCTTTCAATATCTAAGGCATTAAATGAAGTGCGGATATTTGAATTGTAGGACTCTCTTTGCATCTTGCGCCTGTTATAAGAAGGCATTGAAGGACTCATGTCATGCTTTGACGTAACGACCTGCCCGGGACTTACAGACATATCAAGAAATTTGACTTTTTTTGCGCTTGACTTACGGGAGGGTCTGCTTGCCGTGGAATTATCCCTCGATGTTATAGCTTTAAATTGGCTGCAACTGGTAAAGAACACCATTGCCAATAAGCCATATATCAATTGGGTTAGTTTCATATTCAGGTGCAGCAAAGTAAATGACTTATATGCCAAAAACAAAGCATTTTTAAATGTTTTTAACGTAGAGTTAACCCCAATCTGTGGATAAGAAGCAATGGTATTTTTTTAAATGATAACGATATTTGTAGTCTAATGTGAGGTGTCAGATGTTTGCTAACTTTGTAAACATTCTTATTTCACGATAAATGATTTTTACTTAATCATTTTACTTTTAACCGTTCATTGTTCATTCCTATTATGTCTAAATTCTCTCATCTACACGTTCATACCCAGTTCAGTTTGCTCGACGGGGCAGCTTCTATAAAAAGCCTGTATCAGAAAGCCATTGCTGATGATATGCCTGCTCTTGCCATAACCGACCATGGTAATATGTTCGGAGCATTCGAATTTGTGGCTGAAGCTTACAAACATAAAAATGATGACGGAACACCTAAAGTAAAACCAATCGTAGGTTGCGAGTTTTATGTGGTTGCCGACAGAACCAGAAAATCGTTTACCAAAGAACAAAAAGATGAACGGTATCACCAGGTGCTGCTTGCCAAAAACAAACAGGGCTATGAGAATTTGCTGAAACTAACCTCGCTCGGATATACCGAAGGAATGTATAGCAAGTACCCGAGAATTGATAAGGAACTGCTCGAAAAGTATCACGAAGGACTGATTGCTACAACTTGTTGTCTTGGCGCTTATGTTCCCCAGACGATTCTGCATGATGGTGAAGATGAAGCGGAAAAGGAATTTAAGTGGTGGCTTGATATGTTTGGCGAAGACTATTATGTAGAGTTGCAAAGGCATGGAATGAAAGAGCAGGACAAGGTAAATCTCTCGTTATTGAAGTTTGCAGTGAAGCACAATGTAAAAGTGATCGCCAGCAACGACAGTCATTATACTGACCAGGATGATTATAACGCCCATGACATTTTGCTTTGTCTTAATACAGGTGAAAAGAAGAGTACGCCCGGTTATGACGATTTCATAAACGATGATGTGCAGGTGAAGGAAAGGAGATTTAAGTTCCCTAACGACCAGTTTTATTTTAAGAAGACGACTGAAATGAAGGAACTCTTCAACGACATTCCTCATTCCATTGATAATACAAACGAAATTGTCGATAAAATAGAACTTTTAAATCTAAAAAAGGATATTCTTCTCCCAAATTTTCCTATTCCCAAAGAGTTCCAGCAACATAGTGACAGTAACCTCAACCAGTGGGAATACCTTCATTATCTTACTTACGAAGGTGCAAGAAAAAGATACAGTGAAATAACGGAAGAAATAAGAGAGCGGCTTGACTTCGAATTGTTTACCATTAAGACAATGGGGTTTGCGGGGTACTTCCTGATTGTATCAGACTTCATAAAAGCAGGTCGTGAACTGGGAGTGTTTGTAGGTCCGGGACGTGGTTCTGCCGCTGGTTCGGTGGTGGCTTATTGTGTCGGTATTACCAATATCGATCCCATTAAATACAATTTACTGTTCGAGCGTTTCCTTAACCCCGACCGTAAGAGTATGCCGGATATCGATACGGACTTTGATGATGATGGCCGGCAAAAGGTGATCGATTATGTGGTAAAGAAATATGGCAGAAACCAGGTAGCCCAAATTGTAACGTTTGGTACCATGGCTGCTAAGATGAGTATCAAAGACGTTGCGCGTGTACTTGACCTTCCGTTAGCTGAGAGCAATATGATGGCAAAGCTGGTTCCAGACAAACCGGGTACCGAATTAAGAAGATGCCTCCACGCTCCAATCACTGCTAAAGAAGGACCAAAATCGCTCGAAGAGAAAGAAGGTTTTGGACCTGAAGATATCGACAACATAAAAAAGCTCCGTGAGATCTATAACAGCAACACGGAACAATCAAAGGTTTTACACGAAGCAGAACGTTTGGAAGGCTCAGTACGTAACACAGGTTTACATGCTGCAGGTATCATTATCGCTCCGGATGATTTAAAAAATATTATTCCTGTCGCTACATCAAAAGACTCTGAGCTTTTGGTTACTCAAATCCAGGGAAGTGTTATCGAGGAAGCGGGTGTTATCAAGATGGACTTTTTAGGATTGAAGACTTTATCCATCTTAAAAACTGCGCTCGAGTTAATCAGACAAAATCATGGCGTAGAAATAGAGATTGATGAAATTCCGCTGGATGATGAAAAGACCTATCAATTATATCAAAAAGGAGAAACGAACGCTACTTTCCAGTTTGAAAGTGCGGGTATGCAAAAGCATCTTCGCGATCTGAAGCCCGACGTTTTTGCCGATCTGATCGCAATGAACGCCTTGTATCGTCCCGGTCCAATGGCGTACATTCCTGACTATGTAGAAAGAAAACACGGACGTGCCGAGATCACTTATGATGTGCCTGACATGGCCGAATACCTGGAAGAAACGTACGGCATTACAGTGTACCAGGAGCAGGTGATGTTGCTTTCTCAAAAACTTGCAGGATTTAGTAAAGGTGATGCTGACGTATTGCGTAAGGCAATGGGTAAAAAGCAAATAGCTGTGCTGAATAAAATGAAAGCGCAGTTTATGGAAGGTGCCACAAAAAAAGGACATCCTGCCGATAAGCTTGAAAAAATATGGACAGACTGGGAAGCATTTGCTCAATATGCCTTTAATAAATCTCACTCTACCTGTTATGCATTTGTTGCTTACCAGACCGCTTATTTAAAGGCCCACTACCCTTCTGAGTACATGGCGGCTGTTTTAAATCACGCAGGAAGTATTGAGAAAATTACATTTTTCATGGAAGAATGTAAAAGAATGGGATTGATGGTACTTGGACCTGATATTAATGAATCTCAACGTGGTTTTGCCGTAAATAAAAAAGGCGAGATCCGTTTTGGAATGATGGGACTGAAAGGCGTAGGTGAAAATGCTATTGATTGCATTTTGGAAGAACGTGCAAAAAAAGGTCCTTTTACCAGTATTTTCGATCTTGTTAAAAGGGTTAATCTTCGCGCAGCAACTAAAAAGTCTTTGGAGAGTCTCGCTTACAGCGGGGCTTTTGATTGTTTTAAAGAATATCATCGTGCGCAGTATTTTTTGAATAAAGAGACGAATATCAACGGCCTTGATATTATTATAAATTTCGGCAACAAATACCAGGCGCAAGCTCAAACTTCCAGTAATAGTTTGTTTGGTGATATGATCTCTATGGATATTCCAACGCCCCAGTTGCCTCGTGTGGAACCATGGCCTTTGACTGAATTATTGGATTATGAAAAAGAGGTCACCGGAATGTTTATGAGTGGTCATCCGCTCGATCATTACAAATTTGAATTGAAGCACTACAACTTTACTCCGTTAAATGAATTTAATGAAGTAAAAGATGCGCCGCAATTATCTCCTAAAAAAAATAAGCCTTTTAAACTTGCCGGACTGGTGGTAGATGCACAACATCGTGTTACTAAAACAGGCCGCAACTTTGGTATACTGGCTATTGAAGACTTTACAGGCAAGACGGAACTGATGCTGTGGAGCGACGATTACATGAAGTTCCAGAACTACCTAGACAAGGGCAAGAGCATCATGGTGCAGGGCGAATTTAAAAGCCGTTTCAACACTGAGCAATACGAGTTTAAAGTAACAAGTATTAACCTGCTCGAAGTGACCAAGCAAAACTTCACAAAACAATTGATCCTCGACGTACCCACAAGAATCATCAACTCCGACTTTGTTGATTTCTTTGATAAGAACGTAAAGACCTTCCCCGGTAAAACGTCTATTAAGTTCAATCTTATTGAGGCTAAAGACAATTTGAAGTTGAGTTTATACACCTTATCAACCGGCGTTACTATGAATGATGAAATTATTCATTGGCTGGAAGAAAACCAGGATGTGGACGTGCAGGTGGTGGTAGCGTAGGAAACCCGTCATTGCGAGGAGGAACGACGAAGCAATCTGCTGATCGAACAACAAAAGCTTCTTAATAAAAGGGGGCGCGTTGTGGTTGGTAGGTGATGATTATGGTACCGGCGGTAGTAGCGCTATTGGTATGCGTTGCGTCCGACACTTTTACTTTTAGAATTAATTCCGCGTGCTTCCGGTTATGATAATTTTGCCAACAAAGGCGAAAAAGGTGATGTTTGTGAAGAACAACAAACAGCCGCAGTTGTCTCCATGGTTTTATCTTACTGCATATACACCAATAGGCAAACCGGCTGCACTCATTTCCCCAATTATTCGTATGTTTGATAGTGATTAAAAAATGATTGGCCATGTTAAAGAGAAATCATCTTTCCTTCCTTTTAATTTTCGGGTTTTTGCTTTTCATTACACACGGTGGTTTTGCTCAATCGATGATATTGGCAAAGGGTTCGACAGCACCGACTTTCAACGCAAAAGCCAGCATGGCTGGCAAGGAATTCGATTTTTCATTAAAAAAAGCTCTTGCCAAAGGACCGGTGGTATTATACTTCTATCCTGCGGCCTACACAGGTGGGTGCGATTTAGAAGCACATACATTCGCCGAATTCAAGGATAAATTTACGGCAGCAGGAGCAACCATTATCGGTCTTTCAGCAGATGATATTGCCCGATTGAATTCGTTCTCGTCCGATCCGGATTACTGCGGGGGAAAATTTGCAGTGGCTTCTGATCCTGAAGGCAAAATTGCAGCAACTTATGGTTTGAAGTTGAAACCTCCACAACCTGGAGTTAAAGATGTACGGGGCCAGGAGGTTACTCACGGCTTCATACCACGAACAACATTCGTTATTAATAAAGATCGCAAAATTGTAGCTGTATTTTCATCGGAAACCGATCATATCGCAGCGGATGAGCATGTAAAAAAATCATTGGCAATTGTAAAGGAACTATAGTTTTTTTGTCACTGTGAGTGTTGCAGCAATGCGCCACATGCTGTGCCTGCAACTGCTGCAGGCACAGACTAGCATAGAACTAAGCCGGAGCAATCGACTTCTGTCGTTTGTGACAATATTAATTAGAGCGTTCTGGACCTTCTCGTTACAGTATATCCCGCAACTCCCGATGATTAAGAATACTTACACTCATTAATTAATTATTTTCCCGGAACGCAGGGATAAAGTTGTTGAATACCCCTTTTGGAAAAAAGCATTACAATGTATGAAGAATTGGTACATTTTTTAGAAAAAAACGAAGATGTAGAAGTACAGGTAGTGACAGTGTAACGGTGCCGCCATTCCCCTCTTTTAAATGTTGCGTCTATTTTTCTCTACATCAAGAGTAGGGTTTTAGTCATTAAACTGCCATAAATTGCAAAATACACATCGGTGCAAAAGTCAAAAAAGCAGATTTCGTTTATTGGAGTTAAATTTGCAATCTGGTATTTGTAGTTGAAAACTACATCATATTATATCAACTTTAAAATATACATTATGGCTTTAGAACTTACCGATGCAAATTTTCAGACTAATGTTTTAGATAGTGATAAACTTTCACTTATAGATTTTTGGGCAGAATGGTGTGGCCCTTGTCGCGCTATTGGTCCGGTAGTGGAAGAACTGTCAAAAGAATATAACGGAAAGGTAAACGTAGGAAAAGTAAACGTTGACCAAAATCCTAATTTAAGTGTCAATTACGGCATTACTTCTATTCCTGCTATACTATTTATTAAAGGTGGTAAGGTGGTAGACAAACAAATAGGAGCAGTTCCTAAATCTGTTTTAGACAAAAAGATCCAGGCTCATTTATAATACTTTTTAGGTTTTGTTATAAAAGCAGGATGCTGTATGCATCCTGCTTTTTTTATGCATAGAACTAGGGCGGTCATATGTTTTTCATCTAAATCTAATACATAATATTTTATTGAAATTTAATGTATGGTAGCTTTTTTGCAGTAAATGCCTAAAAAAGGTTACATAATGAGTAAAAAGATTTCTTTTAAGGGTGTGATTGAAGTGCTGAAAAATGCATTTGGGGGGTTCGGGGATGATAAAGTAACGAAATTAAGCGCCTCATTGGCCTATTATACCGTTTTTTCAATGGCTCCATTACTTATTGTAATCATTTCTTTGACCGGGCTATTTTTAGGAAGAGAGGCCGTAGAAGGGAAAATTTATGGACAACTTGCAGGCTTTGTGGGATCAGATACGGCTGCCACATTACAAGAAATGATAAAAAATGCTTCCCTGGCGGGCAAAAGCAAACTAGCTGTCATTATTGGTGCAATAACACTGCTTGTTGGTGCTACTACTGTTTTTGCCGAAATACAGGATTCTATTAACATGATATGGGGCTTAAAACCAAAACCGAAGAGAGGATGGCTAAAGATGATTCAGAACAGGTTTCTTTCCTTTTCTGTAATAGCAAGTCTTGGATTTTTGCTGCTTGTTTCCCTTGGCATTACTGCTATTATTGATGGATTTAGTGACAGTTTAAAAGCTCGTTTTCCTGATGTGACTGTAGTTATCTTTTACATTATTAATGTATTTATTACCCTTGCTGTAATTACAACAATATTCGGTGTTATATTCAAAGTTTTACCGGATGCAAAGATTAAATGGAAAGATGTATTAGCCGGTGCGATTGCAACCGCTTTATTATTTATGCTGGGCAAATTTGCAATCTCCTTTTACATTAGCAAAAGCAATGTTGGCAGCACTTACGGCACTGCCGGCTCATTGGTAGTCCTCTTGTTGTGGATATATTACTCTTCTATCATTTTGTACTTTGGGGCAGAATTTACAAAAGCATATGCTGTGAAGTATGGTTCTGAGATTCATCCTAACGACTACGCTGTTACTACAAAAATGGTAGAAGTAGAAACGGGTAATAAATCTATACAAAGTAAGGAGGCGACAGATATAAAGACTGTTGAACAAAAAAAAGGATAACTTCTTTCATAGAAAATGATATAGCAAAAAAGGCTTTTCATTTTCTTATTTATCTTGACAACTATACTCTGTTTGTTCATTTTCTAATTTGTACGACGATAAAAATGCTACGTGTTTAAATTTAAAAGCATTTTTATCGTCGTTATTTTGTAAACAACATTTTTTTAAACCTATGAATTGGACTATATTAATTATTGCCGGATTTTTTGAAGTTGGGTTTGCAACCTGCCTGGGTAAGGCCAAAGAAACTACTGGTCAGACTTCAACTTTTTGGCTTATTGGCTTTTTTATCAGTCTTTGTATTAGTATGATTTTATTGTATAAAGCCACCCAGACTTTACCTATTGGTACAGCCTACGCAGTATGGACAGGCGTTGGTGTGGTTGGGACAGTGCTTGCAGGCATTATTTTATTTAATGAACCCGCAGATTTTTGGAGAATGTTTTTCCTTACTACTCTTATAGCTTCTATCGTGGGCTTAAAATTCGTTTCACATTAATCCGGCTTTACAACTTCTAACAATAATTCTTATGCTGGCTTTTCGATTGCATCTCTCCTGACAATTGAAAATTATATGGAAGCAATAATATTTTGTGGCATACAAGCTTCTGGTAAAACGACTTTTTACAAAGAGAATTTCTTTAAAACTCATGTACGTATTTCTTTAGATTTATTAAACACAAGACGAAAAGAAGCCATTTTTTTAGAAACATGCTTACAAACTCAGCAGCGTTTTGTAATAGATAATACCAACATAACCAAAAAGGAAAGACTCGTTTATATAAATAAAGCAAAGCAATATAAGTTTACAATAAAAGGATTTTATTTTGAAACCACTGTAGGAGAAGCGATCACAAGGAATAAAAACAGAACTGGAAAAGAAATTGTACCGCCTGCAGGAATTGGAGGTACCTACAAAAAGCTTCAAATCCCATCTTACGAAGAAGGTTATGACGAACTGTTTAAAGTTAAAATTGTAAACGGCAGTTTTATTGTGGAAAAAATGGGTAGCGAAGCAAATATACCAGGTGTGATAAAAGTTGATTAAAAACTACAACAGCAAGCAATAAATATCAGATATTTGTTTTTATAGATACCAATGAGAAAAATAATTATTGCAATAGTAATTGCTTTTGGTCTTTTCGCGGCTTATTCAAGTAAGCCAGATGATAAAACCTGTATTATAGCCGGAGTAAGAGCAGTATGGGGCGATCGTGTCCCTGACGAAAAACTTCCTATGTATTTTAACCAGTTTATGGATATTACCAGTCAATCAGTTAGAGTAAATGACTGGATTTTCCTAAAAAGGATTCAATATAAATTTAAAAACGAGTATAAGACAGTAGGCTTTGGAGCTTTCAAAAAAGTATATACTTTCTAAATAATTTTTGATATTATTTCTACTTAAACAGCCTAAATAATATTTATCATTATTATTGTAAAAATAAAATGAAGTGGAGCAAGTAGTTTCCAGTCAATAATACTATGAACATAACGAGACGTAATGCCATCAAACATTGCTTAATGATTTCTGTAGGCGCGGCCATTGTACCCTCGTGCATGCAGGAAAAAAGCAGGCCGGCCATAGTTTACAAACACCTGTCGATAGATGGCAGCGATGAGAAGCTGATAACGGAGGTTAGTGAAACAATCATTCCTGTAACCGATACTCCCGGGGCAAAAGATACTTATACTCACCTTTTCGTATTAAAGATGCTCGATGACTGTTATACAAAAGAGCAGCAACAACAGTTTTTGAAAGGGATGAAAGAATTTGAAAAGATCTCGCAAAAGAAATTTGATAAATCTTTTGTCGATTGTAATGTATTGCAAAGAGAAGAACTGATAAGAAATAATATAAACAGCAAAGAAGTTTCAGAAGACGTTTCAGCTTTTTTTAATATAATGAAAAAGCTTACCGTGCAGGGATATATGACTTCCAAATATTACCTCACAAATGTGCAGGTATATAAACTTGTTCCGGGAAAGTTTCATGGCTGTGTTCCGGTAACCTCATTAAATCAAAAAGGAGCTTCAATTTAGATACATGGGTAATAATAATAACTCGATTAAGAATCGCACCTTCGACGCTATAGTTATCGGCGCCGGTATGAGCGGTGGATGGGCTGCAAAAGAACTGACAGAAAAAGGTCTTAAGACACTTGTATTAGAACGTGGCAGAGATGTAAAACATCTTGTTGATTATCCTACCACCAATATGAACCCATGGGAATTTGAGCATCGAAACCAGCTTCCTGTTGACATTCAGGAGGCCAACCCTATTGCAACCCGCTGTTATATATTTAAGGAAGATGCCATGCATTTTGTCGTTAAAGACAACGAACATCCTTATGTGCAGGAAAAGCCTTTTGACTGGATAAGAGGTTACCAGGTTGGAGGCAAGTCCTTGCTCTGGGCAAGGCAAACGCAACGCTGGAGCGACTTTGATTTTGAAGGCCCTGCAAGAGATGGTTTTGCTGTTGACTGGCCCATCCGTTATAAAGATATTGCGCCATGGTACAGCTATGTCGAAAAGTTTGCAGGAATATCTGGCAACAAAGATGGTTTACCAAATCTTCCTGACGGAGAATTTTTGCCCCCTTTGGAATTATCTTGTGTAGAAAATTACTTTAAAGACTTTATATCAAAAAACTATAACGACCGGCATGTTATATATGCCCGTTGCGCTCATCTTACTGAACCTCAGCCAGTACATCTGCAGCAAGGGAGAGCACAATGTCAAAACAGAAACTTATGTCAGCGTGGTTGTCCTTTCGGCGGGTATTTCAGCGCTAACTCCACTACGATTCCGTGGGCGCAAAAAACAGGAAATATGACGTTAAGGCCATTTTCTGTAGTACATTCTATTATTTATGATGAGAAAGCAGGAAAAGCAACAGGCGTAAGGGTTATAGATTCTAAAACAAAAGAAACAATCGATTATTATGCAAAAGTTATATTCTTAAATGCTGGTGCTTTAAATTCTAACCTGGTTCTTTTAAACTCCATTTCACATCGTTTTCCCAACGGACTTGGCAACGATAGTGGTATTTTAGGTAAATATGTCGCTTTTCATAACTACAGTGCAAGAATTTCTGCTCAATATGATGCTTTTAAAGACACCACAACCGATGGAAGAAGACCAACGAGCGCTTATTTTCCAAGGTTTAGAAATGTGTTTAAACAGGAAACAGGCTTTCTTCGTGGATATGCAGCAGGATTTAATTCCGGAAGGTCATTTAACACAAATACTGATGGGTTTGGTGAGGAATTGAAAAAGAACTTGTTGCATAAAGAATGGGGACCATGGTACGTTGGATCGCATATGATGGGTGAAACCATTCCGAAAGAAACAAACACGGTTAGTTTAAACAGCAGTAAAAAAGATGAATGGGGTATTCCCTTGCTAAATATCAACATCAGTTATGATGATAATGACGCAAAGATGAAACAGGACTTTTTTGAACAATTTACTGAAATGTATACCAAAGCAGGATTCACCGACATAAAAACAACAGATTCCAAACAGGCGCCGGGGCTGGATATACATGAAATGGGTGGCATTCGTATGGGTAAAGATCCGAAAACCTCTATGCTGAATAAATGGAACCAGCTACATGCCTGCACAAATGTTTTTGTTACTGATGGGGGTTGCATGAACTCAACATCAACTCAAAATCCATCTTTAACTTATATGGCTTTTGCGGCAAGAGCTGTGGATTACGCGGTGGGTGAAATGAAGAAAGGAAACTTGTAGAAGAACGACTTAAGACGTAACTGATAAAGCAACTTTTACGAGGTTTATTAAAATATTGCAACTACTATGGCAACAGGCAGAAAAGTTGTGCTATACATAGCAATGAGCTTAGAGGGCTTTATTGCAAAGAGAAATGATGACATTAGTTTCTTATCAATTGTTGAACAGAAAGGACAGGATTATGGTTACGGAGATTTTATTAAAACGATTGATACAGTGATTTTAGGTCGAAAGACTTATGATAAAGTATTGACTTTGGGTATTCCTTTTCCTCATTCTGATAAAAAAACCTTTGTTATAACACGCACTGCAAAACCGCCGTCGGGAAACATTACTTTCTATACAGGCAATATTACAAACCTGGTTTTGTCTTTAAAACAAGAAGCAGGAAAAAATATATTTATAGACGGAGGAGCAGAAGTAGTACATGAAATGATGAAACAAAATCTTATTGATGAATTTATCATTTCAATAATTCCTATTTTTCTTGGTGAAGGCATTCCATTATTTAAACAGGGCCGGCCAGAGAAAAGACTACAATTGATTAATTCAAAAACATTTGAAAAAGGTCTTGTTCAACTACATTACACAATTGCAGAAGAGCAAACAACAGATTTTTCTGATTAAATAAAGCCGCATATTTTTTATGTATTCTTAAAATTCATAACTGTTCTTTCCTCATCTTTGCCCTTGGGCGAACTACTTATCGCTACAAACTTTTATAACAGATTGACCATACAAAAAAAATGATTAAGAATTTTAATCATTGCGTTTAATTAATGATTGGGACTATTAAAACTGAATTTTTCATTTCTTATAATAGTTCTGGATTTCAAATATTATTATGAAAACAAATAAGAAAATAACTTTATGTACTTTTTTATATTTCCTTATTATTCACCCTGCAATACATGCGCAACAGGTAGAACTTGATCCTGTTACCATTACGGCTTCATTACAACCCGTTTCATCCTCTGCCACAGGGCGTAATATGTTGGTAATTAAAGGAGAGCAATTTTCAAAACTGCCGGTAAATTCATTGGATGAACTATTAAGATATTTACCAGGTTTAGAGGTGCAAATGCGTGGACCAATGGGTGCGCAAAGTGATATAGTTTTACGTGGTGGCACTTTTCAACAGGTATTGGTAATAATAGATGGAATTCGCATAAATGATCCAAACACAGGCCATTTCAACAGTTACATTCCTATTGCTCCCGCAGAGATTGAAAGAATAGAAATTTTAAAAGGCGCTTCTTCTGCCATTTACGGCTCAGAGGCAGTGGGAGGGGTTATTCATATAATCACTAAAACTTTTGCAGCAAAAAGAGAGCAGAAAACAAGCCAGCTAACTGCCCAGGGGGCTGCCGGACAGTACGGTTTGTTAAATGGACAGGTGGGCGGATTTTACCAGAATAAAAACACAGCAATTGCAGGGGGGGTATTATCTAACAATGCGACAGGCCAGCAACAACGCGGAACAAAAGGTTTTTTTCACAATACTTCGGCTTCTGCTTCTATAAATCAATTTATCAATAAATACTGGAATATTTCATTTAGATCTGCTTATGACAAGCGTGACTTTGCTGCACAAAATTTTTATACAACTTTTAAATCTGATACCGCCCATGAAAAAGTAGCGGCTTTTTGGAATCAGCTACAGCTAAATTATGCAAAGCTCCATCATAATTTCTCACTCGATATCGGCTATAAAACTACAAACGACACATATAAATTTAATAGTGCGGCTGGTGCAAATTCAAATAAGAGCAATTTAATGCAGGGGCTGGCGGTGTATAATTGGGAAGCGGGTGCTAAGACAACACTTACCACCGGTGCTCAATGGGTAAATAAAAAGATGCAATCTAATGATCGCGGAAATCATACGCTTAACCAGGCAGGTGCTTTTTTGATAGTGGGTCAGAGAATTGGAGAACATTTTAATGTCAATCCGGCTATGCGCTTTGAATGGAATGAAAGAAGCGGCTGGCAGATGATTCCACAACTGAATTTATCATACAAGCTACCCTATTGGCAATTGCGCGGAAGCGCCGGTAAAACGATACGAGATGCCGATTTTACCGAGCGTTTTAATAATTACAACAAGACCTTTGTTGCAAGTGGAAGCATAGGAAATCCTGATCTGGCGTCAGAACGCTCATTTAGTTATGAAGCTGGTGCAGATTTTTTTGGTATAAAAAATATGAAAATTGCAGCAACTATTTTCCGTCAAAACTTTACACACCTGATAGATTACGTTCCTACCCCTTTTAATGAAATGCCCAGGAAAACTAATCTATCACCGACAGGAACGTATGCTTTGGCAAAAAACATAGCAAGAGTAAACTCTACGGGTATTGAGACAGACATACAATACACAAAACAATTTGACAATAAGCAACAGTTGTGGGCAACGTTTGGCTTAACATGGATAGATAGCAAAAGCGATAATGCTACCCCTTCCTTTTATGTTTCATCACATGCAAAATTTCTTACCAACTTCAATCTTCAGTATACCATACATTGGTTTTCTGTAAGTGTAAACGGGTTGTATAAGCAACGAAATATCCAGTCTTCAACTCCTATAAATGCATTTCTTTCGAAAGATTATTTTCTGCTTAATGCACAGTTGCAGGCATACGTATACAAGAATAAGTTGAGCATTTTTGCCTCTGCTGATAATGTATTTGATAAACAATACAGTGATTTACTGGGAACAGTAATGCCTAGAAGATGGGTGATGGCTGGGCTTAAAGTTATGTTGTAGGTAACTACGTGGCGAGCGCACCCTGTATTTAATACAACTTTTTAAGCAGATATTATCGCAAAAAAAACTTGCCTTTTCCATTAATTGAAACCAATTAATTCTGATAAAAGTTATTTACATCAACCGTATTTAACTGAATGATATCGGGAGGCCTTACGTAGTTGCTATTATAGCGGAAACGGATATTGCCATTAAACGAAATCTGAAAAGCGTTCATATTCTGTGCTTTTCGCGGGAAATAGATTAATTTAACCTCTGCGGTTGCAAATATCAGGTTTACATTACGGGTTCTTAATCCACCGCCAAGCCCTGTATAAATATCTGACCTCTTAAAATTGTTGTCCTGACCTGTAAGCAACGTACCCGCAGCAAACCCAAATGGGGCCAGTTGAAAACCAAACAGTTTTAACTTGGCAAAGAATAAACTTTCAGCATACAAGCTAACTCGTTGTGAGCCTCGCAAAGTATCTGCTCTGAAATTTCTTAAGCCCAGTGGATTATTGATTTGGACAGGATCATAAATTACGCGGTTAAAAAGCCTTGTATAACTGTATTGAAGGTACTGGCGCATTTTAAAATGGCGAAACAAATACAACTTGCTATACAAACTTCCACCAGCAAGCACGCTTGCATCTTCGAGCCTGCCCTGGTTAAAAAACACACCGCTACGCAAATAGTATTGGGTAAACTTTCCTCTTTCTGAAGCTACATACCGGTTCGCATTTACCCCAAAATATGGTCGGGCCAAATCGAGCTGTTTATACCATCCTGTGGTTAATGCCACGTTATACCCATACGGTACATCTTCTGTAGTTCCAAAATTATAAATGTAATTTGTCTTATAAAATTCCTGTTTAAAAAAAGTGACTTCACCAAGTACAGCATTAATGTTATTAAAGAGGGTATTATATCCTTTGCTGAATTGAATTGGTTTCTCTAAAAAATTATTTCTGATATAGCGAATAGCAACAAAAGTTCTGTTCCGGCTTTTATTATCTTCTAAAAGCTTTTTCAATCCTATATTATAACCAGCCCAAACATCAAAAGATTCATTTTTGTAATTCCGAAACAGGCTGTCGCTTTCGCGATATAAATTTTCTGATTTATTTAATCGCAATTCCAATCCGCCTGCAAACCTTGAATAAGGTGAAAACAGTGGACGACTTAGCAGCAAATAAGCTGTCCTAACATTATCACGTCCCGTCCGCGCACTATTTATGCGGCTCTGACCTAAGGTTGCGGTTATAAAACTATGGAGGACGCTATTTTTTGAATACAGAAAATCATAACCGAATGTTGGTTGCCTTCTGGTGTCACGCAAAGTGGTCACCTGTATTTTCTGACCGGCTCCCGCAAGATTACTTTCCGCTGCTGTCAACTTTTGTCGGTCAGCCCCGCTAATATCTAATGAACCGGTTATGCTAAATAAATCTTTTGTTATTACAACAATATCAACAGAATCAGGATTTCCGCTTATCGGTTTTACTACAATGCGTGCGTCCTGTATAAACTCTAATGACCGAATATATCTTTCATTGTCAGAAAGTACATAAGGATTTAAAATCGTTCCTTTTTTTATGAAGAGATTGTCGCGAATAACCCAGTCATAGGTATCGGTATGTAAGGCGTTTAATATACGCGTACCATAATAATTTATTGGTTTAGAGGTATCGGTAAAAACTTTTTCAAATCCCAGTTCCTGTGTGGTTATGTTACGTATTACTTTACCCTCGTATTCACTAAAAGGAATTACACTTTTTGTATTTAAAATTGTAGCCTTTATTGTACTGTCTGGCTGGGAAACGGTAATGGAGCTTTTTATTTTTTTAAATATATTATTAAAAAAATGGTTTTTCTTTTTGAGATGACCTTCCTGTCCATGTACCTGCTGAAGAAATATTAAGAAGCAAAAACAAGAAAAGATTATATGGAAAAACTTTTTTTTCATCAATAATCAACCAATTTCTTTTAAACGAAATATAACAAATAATAATAGTGGTAAAATTCTTCTGCCTCTTTTTAATAAGATCATAAATCGCAAAAAGTATAATTACCTGAAGTTACAGCTATAACTGATATAATATTATGACGGGCAGGTTTAAGAATGGTTGGTTTGTAATTATCTTTTAAGCACTTTTTTTTGTTATCAGCATTATTTGTACAGTCTAATCAAAAAGCCTCAGGCAACTTTATCCCCGGTCCTCCATTTCCTTTTTAGTACCTCTCATTACACATATTCGCGTTGCTCCTAAAAATTCAAACGAGCAAAAAGTTTAATAACAATTTTTTGGAAAAAAAGTATCTGAAACAAAAAGCAGTTGCTTCAATTATCAGGACTATTGTAAAAAGTTATTTTTTGTTAGCCAGTTTTTCAATCTTTCTATCCATTCATCTGTCGTTGTTTTATTATGCAATCCAAAACCATGACCTCCGTTTTGATAAAGGTGCAGTTCGGCAGGTACTTTATTTCTAACGAGTGCTTCAACAAAAGAGATGCTATTTGCAACCGGAACAACATCATCATCAGCAGCATGTACTAAAAATGAAGGAGGGGTTTGAGATGTGACCTGTTCTTCGTTAGAAAAACGATGCATCAAAGCAGGTGAAGGATTTTTACCGATAAGATTATCTTTTGAACCTTTGTGAGTAATGCTGTCTTTAAAACTTATAACCGGGTAAAGCAGCACAGCAAAATCAGGACGAAGAGATGTATGATTAGGATTGCTAAGTACATCTTCGTTAAAATGAGTTGCTAACGAGGAAGCTAAATGCCCGCCGGCAGAAAAGCCGATAACACCTATTTTTGATGTATCAATTTTCCATTTAGCAGCATTTTCTCTTACTATTTTTAAGGCCTGTTGCGCATCCATCAATGGTACATTTTCTTTATTTACCATACAAGACGAATCGGGAATCCTATACTTTAGTACAAATGCTGCAATACCCATGGCATTAAATGTTTTCGCTATTTCAATTCCTTCATGATCTATAGCGAGGACAGAATAACCACCACCGGGACAAATAATAATACTGCTTGCAGCTTTATTTGGAACCTGGGGTAAAAATACTTGTAATGTAGGTCGTGTAACATGATCGACCCGACCGATACCAGAACCTTTTGTGTATGTTTCCTTTTCTGTACAAGGCTTCGAATTGGGAATATGAGTATATAAATCCATAATCATTTGGGCGTGAAGCCGGGAAGACATAATCAGCAATGACACCAGTAGAATAAAGTATAATTTCATGGTCTAAATGTACGGAAGTTTGCATGATGCATTAAAGCAAAAGAAGCTTATAGAGAATTGATTTTTTATGATCCACGATGGCCAGGCGTAATAATTATATATATAAATGAAATTCTAAACATTTAACAGTCGTTAGCTGTTCTTTTTCCATAATTATTTTGACTTTTGACCGCACAACCTTTACCAATGGATTTAGAAAAAGCTTATCTCCTTATTCAATCAAAATTATTATTCTGGCTACGTGAGTTTATAAGATTGCTACCTAACATTGTTATAGCCTCGCTGGTTTTGGTGCTTGGGATTTATGTTGCAAAGCTTGTTAGAAAACTATCTGCAAGATTGTTTCATCGATTTACCCAGCATGATACCCTGACCAACCTGTTTTCTTCTTTTGTTTACCTGGTAGCAATAGGCATTACTTTATTCGTAGCGCTAAGTGTTCTGCATCTTGGCAAAGCGGTCACTTCCTTACTGGCAGGAGCCGGTATAGCTGGTATAGCCCTGGCTTTTGCCTTCCAGGATATTGCAGCCAATTTTATGGCGGGTATATTATTATCTATCCGCAGGCCATTAAGCATAGGTGACCTGGTAAAGTCTCAGGAAATAATGGGTAAGGTAATAACTATAAACATGAGAGATACCATAATTCAGACTTTTTCAGGGCAAATGGTGATTGTTCCTAATAAAGATATTTTTCAAAACAGTCTTGAGAATTATACCCGTTCCGGCGTAAGACGATTTGAACTTTCAGTTGGTGTTTCATATGGGGATGACCTGGAAAAGGTAAAACAAGTTGCCATGCAGGCAGTAAAAAAAATAAGTGTTCTGGACCCCAATGAACCACCACGTTTGTTTTACGAATCTTTTGCCGACAGTTCCATCAACTTTATCCTGCAAATCTGGATTAACTCAACCGAACAACCTGTTTTCTTACAGGCCCGCAGCGAAACTATTATGCTTATAAAAAAAGCATTTGACGAAAATGATATCAGCATACCATATCCAATTCGTACACTTGATTTTGGTATCAAGGGAGGAGAAAACCTTGCGGAAGTACTGAAAAATAAAGAACTTGATTTAAAGGGAAATAGTTATTCTTAGAAAAATTTAAAACTTTTATTGCGGTAGCTTTTCAGTAGCTAACATTATTAATGTAAAGATTCCTCAATGATTTTATCATACATATTCCGCGCCTTATTGTAAGTGGCTTCTGCAGCAGCATGCTCTTCCTGCCTAATGTTGGATTGCTTCATTTTCCAACACTGGTCCACTGCTTGCCGGCACCATTCTGCACTTTTACGAACATGAACAGGCTTATCGTTAACAATAACGAAAACAGGATTGGTATGTGAACTTGGATAAATCCTAAGTGCCATCCAACTTGAATTACTAACCGGGTATGTAAAGCTCACGTCTTTCCAGTTTCCATCTGCGGCAATTTCTGTGGTATCTACCGGTTCACCATTTACAATAAGCTCTACACGAACCTTTCGTGTCGTTCCAATTCTCGCCCTCTCAAGATTCCAGTAAGGCTGTTCAGTCAATGCCCTTTGCGCAATAGCTGCACCAGCCTGGTCTTGTTGCTCCGAAAGATTAGCAGCAACTTTAGCAGTGATCTTTACTGTTTCTTTACCATTTAAAGAGACTCTGCTGTCATTTGTACCTGCTTCTACTCCGTTTACAGAAAAATCAATAATATGCGAACTTCCATCCGAAACATAACACCTGCCTTTTTTGAGGGCGGCTACATAGCCGTCATAATTAAGATTATTGTCAGTCTTAAAATAACTTCGCGCCAGCCCTACACGCTCATCAAAAATGCATGGAAAATCTGTTTCCCCACTTAGCCTTGTCGTAAAACCACAATTAAGGGAATGATACCACATATTCAGTTCCCATGGAGCGGGCGTATCACCAGCACTATAAAAGTCAACAACATTTTGGGTTACAGTAACAACATATTCATTTGCTCCTATGCCATCCATTTTTGGCGGTATATAATTTGGCAGATCTTTGGTTGATTGTGTCGGCTCAAGTCCCCAGCCTGAATGGGCATAACCAACAACAGCATTTTGAGACTTAGCCCAGGTTAAAACAGGCAACGTCCAGCTAGGCCACTCTTCAATTTTTGTAGTTCCAGGATAATCATCTTCCTTAAGCCTTAAAAGCACAATATGTCCTGCATGGGAAGAAGGAAAACCCGAAACTTCAACATCGTTACGCATAATGTTTGTAGAAGTAGAAAGAGGGTCGTCGTGCCCGGTAAAAAAAGTTTTTTGATGATACCAGCTTGGTCCCCATGCCAGCACAGCTGCTACATTTAAGTCTTCGCCCATGGCTTGTCGCCACATATCTTTTGGCTTTACGCCTTCTTCGGGGCTCTCGTAGTGACTGCAACCCGCAGCATGCACATGATGGTCGGCGCTAAACCAACCCAGTTTCGCCATATTCACCCACCTTTTTAATTTAAATGTTACACCAAAAGAATGTACACCCGAAGGGATAGTCATCTGCACCGTCTGTGGAATATATTCGGGTCCCTTGGTAAAAGTAACATTGTATTTGCCCGATGGAAGCTGCACATACTCTCCATCAGATCTGTAGACCTGCGGTTGAAAGAAAAAATCAGGATATTCATCGTAAGCAGCCACACGTCTTGATGGCAGTGGGTAAATGCCTGTCAGTTTAGCGGGAACTTTGTAACCCTTAGTCGAACCGTTAAGCCTGTATTCAAGCTGAGCAGCAGTTAAGCGAAAATCAGCTTTGGCTAAAGTGTTAATACTATCATCGAGGATCCGTTCTATACCATCGGTAATAAGAAATGAAGCCATTGCCGGGGAACCATCCTCATCTTTTACGTGAAAAATTACATTAACCGAAGGAAGTATATTGAACAAAATATTTATCGTATTGCGAAAGCCAATATCCTGTGTGCCTTGCCCGATATTAAAACCTATTTGCGCTTCACGCTGTCCTGCATCTTTGCTGTAGATCTGCAATACCGCATACTCAAGTTTTAAACCTGAAAGATTTGGCAGCAACGGACGGTTACGGTATAGCTGCATTTCTAAAAACTGATTGGCGACCTGCCCCGGTGTAAGAATGTTCTTCTCCTTTACATGAGGTTCAAAAGTGGATACATGCAAAGGCGCAGCTGCATTAGGACTTTCTACCTGAAGTGGTGCAGTAACACCTGCTTCGTTATTCACCTTTACTAAAAAGCTAACCCAACCATTTTGAGCCAATTTTGCTTTTGCAGACCCTCTCAAAACTTTTACCCGGGTTTCAGGATTGATATCTATGATTGCCAGGCAATACGGATCGAGAATGTTTTGAACGGCATTTACGATTTCAGGAGTAAGACGCTCGTGTTGCAACGCTATCAATTTTTTTTGATCCTCAGACGATAAAGAACTTCCTATAAAAGACAAAGCTTCATTTAGTCGAACTGCCTGGGCGAGCAAAGGCTGCGGCTCTACACCGGAAACAATATTATCAGGAGTTGATATATGGGTACCTGTATGCTGGGCAAAAATTATTACAGGAAATAAAAAGGAAAACAGGAAAAAGAGGCAGTGTTTTTTTATCATGCTAACCTTCAATTTGTTTTTATAAACACACAAATCGAAAATTACAAAATATTTCGCTGTACTCCTTCCAATTATTTCAGTTGCTTTCGGACTTATCAAAATAACATACGGACATTAGATGCCTCAAGGTTATTTATCAAACGCTTTACATAAATATTGTTATTTAATTCCTAACAAAAAAACAATTTAAACTTTCTGCCATAAAAAAGCTGTTGATAAATTTATTATCAACAGCTATATCAATAATGACAACTATCTTTTGTCAGCGCCAATTACTTATTCAAGGTTAGCCTCAAGGCTGATCTCTAAATTAAATGCTTTACTAACAGGGCAGTCTGTTTTTGCTTCCTGTGCGGCCTTGTCAAAATCCTCTTTGGTGATACCAGGCACGGTTGCCGTTACCTGTAAATGAGAAGTTGTGATAGCACCATTTTCTAAAGTGATAATACAATTTGTCTCTATTCTGTCTGGGGTGTAACCCGCTGCACCTAAAACAAAACTCAGCTTCATGGTAAAACAGCCTG
This sequence comes from Segetibacter koreensis DSM 18137, assembly GCF_000374045.1. Classification (GTDB taxonomy): domain Bacteria; phylum Bacteroidota; class Bacteroidia; order Chitinophagales; family Chitinophagaceae; genus Segetibacter; species Segetibacter koreensis. Next base: position 51,154 of record NZ_KB893317.1, on the reverse strand, counting down.
CATGTGCCGCTGCCATCAACTCTTCAGGATTTGTGCCAATGCCTTCTTCAAAACGCGATTTATACGAGTACTGGCTGTTGTTTAAAACCGTACTTTGTGTGCTTAGTGTTCCGTTTCCTTCTTTTCCGGAACCATTCCAAACTGCAGTTGCCTGACGTTTCATACTTTTTGTTGTTTAATTTTGAAAATAAATATTTTTATGATTTCCTGGGAAGACTTTGAAAAAATAAACATCCAAACAGGAACAATTGTTGAAATTGATGAATTCCCAAAAGCAAGAAAACCTGCTTATAAACTTAAAATTGATTTTGGCGAATCAGGTATCAAGCAATCTTCTGCGCAAATTACAAAACATTATACCAAAGAGCAATTAATAGGTCAACAGGTAATTGCCGTAGTAAATTTTCCGCCAAAACAAATTGCAGGTTTTTTTAGCGAATGCCTTGTACTGGGTATATACGATGAAAATGGTGATGTAATTTTATTGCAGCCTGAAAGAAAAGTGTCTAACGGTCTTACAATAGGCTAACATGAACGAGGTAAATTATACATATTACAAATCTCCCATCGGAACGCTGAAAATTGGTGGAACTCTGCAGTACATAAACCAGGTGTCTTTTATAGATAGCCAGAATGAGTATGTACAACCTTCCGGCAATAACCCTTTGTTAAACGAATGTGTTGAAGAACTGATTGAATACTTTAACGGTAAAAGGCGATCATTTGATATTCCGATTTATCAAAAAGGCACAGATTTTCAAACAAAGGTATGGAGCGAATTACTGAATATTAATTTTGGCAAAACGATTAGTTATATGATGCTTGCCAAACGTTTGGGAGACCCGAATTGCATACGTGCGGCAGCATCGAGCAATGGTAAAAATAACATTTGTATTATTGTTCCATGCCACCGGGTTATAGGTTCTAACGGGCAACTGGTAGGTTATGCGGGAGGATTATGGAGAAAAAAATGGTTGCTCGAACATGAAAATAAAATTGCAAATGGTGTACAAACACTGTTTTAACTGACTAAAATACAAGTGCAAAAGGCGGTAGTGATCATTTACAAAAGTTTTTTGAAAATTTAAAGCAACTTCTTTGATAGAAGAAAAATCGATGGAACATTTACAATTAAGGATAAAAAATATAAGAACGGAAACCAGTAGCAGTAAATCATATTTTATAGAGGAAGTAAACGGTAAGAAGATCGAATACAAAGGGGGTCAATTTTTTACATTACTTGTAAACCTTCATGGCAAAGAAGTTCGTCGTTCATATTCTATAAGTTCAGCGCCCGGTGTTGATACCCAAATATATTTCACTATAAAAAGAATAGAAAATGGTGAACTCAGCCGTTACCTCTTAGACCATTTGCACATTGATGACGTTATTACAAGCCTGCCACCAACCGGAAGGTTTACTATTGATGTTCCCGAAAGTGAATTAGCTGTTTTTGTTTCTGCAGGAAGTGGTATTACACCTGTGTTTTCTTTAATTAAACATCTTTTATATCAATTTTCTGATACCAATGTTTTACTGATATATCAAAATCATAATGAGGAAGAAAGTATTTTTCGGGAGGAATTATTATTGCTTCAAAAGAAGTTTAGTGGCCGTTTTTTAATAAAAGAAATTTTCAGTCATCCAATTGACCACACCAGGCCTTCACAGCGTTTAAATAATAATTTGCTTGAAAGAATATTACTACAAACTGTTCATACGAATTCTGTTCGTTTTTATCTCTGTGGGCCGGAAGCATTTATGCGCATGGCGCTGTTTACATTAAAAGTTATGGGCTATAGCCAGGATACAATCAGAAGAGAAAACTTTTTCGCAACAGCTCCTCCCCCACCTTTCATGACTGATACAAATCCGCATAATGTCACAATTAATTATCATAATAAAAAATACCATATAAAAGTTGCATATCCGCATAACATACTGGAGGTGGCATTGAAACACAATATCCACCTTCCATACAGCTGCCGAGGCGGAAGATGCAGTTCGTGTACCTCTATATGTACAACCGGTAGGGTCAGGATGACTATAAATGATGTGCTTACCCCTAAAGACCTGGAAAACGGTTTAATTCTTACCTGTGTTTCTTATCCTGAAACAGACGTTGAACTCACATTTGATGCAACTGATGTAAACAGGGTTATTGACAATAATGTAAACCTTTAAACCATCAACTCGTATAACACCTTTTTTCTTTGGTTATCTTTTTGTGGCTAAAACAACAGAAAATTTTAGAAAGGAAATTCGATTTGAAAATGATAAGGTTATCTTCCTATGTAATTAAAAATTATTTTTTGTTTTTCTAGCTCCACGTTTGGGGGCTGTATTTCAACTCTCTTTGGGCTCTTTCATAGTCTTCAGGCACCCCTATGTCAATAAAATATTCATCTTGTACCACCCCAAACATCCTTCTTTTTTTATAAAATACTTCCAAATAATCTTTTTCAAATGAAAACTTTTCCGGCAAATTTTCTTCAAGAAATTTATGTCGGTGAATTGCATAAACACCACCGTTTATCAGACCGCTTTCGTAAAATTGCTTTTCTTTAAAACTCTTTATTAAGCTACATTCATCAATCTCAACAACACCATAACGGTCAAAGTTTTTCATCGGTTTCAAACTAAGTGTGCAACAAGCACCGCTTAATGAATGAATACTGGCTAATAACTCTGCATCTATATTGTAAAGAGTGTCGCCATTTGCAATTATAACAGAGTTTTCTTTGGCAAGGGCCAGTGCCTTTTTTACAGCTCCCCCTGTGCCTAAAGGTTCCTCTTCAACTGAGGTTTTAAATAATAATGTTGGAAAATCCTTCTCCAGATAAGCTTCAACCACTTCACTTTTATAACCCAATGCAAAAATGAAATGAGTAATTCCTTCAGTTTTTAAATGATTGATTACATAGGTTAAAAAAGGTTTCTCATTTATCGGTGCCATACACTTTGGCAAGTCAGGCACCGCGGAACGTAGCCTGGTTCCCAGCCCTCCGGCAAGAATGATCGCTTCTTTAATAACCATGTTAGAAAGTTACAAAAAATTATAGTTTTATGGAAAAAGATTTTCTTCTACAAACTGGCAAATAATATGACCAAGCATTATATGACTTTCCTGTATTCTTGGTGTATCAAAAGAAGGAACATTTAATAATATATCACTCGATTCTTTCATGATGCCGCCAGTCGCCCCGGTAAAACCAATTGTTAGCATTCCTTTGCTTTTGGCAGTTTCAAAAGCCTTAACAATATTTGCTGAATTGCCCGAAGTGCTTAGGCCAAAAAGAACATCACCTTTATGGCCCATCCCTTCAATAATTCTTGAGTAAATAACATCGTAACTATAGTCGTTTGCAACAGCAGTCAGGTAAGAAGTATTGCAATGCAAGGCATCAGCAGGCAATGCAGTTCTGTCTTTATAAAACCTTCCTGAAAACTCTGCGGCCAGGTGTTGTGCATCTGCTGCGCTGCCACCGTTTCCGCAAAATAAAACCTTGTTACCATTTTTAAAGGCTTCAGTTACTACCTCTACAGCTTGTTGCACTTTCAAAAGAAAACTTTCATCGGCCAGTATTTGTTCCTTTACTTCTATAGATTTTTTTATTATTTCTTTTATATTGTTCATTATTGCAGGTACTCTTTATGTGTTGATATTTTTTAATGGGTCAGCATTCTATCGTTATTCGTCATCGTTGCGTCGCACTCTTGTACAAAAGTATTTTTATTCAACAAGAAATAAAAAGATGCTTTATCTACCAGATAGGGTATAAGAGGAAAACAAAGAATACTTATTACATTTTTGAAAGCGATTAAATCGTCCATGTATTTAACCCGCTTTTTGTAAATTGGTAGGGCCTGGTTTGTCCGCCAAATTTTTCAAGGGTCTCAATTACTTTATAGCGACAGTTGCCGGGACAGTAAAATATCATAAATCCACCACCACCTGCACCACTTATTTTTCCGCCTGTTGCCCCTGCTTTTTTAGCAGCATAATATATCTCTTCAATGCTGCTGTTGCTTATGTTTGCTGCCATTCTCCTTTTTTGCTCAAAGCCAAAATCAAGTATTTCACCAAATTCGTGTAATCGTCCTTTCAGCAACGCTTCCTTCATCATTTTTGCCTGCTCTTTTAACTGGTGCATCGCCTCAATTGATCTCTCATTTTTCTGGTTTACATTTTTTACCTGCTCTTTTATTATTTCCGCACTTTCACGACTGGTAGATGTAAAATATAACACGAGATTATTTTCAAGTTCGTTTAAATATTGCTGTCTTATACGTAATGGATTTACAATAACCCGGTCACCTTCGTAAAACTCCATAAAATTTACACCGCCAAAAGTTGCCGCATACTGATCCTGCTTACCCCCGGCTAATTGTAAATCACTCCTTTCAATATCATAAGCGTAATGAGCAATATCGTACTCACCCAAAGGCAGGCGAAGCATTTCATAAAAAGCACCAATAACAGCAACGACCAAAGTAGAAGAAGTACCAAGCCCGCTGCCCGCGGGTGCATCTACATAAGTTGATAATCTAAAACCGGTAAGCGGCACACCATAATCGCGCTGAATGCGGTTGTAAACCCCTTTGAGCAAATCAAGTTTTCCATTTATCGGCAACTCATTGTTCCACTCAAATCTTTGTTCTTCATGCCTGTCAAGCGCCTGCACTATGATAGCGTTCTCTTCAATTGGCTCTATGCTTGCATTAGCAAATAAAGAAATGGTTGCATTTAAAATAGCGCCTCCATACAAATCACTGTACGGACTAACATCTGTGCCTCCGCCGGCAAGACCAATTCTTAAAGGTGCTCTGCTGCGATAAATCATTATTTTACAATAGAATTAGGTTAAAGACAACTCCTTTATACAACCTGTCAAATTATGCCAGCTATACTTCTTTTTTTCTTCGCGAAGTTGTGGTAAAAAGTAGGTTTCACCTAATTCGTACAACTTAAGAATGTTAAAAGCGATTGAATCTGGAGTGGGTTCGCATATTAAACCCACTTTCCCCTCAGGAACAAGGTCGGGCAGTCCTCCAACATTAGTGACTAGCATAGGTTTTTCAAAATGATAAGCAAGCGGGGTTACTCCGCTTTGAGTGGCATTGCGATAAGGCTGAATAACAAAATCGGCAGCACTTAAATAATATCGCACAATACTATCAGGAATAAAATCAGTTTTTAGAATAAGTTGTGATAAAATATTGTTTTTAGCAATCAACTCATCGTATGGTTTTCGGTCATCATAAAATTCTCCCGCTATCAATAATTTTATTCCCGATTGTTTAATGGAAGGAGATGCCATTGCCTGCAGCAGCAAATCCAGACCTTTATATTTTCTGATAAAGCCAAAAAAAAGTATGATTTTTTCATTTTCCGGCAAACCCAGTTGTTTCCTTGCTTCCGCCTTGGATACTGGTTCCCCAAAATTGTCGTACAGTGGATGTACGACTTGTTGTGCAGGTTTTGCTGTCATGCTTTTCAAGTCTGTCATCACTTTTTGACTCATAGTTATAAATGCATCAACAGCCCCTATAAAATACCTGGTAAAAGCAGTATCTCCCAATCTTTTTTCATGGGGTTTTATATTATCAGCAATACAAATCACTTTGGTGTGTCGGTTTTGTTTTGCTATCCTTGAAATAGTTCCGAGGCAAGGCCCCATAAAGGGAAGCCAATAACGAACAACGAGTATGTCTGGTCTCAGGCTTTTTAGTTCATTTCCAACTATTAACCAGTTTAAAGGATTTATAGAGTTAATCCGAACTTTTATATCAATGTCTTTTGGTGCAGGCTCTGTTGAATACTGAGTAGTTCCGGGAAATAAAAATGATGGATATTGCAATGAAAAAGTATAAATCATTACTTCATTTCCTTCCTGTTTAAATTGTCTTGCAAGCCTTTCATCAAATGATGCTAAACCTCCGCGAAGCGGATGAGCAGGACCAATAATAACCACTTTACTCATGATGCAAATATGCAAAGTAATTTTTGAACCATAGAGTTAAGAAGTTTTTACGGTGTCTTTTTAAAAAATGAACATACGTTATGATGCTTATTGTAGCTGATTTTTTAAAGAAAAATATGTGAAACAGTTAAGGCGTAACAACGATGACGGATGGAAGAAACCTTCTCAACAATCATACAATTAAATTCTTACTCTCTAATAACAAAAAAACCTGCCAAATATAAAATATGGCAGGTTTGTACAGTTAAAGTCGAGTATCTAATTTACTGCGCCCATTTTTTGCAATAACTTCCTGTTTTCCCTTTTATGAATAAACTGGTGAACCAGTGAATAAATAATCGGAAGTATCAGCAGGGTGAGAATTGTTGAGGTTACCAATCCGCCTATTACTACCACGGCAAGTGGTTTTTGGGTTTCACTTCCTATACCGGTACTTACAGCAGCAGGCATAAGACCAATAGCCGCCATAAGCGCTGTCATGACAACCGGGCGTACTCTTGATACAACGCCATTAAAAATAGCTTTGCGCAACGGCTGGTGCTCTTCAAGATTTTTTCTGAAAACACTGATTAATATTACCCCATTTTGAATACAAACCCCAAATAAGGCAATAAAACCAATACCGGCACTTATACTGAAATTAATACCAGTCAGATGAAGTGCAAGAATGCCACCAATTAGTGCAAAAGGCACATTAAGAATGGTAAGAATAGCATCTTTTACATTGCCGTAGGTGATAAATAAGATCAGAAATATCGCCAACAGGCAAAGCGGTACCACATGAGACAAAGTATTAGTTGCCCTGGTCTGGTTTTCAAATTCTCCATTCCAGGTCGTTGAGTAGCCTTTTGGCAGTTTCACCATTTGCTGCACTTTTTGCTGCGCTTCTGCAATTGTGCTTCCCAGGTCTCTTTCCCGCACAGAAAACTTAACTGCAATGTGGCGCATATTGTTATCACGATAAATAAAGGCGGGGCCTGTCAAAGTTTTAACGGTTGCAATTTCACTTATTGGAATTTTACTTCCATCCTGTGTCGGAACCATCAAGCCTTCAATTTTCTCTCTTGTGTCCCTAAAATCTTTTCTATACCGGATTCTCACATCAAATCTTCTCTCCCCCTGGTATAGTTGAGTCGCAGCCTTGCCACCAACTGCCATTTCAATAACCGCTTGCGCATCTGCTGTGTTTATGCCATACAACGCCATTTTTTGCTGATCAAGCTCTATACGGAATTCCGGTTGTCCAAGGTTGCGCAACACTCCCAGGTCTTCGATACCTCTTACACCTGTCAGTGCTTTTTTTACAGCATCCGCAAGACTATCAAGCGTATTAAAATCAGGCCCAAATATTTTAACCGCCATAGCAGCATTTACGCCGGCTACAGCTTCCTCCACATTATCACGAATAGGTTGAGAGTAATTGTAAGTAACTCCGGGAATTTTTACAAGCTGTGCATTCATACTGTCAATCAACGCTTCTTCCTTAACACCTTTTCTCCATTGGTCTCTTGGTTTCAGATCTACCTGTATCTGCACGTTGAAAAACCCTTTAGGGTCTGTACCATCGTTTGTTCTGCCCATTTGAGACAGCGTTTGCTTTACCTCGGGGAATTTTCGAATAATTGCAATCATTTTATTTGAAATCTCTACTGCCTGGGGCAAACTGGCACTCATTGGCAATTCACTTTCAACCCATAAAGCTCCTTCATCAAGCTCGGGTAAAAACTCCGTGCCCAAAAACTTTGCAGAAAAGAACGTTAATACCATTACCAACACTGCAATCAACAAACTGGTTTTTGGATACTTGTATGTTTTTCTGAACATTTTGGCAATGCCCTTTTCAAAGAAAAGCACTATAGGGTTATGCTTTTCCCTTACGTTCTTTCTCAGTAAGATACTTGATAATGCGGGTACTAAAGTAAGCGTGAAAATTAATGCTCCCAGCAGGGCAAAACCTAATGTATAGGCAAGAGGAGAAAACATCTTTCCTTCCACCTTCTGAAAAGCAAAAATGGGAATAAGACAGGTTAAAATGATGATTTTGGAAAAGAAAATGGCTTTACCCATTTCGCTTCCCACCTGTTTAAACAGACCTAGCTTAGCAAGCTTATTAAACCTTTCCATTCCGACCTCTCTTGCCCTCTCATCTAAGGCAACAAAAAGTCCTTCTACCATTACCACGGCACCATCTATGATAATACCAAAGTCAACTGCCCCCATGCTCAGCAGGTTAGCTGTCATGCCCTTAAGGCGCATACACATAAATGCAAACAGCAGGGATAGGGGAATAATAATACTAACAGTTAAAGTGGTACGCCAGTCCGCCATAAATAAAAACACTATAACCGTCACCAACACTATCCCCTCAATCAAATTGTGTATCACTGTTTCCTGGGCAAAATCCATGAGATTGGTACGGTCATAGAACGTGTCTATTTTTACATCCCGTGGTAAAATGTTTTCATTCAGGTCTTTTACTTTGTCTCTTATCTTTTGAAGCACCTCACTGGGATTTTCACCTTTTCGCATTACAATAATTCCCTCGACAACATCTTCCTGATTATCTCTCGAGACCTTTCCAAGTCGTGGTTTTCCGGTCTCAATGACTTCGCCTACATTTTTTACCAGTATAGGCACCCCATTCACTTTCGTAACAATAATGTCTTTAATATCATCTATGTTATTCAAAAGACCAATTCCTCTTACCACATAAGCCTGTCCATTTTTTTCTATTACATCGCCCCCAACGTTTACGTTACTTTTTGCCACAGCATTGTACACGTCTAGTGATGTAAGCCCATATTTAACCAGGTTCTCAGGATTTGCACTTATTTCAAAGCTTTTTTCTTCACCGCCGAAACTGTTTACATCAGCCACACCCGGCACAGACTTGAACTGCCGGTCGAGCACCCATTGCTGAATGGTGCTTAGTTCACGGATGTCTTTTGATTTGCTTTTTAATGTATACCGGTAAATCTCGCCCGTTGGACCGTATGGTGGCTGCACTTCCGGTTTTATTCCTTCAGGTAGATCAGCACTTCCCAGCCGGCTTAATACCTGTTGCCGGGCAAATGCATCGTCCACATCATCATCGAAAATGATACGGATATAACAAAGTCCAAAAGCAGATGTACTGCGAAGATTAGATTTTTTTTGTACGCTGTTAAGCACTGTTTCAAGTGGTATTGATATAAATTTTTCCACTTCTTCGGCACTTCTTCCGGGCCATTGTGCTATAATAATGATCTGTGTATTCGTTACATCGGGAAAGGTCTCAATAGGTGTATTTTGATAACTTACAAAACCGATAACTGCAAGCACGGCTGTAAGAAAGAAAACGAGGTAGCGGTGCCTTAGTGAAAAATGTATGATGCTTTTAATGAGTTTATTCATATCTGTGTTCGCTAACTTTTGATTGTTTGCGAAGTTTTATTAGTTTAAAAAGAGAATTCCGTTCACAAATGAGTAAAACTGTTTTCAGACAAGCAACGCTTCCGATATTCATCGTAATATCTCTTGCCAAATGTTACACAGTAATTCATAAGTTAATTTTTCAGCCGTTTTAACTGTAAGCAGTTTAATTTTTTCGATACCAGCTTTTGTTCTGCCTGCATCATCATTGCGTCGCATTTCGTTCATCTGCATATCATTCTGCATCTTTTAGCTTTAGGACAAACGCATATTAAAAATTTAAGGCAGCTTCTTATTTAAAAGATCAGGAATTGGTCCGATAAAACTAACTGCTACTCATTGTCAGTAAACTGATCATAAAGCAGCAGTGCATTTCTACCAATAAGTCTCTGACCGGGAGTTACACCTGCATTGATAAATGTTTTATCACCCACTTCTTTCATTACGTCTATTTCCTGCACCTTCAGATCACACGGGCCGTTATAAACAATTACATAAGTTTTTCCGCTTTCTTCTACTACTGCAGATGACGGAATGCATGTTGCTTTATTGCTTTCCTGGTTTGTTACAATTACTCTTGTAAACATTTCGGGCTTTAATAGTAAACCTGCATTTTCAAGTTTAACCCGCACTTTTAAAGCCTTGTTTTCGGGGTCAAGTACTTCACTCACTTTATCTACATGCCCGTTAAAAACTTTATCAGGATAAGCAAGTGTTGTCACTTTTACCGGGTATCCTTCTTTCACTTTAGGAATGTCTGCTTCAAAAACATTAGCAAGCACCCAAACATCTTTAAGGTCACTGATAGTAAAAAGGTTGTCGCCCATATCGGGGCGTATAAAACTTCCGGTATTTACTTTTTTCTCTACAATGTAGCCGCTAATGGGAGAGGTAAGAACATAAGTACCGCCGGCACTTGTTTTACTACCACCATTTATATTTAACATCGATTGAATTTTTGATCTCGCATTCAAAGCTTTCTGATAATTTTCTTTAGCTTCCGTGTATTCCCTCTCACTTGCAATACCGTTTTTAAAAAGGCTTTCTTCATTATCCATTTGCCTTTTTGCAATGGCTATATCAGCCTGGGTAGAGCTTAAGTCACTATAGCTGCCGGCAACATCAGCGCTTCTTATAACTGCAAGCACCTGCCCTTGTTGCACCCTGTCACCAAAAGAAACCTTACATTCTGTAACCTGCCCGCTGCTACGCGGAAAAATTTTAACGACTTTATTTTCATCGAAACTTACTTCGCCGCTCAAGGTGATTTCATTGGTGATATTATTCAGTGTTGCACTGTCTATTGTTATCATTTTTGCCATTGTATCGCTGATACAAAATCTTTTCGGCCCTTCATTAGCAGTTTCTTTCCTTTTACAGGAAGCAATTAAACTGCCCGTGGCGATAACAAATAAAAAAAGATATCTAAGTCTCATTTATTTAAAAATTTATTGAATGTTTAATTATTTTAAAATGTCAGTTCCTGCCTGGAAATTCAATTCTTCTTTCGCCAGTTGCAGGTTTAGTTGCTGTTGACGCAATCTTATGTTTGCTTCTTTATAAGTATCAAAAAAGTCTATAAATTCCAGAAGACTAAGCTGGCGTTGCCTGTAGCTCAGCATCATGTTTGTAAACATTTTCTGATAGCTGTTATAAAAATCGTTTTGTGTACTATTATTCTGCTGTTGAGTAAAGGTTAATTTACTGTATGCATTTATAATGTTGTTGCTCAGCTCCGTTTCAAGTTGCTGTGCTGATACTTGTTGCTGTTGAATTGAAAACTCTGCCGCCTTTATATTTCCCTTGTTTTTATTAAAAACAGGCAAGGGAAGAGATAAGGTGAGACCAACATAGTTAGGTGCGTAGTTACTTGCCTTGTCATACTCAGGGCCAACAGTTATATCAGGAGATTTCAACGCTTTTTGATATTGCAGATTTTGTTGTTGGTATAAAACCAGTTTTTGTTGTAAAAGGTAGGCCGCATTGTTAGACTTTGCTGCCGCTACAAGTGTATCTAGTGACGGTGTTGTAAAGGTGGGAAATGCAAGCGAATCGGCAGGCTTGATAAATGTATTTCCGGTAACCTGTAAAAGCGTCTTTAATTCCGCCTCACTATTACTTAAGTTGCGGTTATTCTCTGTAATATCCTGTTGCAAAGAGATAACGAGCGCCTGCACACGTAAATATTCTCTTTGCGCAATATTTCCGGCTTTCAACTGCGCTTCCATACCTGTTACCAAATGTTTCATTTCCTCCAACTCCTGGTTGTAAATCTGTTGCACGGAAAACAACTGTGAAATTGTATAATAATCTGACCGCAGCTGGTATTTCAGGTTACGTAAAACATCCTGCAACTGCAGTTCGCTCATTTCCGATGTTGTTACAGCAAGGTCTATTTGTCTGGCTCTTTTCCCGGCGGTTCTTATAAGTTGTTGTACCTGTATAAAAATTTGTCCTCTTGATTCGCCAGACAAATCTTTACCATGACTAAAAAAACTTTTTCCGTCGGCGTATATATTCTGATCTGTAATTAAAACCGGGTTATCCCAAACCTTGGCCTGGTCAATTAAAGCCCTATTTGCATTTACATTGTAGTGACCTGCAAGTAAAGTAAGATTCTTTTGTAAAAATTGTTGTTCGGCCTGGGCAAGAGTATATGATAATGTATCCTGAGCAGTTACTTGTGCAGAGATACTACCAAATAAAAAAAATGCACAGCCTATAGCCATAAACCCGCGTAACACAGCAGGCTTACATGTAGTAAGCTTAAACATGAATTTGTTTTAAGTTCTGAGAAAAAGAATAGAAATAAATTAACTAGCGCAAAGCAACACTATCTGAATTAATAGTGTGATTATAGGAAGGCTAAGCTTTGGGTGGTGGTGGATTAATCTCTTTACAAAACTGGTAATAGTAGCTTTCGGTAAGAGGATAATGAATTTTAGAACTAAATTTCAGGTGAGGTACTGCTATAAAAGGTTTTCGAAGCTCAATTAGTTTAACCGTAAAATGTTTGTGAACCTGCAAATCTTTATTAGCCTTGTTATTATTTTCAGGCACAGCATTTACCTTGTTAAGCATGACTTCAGACACATACTCTACAACTGTGTTTATAACATTCTGATCTGATATAGTAGACGAAGAGTTCAGGGTGTCAAAATCCTGTACAAAAAGGCCCATATTTAGTATCTGCAAGGCTACTAAAAAAGTAAAAGAATGGGCGATATATGAATACAGTTTATTCAAAAGTTTTTGCTTCTGCAAAGATGCATCTTACACAAATCTAATTTTGTTAATTCTTAAAAAAACTCATTTTTGTCCGAAACGATTAGTATTTACTTTACCAAAAGAAATACTAACGAGGAAAGAATAATATTGTCAACAAGATGAACCAGAACAAAAAACGGCCGCATGAGTTCATGCGGCCGTTTTAATATATTCCAACAAAACTCTACAATGCTCTCGCTCTTGCAGGTGATGCTGATGTTTTTGCTTCAATTGAATCAGCTTTACCCAACGGTCTGTCTTTTACAAAATCCATGAGAATGGGTGCGGCAACAAAGATAGATGAGTAGGTACCCGTAACAACACCAATCAGCATAGCAAATGCAAATCCACGTGTTACTTCTCCTCCAAATATAAATAAAGACAGAATAGTAAGGAACACCGTCAGAGAAGTCATGATTGTACGGCTTAATGTTTCATTAATCGCCTTATTAATAATGGTTCCTTTATCGGTATTCTTCATCTGGCGGCTGTCTTCACGAATACGGTCAAAAACAATTACCGTATCATTCATTGAGAAACCAATTACCGTTAGAATAGCTGCGATAAAGTGCTGATCTATTTCCAACGGAAAGGGAACAACGCCTTTTAAGAAGCTAAAAACAGCAAGAGTTACAAATACGTCATGTAACAAAGCCACTATCGTTCCCAGGGAGTATCTCCAATCGCGGAAACGAATGAATATATACAAACAAATAGCTAACAAAGAAACAATAGTCGCAGTCTTAGCACCTGTTTTCAAATCATCTGAAATGGTTGGTAAAACCGTTTGAGAACTTTGTTTGAAGCGCGTGTCAAACTCTCTATAACTCAGCCCCTGCGGCAGATAACTTTTTAAACCATTAAATAATTTAAATTCTACCAGTGAATCAATGTTATTACCTGTTTCTTTGATCTTATAAGAAGTAGTAATATTCCATTGACTGTTTGAGCCTATACTTTTTACAACAGGATATTCACCATATTCCTGTTTTAATGAGTTCATAATGTCGTCGTGTTTGACAGGCTTGTCAAATTTAACAGTGTAGCTTCTTCCACCACTAAACTCAACTCCTTCATCAAAACCATGAAAGAATGAACCTATGCCGAGCAACAATACAACTACAGAAATACCATAAGCGATCTTGCGGTATTCAATAAACTTGAAGGCTGCGTGTTTAAATATTTTGCGGCTGATACCGGTGAAATATTCAAAGTGCCGGTTTTTCTTAGTGTACCAGTCAGAAATCAATCTCGATATAAGAATACCACAAAACAACGACAAAAGAATACCAAGAATTTGAGTAGTGGCAAAACCCAAAACCGGGCCCAGACCAAAATAAAAAAGGATAAGTGCGGTAAGCATGGTTGTAACGTGCGCATCTAAGACAGGTGCATAAGAGCGCTTGTAACCATCATTCACCGCTAACTGGTAGTTTTTACCCCTTGACAGTTCTTCTTTTATTCTTTCGAAAATAATTACATTGGTATCTACAGCTAAACCAATTGTCAATACAAGACCGGCAATACCGGCAGCAGTTAATGAAGCTCCGAGTGCGGCTAAAATACCAATGGTAAATAAAAGGTTTAAAATCAATGCAATATTAGCAACCCAACCTGCCGTATTGAAGTAAATAAGCATGAGGGCGAAAATGATAATAAATGCCACAGCAAAAGCCATTGTACCACCATGAACAGCATCCTGGCCTAATGTAGGTCCAACTACCTGCTCCTGTACAATTCTTGCGGGTGCCGGTAATTTACCACTCTTAAGAATATCTGCTAAATCCTGGGCTTCTGTAAGCGAAAAGCTTCCGGTAATCTCTGAACTTCCGTTAGGAATAACGCCGTTTACAAAAGGTGCACTATACACAATATTATCCATAACAATGGCTATAGGCTTTCCTATATTGTCTCCGGTCATCTTTGCCCAGATTCTTTCACCCACCTTATCCATAGTCATCTTAATAGCCACCCGCCCTCTTTCATCGTAGTCCTGGCGCGAGTCACTCACATGCTCACCCTCAAGCTTTGCCATCGTGCCGTTACCTTCAACAGTTTTTACAGCATACACGGGCAGTATACCTGACGCTTTCGGATCTTCAGACTCCGGCTTACCAAACATAAAAACAAGGTTGGATGGAAACTTGCTTTTAACAACGTCCATCTGCATGTAATTACTAAAAGTGCTGGTATCTTTTGTCTGGATATAACCTATTGCTGCAGGAAACTGCATTTGACCGTCTTTACCTTGCTGCGGCTGAATAAGCTGCATAATAGAACTGATAGGATTCTCATTTTTTACAGTTGCGGCAGTGGCAGTAGGAGTTTTAGCAGTTTTGCTGTCAAAAGAACTTATAGTAGCCGTTTTACTAGTATCTGCGCCAGCAGCTTTGGCTACAGCAGCAGTGTCTTGTTTATTTGCCGCAGAATCACTTTTATTAGAAAGAGAGTCTTTTACCGGGGTACCATTTAAATAAGCTGCCAAAGATTTTTCAGCAGCCTGGTAAGATGCATAAATTTCACCAAGATTATAAACTTCAAAAAATTGCAGATTTGCTGTTGACTGCAAATATTTCCGAACTCTCTCCGGGTCGGTAACACCTGGTAATTCAACTGTTATAATTCCTTTATTTTCATCAAGATTAATATTGGATTGAGTAACCCCAAACTTGTCAATACGCGTACGAAGGATATTGAAAGTATTCTTAACTGCACCTTTAGCCTCACTGCGTATATAGTCTAGTACCTGCGCATCGCTGCTTTGATAAGTTATACGACGATTACTTGCGGCCGCAAAAATAGAAGCAAGGTTTCCGCTGGGATTAAGCTTTTTATATTCTTCAGAAAACAAAGTAATATAATCTGCGCCACTATTTGCCTTCCTTTGATTAGCCGAAGCAAGTGCCTTATTGAAGTTAACGTCCCGATTGTAACCTGATAAAGATTTTATCAGACCGTCAAGCCCAACTTCCATAGTCACGTTCATACCGCCCTGCAGATCGAGGCCATAGGTCAATTCCTGGTTTTTCGCATACTGATAACTAGCTAAGCCTAAAAAAATTTTATCATTTTTAGTACTGTCAAGCAATCTTTGTACACGTGATCTTTTAAGGTTGCCAAGCGTATCAGTATATAACGCCTGCAGATCTTTGTTGCCGGGATATTTTTGCTCCGGTGTTTGAAAATTAGCTTTTAGCCATTTTTCCGCTCTTTCTTCCATGTTTTTTTCATGGCCGCGGACAAACCATGTAAAACTAAGCTGGTACAAGCAAATCAGGATTAATGCAATAGCAAAAATCTTCACCAAACCTTTCAGTTGCATACTAGTAAGGGTTTACAAATTTTTTTTAGAGCGGCAAAGATAGGGGTTTGAAACTGAAAATTTACGGAAAACAACTATATGAGTGATTGAACTTAACCAACTGAAAATCAAACTATTTTGCTAATTTTATTATTTGAATATATTCTGTTTGTGATTTTTTTTATTAATTAATAGTTAAATTAGGCAAAAAAGATTGGTGAATCCAGTTTACTTTCAAAGGACTCTCATTCTTTTTACGGCAATTTTTTCTTTGTCTGTCTTGCACCTAAAAAGTAGCTTTCATTTTGTAAACCCGCATCTTATTTATTTTACTTCCCACAATCGAAGTACAGGTATTATTTAGAAATTAATATTTGCACGTTTTCTTGTTATATTAGTGTAATAATGAGCATTTCTTTCAGTAAAAGCTTTTTCCCATAAACGGTTCTATGAGGATTTCTTTTTTAAATAATATCATAATCGGTTTTTTTTTGATTTGCGTTAGTGTTATTCTTCTAGCCGATGCATCCTATAGAAACAGTCTCAAATACACGGAAACGGTTGAAGCAATTGAGCATACCCAACAAGTTCTGCTTACCTCGGAGGAAATATTGGCTCTTAGCCAGTATATAGAAACGAGCATGCAATCTTTTGTGCTTACAAACAAGAAACAATTTGTACTTCCCTTTTACGAAGCTAAAAAAACGATACTGCTTAAACATGAAACGCTAAAAAAACTAATAAAAGATAACCCGCCACAGAGGATACGCGTCATTCAATTATTTTACCTCTTAAAAGAAAAAATCGGATTTTCAGAATTAGTAATAAAAAAAAGAAGAGAAGCCGGAATGGAGGTTGCTGAAAGCTTAATAGCAAAAGGGTTTGATTTGAATACGATGGAGCAGATACGATCGTTAGTAGAGCAAATACAAACGGAAGAAAAGGGCTTGTTGAAAATAAGAAAAGATGCCTATAATAAAAATATTACAGCCTTTAGTAAAACTTTTAGGTTACAACTGCTTGCCATTACTATAGCAATCCTTTTATCATCAGTTTTAATTTTTTTCAACTTAAAAGACAGAAAAGAAGCACAGGATTTACTCCTAGAAAGTAAGCAACTACTTCAATCAATAATTGATAACACAACTTCTCTTATATATGTTAAAGATCTGAAAGGAAAATTTGCACTTGTAAATAAAAGCTTTGAAAGGCTTGTAGGGCTGGGTAAAGATGATATAATTGGGAAAACTAATTTTGAACTTTTTCCAAATGAGATAGCTAAAGCATTCCAGGAAACGGACGACATGGTATTTGCTCAGCAACGAACAGTAGAAGTCGAGGAGAAAGGAGAATTTGATGGCAAAAAGCAATATTACATATCTATAAAGTCTCCTTTATATCATACTGACAACAAAGTTTATGCACTTTGTGGCATATCAACCAACATTACAGAATTAAAGAAACAGGCCGACTTAATACACGACTTATACGACAATGCGCCCTGCGGTTACTATTCTTTAAATTTAGACGGAAACTTTGTAAATATTAATAAAACGACTCTAGATTGGTTAGGCTATACAAAGGAAGAATTAATGGGCAAATCATTTAAAAGCATTCTTACAGAAGATAGCATTGATAATTTTGAAAGAAATTTTCCGCTTTTTAAACTAAATGGCATCTTAAAGGATAAAGAATTAACTTTTGTCAGAAAGGACAAGACAAAACTTTTTGTTATCATTAATTCTTCCGCGGTGTTGGATGAGAACCAAAATTTTCAATATAGCCGATCTACAGTTTTTGATATCACTGAAAGAAAAAAACTTGAAACAGACTTAAAGAAAGCAAATCTTGAATTGGAAAGCATTGAGTGGTTTAAGCTTGCAGGCAAGGCAACAGCAGATGCTATGTGGGATTGGGACCTACATTCGGGAAGACTGATGTGGGGAGAAGGCTTTGAAACCTTATTTGGTTACCAGTTGAGTAACGTGAAGCCTGACATAGATTCATGGATCAATAATATTCATCCTGATGATAAAGAAAAGGTAGTGAAACACCTTTACCAGGTTATAAACAGCGAAAGTGAAACCAGGTGGTCTGAGGAGTTCAGGTATATAAAGGCCGACAACACTTATGCAAATGTGTTAGACAAAGGCCTCTTACTTCGTGATAAAAATAACAAGCCCTACAGAATGGTGGGTGCTATGCAAGACGTGACTGTTTTTAAGAAAAATATTGAAGATCTGCAGCAGTTTTCGTTTATAACATCTCATAACTTTCGTGCACCTCTCGCCAACTTACTCGGCATTTTAGATGTGATGCACTACTCAACTCTCGACGATTATAACAAGCAATTAATTGAGATGATCAGAACTTCCACTTCACAGTTAAAAGAAACGATCGATCACCTTTCGCAGGTTTTGGTTATAAAAAATAAAAATGTTGAATTGCAGGATGTGGATATAAATAAAGTGATTAAAAAAGTAGAAAATGATCTGCACGATGACATCGAAAAAATAAAACCTGAAATTAGCTTACGATTAAACGTGTCTGTCGTAAAGTCAAACAAATATTATTTAGAAAGCATTATTCAAAACCTGCTTACCAATTCCTTCAAATACCGCTCACCAGACCGCAAATTACATATTGAAATAACAACAGAAAAAACCTTAAGAGACAGAACATTACTTACTTTTTCAGACAATGGCTCAGGCATAGAGAAAAGGCATATGAATAAACTTTTCGGAATGTATCAACGCTTTCACAACTCTGCTGAAGGAAAGGGATTAGGCCTTTTTTTAATTAAATCTCAAATAACAGCTCTGGGCGGCTCGATAGAAGTACAAAGTGAAGTTGATAAAGGAACTACGTTTTTAATAACCTTATAAGAACAAGTAAGTGACCCGGTACACATTATACAGTACGGCAAAACAACAAACTTTTTCTGCATCTTAAATTAATTTCAAAATGCAGAAAAAGTGATAATTTTTTTATTAATTGTTTGAAACGGTTGTATTTCCTTTATTAAGAGGTTTAAGATATTTATCAAACCAGGCAAAATATCTTTCAAAGCGGTCTTTTATAAAACTTGGTTGAGTAAAGCCATGATACTGACCTGGATAAATTAATAACTCTGTTGGAATATCAAGAGAGCGCAACGCCTGGTACATTTGCTCACTGCCAACCGCAGGTACATTAAAATCTTTTTCACCCACCATAAATTGCGTCGGTGTTTTTATCCTGTCCGCGTGCAAAAAAGGATAAGATAACTTCAGATATTTCTCAATATTATTGTCTTTCCATGGCAAGCCGATTTCATTTACATACTGGTTAATGTATTGATCAACACCATATAAAGATAGCGGAGCTGCTACCCCTGCGCCGCTGCTGGCAACTTTAAAGCGTGTATCTGAGGCTATGGTATAATCAGTTAATATGCCGCCGTAACTCCAACCTGAAATGCCCATTCTCGCAGAGTCTGCGACTCCTTTGGCAACAAGATAATCTGCTGCGCCGAGTATATCCATCACTTCTTTATTTCCCCAGTTGCCAGATATGGTCCTTGAAAATTCGATACCGCGCCCAAGGCTTCCCCGGTAATTGACTGCAGCTACGGCGTAACCGTGTGCTGCAAACATTTGCCTTGTTAAATCAAAAGTGAATTCGTCTTGAGCTGCAGGTCCGCCATGAATATAAAAAATTAAAGGCATCTTTTCTTTTGACATGCCGGGAGGATAATAAATAAGACCCGATACCAATGTTCCATCTTTACTTTTTGAAGTAAATTTTTCGACTGTCGCCAGTGCTATAGAGTCTATAAATTCATTTTGCTCAGTAGTAAGTCTCCTAACGTTTGAGCCTTCAATTGCAAATAACTCCGAAGGTAATTGAGGTTCAGACATAAAAGCTACCCAATTGCCTTTCGGCGCTGCCTCAATAGAACTGAAGCTTCTGTCTCCGCGTGCAATTGTTTTCAAGGTTCCTTTAGCCACATCGTAAGATGACACATATCGTTGCATGTTATCAGCAACCAAAAACGCAATACTTTTTCCGTCCCTTGACCATCTTGGATTAGTAACCGGGCGGTCTAACGTCAAAGTTACTGGCTTAGGTTCACCTCCATTAGCATTTATGATATAAAGAGAGGTTTGATCGTACATTTCAAAAGTGGCATCAGAGGTAGTTCTGACATAAGCTATTGTTTTACCGTCAGGACTCCATTGCGGATCAGAGTCGCCTCCGTTCCAGGTAGTGAGCTTTTTAGCGACTGCCCCCTTCGTTATATCCATTATCCAGATATCAGTATTTTCATTTCTATCAGGATCTTCTGTACGGTTGCTCACGAAAGATATTTTGGTTCCATCAGGGCTCCAGGTAGGGTCAGTCTCACTATAAATACCACTAGTGAGTTGTTGTGTTATTTTTTTTGAAGCTACATCAAACAAGTACAAATGCGTTCTGCTGGTATCAGATTGATAACCGGTTATGTCCTGTTTAAAGCGGAACTTATTTATTATATATGGCTCAGGAGGTTTTGTTTTAGATGTATCCTTTGGATCTTTCATTACCAACGCAAGCTTTTTGCCGTCAGGGCTCCAGCTGTAGCTATTTAAATCACCCTTTGCATTAGTCAATTGAACGCCTTCACCTCCGCGCCTGTCAAGTAACCATACCTGTGAACCACCTGAAGGTCTCGCTGCAGTAAAAGAAATGTATTTTCCATCCGGGCTCCACCGCGGGTTACTTTCATTATCGGGGCTGCTGGTTAGTTGAACTGTTTGTTTACCATCCAGACTAACCATCCAGATATCTGTGTTCCGCTTGTCCTTAGCTGAATCAATGGAGCTGACTGTATAAGCAATCCACTGGCCATCAGGTGAAATGTTAGCATCACTGAGGGTTTGTATTCGATAAACATC
The DNA here is from genome assembly GCF_000374045.1 of Segetibacter koreensis DSM 18137. Classification (GTDB taxonomy): domain Bacteria; phylum Bacteroidota; class Bacteroidia; order Chitinophagales; family Chitinophagaceae; genus Segetibacter; species Segetibacter koreensis. Next base: position 30,275 of record NZ_KB893317.1, on the reverse strand, counting down.
TCCCGGAACTAAATGGCGCCTGGTTGCCTGGGAAAACGAATTAGATGACAAAATCACCAAAAGGCTAAATAGGAATGAAGTTCTTTTCATAAGTAATATAACCTCGTAAAAATAAGGGAAAAAATTCTTCTGCCTAAACAATATAATCTAAGAAAATCAGTTATAGTTATAGACTTATGGATAATAAATTATTAATAATCACATGTAAGAAAAAGACGGCAATAATTGTAAAAACGGAAAAAATAGGTTATATTTATTATGAATTGCTTAGCCTCAATACACTTTTTAACCCTCATAAATCAATAAAATGGCAACTATTACAAGCATTGCCAATGAAATGGCTAAGAGATTCATTGGTGCAAAAGACAAAAAATACGAACTGAACACGATAATATATGATATGAATTATCTTGTTTATTCAAACACTAAGGAGCCGCTAGGATATAAGGCAAAGTCGGCTATGTTTACACACATTTTTGATGTAGTAGCAGGCCGAGAAACATTACAACAAAATGAAGGCGAGGTATTGGTTCCTGATTTTAATGACATTGTTATATTCTTTGAAAAAAGAGATTCTATCTTAAAGCGTCTAAAAGCAGGTATTCACCAACAATGTGAACTTAACTAACCAGAAGTTGATTGTGCCATTGCTACCCCAATTATACTGCAAGGACAGAAAGTTCTAACCCTACCTCGGAAACTTATAGATATATTATCTGGTTGTAGAAGTAGCATCGCTTGTAAAGCGGCATCAAGCAAAAACGTTTATTGCGTTAAACTCTAAGAATCCAAAACACCTGTTACCTTCATTTTTGCAATTAGATCCGGGTTATTTTAAACAGATTCCTTAATGCTGGTTTTTTCCAGATATTTTTTCAACGACTCGCCGATGATATATGTCCATCCTGCAACAAAACTTTCTTTTGCAAAATCCTTGTTGTCTCCTGGGAACGTTTCCAGGCCTTCGTGAGTAAGCTTTAGTCTCGTTTTGTCGCCTTCCGGAAATAGTTCAAACGTTACAAACGACTTTCCCTCGTAACCCTCATATTGCCAGCTGTGGCTCAGCTTTTTACCCGCTACAACTTCCGTTATCGTGCATTTATGCAGGTAGCGCCTATTTTCACTTCCTCCTTCAAACTCGAACTCAAAACCAACTTCGGGCTTAAATTCTGAAATATCAAAATACCACTGCTTCATCTGATCTCTGTCTGTAATGGCTTTCCAGACATTTTCAATGGATGCATTGAAAGTACGTTCGATAACAAATGGTTCATTTTTCATTTTTATACATTTTTATGTTGAAGATCATTTATAGGTATAAACATAGTTTCAGCTATTTTCCAGTTTCCTTGTTTTGAGATTCTTATTTACCTTTTTAATAATTAAATTAAAGTCTCTCTTAAAAGTAGTACACAGACAGTTTGTTTTAAAAAGATCTTTATCAACCTGTTCAATTATTTTTTTGATGTTTTTATAGGTTTGCGTTTGTTTGCTGAAGCAGTTTCTTTAGCTAAAAAACTTTCAAGAGCGTCTAATTTCTTTGTCCAGAAAACTTTGTATTGTTCAACCCACGCAGACACTTCATTCAATTTTTGAAGTTTTGCTTCACAATATCGTTCTCTGCCTTTTTGTTTAATAACTATTAGCCCGCATTCGGAAAGTATTTTTATATGTTTTGAAATAGCTGGCCTGCTGATTTCAAATTTTTCTGCTACAGCATTCAGATTTAATGATTGATTTGCAATCATACTCAAGATTTCTCTTCTTGTAGGGTCGGCGATCGCCTGAAATACATCTCTCCGCATTTGTAAAAAAATTGTGTAACTGATCGGTTACAAATATATAAGAAACCTTTCGGTTACACAATTTTTTTTAATCATAATCAGTGCTTTCCAATTCCTGAATATATATGCTAACGATGTTGGAAACAAAATTGTGGCGTGCTATGATGAAAGAAGCAGGGCATAAAAATTTAAATGCATTAGGTGTCTCTAAACAATAAATGGTTTTTCAAGCCAAATAACTTTACGCAAAACCAGATACGCCTGAAATTCAACAGTTACCCCTGTCTTCAGAGCCATTAACTTATTTTAATGTGAGGCGATAGTATCCTGCTTTTCATACAGAAAAGCATTAAAATCATTTAGAAGCAGTTTAGTAAACTTTTGAGCTCCATCAGTATTCAAATGATGAAAATCTGTATAATCATTAGTCCAAGAAAGTGAAAGCTTTCTGTTTTCATTATAGTCGATAAAAACAATGTTGTTTTTATTAGCAATATCAGAAATTGCATTTGTGTATTCCTTATAATTATTCAATTTATTCTTAAACTCCTTTGTAACCGGAACTAATATAAACATAAGTTTTGCGTTACTTGCTTTACATAAAGCAATAATTTTATTTATATATTCTAATTGAATATGTGCCGGTGGTTGTATTTTAGAATTTACATGTCCAAACTCCTGTTTGTACTTTTCTGTATCATTATATCCTGAGGCAACAAAGCCCCCTAGGTTATAAATGTCAGCATGAAGACTTTCTTGTTTTACTTCAATTGTTTTTAATGGCTTGAATAAGCGGGATAAAGAGACGGCGACTAAGTTGCGAATTGTTACCATGTTATGTGTTCTTACTGCCATTTTAATTATAGTAGATGTTAATTCGTGATTAGATATAAGATCAATTGTAGACTCTGTGCCATCTCCATAACTTACACCCCAAAATAAATCTAATACAACATACTTAGGTTTGACAACTGACATATATTCCTTTAATAAGAAATAAGAATTATATGGACTTTGTGAAGAAGTTCCAAAATTAAAAGCCTTAATACCACTTCTTTCAAAAAGCCTTGTATCAACTCCGCGATAAACATGAGAAGAGCCTAAGAAGAGGACGTCAATACTAGAATATTTTTTTATTTCCCGTGTTTTTAAAAGAGTAAATCCTTCCCCCGATAAAATTTTGTTGTCTGGAAACCAGCCATTTATATGTAAGGCAAGGGCAATGCAAATTACAGCAGCATAGCTAATTATACTTGTAAATAATAAAATAAGAATTGTCTTTATTAATTTTTTCATGTCAAAACTGAAAATATATAAATTTTACTTTTGCAAAGCTTCCTAAAAGCAAAATAGATATTATTACTAAATTATATATGGCAATTCGAACAGGAAAAGAATATTGTTTAATCCGAATTAAAAAGCTTACCTCATTTTGCAAATACTCTAAAAGTACTAGCAAGGAAAGTAAAACAAACGCAAGAGAAATCATTGGAAGGCTTTGGCCCAGCAAAAGAGGGTTAGTACGAACAAAAGCATTATTTTTAACAGGGCTCAGGCCATCAAATAATCCAGTAAACATATGACTACTAATGTAAAAAGCATCTGTTATAGAATTGGCCCTAAAGAAAATCCAGGCAAAAGTGACCAATCCGAATGTTGTTCCAATTTGTACTAACAAATAAAAAACGGGAAACCTAGTTAATCCAATTCGCCTAACTAAGATGTTACGGCAGGTTTCAGTAGTTTGCCCGAATACTTGGTAAAAACCATGAAGGCAGCCCCATATAATGAAAGTCCAATTAGCACCGTGCCAAAGTCCGCTTATTAAAAATACAATGAAAATATTATAATACCAATGCCATTTACCAACTCGGTTTCCACCCAATGGAATATAAAGGTAATCCCGGAACCAAGTAGATAAGGAGATATGCCAACGGCCCCAAAACTCCTTAACACTTTTGGCAAAGTACGGCTGTTTGAAATTCTTCATCAAGTTGAAACCCATTACTTTTGCTGAGCCAATGGCTATATCAGAATAACCTGAAAAATCACAATATATCTGGAAAGCGAAAAATACAGTGGCTATTATTAATGGCAAACCATGATATTGAGTAGGATTATTATAGACGGAGTCTACCGCCAGCATTAATCTATCGGCAATTACTACTTTTTTAAATAATCCCCACGCCATTAATTTAAGTCCATCTGATGCCATTTGATAATTAAAATAATGTTTTTCATGAAACTGATGCAATACATTTTGAGGTCTTTCAATTGGTCCAGCTACTAGTTGAGGATAAAACATTACATACAGGGCATAAATACCAAGATGATGCTCAGCTTTTTGGTGCCCCCTGTAAACTTCAATAGTGTAACTCATTGCTTGAAAAGTATGAAAAGAAAGGCCAATGGGCAGTAGAATCGTGAGGTAAGGAATAGGATTCTTATACCCAAAAAGCTCACTAAGAGAACTAAGGCTATCATTGAAAAAGTTGAAATATTTAAAAAAAACTAAAACGCCTACATTAGCTATTAAGCTCAATAATAAGTACAACTTTCTTTGTTTCTGAGATTTACTGTTTTCAATTAGTAAACCTGCAGCATAATCGATTCCGATAGTAAAAAATAATATAAGAATGTAAATAGGTTTGAAAAACATATAAAATACACAGCTGGCAAATAGTAACAGTGCCCAGCGGAATTTATGGGGTAATAGAAAGTACAAGATTGTTACTATTGGAAAAAAAATCAGGAACTCAAACGAATTAAACAGCATTTGTATATTTAATTTGGATAATAAAGAATGATAATATAATGTATTAGATAACTTTAAGATTATTATTTCCCAAATAATGCCCACTCAAAAACTAAACAAACAGCAGGGATTAAAAAAACAGTGGATAAGCTTACAGAAGTAATGACAGTTGTTGTGTGACCTAAAAGCCTTACAATAATTAAACATAATTATTTTGCCTTTTCATTATTAAGAAAAATTACAATGTAAAATACTATTTTTTCTTGCTTTTTTAATTTTTTATTTCTTGATGTCATACACGATATTCTTGATCAAATAAAATATTTTCTCATTGCATGTTTTACTTGTTTATCATAATTTGTTTAAATCATTCTTACAAATTCTTAATATTCTTTTACTAACTCCGTCTCTATAAAGTAGTAGTAATTAAACCAAATAGTAGAAAGGCTCAAATTGATTGTAGAAAAATACCCTTCACTATAAAATTCCCCTGTTTAACAACGACTTTACACTTTTCTACAGATTCCCCTCAAAAGCGGGTCGTAAAGTTGTATTGTAATAAAAAATTATTAAACTCAATTTTAGAAAGTCATGAAATTAAAACAATTGGCAACAGTAATGTTAGTAAGTGCAGGCACTGCCATGGGTAGTATATGGGGATATGGCGAGTATATGCAACATCAACAAGTCGGTTCTGCCATTCCCTCATCCTCCATTTTTAAAAATACAAGTTATGATGAAAATGCAGTAAGCGGCCCAATGGTAGATTTTGAAAAAGCAGCCACTAAAGCGGCTCCGGCCGTAGTACATATTAAAACGCTTACCAAATCTAAACAGGTTTCTGCAGATCCGGATATGCAACAGGATAATCCCTTTAAAGACTTTTTTGGAGATGGCTTTGGTGATATGTTTGGAGGAAGAGGTGGCAATCGTCTATCTCCCGAGCAGAGAGCTTCAGGTTCAGGAGTTACCATAAGTGCAGATGGCTATATAGTAACCAATAACCACGTAGTTGACGGAGCTGATGAATTAGTAGTTACCTTAAATAACAAAAAAGATTATAAAGCAAAAGTAATAGGTAAGGATCCGAGCAGTGACTTAGCAGTAATAAAAATTGAAGCTAATAATCTTCCCTATCTTTCATTTGCCAACTCAGACGACGTACATCTCGGCCAATGGGTATTAGCAATAGGTTATCCTTTAAACCTTGAGACTACAGTAACATCAGGTATTGTTAGTGCAAAATCAAGAAGTCTTGGTATAAACAGCCGTCAAAGCAGTTCACCTGTTGAGTCTTTTATTCAGACAGATGCTGCTGTAAACCCTGGAAACAGCGGCGGTGCTTTAGTAAATACAAATGGTGAAGTAATTGGCATTAACAGTGCTATTGCGTCCCCTACCGGCTCATACGCAGGCTATTCATATGCTATACCTTCTAATCTTGTAAAAAAAGTCGTGAATGATATCATGAAATACGGCAGCACCAAAAGAGCCTACCTGGGGGTAATGTTTGGCAGCGATCAAATGAGTGAAGAAGATAAGAAAAAGAATAACGTAAAAGATGGTGATGGTGTGTTTGTGATGGATGTAGCAAAAGGCAGCGCTGCTGAGGAAGCCGGAGTACAGAAAGGTGATTTTATAACTAAGGTAAACGGTGCTGAAGTAAGTACAGGCACTGAAATGGTAGAAAAAGTTGCCGCCCTTCATCCTGGTGATAAAATCAATATTACTTACCAGCATAACGGAACTGAAAAAACAGCTACTGTTGCTCTAAAAGGTACTTCAGGCGCTTATGCAAGTGTAAAAGAACAGGTAATTGAGCAGCTAGGAGCCACTTTCCAAAACCTTGATAAAGACAAAGCTGAGCAATTACATTTACAATCAGGTGTTGTAGTCAAAACATTAGGCCAGGGAATTTTAACCGACCAGACAAGAATTAAAGAAGGTTTTATTATAACCAAAGTAAATAATACAAAAGTAAACACAGTAGATGAACTGAAAGATGCAATAAAAAACGCAGGAAACAGTGCAATAATAACTGGAGTTTATCCTAACCAGCCTCAAACAGAATATCAATATGCTTTAAACGATTTGCAATAAGTTGTGGCAATGATAGTGTGAGTGATAGTTTTAGTGTTGTCGTTTTAGTTTCACCCCGCCTGGTCTAGGCGGGGTTTTTTGTGTTTATACATTCTACCAATACAAGAACTTAATTTTTTTTTCATACTACGTACTTAGCTACTCCTATTAACTAAATAAATATAAATTAACCAGATACCCATATAACATATTAATAATTATAACAAAAAAAGAATGTAAAAAGGGTCTTTGTCCGCTAAAGACAATTGAATAGCTGAATTGGTCATCATTGGATTCTTGCTACAATAATCTATTTCTTAAAACGCTTATATCACTGTAATCCAATATTTGATCTTTAGTAATATATCCAATTCAGATTTTATGAAAAACCTTTTTACATTATTATTTGTCTTCTTCTTACACTCTGCATGGGCAACTAATTATTATTTTTCGACAGTTTCCGGTGATGATTCCAGAACTGCAGCACAGGCGCAAAATCCTTCCACTCCATGGAAGACAATAGGCAGACTAAATAGTTATTTCAGCAGCCTTCAACCAGGTGATGCTGTATTATTAAAGCGCGGTGAAACCTTTTACGGGTCAATTACTGTAAATAAATCAGGAACTGCAAGCTCACCAATTGTTATTGGTGCTTATGGTACCGGTGACAAACCGGTTATAACTGGCTTAACTACCCTGACTAATTGGGTTTCTGTCGGTCATGGTATTTACGAAAGCTACAATACCTCTTTAGGTTCAAATCTTGGGATTTTACTCCTAAATGATGAGCAACAGCCAATGGGCCGTTATCCTAATACCGGTTATTTAACCCTTGAATCTCATTCAGGCAAAACATCTATAACCGATAATCAACTATCGTCTTCTCCAAACTGGACAAGCGCTGAGTTGGTGACACGTCCTGCGCATTGGTTACTCAACAGGTCTAAAATTACATCTCACTCAGGAAACACTCTATATTATTCAGGTATTTCAGAACCTAACAATAACTTCGGTTATTTTATTCAAAACAGTATTAAAACCCTCGATCAGCTTGGTGAGTGGTATTATGACAAAGCCGCTAAAAAAGTAAGTGTTTATTTTGGAGAAAAATCTCCTTCATCTTTCAGAGTTACAGCTAGCGCTCTCGACTACGCTATATCTGCCTTAAATAAAAGTTATGTTGTGTTTGACAATTTAACTTTAAAAGGAGTAAACAATAGTGCAATCAGCTTTAACAAGGGAAGAAATTTAACTGTTAAAAACTGTGACGTTCAATTTTCAGGAATAGATGGTGTTAAGGTTTCAAATCATGCATATTTCACGATTGAAAACTGTGCTGTTTCAAATTCTTATAACAATGGCATATCAGTGGGTACTTCCAACACTTATGCTATAATTAGAAATAATATTATAAGGAACTCATATGCTGTACCGGGTATGGGTCAAAGCGGCGAGGGACAGGGTGCAGGCATCAGGGTTAATAAAAGCTCAATCGCAGAATATAACCAGGTTATTAATTCCGGTTTCATTGGCATACAAATGGGTGGCGATTCTTGCATAGTTAAGAATAACTATATCGATAACTTTTGTTTTGTAAAAGATGATGGAGGCGGAATTTATACCTATAATAACTCTGATGTTACAAATTATGGAAGAAAAGTAACAGGTAACATAATATTGAATGGCATAGGAGCAGCTGCGGGCACAAATACAACCAATTCTTCCGCCGAGGGTATTTATATGGATGGGTTGGTAAATGGAGTGGAAATTGCCGGTAATACTATTGCTAATTCCAATAAGGGACTTTTTCTTAATAATGCAAGGGATGTTATTGTAAAAAACAACACTTTATTTAATAATGGGCACGGACAGCTTCATATGCAGCACAATATCTCCGGCGGCTTCAGAAACAATACAATTACTAACAATATATTCTTTTCAAAGACTATAACACAGCCGGTTTCTGTTATTGCAAGTAAGTTTGATAACAGTGATATAAATAATATAGGAAGACTAGATAGTAATTACTATGCAAGACCAATTGACGATAGAAATGTACTTTTAAATACAATCTATCTAAACTCTGCACAAGAACACCAGGTAAAACGTGATCTGGAAGGATGGAAACTACAATACAATTTAGATCCTCAGTCAAAAACCAGCGCTAAACAAATAACCTCATTTAAAATTAATGGCATTGTAGGCTCAAATAAGTACGCGTTTGGAAGTTTTAATTCCAGTAAAGACGTTAAGCTTTGGGGCAACAATTGTACAACATCATGGGCAAATTCAGGTGTTCTAGACGGTGGTTATGTTAAGGTCGTTCCTTCAGCCAAAAGTTCTTCTATTGTGATAGGTATAGGAGCCCTTTCTTCTGACAAAAAGTATATCTTAAAATACAGTATAAAAGGTTCTTCTCGTATGAGCATCAGTGCGTACTTAAGAAGTTCTCAATATAAACCTATTACATCTGCAGAATCTCAACCGGTAACTACAACAAGAAGTGAAAATGAAATGTTATTCACGCCATCACAAAATGAGGCAAGCGGTTCTGTAGTCTTATTTGTTGACGCGCAAAGCACCTATTATCTTGATAACATACAACTATACGAAGCGGAAGCAACTGCCACCAATCCTGATGACTCAATAAGGTTTGTATTTAACCCAAGCCAAGTAATAAAAACAGTAAGTTTAGATGGCAATTATGTAGACGTAAAAAACAATAAATATTCAAACAGTATCCAACTGCAACCTTACCAATCTGCAGTTTTAATAAAAGATGGCCAGGAGCAAAAAACTCTTCAAAATGCAGCACCCGCTGTTAGCATTACAAGTCCTACTATAAATACGGGTTATAAAGCTTTATCAACAATCAATATCAGTGCTAATGCAAGCGATGCAGATGGAAAAATAACAAAAGTTGAATTTTATGATGGCTCAGCTTTACTTCATACCGAGTTCTACATACCTTATACTTACTCCTGGAACAATGTACCTGCAGGAACTCATACTCTTACCGCTAAAGCCACAGATAACAATGGCAATGTAACCATCTCTAAAACTGTAACAGTATCAGTTGTAGCAGGCAATGTAGCTCCCAACGTAACTATTACAAGCCCTAAGGTAAATGCAACGTATTATAAAGCAGCAGCAACGGTTAATATAAGCGCTAACGCTAGCGATGCGGATGGAAAAATAACAAAAGTTCAGTTTTATAATGGCACCACTTTATTGCATACAGAATTAAACGCTCCTTATAGCTGGGACTGGAAAAATGTAAGAGCAGGAAATTATACAATAACTGCTGTAGCTATAGATGATAAAGGTACGGCTACCAAATCTGCCAGTGCCACCATACTAGTAGAAGCACAAACTGCGAGCCGCAGTCTTGCTGATACAACACAACTCACTAACAACGAGCATTCTCTTAATTTAAGAAGCGCACTTGCAGGTAAAGTTGAAAATGCAGTATATAACGTAAAAGTATTTCCAAACCCTGCCATCAACAAAATACAAATAAACGTCGATGGATTACAGTTAAATAATCAACAAGCACAATTGTCTATAACAAACCTTTCAGGAATTTTAATTAAAAAAATGCCGGTGGCTTTATCAGGTAAAACTATTGAAGCAGATGTGACTTCTTTAAGTGCAGGTATGTACATCGTAAGTATAGTAAGCGATAACATAATGATTAGCAAGAAATTTGTGAAGAATTAATTGTAAACTTTACAACGGGTTCTTTAAAAGCTGTTACACTTGTAGCAGCTTTTTTGTTTTATAAAATACTGATTGCATAAACATGCTCTCATTATTTCAATATTGTTTACCAATTCAATCAAACAAAACGCTGCTTTTATTAATTTTATAGAAATGAAAGTTTTAATAATAGAAGACGAGTCAGGATTACAGCAGTCTATAAAAAAATACCTGGAGCACCAGGGATTTGTTTGTGAAGTGGTAGGCGATTTTGTGACAGGAATGGAAAAAGTATATAATTATAATTACGATTGCGTAGTGGTCGATATCGGCTTACCCTATGGAAGCGGTTTAGACATTGTAAAACAATTAAAGAAAATAGAATCTAAGGCAGGTATCATTATTATTTCTGCAAAAAATGCCTTAGAAGATAAACTAAAGGGGCTTGAATTAGGTTCAGACGATTATCTCACAAAACCGTTTCATTTATCAGAGCTAAATGCCCGCATCAATGCTATTATAAGGCGCAGGAATTTTGGTGGCAGCAAGACGATATTATTCAATGAAATAAGACTTGATCCTGAAGCTTTGCGGGTTACTGTTAACGAAAAAACGGTTGAACTAACTGATAAAGAATATCAATTGCTTGAATATTTTATTGCGAACCAGCGCAGGGTACTTACAAAAGCGGCCATCGCAGAGCATATATGGGGCGACGAGTATGAACAGGTCAGCAATTATGATTTTATTTATACACACATAAAAAACCTGAGAAAAAAATTAATAGATGCAGGGTGCGAAGACTATATTAAAACAGTATATGGAACAGGATACCGATTTACCGATATTTAATTTTGTGTACCCGGCATTTGCAATTCTATTAAACTTCCGTTGCGTCGCACTCTTGTACATTATAATTAGCCGGAACATGAATAATTCAAAAAATTAAAAAACACTTTCATTTCCTTATTATCAATTAACCTAAAACATAAAATCCTATTTATACAAGCTATTAAAAAAAAAGTAAAAATCGCAGGTCAGATAAAAAACGGATTATGAAGCTGCTTACAAAAACCACATTATATTTTTTAATCGCAATGGTTCCCCTGCTTGTAGTGGCAGGAATTTATTTATTCATGCAATTTAGCAAAGAACTAGATCACAGAATGGATGAGGAACTGGTAGCTGAAGAAGTGCAATGGATAAGATACCTGCAAAATGAATCTGATAACGGTACAACCTTTATTTTAAGAACTCCTGAACTGTTAATTTACCCTGTAAATGCCCCCGTTGCTACATACCCTACGATACAGGACATTTATGATACAAAAGCCAATAATAAAATTCCTTTTCGGCAATTATCACACATAGTTCCCGTAAACGGCGTTCCTTACCAAATAATCATTCGCAAATCGCAGGAGCAAAAATCCGCACTTGAAGTAAATATTACACGAATAATGTTCTTTGTATTCATAGGGCTGTTTGCTACAACTATACTTTTCAACTGGTTTATAAGTACAAGGCTTTGGAAACCCTTTAGAAATTCTCTTGAAAAAATAAGAAATGCAGAACTGCAAAAGATGGAAGCGATACGATTTGAAAAAACGGCAATCGAAGAATTTAATGAATTAAATGCATCTCTTAATTCAATGACTACAAAAATTCATAATGACTACGTAAATATGAAAGAGTTTACCGAAAATGCTGCCCACGAAATGCAAACTCCTCTTGCAGTCGTGCAAAGCAAAATGGAGTTACTGCTGCAGGACAGCAACCTCACCGACAACCAGGTACAATCTATCATGGATGCTAGCATGGCCTTGAGTCGTTTAAGCAAATTAAACCAGTCATTGCTGTTATTGGCCAAAATTGAGAACAACCAGTATGAAACAAATGAAACGAACAACCTGACGGACATTACAAAAAAATATCTGAAATTATTTGACGAGCTTATTAAAGACAAACAAATTATAACAAAAACAAATTTTGAGAAAGACTTTATATTAAACCTGCATCCATTTCTTGCAGACTCCCTGATAAGTAACCTACTAGGAAATGCTGTTAAGTATAATTACTCTGGAGGAAAAATTATAATTTCAGTACATAATAATAGATATCAAATCAGCAATACAAGTAATCTGCCGCCTATAGATTCGCAGCAATTATTTAAACGCTTTAATAAATCAAAAAATAGTGCAGACACCTCAAATGGTCTTGGGCTTGCTATAGTTAAAAGAATATGTGACACGCACAACTTATCCATTACTTATTCTGTAGAAAACGGCCTTCATCAGTTTAATATTCAAAAGAAATAGCAGTTTTTCTCTATCATACGGAAACATTTCCCTGCCGTTTTACAATAAAATTTATCAGCTCATCCATTGATATTGCTGCGCGGTTCAATGCGTCATTTATTTCATCTCTTGATACGCTGGCTGCAAAAGCTTTTTCCTTTACACGTTTTTTTACACCTTTTACATCCATTCCTTCATATCCATTTGGGCGCATAAGAGAGTAGGCATGTATCAGGCCGCTTAACTCATCAAAGGCATACAACATTTTATCCATTTTAGTTTCAGGCTGTACTCCAAAATGTGCCGGCCCATGCGATGCTATTGCCCTTATAATTTCAGGATCTACCTGTCTTGTTTCCAGTTCTTCTATTATTTTTCTGCAATGCTCTTCGGGCCATTGATCCCAGTCTGCATCATGCAGCAAGCCTGCCAGTTCCCATCTCCATTGATCATCTTCACTCAACTGCTCTTTTTCTTTTGCCCAGCATTTCATAAGAAAACCCACCTGCTTCATGTGCAATTTCAAACGGTCGTTCAAAACCCATTTGTTCAATAACGCTTCCGCTTCCTGCGGGGTTAAAACATTTCCATTGTCAGCCGGATTACCAAAAGAAATTCGATTTAGTTGTAAATTCATGGTTACAAACCTAAGGCATTAACTGAAATTTTCAGAAGATGAGACCGTCGAAAGATTACCGTAAATAATACATTCCATAGTAAAAAAGCTGTTGCAATTTTTTGATTACAACAGCTTTGAAGGGAATACACGGAATAACTTATTGTGTCGAATCGACCCTAAAAGAAATCTGGCAATCAACTCCAAACGTAGTGACTTTTCCATCTTTTACATGTGCTTTTATCTCCTTAACATAAACAGAGTCTATATTATGGATGGTCTTAGAAGTTTGCGTTACCGCATTGTGTATTGCATCTTCAATTCCTTTATCTGAAATTGAAATGATTTCAATAACCTTTACTATTTGCATAATAAACAATTTAAAAGATTAACAATTATCAAATTTAACTTTTTTTCTATATATTTTTAATTGTTTAAAAGCAATGTGTATATTTTTATTATTTACTGTAAAATCAATTGTACTGTTGGAGTTTATCTGAGTTTCTTTCGTCAGCCTCTAATAGTTATTTTGTTTTTCAATGTTTTAATTCATTCTTGTAAACTGTTCCATCTTTCATAACAAACTTTACATGTTCTAAAACCGTTATGTCATTTAAAGGATTGTTTTCAACAGCTATCAAATCAGCCCATTTACCTTTAGTTATTGATCCTGCTTTTTCTTTCCAACCGAGCAAGTCGGCCGCATTGATTGTTGATGACTGGATAGCTTGCATAGGAGTTAAACCAAATTTTACCATATAAAAAAATTGTTTCGCATTCCAGCCATGCGGGTATACGCCCGCATCTGTTCCGAATGCTATTTTCACTCCTGCTTTTACCGCCTTTTCAAAGTTTTCCCTTTGCAGTTTTCCTACCATTTTTTCTTTATTAATTATTTTTTCGGGATAGCCGAGTTTGGAATATTCACTTAAAATATAATCGTCATCATAAATATCGGAAACGAGGTATGTACCATTTTGCTTCATTAATTTAATGCCTTCATCATCAACAAGACTACCATGTTCAATAGATGCGACACCCGCCTTTACAGCCATTTTAATAGCCTCAGCTCCATGAGCATGAGCACAGGCTTTTCTTCCCCACATTTTGGCTTCACTAACTATTGCATTCATCTCCTCCTGCGAAAACTGCGGCCCGCCTACACTTTCTTCTTCAGACAAAACGCCTGCGCTCGCTCCAAACTTAATCACATCTGCGCCATATTTTATATTGTACCTTACCTGTTTTCTTAGTTCATCTACACCATTAGCAACACCACTCATTTGCTTTGGCATTTGCCAATCGAGAAATGGCGAAAAACCATTTAAATCTCCATGGCTCCCTGTAGAACCAATAAACAGTGTGGCAACTTCCATATGAGGACCTTCTACTTCGCCGTTGTTAATAGCATTTCTTAATGCAACATCTACAAAAGCCGGTGCTCCTACATCACGGCAACTGGTAAAACCTGCCTCAAGAGTACGCTTTGCGTAAATGTGTGCAGTAACAGCAATATCAATAGGTGATTTGCGAAAAATATCGCCATAATAATCTCCACTCGGCTGACTGGTAAGATGTGTGTGACAATCGATAAGACCAGGCAATACAACTGCGTTACTGAGGTCAATAACTTCAGCATTGGCAGGTATAGATAACGCAGAACCTATGTCGGTGATCATGTTGCTGTCAATTAAGATTACCTGGTTTGTAAGAACTGTTCCATTAACAACATCTATTACTTTACCTGCCTTTATCGCTTTTAGTTTGCCTTGGGCGACTGTAAAATTGTTTATTGTAAGAAAGGCCAGAATAGCAAATAAAAATCTTCTCATAAATAACATTAAAGAGGTTAAAATTTTAAAAAAAAATGCAGGACACGCTGCCCAAAGATAGGCAGGGGAAGGTTTTGATACCTGTGTAAAGGAGGTCGGTAATGTTTAAAAGCTGAAATAGCTTTTAAACATTTATAATGCAAATTTTTATTTTTATTATAGCGAAGAAATAAAGCGACAAAAGCGCAGTTTATTATACAAATATTTCTTCCGCTAATCTCAAAGATTCATGCATAGCTTCTTCATTGATGGAAGGAAGTAAATTGTAATTTTTAAAATAATCAATCATCCATTCTGTATTCATATTTCCGACAAGGTCGTCAGAGGCCATAGGGCAACCGCCAATACCTCTTAGAGCGCCATCAAATCTTTTACATCCTGCGGCTACAGCAGCTTCCAGTTTTTGTAACCAGTTAGCAGTGGTTGAATGCAGGTGCACTCCAAATGTAGCTTGTGGATATGTTGGTATTAATGTATTTAATGCAAAATCAATCTGGCCGGGAGTTGCCACTCCTACCGTATCCGCAAGTGATATAATCCCAATATCTCTTTTTACCATTTCATCAGCCCAATACAATAATATTTCATCATTGTACTCATCCCCGTAGGGATTGCCGAAGCCCATGCTGAGGTAAACAACCAACTGCTTATTATTTTTAAAGCAAAGGTTTTGTATGTCATCTACTCTTTGTACACTTTCTTCAATCGTGCTGTTTGCATTTCGTAATTGAAAGGTTGGGGAGATAGAAAAAGGGAAACCGAGGTAAGTTATATTATCATATGTAACCGCTTCCTGGGCGCCACGAAGATTAGCAACAATTACAAGCAATTTTGTTTTTATGCCTTCTAAAGACAATTGGCTTATTACTTCCTTTGTATCAGCCATTTGAGGAATTGCTTTTGGAGATACAAAACTGCCACAATCAAGCGTATGAAACCCAACCTTTAACAAGCTGGTTAAATATTGAACCTTTTTTTTAGTTGGAATAAAAGATTTCCAGCCCTGCATTGCATCACGTGGGCATTCTATCAAGTCAATTTTTTTACTATAATTTTCTATCATTCACCCAGCGTTTGACAATATTACCCAACCAGCTGCTTTTTATTATCCTACCGTAACCTTTTTTGTAGAGGCAGGCGTATCTACCAATCCCCTAAAATCAACGGGTACCAGCTTACTTACGCCCGGCTCCTGCATAGTCACACCGTAAATTACATCTACCGTACTCATTGTCTGTTTATTATGAGTGACAATAATGAACTGTGAGTTCTCACTAAACTGCTGTATCATTTTAGTGAACTTGCCCACATTTGCATCATCCAATGGCGCATCTACTTCATCGAGGATACAAAAAGGAGCAGGTTTAATCAGGTAGATAGAAAACAACAGCGCGGTTGCCGTTAAAGTCTTTTCTCCCCCACTCAACTGACCAATGCTGCTTGGCCGTTTGCCTTTGGGTTTTGCAATAATATCAATGCCACTTTCAGCAATATTAGATGGGTCAACAAGAATCAAATCACCCTGATCTTCTTCTGTAAACAGCGATTTGAATACCTTCTGAAAATTCTCCCTTACCTGGTTAAATGTATCTAAAAACTTTTGGTTGGCTGTAGTTTCTACTTCCTGGATTGTCTGTAATAAGCTGTCTTTTGCATTCACAAGGTCGTTCTTCTGCTCGACGATAAAGTCATACCGTTTCTTCATTTCCTGGAAGGCTTCAATGGCCGTCGGGTTCACCTCTCCCATATTTTCAAGCCTCTTCTTCATTCTCTCCGAGGCAGCCTCCAAATCAGGAACAGGGGTTTCGGTCGAACGAGGCTGATCAATAATTTGATCGAGGTTTATCTTAAACTCTACGTTCAGCCTTTCCTTCATACCAGCAAGCTGAAGCTTTAATTCGTTGAGCTTGTCTTTTATTTCGGTAAGAATATGGTCAATTATTTCCTTGCTTTTTACTTTATGACGTAACTCACTTTCCTTACCACCGAGCGCATTCCGCAGGTTGTAATAAGCCTGGTCTGCCTCATTCAGCTTTTTCTCTTCATCATCTTTCATTCTCATTAAATTGACAAGAAATTCATCATTATCATTTAATGTTGCTTCATTTTCAGCTATGTTGTTTGTTGCCTCTTTTAATTGAATCTCATTATTCCCAATTTGCTGGTTTAAATCATTTAACTGGTTGCGCTTGAATTGGAGCTCTGTTTTTAAAGCAGATATTTTACTTTGCTGACGGGTAAACTGAAGATTGCTTTCATTGAACTGCCTGTTCACTTCGCTATAATCCTGTTCGGCTAGCTTATAATCCTGTTCTTGCAGCTTCATGTCATTGGCAGAACTCTGCAACTGCTCATTCAGGTTAGTAAGTTGCTCTCTCACATCAGCAATGGAATCCTGGTTAACCTCAAGGTTTTCTTCCAGTTCATCCAGCTTTTTCTTACTACTGTTTTGCATCGCATTAAAATTTTCAATCTTATTCTGCAATGCAAACAATTGGTTAGTAAGGTTGTTTATTTCCTGTTGAGTTTGTTTGATAACATTCTCTTTTAACTGGTCGTTGTAAACAATCACTTCATTGTGCCGGGCCTGTATATCAGCTTTTAAACCATTAACAACCGCTTCCTGTGCAACTATTTGTTCATGTAATTTTTCCAGGTTTTTAGCACGACCTATTTTCTTTCCTTCAAACAAGCCTACACTTCCACCGCTTAATGAAAACTTTCCTTTTACAAACTTGCCGTGCTTTTCAAGAACGATACTGCCGTTGCTGTCCTGCAATGCGTCTTCTCCTTCGGCAATGTAAACATTGCACAAAAGGTATTCAGCAAGGTGCTTATATTTATCTTCTACCTCAATGAGGTCAAGCGCACGTATAGTATTTGCAGGTTGATGCTCTTCGACTTTTTTATAATTATTAACGCTATCTAACAAAAAGAAATTTGCTTTGCCTTTTTGATTCGCATCTAAAAGATAAACGGCCTGCATACCTTCTTCGAGGTCATTTACTACGTAATAATTAAGATAAGGCTCAAGAACATTTTCAACTGCCGCACGATATTCTTCTTTTACGTAGATAATATCCGACAGAATAGGCGAGGTATGATTCCATTTTGGGTTTTTGTGCAGAAACTTTACACTCTCCGGGTAGCCTTCCATTTTGTCAATCAAACTCTTCAGTAAAGCGTGTTCGTTGCGTTTTGCATCCAGCTTGCGGTTTTCCTCAGCAAGTTTGTTACGTAACCCTTCCATCTTTTGCTGTGTCTCAAGGATCTGCTGCTTTGTAGCTTCATGCTGCTCCTGCAATTGGCGGAGATCTACCCTCTTATCCTCCAATTCATGCTCTTTATCAATGCGTTGTTCTTCCAATTGTTTCAACTGGCCTTCACGCTGTTGCCTTTCATCATTCAATTGCGTCAACCCCCTTTGAAGGTTTTGAATAGATGCATCAGCAACCGCCACTTTCTTTTCTGCATCAAACTGTTTCCGTTGAATCTCCTGGTATTGTCGGCGCAACTGGTCGATCGTGACACGTTTGTCATCAAACACCTGGCGTTTAACCGCTACATCCATTTTCATCTCATCCAACTGCTGCTGAAGGTTACCGAGCTTTCCTTCCTCGTCACTTAACTGTTGTACAGTAAACTCAATTGATTCATCAATACCAATTAACTGACCTTGCGCTCTTTCAAGAAACGCTTTAATACTGCTTTCCTTTTCCTTAAGGTATTGCAGCTTTTGCGTCGCAAGTTTCTTTTCATTTTCATGCGTTCTGAGCTTCTGCACCAGGTCGTTAAACTCGTGCTGCAAACTTTGCAACGCTCTTTCTTTCTCAATAAAACCTACTTTTTCCTGTTCAATTACTGCTTCTTCAGTAGCAATCTCTGCCTCAAGACGTATTTTTTTGTCTGTCTCAGTTTCCTGTTGTTCGTTTAGTTCCCGGTAAGTATCATTAAAACCTTCCAGCGAAGCCTTTGCCAACTCGACAGAGATCTCTTTATAATCCTTCTTTATCTCGTAGTACTTCTCCGCCTTTTTCGCCTGGTTCTCAAGAGTTTTTAACTGATTATTGATTTCAAACAATAAATCCTCTATACGATTAAGGTCTCCCTCGGTGGCATCCAATTTTGCCTTCGCCTCTTTTTTACGGGTTTTGTAAATGGTAATACCGGCCGCCTGCTCTAGCATACGCCGGCGGCTGTTTTCCTTATCACGAATGATATCGTCGACCATCCCCAATTCTATAATAGCATAACTGTCGGTACTTACACCCGTATCCATAAAAAGGTTATGAATATCTTTCATACGACAACTAACATCGTTCAAGCGATACTCACTGTCGCCATTTTTATAAAATTTACGAGTTACAGTTACGGTGCTGAATTCTGTTGGCAGAAGGTTTTTTGTATTCTCAAAAGTCAGGCTTACCTCAGCAAGACCGCTTGCACTACGTGTTCGGCTGCCGTTAAAAACCAACGCCTCAAGGTTTTCGCTTCGCAACGCACTAATCTTTTGCTCGCCAATAACCCACCTGATACTGTCAATAATATTGCTCTTGCCGCAACCGTTCGGTCCAATGATTCCGGTAATACCCTCGTCAAAGTTCACCACCGTTTTATCGGCAAAACTCTTAAACCCCTTGATTTCTAATGACTTTAATCTCACTTCACACAATTTATAACTGCGAACTTAGTTCAAATGCCTTGGGAATCGAAATATGAAAAAAAGAGTGTGAAAAGGTTGTGGATAGAAAGGCTGAACTTAATATTTCTACAGTTGCTCCTGAATTTTACATTTCTCTTTAAGATGAATAGTTGTCCTTTTATACTAAAAAAATTATAAACTAATCTTTTTAGCCCTCCTTAGATACATTATTTTTAAGAAGCAGGTTCTGACTTTACAGCAACCATGACTTATAGAAACAAAATTAGGCAAGAATATTTATAAATGCAGATGCATTAATATTGGGATAAGATAAGAATATATTTCAATTAGTACGTTTTATAAATAATGATCAAGTGAAAAGAACATAATTTTTTTACACTCATCGCACTTTATATAAACTAATTACATACCTATTCCAAACGTTTTTTGTATCCAACCTGTATAATAACCAATAGCTATTAAAACAATAATAATAATAAGTATTATCAGCAAAATAGTACCGATCGGGGTTTTTCGCTGTTTTGAATATACAGTTCTGTTTTGGTTAACTTCTGTTGAATTTAATGCTCTTGCTTTAATCACTTTACCTGAGTAGCGGGTTGAAAAGGTTTCCACTTCTGCCTGGCTGTTAACCACTTGTTCAGCCACAAAAAACTCTTTATTGTCAGTAATTTCGAAAGCCTGAACAACAACAGGAAACTGGTCTTTACTTAGTTCCATATTAGTATGATTAAAAATTAATTAAAAGCAATAATTTTGAAATGTAAGATGCAATAATATTGCCATGGGGCAGTGCCATTATTTGTGTGGCAGGCGAGATACCTAAGACATAGAAGGTCTTGCATCAAAGGTTATTTGAGTTTGCTATATCTTTTTCTATATTTGCAGCTTCTGCAGTTTTAGAATAAAAAGACTGCCCAAGTGGCGAAATTGGTAGACGCACTGTGTTCAGGTCGCAGCGTTCGAAAGGATGTGCTGGTTCGAATCCAGTCTTGGGCACTTGATAACCCTTGTACTTCTTTGAATATCATTGATTTACAAGGGTTTTTTGTTTCCCGTTCGTCATTTTTTACCGCTTTTTTTCGCTTTCTACCTCCTATTATGGCGAACAAACGGCGAACAGGTTGGCGAACACTTTTTTATATTTGTAATATGAATATAAATATTTCGTCCAAGCCGTCGAGAGACAATAAAAAGCTTTGGTACTATTTAGAATGGGGTAAGTCCACCGGGCAACGGAAAGCTACTGGAATTTTTAGTTGGATAAAGCCAAGGAATCAGGTAGAGAAAAACCATAATAAAGAAGCGCTTATAATTCTGGATACGAAGAGGTCGCAGATGGTGCTCGACCAGCAATCAATAAATTCTTCATACGTTCCGCAGCATAAACTCAAAGCAAACTTCCTGGATTACTATTCTGATTATATCAAGGCGAACCGAAAGGCTGGAAACCGACATTTAGAAACGAGCCTTACGGCGTTCAAGAACTTTCTTAAGAAAGATTTTATTTCTGCCATTGATATTACCGAAAATTTGTGCGAAGGATTTCGAAACTATTTGCTAATAAAATATAATGGGGAAACTCCCGCTAACTACTTTATGCGCTTTAAACGCGTGTTAAAAGCTGCAAAAAAAGATGGATATTTCAGAATCAATCCATCAGAAGATGTAGTTGCCAAGTCAAATAAAAACAAACACCTAAAAGAGATCCTCACAGAAGACGATTATATTAGATTGATGAACACCCCATGCACCAATTACGAAGTAAAAAAAGGCTTTGTTTTTTCTCTGTATACAGGATTGCGATGGGCAGACGTCAAGCCTTTAAAGTGGGAAAATGTTAAGGAACATTCTATTGTACTCGTACAAGTTAAAACGGGTGTACGGCTTGAAGTACCGTTACATGAAATAGCCTTACAAATAGCGGGTGAAAGAAAAGAAGGTTTCGTTTTTCATTTGCCGACTCAGGACGGTGCAAACAAAGTTTTGGGTAAATGGGCATTGGATGCTAAACTGGACAAGCACATTACCTGGCACTGTGCTCGCCACAGTTTTTCTGTTTTACTTCAACAAAAAGGTATTGATCTGGCAACCGTTGCAGGTATGCTTGGTCATACGACAACAAAATATGTTCAACAAACTTATAAAAGGTACTTGCAGGATAGTGCTAAAGAAGCTATTAAGAAGCTTCCTACTTTATAGTTTAAGCTTCTTCGCAGCGTCATCGTATTTTGTAGGAGCGGCTGATAATATAAGATCAAGGTCTTCTTTTTTATAATATCCGTTGTTATTTTTAAATATGCCATATTCCTCACATTTCTTCGCAAGCTGAGTGCGGCCAAGGTTACAATAAATCATAGCTTCTTCCGGTTTTAGGTACGGTTTGTAACATATTGCAACAGCCTTCATTACTGCTTTGTCACTATACTTCATCATAACTCGCTCACTTTAAGATTTTGTGATAAATCATGCCTAATACCTTTAGGATTGGGCCGAAGCGACTTCAAATTTACTTCGTGCTTTTATATATTTCCTGTTCAAAATATAGACAGGAATAACTCCTTCGCAAAACAATTGCTCAGTCATCGTGGCGATGTTAGTACTGGTTGGTCTATGGCGTGGAAGATAAACTGGTGGGCACGGTTGCACGATGGTGAACATGCTTATAAAATTCTAAGTTCAGCTTTCACCTATATCGACCCTAACGAAAAGCGTGAGGTGATGGGCGGTAGTGGCACTTATCCCAACCTTTTTGATGCACATCCGCCTTTTCAAATTGATGGAAACTTTGGTGCAACAGCCGGCATTACCGAAATGCTTTTGCAAAGTCACGACGGACAAATTTCATTGCTACCAGCGTTGCCTGCTGCTTGGCAAACAGGTTCTATAAAAGGCATTAAGGCAAGAGGCAATTTTACAATTGATATTAACTGGAAAGATGGCAGGCTTGTTCAAAGCAAGATATATGCTGCTTTAGGTGGCAACTGTCGTTTACGAGCAACTGGTCCCGTCAAAGTGGTTGAAACTAAATCTACCCCTGCAACCGGCGACAATCCCAATCCATTAAATACCGCTTACGGCAAATCCGCTTACATAAAAAATCCAAGCGCAAAGTTGCAGCAGATTAACACCGACAAAGGCTACGTAATTGATTTTAAAACCCAGAAAGGAAAGACCTATACAATAGTGCCGGTATAACAATACAATGTCAGATTGAGCCTGTCGAAACCGAGCTTGTCGAAGTGTTGCTCATCATACTAACGCTGTTCATCAAGGCTTCATCAAGCTCAGCCTGACATGCTTGTTACTTGCCTGTTATTTGTCACTCTGATTTTATTATGTGTCACACTGAGCTCGCTTGTTTGTCACACTGAGCCTGTTACTTGTCACACTGAGCCTGTCGAAGTGTTTATGTTACCAGCATAAGTAACATTACTCATCATCGTTGTGGAAGAGCACTTGTACGTTCGCCTATCCTTCGTCATTGTGAGGAGGAACGAAGCAATCTACTTTCTTTAAGCAGATTGCTTCGTTCCTCCTCGCAATGACATTTGTTTTTCTTTGTAACACTGACCTGTACCCGTTTATCACACTAAGCTTGTCGAAGTGTTGTTTATGTTACCAGCATAAGTAACATTACTCATCATCGTTGTGTCACTCACTGTACGTCCGCCTATGCTTCGTCATTGCGTACAGCAGGGAAGGATTTTTTTATATTTGCATTAAAAATAACAGAAATGGCGGATCAAACTGAAGTGGAAAAACTTAAGGAAAATGTACATCAATTGGAAAGGTCTGTGGCCCTTTTAAAAGACAGAACAGGACACTTGCAAAGCGAACTGGCACGAATTTCGGACTTGTTAACTCAAAAAGTATCTGATCTAGAGAGGAAGATCGAAAATCTTTCTTCCACCTAAGGCTTCGCGACAAAATGATAGAACTTCGATAGCTAACGACAGCAATAGCTATCGAAGTTTTGTGACAAAAGCAATTTTTTAAATTTGTTCATCAACTTCTTCACCTATACTTTTTAAGTACGCGTTCAAATTGATTGCAGGAATTGTTCCTATTGCCTGTTGTAGATATCTTGTCAACTGCATAAAAAATGTGACCATAGAATGTTCCGGTTTGCTAAACTCAACAGAACTAAATTTCCTCTTTTGGTAGAACTCTAAGTAAGCATCTTGCCCAACCTTTTCGATTTCTTCATTTGGCTTATAGTCAACATAAAAACTTCCGTAATCTGCAATGCAACCCAAGTCGATAGTTTTTAAGTTTTGCAAAGATTGAATATGACCCACCAGAGTGTTATTGTTTTTATGTGAAAAAGAATTTGTGCTAGTTAAAATGCCTCCTACAATTTTCGTTAATGGCCGCGCATCAAATTTTTTTCCTCCGTTTATAAAACTTGCTGCTTCCCGTTTTAATACCCTAACACTTTCAATTTTATCCCCTGCATATTCGATATAGTTTTGTTTATCTACATTACCTTGTATGTCTGGCTTAACTTCAAATACAGCATATACTCCTTCAGCGGGTATATAATAAAAACCGTTTTGAGAAAAAATGAATGGAGTAAACCAATTATCATATATCACGATGTCCATTTGGTGGCTAATGCTACCCTCGTGATCTATTACAATGGCTTTATCAACTGAATATCTATTTGGCAAATATTTTCTCAACCATTCGATCCAAGCGTTTTCTAACGAATCACCCTTTGAACCGGGATGTTCAATAAATTCTCTGTTAGTATTAAGTTGTGCGGACATTTGTTTCTGCAATCCATTAAATAGTTGTTTTAGTTCAATCTTGTTTGGCATACTGGATTAATTTGTTTTCAAATAATATATAAAACTGCTCGTTATAATTCTTTCCGTCGTAGGCTACTATAAGCATCAATGGTGTTTGTATCCTTACATTTTCGCTTTGAGCAATTCTGATCATCGAACCTAAGTCTTTTTTGCTGGGATAAGGAGGGGCGTCACAATGAGAGTGCCATTCCCCTAAATACATTACCTCTCCATTATTTCTTTTGAAAACGTTGGATAGCCAATTGTTTAGAAAAGCAGATATACGGTAAAACCAGAACCGATTACTTTTAAACTTTTCTGGCATCATAATTTCAACAATCAGTACGGAGTTGTTATCTAATAGTTTGCCGACAAATATTCCACCGCATTCAACCGGATAAAATTTCGCTACCTGTACTTTTATTTCTTCAAATATTTGGTAGGGCAGCATTATGACCAAGCCGTCGCTATTAATGTATCTTCTATACATTATAGTCAATTGAGTAAGTAGCAGGATGGCTTTCTACTTGTGATTTCTTCACAAAAAAGCTATTTATCGGTATATCTTTTTTAAATCGATTGTTCATTTCAGCTAAAGCAAGCATTAATAATGTGTTTATATCGACAAAGGATGCTCTAAAAGTCGGGCTCCAGCATCCGGTGCCTACGAAGAACTGTTCGGTCTTACCTGTTGAAATCCTATTAAATAATGCATTTTTTATCAAATGAATATTACCATACCCCGTGACTACAGCTAAATCTTTTGCTTCGTCCGTGATTGAAAGATTAATAATTTGTCCAGGAATTCCCATCTCATCCAACATTATCGAAAGATATTTGTCCGTACTGCAATCAAAAATAAAATCGTAATTGCTTAATTTGGCTTTTAATTCTTGGTAAAGTTTATGCTCTTTACGAACTGGCTCAATATTGTTCAACATTTCTATTTCAGTGAAGGGAGAGATTTCGATACCCTGTTTGTACAAGTGGAATACTTTTGAAGCGTAGCAGTTTGTAAAGTCAAGTGCCGCACGGCAAACATTTCCCGGTTCAACAAGGTCTCCGTCACTTATTGTAATATTTCGACAGCCACCCCGAATAAGAGCTTTAAAGAAACAACTTCCAATAGCTCCCACTCCAATTATGAGTATTTTTTTGTCTGTCAGTTGTTTTCCAAGCTTCCCCCTTCCAAACATTCTCTCGTAGCTAGCATTTGAGGTTTGACACCACTGAATCGTCTTCTCGGCGCCCAGGCGTAGATGAAATTTTTGATTTATTACTTCAACGGGAAAGCTTTCATATTTTACGTATATAGTCTCCCAATGAACCTCGGTATCATTATTTATCGGAACATCATAACCAACCGCCAGAATAAAACCATCACTAAAAGCAGAAATTTTTTTAAAATTGAGAGAGGCTTCATAAAGGGCGGTCATCTGCGAGGCATTGAATAAGTTGAGGAGGTCGACCCATTCCTCTATTGTTTGCCGTCTCGAAATAACGGGTGGCTGGTTTAATTTAACCCACAGTCCTGCATATGTACCTTTGATAGCATTCTTTTTAAAACTTTCCGACCACCTGCTTTCTCTATTGCCGAGATTTCGAACAATGTAGGATGCAGAAGTGGTCCCATTGTTTTGATACTCTTGGAGTATACCATAGGTAAAACTTCCATAATCACGAACGATGGGCGACTTAAATCTATCCTCGTCGAAAATAAAGGGAATTGGCTGAGGGTTATTAAATGTCAGGTATTCATAGTGTTCATCGGATTCTTCATTAATGTAATATTTTTCCACCCATCTTTGAAGCTTTTCTAATTCTAGTGTCAATCTATCTGCAATTGTTGCGGCTGGGGCTGCAACTAGACAAAGATTGCCGTTATGCATCTGGTGATTATAACCTGAAATATTTGTACATACAAACATTAACCCTTGCAAGGGAAAGTCCGGCGAGATTAACACATTAACAATTAGCGTTTCTTTTGAAGTTGGGATATGAAACTCCGCAACACCTACACCCGACTCTAGTCTGGCAACCTCTTTCGTTACCTTAATCCACGAGGTTGCCTGCAAAATCTGGTTGATTAAAAGCAGATCATCATTATCCAAAGTCTTCGTCGTTTAATTGATCAGGTTTTTTGCTGGCGCCAATAATATACGCGCTTTTATTTTCTTCCTTACAGGGGTATTCAGTATTTACAGGAAAATACCGTTCAATAGATTTCTCATTTTTCTCCAAGTCTTCCAACATCCACTTGCTGGTTTCAGAAATGGAGTTTTTTTGAAAATCTTCAAGGGAGTCGCTTACAATATTATTAGTGTTTCCCGGATCAACTAAACGGACAGTCTTAATGTTGTCTCTAATGTAGGTAAGCACATGCTTTAATTTTGACCATCTATCCGATGCACCTGCATATCCTTCAAGTGCTTTAATTACAATAAGCTCTATAACAAAAGATTTTATTTGTCCATTATTGCGGCGCTTCCAAATTTTAAAAAGCTTTATTGTTTCTCGTGCTACAGAGTTATTCCTAATATTATCAATCTGTTTTTCAATATTAGTCTTAAGTGTCGTAGCCTTACTGTTCCCGTTGCGCCTGTCGTTCACAAACAAATTAAGATCCCCATCTTTTTCATAATCATTTATTTCTCTTCCTGGAACTATATCCAGATCGAGTAGTTTTCCATCCACAAAAAAAGTTAGTCCTATAGCTACCTTTTGCGCTTTTACTTCTAATAGCGACGTGTCTTTTTTTCTGTATTCCGTATCGTAGTATTTATACAAATCATTATAGATCTTCTCTAGAGCATCGGCTTCATCTTTTGAAAAGGGAACTACAAGATCCATATCGAATTTAATATTTACGGCAGTAAATTTCTTGTAAGAGCCGGAATGGAGAATCTGATATATCTCGCCTTCAAACTTCTTTTTTAAATCTTCCCGCACCTTACCTCTTTTATTACGATAAGCGGTCATCAAATCCTCATTGTTCTCAATATTATGGGACTTTAAAACACAATCAAGATGTCTGTTTCGATATTCCGACATATTACTAATTTTAAGGGTTTTATAACACAAAAAGTATGCTGCCAACAGCCTCTCTGCCAGATTAACATATTCGAATAGTGGTAGTTACAAGAAGCTACTCGAAAGGTATTCGCTGCAGGGGCTACCATCAGTACAAGTGAGTGACACAACGATGTCGCCATAAAAAACTACTGCTGGTCCCCAAAAATTACTTCTGCAAATACAGCCCGACCTTTTTCAAGGCTACGTATCCACTTGCTTTGGTAATGGTAATCTTTACTTTCCACACGGTTTCTGTTGGAAATTTGTCAACCTTACGAGCACCTACGGTTGTGCCTTGAGATAATAGTTTCCAGTCGCTGTTTACCTGGCCTTCTACTTTATAGGCTTGTATGCGTGGACCGA
The DNA here is from genome assembly GCF_000374045.1 of Segetibacter koreensis DSM 18137. Taxonomy (GTDB): domain Bacteria; phylum Bacteroidota; class Bacteroidia; order Chitinophagales; family Chitinophagaceae; genus Segetibacter; species Segetibacter koreensis. The sequence goes on along the minus strand of NZ_KB893317.1, from coordinate 2,325 downwards.
GTTCCATCACCTCTGCGAGCTCTACGGCGTTAACATCAACAGGGTTTTCCATGTCGAGTTCGAAGGTTGCAGTGGTTACTTTATCGTTGGTAGCCCAATAAGTTTTAGGGTTTCCATCTAATGCGCGTTCGGGTATAAACTGGGTTGTGTTTCCGCGGGTGTTGCTTGCTGAAACTGGTCGGTGCAATGCAAGGTTTTCTCCCATCACGGGGTCTGTATCTTTAGGCAACGGAGGCAAAGGTTTTAATGACTTATTTGTAAACATGCTTGCGGTATTTGAAGCATAGCCAATATTATTTAAAGCGGGCTGACCTAAACGTTCGTGCAACTGTGCGAGGTAGAGCTTTTTGAGGAGCAACCGGCGTACCATGCGAATCGAAATAACCTTCTTCTAATATGGGAGCGGAATCGAATAGTCGTGCAGTTTTTAGTCGCGAACCAATATTACCAATTGCCCAGTTAGCTGCGCCGGGAGGATTTTGAATGATGTAAGTTTTAGCAATGTTGGGGGCAACACCCCAACCCATTGTCCATCCATCTCCCGAGCCTGCAACGCCGCGGTTTAAAAAGTCCATACCGCCTTCGAGCAAAGTGCAGTTATCGAACAACAGCCCGGTAGCCCAACGTTGATGCGGCTGCAAACTGCTTCCCCATCGTTTGGACCTGCGATAAGACTGCTTGTCACACGAAATAAGTATTTCCACCTGTGGCATCGCATACTGTGTAAAATTGGTGGAAAGAGCCCGATGTTAAAAAGGTCGTTGGACAAAGAGAAAGAGTAACTATACGAAGTGAATTTTATCCGCTTCTCCTAATATTTATTACTAAACAGTTTAACCATTTCGCGTTTCCATGTGAATAGGATAGGTTAGGGAAACAGCGCTTTCTGATTTGGTTATTTACAACCGAATTATGCAATAAAATTCAGGATCAGGAATAGCGATATAGGGATGTATCCAATAATTAGAAAATACATTGCGAAGAACAAGAGACAACAGGGAAATTCATCAGACCGTTTGGGGCAGTTAATACAGTAGATAACGTTTGAAAGTTCCGTTATTCTTTATCAAAGATTAGAGTTGTGGGCTACCGGTATTTATCCCCCTTGCTAGTGAAAAAACCCCTCATTTAAAGCAATGGGAAGGTGAATGGCTGGGTATGACTATGGGATTAGAAAAGTTGAAATTTTGATTAATTCTCTATCCCGTATTTCAACAGCTACGCAGGAGATTTTCTGCAGAATTAAACGTGCTTTTTTCTTTCACCCGCCAGTCTAAATTAACCCTAAAAGAACTAACGAAAACAGGTAAAACAGATTTCAATTTTTATAAAAAAATCTTTCATCGTTCGCCCTTGAACCTTCAACGGGTGACGAATTTCCAGGAGACTTGCGAAAGTACATTTTAAAAAAACACGGTCTAAATTGAATGGTAAGAAATATTAAAAATGATGCGGGAGGTTATCAATTAGCAACTAATACAGCAAAGCAGTTAGTAGTATTCCGAAAGACATCAGATCATTCAATATTGCAGCAAAGGAAGCTATGGTTCTTGAAGGATTTTTTGACATCCTTTCTTTCATTATAATGCAAAAAATTCTCTCGACGTTGAGGCAAATTAAGTTGTTTTAGGCCCTTTGTGTTTGCTCGAAAAAGCGGTGATTTTATGAAAAATATGAACAGATTAAACTGTATTCAGACCATGATAAAACTGGACAAAATTTCAGATGGTATACATTATCCCTGTGCAAGAAATAAAAAGTTGAAAAGCAACTATATAAAAATTTCAAAGACTTCAATAATTGAAAATGAAAACTTGAAAAGTCCAAAGAAAAGGTGGAAAATGCTATGTTCTGTCAGTTTCTGACTTCCTGCGCCTACGTTACTAATTTAAAAACAGAACAGACTTTATCGAGTCATAAATAAAATAGAGACTGAGTAATGCGAATCGAAGAAAGATAGAGCTAAAACTAGAAGATTGCCACGTACCGGCAATCGGCCAGATGTACGGTTGTATCACAACCGCGTCAGCCGCCCTTACTCCGAAGTCGTGGTCGATGCCGATGAAATATCCATGAGCGGCGCTCACTTTACTGAATGAAAATTGTGAGGCTGTTTATAATCATTTTAATTTTATTTAAAAGTTTATTATTATGAGAAGCGATGTTATCAAAGCTTGCGGGCTTGATGTGCATCAGGCCTCTGTTACAGCCTGTATTATGCGTCAAGGGGTTGAGCGACAAATCAAGACTTTTGGTGCTACTACAGTTGAACTTTTGTCTTTAAAGGCATGGCTACAGCAACAAGACATTACTCATGTTGCCTTA